>NZ_JAPZPR010000001.1:0-1008742 GCF_040407565.1 Sphingomonas faeni
CGCCAGCAGCAGCGACCCCGCCATTGCCAGCCTCCGGTTCCGCTTCGCTCCACCTACGCCCGGCAATGGCGGCGGAGGCGACAATGCACTAACTATCTACCCGGACCACCCGGTGGGGGCTGCTCAGGGTCCAGCTTTCGGCATGCAATATGAGCCGCTTTCAGGAATTATGATCCTGTCCGCGAGGGGATGCGTAAGATCGCGCATGAACAACGCCTGTTCGGCTATCGATGGGCTGCAATCCTGCTCATGCGCAACGGAAAGCATGAACCTAAAGAACGTGTAGCGGCTGTAGCGCGAAGAGCGGGGGGCGGTGCGAAAGAGTGGCGGCCGGAAGCGCGCTCTGGGTCCGCTGGCGATCCCACAGGAACCCAACCAACGTTGTCGGTGGGCTTCGTGCCGATTACTTGGTCTTGCGGCTGGTGGTTTCGCATCCTTAACGTCATCGATGATGACATTCGGGAGTGCCTGGCGTGCGTCCGGGATACCTCGCGGTCAGGCTAATGGGCCATACGCAAGTGGACGCTATCGCCGAACGTCGCGCGCTACCGTGCATGGTAGTCGGCGGTATTGAGACCGAACTGAACATTCACGCCGTTCTTATCTGGTGCTAAGACACCGGCGTAGAACGGTATTGCATCACGCCCGGCAAGCCGCAGCCGAACGGCGTCGTGGAGTTGTTCGATGCTCGCTTGCGTAATGAATGCCTGAACGAGCACCTGCTCGCTCGCTGCGGCGAAACGGGTCATTGAAACATGGCGGACGGACTACAGCACAGGACGGCCGCACGACAGCCTCGGCGGCGTGGCACTCGCCGAGTTTATCAAATGCCCTCGCCAAAGAGACAAGGGACAAAACGTTCAGTTTCCAGCAGTCTTAAACGAAGCGCAGGTCATGCGTGACAACGATAGTGAAGTACTCTATGCCATGTGCTGCTGGCACACAACCGCGTGCATAGGGTGGGATGGGATTTGATCCGTGGTGCCTCGACTGTTATTGTTAGCGATCTCCGCAGCTAACTTGTTGGGGGCAAAGGCTCCCGAGATACCCCCCGCTATCACTGGCATCTCCCATCTCGCTGTTTACTCGCGCGACATGGTTAAATCAGAGCTCTTCTATAGGCATGTATTGGGCGCACGGAAGGGCGTGGATCCGGAGAACTCGTCCGGTGTCCGCTTCTATTTCAGCTCCCGCCAGTTTGTGGAGGTGCTGCCTGCGCCTAACGGGCAGAGCGCAAGCATGCTCGCTCATGCGGCCTATGTCACAGCGGATGCGGCTCGTCTACGTGCATGGCTCTCCGGGCAGGGCATGAAGGGGCTTGGTCCTGTTCTGGGCGTGGCTGGCGGTGATCGCTGGTTTGTGACGCACGATCCGGAAGGTAACGAGATCCAGTTTGTTCAACCTGCCAACCCCGATGCCACCGCGGTACCTGGTGCCATAAGTGGTCGTGTCATCCATGTCGGCTATGCCGTCCACGACCGCGCTAAGCAGGATAGCTTCTACCGTCGACTGCTTGGCTTTCGACCCTACTGGTTCGGCGCGTTCGAGCCGACAAAGGTCGACTGGGTATCCCAGCAGGCGCCTGATGGGCGTGACTGGATCGAATACATGATGGTCGGGCCAGGATCGGACGTGCCGATCGATAAGGTAAATGCCAACCAGCTGGGCGTCCTCAACCATTTTTCGCTTGGCGTGCCGAACATGCAGGCAGCCGTAACGACATTGTACCGCGAAAACCGCTTGAGTCCGCGTCACGATGGACCTCAGATGGGGCTGGACGGCAAGTGGCAGGCCAACTTCTATGATCCGGACGGGACCCGGGTCGAGTTGATGGAGTTTCAGCCGGTATCTAAGCCGTGCTGCTCGCCCTTCACCGCCGAAAGCCCCACTTACTGAAGCCAACGTAACATTCCACAGCATATCGCTGTAACGCAGGTTCGAAAACCGCCAAACGACATTGCAGTGTCATCAACAACGGAGATCGCGCCTGTGCGGTCGACGGTGACGCCGACAGGACGACGGTGAACCTTGCTATTGGGCGATACGAAGCCAGCCAAAGGATTTTCTGTCTTGTAGCTAGGTCGCGCGGTACTAAACGGTAAGAAAACGACTTCGTCACCATATTATTCGTCGTGTTCCAATCGCCATGCTCGCGTATTAGAGCGGTATGGTAAATAGCGGAAATCGATTATCTAGAATGTGGATTGGCGACGAAGGGTGTTGTCTCGCTAAACGTTCGGCAATTTATCGAAATTACATTGATATTGAAACAGCTACGATATCTCTACCAGCGCTGCTCAAGGCATTTTTTAGTCTGTATCTCATAAACGATTGCTTAATACGCGCTTCGCCAAAACAAGCAGTGCGTTATACCGATGCATAGCGAGTGACATCAATTACCGGCTCATCAAGTAGCAAAACCGCTGGACAAAAGGTAAGATCAAGCGGCGGATCCGCAAGGTTCAGAAAGCTTCCGTCAAACACATGAACTATCAGCGTCGCGAGAACTTACGAGTGCAACTCGCAAACTTCGGGGCGGCCCGACTTTCCATCGTTAGCTAAAGCCGCACGGCTCGCCAAGCCTTGAAATATCGCGATATCTAACTGCCAATTCACATAGGTGCCTTACCGCGTGGTTCGATAGATTCCGAGACTAAAACACTAACAGTTTTCAACCGAACTGAATTACTTGGGATACGGCCCGCAGTTACCTTCTGATTCACGGTCCGTGCTGGCGACGGAGGCGGGCATCGCTGGACTGGACCTTGGTCGTGAAATATGCGGGAGCAAGTCGTTGCTGCTGTTCAAGGTGGCCCATCTCGCAGCTTATTATTATGATGTATACATCAAGACCCGCTATAGTCTCAGCCGTTGAACGCCGTCACGAACGCGGCGGCACGCGCTGCGACGTTCGCTGCGGTCATTCCAGGGGCATACAACGCGGAGCCGAGGCCGAACCCCGCCGCGCCCGCGGTGCACCATTCCGCCATGACCTCCGGCACGATCCCGCCAACCGGCAGCACGCGCGTATCCTTCGGGAGGATCGCCCGCATCGCCTTCAGGACGTTGGGGCCGGCGGCCTCGGCGGGGAACAGCTTCAGCGCGGCGGCGCCAGCCTCTAGCGCGGCGAATGCTTCGGTCGGGGTCGCGATGCCGGGCAGCGCGACATAGCCATGCTCGGCGGCGGCGGCTATCACGCGGACGTTCGCATTGGGGGCTATGATCAGCGTGCCGCCGACGGCGCCGACCGCCTCGACGTCTTCGACCCGCAGGACCGTGCCTGCACCAACGACCGCATGCCCTTCGAACCGTCGCGCCAGTCGGGCGACGCTGTCGAGCGGGTCGGGCGAGTTCATCGGGACTTCGAGGATCGTGAAGCCCGCATCGACCAGCACATCGCCGATCGCCTCGACCTCATCGGGCTTCACACCGCGCAGGATCGCGATCAGCGGGCATTTGGCGAAAGCGTCGTCGAAAGCCTGGCGGTGCGTGGTCATGCTGCAAGATCCTGGATGCGGGTGATGCCGGCCACGAAGGCGGCCTGACTGTCGATATGGCGAGCAGTGCCGCCGAGCGCATCGATCGCGCTGGCATAGAGCGCACCGAGAGCGGCGTCGGCGAGGATGTGGACGGTCGCGCCGCGCTCGATCCGCGCGGCAATGTCGGCGCCGATCAGCAGCCCGCTGGCGAACGAGGCAGCGTGAGCGTCGTCGGCGATCCCGAGCACGCCGCGCGCACGGATCGCGAACAGGCTGGCGGCGAGGTCGCGCCTGGCGCCTTCTGTGACGCCTTCAAGGAACGCGCCGCCGGGTTCGACCCGATGGCCAAGCTGGCGCGACAGGACGCCGTGCGCGCGGAGCAGGGCGAAGAGTTCGCCGGTCATCGCGGTGGTGAAGCGGACGATCGCGCCGCTCTCGACGGTCGCCCATTTGCAATGCGTACCCGGCTGGCAGAGCAATGCGTCGGGCGGCACCAGTCCTGCTGCCACCGCGCCGAGCAACTGGACCTCCTCGCCGCGCATCACGTCGGCGTGCAGTCCGTCCCGGTAGGAGAGGCCGGGCACGATCGCGGTATGGTCGTCGATCCGGTCGAGTGCTCCGGCGACTGCGGCGAGGCCTGCGGGAACTGCGACATAGGGCACGCTGCGCCAGCCGATGTTCGATCCGACCATGCCGGCGAGCAGCATCGGCAGGTCGCCCAGCCGCGCGCGGATGCCGGTGACTTCGGCCTCGTACTCGCCCACCGCGACGCTTGCCGCACCGCGATCATCCCGTTCGGTCGCGACGACCTTGCCGTCCTCGATCCGGTACGCGCGGCGGTTGGTGGTGCCCCAGTCGACGGCGATGAAAGCGCTCATACTCACCACCATGCCGCATAAAGCGCGACGAGAATCATCACCACGCCGACCGAGGCGATGTTGAACCCCCGCGTGGTCGAATAGTCGACGTCGCGCGTGACGATCCGGTTGGCGGCGCTCGACTGCGGGCGGACCAGCGAGGCGACTACTGCGAGCACCAGCGCGACGACGAACGCGATCAGCATCCGGTTCATGAACGGAATCTCCGGCGCCGCGTATTTCAGCAGTAGCGAGATCGCGAACGATGCGATCGCGGCGATCAGCGCGCCGGCTTCGGTCGCGCGCTTCCAGAACAGGCCGAGCATGAAGATCACGACGATGCCCGGCGTGAAGAACCCGGTATATTCCTGGATATACTGGAACGCCTGGTCGGACTTGCCGAGCAGCGGGCGTGCGGTGATCATCGCGAGCAGGATCGCGACCGCGGCGGCGATCCGCCCGACCTTTACCAGATTACGCTCGACCGCGGGGTCCGCGACGATGGTCGAACCATCCTCGGCGATCGATGTCGCGCCGCGTCGCTTGGCATAGAGATCGAGCGTGAAGATCGTTGCGATCGAATTGATCTTCGACGCGGTCGACGCGACGATCGCGGCGATGAGTGCGGCGAACACCAGTCCGAGCAGACCGGGCGGCAACAGGCGCATCATCGTCGGATACGCCTCGTCAGGCTTGGCGAGATTGGGCGCCAGGATCACGGCGGCGATCCCCGGCAGGACGATGACCATCGGCATGAGCAGCTTGAGGAAGGCCGCGAACACGATGCCCTTCTGCGCTTCGCCGAGGTTCTTGGCGGCCAGCGCGCGCTGGATGATATATTGGTTGAAGCCCCAATAGCTGAGGTTGGCGATCCACATGCCGCCGACCAGCACCGAGATGCCCGGCAGATCCTTATAGAAGGCATTGTCCTTCGACAGGATCATGTGGAAATGGTCCGGCGCCTGGTCGACCAGCCGGTGGAAGCCGCCGAGCATGCCCGCGTCGCCGCCCAGTTCGCTCAGCGCGAGGCCGGACACGATCAGCCCGCCGACGACGAGCAGCGTGACCTGGACGATGTCGGTCAGCGCGACCGCCTTCAGGCCGCCCTTCAACTGATAGAGCAGCGCGAACAGGCCAAGGCCGATCAGCGCGAAGTCCTGGTTGACGCCAGCGACCTGGTTGACCGCGATCGAGCCAAGCCAGATGATCGAGGTGAGGTTCACGAACACGTACAGGCCGAGCCAGAACACCGCCATCAGCGTGCGGATCGACGGGCCGTAGCGCTGTTCGAGGAACTGCGGCATCGTGTAGATCTCGTTGCGCAAGAAGATCGGCAGGAAGAACTTGCCGACGATCAGCAACGTCAGCGCCGCCATCCATTCGTACGAGGCGATCGCGAGGCCGATCGCATAGCCGGAGCCGGCCATGCCGACGATCTGCTCGGCGGAAATGTTCGCCGCGATCAGCGATGCGCCGATCGCCCACCACGGCAGCGACTTGGACGCCAGGAAATACTCCGCGCTGTCCTTGGCCTTGCCGCCCTTGTCGCGCGATACCCATTGCGCAAGACCGAATATACCGATCGCGTAGACGATGACCACGATCAGATCGATGCCGGACAGGCTCATGCTTTTCCCTCTTCCACCCGGTTCCCAGCACTCGGTCGGCCGCTCCGTCGATATTTATACGACAATAGTCGAATGTCTAGCGATCGATGTGCGTGACAGTAGGCCGCCGTTGCGCCAGAACCCCGCACGATGACTACCGACACGACAGACGTCGAAACGCCACCCGCCATAGGAATAATCGGGCGCAACCTGACTCACGGCATGCTCGACACGCTCGGGCGCGCGATCGTCACCGGGCGGTACGAGCATCGTCCGTTTCCGACAGAGGCTGAGATCGCCAAGACGCACGGCGTCAGCCGGTCGGTAACGCGCGAGGCGGTAAAGATGCTGACGGCGAAGGGGCTGGTCAGCGCACGACCGCGACAGGGGACCATCGTGCAGCCCGCCAGCGCATGGAACCTGTTCGATACCGACGTGTTGCGCTGGACGCTGGAACGGAAGTTCTCGGTCGAACTCCTGCGGCATTTCAATCAGTTGAGGGTGGCGATCGAGCCCGAGGCGGCGGCGTTGGCGGCACGGTTCGGCGACCCGGCGGACTTTGCCGCGATCCGCGGCGGGCTGGAGCGCATGGAGGCGGGCGAAGCGGGGCTTACCGATCCGCTGGAAGCCGACATCGCGTTCCATGTCGCGATCCTGCGCGCGTCGAAGAACCCGTTCTACGCGCAGTTCCAGTCGGTCGTGTCGACCGCGCTACGCACCTCCATCCGCTTCACCAACCGGATCAAGGGACGGTCCGCGAACGTCGCCGACCATGCCGCGGTGGCGGATGCGATCGTCGCGCGCGACCCGGCAGGCGCGAGGGTCGCGATGACGCGGATCATCGGCGACGTGCTGACGCTGATCGGAGACGAGTAGGGGGGCGTCCTGTAATCCTTCTCTGCAAAGGGGGCGGCAGGCGTCAGTCCGACGGAGGGGAAGCGCGAAGCGCTGGTTCTGGTTGCTGCCCCTCCGTCACCTTCGCCGATACCTCCCCTGGCAGAGAGGATATCTGGGGTCGGAGTTTGCCCAGTGGCCTGAGTGTGAGAGATGCCCGTCGCCTCAATGGCTGTCGCGCGGCAAACCCTTCTCGGCGATGCGCTGGTACTTCACCGCGCTTTCAATCACTGCGCCGCCGTCGAACTGGCCGACGATGTCGCGGTGGATTTCCTGCCACGGGGTTTGCGACACCGGGAAGAAATAGCCGTCCGCCTCGACCGCCGCCCGCCGCCGCGCGAGTTCGGCATCGTCGACCAGCATGTCGGCGCGGTTGGCGCGCAGGTCGATACGGATGCGGTCGCCGGTCTGGAGCAGCGCCAGGTTGCCGCCCGCCGCCGCCTCGGGCGAGGCGTTGAGGATCGACGGACTGCCGCTCGTCCCCGACTGGCGCCCGTCGCCGAGGCACGGCAGCGCATGGATGCCCGCACGGATCAGCGCCGCGGGGGGGCGCATGTTGACCACCTCCGCACCGCCCGGATAGCCGATCGGGCCGGTGCCGCGCATGATCAGGATGCAGCTCTCGTCGATGCCGAGTGCGGGATCGTCGATGCGCTTGTGATAATCCTCCGGCCCGTCGAATACGACCGCGGTCGCCTCGAACGCCTCGGGATCGTCGGGATTGCTGAGGTACATCTCGCGGAACTGGTCCGAGACGACGCTGAGCTTCATCACCGCCGCGTCGAACATATTGCCGCGCAAGACCGTAAGCCCGGCATTGGCGAGCAGCGGCGCGTCGAGCAGGCGGATGACGTCGACGTCGCGCGTCGTCTGGCCACCGATATTCTCCTCGACGGTCTTGCCGTTCACGGTCAGCGCGGACCCGTCAATCATGCCCTTGGCGAGCAACTGACCCATCACCGCGGGGACGCCGCCCGCGCGGTAGAAATCCTCGCCAAGATACTCGCCCGCGGGCTGGAGGTTGACGATGAACGGCACGTCGGCACCGTGATTCTCCCAATCCTCCAGCGTCAGCTCGACGCCGACATGGCGCGCGATCGCGTTCAAGTGGATCGGCGCGTTGGTCGAGCCTCCGATCGCCGAATTGACGCGGATCGCGTTGAGGAACGCCTGGCGCGTGAGGACGTCGGAGGGGCGGCGGTTCGCGGCGACCATCTCGACGATCCGGCGGCCCGTCTCCCACGAACATTCCTGGCGGTCGCGGTGCGGTGCGGGGATCGCCGCCGAGCCCGGCAACGACATGCCGAGCGCCTCGCACAGCGAGTTCATAGTCGTCGCGGTGCCCATCGTGTTGCAGAACCCGGTCGACGGCGCCGACGATGCGACCAGCGCGATGAAGCCCTTGTAATCGATCTCGCCCGCCGCGAGCAGTTCGCGCGCCTTCCATACGATCGTGCCCGAGCCGGTCCGCTGGCCGTTGTAATTGCCGTTGAGCATCGGCCCCACCGACAGTGCGATCGCCGGGATGTTGACGGTCGCCGCTGCCATCAGGCAGGCGGGCGTGGTCTTGTCGCAGCCGATCGTCAGCACGACGCCGTCGATCGGATAACCGTGCAACACCTCGACCAGGCTCAGATAGGCGAGATTGCGGTCGAGCCCCGCGGTCGGGCGCTTGCCGGTCTCCTGGATCGGGTGGATCGGGAATTCGATCGGAATGCCGCCCGCGTCGCGAATGCCGTCGCGGACGCGTTGCGCGAGGACGAGGTGATGGCGGTTGCACGGCGCGAGATCGCTGCCGGTCTGGGCGATGCCGATGATCGGCCGGCTCGACTGGAGTTCTTCGAGGCTCAGCCCGTAGTTCAGATAGCGCTCGATATACAGCGCGGTCATGTCCGGATTGCTCGGATCGTCGAACCACGCGCGGGACCGCAATCCGCCCCGACCCGTGTTGGCCGCGCCGTTGTCGATCGTGTCCGTCATGTCGTCCTCTCCGATGCCCGGAAGGCAGAAGCATACGCTACTGCCTTGTCGTATTGTTGATAGCGGCCGCGCCACAGGTTACAACGAATAAGTCTGATAAAAGAGGGGTGATACATGTCTGATGCAACGCGTTCCGAGCGACCGCTCCGACTGGCCGTCATCGGCATTGGCAAGATCGCGCGGGATCAGCACCTGCCGGCTATCGCCGCGAATCCGCGCTTCACGCTGGTCGCCGCGGTCAGCCGTCATGCGACGGTCGACGGACTGCCGAACTATCACGACATCGATGACCTACTGGCGGCGGACCATGCGCTTGACGCCGTGTCGATCTGCACGCCGCCGGTCGGGCGCGCATCGATTGCGATGGCGGCGATCGATGCGGGGCTGCATGTGATGCTCGAGAAACCCCCGGCCGCGACGCTATCGGAAATCGCACGGATCGACACGCATGCCTCCGCCGCGGGACGGACGCTGTTCACGACCTGGCATTCGCGGGAGGCTGCCGGCGTCGCTGCGGCGCGCTCTTGGCTAGCGGATCGCAAGGTTCTTCGGATGACGATCGACTGGCGTGAGGATATCCGGCGCTGGCACCCGGGGCAGGATTGGATCCTGGACGCGGGCGGTTTCGGCGTGTTCGATCCCGGCATCAACGCGTTGTCCATCGCCACAAGAATCTTGCCGGGCGCTTGGACCGTAGATGCAGCTGACCTGCACGTGCCGGGCGGTCGGATGTCGCCTTTGGTAGCCGATCTTACGATGGCATGCGGCGACATACCGGTCACCGCGGGCTTTGACTTTCTGCGCCAAGGTCCGCAGCAATGGGACATCGTCGTCGAGACCGATGCCGGCCTGCTGAAGTTGCGCGAGGGTGGTAGCGTGCTCGAGATCGACGGGGTCGTGACGCGAGGCGCCGACGCGGAATATCCGGGTCTCTACGCGGCGTTCGAGCGGCTGGTGCGGAGCGGCACGAGCGATGTCGACGTCACGCCGCTGCGACTGGTCGCGGATGCGTTCCTGTTGGCGCGACGTCACGAGATGCCGGCGTTCTCCTGGTAGCGGCGCCCTACCAGAGCCGCTGATCGTCGGCGGAAACCCGGCAACGCGACGCGACGACTTGCTTGGAGATCGAGGGCCGCATCTCAGGAGCAGCGGCCTTAGCTGGGATCTAAGAGGTTCCAATCGTCTTCCGAGACGACGACCGTACCCAAGCGACGATCAGCATTGATAGGCCTTCGGCAGTCGGCATCTTGACTGCTTACGCGTCGTCGAATGGCACATCTTGGGTCTTGCCGATCTTGGCATCCCTAGTGAGGACACGCATATTTCCACAGAAGCATGACTATCGAGCAGCCGCAGGTCTCCATCGTGCTGCGGTAAAGATTCCGCACCGCTTTGCCTTCGTCAAAGTCGGATATGTCGAACTGCCCCTCCTCAAGCAATCTGAGTTCTCTGAATCATAAGTATGACATGAACTATGCCTTACGCGATATCGGAATGCCGCGGAGAGAGGCGCGGACCAGCAGAAGAGCGAAATATCTGTCACAAGAGGTCTTGAAACACGCAAAAAGACGTTTTAGACCTCATTTATAAGATATAAAGGGAGAGGATGATGGGGATGAATGCGAAGTATCTGGCGTCCGTCGCGGCAGTCGCGTTGGCATGGCCTACGTTGACCTGGGCGCAGGGCCACAGCCGAGGCGACCTGTCGAATACGAAGGTGGTTTCCGTTGAGTCGACGGCGCCGGTAGTCGATGAGCAGCAGGGCGGGTCGACGCAAGATGCCGACATCGTCGTGACCGGCGTACGCGCCAGTCTCCGGTCTGCGGTCAACATCAAGCGCAACGCCTCTCAGATCGTCGACTCGATCGTCGCCGAGGACATCGGCAAGCTGCCCGACAACAACGTCGCTGAAGCGCTTCAGCGCATTTCGGGCATTCAGATCAGCCGCAACCAGGGCGAGGGCAGCGCGATCGCGATCCGCGGCCTGACCCAGGTCCGCACCGAACTGAACGGCCGCTCGGTCTTCACCGCCGGCGGTGATCGCGGCGTGTCGTTCGAGGATATCCCGTCCGAACTGCTTGGCGGCGTCGACGTCTACAAGACGCCGTCCGCCGACCTGATTGAGGGCGGCATCGGCGGTCTCATCAATTTGAAGACGCGCCGGCCGCTCGACTTCAAGGGTTTTCAAGTCGCAGGCACCGCGCGCGGCTATTATTTCGACAATGCCGACAAGGTGACGCCGCAAGTCTCCGGGCTGATCAGCAACCGCTGGGATACCGGTATCGGCGAGATCGGCGTGCTGGTCGGCGGATCGTACCAGAAAGGCGCGTTCCGATCGGACGACATCTCGATCGAGCCGACGTCGCAGAATGTCGCTTACGATTTCGATCGCAACGGCCAGATAGACCGTGCCGCGGACGGCTTGATCGCCGCCGCCGATCGCATCAACGTGCCGCTGGGCGGGGGCAACACCTATCAGGTCGGCAACCGCCGCCGCATCGGCCTGAACGGCGCCCTCCAATGGAAGCCGACCAGCGATCTCGAATTGTATATCGACGGAAATTACATCGATTACCGCATCCGACAGGACAACTATTCCTTCTATCCGTACGATCATTTCGCTGGCACGCTGAACGCGGTCCCGGGCAGCTTGACGTTCTTCGACGGCACGAACAACTTCAAGAGCGGCTCGTTCACGAACGTGTTCGCGGACTCCAACTCCTTCATCAACGATCGCCGGTCGAAGACCTATCAGATCTCTGGCGGCACCAAATGGACGCATGAGGACGTCACGCTCAGCGGCGATGTCAGCTACACGCATTCGACAACCGATTCCGATTTCAGCCAGCTCGGCTTCCACACGTCGATACCACGGCTTACGATCGATGTCGGCGGCGACATCCCATCGCTAAGCGTCAACGGCTTCGACACGACCAACCCGGCAAACTACCAGTTCGACCGGATTGGGCGCTATTTGGCGGGCAGCACTGGCAGTGAATTCGCCGCGCGCTTCGACAGCGATTTCAAGATCGACGGTTTCCTAAATTCAATCAAGTTCGGTGTCCGCTATGCCGATCGCAAGGCGACTAATGGCAACGTATCGATCTACGACACCAGCATCAGCGGCGTCCCCTCATCCTTTTTTCCGCAGGCCGCAGTGCTCGCGCCGTTCACCAACTTCCTGTATCGCGCCGGCACCAATGGTAGCTCGGTGCCGTCCTTCCTAGCTCCCCCGGTCGCGCTGGAGCGCGATTTCGATCAAATCAACGCGGTCTTCGGCAAGACGCAAGGGCAGCCCGTGTTCGCACCTCTCTCGATCTATGATCTCGGCGAGAAGACCGAGGCGTTCTACGTGATGGGCAGCTTCGGAGACGACAACTTGGCTATTCCGATCAGCGGCAATCTGGGCATGCGCGTCATCCGCACCGTCTCGACCGTGTCCGGATTCCAGCAGCTCGCTGGGAACGCCTTCACTCCGATCGATGCGCGCGACACCTATGTTAGCGCGCTGCCGAGCCTGAACATCAAGGCCAGCCTGACTGACACGCTGGCGCTGCGATTCGCGGCGTCCAAGGCGCTGACCCGGCCGAGCTTCGATCGATTGTCGCCGTCGATCTCGCTCGATTACACCTTCCGCACCGGGACCGCGGGCAATCCTTCGCTCGGGCCGCTCAAGGCGAACCAGCTCGACGCATCGCTCGAATGGTATTTCAAGCCCGGCAGTATCGTATACGCCTCCGGTTTCTATAAGAAGGTCGACGGTTTCATCCAGACCGTCACCGCCCCCGAGGCGGCGTTCAACAATTTCCAGATCACCCGTCCGGTCAATGGTCGCGACGGCACGATCAAGGGGTTCGAAGTCGGCGCGCAGACCTTCTTCGATTTCCTGCCGGGCGCGCTAAGCGGGTTCGGCGTGCAGGCTAACTACACCTATGTCGCGAGCGAGGCGCCGAGCCCGATCCTGGGAGAGACCGTGCCGCTCGAGGGCCTGTCGAAGAACAGCTACAACGCCGTCGGCATCTACGAGAAATACGGCGCGTCGATCCGTGTCGCGTATAACTGGCGCGGCTCGTTCGTGCAGAACACGCAAGGGCCGGGCACCGGATCGCTGCCAGTGTACAACAAGGGCGGCGGACAGCTCGACGCGACGGTCAGCTATGATGTCGGGCCGAACTTGACCTTGTTCGCTGATGCGGTGAACATCACCCGAACGAACAACACGACCTATTTCGGAGTCGAGCAGCGGCCCCGCGAGTTGTTCGTACCCGATCGCCGCTTCGGCTTCGGTGCTCGCGTGAAGTTCGGCAATTGAGGTACGCGCTTGGCATCGCCGCGTCGACTATCGCACTGGCGGCGATGTCTCCCGCATCCGCCGACACGCTTCGCGTCGATGCGCGCGGAGCGGCGCCGAAACCCGAAACCGGCTATCTGAAACTCGGCACCGCGCGGTCGCCATCCGGCTCGGAAATCGGCGTCAACAGCCGGTATCTGACGCTGGACGGCAAGCCTTGGCTGCCCGTCATGGGCGAGTTCCACTACGTCCGCACGCCCGCCTCCGAATGGGATGCCGAACTCGCCAAGATCAAGGCGTCGGGCGTCGACATCCTCGCGACCTATCTGATCTGGGACTATCACGAGGAGGTCGAGGGCAAGTTCGACTGGTCGGGCGACCGCGACTTGCGCCGATTCATCGAGACGGCGGGACGGCATGGGCTGAAGGTTTTTCTGCGCCTCGGGCCATGGGTCCATGCCGAGGTCCGCTATGGCGGCATCCCCGACTGGGTCGTCCAATCGATGCCGACGCGCGGCGACGACGCAATCTATCTCGATCACGTCCGCCGCTTCTGGAGCGAGACCGAGCGGCAGGTAAAGGGCCTTCTTTGGAAAAATGGCGGGCCGATCATCGGCGTGCAGATCGAGAACGAATATAATCTGCGCGGAGTGAACCAAGGGGCGAAGCATATCGCTACGTTGAAGGCGATGGCGGTGAATCTTGGCTTCGACGTGCCACTATATACCGTCACCGGCTGGGACGCGACGGTCTATCCGAAGCGCGACGTGACGCCCGTGTTCGGCGGCTATCCCGACGAGCCTTGGGGCATCCCGGTCGACAAGCTGCCGCCCAAGGAGACCTATGCGTTCCGCTTCGGCAGCCGCGTCAGCGGCGATCTGGGTGCGCAGACCAAGGGCGGGGCGGTCGGCGATGCCGATGGCGACATTGAGCACACGCCGTTCCTGGGCGCCGAATTTGGCGGCGGCATCCCGACCATGTACCGTAGGCGCCCGGTGATGCAGCCCGACGACATCGCCGCGATGCTTCCGGTGCAGCTCGGCTCGGGCGTCAATCTCTACGGCTATTACATGTATCATGGCGGCCGCAACGCGATCGGTCGCACCACGCTTCAGGAACAGACGTCGATTGGTGGCTATAACGACCTGCCGATCGTCGATTACGATTTCCAGGCACCGTTTGGCCAGTATGGCGCAGCCAACCCCGTGCTGCCGGCAATCCGACCCTTCCATTTGTTCCTCCAGACATGGGGACCAGTACTCGCACCGATGACGGTGCGGAAGCCCGACGTGACGCCGCGCGACGCGACCGACCTGACGGCGCCGCGCTTCTCGGTTCGCACGGCGGGCGATGCGGGCTTCTTGTTCTACAATAGCCATGTTCGCCAATATGCGGGGCCAGTGCAGCGCGGCGTGCGCTTCGCGGTCGACCTGCCGGGCGGGACGGTCAACTTTCCCGACCGGGCGATCGACATTCCCGCAGACCGCTACTTCATCTGGCCGATCAATTTGGCGCTGAGCGGCGACAGCAGCCTCGCCTGGGCCACCGCCCAGCCGCTCACACGGATCACGACGCCCGCGGGACCGGTGACCGTGCTGTACGCGGTGCCGGATGTGCCTGTCGATCTGGCGATCCGCGCTGCCTCTGTGACGACGCGCGCCGGACGAGTGCGACGCGACGGAGCGCTATTCAAGGTGGAGGGATTGGCGGCCGGCACCAGCGCGGTCGTCGATGTGGTCGATGCCGGCGGGCACCGGGACCGCATTCTCGTGCTGACGCAGGATCAGGCACGCGGCGTCAGCCGCGTGCGGATCGGCCACGCCGACCGGTTGCTGATGACGAAGGCGGAGGTCGTGCCGCAGGGCGATGCGCTGCACCTCGTGTCGCGCGGCGACCCTGGTTTCGCCTTTGCAACCCTCCCCGCTCTCGATCGCGTGACGGGAAGCCGACCGGTCCGTAGCACGGGCGCGGACGGTCTTTTCGCGCGCTATACCGCGACCGCGGTGCCGCGCCGGGCAACTGTAGCTGTCACCAGCCTACGCCCGGCGGGCAAGGCGCCACCGGTACGGATCGGCGGTGCGGCGAACGCGGCGGTCGAACCCTATCCGGAAAGCTTCTCGACCGCGGCGGCATGGACCGTGTTGGTGCCGCCGGCGGCGACGCAGGGCGTCGAGGACACACGGCTCTCGATCGACTGGACGGGTGATATCGGACGGCTGTTCATCGGTAGCGAACTGATCGACGATCGCTATTATGACGGGCGCACCTGGACGGTGAATCTGCGCCGCTTCGGCGATCGGCTGGCGAAGCCGCTGACGCTGTCGATCCTGCCGCTGCGAGGTGATGCGCCAATCTATCTCGACGCGGCTTTGAAACCGAAAATCGCCGCGGATGAGCAGGTCGCGAAACTCAGCGCGGTCCGGCTCGAAACCGATTACGGGCTTGACCTGCGTTTCGACTAACGCGCATCGTTCGAGGGGAAAAATCGTGGATATTCAACGCCGCATGATCCTGGCCGGTGGTCTGGCGCTCGCTACCGCAACTCGCGCGAGGGCGCAACAATGGGGGGCGCCCGCGACGCCTGCGGCATCCGATCTGGGCGCACCAGTGTGGCCGGTATCGGAGCGCATCTTGCTATGGCCCGGGTCGCCGCCGGGCGCCCCCGCGGTGCTGCCGACGCCATCGGCGACGATGAACGGGCCGAAGGGCGCACGCGAATTGTGGATCAGCGGCATTGCCGCACCCGAGATCGGGGTGTTCAGGTCCGCGAGGCCAGATGGATCGGCGCTGGTGGTGTTTCCCGGCGGCGGCTACAGTTTCCTCTCCGTCCAGAATGAGGGCATCGATGCCGCTCGGTGCTTCAACGCGGTCGGGATTACGGTGTTCGTGGTGAACTACCGTCTACCCGGCGAAGGATGGCAGGGGCGCGACCGCGTGCCGTTGCAGGATGCGCAGCGAGCCATGCGGCTCGTCCGATCGCGGGCTGCCTCGTATGGCATCGACCCACTACGAATCGGGGTGCTAGGCTTTTCGGCTGGCGGGCACTTGGCTTGCGATGCCGCAACGGCGTTCGATGAACGGACTTACGCTCCAGTCGATGCCGCGGACCAACTGTCCGCCCGCCCCGATTTCGCCGGGCTAATCTATCCCGTCGCGAGTCTTCGTGCTGGCGTTGGCCATTCCGGATCTCGCGACCAGCTGCTTGGCCAGCACGCGAGCGAGGGCGAGATCGGGCGCCGTTCGCCTGCCGAACATACTCGGGCAGACATGCCGTCCTGCTTCGTCATGCACGCGATGGACGACGAAACAGTGCCTGTCGAGGCGAGTTTCCAGTTCATCGCAGGTTGTCGAAAAGTCGACGTGCCGGTCGAAGCGCATCTGTTTGAACATGGCGGTCACGGCTTCGGGTTCCACGCGCCATTCGAACAACCCGCTGCTCGTTGGCCCGAGCTGTTCGCAGCGTGGATCCGCCAGCGTCCGTCCGGACGATGAGCATCGGTCGGGTTCTGGCAACTGCTTTGCTGGTCGCAGGTGCCATCGGCGCAACGGATGCAACGAGTCTGACGGGTCCGCAAGTTCCCTGGATTGCCGCTTGGCACGCTCCAGCCTTCGCCGCAATTGACACGCGCGCTTGGAGGTTCGAGCAGGATTATGCTGGCATGACGATCCGTCACGCGATCCGGATCAATGCTGCGGCTCATGCGATCCGCGTCCATTTTGGCAATGAGACGGGGGCGACGCCGCTCAGAGTTGTCGCGGCGTCAGTGATAAAGCGCACGCGCGGCGGGACCACGACAGCACCGGTCCCGTTGACCTTTGGTGGTCGCAGGTCCTTCACGATCCCCGCCGGAGCTCAGGGAGTTGCCGATTTCGTCGCAATGTCGTTCGATAGGTTCGACGAGGTTTTGGTATCGGTCCGGTTCGAAGACAAGGGTCCTGTCTTGCCGTCCGGGCACATTGCGGAGCGAGTCGTCGTCGCTCGCGGCGACTGGACGATGGCCAGGATCCCGCCACCCGGTGCGCGGAGCATCACTGCACCTTCGCCGGTCGAAACGGTAGAGGTCAGCCCGGTCGCCTCGCGACGCGTAATGATCGCAATTGGTGACTCGATAACCGAAGGCGCGAAATCAACCCCAGGTGCTCACCGCAGTTGGCCGGAGCAATTCGCCGAACGCATCGCGCACGAATACGCTCTTCGCGATTGGGTTGTGATAAACTCTGGTATCAGCGGGAACCGGGCGCTTCGCGATGGTGCGGGACCCAACCTCCTTGCCCGGTTGGATCGGGACGTGTTCGCCCTGCGGGGGGCGGCAAGCGTTCTGCTGCTCGAAGGCGTCAACGACATCTTTCGCGGCACTGACAAGGGGACTAGCGACAATATGGTCACCGCCTCAGATCTGATCGCAGCGTACCAGCAAGTCATTACGCGCTCGCACGCGCGGGGCCTGCGAATTATAGGAGGAACGATCCTGCCCTTTCAGGGACCGGACAAAGCCTACCCGAAAGGTGAACGCGTTCGGTTGGAGGTCAATGATTGGATTCGTCACTCCGGGGCATTCGATGAGGTCGTCGATTTCGATGCGGCGTTGCGTGATCCACATGATCCGGAAAAGATTGCCGCTACGTTCGACAGCGGAGATCACGTTCATCCCAGCGATGTCGGCTACATGAAAATGGCGAGGGTCGTGCCGCTTAGCATCCTATCGAAGTGAAGTGCCAATCAGCTTCGCGCCGTAAACCCGTACATCCTTCATGTCGGGGAACAGCCATCAATATTTATGTTGAACGACGGGGCATCGCTCCCGTAATTACACTATGTTCACTCGGCGCGGAACCCGCATGCCTGCCGGCGCTCAAATACGGTCGGCGAGTCGAGGCCCGCAGTTATGGTTTGGCCTTTGGCGATTGCGCTTATCGGTTCTCAACATTCAACGTGATGCGCTAGGGTAATCTGCTCTTCAGATGCCTTCAGCTTCGATGCACTGGACGTTAGAGCGCGGCAAGGAGATCGGAATATGACGATTCACGCCAAGGTCGATGAAACCGGCCCGGTCGATGCGGTCCAGTTCGCAGACGCAATCGCGACGCGGGACCGCCCTATCGTATTGCGGGGTCAGGCGAGTCGGTGGCCCGCCGTTGCGGCAGGGCTCCGGTCCGACGAAACCCTGGTCGATTACATGAAGGCGATGGACCGCGGACGTCCGGCCGAAGTGCTAATCGGTCCGCCGGAGATCGATGGTCGGTTCTTCTACGATGCGTCGATGCAGGCCTGCAATTTCCAAAAGCGGTTCGGCTCGCTCAGCGGACTGCTCGACAAGCTGCTGTCGCTCCGTGGAGAAAAGGAGCCCGTTGCGCTCTATGCGGGCGCTGCTGCCGCGGACGATCACCTGTCCGCCTGGATCGCAGACAATCCCCTGTCATTCGATTTGCCGGGTGCCAAGCCGCGGATATGGGTCGGCAATCGTACACACGTCGCCACGCATTTCGACGAGGCAAGCAATGTCGCGGTGGTCGTTGCGGGTCGGCGACGTTTCACGCTGTTCCCGCCCGAACAGGTTGGCAACCTCTATGTCGGCCCGTTCCACTTCACGATCGCGGGGCCGCCAGTCAGCATGGTGGATCTCGAGAAGCCGGATCTCGAACGCTATCCCAAATTCGCAGACGCCATGGGCCACGGGCTCGTTGCCGATCTCGATCCCGGCGATGCGCTCTTCATTCCGCCGATCTGGTGGCATAGCGTGAAGGCGACCGCTGCGTTCAACGTGATGGTCAATTACTGGTGGGCCGAGCCGCATGCGCTTTCGCCGATGGGCGCGCTGAGCCACGCCGTCCTCGCGATCCGCGATCTCGCGCCGGCCCAGCGCTTGGCATGGCGCCGCTGGTTCGAACATTATGTGTTCGACGACGCAGCACCCGATGCCGGCAATCACCTGCCGGCGCATGCGCTAGGCGTGCTCGCGCCGCCGTCCGAACTGCGGAATGCCCGGTTTACGGCACAAATCGCCGACGCCCTAAGTCCGCCGCCAATGCCTGCGTCGCGCAAATCCGGCTAACGCGCTCGGCGAGGGACGGCGCCGACGGGATGATCCGCCGGCGCGGTCGGCGCAACCGAAGTTGCGCCGACACGTCGCTATTGCGCCTTGCCGGTACCGACGTTTTGGGGGAATAGCGTGATGAAGCGATCCGACTGCGCGACGTTCCACCCGCGTACCGTCAGCGCGGCCGCCGCCTGACCCGAGCTTTTGGGGTAGCGGATGTCGATGCGCTTTTCCTCGCCGGGCAGTAGCGCGACGTAATTGTCGCTGTAGAATGCGGGCAGGACGCGTTTGCCCTGTGCATCGACCAGCGTCAGCTTGGCGTTCAACGCCGGAACCGCGGTTCGATTGGCCAGCGTCACCGTCACGACGTTGTCCGCGCCGTCGACCGCCTGCGTCACGACCGAGCCGGTCAGCGCGACTCTCTGCAGCGTGTTCAGCAATCGGTACGCGGCTTCGTCTTTTCCGCGCCAGTAGAAATTGTCGGCAACCGTCTTGCCCGCCCGATCGATCAGCTCGAGCTTGACCAGCAGCATCGGATTTGACGCAAACAGCCGATCGAGCGGCACCGCGGCGAGCGGCGTCGCCATGTTGGCGCCTGCGTCGACCCGGTCCTCGCGCGTGAAGAGTTGGGCGTTGTCGAGCCCGAGGACACGCGTGCGGACTCGCAATCCTGGTTGCGCCTCGCGGGTCGTATTGAGCACGACCAGTTCATTGCCCGGCAGGTTGAGCTGGACGTGAAGCGGCTCAGCGGCCTTCTTCACACCGTAGTAGGAGGCTTGGGTGTCGTAGTCCCAGCTGTAGATCTGCCACGTGTTCGACGGCCATGCCGGATGCGTCATCCACAGCAGTCGACCAGAGTTCTTGGTCCACAAATGACCGAGAAACCCTTCGTACATCGCCTTGTGCGTCTCGAGGTTCATCATCTGCGACTTGCGCTCGAAATCGGCGAAGCTGGTACCGGGCCCGAACATGGTGTCGAGCGTGGACATGAACGTCTTGGTGTCGCCGTTCCCCGCGAAATGCCAGTCATGATAGGCCAGCGTGTCGCTGAGCGGCCAGGTTTCGCTGTCGGGCATGTTGGCGCGTACGGATTCGAGCGTGGAGAGGGACGGCGTACCCGTCTCCACCGAGAAACCGGTGGCGAGGCCGGTGAAATAGCCGACCGGTGGACGATAGTTGTACGGTCCCGACCCCTGCAGGTTGACGACGTTGGAGCTGCCTGTGAACCACCGCGTGCCGTCCTCGCGCGCGATCAGGTCGTCGAGCCCTTCGTTCAGCGCGGGGTAGGGTACCCCCTCGTTGCGACCGAACCACAGGATGATCGACGGGTGATTGCGGTATCGGCGAACCACGTCGTCGGCGTTCTTCAGGAACAGCGCCGGATCGTCCGGCTCGACCTGGAAATTCTGGGTCGATTGCCAGAAATCGTTGAGAATCATCATGCCGTTCTCGTCGGCCAGATCGTAAAACTCCTCTTCGGTATTGTTGCCCATCCAGTTGCGGATGACGTTCATGTGCGCCTCCTTCTGGAGGCGAAAATAGGGAGCGAGACGGTCGCGTCCGATGCGCTTCATCGCATCGTCCATGCCCCAATTGCCGCCGCGCGCGGCGATCTGCACGCCGTTCACGCGGATCGTCAGATGCGGCTCGGGCATCGTCGCCTCGACCGGTGTCACCGCCGGGGAACGCTCGCCTTGCGGCGTCAGCGACTCGGCCCAGCCATTAGGCGACTGCTTGATGGCCTGATGGCGAACATCGATAAGGCGCTCGCCGCGCAGGCTGCCGTCGGTGAACTGGAGATTGACCCGGCGCAGCGCACCAGCCGCATCGAACAGCGACAGGTCGTAGCTGACTTCGCGAATACCGAACTTGTCGGTGCGCGTATCCGAGAGCTGGCCGTCGGCCAATGCTTCCAGCGAAAGCTGATAGAGAGCTTGCTCGCCATAGCCGTTCGGCCACCATAGTTTGGGATTGGCGACGTGGAGCTGCGCGAATTCCTTCGGGTTGAAGACGACTTTCGTCTCACCGGGCGGTGCCAGTATTGTCTTTTCGACACGGACGCCGCCAAACGCTGCGCGGACGGTGACGCTGGCGGCGGTCGCGCCTGAGTTCTCGACCGGCACGGTGATATAGACGTCGGCGCTGTCGGTACGCGGCAGGGGCAGGTCGGTAACGACATGCGGGTCGAGCAACCGGATGGTCCCATGCGCGAGCAGTTCGACCGGTCGCCACAGACCCGTGTTACGGTCGCGAATCCCCGGTATCCAGTCCCATCCCTCGGTGGCGACGAAGGTCGGTCCGTCGATGGCGAGCTGGCCCCCGTTCTCGCCGACACCGGCGCTGATCGACTGCTCGTGTGGGATGCCGGGATGCGGTGGTGGCGAAACTCGGACCGCGACGACATTCTCGCCGGCGACCGGCACGAGATCGAATTGGCCGCGGATGAACGCGCCGTGGGTGTCGCCGAGCTTGCGGCCATTTGCCCAGACGTCGGCGGCATAGTTGATGCCACCGAAGACCAACGTCAGGCGCTTGCCCGCGGCGGCTGCCGGCACCGTAAAGCTGGTGCGGTACCAATAGTCCTGACGTGCGAGGCTCTCGGGAATCTTGAGGTTGTTGAGCCCGTAATAGGGATCGGGATAGACGCCGCGGTCGACTAGCGTCGTCAAGACGGTGCCCGGCACGGTCGCCGCGCGCCACGTGCCAGTGGCAGGGCCCGGACGCGACAGGGTGGCGGCATCCTCGCGGACCTCGGGCGCCGCAGCGAGCTGCCAGCCGTTGATCAGCCAGCGGCCGTCGCCTTCGCGCGCCAGTCCCGTCGGGGGCAGGGGCATGTGCGCGACCGGTGCCGTGGTCGCGCTCACGCGGGCCTTCGGCAAGGTCCAGGCATCCTGCTGCTGGGTGAGGCCGATATTGGCCTGCTTCTGGAACGGCCAGCCGACGCCGACCTGCCAGAATTGCACGAGGTCGAAATCCGGCCGCGCTCGAATGGCGGCTGTGATCTCGCTGCCGCTCAGCGCCACGGCGCTAAACTGCGCCGCAACCAGCGATCCGCCAAAATGGCGCGGCGCTTTAGCGCCGTTCGTCACTGGTGCGACAGCAAGGCGGGCGACGACTTCGCTCGGGCGGCTCGCGACGGACGCGACGGCGCGACCATCGACGTAGAGCGTCAGTGTCCGTCCGTTCGCCACAGCGGCGACATGCGTCCACTTGCCTGCCGCCAACGCGGGGCCGCCGGTTATCCGTGTCGCTCCATCCACGGCGGTTGCACGCCCATTGGTAAGGTCGAGGCAGCGACAGGTTTGCAGCGGGTTACCAATGGCCAGCAGCAAACCGTCCGCGCCGGCCTCGCTTGGGCGAACCCAAGCGGACAGCGTCCAGGGGGCATTGGCTTGGACAGCTGCGTCGGCACCGGTCAAATCACGCTCCACCCCGGTCCCGCCTTCTAGGATGGCAACATTGTAAGGACCGGCATTCGCGATAGTCGGCCGCATGGTCGGCATCACAGCTTGGGCGGCCAGAGAGGAGGAAAATGCGGCACCGAGCAGCAGGGCGGCTGTTAGAGGCAACGATCGCATGGATAGATCTCTCCTGAGTTCCTGGCTCGGTATTCTACCGGCCGGTGGGTTCTAATGTTCGTCGTGCGAGGCTTTGGGGCGGTCAGGCGTCCCTCGTCCATAGTCGCGCAGCGCCACGCACACCGGACGCGTCGCCCCAACGCGCGGGTACCATGCGACCTTCCCATAGGTCCGAGAAAGCATAGCGACGGACGATAGCGGGAAGTTCTGCATAGATTTCGGCAACGTTCGACATGCCTCCACCCAATACGACAACTTCGGGGTCGAGCAGGTTGGCAACCATGGCCAGTACGCGTCCCAGCCGGTCGATATACGCATTCAGTGCAGCGTGGGCTGTCGGATTCCCGGCGCGAGCCTCTGCAACGATCTCGGGCGCGCTGAGCGACAGACCATGTTCTGTCCTGGCGGCTCGGGCGAAACCCGTGCCGGAAACCCAGCTTTCGATACACCCCGTCAGACCGCACCAGCATGGCGGCGGGGACAGCTCGTCGCTGCGCGGCCAGGGCAGAGGTAAGTGGCCGATTTCACCTGCGATGCCGTGGGCGCCGTCGAGACACGCACCCGAGAGTACGATGCCGCCACCGACGCCTGTACCGATCACCAGCGCGAACACGCTGCGCGCACCGGTTGCAGCGCCATCTGTAGCCTCGGACAGCGCGAGGCAGTTCGCGTCATTTACCAGCCGTACCGGTCGACCGAGAACAGCGGTGAGGTCTTTGGCGAACGATCGACCGTTCAGGTAAAGAGAGTTGCTGTTGCGCATCATGCCGGTACGTGGCGACGGCGATCCGGGGGCGCCGATGCCGACGGTACATGCCGTGCTCCCGACGATGTCGGCTGCTACGACGAGCTCGGTGATTGCAGCTACCGCGGTATCATACGTTCCGGGGTTCGGGACCCGATGCTGCCACAGTGTCTCACCGTCGGTGCCTAGCAAGACGGCTTCAATTTTTGTGCCGCCAAAATCGATCCCTAAAGCCGGCACGGTTGCTTGATGCGGCTCGATACCCCGAGCAGCAGTGATATTTCGCAAAACGATCTTCCTCTCTTTACCGGCGCGGCCGCTGCCCGGCCATCACCCCCCAAGCATGCCATTGATCGTTATAAACGCAAATTGATTTTGTTATTGACCGCATCTGTCGGACGTTTAAAGGGTGGGGTGTCGAGACAACGTTAAGTTGCGGCTGGCAGGCAGGAGAGGGTGGGGCGATGAGTCGCCGATCGGCTCGATCTTAGCATGCTAAAATGTTCGCCAGTCGCTGGCGATTTCGGGTGCTGAGGGAGACGGTCGAAATGTTGCGTGCACGTTCAAAGAATATGTTGATGGTTGCGGTCTCCGTGACGGCGCTGGTGAGCAGCGGCACCGCACTCGCCCAGCAAACGTCTACGACGCAGGGGGTGCTGCAGAACGCACCTGCCGATCAAGCCGCATCGCCGTCAGCGGCTGCTGCCGATCAGACGAGTGAAGCGCAGAACCCGACCATGCCCGCTAGCGACGCGGCTGCCGAAACGCAGGACATCGTCGTCACCGGTATTCGCGGATCGCAGCAGCGTGCGGTCAACCTCAAGCGCGATGCCGCGTCGGTCACCGACTCCATCTCGGCCGAAGACATCGGCAAGCTGCCCGATGTGACGATCTCGGACTCGCTCCAGCGTATCCCCGGTGTGCAGATCCGCCGTGATGCCGGTGAGGGCGCGGCAATCAACATTCGTGGCCTGCCGCAGGTTACGACGTTGCTCAACGGCGAGGCCTATCTTGGCGCTCAGTCGATCACGACGATTCAGCCGAACTTCAACGATATCCCGTCGCAGCTGTTTGCGGGTGCGGACGTCATCAAGTCGAGCACGGCCGATCTGCTCAACGCGGGTATCACCGGCACCGTCAATCTGCGCACGCGTCGTCCGTTCGATCTCAAGAAGGGCTTTACCGTCGCTGCCGCTGCCGAGGGCGCCTACGGCGACAAGACCAAGGAGTTCGATCCGAACCTGAACGGGCTGTTCGGCTTCCGGGGCGAGAAGTTCGGGTTCCTGGTGTCGGGCGCTTATTCGAACCTGCATCTTTCGAACTCCCACAACGGGATCCAGGAAGGCTACGGGGCCGCACTGCACAACGAGCAGATCTTCAACGAAGTCAGTAACCCGACTGGCGACGTTAATCTGACTAACGGATTCTCTCCGGCCAACCGCCCCAAGGGGACGATCGCAGGCACCGGACGCGATGTAAACGGCGACGGCGATGCAAACGATATCTTTCTTGTACCACAGGGCTTCACTGCCTGGGACAAGGTTAACCAACGCGAGCGGATTGGCATAAATGCTTCGGCTCAGTGGGAAATCAGCGACGCTCTCACTTTGAACGCCGACGCCTTCTTTACCCGCCAGAACGAGAACGATCGTACTGCAGGTATCCAGATGCAGAACGTCAACTGGCAAGCTGGCGAGTTCATTCCAGGTCAGTCCCGCGATACCGGATCAATCATAACCCAGACCGCGACCAACTCGCTAGGGCAGGCGGTGTCGCGCGATTACAATCTGAATACGACTCAAGTCTATAATTATGACTTGGGTAACTTCGATTCCTATGCACAGAATGACAAGTTCAAGTCTCAATCGCAGAACTACAACGCCGAGCTGAAGTACGACAATGGCGGCCGGTTCAAGGCAAGCCTGCGCGGCGTCTACGGCAAGGCCTATTCGAACTACGACCAGAGCTATCTGCAGTTCAGCCCATCGAACGGCGCGCAGTGGCAGCCGGGCGGGATCGGTCATTATCCGACCGGCGACGTCGCTTTCAATCCGGGCGGGTATGCGGTCAACACGATCGCCGGGTCGGCATCGTTGCCAGCGACGGTCGATTTCACCGGTAACCAGCCCGTCTTTACCTTGCCGTCGCAATTGACGACGGCGCTCGGCAATGTCGACAGCTACACGATGAAGACCACGTCTTCGGAGGGTAACTATCGCCGCAAGGGCGACCTGAAGATCATTCGCGGTGACGTTTCGTACGAGGCCAACGACAATGTCAGCCTGAGCGCCGGTGGCCGGTACAGCGAGCGCTCGGTCGACGACTTTGAGTTCGATCGGGCGGCGCCGCTTTACGCGGGGCAGGCGTCGCAGCCGGGCGGTTGCTTGGTCAAATGGAAGGCATTCGACGTGGCCCTGAGCGACAAGTCCTGCTATGCGGGTACGGGTACGTTCGATACCCCAGGCTTCAGGCCCTACACGTCGGGCGTGGTCCGCAAGGCCAGCGACCCGATCTTCAACGGCCAGGTCAAGCAGTTCAACCTGCCGGGGGCCGGGCTGCCGCCGATCTACGTGCTCGATCCCAAGGTCATGGACAACGCGCTGGCGTTCCAGAACAGCTTTTACCCTGGCAACGTCGAGATCCAGAACCCGGGCGCGTCGTTCAACGTCGGCGTGAAGCAGATCTCGGGCTACGCACAGCTCAACGTCAAGGGTGACGTGTTTGGCATTCCCGTATCCGGTAATGCTGGCCTCAAGGTCATCAATACCAAGCTCGACATCACCCAGTACGTGACCGGTTCGCCGCGACCCTATGGTGTTGCCAACACGGTTGGCGGCACAGTCGAAACCAAGCGGAGCTTCACCGACTTCCTGCCGGCGTTCAACTTGGCGTTCAACTTTGCGGACAACCTGAAGCTTCGCCTCGCCTACTCCAAGACGATGACACTGCTGGATCTCAACCAGTGGGGCGGGGGGCTGAACCCGAACTATGCCATCCAGACGGACCCGAACGGAGGCCCTCCCGTATTCCGCGTCACTGGCGGTAGCTCGAACGGCAATCCCCAACTCGATCCCTGGCGCGCCACGAACGTTGAAGGCTCGCTCGAATACTATATCGGACGCAGCAGCCTGCTGAGCGTCGGCGCCTTCTACATCGACGTCGCCAGCTTCATCCAGTCCGGCAACGTTTTCCGGACCGACCTGCCGGACAATGACGGCGTGGTTCGCAACCGGACTGTGTCGATCAGCACCCCGGTTCAGGGTGATGGCGGTACGCTCAAGGGTGTCGAAGCCGGTGCAAAGCTGTCGTTCAACGACTTCGGCTTCATTCCGACGGTTCTTTCCAACTTCGGCATTGATGCGAACATTACCTATTCGCCTTCCGATTCAGGCTCGGTCGATTTGAAGGGCGACTCGATCCCGTTCCAGGACAACTCGAAGATACAGACCAACCTCGCCGGCTTCTACCAGGACAATCACTTCCAGGCCCGCGTCGCCTGGAACTACCGATCAAAGCGTGCGGTCCAGCAGGACTTCGGCGGCATCCGAGGCCTCGAACTGTATCAGCAGCCGACGAACTACGTCGATGCATCGATCAGCTACGACTTCACGCCAAATCTGACGGTGTACGCGCAAGGGTCGAACCTGACCGGCGAGTATGAAAAATATTACCTGACCTTCCCGGATGAGAAAGCGTACAACAACATCTATGAGCGCCGGTTCATGGCGGGCGCGCGTTTCAAGTTCTGATCTGCGGGTGAGACTGTAAGCGCTCGCCATCCTGTCTGTGGGGTGGCGGGCGTTTGCGTGGTAACGCACAAGATGGGGAATTGATCGTGACCGATGGAGCAGGAGCGACGCGTAACTCAGGACCGCTGCGCTCGATCGTGATCGTCGGCGGGGGGACCGCCGGGTGGATGGCGGCAACGCTCCTCGCGCGCAAACTCGATCGTCAGTCCGTGACCATCACCGTAGTCGAATCCAGCGATATCCGCACGGTGGGGGTAGGCGAGGCGACCGTCCCCGGTATCCGGGATTTCTTTCGGGAAATCGGCGCCACCGAGCAGGAAGTCATGGTGGCTGCGCAGGGAACGGTGAAGCTCGGAATCGAGTTCGTCAACTGGAAGCGCGAGGGTGAACGATTCTTCCATCCCTTCGGCCTGTACGGAATGCGATCGCGCGGGGTGGCGTTCCATCATTACTGGCGCAAGCTGAACGCGGCTGGGCAGACTACACCGCTGTCGGATTTCTGTCTCGCAACCGCGCTTGCCGAGCGTAACCTGTTCATGCAACCGACCGACAGTCCTGTGCATGACCTGCTGTTCTTCGACTGGGCGGTACATTTTGACGCAGGCCTCTTTGCCAAGTTCCTGGCCAAAAAGGCGGGCGAATGGGGCGTGGAACATGTCGACGCCACGATCACCAATGTTCTAGTCGATCAGGCCACAGGTTTTATTGCCGGTGTCGATACACAGTGTGGCAAGACGATCGCTGGCGACCTCTTCATCGATTGCTCGGGCTTTCGATCGCTATTGCTCGGCGATGCGCTCGGCGTACCGTACGAGGATTGGACGAACCTGCTCCCGTGCGATCGGGCGGTCGCGATGCCGTGCGAACGAGCAGGACCGCTCACCCCCTATACGCGCAGCACGGCTCTGGCTGCCGGATGGCAGTGGCGGATTCCGCTCCAGCACCGGGTCGGCAACGGCTATGTCTATGCGAGCCGCCACATTTCAGATGACGAGGCCGTTGCGACCTTGAAAGGCAGGCTCGAAGGCGATGCGCTGGCCGAGCCAAACATGATCCGTTTCCGTACCGGTCGCCGGACCGCATTTTGGCAAGGGAACTGTGTCGCAGTCGGTCTCGCAGCGGGATTCATGGAGCCGCTGGAATCGACGAGCATCACGCTCATCCAGACCGGCTTGGAAAAGTTGCTCGCCTTGCTGCCTGATCGGGGTTTCGATCCCGCGCTGGCGAATGAGTATAATCGCACGACCGGCCTGGAATATGCCCGCATCCGCGACTTCCTCATCCTGCATTATTTTGCAAATGGCCGGCAGGGTCAGCCGATGTGGGATCGCTGCCGCGGCACCGCGCTGCCCGAGCAGCTGGCGCGCAAGCTGACATTGTTCAAGGCTCGTGGGCACCTCGTGCGGTATGAATGGGAATCGTTTCAGGACCCGAGTTGGCTGTCCATGTACGCCGGATTTGGCATCGATGCCGCAGCGCATGACCCGCTAGCGGATTATTTCTCCCTGTCAGACCTCGAGGCAGCGTTCGAACGGATGAAGGGTTCGATACGTGACGCCGTTGCGCTTGCCGAACCGCACGAGACGTTTCTCAAGTCCTTTGCGCCCGCAACGGCTCTTCCGGCATTCCGGGCGATGAGCCTTGCGGCGAATGGATAGGCCCTCGAATTTTAACGTTTCCGCAAAAGCGACCAGCGCCAGCGTTACCGCAGACGATCGATCTGTCAGGCTTGGGCCGAGTCTGTCAGGCACGAACCTGGAACGTGCTGGTGACTATAATCAGCGCGTCGTAATGCAGATCATTCGGCGGAATCCTGACATCACGCGAAACGAAATTGCAGCGATGACCAGCTTGGCGTCGGCGACGATCTGCAACATCGTGGCACGATTGATGGAGACGGATCTAGTAATCGAGTCCGGGCAGCGCCTGGGCGGCTTGGGACAACCTGCGATGCGCCTCCGAATCAACCCGAAAGGGGGATACGGCATTGGCCTCAGCATTGATGGCGACCATGTCACCATGGTATCGCTTGATCTGGCTGGTACGGTACGCTCTCGATCCACCCGCCGGCTCGCATTCGCGTCGCCGAATGACGTCGTACGTTTCGTTGAGGAAGGCATTGCTCGAATCAAGCGAGCCGATGCGATTGGCTTCGACCGGGTCCTTGGGATGGGTGTCGCGCTGCCCGAGCATCCGGAACGCGACGATCCATCGCATCGTTCGCCTGGGTACCAGGATTGGAGCCACGTCGACATTCGAACGATGCTGGCCTCTATCGTTCCCTGGCCGACCCATATCGACGAGAATGTCGCTGCAGCTGCCATTGGCGAAGCTCATTTCGGCGACGGACAGGATTACGCAAGCTTCTTCTACATTTTCGTCGGCGCAGAGCTCGGCGGCGGAATGGTTATCAACGGTACGTATCACCGCGGCGCGAACGTACGCAGCGGAGGACTCGGCTGCCTGCCGCTCGGTACCAATCCGACCGAGGTGTTACGGGACGTCGTGTCGTCATCGGCGTTCTCGAACCGACTACAGGCTGCAGGACTCGACGTAGCACTCTTGAATACGATGCGAGCACTCCCCGCGCAGTACGCGTCGCATGTTGCTGAGTGGCTGCAGGACGCCTCGGACTCACTCGTGCCTGCGCTGGCCGCCGTAAATTGCCTCCTCAATCCGGCCGTAGTGCTTATCGCCGGGCGGCTGCCAGTCGACATTCTGGACCGCCTTGCTGCCGCAGTGCACAGCAAGTTCGTGGCAGCTGTGCCAGACAGGGCAACGGCTGCACCGATCGCACGTGCCAGATTGTCGTACGACGCGCCCGCGATCGGCGCAGCGACCCTGCCGTTGCTCGACCGCATCCTGCCGTCTGATGCGATCCTTATAAAGCGCCGCACGTCGGCCCAAAGGCCTCTTCTCGATGCTATCTCGGTCCCCCTGAAGAACGCAGACTCATAATCTTGACCGAATGAGATTCGGCCACACCAAGATCGCTGCCGTGAAGCTCGATGTCGACAATCGACTCCTCACGCGTGCGGAGACCTTCCCCAAGCCTGGCGTACGAGATGCCGTGAAATTCTGCGGGCACGATCGGCGGTGCGTCTCCGCCGCCAATCGCGACCCTCAGGGAAGCCGCTCATGACAGAACTGTTAATGGCAACGGTCGTGGTGCTGGCCAGCGCGGTAGTCCTCGACCAGCCGGCAGCCGTACGGACGGCATGACCGAGCGGTGCGTGCGCGGTCGTCGTACTCACCTTTGACGATGCTCTGATGTCGCGACTCGACACGGTCACCCCGACATAGACCGCAACCGGGCTCAAGGCGACGTTCTTCATTCCCGGCGTGCGGCAGGCGGATGTCCCCCGTTGGCCAGCGGTGGCGGCGAGCAAGACGAGTTGGCCAACCATATAATCTATTATCTCTGTACCGCAGCTAGCTGTTAGTCCCACCAATCCGCGTTTCACCGGCGAGGCGTACACTACGTCTACCTTGATGAAGGAAATGGAGCATCAGAACGCGCTGCTGACCAGGATCGACGGTCGCGAACGTCATGCCCAAGGGATCGAACGAGCGAGAGGAAGTCGTGCTGGATGCACATCGCTCGTTGGCGAACGACTATGTCACCACCCACATCTGGCCGAGGAACTGGAGCCGGATGAAGGCGGGCGATCTGGCAAAGACCTACGAGGGAGGCGCGGCCGACGTGGGCTACTACATCGCGAGCCACGAGTGCCTTGCTCGAAACCTCGACAAGCCACTCGTCATCGAAGAGTTCGGTTGTCCGCGTGACGGCTTCGATGCGTTTGATCCGTCGATCCCGACGACGTACGAAGATCGCTTCTACGACCACGTTCATGCCGCGATCGAGGCTGATGTCGCCCCGGCGGTCCACTTGCCGGGTCGAACTTCTGGGTCTGGAACGGCGAGGCGCGGTCGCAGCATGCGGACCACCGGTTCCAGCGCGGTGACCTGGCCTGAATAGGTGATCCGCCGTACGAGCCACAGGGCTGGTACGGCGTGTTCGACAGCGATGTCGGCACGCAGGCGGCGATCCGAACGCACGCCGGTCGACTGAACGCCTAGACAGTCACGACGTCACCGTTCTAGCGCGTAGCCCAGTGCTGCCAGTGCGGCGGCGTGGGTGGGCATCGCGCGCGCCGTCGCCAGGTTGGTCGCATGCATCTGACGCAGGGTCGCCGCCAGCCGGTCTTCGTCGAGAGCGTCGACGATGGGGTCATAGCCTGTCGGCATGATGTTCTGGCCAAGCATGACCGCCACCCAGCTGGGGATCGCGAACAGCTCGTCGTCATAGCGGAAGACGCGACCCTTCTCGCGGAAGAGTGCGATCTTCGCGGCAAGGCTGTCCGGCACCGTCATCATGCCGACGTGCCGCCAGAAGGCGGAGTCGCGGCGGCGCGTCGCGTGATAGTGCAGGATGATGAAGTCGCGGATCCCACAATAGGCATTGCCCATGTGGCGATTGTATTCGTCGCGTTCCACCGAAGTGAAGCGACGATCGGGAAACAGGCCGAAGAGCTTCGAGATCCCCTCCTGGATTAGGTGGATGCTGGTTGATTCCAGCGGCTCGAGAAAGCCGCCCGCAAGGCCAAGCCCTACGACGTTCCCCTCCCACAACCGTATGCGTCGTCCGGCGGTGAAGCGCAGCCGCCGCGGTGGCGCGACGGGCGGCGCGTCGAGGTTGGCCAGCAGTAGTGCCTCAGCCTCGGCGTCGCTCGTGAACCTGCTCGCATAGACATAGCCGTTGCCGGTTCGGTGCTGTAGCGGAATACGCCATTGCCAGCCAGCCGGCCGCGCGGTCGACCGCGTGAAGGGATGGATCGGCTCGGTACGCGCCGTCGGAACGGCGATCGCGCTGTCGCAGGGTAGCCAGTGCGACCAGTCCTCGAACGGTACGTCCATCGTCCCGCCCAGCAACAGGCTGCGGAAACCCGAGCAGTCGATGAACAGGTCGCCCTGCAATGCACGACCGTCGTCGAGGCGAACGACGACGACGTGACCGGTCGTCTCATCGCGCTCGACGGTCGCGATACGTCCCTCGATCCGCACGACGCCATGTGCCTCGGCACGTTCCCGCAGGAAGGCGGCGTAACGACCGGCATCGAAATGATAGGCGTGAGCGAGACCGGACTGCGGCGATCGCGGATCGGAAGCGGGCGGGGCATAGCGATCATGCGCAGCGGCGACACCGGACATGGCATAGTCCTCAATCCCCCCGATCCCATCGCGACCGCGCAGCTTTAGCCAGATCTGGTGGAAGTTCAGCCCTTCGAACGGGCGACCATGCGTGCCGAACGGATGGAAGTATCGATCGTCACCCGTATCCCATCCGACGAACTCGATCCCCAGCTTGAAGGTACCACCGGTGGCACGCAAAAAGTCGGCCTCGCTGATGCCCAAAAGGCGGTTGAAGGCCAGAATCGGCGGAATCGTCGCCTCGCCGACGCCTACCGTTCCGATCGCATCGGATTCGACGAGCGTGATCGTCCGCTGACCGTCGTCGAGAAACCGTGCGGCGGCGGCTGCCATCATCCATCCCGCGGTACCACCACCGACGATGACCACGCGCCTGACGGGACCGGCGGTCATCGGCGCACCGCCAGGCGCGCATTCGACGCCGCCGCTGTGGGGAGACGATCGACCGCCGTCCGCAGCGCCACGGCTGCCGCTTCGAGCGACGCCCGCGTTTCTACCGGATCGACCGCCGCAGCGACCGGATCGCGACGCCTAGGCCGGATTCCCTGCCCGAGCAGCACGGCGCGCCAGGCATCGGCGCTGACAATCTCGTCGTCATGGTGCGGCAGCGTGCCGCGCTGTGCGAACTGCGCGAGCGTGCCTATGAGCGCTGGCGGCAGACCATCACGGTCCGGTGCCGGCTGAACGCCGTCGCGGTCCGGCATGGTCCAGTAGAACGCGGCGAGAAAATCGCGCATGCGATCAGCGCAAGCAGCAGCGCGGCGGTTGTATTCGGCGATCAACAATGGCTCCATCGAACGATTCGGCAAGAGATCGAGGGCGAGGTCGAGCTGTGCCAGCGCCAGCGTGAAACCACCGCGGCCCAGTGGTCCCGGTTGCACACTGGCATCGCCCAGCGTCAAGATGTTGTTCGTCCATCCCCGTCTGCGTCGGCCCGGTTCAAAGACAATCGGATGCGTCTCGTGGTCTTCGGCCGCTGTTAGCCGGAGGACATGAGCCTTGTCGGTGGTCGCTGCTAGATAGCCAACTGCATGGACCAGGCCTCGCGGATCGGACCAGCGAACAGACCAGCCTGCGTTGATCTTGCCATACGCATCGATCGGCGACGTGGCTGGGTCTGGCATACGATGAAGGAGAAGCCTGTCGCACGGCAGCGCGCCGGTCCATTCGACCCGCACCTCCTCGGTCCGGCCGGCTACAGCCCAACCATTCTCGATCGCCAGCCGCGCATTGGGTCCAGTGGCGTCGATGAACAGGTCCGCCGTCATCCGTCTACCGTCGGTGAGATAGATGGCGCGAATACTGCCGTCGTCGCCCCGATCCACTTCAGCGATCGCTGCTCTCGTTATGCGGACTCCGGCATCGTGCGCGGCGACGGCAAGGGTATCGCCGAACGCGACCTGATCGAAGGCCAAGCCATGTTCGACCCCGTCGGGAACCGTCGTCGCTCGGCTGTCGGCGAGCACCGCAGACGGGAACAAGGCGTGGAAGGGAAGCGGCGTGCCAGCACGGACTGCGTCCAGCCAACGCTGATGCAAGGCGCCGGGACCGGGAACGGGTATCGGCGGCCCGTTGACGGTCGACCAGGAACGGCCGTCAAGACTCCAGTCGTCGAACCGCCATGCGAGTGAGGGAATCGCGCTGCCAGTGGCGATCATCGTCCGGTCGTCGATCCCAAGGCGCTCGAGGATCGGCAGCACGGCGTGCCACGCCGTCGGCATGGTATCGGCGAACGCCGCGGCCTCGATCGGCATCGTCACCAGCGTCACCGTCGAGCGCGGCAGCGCGCGGGCGAAGGCGATCGCCGCCGCCAGCGCCGTCACGCCGCCACCGAAGACGGCGATGGAACGCAGCCCGGTTCCATCGCTCATGCCGTTGCCCTCTGCAGGTAGGCCGCATGATCAGGCATAGCTGCGACCCGATCGTCGATCGAACGGCGCAGCGTTTCCAGCGCGCGATCGAGCGTAACACCATCGGGAAGATCGGCACGCTGATCCCAGCCTTCGGGAACGATGCCCTGGCCCAGCAGAACGGCCACCCAGCTCGGCTCGAGAAAAAGGCCAAACCCATATCGCGGCACGTGCGCCGAGCGCCGCCACAAGGCGATCCTATCGGCCAGAGTGTCAGGTATCGGCATCGTCCGCATGTGGTTCCAGAAGGGCGAGTCGCTCCTTGTCGTCGCGTGATAGTGCAGGATCAGGAAGTCACGGATGCGGTCGTAGTCCGCATCGACCGCAGCGTTGAATCCGTCGCGATCCATAGCCTCGATGACGCGTTCGGGGAACCGCTCGATCAACTGCGTGATCGCCATCTGCACCAGATGGATGCTGGTGGACTCGAGGGGTTCGAGAAAGCCCGAGGCCAGCCCGATCGCAACAACGTTGCCAACCCAACTACGCCGACGGCGGCCAGCGCTGAAGCGCAGAAGCCGCGGCTCTGCCAATGGCGGCGTATCCAGCGTCGCTAGCAACGCATCCCGTGCGCCCTCATCGTCCAGAAAGCGGCTCGCAAAGACATAGCCGTTGCCGATGCGGTGGCGCAGCGGAATGCGCCACCGCCATCCTGCGGGCATCGCGGTCGCCTGCGTGAACGGTTCGATTGAGCCGTCCGAGCTTGTGCTGGGCACCGCGACGGCGCGATCGCAAGGCAGCCAATGCGACCAGTCCTCCCAAGGTTCGCCCATCGTACCGCCAAGGATTAACGACCGGAAGCCCGAGCAATCAATGAACAGATCGCCTCCCACGCGACGTCCGTCGGCGAGCACTAACGCCGCGACATCGCCGACTTCGTTGCGTTCGACGGTCGTGACGATCCCTTCGGTTCGCCTGGCGCCACGCGTCTGAGCCCACGCGCTCATGAAGGGCGCAAAGCGTGTGGCATCGAATTGATAGGCATACCCGTAGCTGTTCGCTGGATCGTCCGCATCGCCTTGCGGATGGGCAAACCGGCGGTGCTCCGCTGCCCGCACGCCTAGGCAGTAATCTCCGATCGGGAATGCGGCAGTCCGGCTCGACGGCGATGCGGCAGACCAACGTTGGTGCCGCAGCCAGTAATGGTGGAACTCGACACCTCCCAGCGGCCGTCCGAACGTCCCGAAGGGATGCACGTAGCGATCACCAAGCCTAGCGAAGTCGTGGAATTCGATGCCCAGTTTGTAGGTCGCGTGCGTAGCCGCCATGAACTCGGCTTCAACGATGCCCAGCGTCTTCAGGAAGGCACGCAGGTGCGGCAGAGTTGCCTCGCCCACCCCGACGACACCGATCTCCGCCGACTCGACGAGCTCGACCTTGCACGCCGATCCGATGAGCCCGACCAGCGCGGCCGCGGTCATCCAGCCCGCCGTGCCGCCACCCAGCACGACAATCCGGATCGGCTCGACATGAGTGCATGCCATCGTCGCGCTGCTGTCATGATGTTGCAATCTTGCCACCTCGCCGATTAATTATTTCAACTTGCGATATTTCGCTTGAGGCGGACTTAGCGCTTCAGTAGCGAAGAGCCCAGACGTTGTTGAATAGTCAAGATCCAGACCCTCCAAGTAGGAGGGCGGACGGGAAGAGGGGACTGAGGGGTAATGTTGAGCTTTGCAGCACGTGCGGTCGAGGGCCGTCGTATCCAACATCTGGCGCTGACCGCGTCAGTCATCGCGCTAACCTGCGCTTCGCAAGCGGCATGGGCGCAGTCGACCACCGGCACGAGCGAAAGCGATGCTGCGGTTGCGCAGCAGGCGACCGTCGGCCAGTCTGCAGCTGGCAGCGGCCTCAAGAAGCCCGTCTCGGGCTCGACCAATATCTCCGTCCAGGGCCAGGCCGATCAGTCGTCGGTGACGCCAGCCGATATCAGCACCCCGGCCGCGACCGCGGAAGGCGAGGGCAACGACATCGTCGTGACCGGCATCCGACAATCGCTGGCCAATGCGCAGGCGCTCAAGCGCAACGCCGATACCGTCGTCGACGCGATCACCGCAGAGGACATTGGCGCGCTGCCCGATCGATCGATCAATGAAGCACTGCAGCGCGTACCGGGCGTGGCGATTACGAGGTTTGCATCCGCCGCAGACGCGCAACATTTCTCCGTGGAGGGATCAAGCGTCCAGATCCGCGGTCTGACCTATTCGCGTGGCGAATTCAACGGCCGCGACGCCTTCGCGGTGAGCGCGGGGCGCGAAATCGGCTACAACGACGTTCCCGCCGAGCTCGCCGGATCGATCGAGGTGTTCAAGAACCTGACCGCCGACATGATCGAAGGCGGCATTTCGGGCACCGTGAGCATCAACACGCGCAAGCCGTTCGACAGCAAGGATACGCTGATCTACTTGGCGGGTGGAACGAGCTATGGCGATCTCGCTGAGCGATCCGCGCCGTCGCTCGTCGGCCTGTTCAGCAAGCAGTGGGACACGAGCGGGGGTAGTCGCTTCGGGTTTCTAGTCGGCGGCAGCTATTTTCAACAGTACAGCCGTGCTGACTCAATCTTCACCTCGGGCTTCCTTCCGCGCTTCAACGCGCCGTCCGACGGGGTCGACGGCTATGCAGTAAACGGAGATTTCCAGGGATCGCAGTACGACGGCGTAACCTGCGACGGCAACAATCCCAACGAAGGCCGCATCATCAATGCGGGACAGCCCTATGCGATTCGCATCTGCGACAGTTTCCAGACGCCTCCTGGTGTCGACACCGTCTATACCCCGAGCGGCGGCGGCATTCGATCCCAGCGTTTCAACACCCGCCGCAACAGCATCACAGCGTCCGGCCAGTTCGAGAGCGCCGATCGGAGCTTCCTCGCGACGGCGCAGTATCTACGTGCGGAGTCACGCACGTCTTGGATCGATCGCTCGATCGAATCGTCGGTCTACTACAACGATATCGGACAGACATTCCCGCTGGCTGGCTCCAACTACACGTTCGACGATGACGGCGTGTTCACCAGTGGAACCATCTCTCGGCTTAACAACCGCCAGGCGCATAACGTACCGGCGAGCCAGGCCTGCGTCATCCCAAACGACGGTTCTCCATACACCAGCACCTATTGCGACTATAGCCAGTTCGTGAACCCGAACGGCAACAACACGTATGTGACAAACCGATTTAACGATACCCGGACGAAGACACAGGACTTTGCGCTCAATCTGAAGTGGTCGCCCGCTGACCGTCTTCATATCAACTTTGACGGTCAGTATACCGAGGCCAAGTCACGTAGCATCGACGACATCGTCGATGGCTATACCTTCTCAAACCTGTCGTTGGACCTGACCGGCAAGACACCGCAGATCGCGTTCGTGACGCCGGGATTTGACTCGTCGACCTATTTCGCTGCCCCGAACAATGTGTTCTTTAACGATTCCTACAACAATCGCGCGATCAACGACGGTCATGAATACGCATTTCGCGGCGACATCCAGTACGACATGTCGGAAGACAGCTTCCTGCGCGGTGTACGCGCTGGTGGCCGCTGGTCGAAGCGCTCGCAGACTGTGCGGACCAACGACTACAACAACTGGGGCTCGTTGTCGGCAACATGGACGGATGAAGGACCGGTCCCCTTGGGCGCTTCGCCGGAAAGCACGGAGGCGGCCAGCTTCCCGAACTTCTTCCGCGGCGGCTCTTCGGTTCCGCCGGCCTTATTCCTATCCGATGCCGTCATCACCAACCATGACGCGTTGACTGCGCTTCTGCGCAGCGTCCGCGACCCGCTCAACGGTTTCAGCTACACGCCGATCGAGGATCGTGGTGGCGCGGTCGTCAACGGTCGAACGACACAGAACCCCAACCTAATTAACGGCTATTTCTTCTCGAACGAGATCTACGACAATTCCGAAGAGACGCGTGCTGCATACGTCCGCGCCGACTTCGGACACGATTTCGGAAGCTCGGGAATGCGTCTCGTTGGCAACATCGGTCTCCGGTACATCAACACGAAGGACATCGCCGCCGGCGCGGTCAATTTCCCGCAGACCTCACAGGTACTACCGTCGGGTTTCGGCAGCTTCGCGGCGTATTGCGCGCAGCAGACCGGTCCGCGCGACGACGGCACGCTTCCGAATGCGTCGCAGATTCCGGCACTATGTCGACCTGGGGTCACCGCCGGACAACAAGGCGCTGCGGTCGCATTCGCGAACGGGCAGTCCGTCGCGCAGAACGCTGTGAACAAGTTCGACAACTGGTTGCCGAGTCTGAACCTCCGCCTGGACATCACACCGAAGTTCCTGGTTCGCTTCGCGGGCTCTAAGGCGATCACGCGGCCAAATTTCGGCGACCTTCGAAATTTCGTATCCTTGAACTTTAACGGCTCGAACGGCGTGTTCGAGGCTCGGGCGGCGAACCCTTATCTCAAACCCATCAAGGCCGATCAGTTCGACTTTACGGCGGAATGGTATTTCGCAAAGGTCGGACAGCTGACGGGTACGCTCTTTTACAAGAAGCTGACCGACGTCATCGTCAACAACAGTGGATTCGTTCGCACGTTCGCAAACAACGGGTCGAGCTACGACCTGGCGCTGACGGGACCGGCGAACGCCGAAGGTTCTACCGACGTCAAGGGTGCGGAAGTCTCGTATCAGCAGACCTACGAGTTCCTGCCGGGCGCCCTGAGCGGCCTGGGCATGCAGGCGACCTACACGTACATCGACGCCGGTACCGTTCAGACCTCACCGCCGGCCTTCAGGGCCTCCAGTGATCCCACCCCGTTCGAGGGCGACGGGAATCAACCTCCGACCGACATCACGGGTCTGTACAACAACCTGCCGTTGGCACTGCTGTCGAAGCACAACTTTAACGTCGCAGGTTTCTACGACAAGTACGGCATCTACGCGCGCGTCGCATATAGCTGGAGGTCCAAGTTCCTGCTGAACAACCGTGACGAACTATTCCCGTTCCTTCCCGTATACAGTGAACCTACCGGGCAGGTCGACGCGTCGCTGTTCTACACTGTGAACAAGAACTTCAAGATCGGTATCCAAGGTAACAACATTCTGGACGCAACCACCAAGACCCGGTTCCTGTTGAACGCAGATGGGCTGACCGCACCACGGACGGCATTCAAGAGCGACCGGCAGTTCCAATTCAGTGTGCGCCTGACCTACTGATGCGTGCGGCATGGGCGATCCGTCGGTGGATCGCCCATGCCGCTACATTGCTTGGCGTCGTGGATGCCGCTGCATCGTCGGACGGCAGACGTCGCAAGAGGATGGCGTGATCGTCGACACACAGCGATCTGCCCGGTATTGCAGCAGATGACCGAGGACGAAAGCGATGGTACTGATGGCGATGGACGTTCTAGCGGGCGCCAACCGTGTCGAGGAGGTCCAGCACGTGACCCCCGAACGTTTCGAGAATGAGATCGTGCCCGCCTACCGCCCGGTGGTGCTGCGCGATTTTGTTGCGGATTGGCCAGCCGTAGCCGCCTCGTCACACGGGCCGCGGGCTACCGCGGATTACATCCGGCGTTTCGATGGCGGGCGCCCCGCCAAGGTGTTCGCCGCTTCGCCGCATGTCGCCGGTCGGTTCTTCTACAGTGACGACCACAGCGGCTACAATTTCAGGAATGCGCAGGTCATGCTGCCATTGCTGCTCGATGCCCTCGTGGCCGAAGCCGGCAATCCGAAAGCGCCCTCGCTGTACGCCGGATCTGCCTCCGCACCGGATAACTATCCCGGCTGGGCGGAAGCCAACCCGCTGCCGTTCGCACTGCCCGATGCGACGCCGCGCCTGTGGATCGGCAATGCGAGCCGCGCGTCGACGCACTATGACGGTTCGCACAACATCGCTGCCGTCGTCGCAGGGGCGAGACGTTTCGCGCTGTTCCCCCCGGACCAGACGGCGAACCTGTACGTCGGACCGTTGGAGAACACGATCGCGGGTCAACCCACCAGCATGGTCGACATCGAGGCGCCCGACCTCGATCGCTACCCCCGCTTCGCGGAGGCGATGGAGACGATGGTCGTGGCCGAACTGGAACCGGGAGACGCGCTGTTCATTCCCGCGTTCTGGTGGCACGACGTGAAGGCCAGCGGTCCGCTGAACGTGCTGGTTAACTACTGGTGGGGGCAGCCGGAGGTATCTCCTTTCGGCGCTCTGATGCACGCCGTCCTGGCCGTTCGGGACCTGCCGCCTGCTGAACGCGCCGCGGTTCGCAGCTGGTTCGATCATTACGTGTTCGACGAAGGTGCGTCCCATGTCGCTGACCATCTGACGGCGTCGGCGCGCGGCGTGCTGGGTCCACCGTCGCCGCAACGTACACGCTCGATACGCGGCTTCCTGAAGCGCATGCTGGACGACGGCTAGCGCGACGGCGTCACGCGTTCGAATGGCCCAAACCGGCAATAGGGGAAGCCGCCGCCGCCGCCCGATCGCGCTGCGACGGCATCGATCAGTCGGAACCGGTCGCCACCGCAGATTCTGCGGCCTTGCTGTTCCTCCAGGACGAGCAGGTACGTACGGTCGAGTTCGGCCAGATGCGCACACGACGGACCGATCCGACTGCGATAGGTCTTCCCCCCCGTCAGCGTGAAGTCGATCGCGTCAGGGACCTGCGCGTGTCGCGAAACGATCCGCTCGCCATCGATGCACGTAGTGGCAGGCGGCTGATTTTGGCGCGCAGAGCCCGGAGCGGCAATCGCCAGGAGGATGGCGCCGAACACGATCTTTCTGTTCATGGATGTACGCTTGGAGAAGTCATCAAAGCGTTCTGACGATCGCTCTGCGCTTTCCCGTCAGGAAGCGGGGAGACCCGTACGACCCGCGAATGCCGACTGATCACCAAGACGTTCTTGGTGAGGAGCTTCCCGGCCGTGCCGATCTCCCTGTCCAAGATGTTCGCCAATATTGTCGTCATCGCCTAATCTTTCCCTCTGATGTGGCAGTGAGCGCGTATGCGACCCGGCATGGGGCATGGAGCGGGTTCACCGACCCGCCTGGATCAGGATCGCGTCTGAAGGCAGCAACGCGTCAAGGAACGGAAGAATTGCTGCTCCAACCGCAGGTCCGTCCCGGGCCAGTACCGCGGGCATGATCTTCGCCTGCGACGGTAACGGCAACGCACTCATCGACCGCGTCAGTTCGTCCGCCAGTCGTTCGATGAGCGCCATGGGCAGGCGTCCGCCGATCAGCACGGCATCAGGATTGAGCAGGCAGTTCACCGCCGTCAGCGGTTGGGTCAGCGATCGCACTGCGTCAGCAAGCCAATCGTCGACGACACCCATTGCATCCACATTAAGGTGCGCCAGCCCATCGACGCCCGCAATGGGGTGCCCCGCCGCCTCGAGCCGATCGGTTAGCGCCGACAGCGATACCGTATCCTGAACGATCGCACCGATCCCGGCTCCCGGATCCGGCATTAGCCCCAGTTCTCCGGAGCGTGCGGTGGCGCCGCGGTGATAACTTCGATCGATCACCACGCTGCCGCCGAGCCCTGCGCTGATCAGGATGTAAAAGAAGCTGGGGTTGTCGTACGCCGTACCATATTCGGCCTCGCCGAGTGCAGCGGCAGCGGCGTCGTTGTCGCAGTGGATCGGCCAAGGCCATTCGGCCGCAAGCATCTTAGTCAAGTCGACATCGTTCCAGCGATCGTAGGCAGCGGGCCGATGCGGCAACGGTATGCGACCGAGATCGTCGGGAATGGCCACACCGATCCCCAGAATACGCGATCGGTTGATATCGCCTTTTAGGATAGCCTGCTCGAGGTTGGACCGGACGAAACCTAAGACGTCCTCGGGCAACGCGAAGGATTTTTCGCAGGTGACGCGGCTGCGGATTGTTCCTGCGAGATCGAGCGTGACGAGGGTAAGATGATCGCGATCAATGTTTAACCCAATGGCGAACGCTCCGTCTGGCTCGACTTCGAGCTGCATCGCCGGCTGGCCCCGATTTCCTTGTGTACGCCCGGTCACACGCACGAGCCCCATGTCGACGAGGCGCCCAGTTATGTTGGCGATAGTCGGTGCGGTCAGTCCAGTCTGTTGCGATATCGCGATCCGGGTCGTACCGGGCGCCAGACGAACCGCCTGCAGGACGGTTCGAAGGTTATAATCCCCAGCACGGGCTAGATTTGTTCCTGAAAGGCTGCGGGACAGGCGTGCGACCTTGGTCTCCATAGGGGCGGCGTTCAGGGCATCGCGCTCGGTCCGCGATTTTGTCACGCCGGTACGCCCCTCGTTGCGTAAATGATCATGTCATCACGCTACCGGCATTTCCCCCTCCGCGGCAACCCGCCGACTACATAATTCAATTTGACATTTGCATCTGTCTAGGCAGATTTCGCCCAATCATGATTGCTTTTTTCATGCCAACGCGCGGACTTAGCCGAACCTCTGGTCTTAGTCGGAATGGCGGACCTGCTGATTGGCGGGTGCCAAGCGTCGCCTTAGGCTTTTGACCACCGCGTCCGGCATGTTCCGGCTGAGCGGGTGCGTGAACGTTTCGGCGTAGTCGGGCAAGCCGACGCGCAAGATGAGGAGGAGGGGAAAAATGATACGTACGATCTCGATCGCCTTGGGTATTTTTGCAGCCAGCGCTGCGCCGGCGCAGGACGACATACTGAAGAGAGCAATCAACCAGCCGGGATTGAACTACAACGTCAGCGGAGCGGCGCAGACCACCAAGCGCATCAAGGACTCCGGGGTCGTCGGCGGGCAGGCGCTGCGCGTGCAGGTTACCGAGAAGGGCCCCGAAAACTACTCAGTGCAGGCGGTCTCCCCGCTGAGCAAGCCGATCGTGAAGGGCCACCGCATCGTCGTGGCGGTTTGGGCCCGCGCGCCTAAACTGATCGGTGACGCGACGACGCCGATCCCGTTCTTCGGCGTGATCGGCCCTGCGCCGGGCTACGCGACCGTCGCCAGCGGACCGGCGCAAGTCGGCGCTGCGTGGAAGCTCTACGACGTCAAGGGCGTCGCACCGTCCGATTTCGCCGCCAACGCGGCCACTGTCGTCGTCCATCTCGCCGGAGCCAAGGCGGTCATCGATCTGGGTCCCGTGTTCGTCATCGATCTCGACGCGACCTGAGCGGGACCCATACCTTCGGGGAGTGCCGTCAGGGGGTGTCGCGTCCCTCGCAGACGGCGCCCCTGAGATCGGTCTTGGCCATCGGTCCGGACTGCGCAAAGTGCAGGTATGCTCGCTGCGCAAGATCGTAGCGTGGCCAGTTCGGTCTGCTGCCACCGTTCGGATCGCCGCTTCTAACAAAATCGAGCCAATAGGCCTGAAGAGGAGGTTGCCCTACCGTGGGACGGTCGAACACAAAGCGGACCTCGCTGGCATGGCTGACTTCGGCACCGGGTGGTGCATAGTCGAACTGATATTGCCAGACCGGGGCACCGCGAGCGGCCAGCACCTTCGACACCGCGATCGTCGGGCAGCGGAAGACAACGTCCGTACCGAGCTGCATCGCGATGTCGCCCAGGCGCGGGTCGGCCGCTGGCGTACCTGAGCCCGTCAGTCCGTATGCGGAAAGGACGCGGTACACGGAGTTAGGAAACTCGCGGGCTATGACGGGGCGGGGGTCCGTGCCAGAATAGTTCGTGAACTCTTTCGCGTTCACCCCGATGATCGTCGGGACACGCGCAACGTGCCCGGCTGCGAGCGCGACTGTGGGCGTTTCGCGTAGCACGCGGCCATCGGCGACGGCCTGCAACCAGATGAAGCTAGGGTCGATCCCCAGCGTCATGTCCTTGGCGTCCACCTCCTGCGCCGCGAGTATGGCAGGCACGGAGAGTGCCCGTAATTGTACCGTGGTAGCTTTGGATGCCAGCCCCGCGCGCGTCGCGATGACAGCGCCCAACGCCTCGTTCTGAGCAAGCGATCGCGGTGCGACGCCGAAGCCCGCAGTGCCGCTCTCGGCGATCACCTGCGCGAACAGTCCGCGTGATGCCGTTGCGAGCATATGCAGCCCCACGTCCTGCGCGCCGGCGGACTCCCCGGCTATGGTGACGCGTGCCGGGTCACCACCGAACCGGGCGATGTTGCCACGTACCCATTGCAACGCCGCCTGTTGGTCCATCAGCCCGTAGTTGCCGGAGATGCCGGCCTGTTCGCTTGATAACGCAACGTGCGACAGGAAACCCAGAGCGCCCAGGCGATACTGGATCGACACCAGCACGACGCCGCCATCGGTGATGTGCGATTCCACCGTGCCGCTGCCGGCTCCACCGCGATTACCACCGCCGTGTATCCATACCAGTACCGGCAGCAGCGCGGTCGTCGCGATCCGCGGCGTCCGGACGTCAAGAAACAGGCAGTCTTCGCTTCCCGTCGCGGACGCTGCGCGGTTCCAGTCTCCGTAGACCGGCTGCGGGCAGGCGGCGTGGTCGAGGACGGCGTCGACGATAGCAGTATGCGACTGCGGCGGCGTCGGTGGTCGCCAGCGGAGGGGCCCGATTGGGGGCTTCGCGAACCGGATACCGCGGAAGATGCCGCCCCCGGTTGGAAGGACCTCGCCGCGGACCGGCCCCGCATCGGTAATGACGACCGGCGGCCCAGCAACCGGATCCCGTGCGACCGGCTCGTGTCCGGCAGCGGCCAGCGAAATGAGAAGCGCGGTGATCACGACCGAAGGCCCCTCGGGGACGCTGCCATCGCGGCGCGAATGGCCTTATCGGCGACGGGCGCCATCACCGCATAGCCTGCCTCGTTGGGATGCACGCCGTCATAGGTCCACTCGCGACGCAGTGCGTCGCCGTCGTGCAGCGCGCCCCAGTAGTCAGCATAGGTCGCGCCGACGCTCGCCGCGTAAGTCCTCAGCCAGACGTTCATCGCTGCGATCCGCGGTATAGTGGCAAGCCCCGGGCGCCACGGAAAATTCGCGGCCGGCGGGATCGACGCGAGGATCACGCGGATCCCATGGGACTGGGCGAGCTCGGTCATCGACATGATGTTCGCCTGCGTCTGTTCGGGGGCCATCGGTCCCGTGTTGCCAGCGATGTCGTTCGTGCCGCCCATGATCTGCACGATCGCTGGCTTGAGCGCGATCACGTCCTGCCGGAAACGGAGCAGCATCTGGGGCGTGGTCTGCCCGCCGATCCCCCGATCCAGTCGACCGGCGGTGAAGAAACCGGGGACCTTGTCTATCCAGCCCTGCGTGATCGAGTCGCCCATGAAGATGATACGCGGGACCGTCGCCGGCTCGAGGGCTGCGTTTGCCGATCGGTAGCGACCGAGCCACGGCCAGTCCTGATGCAGCCGCTCCTCCGCCTCCGCCGCAGCACGCTGTTTGGCGGCATCGTCGGCTTGAGCCGAGGCGGGGGTGGAGCAGGCCATCAACAACATGGCGATCATTGACGGGAAGGTCGGCGAGCGGATCACGGTTTGGGCTCCAGAATGGCGGTGGCACCGCCGGATGGGGACAGGACGAGCGACAAAGTGTCGCTCGGGACGACGGTATGCGTCGCGGTGACTAGATCGGTTGGCGCGACGCCGTCCTGCCACGTTCGCACGGTATATCGGCCGGTACCGAGGAACGAGAGCGGAAGACTGAACGTGCGCGGTGCGTCGGTCATCGCCCCGACATACCAGCGGGTGCCGTGACGGCGTGCGACCGCGATGTCCCGACCGAGCGTGCCTTGCAGGAATCGCGTCTCGTCCCAGCTGGCCGGCACCGCGCTCAGGAAATCGAGGCCCTTCTGGCCGCGATAGGCGTCGGGGCTGTCCGCAACAGACTGAAGCGGGCTTTCGAACACGACGTATTTGGCAAGTTCGGCGGCGCGCGTCGTCTGCGTCTGCGGGCCGGTAGCGGCGATGGCGAACGTCGCTGGCGTGGCGTTGCGATAGCCGCCCGGCGTGTAATCCATAGGGCCGGCCAGCATCCGCGTATAGGCGAGCGTAATGTTGTGGCGAGCGGTGATCCGCTTCGTCCACTTGCCGTATTCCGCGCCGAGAACGCCTTCCTGCGTCAGGAAGTTCGGCCAGGTTCGCGTCATGCCCCAAGGATGCGTCGCGCCATGCAGGTCTAGCAGAAGATGATGCCGGGCGGTTGCGGCCGCGACGCGGTGATAGAAGGCAATCATCTCCTGATCGTCGCGGTTCATGAAATCGATCTTGATTCCCTTCACGCCGGTCCGCTCGAGAAAGCTCAGGATGCGCTCCATGTCACGATCGAGTAGAGCCCAGTGCATCCAGACGATCAGACCTACACCTCGGATCCTGCCGTAGCGGACGAGGCCTGGGAGATCGATCTCCGGAACGGTTCGCGTGGGATCGGCGCCGGGGAACAGGATGGGACCACCGCCGCTGTTCACGTACCAGCCCTCATCCACCATCGTGTAGGCGAGCTTTTGCGACGCGGCGAAATCGATGAAGGCGCGCTCGGTCGCGTCGTTCGACCCGGCCACGGGAACGCCCCGCAGCAAAGGTCCCGACCACCAGTCCCACGCAGTCTTGCCGGGCTTGACCCAGCTGAAGTCACCGACCGGGGCGGGGTTCAGGCTGGTCAGCAGCGTGTTCTCGATCAGTGCGCCTGGGTTCGCCGCGATCATCACGACGCGCCAGGGCGACATGATGCCGGCGCCGACCTCGGCCACGACGGCCACCAGGGGATCATCGATCCGCCGCGTAAGCTTCGCCGCTACGCCGAGATCGCCCGTTTCGGTGCCCGTGAGGGACATCGCAGGCCAGTTCTCGACGGCCGCCTCGGCGATCGCGACGGCAGGGCCGTCGCCGCCGGTTTCGCAGACCAGCGGCAGTTCGTACGAGTTGTGGGGGCGGATCCCGGACGCGCGGACCGGATCATACTCGCCCTCGTGGCTTGTCCCGGCTCCGCCGAGGTTCAGCCCGGTGCAGGCATAGTCGGACGGGAAGGCGAACTGCGTCAGCTCGTTGACGATCCGCAACGTGGAAAGTCCCGGTTGCTTTGGCACGGCATATCGAACCGCAATCCCGCTGTCATAGGCACGGACGATCAGATCAAGCCGGCGGTGCGCACCGGTTCGCTCGACGTAATGCACTACGATCTGGCGATAGACCTGTGCGACCCTCGCAACCTTGCCGGCCGGAAGCGTGTAGCGGTCCTCCCCCAGGCTGGACTCGATCCGTTCGACGCGCAGGCCGTCGGCTAGTTTTGCATACCGTTCGAACTCGAAACCGAGCGTGGAGGGTGCGATTACCGACCGGCCGTCGACGTCGACCGCATAGCTGGGCCGGTCGTGTGAATTCGTGCCGAGAGTCACCGCGATACGACCATCGGGAGACGTGACGGTCGGCGGCGGCGGCGATTGCGCCAACGCACCCGGGCCCGCGACGACGGCACCGGCCGCGAGAAGCATCATGCGAAGCAATTGCGGTGCCACGGTCTTCATTGTTCGGCGCCTAATCATGCAATCCCCTCCGCGCGCCGGTAAGGCGTCGCCAAGGCAAGTAAGCCGCCGGATCGAAGAAAAGCAAATTGAAAGATGAATGTTGACAGCTGAGCCTCCTGGCCGTCAGATCGACTGCAAAAGCGTGTTAGGCGAACGGGAGAGAGATATGCGCATCAGGCAGTTCATGTCGGCAGCAGCCGTGGCGGCGATCGCCATCGGCGCCGCAGGGCATGCGCGGGTGTCGTCCACTATAGCCGCCCCCCTCTCGGCCGTGGCGCACCCGGAAAGCTGGCCCGTGCTGCCGATGAAGCGTCACCGGGATCCGAGTGTCGAGGCGAGGGTCGATGGGATGCTCAAGCGCATGACGATCGACGACAAGGTCGGTCAGCTGCTGCAGGTCGACATCGCCTCGATCACGCCGAAGGATTTGGAAACCTACAAGCTTGGATCGATCCTGAACGGCGGGAATTCAGCGCCGAACAATGACGAGTTCGCGCCAGCAGGCGAGTGGCTCAAACTGTTCGACGCCTTCTACGACGCGTCGGTCAAACGCTCCGACGGCCGGCCGGTCGTACCGGTGATCTGGGGAACCGATGCGGTGCACGGCGCCAACAACATCGTCGGTGCGACGCTGTTCCCGCATAACATCGGGCCGGGCGCCATGCGCGACCCGGCACTGATCCGCCGGATCGGTGCGGCGACTGCCGCCGAAACCGCTGCGACCGGGATCGACTGGAGCTTCGCGCCCACGGTCGCGGTCGTGCAGGACGATCGCTGGGGGCGCACCTACGAAAGCTATTCGGCGGATCCGGCCATCGTCGAATCCTATGCCGGGCAGATGGTCCAGGGCATACAGGGCAGCATCGGCGGCGACTTCATGAAGCCCGGCCACGTCATCGCGTCGATCAAGCATTTCCTCGGCGACGGCGGCACCGGTGGTCGCGACCAGGGGGACACGCGCGCCAGCGAGGCTGTTCTGCGGGACGTCCATGCTGCGGGCTATCGCAGTGGGCTGGTCGACGGTGCGCTTACGGTGATGCCCAGCTTTTCGAGTTGGAACGGCACCAAGATGACGGGCAACAAGAGTCTGCTGACAGGGGTGCTAAAGGATCGTTGGGGCTTTGACGGATTCACGATCGGCGACTGGAATGCGCACGGGCAGGTACCGGGGTGCACCAACGAGGATTGTGCGCCGGCGATCAACGCCGGTCTCGACATGTTCATGTATTCGGGACCGGGCTGGAAGCAGTTGTACGCGAATACGCTGCGCGAAGCGAAGGACGGCACGATTTCCGCTGCGCGACTGGACGATGCGGTGCGCCGCATCCTGCGCGTCAAGGTGCTGGCCGGCACGTTCGAGGCCGGTCGGCCGTCGACGCGACCGCTCGCGGGCAAGTTCGACCTGCTCGGCGCACCTGCGCATCGCGCGGTGGCACGACAGGCGGTCCGTGAGTCGCTGGTCCTCCTCAAGAACAACAATGCCGTCCTGCCGCTCAGGTCGTCAGCGAACATCTTGGTCGCCGGGCGCGGCGCGGACGATATTGGCCGACAGTCGGGGGGCTGGTCGATCACCTGGCAGGGAACGGGCGTGACCAATGCCAGCTTCCCCAATGGAGAGTCGATCTTCGCCGGCATCGAACAGACCATGCGCGCCGGCGGCGGCAAGGCGACGCTGTCCGTCGATGGCCGATATCGGGCGAAGCCGGACGTCGCGGTCGTGGTCTTTGGCGAGGCCCCCTATGCCGAGTTCACGGGAGATCGACCGACGCTTGAATACAGCCCCGACGACAAGTCCGATCTGGCGCTGCTCCGCAGGTTCAAGGCTGCCGGGGTGCCGACCGTCGCAGTCTTCCTGTCGGGGCGACCGCTATGGGTGAACCCGGAACTGAACGCGGCCGACGCGTTCGTCGCGGCCTTCCTGCCGGGTACCGAAGGCGGCGGCGTTGCGGACGTGCTGATCGCGGGGAAGGACCGCAAGCCGGCGCATGATTTCCGCGGCACGCTCAGCTTCTCGTGGCCCAAGCGCCTCGATCAGTACGTCTTGAACCGACGCGACGCCGGCTACGATCCGCTGTTTCCGATCGGGTACGGCCTGACCTATGCCACGCCCAAGACGATCGGGGAACTGGACGAGACACGGCCGAAGGGCGTGGTGACCGATCAGAACGCGCTGTTCTCACGTGGCCGCGTCGTCGCTGGCGGCCGGCTCGACGTCGCGGGCGCGGTCCGGCAGACTCGGGTCGACCGGGTGGCGCAGGAGGATTCGTTGCGGTTCACCTTCGCTGGTCGTGGAAGTGCATCGATCGAGGAAGCTAAGTCGATCGACGTCACCCGCGAATCGAACGGTCAGCTGAGTCTGCTCATGGACTACCGAGTGACGACCGCACCGACCGGCGAGGTGACGCTTGGGATGACGGGGGGCAAGACCACCACGGTCCCGATCACCGGCGCGGTGAAGCTGCCTGGCAGCGACTGGCGGCAGATCGCGGTTCCGCTCCGCTGCTTTGCCGCGGGCGGGGTGGACATGGCACAGGTCAGCAAGCCCGTGACGCTGGCGACTACGGGTGCGCTTGGCATCGACGTCTCAAGCATCCGCATCGCTAGCGCACCGTCAGGCCCGGCCGACTGCGGTGTCCGCTGACATTTCAAGGGGAACGTCAAATGCATGTGAACAGACGTGAGTTGGTGGTGAGTGCGACGGCATTCGCGCTACTGCCGCACGCGGCTATCGCCAAGACGGTCGGCGCGGCTGTGCCGGCGCGGGCGCTAAGCAATCCGCTTGCTTCGGCCGAAGCGCAGGCGTTGTATGGGTACATCTGGTCGATCTACGGCACGAAGACCCTCACAGGGCAACAAGAGCAGAACTTCACCCCCGCCGGGGCACGAGTCGAACTGGATTATATTCAGAGGGTCACCGGACGCCAGCCGGCGTTACTGGGTCTCGATTATATCGAGCCAGTCGATCAGCTTGCGGTGAATGAACGTGCAACTGCCTGGCATCGCTCAGGTGGGATCGTCAGCCTGTGCTGGCACTGGGGTGCGCCGGATATCGGCAGCGGTTACGAGAATTCCAAGAAGGACTTCGACGTTGCCCGTGCGCTGGTCGCTGGTACAACGCAGAACGTCGCCATGTTAGCGCAAATGGCCCACGTCGCCGATCTGCTCACGGTCCTCCGCGACCGGAAGGTTCCCGTGTTGTGGCGGCCGTTCCACGAGTTCGGCGGTGACTGGTTTTGGTGGGGCAAGCACGGACCGCAGGCGTTCAAGGCGCTATGGCGGACGATGTACGAGTTCTTCGTCGTCGATCGCAAACTGGACAATCTGATCTGGGTGCTTGGCTGGGCAGGGCAGAACATCGATCCCGCATACTATCCGGGCCGTGACTGCGTTGATGTCGCTGGCGCCGACATCTACGTCGACGATCACGGCAATCAGGCCGGGCTGTTCGCGCAGGTGAAGCGCATCGTTGGGGATACTGTCCCGATCTGCCTGCACGAGAACGGGCCGATCCCAGATCCCGCCACGCTGGGTCCCGAGGCGGACTGGGCGTGGTTCATGACGTGGCACACGCGTTGGCTGCAGAACCCCCAGCAGAACTCGCCCGCCTTGTTACGCGAATACTACCGGTCGGAGCGCTACGTCACCAAGGACGAGCTGCCGAAGTGGTAACCGACGCGCCGGCTTGAACGGTGCGCGTAGGAAGTGGACCGTATCGGTTCGGATCTGAAGAAAAACGAGGAACGTTGCATCAACACCATCTCATGAACCAAAAAAAAGGGTCGCAGAAGCGACCCCGTAAAGTGATTTAGGAGAGGATGCCTGAAAGGCGAATTTTTGGTACCGCAACCTCGGACGAATTGCAAATGCAATTTTCTTAATTAAGAACGCGATCTTCACCAGTCGGCTCGATTACTCGCCGGCCGAAGGTTTGGGGCGGGGCAGGGCGGCGTGTCAAACCCACCGGCCGATGCGTTTTCCGCTGCTCTGATCCGGTGGACGCTGACGACGTTAGGGTGTGGACCGCGGCTTTCGACTGAAAATCGCAATCACCGGCAGGTCACTTGGCGGCAGGCGAAGTGCAAAGGCGGCTGAAGTAGCAGTGGCACGTTCGAAACCGACTCGTGATTGCCGATGGAGTTAGTTCCGACGCACCCAACAAAGGGGTACGGTTGATCTACGATCCCCTCCGCGGCTCTACGCTAATCGACCGTACCCGGTTGGGCTACGTTCACCGATCGCAAAGCTAGTTCCGTCTTGCTCGAAAACGTACGGCCTCGCATCGCCCGGCGTTATCGCTCACACCAAGGCCGAGTGCGCGCTCGACATTGCCACGCGCGGTGGCCCCGGCTTATGCCGCGCCGACAATATTATGAGGGGCGCCATCTAAGTGCACGTCGATACCAGATCCACAGCAGCAGCAGCAGGAGGCGATGCCAGCCACGGCTACGACGCGCCCGACCTGCGCGTGTTCGTGTTCGCGCTGTTCTTCATCTTCGGCGGCATCACCTCGCTGAACGACATCATCATCCCCAAGATGAAGGAGCTCTTCACGCTCGACCACGCGACCGCGATGCTGGTCCAGTCCGCGTTCTTCCTCGCCTATGCGCTGTTCTCGATCCCCGCCGCCGCGATCGTGCGGAAAGCCGGCTACATGCGCACCGCGTCGATCGGCCTCGTGACGATGACCGCGGGCTGCCTGTTGTTCATCCCCGCCGCAGGGCAGGCGAGCTTCGGCATGTTCCTGTTCGCGCTGTTCGTGCTCGGCGCAGGGATCACCGTGGTGCAGGTCGTCGCCAACCCGCTGATCTCCGCGCTCGGCCATCCCAAGTCCGCATCGAGCCGACTGACGTTTGCACAGGCGTTCAACTCGCTCGGCACGACCATCTTTCCGTATGTCGGCTCCGCGCTGATCCTCGGCGGTCTGGCGACGGTCGACTCCTCGACGCTGACCGGCGCCGCGCTCGATGCGTACCGGACGGAATCGTCGCGGACCGTCGTGCACACCTATATCGGCCTCGCGATCGCGCTGCTGATCGTCGCCGCGGTGGTGTGGACCCGTCGCAACCGGCTCAACGAGGAGCAGGACCAGACCGGCAGCATCTTCCATGCGTTCACGCTGCTCAAGCGTCCGCGCTTCGCGATGGGGACGGCGTGCATCTTCCTCTACGTCGGCGCCGAAGTCGCGGTCGGCTCGCTGATCGTCAATTACCTGATGCAGCCGAGCGTGATGGGGCTGAGCGACGTCGCGGCGGGCAAGCATGTGCCGTTCTACTGGGGCGGCGCGCTGGTCGGCCGGTTCATCGGCGCGTACGTGCTGAACAAGGTGTCGCCGGGCAAGGTGCTCGCGGGCGTCGCGACGGGGACGCTGGCGCTGATCCTGATATCGGCGAACACCGAGGGCGCGCTGTCTGGCTGGGCGTTGCTGGCGATCGGCCTGATGAACGCGGTGATGTTCCCGACGATCTTCTCGCTGGCGTCGGAAGGTCTCGGCAAGCGTGCGGCGGAAGGTTCGGGCGTCATCGCCACGGCCATCGTCGGCGGCGCGATCGTCCCGTATCTGACGGGAATGCTGGCGGACAAGACGGGCAGCCTGCACTTCGCGCTGCTGCTCCCGGCGATCTGCTACGCGCTGATCCTGGCGTACGGACTGTATGCTCGGAAGCCGGCGGTTGAGACTGCCTAGGTTTGGGAATGCTGTGATTGCTAATTGTAATGAAACGGTTTTGTGCCTAATTAGGCGTGGCGGTGTTGTTTAAAGTAGAAAATGACGGTGAAGGCGGGTTCTGCGACGAAAATATGACGGTCGATGATCGTCACGTATTGCAACGCGGCGGCTGCCCTGAAGATGACTGAAGACGATTCTGATACTAATGGTCTGTGTTATTGATACATTTAATGACATGGTTCAGTGCTTATAGCGTTATGGCTCGTATCTGACGGACTTATTGGTACAGCGCTGCGTTGTTGCTGTTGTCCGCAATTATGCACCTTACTTAGTGGACATGGTCGTCCACTAATATTTCTTCGTTGATGTAATCGGTGACTTAGCCGACGGACGTCAAAAGCTGATCGGGCATCGTTGGCATCAGCTAAGTTGTGAAACTTGGTGTTTATCCCGCTTATCGTACGGCCGATCAGGCGATCAGAGCTTACTTTTCTATCAGAAGACCCGACACCGTGCGGTAAGTCTTGAAGTAAGTCGCGTCGATCATGATCGTCTTCGGCGTGGTACTCGAGCTGCTTGAGGTCCGACGGACACTAGGTAAAACTACGTGCGCTTTTCGTTCGAATTGATTAGACCTGAGATAGCCAAGGCCGAAGGACGACGATTGGGGCTGTAGAAGCGCCCGATGTAATCGAACACGTCAGCCTTCGTTTGATTGCACTTGCGATATATCTTTAGGATGATCCGTTCAGTCTCAATCGACGAGACGGAGCTCTGTATTGCCGAGTTGTCCGAGACATGAGCAGGAAAGGCCATTTAGACCTGCAAAGACAATGGCAACTACTCTCAGGCATACATTGCCGACATCAGTGAAAGATTGCCGCTGATTGGTCAGCCGCGCGCCGGAACGAACTCGTGCCTTGGAACTGAACTGGACAAATCTTAGAGTCAGTGGTGCAAGCTCCTTTATTCTGCGGTTTGCCGATCAGGTGGCCACGTTTGACGACCCACTGGCGCCGTTGATCTGCACCATTCCTAGAAACTAGCGGGAGCATTACAAAACTTAGCTTGGGTTAAGTGTAGGTAACGGCGATTGTATTCCCCGGCATCCATTAAAGCGGCCATATCAGGCACAATTAGGCAACGATTTAATTGCTTTATTAATTTGTCTGACTGCAGGTCTTTGAGCATGCGATTGACATGAACGGATGTCATTCCCGTCGCATCGCCAATTTGCTCCTGGGTTAGCCGTAGCTTGTATCTCCCGTCAGCAGGATGCTGTCGCAAGCTTATGCGGTCCAAGTATTCACAGAGGAAGTGTGCTAGTCTCGTTCGAGCATTTCGCCTTCCTAAGTTGAGCATCCACTCGCGGGCCGTCGAGGCTTCGGTAAATGCTCCGATCAATAACGAATTGGCGACTGCCGATCGTTCAGCCGCTAGGACTCTCATTGCTGAAGCGTCGAAAAAAGCAGCTACGCAATCCTCAACAGAGCGGACATCGTAATCAGGGACTTCTAGAAACGCATTCTGAAAATTTAGCGCGTCGCCGGGACCATGCAGCGATACAATTTGACAGTCGCCTAAGCCCGTAAGTTTTTGTCGGACTGCGAACCCCCGGATAAGTACCGCGCATGTCGAGACTGATCTACCTTCCCTTCCAATAAAGTCACCGGAGGAAAAGAATCGTAAGGTCATGGGGATCGACGAAACTGCGCGCTGATCCTCGAGTGAAAGTTCACCTTGTACGCTCAGCGCGCGGATCAGGGCTTCGTGGCCATCTATCAATTTCGGAGCATCCATCAATTGGGCCCCGGTTGGGCTGCCTGATTGTTCTAATCTACATTAATAACGCAAAGAAGCGAACTGTTTGTCACGCTCGGTTCCGCGTTGGGCAGACCCAATGCTGTTCAGATAGTCCAACGACGTCGACCCGATATGAGGGTCCCCGCTTTCTCATCCAGCCTTAAGGTGAGTTTCCGTCGTTCATTCGTCCGCTTTGATGGCCGCGGCAGCAGCATATTCGACCGGCGTCATCCCGCCAAGCGATGTGTGAGGACGCCTCTCGTTATAGTCCCGTCGCCAGCCTCGATCTTGGCTCGAGCGTCCGCGATGGAGAGGAACGAGTGTGCGTTCAGGCACTCGTCGCGCAGGCGACCGTTGAACGACTCCACGAAGGCATCGTCGGTGGGCTTACCTGGTCGGCTGAAGTCGAGCGTCGCGCCATTCTCATACGCCCATCGGTCGAGCGCCTTCGAAATGAACTCCGGCCATTGTCTACGCGAATGGTCTTGGGCGCCCCACGGACAGACGAGATCCGTGCCATTGCGTCGATCACCTGTTCGCCCTTGATCCCTTGGTCGACGTCCATTCCAGAGCTTCGCGGGTAAAGGTGTCGACCAGGGTCAGCGCTCTTAACCGCTGGCCATCGAACAGGGCATCCGAGACGAAATCCATCGACCACATCTCGCTCGCAGTTGATGCAGTAGGTTGCCACACGTGGTTGGCAGCGCTGACGTTACGCCGGCGCTTTTTGAGCCGAAGGTTCAGTCCATCATCACGGTAGAGCCGGTAGACGCGTTTGTGGTTCACGATCCATCCTTCCCGGCGAAGCAAGATGTAGATCCGGAAATAGCCATAGCGCGTCCGCGTTGCCGCCAGATCACGGATGCGCATCACCATCGGTGTCTGGTCCGGCTTGCGCGAAATGTAGGGCACCGACGACCGCTTGACGCCCAGCGCCGAGCAACCGCGCCGCTCACTCACGGCATGGGACGCCTGGACGTACGCGACGAGCTCGCGTCGTCGTCCAGGCGTCAGAGCTTTTTTGACAGGACATCCTGCAGGATGTGCTTGTCCAGGCTCAGGTCAGCGACCAGCTGTTTCAGCTGCCGGTTCTCATCCTCGAGCTGCTTCAAACGCCTCAGCTCGCCGACGCCGAGACCGCCGTACACCTTCTTCCAGCGGTAGAACGTTCGTTCCGAGGTTCCCATTCGCCGGATCACCTCGGCCACTGGCTTACCGGTTTCCGCTTGCTTCAGAGCGAAGGCAATCTGCTCGTCCGGATACATAGATTTCTTCATTTCCAGCTTTTTGTCCGAAGGCTTCACAAGGTCGGAAACTCTCGCTCAAAATGGACTAAAAAACAGGGGGAACGTCAGTCTTAAGCCGTCCGTCGCCTAGCAGCCCGTCCCGGAACAACCCCGCGGACGCCGCGACACGTTCCTGTGTGAACAAACCTTACAGCCGCGCCTTCACGTCACGCAGCGATGTCGCACAAAGCTCCAGCGTCGTCTCAATCGATGCGCCCGTCATCCACGGTCTCCTGCCATGGAGACCGTGGACGACAGGCACGGATCGCTTTTCTGCCCAGGTTTCAGATGCCGGGTCGCCGACGATCTCGATTAGCTCGTCGACATGGCCGATGTCTTGCCGAACGATGTGGCCGAACTGGTGATGTGACTTCGTAGGGCATTGATCCTTTGCATGCGCTGGCGCACAGTTAGGGTGTGCGTACGGAAAATACTCTGCAGGGGGAGGATCCCGCGCTCCTGCCTCGGACGAATCGCATGCTCGGGCGATGTGCTGCTGCCTAGCAGATCACTTCGGTACCGGGCCGGTCGTCATTCCGTCGTTTCACAACCTGGCTTTACATAGACCGGGGGAATGAGCTGCTTGTTGTGACCTACCGCGGCGATGTAGCGAGCTCGGTAATAAGCGGTCGCACATCCCTTTCATCGTCACTACAGTTCGCAGCAGCGTTGCGTAAAATGACCGAGCCTGATCACGCTGAAGCATTTTGCGGAAGATAACAGGACCGCTTTGATCAAGCAGGGTATCTTAAACACCGACTTAGCCAGATAGATGGCGGCCTTGATATCTTTAGCTGCAGACGCCTTGTTCAATGGTAATCTCAACACGTTCCGTATGGCACATGAACGGCGTCAAAGGGGGGGGCGTCCAGCTTAATGCTGTTGGTTCTCCCTGAACCGACACGTCTATCAGTTCTAGGCGGCTACCTAAATACGGCCGTGGTGTGAAATTTCGACAATTCGCTGACGAACGGTTTGAAGGCATTCATCAGCTTTGATGCCAATCAAAAGCTCACTGCATTGATCCGCTAATTCTAAGGCATTCTTGGCTGCTTCTTCAATCGAAGCGAGCTGCCGCAAACGCGCTTTTACTTCTGGCATTTTGGTGTCTCCTTCATTCCAGCCAAACTCGCGGTTGCGAGTAGCTTACTTGGCCTCTGTCTTCTCGTTTGGGCGCGGTTCTCTAACCAGATGCGCGTTTCAGCTCGAAACTCGCTGGGAACTCGCTTGGCGGCTTGATCCGCCATGTCACGAAGCGTCTTTCCCTTGAGAACTTCCTTCATCCGCGCGTCAGCTTCCAGCATTACCGCGTGGATTCCGCACACGCCCGACGTTGCCCAGGCGGGAGGGACTTTGCCATACAAAGGACAGGCATGCCGAACGTTGCGGCAGTCAAATAACGGTTTCATGCCATCGACTGCGACAACAACCTCGTAAAACGATATGTCTTCCGCCGAGCGAGCAAGTCGGACGCCGCCCCGTATACCTTCGCTTGCGACAACGATGCCCGCTTTGTTTAGCTTGGTCATCACGCCTGCCATGAACTTTATAGGCAGTGCGCGCAACGTGGCCAGATCCTTAGAGCTTGGTGGATCGACCTCGTCAGGCAAGTCGATGATATAGAGTAGGGTATGGAGTGCATATTCCACTGCCGCACTGATATGAGTCACGTGAAACTCCGACCGGATAGGTAGCAGTTATAACCACAGATCGGTTTTTGGCCAACACCCGATTTTGAGCGACTTCGGAGAGTGTCCTGTCGTCCTGATCGGTTCAGCAGTGAACAATGAAGGCGTTCAGACCCGCTTGGCATTTAGCGAGGCAAAAATCAGGGCGGGCCATGTTGATTTTGTTTGGGAGACGGATTGTGGTAGGATCCCGTCAGTTGAAGGTGGGTTACTAGAACACGATTACCGATTAACCCGGGTCATGCGTCCTAGTTGCTGCAAGGCTGTAACGAACGTTTTTTTGAAAGGTGCTGAATGCCCGTCGCTCATTGTATATCCAGTATGCAGGGTGTCATTCTGGATTTTGACGAGGGATTCTGTCAGCTGGTTCAACGTCGATCGAGGGAATTAATCGGCTTATCGTACAAGGCTATCACCTGCAGTGCAGACCTAAGAAAAAGCAGCAAGATGCTGAGCGGTCTGGTAGATAAAGCCGCTCCAACTCATATCCGTAAGGCATATGTACGTCCCGACAGTAGTTTAATTAAAGCCGACTTGATTGTCTCAAAATTTAGTCATGAGGGACGGTTGATAGCTTCATTGTCTTGGGTGGAAGATCCACAACAGGCATCGCCATCAAAAATTTGGAAGGCAGCGTTGCAGATTAAGCACATATATGAGCTGCGTATTATAGAGCTTGGACGCGATTTATTCAGTGACCATGTTGGTCTTATTTTAGTGCATATTTATCTGGCGGAGGCAGAGGGTCGCGTTGCGGCAGTGGGGCAGATCGCGAGGTCAATCGACCTTCCCGTTCAAACCATGGATCGCTGGGTGAAGGTACTTGTTTTACGTGGACTTATAGAGACATTGGACCATGCTGCGGAATATATTCAGCTTAGCCATAACGGGGCATCGAGACTAGAGCGCCTGTTCTCTGCGACTTTAGCACCCGAGACGTTCGCTGTAGGACGTGTCTAGGTGTTTGATCCCACGGTTTGATGGTGCGGTCCTTTCGTTGGAATGGAAGGAAGCCATATGGGACAGGTACGTCACGGCAGCGCCACGACGACGCACGCCGTCAGAGCAGCAATACAGCGATCGCAAGCTCCGCTCGCGACGTTGAGCCAGGAATTGGGGATCAACCCCAAGACGGTCGCAAAGTGGCGTAAGCGGGCGACGGTCGAGGATCTGAAGACCGGGCCGGAGGCCCATCATTCAACGACCCTGACCTAAGCTGAGGAGGCGGCCGTCGTCACGTTCCGCCGGCATACCCTGCTGCCACTGGACGACCGCCTCTACGCATTGCAGCCGTCGATCCCTCATCTGACCCGATCGGCGTTGCGTCGATGCCTCCAGCGGCACGGCATCTCCCGCCTGCCGGACATCGAGGGTGACAAGCCGAAGCGCTAGCGCTTCAAGCGCTATCCGATCGGCTTCTTTCACATCGATATCGCTGAGGTGCAGACCGCCGAAGGCAAGCTTTACCTGTTCGTCGGCATCGACCGCACTAGCAAGTTCGCGGTCACCCAGTTGGTCGACAAGGCCGATCGGCGAACTGCGTGGGAGTTCCTCGAAGACCTGCTGAAAGATGTGCCCTACCGGATCCACACGATCGTGACTGACAACGGGATCCAGTTCGCTGAGCAGCCGCGCAACCGGAAAACCGCCTGGTCGCGCCAGATGCGCTTCGACATGATATGCGAGGCAAACGACATTGAGCACCGCCTCACGAAGCCGAACCATCCGTGGACCAACGGACAGGTCGAACGGATGAACCGCACCATCAAAGGAGGCGACCGTCAAACGCTTCCACTACGAAAACCACGACCAGCTACGGACGCACTTCGCTGACTTCATGGCTGCCTACAACTTCGCCCGTCGGCTCAAGACGCTAAGCGGCCTCACGCCTTACGAATACATCGCCAAAATCTGGACTTCAGAGCCTGAGCGGTTCATCGTCAATCCGATCCACCAGATGCCGTGACCTGCTCCCCAGAATTCATGCCATTGGTAAGTTAGCTCGTCAGATGGAGACGAGTGATGCGGCGAGGCCGATTTACCAAGGATCAGATCATTGGTGTGCTGCGCGAGCATGAGGCCGGCGTGAAGACCGCGGATCTGTGCCGCAAGCACGGGATCAGTGATGCGACGTTCTACAACTGGAAGGCGAAGTACGGCGGGATGACCGTGTCGGAGGCGGCGCGGTTGCGGGCGCTCGAGGACGAGAACCGCCGGCTGAAGAAGCTGCTGGCGGAGTCGATGCTCGACGTGTCGGCGCTGAAGGATCTGCTGGGAAAAAACTGACCCGGTCTGGAGATCGCTACGCTGCGGTGGAGAAGCTGATGGCCGACCACAGCTTCTCCGAGCGTCGTGCCTGCAGGCTGATCGGGGTCAACCGGTCGGCGTGGCAATATGAGCCGCTTCGCGGGAAGGACGATGCTGTCCGCGAGCGGATGCGCGAGATCGCGAATGAACGTCGTCGCTTCGGCTATCGACGGCTGGCGATCCTGCTCAAGCGGGAGGGCAAGGGCATGAACCTGAAGAAGGTGTATCGGCTGTATCGCGAGGAGCGACTGACGGTGCGCAAGCGTGGCGGTCGCAAGCGCGCGCTGGGCACGCGGGCGCCGATGGCGATCCCGCAAGAACCCAACCAGCGCTGGTCGCTCGACTTCGTATCGGACTCGTTGGCCTGCGGCCGGCGGTTCCGCATGCTCAACGTCATCGACGACTACAGCCGGGAATGCCTGGGATGCATCGTCGACACCTCGCTGTCGGGTCGGCGGGTTGTTCGCGAGCTGAGCGCCATCGCCGAGCGTCGCAGGCTGCCGTGCATGGTGGTCAGCGACAACGGCACCGAGCTGACCAGTCATGCCGTCCTCGCCTGGTGTCAGGACACCGGGGTCGAGTGGCACTACATCGCCCCGGGGAAGCCGCAGCAGAATGGCTTTGTGGAATCGTTCAATGGTCGCTTGCGCGACGAGTGTCTTAACGAGCACCTGTTCCCATCGCTGGCTGCAGCACGACGGATCATCGAGGCATGGCGGACGGACTACAATACCGTGCGTCCTCACAGCAGCTTTGGCGGGTTGGCACCCGCCGAGTTTACGAACCGCCCCCGCCAGGGGCATATGGACACCGAAGCTAAGTTATCAGCGGTCTGAAAACGGGGAGCAGGTCAGAGCGAGTCAACGGACGCCGTTAGGGCGCTCGTTCCGATCCCAACAAATACCAGTAGAATTCCGACCAATACGACTGCTAAAGAGGTGAGGGTCCATACAATATAGTTACGCTCTTCTTTGACCTCAAAGGCGACGTTCGGGGCTGTCATCATTGATGACGCCGCTTTGCTACCGCCGTACAGCGCAATTAGCAGCGACAAGGCGAGACCGAAGCCTTTCTTTGCCTCGTGATCCTGAGACCACTGTGTCTAGTTGCTGACTGATAAAGACGGCCACGTCTTTTGGGACCGTGACAAACAGATCTTAGATGTTACATCGTACCATTTGGGTGTCAGCAAACAGACCATAGCTGAGAACGATGGCGGCCAATATCGGTGCGATCGACGCTATTATATAGAAGGCGGCACCAGCCGCGATCATACCTAGATTGTCATCGTAGGAACTTACCCAAGTGCGTTTAAGGGTGCCCCACCAGTCAATCCTGAATGATCGCCCAAGGTCGGAGAGGACAGATCGAGTTTCATGCCGAAAGAGCGAGCCGCATACGTTCAAGTTCCCGGCATTCTGTCATTCAGTATCACCGCGGTGACTCGCATCCCTGCAACGCTAAGGCGATCCAGACGATGATGCAAACATGGTCTGAGCAGCGTCGGAGGTATAACGGCAAGGGGTGAGCAGGGGCGGATACGCCCCTGGGTCCACATCTTGCACTTGTTTGTGGCGGGTTTAAGCTGAGCAACGAACGCGACGAGGAGTAGAACGCGATGCGGATGGTAGCAGTCATAACGGCATGCAGCGTCTTCGCGCTAAGCGGATGTCAAAAATCTGCAGACCAGACCGCTCCTGTGGCGAACAGTTCATCGTCGGCCGCGGTCACCCCGGGGCTGGCAAGCTCGTCTCCGGCGACGGCGCCGCCAGTAGCGGACACATCGCTTGGACAAGCAACGGATTCGAAAGGCGAGCTCGTGCTGGACGTTACCGAGGCCGTCCGCACAGGCGGCGTCCTGACCGTAAAGACCCGTGTCACAATGACCGGCGGCAAGGCCGGTAGTCGACCACTTCCTGGAGCCTCGACAGGGGAGGTGTACCTGACCGCAGCGGACAAGAAATATCTGCTGTTGAAGGATGACCACGACAAGGACCTGATGTCGAGTAACTCGTATCCGAATTTCGACCAGATCGGTTCAACGCAGCGATGGTGGGGTAAATTCCCGGCGCCTGCGTCCGAGGTAAAGGCGGTGAACTTTTACTTCTATGGCTTCGATCCGGTTGAAAACGTTGCGGTCACCGATCGCTAATATGGCTCTACGCCGCATCATGACCGTCGCGGCTCCTCTGATCGGCTCATCAGCGATCGCGCAGACGATGAACGACGAGGCAGCCTCTTTCGACGCGGCGGCACGCGCTGCTTTGCCGCGCGCCGAAGTCAGAACTCTCCGGTCTGAAGTTCGTACAATCCAGGGGTTGTCCGGCAACGTCGCCGATGCCATTCGCGGCATTGCTAAAAAGATTGCTTCACTAGCGACGGTACAGCGGTCGCTCACTGCTGAAGGCCTGACGTCCCGGATGGTGAACGGCGCTCTTCAGGTCAGCCTGCCCGGCGACGTTCTTTTCGACTTCGATAAGGCAACGATCCGCAGCAATGCGCTGCCAACATTGGAGAAGGTCAAACGCGCTGCGTTGGCGACAGGCATGCGGCCCGTCGTCGTTGAAGGGCATACTGATGCCGTCGGCACGAAGATGTATAATCAGGCTCTGTCGGAAGCCCGTGCGGCTGCAGTGGCGGTTTGGCTGACAAGATCTGGAGTCCCTACCGCACGCGTTAGCAGCCATGGGTTTGGTTCGGATCGGCCTGTAGCGCCCAACAAGGCAGCCTCAGGCAGCGATAATCCAGCCGGACGGCAGCTGAACCGGCACGTGACAGTGATTCTTTAGACACTCACCCACCCGCGAGATCGGCGGAAAGGATGGTTCGGTTTACCAGCAGCTCGGCGCGTCGGTAAGTGAACCGTCCGCCAGTTTCATCGCCGTGCTTAGCTTGACATCTCCCCTAGCCTTTTAAGCCGAAGGCTCAGGCTATCATTGTCGGCTATACCACTTGCAACGGCATCACGACCGAGAAGCGGCACGCTTGATCCGCTCACCGACAATTCCGACGCCGCGGCCATCCTCGCCCGGGCCGAGGTCGTGTCGGCCAGGCCCGGCCACACATGGACCGAGGGGAAGCGCGCCGCCACCAAGGCACTGCTCGTCTCCCCCAACAACGTCGTCGGCATTCAAAGCAGCCTGCACCGCCAAGACGACCACGGTCCTGCACGTCCATGCCGACGCCGCCAAGGCACGCGGCTACACCGTCCGGGCGCTCGTACCCACGGCCACGGCTGCGTACGAACTAAGCGCGCGATCGGGGGCGAGCCGATGACCGTCTCCAAGATGCTCACCTCCAGTCACGCCACGCCGTGCGGCGACAGGAACCCCGAAATCTGGATCGTTGACGAAGCCTCCATGCTCAGCGCCCGCGACGGCAAGACGCTGCTCGCCCAGGCCCAGGCCGAGGGTGTGCGTGTCGTCATAGTCGGTGACGTAAAGTAATTGAACAGCGTGACGCAGGCCGCGCTTTAGGCCAGTTGCAGGACGCCGGCATGGAGACGCGTAGGCTCGCCGAGATCGTCCGCCAGTCCAACCCCGACATCAGGCGCGCGGTCGAGGCGCTGCTCGCCGGCAACGCCGAAGCCACGTTCGTCTCGCTCGACGACGGGGGTGGCGAGGCGCTGTGCCGCTTCCTCGGTAACGGACGCCTAGAGATCGATAACAGCATCGCAGAACGCGCGTTGCGCTGCGTTGCCGTCGGACGGCGGAATTGGCTGTTCGCCGGTTCGAAGACGGGCGGCGAGCGCGCCGCGGCGATCTCCACTGTCATCCAGACCTGCAAGGCCAACGGCGTCGACCCGCAGGCCTTTACCACCGATGCCATTGGAAAGATCGCAGCTGATTTGCCAGCGGCGCGATGGGACGAGTTCATGCCCTGGAACTGGGCTGCACAAACCCTAGAGCCAGTAGCGCAAGCCGCATAATCTGCGGGCTGCTGGCCACGCTTACGAAAGATCGACCGTCCGCGCCAGGTGTACACCGGTCCGATCCGTCGCAGCTACGTACCGGGTGTTGAGCGCGGTAAAGCCGCGCCAAAGACGATACTCTCCACCGACCTGATCGGTCCGATGCCATTGGTCGCGCCGACCAGGGGTGCGGCCCCTTCAGACTTGACTGTACGAACGTACTGTTTATGTCTAGGGCATCGTCGATGAGACGAAGGAGAGGTTAATGAGCGCGTTCGGAATCGGACAAGCTGTACGTCGCGACGAGGATCGACGCTTCGTAACGGGGCGTGGAAGCTACGTTGACGATCTGCGCGTTCCCCATCTTGCCTATGCGGCTGTCGTCTATTCGTCGCATGCTCATGGCCTCATTCGATCCGTGAACGTCGACGCCGCGCGGCATGCAGACAGCGTTCTTGACGTGCTGACTGGAATGGATGCTTTGGCCGATGGGATCGGCGGGCTTCCTCCCTACTTTATGCCCGCGGACATGGGTGGGCCGCTAGGCTATCGGACAATCCGGCCGATCCTCGTCAGCGAACGAGTCCGCTGCGTAGGAGATCGTGTCGCGGTAGTTGTGGCGGAAACGCTTCGGGCGGCTCGCGATGCAGCGGGCCTTATCGAAATCGAGATAGAGGCTCTCCCCGCGGTTACGACACCCGATGGTGCCGCACGCAGTGGAGCGCCGCTGGTATGGGATGATTGCGCGTCCAATTCCTGTTTCACCCTCGCGTTCGGCGATGCGGTTTCGACTGACGCCGCCTTCTCAGACGCTGCTCACATCGTCAGTCTGACGATCCGAAACAATCGGGTATCTGCCAATTCGATCGAGCCGCGAGCAGCGGTCGGTATTGTCAATCCAGCCGACGGCAGGATGACGCTGCACACGAGCTCGCAAAATCCCCACGGCGTTCGTAAGATGCTCGCTGATGCGGTTTTCGGCATTCCTGAAGCCGATCTGCGCGTGATCTCGCCCGACGTGGGAGGTGGGTTCGGGATGAAGGCAGATGCCTACCCGGAGGACGCGATAGTTCTTTGGGCGTCGCGTCGGGTCGGCCGACCGGTGAAATGGGTCGCGACCCGTTCGGAAGCGCTCATGGGCGATAATCACGGGCGTGATCAGGTAGCAAAGGCGTCTTTGGCCTTGGACGCGGAGGGACGGGCGCTGGGGCTGCGCGTCGAGGCGAGGCATGCCCTCGGGGCGTATGTTGCATCGGCGACGGTCGCGCCCATAACCTATTCGATGCGTATGTTCCCCGGGGTGTATGACATTCCTGCGGTGCATGTCCGCAACACCGCTACATTCACTAATTGCTCGCCGACCGGTCCTTATCGCGGCGCGGGTCGTCCGGAAGCGTGCTTCACTCTCGAACGGTTGATGGACGAGGCGGCGGATCGGATCGGCATGGATCGCGTCGAGATCCGGCGACGCAATCTGATTGCGTCCGCGGCGATGCCGTATACGACAGCAACCGGCGTAACCTATGATAGTGGCGACTTCGTCGGGATGATGGATCGATGCCTCGAGCTTTCCGACTGGGAGGGGTTTGAGGGGCGTCGCGCGACAACTGAGGCTGCGGGTCTGGTACGCGGTCGTGCGGTCACCTGCTATGTCGAAAGTGCAGGTGTGTTCAACGACCGGATGGAACTGCGCTTCGATCCCCAGGGCAACGTAACGATCCTCGCAGGAACGCATAGTCACGGGCAGGGGCATGCCACCGTGTTCCCTCAGCTCGTCCATGAGTGGCTAGGCGTCCCGTACGAGACCATCCGGTACATCCAGGGCGATACCGACAAGGTGGCGTTTGGCCGTGGTACCTATGCGGCGCGTAGTTCGATGCTCGGTGGAACGGCCCTACACGCGGCCGCCCAAGAGGCGATCGCGAGGGGGTGCCGGATGGCGGCTCACCTTCTTGAAGTCGACGAGGAAACGATTGGATTCGCCGACGGCGTCTTCTCCGCAACGGGCACGAACAGGTCGTTGACATTCGCTGAGGTCGCGAAGGCCTTCTTCCGCCCTGTAGGTCTTCCTGGCGGACAATCGGTAGGTTTCACCGTGACCGGCTCTGCGGGGGGCGAGGCGCCCAATTTTCCGAATGGGGCGCACATCTGCGAAGTCGAAGTCGACCCCGAGACAGGGCAAATCCACATCGATCGGTACACCGTTGTCGATGACGTCGGTCGCGTCCTCAACCCGATGATTTGTGAAGGCCAAATTGTAGGAGGGATTGCCCAAGGGCTGGGACAGGCGCTCCTCGAACAGGTTGCTTACGATCCGGAAAGTGGCCAGCTCATAAGCGGCAGCTTCAGTGACTACGGGATGCCACGTGCAGAGATGATGCCGAAGCATATCGTTTCGGAACTCGCCGAAGTTCCGTGTCTTACCAATCCGGTGGGCGTGAAGGGCGTCGGTGAATCGGGAACGATAGGTTCACCACCCACCTTGGTAAACGCGGTCATTGACGCCTTGCGACCGCTCGGCGTCAACGACCTGGCCATGCCGCTTACTCCCGCGCGTGTCTGGTCGGCCATCGCGGCCGCCAACACCCCGTCCTTTCAGAAGCAGGAAGCCGCATGAAGTTCGTCGGAGAATACCGTATTGACGCGTCACGCGACGCGGTGTGGCGTGCGCTGAACGATCCCGAGGTGCTGAGCCGGTGCTTGCCGGGATGCGAAGAGATCGTCCAGAACACTCCGACCGATTGGCAGGCCCGAGTGGTCATCCGGGTCGGCCCGGTACGCGCGAAATTTGCCGGCCGTATCCGTCTCGAGGATCTTGATGCACCGGAGAGCTGCCGGATCGTCGGCGAGGGCAGTGGTGGCGCGGCGGGCTTTGCGCAGGGCGGTGCGGTGGTGCGCCTCGTTGAGGAGGGTGCCGCGACAATCCTCACCTATGAGGCGGAAGCACAGATCGGCGGCAAGCTCGCGCAGATCGGCTCCCGGCTGATCGACGGCTTCGCGAAACGCTACGCGGACGATTTCTTCGGTGCGTTTGCGCGCGTCGTAGGGGGCGAGGAAACACCCATCGAACCAACGGGGGCCGCGCAGCCGCTTGATCCGGCACCTTCGCTTAACGGCGACGGTCTTGGAGCGACCGCGGTGCTCGCGGCAGGAGCGGACGTGGCACCGCCGCACGTTGCTGCAGGGCCTGCGCCTTCAACATCGGGCGCCGCTGCAGCTCCGACGCGACTACCGACCCACCCGCCCTCGTATTCTGATCAACCTCGACGTGGATTCGATCCACAGACCTTCACGATCATCATCCTGGCGCTCCTCCTCGTCTTCATGACGATCATGTTTGCGTTCAGGCCATGAGCGCCGAGTTGACCCGGCCCGTGTCCCTCGAGATCAATGGGCGCACCGTGGATGCCGACGTGCCCCCAAGGATGCTGTTGGTCGACTTCCTGCGCGAATCCTTGGACCTGACCGGGACGCACGTCGGCTGCGACACGAGTCAGTGCGGCGCGTGCACCGTCCACGTCGATGGTATCGCAACCAAGAGCTGCACCATCTTCGCCGTGCAGGCGGACGGCTCCTGCGTCACGACGATCGAAGGTCTGGATCCGGAGGGCAGGCATCCGCTACAAATGAGCTTCCAACGCTGTCACGCCCTTCAGTGCGGCTACTGCACGCCCGGCATGATCATGGCTGCTTCGTCGTTGCTCAATACCGATCCAGCTGCGGACGCAGAGGCCGTACGCGAAGCGATCGAGGGTAATCTCTGCCGGTGTACGGGGTACCAACCGATCATCGAGGCCATACTTGAAGCCGGTCGGGAGCTCCAGTTGTGACGCCGTTCGACTATGTCCGTCCCACGACGCTTTTCGAAGCCATCGAAGCCTTGCGTGAGCTCGAGGATGCGCGACCGATCGCGGGCGGCATGACGCTTATTCCGACTCTGAAGCAGGGGCTGGCCGCCGTTGGCACCCTCGTCGATTTGGCCCACATCGATGAACTCTACGGGGTGCGCCGACAGGAGCGGGTGATCGAGATCGGGGCAATGACCCGCCACTACGATGTTGCGCACTCGACGATCATTCGCGACGCGCTGCCAGGGCTGGCGACGTTGGCAAACGGGATCGGAGATCTTCAGGTTCGCAATCGTGGGACCATCGGCGGCTCGGTGGCCAACAATGATCCAGCGGCCGATTATCCAGCGGCACTGGTCGCTCTCGCGGCGACGATTGTTACCGACCGGCGGGAAATCTCCGCTGACGACTTTTTCGTCGGCATGTTCGAAACGGCGCTTGGGCCGGATGAGGTCATTACCGCGATCCGCTTTCCAACCGATCGCCGCAGCGCATATGCCAAGTTCAACAACCCGGTTTCAGGATACGCCATTGCCGGCGTGTTCGTCGCGGATGGAGACCCGTCCGGTCCCAGGGTTGCCGTGGTCGGCGCGGGGTCTGTAGTGTTTCGCGCCACAGCTATCGAGGCGGGATTGGCCGCTGGTGGCGGCGCTCACGAGGCTCGCTCGATCAAATGGCCGGCCGATGGCCTCATCACCGATCTGCATGCTCCCGCCGCTTATCGCGCGCAGCTGGTGAGCGTTCTGGCTGCGCGTGCCGTGGAGAAGTTGATATGATCCGTAAAGTACTCGTCGTGGGCGGCGGGATTGGCGGAATGGCCGCGGCAATCGAGCTTGGCCGACGCGGCATCGCGGTCGATCTGGTCGACCTTGATCCGCATTGGCGGGTGTATGGTGCGGGCATCACGATCACCAGTCCCACGCTGAGAGCATTCGGCGACCTTGGCATTCTCGACGCCGTCCTGCGGGACGGTTTCTCCGGGAACGGCATTCGCATCTGCACGATGGAAGGCGTTCCCGTTGACGAGGTCGCCGATCCTCCCGGCATGCCGGGTAGTGGAGGGATCATGCGGCCCATTCTTCATCGAATACTGTCCGAGCGCACGTTGGAGATCGGTACCAATGTGCGCCTGGGCTGCACGGTGTCGAGCATCGAGGAGGATGAGCACGGTGCCGCGGTTGTGCTTTCAGACGGTTCGAAAGAACGCTACGATCTCGTCATCGGAGCCGATGGTTTGAACTCGGCCGTACGCAGACTCACATTTCCGGATGCGCCCAAGCCTGCTTACACTGGCCAATCTGTTTGGCGTTTGTTCGCTAAGCGGCCAGAAGGAATCGATCGCCGGCATTTCTTTCTGGGGGGCAAAGTCAAGATCGGCATCGCGCCGGTATCTCAGGACAGCTTGTATCTCTTTCTACTCGAAAAGACGCCACGTCATCCAATGATCCCGGATGCGGAGCTGCCGGCCATGATGGCCGCTCTGATGCAGGGCTACGGTGGTATCGTAGGTCGGCTTCGCGATGAGCTGCACGACGCATCACCGATCGTCATGCGTCCGCTCGAGGCGTTCGTGCTCCCAGGCGCGTGGCACACCGATCGTGTGTTATTGATAGGGGATGCAGCACATCCGACGACGCCACAACTGGCATCTGGCGCAGGGATGGCCGTGGAGGACGCAGTCGTCCTCGGCCTTGAGATCGATGGTGGGGGCGAGGTTCCCGAGATCCTGCGCCGTTACCAGGCGCGACGCGATGCGCGCTGTCGGCTCGTGGTCGAGAATTCGTTGGAGATCGGCCGGCTGGAACAAGCCGGTGCGCCACCATCCGAGCAGACGCGGCTCGTTGCGCAATCCTTGGCGCGGCTCGCCGAACCAGTCTGATTCAGCCCCGATGCAGATACCCTATGGCGCGCACGCGATGCGCACTGTACGATCGTACAGTAGGAGATGAGATGTTTGACCAGGAACCCAGCTTGCCACTGAGAACGAACGATCCGTCTCAGGAGCGGCCTCGAACACTCGATGAGGCAAAGGCCTGGATGCTCGACCGTACGCTTCGGCGCATCCATCCGATGAACAACCTGAGTCTAGACGATACCGCCCGGGTCGTCGAAATGCTCGACGGACTTGATCCGGTGCGTTGGGCCGCGTCGTGGCGATCGGCAGGCGAGGATGCTTGGAAGGAGGCAGAAGCCACTCAGGACCCGGAGGCTCGTCGCACGGCGTTTCTGCGGGCGCAGGGCTTCTTCTTTCTTGGGCGCTTCCCCTGTCCGAACCACCCGGACAAGCTGGCCTCGGCAACGCGCGAACGTGAAGCCTATCTTGCTGCCGGTGCCCTGTTCGACAATCCAGTGGTGCGGATATCCGTGCCATTCGAAGGTGGCGAGGTCGTCTTTCTTTACCGTCGTCCCGCTGGGATCGAGCGTCCGCCGGTCATCATGATGTGGGGCGGTGTGGACGCATGGAAGGAGCAGATGACCGCCGCGAGCGATCTCGCGCTCGCGCAGGGTGTCGCGACCATCGCGCTGGACGGCCCGGGTACAGGCGAGTCTCCGGTCAAGGGTACTCCCGACGCCGATCGTCAGTTCCTCCCCGTGATGGACTGGGCCGCGGCGCAGACGGACCTGGCTGCGACCAAGGTAGGTTTGCTTGGCCGGTCGTTTGGCGGATACTGGGCGACTAAGCTCGCGCATGTGGTGCCTGACCGGATCGCAGGTGCGGTCAACTGGGGGGGCGGCGCCCACTTCATGTTCCAGCGCGAATGGATAGAGCGCTCACGCCATCCCGACAGCTATCTTATGGAGCTCGTCGAGACCCGCATGCGGATGCTGGGGGTCGACGACGAAGAGGGGTATGCAGAGGCGTTCGCGCGACTCTCGCTGCTGGACCAGGGGCTCCTCGATCACCGCTGCGCGCCGATGTTGCTGACCAATGGTCGGGGCGACACGCAATGCCCGGTTGCCGACATTGATCTCCTGGTCGGTCACGGCACCCCTAAGGCGGTCCGTATGTTCCCTGGCGGCCATATGGGCATCACGCCGCAAACGATGCCGACAATCATCGACTGGCTCGTCGAACGTGTAACCATGGAGGCAAGGGCATGAACGTGCGCAATTGGGTACAGGCCGTACCTTCGCAGGAGGCTTTCCGATTGGGCAAGATCCTGCACAAGGTCCAGCATGACCGCGTTGAGGAGACCCGGTTCTTTGCCGATCCGAAGGCGTATATCGCCGACGCCGACCTGTCCGACGAGGCGCGCCGGGCGCTTTCCGAAACCGACATCGGCGCCCTCTATCTGCTGGGCGTCAATCCCTATCTACTGCGGGCCTACTGCCTGCAGCTTCGCGTACCCGAGGCTGATTATCTGGCCGCGCTGCGCGCCGTGGAGGAACAGGCATATGGCTGAGATCGTCGGCGTATTCGCCACTAGTCACACACCCGTCATGAACAACATGCCCGATGCGCCGGGGGCGGAACTGCGGGACGCCGCGTTCGCGCAATTTACGCGTGTCGGCGAAGAGATAGGCGCGTTGCGACCTGATGCGGTCGTTCTGATTTCCAACGACCATCTCCACAACTTCTTCCTCGATAACATGCCTGCCTACTGCATCGGCATTGCTCCGTCGTACCCTAGTCCCGTCGAGGGCTGGTTGAAGGTGGTGAAGCAGGTGCTGCCCGGCGATGCGAAGCTCGGCGCCCATATCCTCGGCGAAGTCATCGAAAACGGCTTCGACCCGGCTTTCTCGATGGAGCTGACGCTCGACCACGGTATGATGACTCCACTCGATCTGGCAGGGTTGGCGGGGCAACACCCGGTCGTTCCGATCATGGTAAATGCGGTGCAGCCTCCAATGCCGTCGATGCGGCGGAGCCTGGCGCTCGGTGTCGCTCTTCGCGCCGCGATCACGTCCTACACCGGAGCGGAGCGCGTTGCCGTCCTGGCAACAGGGGGCCTGAGCCACGATGTCGGTACACCTAGGATGGGAAGCCTCAACGAGGAGTTTGACCGAGGATTTCTGTCGCGGCTTGAGCAGGGGGGCGGCGAGGCCGTAGCCGACTTCTCGCGGGACAACGTCAATACTGCGGGCAATGGTGCCGAAGAAGTTCGCAACTGGCTGATCGCCCATGCCATCGCTGAATGCGCGCCGTTCGAGACATACTATTATCATCCGATGACGCAGTGGTACACGGGCATTGCGCTAGGTCGGTGGAGGGTGGCGGCATGACGCTCGCTCTCCAGATCGAAGGACGTGACGACGCGCCCGCGGTCGTCCTACTTCACGCGATTGCCACCTCGTCCAAGTTATGGGCGCCACAGGTTGCGCCTCTCGCAACCGACTTCCGTGTCGTACGTGTGGATCTGCCCGGACATGGCGCCAGTCCGTTGCTGCCGGGAAGCCCGGACTATGAAAGCTATGCCGACGCTGTGGTGTCGGCATTGGCGGGTATCGGCATAGACAGGTTCGTGCTGGTCGGATTGTCGTTCGGGGCCATGGTTGCAATGCAGATCGCAGTCCGAAATCCAGACACGGTCGCTGGATTGGTCCTCGCCTGCTGTGCGGCCTACACGCCGCCGCCGGTTGCAGCCATGTGGCAAGACCGTGTCGACGGGGTCAAGCAAGGTGGCTTGGCCGGGCAGGCGGCCGGAACACTTGGGCGCTGGTTCACGCCGTCCTTCGCCGAAGCTTCGCCGCAGACGGTCGAGTGGGTACGCGGTATGATCCTCGGGACGCCGGATGAAGGCTTCGTGGCGGCGGCGACGATGATCTCGACGCTGGATCATCGCGAGCTTCTGCCAAGGATCACGGCTCGAACCCTTGTGATAGCTGGCGAGCATGACCAGGCGGCGCAGCCTGCGGGGCTCGCCGCCATCGCCGACGCCATTCCAAACGCAAGTCTAATCACCTTGAATGCCGCTCATCTTGCCAACGTGGAGGCCCCAGTGGCATTCGGTGAAGCGATTGCCGCCTTTGCAAAGGGGCTATGATGCGGGTGGCTCTGATCCATGCCTTGCGGGAATCAGTGACGCCGATCAACGCTGCATTCGACGCTCATTGGCCCGAGGCGAGCCGAATGAACGTGCTCGACGATAGCTTGTCCGCGGACCGCGCCCGCGATGGACAATTGAACGACGCGATGATCGAACGATTCTTGGTATTGGGCCGCTACGTACGTGACGCGGGAGCAGATGCGATCCTATTTACCTGTTCTGCGTTTGGACCTGCAATCGACGCTGTCGCCGCGGATCTCAGCCCGTTACCTGTTCACAAGCCAAACACCGCTATGATTGCGGCAGCACAGGATTACGGCCGCGTCGGCTTGCTCGCCAGTTTCGCACCGACGTTGGAAAGCATGGTTGGGGAGTTTGACTCTGGCCAGATCGTTGTAACGTGTCATTGCGGTGGGGCACTAGAAGCGTTGCAAGCCGGCAACGGCGACGAGCACGACAGGATTGCTGCAGAGGCCGCTAATTCGATGCTCAGCAAATGCGATGTGATTGCACTTGCTCAATTCAGCCTCGCTCGCGCAGCCAAGAGGGTAGCACAGGTGACGGGTAAGCCCGTCCTGACTACACCCGAATGTGCTGTACTGTCGCTGCGGGCAGAACTGCTAACTTAGTGGGTGGCCGCTACAACTTCATTGCCGGTAAAGGGGCTGCACTGAACATAGCACGAGCCTAGTTCATGCTGGGCATCAGCACCGTGATGCAATGCGTGGTGAGGGCAAAAATCGGCTCAAGGCATGGGTACGCCGCGGCTGCCGTGATCGGTTCCGTAAAGCTGGTTTGCTCCCAGCGCGCTTAGAATCTAAGCCTTCTTGATGGCCGAGGATCGAACTGTGAAACAAACGCGCCGGGATGCGATCCTTGACGCCGCGGAGACCCTGTTTGCGGTGCACGGTTTCGATGGTGTGTCGATGCGGATGGTCGCGGATGCCGCACCGGTCGGTCTCGGTCTTGTCACCTACCATTTCCCGACAAAAGACGTCTTGTTCGAGGAGGTTGTGGCACGCCGGGCGGACATCCTGAACGCCGCACGCCGAGACTCACTGGGCGCGCTTGGAACCGCGACGCTCGAGCAACTGCTACATGCCTTTTTCCAGCCCTACGTTCTGCTGATCGAACGCGCGCCGGGGAACTGGCGAGCCTATGCACGCCTGCACGCAATGCTGACGCAAGACGCACGGTGGACCGGTCTGGCGACCCGGCATTTCGGGTCAGTTGCTACAGACATGATCAAGCGTATCATGATCGCAGAACCGAGACTTGACCAACCTACGGCGGCTCGAGGCTACGTGCTGCTCATCGGGACCATGGTCAGCGTCTTCGCCGACACAAGACTGGTCGATTATTTTTCAAACGGCGTTCTGACTAGTCACGATGTCGCAGGCAGTCTTGATCCGATGGTCCGTTTCGGAGCAGCTGGGATCAGAGCTCTTGCCTGTCCAACTCGCTCCTGAATCGAGCCGCTTCGTTCCATACGGAAAGGACCGCTGCGTTAGCCGCTAGATTGCGCTGATTTGGATTGACATGCCCATATTCAGACTACAAACCTGTACGAACGTACAGTAGGCTGCATCACGACGGCTGCTGATGGGAGGATAAGATGCGTTACCCAGGTTCCGTCGCAACATTGATCGCTATCATGTCGGTTGCCATCGCGCCCAAAGCGGCGTTCGCCAGCGAACGAAATAGCTCGAACATTCCGGTGGGTTTAGGCACGGTGGTTTCGGGCATATCGCCGGGCCCTGACTTCACCTACCTTCAATACAATACTATATATTCGGCAGATCGAATCAACGATAGTGACGGCAACAAGGCCCTTCCGGACTTCAAGCTAGATGCTGCAGTCGTCACACCCCGTCTTGATTTTGCCTGGGCTCATATTGGCAAGGTTCAATTGTCGACTTGGGCAGCGCAACCCATACTCCTCAAATTGAACGCTCGGGTGGGAAAGGGCGCAGGAGCTATCCGGGATAGTCATTCGGGATTTGGTGATACCATTATTTCGCCTATCACACTCGGCTTGCAGGGGAATGTGCCGGTTCTCGGTCACTATCTGCTGACCATTGATCCGCTTTTCAATGTTCCGACCGGCGCCTACGACAATCGTCGGCTGGTCAACCCCGGGAGCAACCGGTGGACCTTCCAGCCCTTTGTCGGGGTGACATTCTTCCCTACGCAAAAACTCAGCCTGAACATGCAAATGAATTATGCGTACAATTGGAAGAATAAGGAGACAAACTATAAGACCGGGAATGAGATAGACCTCGATTTCGCTAGTGGCGTTAAGATCAAAAGCAATGTCACTTTTGAGCTCAATGGATATTACTACAAGCAACTGAGCAATGACCGTCAAAACGGTTCGCGATACCTTGACGGCAATAAGGGGGAGGCATTTGCTCTCGGTCCGCAGGTTTTCGTGCAAACCAAACGAGGGGGCTTTGCACTTAAATACCAGAAGGAAATCGTTGCCCTCAACAGGCCGCAGGGCAGTCGATTCTGGATCCAGTGGGCGGTCAACCTGTCGCCAGTTAAGAGTGAAGCCCCCCCCCTGTAGTTTCAGTTTGTTTCAAACAGGAGTTTTCCGGCTTTGAGAAGCCTGTGAGCGAGGAGCTGCAAACGAAATCTGGGTACAATCTTACCATTAGGGTCCGCATCGACCGATCAGAGCCTCAATGATTAACGCTGCGTTGGTTTACCAGACCGGCTAACCCTGGGAAGGTCCGATATTGGGGAGAGCAGCCCGATCGGCGGGACTCGAACCCGCCAAACGCCCTCACTCACGCTCTTTAAAGAGTCTGGCTGAGCGAGCTCGCTCAACAGGCCGAAGTCTTTTGTTTCGTATGGCAATGTAGCGTCGCCAGTAATCGCCGATCGCTCGCCCGACAGCCCCTTAGACGGCCGGCGCTCTACCGACTGGAATGCTATTTTGGGAACGCACGGGCGTTTCCAAGGAGCAGTTGTCTCGCGACAAACTTCCATCCAGCGATTAACGCAAAGATAGGAGCGTCGTGCCATTCGTACCTAGACCGGAGGCAGCATGACAACACGACGCGGCATGATAGGTTTGCTGGTAGGGGGTAGCGCTGCGGGAATTTTGAATGGATGCAATCCGTTCAGCGCTACACGTTCATATCGCTATCGGCTGACCGTTGTGGGCGAACATACGGGCAGCGCCGTCTATGAAGTTTTGGCGAGCCACAGTCAGTTTGTTTTGTTGTCCCAAGAAAAGCTAGGCGGATCGGGAATTAAGGGTGACGCGCTGGTACTGGAAACGCCACTAGGACTCATTTTTTTGATTCCGGGAAAAGCGTCCAACCGTAGCGAAGACATGATTGGCTTAGTTACACACACCCTCGCTTCAGATATCCCAATGGGTGGGCACGACAATTTTTGGAGAGCGGTCGGCCGACTCGGAAGCGTGTTTGGCGCAGCGAAGGCAGAATTGCCACGCGCTTACTGGCCGATGATGGTACGGTTTCGCGACCTTACCGATCCCACGAGCATCGAGCAAGTCGATCCCGAAGCGATTGGTGCGAGCCGGATAATCGTTGAGACGACAGATGACAATGTAACTACAGGAATTGAGAAGCGCTTTCCACCTTGGTTTCTTGCGGTCTTAAAAAAAGGGGCTCGGTTTAACGGTAACACATCAATTGCTGTTTCTATTAGCGGAGGTCTGGCCGAGGAGTACGGACCAGACCTTTTAAGTTCGCGATTTTAGGGGTCACAACACGAAAGTGGATTTTGCGTACGCTAGGAGCGAACGGACAGCGAACGGCGACACTTGGCGACGAGAAGCAATCCGACCGTTTTCCGGGAGGTAGGTTTGATAGCTGCCACCGTGTCGCGCTGCTGCCTTTCTCGAAAAGGATGCAATTTAAAGAATGACCGGGGGATAAATCACGGTTGGCCGCCATCTGCCCGCCAAGTCGGCGCACCTATTCGATGTACATGCACCTCTGATCGACCGTCCGGCTTCCTCACTCCGCCTTGACGAATTGCCCGCGATGGTGACGGACGAAAGCAGTAAAATCGAGGGGTGGTGTCCCGGTGAGGCGCTCGATCTCATGGGTGGGGTCGATGTCATGATGACCGGCAACGACGTCGGCGAACTGGACCACTAGGCCCTTGGTCATCCAACGCGAATTGCCAGTGACACGAAGGAGGGCAGCGAACACCGGCTTCGGTAGATTGAGATACCGCACCTTCTTTCCGGTTACGTCACCAAGTCGCGTCGCGGCCGCGCGCATGTCGAGCGTTTCCGGTCCGGTCAGGAAATAGGTCGCGCTCTCGTGACCGTCTTCGATCAGGACAGTGACGGCGACCCGCGCGACGTCGCGCGTATCGACCCAGGACACCGAGCCCCGACCAGCAACCTGTGGCAGAAAGCCTTTCGAAATCGGTTCCTTGAACCACAGGAAGTTCTGCATGAAGGCTGTGGGCTTGAGGATCGTCCAGTCGATGCCCGAAGCACGCAAGTGATGATCGATGAGTGCATGGGTTTTGGCCCAGGGAACAGGGGAGCGGACATTGCTGTCGGAGGCTGATAGTTTGACGATCCGCTTGATCCCCGCGCGTTTTGCCGCATCGATGGCTGCGGTTTCCTGACCCAATTGATTGGGGGTGGGCGGCGTGATGAGGAACATCGTGTCGCAATCCTGCATCGCAGCGGCCAGCGTTTCGGGCCGATCGAAGTCACCGGACACCGCGTTCATGCCATTCTTGCGAAACGATTCCACCTGCTCCTGCTTACGGCACATCGCGCGGAACGGCGTTCCTGCGTGCTTCAGGAGCTTGCAGACTTCGCCACCAATGCCGCCGGTGGCGCCCGAAACTAAGATCATTCTGATGCTCCTTGAAGGTCGGGGAAGGGAAACGAGCTAGGCCAGTTGCTCCGAGATGACCGCGATCATCGCTTGAAGTGTCTGGATGGCGTCCCGTATCTTTGCCGCCCCGATGCGATCGGCGACGGCCTGATCGATGGGTGCGACGCTCCGCTCGGCACTCGTTATGGCGCTGATGCCGGCGGGGGTCAGCGCCACGAGCTTTGCGCGGCGATGATGTGGATTTGGCTGAAACTCGACCAGCCCCTGCTCGGCGAGCAAGTCCACGATACGTTGCACTGCTTGGCGGGTGAGTCCCATGTTGCGAGCGATCGACGCCGTCGCCAACGGGGTGGGGGAATAGCGAAGTGCGGCGAGAACCTGCCACCAGGCGCTCGTTAGTCCGAGATGTGCAACCAGTTCATTGCCTGCGCTGACGAGGCGTCCATTCGCTGCGAACACCGTCAGCGCCAATTCTCGGAGGTCAGCCATGGCTTCCTGCATTCGACAGAGTGCTTTCAAGATGACAGCATATTGTCGTAATTCGGAGGTGCCTCTAAAGTTCCCGATATCTAGCCAGACGCGGGGCGTCGCCAAACCTACGGTGCGAAATACCCGGGCCAATGATCGCACGCACCAAGGGCTTTGGGGTGCTGCTCGAGTATGAAAACTCCGAAAGCGGAAGACCGATCAACCACTTCTACCGTCCATGACGGGCAATAGTGACCGTTCGATCATTCCCAGAAACGGATGGCAAGCGAGGCCACGCGGGCTCTCTGGAAATCGATGCTGGAACAGGAAGACGGCTCGCGGTCTGACGCAGTCCGCGACCGGCCGTCAGCCGGCCGCCCTATCGTCATGCGGGCTGGTAAAGCTCTATCAGCATCTGCTCGTTGTCGTGGATGAAGGCGAAGCGACTGCCGCCGCTGTTTGGAACCTCGCGAGGCGGGGAGACGACCGCAACACCCGTTGCCGCCAATGCCGCTACCGTCGCATCAAGATAGGGAACCTCTATGGCGAAGTGGTTGATGCCACCGATTTTCAGGTTCGTCTCGGCCCTGCGTCGAGTCGCGGCCATCGGTGCCGCCTCTTTGTTCTGGAAAAGTTCGAGTTTCAAGGCGCCACGGCCGATGAAGGCTGCTTGCACGCCCGACCAGCCGAAGATGAAAAGCCGATCGAAGCCGAGGTGCTCGACATACCAAGTCGCGCTCGCTTCCACGCTTTCGACGACGATGCCGACGTGGTGGATGCAAGAAAGTGCGGTCATTCTTGGCGTCCTTGTCGTTCGGGATTCAAGCGATTGCGGTCGAAAGCACTTCGCGCATCGTGCGGGGTGGCCGGCCGAGCAGCGTCTCCAGGGTCGGATCGGTGGCGGCGAAGTCGCCGCGACGTGCCGCCCGGAACACTCCCAGAAGGATGTCGGCATAAAAGGACGGCATGCCGGCTGCGATCCTGGCGTTCCGCCATTCGTCGTCGGAAATGATGGTGTGGCGCACCTCACGTCCGGTCACGTTCGAAGCGATCACGGCGATCTCCGCCATAGTGATCGCCGTGGTGCCGGTGAGTGGCGGCGTGATGCCGTTCCAGTCGCGGTCGGCCACGAGGATCGCTGCGTCGCCTTCTGCAAGGTCGGCACGCGCCGTCCAGCTTGTCGGGCCGTCCTCGGGGACGCGCAGTTCTCCGCTAGCCAGATCATCGCCGATCATCTGAAGGCAGCTTTCGGCATAGAAACCGTGGCGCAGCGAGGTGTATGCCAGATCGCTTTGGGCAAGTTCCGCCTCGGTTCCCGCGTGCTGATCGGCGGGGAGGAACGGCGAGCCGGCGCGCGCGCCCATGTGGCTGGTGTAGAGGATGCGGCGGACGCCCGCGCTCCGAGCGGCGTGGATTGCGCTTCGATGGAGCCGCAGCGCGTCCTCACCCAGCTTGTCGGCGGAAACGATCAGGACCTGATCGGCATTTGCGAATGCTCTCGCAAGGCCGTCCACATCGGTGAAGTCGCCGACCCGGACCTCGACACCCTGTGCCGCCAGATCGGATGCCTTGCTGGCATCACGCACGCTGACGGCAATCTGATCGGCAGAAACACGGTGGAGCAGGTTTCGAACCACAGCTCTGCCCAGCTGGCCCGTTGCTCCCGTGACGATGATCATGACCAAACCTTTCCAATGGAAACAGGAAAGTGTTATCATTGTTAGGGATCTGGTGCAATCACTGCTACCGGTCAGGCCGCATCAATGGTAATCGGCAACGTGGCGATGAGAACGGAAACCGAGCCGGAAACGCACGACGTTCGGACGCGTGTTCTCGAAGCAGCTTCCAGGCTTATCGCCACGGGTGGCATCACCGCTTTGACGACGCGTGCCGTGGCGTCGGCGGCATCGATCCAGGCCCCTACGTTGTATCGCCTGTTCGGGGACAAGCGGGGGCTGCTGAACGCGGTAGCAGAGCATGGGCAAGCCGCATTCATCGCCGACAAGGAGGCGATGCCACTACACCCCGATCCAGTGCAGAACTTGGCGAATGCGTGGGACAGCTACGTTACTTTTGGCCTCGCCAATCCGGCTGCCTTCGCAATCATGAATGAGGTGGGTGCGCCCGCTTCCGAGTCACCAGCCATGCTCGCCGGCATCGCTATCCTGCGCGAGCGGGTGGAACGCATCGCTAGAGCAGCGCGGCTGCGGATGCCCGTAGAACGCGCGGTAGCGTTGATCCACGCCGCCGGGATCGGCACGGTGACAACCTTGCTCGCGATCCCCGAGGCAGAACGCGACCCGCAGCTCTCGTCCGTCATACGAGACAGCGTGATCGCATCTATCGTCACCAAATCACCTGACCAGGACTATGCCGATCTCGCGTCATTAGCGGTAGGGCTGCGCGCCCACCTTGGCAGCAGCAAGGTGCTGACGCCTGGCGAATGCCTGTTGCTGAGCGAATTACTCGACCGTCTTGCCAGACCTAGCGAGGGTTGAGGGCTTCCCAAAAAAGAACGACGAGCGAGACGGCCCACGCAATCCCGGGATCGATTAATTCCCAAGAAGCCCGCTGCTACGCTAAAATGCACCTTCTGTTATTAACAGAACTCCCTGCTCCGGATGCAACATGCGCCCGCGGGCGGGGCGGTAGCTTGGGGAGCAGTGGATGATCGGAAGACGTAACGTCGTGGCTGGCCTATTCGCTGCCCCGCTATTCAACACGGCGGCAGACCTTGCAGCCGCCCCTGGCAGCGGATCGTTGATCTCGGTCAACGGAACGCGGTTATGAGTCGACCAGAGCGGCCCGAGGGACGCGCCGGTCGTTGTCTACATGCACGGTGGGCCGGGGGCGGGCGCACTGGATTTCGAGGACGCCATGAAGCCCGCGCTCGCAGGCAGGGTTCGACTGATAAGTGTCGATCAGCGCGGGGTGCTCCGTTCGGAACCGATTCCGAAGACAGCCAAGATCAGTGTGGCCACCATCGTTGCCGATTTTGAGGCACTGCGGGTAACGCTTGGAATCGATCGCTGGCAGGTGGTGGGACACAGCTTCGGCGGGATGCTCGCGTTACACTATGCCCTGACCTACCCGGACCGGGTCACTCGCCTGACGTTGGAATGCCCCGCCTACGACGCGGCAAGTTCGTTGCACTGGCTTTCCGCCTCGGCCGCGCAATTATTGAACGGCATAGACCCGGCATCGGCGTCGGCAGTCAATCGGCTTGCCGATCCAGCGACGAAGGTCGGACCGGGTTTTGTCGAGTCTATGAGCAAGGTGCTGTCGGCGCTGGGTGAACGCCGGCAGGAACTTTACGTAGCCCAGAGGAAGAATTTTGGGATGATGTCGCGGCTGGCGACACGTTCTGGCCTGCCGAAGGCGCGGTGGGAACAAGGGCAGGTGCCTGGCATGGCATTGATGCAATCGCCCGACTTCTACGAACCGATGCTGATGCGGGTCGCGGAGTGGAAGGGGACTATGCTGCTTGTGCGCGGAGCTGGGGACCATGCCGCCAGCCCCGAACAGATCGCAGCTATCGTCGCGATCGGTGGCAGGTTGGTCACCGTGCCGGACGCCGGGCATTTTGTGCATAACGAGCAGCCTAGAATACTCGCCGATCTGGTCACCACCTGACGCTGCCATCACGGTTCATTGGCTTTCTCAACTGGGAAGTCTGGCGAGAAAGCATCGGCGTTCTCGGAATCAATCGAATTTTGGGAACGGACGCATCCCCAGGAAGGGAGCGGCTAGATACGGAGCCGAATCACACGCCGATATTAAGCAACCATTGTTGACCTGCCGCGGCCATTCTCTAGTGATCGGATCGGCGGTCGGGCGTATCCCAAAGGCGTGGCTGTCCTTTGCGTAGAGGCGCAAACCTCACAGTTTTGCGTCAACCGATGGCGTAGTTGGCGCTACTGGCGAACGCTTGGCAGGCAGGGAGATACCCAACGAGGTAGCGCACCACCGAATTGCCTTCTGATGAACATTAGAAAATCCACCCCGTTCGCGACTTATTTTGCACACAGTCCTAGCGTTGTAGGAAAAGTAGACGACGACTTCACGGCCATTAGCCGCGTGTCGAGCCTTGAAGGGTAATATCGCACCGGGCCTTGAACCGACCGGATCTTGTGGGTTCCACGATATTAAGCCTTCTGCTTCGACCAACTGAGCGGCAAAATTCTCCGATGAAATATCGGCTGGTTTTTCGATCTGCTGGGCTACCATTTTATCGGGATTAGGCAGGGTCGTATTAAAGGTGGCTATAACGTGCAGCTTCTCGGCAGCGACGGTCAGCATCAGAAAAGCTATTAGCATTTTACATCTCCCGAACTAGGCGCGTGGAATCTGTCGTAATTGGGTGTTCGCGGCAATCGCATGTTTGCTAGACTTGCATCAGTAGTGCCGAATTGCGCGACTACGCACTCACGCGGGAGAGGTGGCCGTATGCGAAGTTGATCCGGATGCGCTTTCGATCTCCCGACAGCCTCGTGTAGGCTTCTTGGAAAATCACGTCGGCTCCGAACGGGTTGCACCACGTCGTGATGACGGCTGGGCTGCGCAACTCACGCAACCAAGTGTTCAAGCGCGCGAGCTCCTCCACCGAGAGCGGCTTACGCCAGAACCTAAACGACACCACCTCGTTACTGCGATCCCGCCAACGATATAGCACCTCAAGATTCTCAACCCCGCACCTGACAACGAGGTGCTGTTCCCCCATAGGCGGTTCAAGCGCCTCGAAAGAGCTGGGAGGCGGCGGGGGGGGAGGGAACGTGGTAGCTTGAGCGGCAAGTGCCGCAGAAGTCCTTACGAGTAGCTCTTGGAAAAACATCACCGGCACGCTCTACCCTCCCGCTGGGCGACTGTGATGACATAGGACCAGTATGTCGGCAAATGCTCGGCTCCCGACCAATCGATAGCCCCACCGGATTGATGCAATTTTTGATTTTGCATCACAGACGGGGCGTCTGGTGTTCTCGCAAAGGATGGTGAAACGAGAAATTTGACTAGACCCAACCGTTGACGAAATTGCCGTCGGACGACATATGCGCGGCAACGGCGATGGATTTCCGCCGGGCTATTTGGCCGAACCGCCCTCGCAAGGGCCGATGATTCCTACCAAGCGCCGCAAGGCAGCAAGGAGGAATCGTGCGAGCTACCTTTCGTAATCTCATTACCGAGTTGAACGTCGCGGCGTTCGTCCGCAACCGTCACGATCATGCCGTGTCGGTCATGCGTTGGGCGCTGATCCTAGCGCCAATGGCCGCACTCGTCGGAACGCTGTGCGCCGCGTTTCTATGGAGCCTCGAAGCGGTCACACGCCTGCGGTTCGCATCGCCTTGGCTGCTCTACCTGCTGCCGGTGGGCGGCTTTGTGGTTGGACTGCTTTACCATCTGACCGGCCGTTCGGTGGAGGGCGGCAACAACCTCATTGTTGAGCAAATCCACGAACCGGGCGGCGGTGTGCCGTTGCGGATGGCACCGCTGATCTTCTTCGGCACAGTGGTGACGCATCTGTTCGGCGGTTCGGCCGGCCGGGAAGGCACCGCCGTTCAGTTGGGCGGTAGTCTCGCCAGCGGCTTTGGTCGCGCGCTCAAGCTCGATGCAGACGGCACCCGCATCCTACTGATGGGCGGCATCGCGGCCGGGTTCGGCGCGGTGTTCGGCACGCCGATCGCGGGTGCGGTGTTCGCGCTGGAGGTGCTGGCGATCGGACGCGTCGAATATCGCGCACTGGTGCCGTGCCTGGTCGCAGCGCTGGTCGGCGACTGGACGTGCCTCGCTTGGGGCATTCACCACGGCGTCTACCGGATCGACGCGCTGGTGCCGGTCGATGCGCTGCTCGTCGCCAAGGCCGGCATCGCCGGGGTGGCGTTCGGGCTGGTCGGCCTCGCCTTTGCGGAAGCCAATCACGCGCTCGGCGGGTGGCTCAAGCGGATCGTCCCCTATGGCCCGCTGCGCCCCGTCATCGGCGGTATCGCAGTCATCGCGCTCGTCTACCTGTTCGGCACGCGCGACTATCTCGGCCTCGGCACGCTGGCGGCGACGCCCGACAGCCTGACCATCTTCAGCTTCTTCGGCCCTGACACGCATCCGTGGAGCTGGGCGCTCAAACTGCTTTTCACCGTCGTCACCCTTAGCGCCGGCTTCAAGGGCGGCGAGGTCACGCCGCTGTTTTTCATCGGCGCGGCGCTCGGCAATGCACTCGCCCCTATGTTCGGTGTGCCGACCGGCGTGTTCGCCGCGATCGGCTTCGTCGCGCTGTTCGCAGGCGCAGCCAATACACCGCTCGCTTGCACCTTCATGGGCATTGAACTGTTCGGCGCTGCCTATGCGGTGCCGATCGCGGTGGCCTGCTTCGTCGCCTACCTCTGCTCCGGTCACAACGGCATCTACCTGTCGCAGCGCGTTGCCGTGCCGAAAGTGTCGACAACCGGCCTTACCGCGAATGCGACGCTTCGCGAGGCGCGGGCGCACCGCGCCGCGCGCCGCACCCGCCCCTGATCCCCGCACCAATCGAAGGTTTGCCCATGTCCGATCGTTTCACCGTCCAGCATTGCGAAATCGGGATGCTGCGCATCTACATGAAGCCGTCCGACCGGATCGGTCAGCGCAGCCTGCGCACGCTATGGGGAGCCAAGCCGCTCTATCGGGAACTGATCCAAACGGCCAAAGCGGACGGCATCATCAATGCCGTTGCGCAACACACGCAATACGGATTCAGCAACCACGGCCCGATCCGTGAGCATGGATCGGAAATAGCTGATCCGCATTTGACGATCTGCGTCGAACTCGTAGGCGAGCGTGACCAGCTTGACCTGTTCTGCCGACGACACGGTGATCTGCTCGGCGACAAGGTGATCGTCTACAAACAGTTGGAACACTGGTCGGTTACGCCCTGGAACGGCCGATGATACTGCCGATTACCGGGTTAGTCGGGAACGGCCATAACGGCCCGACGTTGGGCGCGGATATACAACGGGAGAGACAACATGAAGATGCTGCTTGCGGCGTTGGCCACGTTTGCGATCGCGACCCCGGCCCTTGCAGACGACGACACCCCCACCCGTGCACAGCGCGCCTCGGTGATGAAAGCGGTTCGCGCCGCTGGTTGCACCAACCCCACCAAGATCGAGCGCGACGATGGTGGTTACGAGGTCGACAACGCACGCTGCAAGGGCGGCCTGTACGATCTGAAGTTGTCGGCGGACTTCAAAATCGTGTCGCGCGACAAGGACGACAACGACTGATCAATAGCGGCGCTCGCGCCATTGGGGCGAGCGCCGCATGATCGACTACGTACTGCTTATCGTAGGCGCCTTCGCGGCTGCCGCGATTTCCGGCTCGGCCGGGTTCGGCGGCGCACTGCTGTTGCTGCCGCTGTTGGACAAGGTTGTCGGCGTGACAGAGGCGGTGCCGCTGCTGACGATCGTCCAGATCATTGGCAACGGCGCGCGCGCCGGGATGGGCTGGCGGCATATCCGCTGGCGTCCCGTGTTACTGTTCCTCTCCGCTGCCATTCCCCTTCTCGATGCTTGGCGCACTCTCATTCGCGTCGCTCCCGACCGCACTCGTCGCCCGGATCGTGGGCATTGCGATCCTGCTGTTCGTCATCCTGAAAGCAACGGGCATGATCGCGTTCAAGCCGTCGCGCCGGGTGCTGGTGATCGGGGGCGGCGTCACCGGGTTGTTGTCGGGGCTGGTCGGTAGCGCTGGACCGCTCGGTGCTGCGGTCTTCCTAAGCCTTGGGCTTCCGCCGCTCGCTTATGTCGCAAGCGATGCAGTCGCCTCCATAGCGATGCATGGTGCCAAAACGGTCGTTTACGGCGCGACGATCGACCTTGGGCCGGCCTTCTGGCCGTTGGCAATCGCAATGGGTCTAGCGATGATCGCCGGCACTTGGGCAGGGCGATTGCTTATTAAGCGCCTACCCGTCGAACGCTTCCGCCAGTTCGTGATGTTCCTGCTCGCGCTGATCGCGGTCGAGATGATCATTATGGGATGACAGGGTAGGAACGGAAGCTCCCTGCTGAACCGGCCTTCCCAAAAAGGAACGTCTGGCGGGAACCTCGCCGCCTCGATCGCGCTGACGGACGCTTGTGGGTTTCGCTTTCCCAAAATCTGTTCCCTATTTAAGATTCCCGAAATTGCCAATTTCGATGGGAAAACGGGAAAGATTCTGATTGGCGATGCGCGTGTTTCGACGGCCGATCAGGACTTGGCGCTGCAAACCGACGCCCTGAACAAAGCCGGGTGCGAAAAGCTGTTCACCGATAAGGCAAGCGGCGCGAAAGCCGATCGGCCGGGGTTAGTGGAAGCCCTGCGCTTCGCGCGTGCCCGCGATTGCATTGTAGTTGGAAATTCGATCGCCTCGGCCGTTCGATCCAGGGCCTTATTACGCTGGCTGCGGACCTGTCGGCACGGAAGATCGACCTCCGAACACTAACGGACGGTTTCGGCACGTCCACGGCCTCGGGACGGCTACTGTTCAATATTCTCGCCTCCGTTGCCGAAATGGAGCGCGAGTTGATAAAGGAGCGAACAATTGCCGGTTTGGCTGCGGCTCGGAAGAAGGGTGGTATCGGCAGTGGCCGGAAATCGGCGCTGACGCCGGACAAGGTAGATACGGCACGCAAGCTGCTGGCGGGGGACGAGCCCGCCAAGGTCGCGAAGGTGCTACAAGTCAGCCTCTCGACCTTTTACTTTTCGTTTTTCGACGAGTGAGGGGGCAGACAAGGCGGATGCAGGGTGACATTTACCTCTGACGGAAGCGTGCCAATTACCGCTGATATCTACAAATATTGTTCGGATCGGTCGTCAGAAAGCCATAGCCGTTGCCGCGCTCGGTCGTACGCCAGATCCCTGCAAAGGCAAAGATTGGAAGGCTGAGTACGTCATTCCAGTGCAGCGACTTATTGCCGTCGCCAAGTGCCAGCCCGTATTTCGAAAACTGGGTACCGGGCACCGGCGTGCCGGCGTCGTCAGCATCGAGCGCGAGAAACTTGAGTTCAGATTTCGCACTTTCGTTACGAACTTGTAGGCTTAACCGAGGGATCACGCGCGCTGGCCACTTACGCCTGCACGCCCCACTCCATCCGCCCAAGTTTACGCTCAGCACCGTCCTGCACGATTGCGTTGCCGTAGAACGGGGTTTTCTTGCCGATCGGGAAGATGTCACCAACGGGGTATTTCTCGTCCTTTTCATAAGGAGGTCGGATACCGAAACGTGACCGCGAGGTCGACCTCCTCTGCCGCCATACGATACCGTTCGCATGCGAAGATATCCTTGGGGTTGGCGTCGACGAGGTTACTCGTCGGCGCCCACCTCTTACATTTTGTCTTTCAGCCCCTTGGCGGCCGTGAACGCAACCTTCTTGGAAGCAGCAATTGTGATCGCTTCACCGGTGCCGGGGTTGCGGCCTTCGCGCTCCGGGCGGTCCTTGACGGTGAACTTGCCGAACCCTGGAATCGAAACCTCCTCGCCCCTCACGGCTGCGGCCGCGATCTGGTCGAATACGGCAGTGATCGCCTTCTTCGCGTCGGCTTCGTTCGAATCGGTCGCTTCCGCGACGCCTTTAGCCAAATCACTTACGTTCATGTTTTTCGTTCTCCATTGGAAACACCGGCGGGACCTTAGCCATGGCGAACGGCGAGACAAAGGCCGTATTGGACAACACGGAGTGTCGCAACATTTCGCCTCATGCTAGATAAGCTCGCGGATCACGGTGTCGCCGAAGGTTCTGAGACCACCTTAGGGCGGGTGCGGATCGCCAACTTCGCGGTCGAAGCGAGCGCGCCCGGAACATCGATCTAGCTGCTGGCGGTGCGTTCGCGCGCGAGGCGGGAGTCCTCATAGTTATCGCGGATCGCGGAGTCGAAAGCCGTTCCACGAGCGCTGCCAGCGATGCTCGGCTGCATCCTTGATCATATGGCAGCGCTGACATAGCAGGCGCGCCCTTGCAGGGCGTGCCGTTGCCGGGATTAAGATCGGGGTGCGCACAGGGCCGCTGAGGCATGTCGTTCCTCTGATGACATCGGGTCCGAACATGGTCGACTGTGCCGTCGCCCATCTCGCGGAGGATCTGGTTTCCACCTCCACGATCGGAACCAACCGCGGGCTGGCCGCCATCACGCCATCAGGCTGAGGGGCGTGACGCAACGCGAACTCCGCCTCAAGGACAAGGTATCGAAGGCCAGAGTGACGAGCGGGAGGGTTTTCGCGGTCGGGGGCGATGACTACATGACGTACTCGGTAAGTCGCGTCGTGCCCATGGTGTGTCGCTTCAACAACCAGATACAGGTTCAGGTCGAGGTCGGCCGGCCGGTGTTCGCGGCCAATGGCGATAGCGGATCGCTTCTCTGCGACGAGGATGGGTTTGGACTCGGCATGCTCTTCTACGGCAGCACGGCAAACACTCCCAACCGGGTGGCTCTCACTAACTTCAGTTCCGTTTACGCGGTATTCGCGGAACTCTACGCTAACCTATTGCAGGGTGGAAGCAGACGGTTTTGGAGCTAGTCGCTATGCGTCCTAGGCACTCACGTGACGACGCGCGAAGGGCGAAGTTGGCTGCCGCCGCCCGTTTTTGAGAAGACGCGGACGTGACCAGCGTTGGTATTGGCATGACCGCCGACCGCACCGATTACTCGGTGACGATGACCGTCGCCAGCGCCCGTGCCCTCAAACGAATGCCGGTGAGCATTCTCAATGTTCCAATGCGGATCCATTAGCCCACACGCTACCGTCCCGTGTCATGCCTGAAGGCGCCGACCGTGCCGCCTCTGGGATAATTCGATTGGTCTCTACGGTGACCAAGCGGATTTGCGGGAACACCGTAAACGACGTCAGCCGACCGACGGTGCTCGCGTCGGATGCTCGACGCTTAGCGGTGAGGTGCAGGTCGTACACTGCCGTGTATCTATCGAACTCGGCTGCAAATGCCTGCTCTGATGTCGTAGCCTCGCATTCCGATCCTCATAATATGCCACCCGAGCTCCGAAGGGCCACTGACGGTGCTCTTCAGTATCGTGCCGTCGCGGCGAACGACCCGGAACGCCAGCATCTTCATCCTGGGCTTCCGGCAATCGACCTCCATGTGAGAGTCGGTCTGTTCACCCGCCTCGTTGACGCCTTTCAGCTCCATGTTGACGAACCTGATCCATGTATTGACGATGTCGCCGCTCCGGGTCGCCGATGTCCGATCATAGAGTCCGCCATCGGGCGTTCGCTGTATGGGGAAGGGCTGCCAATCTATGATCGTCGGAGGCGCCGCCTGCAGGGCGATGGCAAATAGGATCATGACATCACCTCCAGCATGTAGTTCTTGAGTTCGAGACGTTCATGCCTGAGTTCTCGGATGCGACGCAGGCGCAGGAGGGGCAGCGTTGCGAAAGCTCCCGTCATCGCCAAGCCAGCGATCGGGTGCGGCGACAGGATCTGGCCGGCCATGAGCAGCGTTGCGAACATCAGGACGCCGTGAAGCTTCGTGAACGAAGCAGTGCCGATGAACGCGGATGGACCAAGAAGCACGATGCCGTCCTGGCGTCCCGTAAGGTTGGCGGCACTCACGAGACTATCGTTGATCAAGTCGAGTCGCAGGATGCCGCCTTCGAGCAAGGCCATTTCCGACGGTAGTTCGTGCGTCGTGTGGCGTGCGTCCTCGTCTTCGACAACGACGCTGATCACGCCACGGTGATCCGTATCGACGAAGCCCCCGCCGCCGGTCACGAAACCGCGTCCGTCGCTAGCAAGTCCGAAGACGCCGGCGCTACGTCCGTGTGTGGTCGATTGCTGCTGGTAGGTCACGTGCCGTACCCGAGCGATGACGCATCGGCCGTGATATGTCGTGCCGCCTATGCGGCGGGGTTGGATCAACCAACTGCGCAGCCCGCCCGAGGCGGCTACACGTGCGCTCACCGCTTCGGCCCCTTCGGTCGCCAAATTGCCCAGATCTCGGTGCAGTCCGGCGTCGCCACCAGAATGGCCAAGGGCATCCGTTTTCATCTCACCCACGCGCGTTTCCCCTCGCGTCGGCGCCCGTTGACTGAATAGCCGGCGGCACCGCTTCGGTTGACGAAGCGGTGCCGGCCCGTGAGCCGGAAGTTGGAAACTCGCTATTAGACGAGCGCGGACGCCTTTGGGCCCGGGGGCCTTGGACATACGCGTCCGCCTCCCGGCCGAAACTGGTTCGGGCCGGGCGTTCGGCAACTAATAGCGAGGTTTCCACGCCTCGGTCCGCGTGCTCGCGAACCCTACGGTTGTAAGCCCAGATGGTGAGCTTGATCAATCCGTCATCTGCGGCTTGGTGGGCTTCGATGACCGAGTGGGCGATGTCCAGGCAGGAAACGTTCCGATCCGAGACCGGCGTGCGGATGCGTGACCTCGGCAAGGCCTCGGGTCGCGACGACGCTTGGACTTCGGCAAGCCCGATGAAATTTCATGATGTGACCGATCCCCCAAAACCGCGTCATCACCTGGTCATGGCCTAAAAAGCCGTCACTTCATTCAACGTCCATGGTTCAGGCGACTGCATCATCATCTACGGGTATCACGTGATTGGGGTGGCACAGACACAACCCATCATCCGAGAAGCTAGCGCTCGTAACCATGAGGTCACGCGCGCCAAAGGCGGGATGGTCCATGATCGCAGTTAGCGGCCGTCCTTCGCACGCAAGAGCCAACGAGTCCGGATGGTCGCCGTACATCGTCAGCTCTCCGTCGTCATATTGACCCTGAGGGAACTGGATCGACGTCCGCAGCACGCCCTCGATCCAGCTGAGGGAATTCGTGCATCCCCATCTTCGGATGTGCAGGGCACCACTCGGATCCCGAATTCGAGCAACGTGCGCGGACTGCAACGTCTCGAACGGATCGAGAGCGAGGGCCTGGACGAGTGCCAGAGAGGTTTCGGTCATCGTTCCGCTAGAACCGGATTTTCGAAACGCGGAAAGCGCAGCTTTCCGTCGCCGCTGTGCATGACCATGAAGCCGCTGATGATCCCGGATGTCAGCAACGGTCCAGACGGCGTCCGGCAAACTCGGCGATGACGAAAGGGAGTCGTCGAGGACCGTCATCACCAACTTGTAATGACGGGAGAAAGGCGGATCGGGTCGTTCATCGAAGGCGGCGGGATCCAAGCGCAGCCATAGCGGCGTACATCCGGCGCCGATCCGCTTCGAGGTCTCCTCCACTGCGCGGCGCAACGCTGCTTCGCGTCGTGCGATGGGCTCGCGGTTCCGTGCCGCTGCCTCGACGTGCCTCAGCACCCCTTCGGTTATAAAACCCAGGGAGGCGGGGGGGCCGTCAAACGCGGTTGCGGCGATGGCAATCGGCAAGATGAAATCTTCGAAATCCACGTCGATGGCGAGACGCTCGTCTTCAGCGAGTCCAGCGACGCATGCCCGTACGTCACCTGCGGTCGGCGCCTTGACGGAAGGTACGTCAAGCTTCTCGATCTTCGGCTTCAGTTGCGATAGCAATCGCTTGATGGCGCCGCCCGCCACCGCGTGTTCTCCAACGCGGAGTGCCGACGCGCCGTCCCAAGGCTTGCCGACCCATTCGATCCGATTTCTCGACCACCTGACCGACGAGCCGCCGCTTCGCGACGCCAGTGAATCGGCGTCGGCAGCCCGCAGGCGCCACCAAGCTCGGCTGGCCGGCATATCCGCGATGAGGCTTTCGGCAATCTTCGCTCCCACGACGAGTTTCCTTCCGCGCGCTAACTGATGATCAGATCGGTGTGTCCTGTGGCAAAGACGTCTGACGAGACGAGTAGCGTTGATCAGTAATTGATGACGTCATTACACCGGGCGGTTCGGTCCAGTTCTGCCCGAGGCGAAGGCCTGGACGCGACGTAAGTCGACGGCTGGTTCGCTCTGGCCCACGTCGATCAAGAAGGCGCCGGGTACCAAGCTCTCGATCCTGGCGACGATCCCGTCAATCGCGGCAAGGGCGCGTCGGAGATAGTCCGGACTGAAAGGCGCGTAGAGATCGGACACGTCATCGAACCTGGCGTGGCCGAGAAACATCTCGAGCTCCCCCCAAGCCTCCTGAGGCAGTTCCGCTCTGACGAGGTTGGCCACAGAACGCCTGATAAGCTTCATTCCGCTTTCGCCGTCACTCGGCAGGTCGAGTGCGGTCGCCATGCTCTCCCACGCCGACTTCACCGACTGCCCGCTGACCAGCATTCCCGTCGTAGCATCGAGGATCGCATGCATCGGTCCGCCGACCGGAACCACGGCGCGGTACTTCCGGGTCTGTCGTCGTCCCACGGGGTTGAGATTGAGTACGCTGCGTCCGCTGTTCCATTGACCGCGTTCCGGGGCGGTCGAGACGTCGTGCGCGGCGTCGGGGCGCGCCATGGTCGTCACGCTGATCCTGAGGAACGCGAGAAGCCCGCTTCGCTCGCGCTTCCGGCGCTCAATCTCCTTGTCGGAACGGGCGTCCGGCTGGAGGCAGTACCGAAACATCGCCGCCAGCTGCGGAACGTCGGCTCTGAACTGCGGAGTGCGGTTCACATCCTTGGGCTGCAGCGACCTGAACCGTGCCTTGATCCCGCCGCATTCGTTGATCGCCGCCGCGAGCTGGAGAACGCTGTTCTCGACGGTCGAGAGCGATCGCGTCCGCGTCTTTCCCGTCGGCGATACGATCGGTCGGGCCGCGAGCCATTTGCGGAAGCGCTCCACCCATGCCGCATCGATCCGGTCGCACTTGATCGTCGCCAGGTCCTTGTCGACCAGATAGAGCAGCACATGCTGAAGCCTGGCCCTGATGGCGTCGATGGACGGTTTATCGGCCGACAGCGTCAGATAATCCGCGATCGCCGCGCTGACGTAGACCCCGTCCGCGGCCCGGGGCTGGCCGCAGGTCGGGCAGAAAGCGTCTCCACGCGTGCGTTCTAGGTAGAGGCGATCGAGCGCAGCACGTGCGGCTGCGACATCCTCTGTGCGCGCACTAGCGCTTCGCTCGCGCTTTCGCTCGTCGTCGTACCAGACGATTTCGAACGCTTCGCGGTCGGCTCGACGGTAGAGCTTGTAGCCCCCACGCTGGTAGACCGGCTTGGCACGCTTCGTTGCAGGCATTGCTTCCTCTGATGGTCGGCGACGGCTCCTCGGAACGCGTCGTAGGCGCCCGTCTCGACGAGCAGGTTCAAGTCGTCGGCACTGAGCTGAATGCCACGCCCCGCCTCCAACTTGCGCGACAGGCGGCGATCGAGATCAGCGAGCCCCGGCAAGTGGCCCCCCAGGTTCAGACTGAGACCGATGGTTATCCATAACGAGATCGTTATGGCTAAGAATTTCGCTAATTGCAATGCCATAACGACGCGGTTATCGTCAGCCATGATTTCCATCCGAAAGGTTGAGGCGGTGATCGCCGGCATGTACGCGCTCGACGCGGCCACGGTGGTGCGGGCGAGACTGCAGCATCTCAACGTTCGCGACTTCCCTCCCGGGCTGCGGGTCGGAAAGGCCAAACGCGCCGGATACGGAGTGGCCGAGGTCTACGCCTATTCCGTCTGGTTCGCTTTGGCCGAGGCCTTCGTTCCCGGGGCGGTGGCTGCGGAAATGGTTCGCGATGCCTGGCCGGAACTCGTCCGGGCTCTCCTCGCATCCGCAAAGCCGACGTCGGTCCCAGGTCACCGCGGCGACACCTTCGTCTGCGTCATTCCGGCGGCCCTGGCTGCGGCCGGGCCCGCGGGCGGCCGTCACGTGACCGCAGCCGATGCCTGGGATCTTCGGATAGTTGCCGGGAACGACCTCGTTCCATTGGTAAGCGGCGCCATCGGCGGCGCATGGTTTCTCGACGTCGTTGGCCTTCTGACGCGGATGATCGACTGGCTCGGTGTCGGACCGATGGCGGTCGACGCCGACACCGTGCGCTCGGAGTTCGAGGATCTGCTGCTTCTCGACGGGTGGGTCCCGAGGCATTCCAAGGCCGAAGGGGTGCAGGCACCGCCGCCCGTCAAACAGGCCGAGGCTCGTGTAAGAGGCGAACGGTTGTGCGAGGCCGACTACTATTTCACGCGCGCGATCGCCATACTGGATGGGCTCGGGTCCGGCACCGACGCCACCAAGCTCAGTGCGCGCGCCATGCGCTACCTTCGCTACCTCGAGGATCCCGCACCGCGGGAGCGGTGGAAGGCCTGGCCGCGCGTGACCGGATCGGACGTTCCGTTCTGGTGGGCTCTAGCCGCGCTTGTGCAGGCCCGTCACGTGGACGTCCTTCCGCACCTTCCCGCCACGCTGCTCGCCGCCGCGGCAAATGCGCTCGGGGACGTCGGCGACACGACTGCGCAGATCACAATGCTTCGAGGGGCGGCCGAACGCTACCGCGGGATGGAACTCGACGAGACCTGAGCGCGACGGTCACCCTCGCGACCAGATATCGGCGGGCCCGTCACCCGGCTTCGTTCATCTGCTCATCCGGCCGGCGGCCGCGACGCCGCCCCGCCGCAGTCGGGTAGCTTGAGGGCGGGCGTCGCGCGGAAGTCCGCGCCTTCGGATGCGGCGGTCGAACCTCGCGTCGCACATCGGCACCGGAGCCTGGCCACGTCATGTCTCCGGCCGCGTCTTCGCTTTGAGCATTCGATTCCACGACTCGCAGTCCAGGCTCGAGGCCGATCCGGGCATCCCGCGCCTGTCGCAGGGCGCGGAGCCGGTCACGGTCGCCGATCGTCGGACGCCCCACATGCCTTCGGGCATTCCCATTCGGTCTTTTTCGTTGGCGTAACCAACGGGAGACGGGAAAATTAATGCATTTGAAATTGGCAAGCCCCGGCAGGGCTGCCCATGCGCACGATCCTCTTCATCGGATCGTCGGCTTCAGCATATCTTTCTGTACGCTGCCAAGCGTTACGAAAGCGCTGACGAAAGCGGTTAACGTGAAAAATTCGGCCGACGACGGCGGTCCTGCGCCGGACTCCCGCGCCGGGCGCAGTCGATGGTCCGGCGAGTGCCGCCGGGCTCTGCATTTCGAGCGATGCAATTGAGGACGGAAGGAAGGGGAAAATCCTCCGGAGGTCTTCGTCGAGCATCAGACATCCGCGCCCCCGGGCGCCATAAAAGGAAACATCATGACCAACGCATTCGACCAGTACACGATGAACCACATGATCGTCGCGCTCAGCCGCGAGATGACCCCGCGCGGCGCGAAGCCTAACCCCAAGGTCGACGCGGACACCGTCTTCATCGGCGGCCCGCGTCCTACCGAGGCGGATCAGGCGTCGCTGGCGCGCTTCGGTCTCGACAAGAACTACAAGGTCATTTTCCCCTCGTTCGATCTTGACGCCCCCCACGCCGGTCCGGTCGGGTTCCATGTCGTCGTCACGGACGGGCTCACGCGCGTGACGACGCTGCAGGACGGCCGCCTTTGGAAACGCGATCGTCGCAGCCCGGCGGTCCTCGTCTTCGCGGAGATCGGGGCGGTGGTGAAACTCAATGCGAACGGCCAGATGGTCGTTCGTGACATGCGTGGGCAGTTTCACGATCACGGATACGAACTCGCGCTCGAAGCCGTGCGCGCCGGCGCCGGCACGCAGCCCGGAACCATGCCCATCGTTTCGACGATCGGCAGCATGCTTGCGATCCTCGACGCCAAGATGATGTCATACGCGCACGCCGTCGCCGAATGACCCGTCGACCCGGCGGCCGCCAGCCGCCGGGTTCGATTCCGACGCGACGTCGGATCGCGTCAGGTCTTCGCACGATTTCCTTCGTTCCCGGATGTGGTAAGGGCAAGCCGAGCGGCGATTCCCGACCGCGATGGGCACGTTGTGGCTGACAAGTTCGAAGACCTGCGTACCTACATCGCGATAGTCGAGGCGGGCGGGATCAACTCCGCTGCGGCGAAACTCGAGATCGCCAAGAGCGCAACGAGCCGGCGCCTGTCCGACCTGGAGGACCGCCTCGGGGTCACTCTCATACAGCGCACCACCAGGAGCTTCGATCTGACGGAAGCCGGTCGAACGTTCTATGGCGAGGCACGACGGATCCTGGACGACATCGCGTCCGTCGAAGAGCGACTGCGCGTCGGCGTTGACGGAGACGCGGGGCAACTGGTCGTAGCAGCGGATCGGGGACTGAGCCGGCTGCTGATGCCCGCGATCGCCTCCTTCCACGCGAAACATCCCGACACGCGCATCTCCTTCCGCTCGGATGTCGCCAATGCGGGCGCAGACACGCTCGTGGTCACGACTGATCGGATCGATACGGTGCGGTCGGGTCGCGAAATAGGCCACTTCCGTGCGTTCGTCTTCGCATCGCCGGCGTATCTGGCACGGTCGGCGCCTCTGCGAACTCCGGCGGATCTCGCCGATCATGACGGCGTGCTGGTCGCTGCGGCGAGCCCGTCGGCCTGGATCTTCGGTTCCGGCACCGAGATACTGCCGCGGCGGGCCATGACCGTGCCTGACGATGACGCGGCGCTGGCCGCCGCGGTCGCCGGCCTAGGTCTTGCCCGACTACCGGAGTTTCTGGCCGATGCGGCTGTCCGCGCGGGGGATCTCGTCGGTTGCATCGCCGATCACCACGTCACGACCGTCGTCAACGCCTTCAAGCCGAGCCGTCCCTCCGGCGGTGTCGATGGACTGCTCGACCATCTGCTGGCCTCGCTGATACGCGCCTGAAGCGGCCCGGGTTACTGCCACCGACTTGTACCTTCAAGGAACCGGCGGCTGTAGCGGAGCGGTGGTCCGTGTGCCACGTCAGAAACGGCATGCTACATCATCGCGTGAATGTCGCCAGCATGCCCCTCAACTGACCATCGAGCCTCAAACGGGCACCGTGAAGCTGATCCAGCATAACTCTCGCTTCGTCCTGGTGCAGCGTCATGGCATCACGGTGGATCTCGGCGCCGCGGAACGTCAGCAGATCAAGGGCGATGATCCAGTGGCCGTGGTGGTCGATCGTCACAATGCCCGCGCCGTGACACAGGAAGGACCGGAGCCGGTGAAGATCGGTGAACTCCTCGATAGCCTTCGCTACCCTGACCCCCTCCTGGGAAAACGGACCGTTCCGATCGACGACGGCCTTCAGAGCGGCGAAACGCTGCCCAATCAGATGTGGAAGCAGGCTCCGCGCGCCCTGGATGGCCACCTCGGCCAGAAACGCGAGCGCTTCGCTGACGACCGTCTCTGCCAACGCGAACTCGGTGATGAAGCGACCGCGCCATAGAGCGGCCGCGTCACAGGGTGCCTGAAACGCATCGCCCCTGTATCGTCTTGAGGTATCGTTGGCGTGCATTCCGTTGACGTAAGTCGGCTTAGTTACGAATGCCTTGAGATGGTACGCAAGACAATCGCAAGCCGCGGTCGCCACCCGCGGTCGCCACGCCGCTTGCGCCACGCGACGTGCGTCAGGGTGATGTCCGGCAGCAGAGTGCGTCACGAACCCGGGCTCAGGCATGATGGCGCAAAACTGCTCGATGCCCAGTCTCTCGCTGCCGTTGGTTGAAAGGCCGGCGTCGCGTAACACGATCTTGCAAATCCGGTGGAATTTACACGAAAAACTCGCAGCGCTACTTACCAGCCGCTTCAGTCCATCTGGAAGGCCACCAAGACCACTTCGGATCGGGCGGGCGACCGCGTGCGCCGTCTTCCTGGCGTCGTTGTGTGAAAAGGGTATCTACCCCGGGTTTGGCGACTCGTTAGGGTTGAGCGGGCGCGCGCACGTTTCCGGAGGAAGGGGAATGCAAGGACCGGTATAGAATGCTACTTTGCCGGCCTATGCGTTCCGAAATCGATCATCTTCCGGCAGACAGGCAGCGCGAACTGGCTGAGATTCAACGTATCCTGTTTGACGAGTTCAAGGACGCCCTAGCCGGCAGGAACGCTCCCCGATTAAAGGCGGGCCGCATCCTCAAGGTGATCCTGTTCGGCTCGTATGCGCGGGGGGACTGGGTGGCCGACCCCGTCGGCGGATACTTTTCCGATTTCGACATCCTGATCGTGGTCAACCACGAGGAGCTCACCGATTTCGTAGACTTCTGGGCTCTGGCGGACGACCATCTCGTGCGGGAGCACATGGGGACCGGCCGGCTGCAAACGCCGGTAAACTTCATCGTACACGACCTGGCTGACCTCAACCGGCAACTACGCCGGGGCCGGCCGTTCTTCAGAAACATAGTCCGTGATGGGGTCATCCTGTACGAGGCGCCGGGCAATCCTCTCAATCAGGCGACGATGCTTTCGGAGGAGGAGGCGCGACAGGAGGCGCTGCTTCACTTTCAGGAATGGTTTCCAAGTGCCGTGAACTTCATCGAGGCGGGAGAGTTCCTGCGTGGAAAACCCGCGCCGAAAGAGGCGGCGTTCCAGTTCCATCAGGCAACCGAAAGGCTCTATCACTGCGTCCTGCTCGTGCTGACGCTGTACAGTCCGAAGTCGCATAAGCTGAATTTTCTGCGCTCACAAGCCGAGCAGCTCGCTCCGTCGCTGATCACCGCTTGGCCGCGCGATACGCGGTTCGCTCAGCGTTCGTTCGAGCTGCTTCGGCGCGCGTATGTCGAGGCTCGCTACTCTCCGCATTTCCGCGTGAACGGGGAGGAGCTGCAGTGGTTGTCCGAACACGTGGTGATTTTGAGAGACGCCGTGGAGGAAGTCTGTCGGGTCAGGCTTGCCGAGTAGGCTCGCTACGCAAGTTGTCGAACCCCGCACTCTCGGTTAGCACGGTGATACCGGGCGCCGTGAAGCAACTGTTCGTTCGACTGTCGGGGGTCCTTGCGGACGAAGACGCGGAGCGAATGGTAGATAGCGGACCTTCACAGAGGTTCCAACGCCCGGTCCCCCTCTTGCGTCCGACCTGACGATGCTTCAGGTTCCCGGCTTCGACGGCGCCGGCCGTGGAGGGGTGTGGAAGCCCTTGTGATGGATGCAATCCACCCGGTTGATTTCGGGTGTTCGTGGAGACGCGCGTTCCGATGCCGCTCCCCGTATGCAGCACAGGTGTTCCCATGCTCGCGCAGGAAGGGTGGAACGACGCCGTGCGAAAGAATCCCGAGATCACGTCAGACGAGCTCGACCTTGATCAGAGATATCGGTCGTTGTCGCCATGGCTGGAACACAAGCTCTCGATGCGCTTCGGCTCGACCGCCGACGTCGACGACATCGTCCAGGAAAGTTTCATCAGGCTCGGGCGCTACAGCGTGGAGGACCGGTCGCGCCATCCGCGGGCGCTTCTCCTGCGCATCGCATCCAACCTCGCGAAAGACCGGCATAGACGAGAGGTGCTGCGCGGACATGGCCGCACATCGAACCTGGACGACTGTGCGGTTCACCCGCCGCCGACACTCGTGTCGGCGGCGGACCAGGATTTCCTTCTGGATCTCAAGATCACCATATTGCAGCTGCCGGACCACCTGAGACAGACCTTCCTCCTCGCCCGCTTCACACCGATGACGCATGCGGAGATCGCTCGGAAGCTTGGCATCTCGACCAAGACGGTGGAATGGCGCATCAATAGAGCGGTTACGATATGCCTCGAGCGGCTTGGGCGATGACGGGGATAGCATGAGCGCATCCGAAGACATGCGGTGCAGGGATGAGGCGGTCTCGTGGTTCACGAGGCTCCAGAACCGATCCGTCACGACAGGCGAACTCGGTGAATTCGCGCGGTGGCGGCGAAACCATGCGAACGCCGCAGCCTATCAAGAGGTGGAAAGGCTTTGGGCCGACAGTGCCAGACTGAGCAGCGACCCGGACATTCTGGCCGCACTCACACAGGCGCAACAAGATGACGAAACAGTGCGCCTTCCGTCGTCCGGAGTACGACTCGCAGTCATACTCGCCGCCATCGCGGCTTTGATCATGCTTGGTTTTTTCGCGATCGGTGCGCTTCTGCCGACCCCGACCTACCGGACCGCCGTCGGTGAGACGTCCGTCGCCAAACTAGAGGACGGATCTCGGATTCAGCTCGACACGGACAGCAGTCTCACGTCCGACTTCAGGAAGAACGTCAGGCACGTGAGCCTCGTGCGGGGGCAGGCGTACTTCGACGTGGCGCATGATCCCCAGCGCCCCTTCGTCGTCGACGTAGGGCAGGGCGCCACCGTCACGGCGGTAGGTACCAGCTTCGACGTACAGCGTCTGAATGACCGCAGCCGGGTTTACCTGGCATCGGGTTCGGTGGTCATCAGGCGCGGGGCGCAGACCCTGGCCATACTCAAAGCCGGTGAGCGGGTCGAATTCCAGTCCGTCGGACCCGCTTCTTCGGTCGACAGGTCGGTAGCAACGCTAACCGTCTGGCGCGAACGGCGGCTCTCGTTCGACGAGACGCCGCTTGGTGAAGCTGTCATCGACATGAACAGGTACACGAAATCACCGATCGTGCTCAATTCGGCCTCGGGGGGTACGGCGTTGATGAACGGTGAGTTCTCCGTGGATGACCCCAAGGGGTTCGTCGGTGCGATCAACACTTTGTTCGGGCCCGGAACGGCGACAATCTCAAGCCGCCCGAATTAGAGATCGATTCCAAATATACCTTTTCTGCGCACGCTCTTCGTGGAAAGATCGGTGCCGTCCTGTCGGAGTAGGCCGATCGATCCTGAACGTCCCAACCCGCTCGCCGACGCTTTGAGGGCGATCCGCAAGCATCGAAGGATGCGCGTGAGCGAGGTCGCTCGGGCGATGGATATGCCTACGCGATCGTATGAGCACCTTGAGGCTGGAAGCGGCCGTCTGACCTATGATCGCATCGTCGATTTCGCCGAAATCACCGACAGCGATCCAATCGCAATCTTGGCGACCTTGTCCTTCGGAACGCCTGACTTCGCGATCCGGTGCGCCGACAACAAGCTGATGACGATCATGATGATTGCGATGATGGAGCTCGACCAGGACCTCGGGCCGGACATATCCTATCTTGATGCCCAGACGCTAGTCGGCGGCTTCACCAAGCTCACCCGCGAACTTGCTCAACATGTTCGGAAGCGCGAAACGTTCGCCGAGGAATGGCTGAAACAGGGCGTGGACCGGTTGAGCCCAGTAAGATCCTCGCCGGTCAGAAAACTGCGACCTAAAACGGTCTAGCGAGTAGAATGAGACGTCACTCGTCAGGGTTTCCCCATCGCGATGACGTTTACCCTTCCGACGATGCAACGCGTCGACAGTGACGCGCGTCGCACGGGGGGCTAAATGGGTGGGTTTTCAAAAGTCCGGATGACCGCAGGGTTTCTGTCGGTCGGATTGCTGCTGGTCGCGACGGCCGGGACGGCGCAGGGGAACGCCGTGCAGTTCGACATTCGGGCTGGGAGTCTGGACGGGGCTTTGAGGGCCTACGCCAAGATCACCGGTCGACAAATACTCTACCGTGCCGAAACGGTGCGGGCATTGCGCTTCAGCGGTTTGAACGCGCGCCTGACGGCCGATGTCGCCCTCGAACACATTCTGGCTGGAAGCGGCCTATTGATCGACCATCCTTCGGCCAACGTCGTGGTAGTCCGGGAAGGCATTGCTAAAAGCCCCACCGCCTCGTCCGGCGAGCCGACGATACCCATCGCCGAGATCGTCGTCACAGGCACCAACATCCGCGGCGGTGTGCCGACGGGTCCGGTGCGAACCCTTGACAGGCGTGACCTCGAACGCTCGGGACTGGGCACCGTGGGGGAGCTCATCGCGGCTCAGACCGCCAACTTCGGTGGAACCGGCAATCCCGTCGCGAGTCTGACCGGCGCAGATCAATCTACGCTCAACTATTCGTTGGCGCCGGCCGCGAATCTACGTGGTCTCGGCAGCGATGCCACCCTGACGCTATTCGACGGACGGCGCGTCGCAGGTTCCGGGGGCCGCGGTGACTTCGTGGATCTCTCGTCGATACCCTCCCTTGCGATCGATCGGGTGGAGATCCTGACCGACGGCGCATCCGCGATCTACGGTTCGGATGCGGTCGCGGGCGTGGTCAACCTCGTTCTTCGCCATCGGCTGAACGGCGTGGAATTCACTTCGCGTGGCAGCGTCGGGACGCGAGGCGAGCCGGCGACGTTTCTAGGCGGCGCGGCGGGTGGCAAGACATGGAACGGCGGATCCGTTCTCCTAGCCTATGAATACGAACACCGTGATCGGCTTTCCTCGGCGGACCGGGCCTACACGGCGACAGGTGACCTGCGCCCGTTCGGCGGTAGCGATAGACGTCGGTACTACACGTCGCCCGGTACCATCCTGTCCCTTGATCGGGCGACTTCGAGCTACGTCGCGGCATACGCCATTCCCGAACTGGCCGGAGGACGACAACCAACGGCTGGCGACATACAACCGGGCGGCAATCTAGGCAATCTGAATGCCGGAGCCGATCTCTCGCCCAAGATCGAACGGCATGCCGTCTATGCCCGCGTCGAGCAGGATCTGACCGGGAATTTCAAGATCTTCGCAGATAATCGCTATGCTCACCGAACGTTCGACTACGGTTCGCCCGCGTCATTCACGATCTTCCAAGTGGGAACCGCGAACCCGAACTTCCTCCGGGTCGCAGGGATGACTTCAAGCGTCATCGCGTATGATTTCATCAACGATTTTGGACCTGCCGACGTTCGGGGCAACGTGTCCGCGTTGAGCGCGACCGGCGGTTTCGAATGGCGCATCGGTCCGGCTTGGACGGTGGACGGCTACGGAAGTTACGCGCGGGAACGGAGTGGGGACGTGTCGTCGAACCAGTTGAATTCGACGTCACTCAACGAGGCGCTCGGCAACACCGCGGACAATGTGGCGACCAGCTACAGTGCAGCGAGCGACGGCTACTTCACTCCGTACGGCTCGGGGGCGTCCAACAGTCAGGCCGTGTTGAATTTCATTGGCGCCGGCTACGCGATCGCGACTCGTCGCAGTTCGGTAACCGACTCGCTCGTCCGTGCGCAAGGACCGCTGCTTCGACTTGCAGGCGGTAACGTGCGCGTCGCGGTCGGAGCATCCTTCCGGCACGAGAGTTTCGAAAGGGCGGGCGAGAGCTTCTATTCCGGCGTCTTACCGGTGGCGACCATCGTCACGCCAGGCACGCGCGACATCAAGGCCGTCTTTGCCGAATTGCAGGTGCCGATCGTCGGGCGGGAAAACGCGGCCGCTGGGCTGCGAAGCCTGGATCTGTCCCTCGCTGCCAGACACGAGGATTACAGCGACTTCGGACGGACCACCAACCCCAAGATCGGTTTCGCGTACCGTCCGGCCAACGGTATCACCTTGCGCGGAAGCTGGGGCACATCGTTCCGAGCTCCGGCGTTGTCAGAGGTGAACGATCCGAGGCGGGTGGTCGCTACCGCGCTGACTAACTCGGTAAGAGCCAGCGTTCCGACGCTATTCATTACGGGCGGCAATCCGGACGTCGGCCCTGAAAGGGCGAGGACGTGGAGCGGGGGGCTGGTGATCGAGCCCGACCAGATCCCTGGCCTTCGCTGGGAAGCGAACCTGTTCTCCACGAAGTTTCGCGATAGGATCGCGCAGCCCGCGCTCGAAGACCTCACGAGAGCGCTGACAAACCCCGATCTCGCTTCATATGTGACCATCGTGAATCCCCGGATCAATGCCGCGGATCTTGCTACGGTCACCGCGCTTCTCACCAGTCCAGGCGCGAGTGCGGGGACGACGCCAGCGACATCCTTCGGTGCCATCGTCGACGGTCGGTTCGTCAATACGGCATCGCTGAATGTGAGCGGTCTGGACTGGGATCTGCGGTTGACCCGACCTGTCGGAGCGGATCAGGTGTCCGCCAGCATATCGGCGACATGGCTGTTCGAGTATCGGAGACGTCTGACGCCGTTAGCGGCGTCCGTCGATCGACTGGACACCGTCGGGAACCCTGCGAACCTGCGTCTGCGTGCGCTGGCGACCTGGAGCCACCGGGCACTGTCGGCGACGCTGATCGGCAACTACGTCGATGGGTACAAGGATGACGTGAGTGTCCCGAACCGTCATATCGATCCCTTCGCAACGATCGACGCGACCATTGCCCTGGCCGCGGAGAAGGGGCTGTTCGCCAAGCTGCGACCGTCGCTGAGCGTCACCAACATTCTCGATGCCGATCCGCCGTTCGTGAACCGAACCAGTGGCTTCGGTTTCGACGCGACGAATGCCAGCCCTTTCGGACGCACCGTCGCGCTGGCGATCCGATACGTGATGTGATCCCGGACGCGCCCCCCCGCGGTGCTGCGCCCCTCAATCAAAACTGAATGGACAATGGCATGAGCAGGCGGGCTTCGTTCGCGCTGATTCTCCTCGTGTGCTCGCCGGCAAACGCTCGGCGATACACCGTGGACGACTATCTCGGTCTCAAGAGCTACGGCCAGGTGCTGCTGGCGCCGTCGGCTGGTCTTATCCTGATCGAGCGCCGTCGACCGTACCGCGAGGCTCCCGAATTCGCATACGACAACTACGCGAACCAGAGGATACTGACGCAGATATTCGCAACCCCCGTTGACGCTCACGCCCCACTCACACCGCTATTTCCGCAGCAGGCCGACGCGGGATACTGGCTTGGATCCCTTTCGCCATCGGGCGTGAACGTCTCCGTGTTCAGGATCCAGCGTCGTCATCTGAGCCTCGGCGTGATCGATCTAAAGCTGAGAACGGTAAAATGGCTTGCGGCAACGCCCGATTGGCTCGCGGCCGCGCCGGCACCGATCTGGACCGACGAGACCCATCTGCTGTTTGTCTCGCGGGACGATTTCCCACTCCCCGCGACCTTGGCAGGGAATACGACCGCCACCGCCCTGCTCGAATCCCTGTGGTCGCGCCAAGCGGCTGGTTTGACCTCTTCCACCGAGGTTTCGAGCCGAGATGGGGCCATAGGTCCTCGCGACAACCGTCGACTCATCGAGATCGATCTCGCGACTGGTAAGGACCGAACCCTTTTCGAAGGCGAGATAGTGGACATCTCGCTTGATCCATCACGCAAGCGAGTGGCGATCGTCGTCGCAGGCAAACCCGTGCCGCCGCCGCCGACTCCAATCGGGACCGGTTTCGAAAGTCGGCGCCATGCGCTCCACATCATCGATCGGTCCAGTGCCGTGGATAGGATCGTCCCCGGTGATGTACTTCGCGGGCTGCTCCGGTGGTCTGCCTGTGGTCGGCTCCTGATCGTTCTGCGAGGAAGCGAGAGCGACTGGTCGAAGGCGCACTATGCGTCAGTGGACACCGACGGACGATCAACGATCCTGGGCGGGGCCGCGGTATCTCCCGTCGACGGGGACGGAACAGATCGTCCCCTCGTATATGCCGGGTGGGCGGGCGAGACGCCGGCCGCCCTCGTCGTGATCGCAGGAATAAGCCGTTGGATGAGGCTCCTCCAGGGAGAGGCGATCCCTCTTGCGGTCGCCGGCAAAGCCCGGCCAATCGGCGGAAAAGGCGCCCACCTGTGGCTGCGCGATGGTGAAGACCTCTGGGATGTAGGTCCGCGAAGTATCAGGCGGGTTTCACGTCACGTATCGAATACGCAAGCCGTCCTGCTCGACCCGATGAGCCGCGGTTCCCGGCCGTCGCAGAACCCTGATGCTGCCGAGCTCTTATCCGTTGGCGCCGTCGTCCGTTCGGTCTCGCCACTGGGGGGCATAGGTCCGTCCTTCAAGCTGCAGCAGGGCCGCGACATCCTGGCGATTGACCGACAGACCATGGTGACCCGCAGCGCCGACGCGCACGGCGTCGAAGAACTGTTCGTCACGCCGCGAGGCGGGGCTACCGTCAAGATCGACAGGATCAACGGTGAACTTTCCGACGTGACGCTCGCGACACCTGTCCCCCTTCAGACGCGGGATGGCACCGGAAAGTCTTCGAACCACTGGTTGCTACTGCCGGCCGGAGCGGGGCCGTTTCCGATGATCGTAGTGCCATATCCCGGCATGAGGTTCGGGACGACCACACCTCGCGAAGCCGGCATATCCTTCTTCGACGTGGCGACCAACGGCCAACTCTTAGCCGCCGCCGGTTACGCGGTGCTTTTCCCTGACATGCCGATCAATGAGGAAAACGGACATGTCTCGGGTGCGTTCGCCCCGCAGGTCGAAGCGGCGATCCGTGCTGCCTCCGAGACGGGTCGGATCGACGCTGACCGGGTCGGCATCATGGGCCACAGCTTCGGCGGCTATGCCGCCCTCGTGCTTGCCGAGGAGTTGAAGGGGGTCAAAGCGGTGGTTGCGGCTAACGGCCCGTCGGACATCCTGTCCGCCCATGGCATGATATCGGGTGTGGACCGGGTCGCTCTGACGCGCGGCGTTTCGTTCGCTAACGCGGGGTGGGCCGAGAACGGGCAGGGTCGCATGAAGCGCCGACCTGCCCAGAACGGGCAGGCATATGGGGTGGCGAGCCCCGTCACTGGAATGGATCGGATCGAGGCTCCCGTACTCCTTCTGACGGGTGACATGGATTTCGTCGCAATGTCGCAGAGCGAGCAGGCCTTCGTCGAACTAGCTCGCGAGGGCAAGGATGCGACGCTTGTGCGATACTGGGGTGAAAATCATACGAACGCCTCCCCGGGCAACATCCGATCCTACTGGGACCGAGTCGTGCGGTTCTTCGATCTTCGTCTGCGCGCAGGCCACACGGATTGAGAAACGTATCGGGACCTCAAACCGGAAACGAGGTAATCATCGCGTATCGAACGAAACCAGAAGCGTGCCGGTCTCATGCTGATTGCCACGACCGCAGCCATGCTTCGCACTTGGCGTGCATCGAGAGTGCGCGGTAGTCCAGGCTGTAGAAAAGATGGTCCTCATTCAGCGTCGCGTTCATCGCATCGACGTCTATAATGCCAGCGGACGCCAGAGCACCGTCCAAGAGGTGGCTGCGAAGGAAGGGCAGGTTGGCGACGGTGGTCCGGCTATAATATGCGGCGGCCTCTCCCTTCGACGGGCGCCGCGCGATGGACTTGGGAATTCGATCGGCGAAGACGCGTCTGGCGCAACCTCTGTCGATGGAGCCCGACGCAAGCACCCAAGACGGAAGGGCGAGTGCAGCCTCGATGACAGGCTGTGAGAGGAGGGGATGGAGTAGCGGAGCCCCGAGATCCGTCGGGCGCGCCGAATGGCTGTTCTGACTGTTCGCCATCATCGTGATCTGAAGGAGCCGCCCCGGCGGTCCGCTTCGGGCGTCTTCGACCCATGGGTGAACGCTACGCTCTAGTGAGCGCAGGGCGCTTTCGGTCAGAAGGTTGCTGGACAGATTGTCCGATGGAAGACCGACGGGTCTGAAACGGTCTCGAAGTGCCGGGATCATGTGGCTCCAGATCGAAGTGCGGGCGCGACGTGCATCATCGAGAAGCGGACCGATACCAGACCGTAACCCGAGCGATCGAAAGCGATCGATCGCAGTGTAGAACGTCGCCGGTTGGAAGAAGACAGCGTCACCGCCTTGACCAGTCAACACGACATCGGAGCCCGACCGCTCTCTCGCCGTCGCAACTGCCTTGGCGAAGACGTCATCGGTTCCGTACATGAACGGGTGGACCGTAGGTACCGCATCCAGAATGCGACGGAATTCCGGAAACGCCGTAACCCTGCTGATGTGGAGTGGCACGTTCGCCAAGCGTGCGGCGTCCGCCGCATATTCAATTTCCTCGACATCCCCCGCCGATGTCACGATGGCGACCGCGCGCGCATCAAGGGCACATTCCGCCATCGTGCCCAACACGATCGAGGAATCCAGGCCACCGGACAACTCGATCAGCGTTCGCCTCCCCGCAAACGCGCGAACCGCCTCGTCGACGGCCGACACCAGACCCCGACCGTCACCGTCACCGTTCGGCACGAGAGCGGCCGGTGACCATATCGTCGTCGCGTCGTGGGGCGGGGCGAGGTTCACGAGACGACCGGGAACCAACGTCCGGATGCCGCTGAGTAGAGGTGCGAAGGGGGCGCTTGCTGGGTCCACCAGACATGCGGACAATCGACGCAGATCGACAGTCGACCTGTAACCTGCTGACGCAATCATCGTGGGTGTGAGGAAGTCGGCGACCATCGTAAGTCGTTCGTCGGAGATCATGTGTCCCCGCCCCGCGCCTGAGGGATCCGCCATGGCGAATCTGCCATCGCGACCATCCAGTATCGCGATGTAGTTACCCCAGCCGAAAGACGTGAGCGCCTGGGCGCGGGCGGGCCCCGACGCGTCGTTGCCTAGGTCGCATTCGGATCGTACGAACCTTCGGCCTAGGACGAAGCCGTTATCGCCTTCCCTGCTGTATGCGAGGTCGGGATGCGCAAGGATGATGAGGCCATCGCGCTCCAGCAGCCGAACGAATCCCGATGCCGTGAAGCTGGCCGAGATGGCATCCGCACGGTCGCGGACGTCACCATGTCGCCAGGCGAGAACGAGGAACCGCGTCGTCATAGAGCGCCAATGGCGATCGGCACGTATGCGAGAACCTTGTCGAGGCGGTCGTCGAGTACGACGCCGTCATGCTCGATCCAGCAATGTGCCTCGAACGGATGAGATCGCACCCCGAATACAATGTCGACGTGGATACCCCGTCGCTGAAGGAAGCGGGCGGCGATGGTTGCGGCTGGCAGACATCTACGCGGGGTGGGAACGACGAGCCGGATGTCGCGAAGATGGTCAAGGGCTGCCATCAACTTCGGCGGGACGTCGTCGACGGCTCCGCTCATAGTGCGGACATTCGTGAACCGACGACATGGCAGACCTCTCCGAAGTCGTGACGCGGTCCATTTCATCGCGACGACCAGGTCGATCACGTCGGCAAGCGTCACGGCGGGCGTCGCGTTCCAGTCGATCCTGATCTGCCGGGTCGGAGCCGCGATGCTCTGCTTGAGCGGGGAGGCGTCGTCGTCGACAAGGCCGGCGGACCGAAGAGAGCTCAAGGCGCCTTGCAGCAGGGAAGGGTTGGCGGCCCGGTTTGAGGACGCATCTCCGGCGGCATCGACGCTGCCCGGCAATGCGACGTATCGGTCACCGAGCGTATCGAGCAGGATGAGATCCTGCCCGATTATAACCGGAAAGATGTGGGGGGCGAACGCCATTGGAAAGCTGGCGGCGCAATCGATGCGCCGCCAGTCGCCGCTCAAAGCGCGTAGATGCGCATGTCGGAGTTGTCGCTCTCCGGCGCGATGCCGACGAAATTCGAAGCTGTGACGGAGCTTGCGCGACCGAGATCGACGAGATTGAACGTCTTCATGATGCTTTCCTTTCGAACGCCGCGACATCGCGACGCCTCGTTAGATCAGCGGCTCAAGATCCATTCGAGCTATATCTGAAATCGATTTGTGATCGGTCTGTGGCTTCTGTTGAGCATCTCGACGATCTCGCTCGAGTGGCGGGTGCGGCGGGCGGTGTACTCTTTAAAAGCCGTGGATGGATCGCCATCGTTGAACCCCTGCCGAAGTAACCGGATGTCCGATCGCCAACCGTTCAACACCTGCATCTCCGCGCGCCGATAGGGGGCGAGAACCAGGTTCGTCCGAGCCATCGTCTCCGCGATCAGAAGGCTCTGAGCGGCGTTAACGATCGGCTCGATCAAGCCTTCGATTGCTCCGACTGCATCTTCGATGGTCCCAGCGTCCTCTTCCATCGAATACAATATTTTGAGTCGACAGTTGCCGGCCAGCGCGCTCGCCATCATGAAATCAACGAGGCCGAGGTAGTCGACTAGATCGCTGGAAAGCAGGTTCGAAACCGCAAACCCCCTCCTGCCATCCGCCGCTATCACCGCGCCTTGGCCCTTCAGCCGCTCCAACGCTTCGCGGACCGGCGTCTCGGTCATCTTCAGCGTTTTGGCGACGTCCTTCACGACGATGGTTCCGCCCGGGGGCCGGGTTCCGGCTCGTAGTTCGGACGCGATATGCGCGTATGCGATGTCGGCTTTCGACAGGATATCCATCATCGCGCTCCCGCAAGTTGCCTTGAGCGTCGGCGGCTGCATCCGACAAAGGAAGCATTTCGATGCTTGGCGGTCTCCGAAGTGTGGGGCCTACGATAAGTCCGCCAATTCCTGCGCGATTCGCGACGCGTTCCGTCGCGACTTCCCACACTTCGTGCATCAATGCGGCGAAGATCGCATGCTCGGATGCCAAGTCCGTTGCGATGATGTCGGGCCGTGTGGATTAGCGAGCGCATTTACTGTTCTAGGATCGGCTCGGGCAATCCGGAAGCAATGATATCGCCGTCGTGTTTCGCTCGCCGGGACCGCGATCGTCTCGCTTGTTTGGGCGAGAGGGGTGCTACGCGGCATAGTCCCCCGGTAACTTCTACGTTTGTCATGGGGCGAGTTCGCCGATGCGGTCAGCGGGTGCCCATCGGCGATACGGATGGGCACATTGCGTAACTAAGCTTGCAGGGCCGGGACAGCTCCGGGCACGGTTGTTGTCCTCCTCGTGCCGCGCGTCGTCGCAGAGGCGGGGCAACGGCTGGCGCCGCTTCACGGCGTAGCGATCGCAACGGCAAGCGCCCCTTGTCCAAGATGCGGCGCATGGACAGTCTCGCCAGGAAGCCGCGGCGTTTCATTGCGGTGCCACGTATGTTGGTCGATCGCCAATGTCATGGGAGCATTGCTTCAGCATGCATCGTCCCACGTCTCAGCTGCCATCGACCGGCATCGCGGCTCCACCTGTCGCAGCGATGCGCTGGCGACGAAGATCGCGAGCAGCATCAGGTAAAGGGCCATGGTCGCAGCCATGCACCGGCACGTCGACCAGTTCCGTCCGACCTGCGGCACGAAGAGTTAGTCGGCGCCGGAACGGGACGCATCCGGTACCGGCTCGCGGCCCGACGCGATCAGCTGCGGTCGCGCCGCGTCTGCGGGGGCAGGAGCCGGTCCGGCTGCCTTTCACCGGTGCAAGCGGCCTTGAACATCGCGCAGGCGTGCAACGGAGGGACGGCGTGATACTGAATGATGTCAGGTGCGCCAGATCAATTGGGGGCGTGCCGAGATTACCGGGGTTTCCCGCGCAAGCCACCCAAGCTACTTGCATCCATAATGGACGAAAACGCGCTGGAATCTCTTACCGCTCGGGAGCGCGACGCACTCCTCCTGATGGCCCAGGGCTACCGCGTCGGCGAGATAGGCCCGCGCATGTCCGTTTCGACGTCGACCATCGAAAGCCATTTGAAGTCAGCGCGGCGCAAGCTGGGTTTCAGCTCTAGTCTCCTCGCCGCGCGTGCCGTCTACGGCGAGAGTTCACCTCCCCGGAATCTGGGGAGCGGCTTTTCGGGGATGGTTTCGGAAGCATCGTACGGCGAGCAGGACGAGCCGGTTCCAGAAACGGAACCGGCCAGGGAGCAGGCGGCGCCGGCACTGGACATTGGTCGAGTCGACCGATCTCCGGATGTCCTGGGCCGGCTGTTCGGCAGAGACGGGAACCGCAACGGTCTGACAAAGACCGAACGTCTGGTCGCCTGGATGCTGCTGACGGCGATGATAGGGATCGGGGCTTTCGCTAGCCTCGCCATCCCGTATCTGGTCGATGCCCTGCACCGCCGATGACCGCAACTTGACGACGTCCCGCGACGAGCCGGGGCGGGGGGAAAAGACATGTCGAAAACACGCCAGAAGGCCGCGGACGAACTCACCCTGGCGTTCATGCCGCTGGAGCGGGATGCAGACCGCGTGGCGGCCAACGCGTCACGCTGCGTCGCCATCGCAATGGAAGCGGCAACCAAGGCACGGCTGGGCCCGACGCGCTCGAACGCCGCCATCGAACTGATGCTCAAAGCGGCGGCGGCATCCGCCGAAGCCCGGCGGTTGGTCCGCGAAGCGCACGTCGCATTGGCCGACATTCGCGACGAGGTGGGGTTGGTGAGTTCGTACGGGGATTGCGACGAGGGGCAGAAGGTGTTCGGCATACCGCTACTTAGCGCTGTCGCCTGAGATGGCTTGACCGGAACCGACGAGAGGGGTCCGATCCGCTGATGGGATACCGCAACCTCTTTATAGCTCTGCTCGTCGCGACGGTCGCCTATGCCTTCAGGATCGGCGGCCGTCCCGAACGTTGGGCCGCCGCGATGTTCGTCATCGCGGGTCTGCTGACGCTGCTTCTCCATTCCCCGTGGCCGGTGCGCTACGTCGGCGTGGAAACGTCCGTGCTCGTCGTTGATGCGGCGCTGCTGATCGCCTTGTTGGCGCTCGCTCTGCATGCCGACCGTTTCTGGCCCCTGGCCATGGCGGCGCTGCAGACGATGGCGATCGCGGCCCATGCGGCGAAGGCGCTCGACCTGCGCCTGGGGGCGGGGGCTTATCAGCAGGCTCTAGTTTTCTGGAGCTACGCGACCCTTCCGCTGCTTGCTCTCGCCGTCTGGCGGCACGGGCGAAGATCGGCTCGGGGAGGGGGAGATCGTGATTGGAGCATATATCGTGAACACCCAGACCAGGGGGCTTCGGAGACACCCTGATGTTGACCCTGAGGTTGTGTCCTATCGGGATCTCGCGATGCTTCTTTACAAAGAGAGGCGGGACCGCGATCTCGAGCTGCCGGAGGCCCGTGACTTCTGGAGCGATCCCGCTTGGGATATGCTGCTTGATCTGTTCATTGCGACGGAGGAGGGGCGGGTGGTGAACGTCACGAGCGCCTGCATCGGAGCCTGCGTGCCATCGACGACGGGATTGCGCTGGATCGGGCAACTCTCGAAGGCGCGACTGGTATGGCGCGGCGTCGACCCGTTCGACGCGCGAAAGGGTACGTTGGGCCTGACGAAGAACGCGGTCGCCAGCATGAAACGCTATCTCGATCGTGTTGGTGCGGCCCGAGGCTATCGCAAGGCTGACGGGTCGTTCTGACCGACCTGCAACGTCGTTCAATTGTGCGTAAACTACGTTAGAAGGAGAGGTTGCCAGAGCTTCTTTTGCTTTGCAGGTTCTCCACACGAGTTCGAGCGTGATCTTGCGACGGGCAGAACCGATTTCCACGTCGTTCGTGTTGCGGAAAGACACGAAAGCTGAAAGGCGCTTAGCGCGGTGTTGACCTCGAGCAGTCGGAAGGATTAGTCGTAATGCCGTCCTATCAAGTCGCGCACCTTCGTGAACAGGGTCAGGACATGCTGTTGTTCCCGTTGGACGACCGTTTCGGACAGCTGTCGTCGAATGACCAGAACGAGCTTCTCCGGGAACTCGAGATGCGGGCGAACGCAGCCGGACTGGCCGGCGGCGCGGCGGTGTTCTGGCGTCATGGCCGAGACGAACACTTCATGGGCCCACAGCCATGGCACCCGTTTCTGCGAAGCGTTGGGATGGACTTCGTCCAGCGCAACTTGAACCAGGAGATCTCTTGGTGAGGCGGGGGGCTTGGAATTAGCCCGGAGCGGTATGGAGCGGCAACGAGCAAAGCTAGGCCAACGGCATACTTCGTCGTACATTAGACGGACGATCCAAGGCGAACGATAGCTCAACTCTAAACGGCATCTCCGCTCACGCCATGGAACGAGCACATCAAATTACTCACCAGGAACGGTTAGGAACAAGACATGGCGAGCATCTCACATTCTCTGATGATCAAATACGGCCTGCCGTCAGGACCGTCCCAAACGCAGTCCGACCAGTGGGTTCAATTGGTCGATGCGCTCGTTCGCCAGGGGTTCAGTGCGGAGGAGGCGGGCCGAAGAGCGGCCAGCCAGATATTCACCGGGTTTGAAACACGCGTCTATGCCTCGGAAGCCGATACCATCATGTCTCTTCTCGGACGGGCGAAGGACAAGTAGTGCAGGTCGTGCGCCCCGAGACACTGACAATGATCAAGGATTTCGCTCCGATCATTACCTTCGTCCTGGGGTTCCTGACTTCTCGACTCTTCATGACCCGCAAAGAACGGGCGGACGTGTCGCAGAAATGGTTCGAAAATTCTCGCAGTCTCATGGAACGGCAGGAGGAGACGTTCCAGAAATACACAGCCGCGATCACGTCGTACATGAATTGCGAAAAGAAGGACGAGATCGATTATTTCATATTGATCGCAACGACCGGGGAAACGTACTTCTATCAGCTCCGCATCGCGAGCGACGCCATTATGTCTGGGCATGTGACGCCATCTGCCCGCGACAACACGCTTATACCGAAGATCAAGGAGGCTACCGAGAAGACGCTGCCCGAACACTACGACGTGCTAGACCAAATCGCCAAGAGGAAGGCGTTCAGGTACGACGGAGTTCTCGATCGCCACAACTACTCCAGCTTGTATTCGGTAGTCGAGAAATACGGGCATCTCGCGCATTAGAGGCGGCTTGACGCGTCGATGCGTCGCAAAATCCGAAACTTCAGCGCGACTCTGGGTGCCGGTTGGACTGTTGGGCGGGGCACCGGACGTAGCCAAATAGAGTGCTTAGTCGCCGTTTCTCGGCTCAAAGTCGCCAGCGGGCAAGCGCAGTCGAGGCAGCCACATGCTGCCGCGGTCATGCCGGCTGAGTTGGGTCTGCGAGCCGGATGCCAGGCCAGTGAACACCTGAGCAAAACCGGCCTCGGTCATGCCCCCCCGTACGTTCCGGGTTTCCGCTGAAATCGTCATCGGCGAAGCTTACGGATCGGATGCTGCATCGCTAGAGTCACGAGATCTGCAACCACGCCATCCGGCGAGAGGCCGCCGTCAAATCCGCCGCATGGATATCACGTATCATGCAGAACGCGCAGTTCACGTGCTCGTGATGCCTCAGCTTTGATCATGCTTCCAAGTTTCGTTGCGGACTCGTTCCGTGGTGATGCGCGCCAGCAGAAACCTTTGGCGAGCGTAAGACGCTGGCTTGGAAAAGTGATCTTCTCGTCTCCTTCGTTCTCGAATGCGACTCCGGGCACTCCCGATCGTGAACGTCGGCGCCGAACGTACGGTGGTTTGGCAGTGAACGCTGCGCCGACCTACGGATGATCCGCGTCAGAAGGGATTGCTCCGTTTCCGACCGATCGGGTGGACGGGTCGCCGACGATTCATCAGAAAGCCTCCTCATCAATCCCCGGGGGCCGTGTGGGCTGCAAAATACGATACCTGAGCAGCGGCGGCATTCAGCAGCGTGAGGTCAAGGGCGTCCAGGCACTCGCCGACGCGTTCCCGATAAACTGGCTGATGTACGTCTCGCTGTCGGCGTTTCCGAAGAACAGCTCGCCGATCGAAATCGACGTGATGGTGGTCATGGACGACCGCGTCGTGCTTCTGGAATTGAAGGATTGGAACGGCGTCCTCACCGCCAACGGCGACAATTGGCTCGTGAACGGTGCCTATCGCGGCCGATCGCCAGTCATTCTCGGCGCCGAGAAGGCGAGGAAGATAAAGGGCATAATCGCCAACGCGATCCCGAAGCTTGCGAGGAGCTACGTCGACTCGCGGGTGGTGCTGACTGCCACCGCGACCAGCGAACACCTCAACGACGCCGAGCGAGAGCAGGTGCTGTCTCTGGAGGAGGCCTGTTCACTCGCGAAACCTCAAAGGCGGCGCGACCTGCTCGGCGACGTCAAACTGACCCCGTTCAAACCGAGCACGTTCGTCAAGGAGTTCGAGAAGCTCCTCGGCGAAAGCCGATACTTCGAACCCCTGAAGATGAGCTGGGACGGCTACGTCGTCACCGACGAAGACTTCTACGTCCACGGCAAAGGCGTGTGGCGCGAGCACCGTGCGGAACTGATGCGCGAAGACAGGGTCAAGGCCCTGCTGCGCCTATGGCGCTTCGACCAGCTGCCCGTCGGGCTCAACGAGCCCGCGGCGCGGCGCCTCGTTGCGGAACGGGACATGCGGGTCCAGGCGCTTCTCGGCGAGCGCGGCAGCTGGATGGGCGAACGCGGCATCCTCAAACTCGCGGGCACGCCGCCCGAGGAGGTGCTGACCCAGCATCCGCAGTTGCTCTCGCTTCCGACGAACTGGACCACCCTGCGCCGCTATCTCGAGCGAAACACGGACCTGACCGGCGAGCAACGCATCGACATCGTGCACTGCCTCGTCTCGATGGGAGCGGAACTCCACGGCAACGACATCGCGCACCGTGACATCGGGTCGGATTGCGTGTGGCTCGGCACGCCGACCAGCATGTCGTTGACCGGATTCGCGTCGGCCCGCCTTCCGGACGACCAGTCCGTCTCGGACTGGCTCATGCCGCTGGCGACGTACGCCGAGCCGGAGCCGGATTGGGGCGGCGACGTCGCGACGGCGAAGGAACGCGACGTCCGCAGTCTGGGCGTCATCATGAAGGAGATCGGCGACGGCGCCGTGAACGGTGATCTGCCCGATGGCTGGGAGGAAGTCGCCGAACGTGCCCTCGCCAAGCCTGGAACGCGCTACGCCGACGCGACCGTTTTGGCCGACGCGATCGGCGAGCTCCGTACGCCGTCGGGTCCTTTGGTCGATCAATCCCGCTTGGACGCATACGAGAGCGAAATCATCCCTTACGTTGCGTGGCCGCCGACCACCGCTCCGAGCGCGAAGGGACGCAGTAGCCGCTACGAGACGATCGACGGGCATGGGATCACTTGCGTCGTGAAGGTCTGGAACGGCGTCGCGCGGGGTGACGCCGAGCGTGATCTCGCGCTTCTGGCGATGTTCGACGCGGCCGCAGCGCTGCATGCCGTGGGCATGCCTGCGATCGCACCCGTAAGATCGTTCGGCCTGTCGCTCGTCGGCCCCTTCGTCGTGACGGAGCATGTTCCCGGGGTCGACCTCGGCGCGCTGTCCGCCCTCGACCTCGCCGAGACCGTGAGCATCCTCGACCATCTCGCAGAAGCGGTGACGGCGCTTCACGCTCGCCAACTGACGCATGGCGATCTGCATCCGGGCAACGTGATCGTGCAGGAGCGGTCGCGCATTGTCCTAATCGACGTCTTTGACATCTCGCAGACGGGCATCGGTCGGCTCCACAGCGCCCGCTGGGCCCCAGCGGACCACGAGCGGCGTTCCGCCGAGCAGGTCGATCGCTTCGCGGTATGTCGGATCGCCGCCGATCTTCTGGCTCCGCACGCCTCCGACGAAGCCCTCATGGTGCTGTCCGCCCTGGACGCGGAACTGGCGCGCAACTCGATCGAGACGCTGGAGCCGGTGATCGAGGCGCTGCGGGTGGCGCGTCGAAGGATCGAGGGGCCCAAGAGCGGCACGTTCCACCTGACGGCGTCGAACCTTCGCGCGTTGCAGATCGACGGGGACGACGGACGCCTCTGGGTCCGTTCCTACGTCAACGGTACCGGCGAAACGTTCTTCCTCACAGGCGTCCGCCACCGGCTCGTCATCACGATGCGCGGCGGTGAGGTGGAGACGTGCGAGGTCTCGGAAGCAATGCTTCGGGATCTTGGTCAGGGCGCATCGGTGCCCTTGCTGATCACTACGGCGCCGGGCCTCGAGTCGGGCATCGCCGAACTGGCCAACCATCTGCGGCAGGTCGCGCCACCGGAGACGGTGGCCGACAGGGCGGCGGGTGCGGCCGTCATGGATCCCGAGACCGATATGGCCGAGGGCGGAGGCGAGATCGCCGACTTCGGAGAGGGTGGGGCCGACGACGGCGATACGATCGAGGAACCAGCCGCCGTTCCGACCTTCGAACGCAAGCTCGACATCTCCCGCCTATGGCTGCGGTCCGCCGAACTCGAGGAGGACTGCGTTCCGCGGGTCCGGCTCGACGGACGCGTCGGCGAGAGCGGCGGCTCCGCGGTCTACCGCTACGAGTCCGCGCAGCCTCTGGAGTTCGAGGACGACGACATCGTCGAAGTACGCCTCGATGCCGGTCGAGGACGCAAGATCGGCGTGCTGGACGTACCCAAGTGCGATGGTCGCGATCTTGCGATCCGGGATCTTCGAAGCTTCATTGCCGATGGACAGACCGTCACCCTGATCGACAAGAGGGACCGGATCTCCAAGGAGCGGAGACGTCGCGCGGTAGAGCGGATCACGAGCCGGCAAGGCGTCGTCCCGAACCTCGTCGACTTCTTCGATCCGCGTATCGACGCGCCACAGATCGACTTCGACCTCGACGTGACCGAAGCCGACCTGCGACGCTACGGTCTGAACGCCGGACAGCGGGAGGCCTTCAGACGGATCATCAAAACAGGTCCCATGGGCCTACTGCAGGGGCCCCCCGGTTCCGGCAAGACGCTGTTCATCGCCTCGCTGACGCACTGGCTGCTGACGAAGGGGGGCGCGCGACGCGTCCTGATCGCCAGCCAATCGCACGAAGCCGTGAACAACGTGCTCGAGGGACTTCTGAAGACCTTCCGTAAGCAAGGCGGACAGGCCGACATCCTTCGGGTTGGATCGCGCGGCGCGACGGACAGAATCCGTCCATACCAGGCGAGATCGCTGCGGGACCGTTATCGGCTGCGCTTCGAAAACGGTTTGAAGACGCGCGTCGCGGCGGCGGCCGGCGCCGCCGGCATCAGCCGGACGATGGCGCACGAAGTCGTGGATCTCGACCGGCGGCTGGGGGCCCTGGAACGCTCCCTGCAGCTCGCCCGCGTCTCGGCGGAGGCCGAGGACGCCAGCGCCGACGAACGCCGACGGTCCGCGTCCCGCCTTCAGACGCTAGAGCGGGCGTTCGCGGCGAGCGCCGCCGACATACTCGGAAGAACGGTCGACTTGGAGACCGAAGTTCCGGCCGCCCTCATCGAGCACGGCTACGCCGAACTGATGACCCGGCATCCGAAGGCGAGCCCCGGGGACCTCGCCACGCTGCGGCGCATTCTCGCCCTGTCGCGCGAATGGACCGAGAGCCTCGGTACCGGCCACCGCAATTTCGACGAGTTCCTGGCGAAGACCCGATCGGTCGTCGCCGGCACGTGCGTCGGTCTGGGCCAGTCGCAGATCAAGCTCGAGCAGGGTTCCTTCGATTGGGTCATAGTCGACGAGGCCGCCAGGTGCACGCACGGCGAACTCGCCGTGCCGATCCAGCTCGGCAACCGCGTGGTTCTGGTCGGCGACCAGCGACAGCTCAAGCCCATGGTGAACCGCGAGGTCGAGGAGGGGCTTGTCGAGGAACTCCGGGGGATCGCCCGTCGGGAGATCGTGCGGTCCGACTTCGAGCGGGCCTTCGAATCACGGTACGGCGCTCGGAACGCCGTCGTTCTCGATGAACAGTACCGCATGGATCCCGGGATCTGCGGGATCGTATCGCGCGTCTTCTACGCTCCGCATGGCGTCGTGCTGAACCCCTCGGAGGACAGGGTGCCGGACGCCGCGTTCGAGGACCTGCCTGCCGATCTGTCGGTACCCATCGTCTGGTACGACACGGCCAAGGCCCCCGGTGCCGAGGAGCATTCGAAGAACAACCGCCGGGACTTCTGGAACGAGGCGGAGATCGAGGGCGTCATGGCGCTCCTCGAAAGGCTCGCGCGCGAGGTCAAGCTCGAGAGCGAGCTCACCAAGCGCGCCGAACCGTCCATCGGCATCATCTGCATGTACGGCGAGCAGAAGAGGCAGATCGAGAAGGCCTGGTCTCAGCGTCATTTCAGCGACGCGTTCCGTCGGGCGGTCACCATCGACACGGTCGATGCCTACCAGGGGAAGGAGAACGCCATAGTCATCCTGACTTTGGTGCGAGCGAACGGCGAATACGGCGCGGGCCACGTCCGCTCGCCAAACCGTTGCAACGTCGCCATTTCCCGAGCGAAGGAGCGACTGTACATCTTTGGCCACACCCGGATGTGGGAGGATCGACGCTGCCATTCGCCGATGCGCGACGTCCTCTCCGAAATCCGGGGCCTGGCCCCGTCCGTCGCCAACGTCGTGCCAGTGAAGGACATCCGATGAGCGACAAGAACAGCGAACCGTTGCCGGAGGTCGACGAGGTCGATTTCCAGATGGCGTGTCGACGCTTCACCATCCGTGCAATGATCACGAACGATCGCCAGTTGCCCGTCGTCGACGAGTTCCTCCTTCGGATGCTTGCCATCATCGACGACGTCCCCGTCAGCAGGCTTCGTACCTGGTTCGGGTTCACCGTCGGCGAGATTCAGACGGTCCTCATCGATCTCGAACGCCGCGCCTTCGTCGAAGTCGATGGCGAGAACGTCAGGCTTGCGCCCAGCGGCCGCGAGCTCTTCCGAGCGATTCCAGAAGGCGGCGTCCCTCGGATAGTCGAGGTCTCGCCATTGATAGATCAGGTGTGGTTCGATCTCGTCAGCCGGAACATGGTCCAGCGGTCCAGGAATAGATCGGTCGATTATCTCGTCCGCCTCCAGGAGGTGCCTTCGGCGCGCGAACTGCCCGAAGCATTCGCCCGCGATGCGTTCGAGGCGAACTTTCGCGACTACGCCCGGCGCGTACGCCGCCTTCCCGACGCCGATTCCGTCAACATCTACTCGATCTCCGAGGTCGAAGGCGGAACCTATGGATATCAGACGCTCAAATCGAAACTCACGTTCGACGCACGGCGGAACGTAGTGCGGCCCGCATTCCCCGAACTCGGCGACGAAGCGGTGCGCTTCCAGAAGCTGACGATCGCCGCCGCCGCCGCTTGGCAGTCACTCGACGGTCCCGAAGGTGCGGCGGCCGTCATCACGGACTATGAACGCTTCACCGGCGACCGCAGGCTGGAGGCTTTGCTGAAGAGTGGCAGTACCACCGATGCGTGGCGTGATGCGATCGCGAACGTGACGGCCGGCGACGGCTTTCGGCCGACGCTTGGAGCCACGTATCTGGAGCGCAACATGGAGGCGCTCGTCAACAGTCTGGCGTCGGTCCGGACCTCGGACAGGAAGGCGGCTCAGATCCTATGGCTACGACCCTCAGGCAGCAAATGGGCACGCACGCTCCGGCTGGGGTCGTCACTGCAGGAGATGCGGGAGGGGCTTCGTGCCTCCGGATATTCCGATACCGCCACGACGCTCATCATGCCCAGGGCGACACCGCGTCCCGTCAGGAGATCGCACCGCAGACTCTTCGATCGCGGCGTTCTACTGCCGCAGGGCCATCTGCCGCCGAACCTCGAGGTCGTCCTGATCGAAGGCATCTGCGCCCTGATCCACGTGCATGTCCCAATCGGCGGAAGCGCCGTGTCGATCGGCAGCCTGGTGACCGACACGAAGCGTCTCGAACGGATCGCCAGCCGGCTGTCGTCAGCTCGAAGCGCGACCTGGGAGACCGTTTGGCAGAACGGGAGGGATCAGAACCCCGCAAGTGGTCCAAACCGACTTCTCGCGTAACATAGGAATAACCGCTCGTTTTCACGGCTCGGCTTCAGATCGACGTCCTGTAAGAAAACCGTGCAATACGTATCGGCTGGCCAGTTTGGTTCGGCACCTGTCGAGGCGCCTTTCCAATAGGCGGCCTTGCTCGTGATCGAACTCGTCGATGGAGGCCACGGAGCGACGAAGTGGTCTTGATCGGTTTAGGTCGGACGGACGTATGGGATGCGCTGAGGGAAGAATGAACTGGATCGGCCTTTGGCAATTGCCGAGGTTCGCGAAACGTGCGCGATGATGGCGAGGAGTGCCTGCCGACGACCGGTCGCGAACGCCCCGAGCGAGCGGTAGATAACGCAGTTTGGCAACATGCGCCGTCAGGGGTCGTCGTGGCGTAACCTTGCGGTGGACAACAGTTTGCCTCACCCCGTGAATCTCATTTCAGGCCTCGGGGGGCAGGTGACGAAATTCGGTCTACGCGTCAGTGATTCCACAAACCGGGATGCTATGGGGCGACAAGCCAACATGATAGCGTTTTCGGTCGGGATGTCTGAAGCGGCCACATACACGGTTCGCATGTTCAAACCCGCAAAGATGTCTGGAACCAATTCATCAACATCGCTCCGGACGCCGCAAGCCATCCGTCTGCGCCGGCACCGGAGGGAAATCATGCACGTCGCGCAAGGCACGTCACATCCCGCAAGCGTCATAGAGTTGCACCGGCATGCGTAGAAACCTGACCATCGTCGGTGCGGTGCTGTCCGTCATGCGGGACCGGGCAAGACCGCTGTCGCCTTCGGAGGCGTACGCGGCCGTCATCGAGCGTGGCCTTTATGGCTTCAACACGGACGATCCGGTATCAGTCGTCAGGAACGCGATCCGTCGCCGTTGCGAGGGCGTCAACTTCGCAAGCGCGTTACCTGAAAAGCTGTTCGGCGCGACCAACGATGGACGCTACTACCCGCTGGACAAGGTTGAAGCACGGCTACCTGCTGATCTCGCTGCCGAACCTTCGCTGATCGCCAAGATGCTCGTGCTGAAGGCAGACCACGAGCAGCATGTTCGCACGCGAATCCTCAATTCTCTGCTCGATCTCGCGCCGGACGCGTTCGAACGCTTCGCGGAACGTCTCCTGCGGGCGTACGGGTTTCTGGATGTCGCCGTGACGAGGAAGTCCAAGGACGGCGGCATCGACGGCCACGGACTTATCGCCATCGGCTTGACCACCGTCAGCGTCGCGTTCCAGTGCAAGCGCTACCGGACCAAGCCGGTAGGGCGCGCCGATATCGACGCATTCCGAGGCGCGACTTCCGGACTGCACGAGCAAGGCTACTTCTTCACGACGTCCCGCTTCACGCAGGAGGCTCTCGATGCTCAGCGGCGTCCCGGTGCCGTACCCATCATCCTCTTCGATGGCCCGAAGATCGTCGACATCATGTTCGAGCAGGAGTTCGGAGTCGCGTTCCGCGAGTTCAGGGTACCCGAGCTCGCACTGGACGCTGTGCTAGACGAGGGGTGATGAACACGCGGCGGAATGGCGATGCGCTTCTTGCCGGAAGGCTGTCGAAGGTTGACGTACGTCAGGTGTCGTTGGCGGCGTACCATGGTCGAGCAAATTCAGAATAAATCGCCACGTTCCGAGCCGCTCGACGCCGCGTCGCACCTGATCAGCCTACGATCATCATCCGAGGTATCCCGGCGCCTTAGTTTTGATCAGGTGGATTGGCATCAGTCCAAAGCCGGATTTGCAGAATTCATCGGGTCTGGCCGACCCTCTGATCGTTCGTTCCGCATCGACCAGATCCCCCAACGCCGGCGTTTCGAACGCGGTCGGGCGCGGCGCAATCGCCAGCTTGGATGTCCTCGTGCCTTGGACCGGTAACCGGACCTAAACGAGCAGCAGGTATCCGTTATCATGCCCGCCAATGTTCGGCGGTCTTTAGGGAACGGTGACGCGTTGGTCGATCAAGGAATTCCGATGTCTGTCGATCACGCCTTCGGATGTCACTCGAGCCCCGATCAAGCAGCGCCGTGCCGCCGGATGTCCCGAAAAGGCGCCGCTGCTCGGCAACGTAGAAGGCCGTTGATGTACCCTATGGTGACCAAAAACGGGATTACACCGATTCGGAATATGAGCCCGCGCAGAGGGCATTCGCCCTCAGTGCGGGCTCATATTCCGGCGGGGACAAACTCTCCACCCAATATAACGGCGATTATGTCCGGCCAGCGATTTGTCCCCTCTCGAATATGCCATGTCCCGCAGGGTGCGACCCCCTTCCGGAGAGCCAGTGATCCGTCTGAAAGGGATGAAAAATGCCTCTGACCATAGCTAGATTCGACCTCGACGAGAGCCTGCCGATCGCCAACGTTCCACGCCCCGTGCCGAAGAAGCCAAACGTTCTACCAACCAGCTTCCCGTTCGTGTTCGACGTCGGGCAGCAGGAAGTCGTCAAACCAGTCCTGCTGTTCCTCACCGACAAGTACGCCGCACCCGGCGCGTTCAAAGAGGGGCGGTGGACGAAGGCCAACTCGGCGAGCGCCGCCGCCGCCGACTTGAAGGACTGGTGGGGAACCATCATCACAGGGGACGTGCCTTGGGACTGTGCCGATGACAGCATGATGGCGGACTGGCTGATCGACATGAAAATGTCGCTCAGCGAAAAAACGTCGGACTTCCTAAATTCGTCAACCATCAATCGGCGCTCGTCCAACGTCGCGGAGTTCTACCGCTGGGCACTCGGTCGCAAACTGGTCGAACGCGTTCCCGAACCGGACGCGGCCAAGCGTCTAGCGAACATGCGGCTGACCAATCCCAACATCGCGAAGTCGTATCGCAACAGGAGCCGCTCCAAGTACGATCAGGACCCGCACCCGATCTCACCGGAAGTCGCCGTGAAACTCGCCGCCGAACTCGGACCGCTACCGAGCGAAGGCAAGACCCAAAGCTCGCGGACCCGACTCGTCTTCGAACTGGGATACGAGACCGGGATGAGGATCGACGAGATCCTGAACCTCCACCATCTCTGGTTCAGCGAATTCGAGTTCGACCCAAACCGCCCGTTCGTGATGTCGTCGTTCGACATCGAAATCACGAAGGGGCTCGTCAAGCGCGAGATCAACGTGCCGGCGTGGCTGATGGAGGAACTTCGCCTCTACGTCGTCGGGGAGCGGATAGCGGCTATCGAACAAGGCGGTAAGTCCTGGCTGAAGGGCGACCGAAAGGCCTTCACTCAACTATTTCTCAATCACGCCGGTGCTACCCACAATGCAGGCAAGCCGACCCAACCCTCGACCATCCAAGACGAATTCCACACTGCCTGCCTGACGTTGAAGATCCACCGGCGCAAGATCAGGGCGAAGGGCACCCCCCAGGAGAGCGCGATCTACGTTCCCAAGCACACATTCCACGACACCAGGCACAGCTTCGCGGTGCTGCTCTTTCGGTCCTTGGAGAAGCGAGGCCGCGTAAGACCTTGGATCCGCGTGCAGAAGGCGCTCGGTCACGCCCAGGTCTCCACCACGACGGGGATATACCTGAACGTCATAGACCATCTGGGGGCGGAAGCACTCGAAATGGTCGCGGAGACGTTCCACGGACTGCGCCACGCCTGGCGCGGCGACGCCGCCGTAGCGAATTGATCCGAGATAGCCTGGAGATCGGGAAATGTTGAAGCTTTCCGCAGGCGAGAGACGTGCGCTCGCCAATAAGGGGCGGCAATCGGAAACTCGTCAGGATATCGCGGCCCGGTTCCTGTCGCGGGTCGACGGCCGGCTGATGGCCACGTTCCCAAAACACTTCGGCGTCATATCCAAGGGGCCGATCGACATCACGCACCTGGACGGCCATCCCGGGCTTCGTGACGCATTCGCCTTCGGCTACGTCATGCACTGTCTCGGCGTAGAGGCCGCGGATCGACGCTACTACATCGACCAGACAATCAAATCCGGCTTTCTGCGCTTTCTGCGCGAAACCAGCATCGTGGGACTTGATATCGGCGACATCACGGAGCAGACGCTGAAGGATTTCAAGGTCTGGCTCGACGACGAGAATTCGGTCGGCTGGGCGCCATCCGAAATCACGCGGAAGATCAGGATCCAGGATATTCAGCTCATTCTCAAACAGCTGATGGCGGACAAGGAATGGTCCGCACGATTGTCACCGGATCTGAAGCTGCTCGAGAACATCTATCGGGATTCGCACCGATCCATAAACCATACCGAGATACTCGACGATGCATCGCTCGAACTTCTCTTCGTGTCGTGCGCGGCGGCGTGCGAGGAAGTAATGGGCCGCCGCGAGAAGACCGAGAAGTTGCTAAAAGCCGTGATTGAGGCTGGAGACGCCGTCACGCCGGCGGGCATTCGCGGCGACGTGATACGATGCGCCGCGTTCCTGCTCGCGGGATTTGGTGATCGCCCGCCCTCTTACGAGACTATCACGAGGAAGGTCAGCTACGGCAAGGCCATCAGCGAGACGCTTTATGAAGACGCGCTCGACATCCTGTTTCCGAACATCGACGAACTCCTTCCGTTCGTCCTTATCCTGACGATCCTGTTCGCGTTCAATCCCGGCGTGGTGCTCAACATGACGCATAGCGATTACGAGGATGACTGGTTCGCCGGTAGGCAACGCATCAGGCTCTTTCCGTACAAGCCTCGGAAGCACGGCCGTCATCGCAATTCCGTCGTGGTAACCGACGACTACGACAATCCCCATCGGCTGCTCAAGTTTCTCGAGAGCCGGACCGAACGGGTACGGAGGATCGTACGCCGACCGGCATTCGCGGACCGGGTCTTCATCCGCTACAGTCGCGGCGTCGGATACGGCATTCCACTCGAAATGTCCGACAAAGCCTGGCGCGAAGCGTTGAAGCGCTTCTGCGCAAAGCACGGGCTGGACTACTTTACGCTCAAGCAGATTCGCCCCACGACCCTCGACCTCGTCCACGAGCTGACCGGCGGCAACCTGATGGCTACCCAGCAGGTCGCAGGACACGAATCCCCCGACACAACCAAGGAATTCTACGAGTCCGCGGCGATGCAACGGCGTGACGAGGAGATGCTTGCCGGCGGCATAAACCAGTGGTGGCGGTTCCTGGAAACGGGCGGGATCGTGGACGCGACCGAAAGGGATAGGCTGAACGTCGATCTGGGGGCCGCCACGCCGGGGTTCGGATGCGCCGATCCCTACGACAGTCCGGTCAGGGGCGAGCGAAAAGGCGCGCTCTGCACGGCATACGGTCGTTGCCCGATGTGCGAATTCGCCCTCGTCGATCTGACCTCGCCGCACGCATACCGATACCACATCGAGCTGCTGCGCAGAATCGACGAGGCCATGACGACGCTCGGCGAGGCATGGCTATGGAGATGGGGGCCGGTGAAGCAGCGGCTCCTCATCATCGGCAACAAGTTTCCGCTCGACGTCCGACTGGCCGCGGGCAGCGTGTCGATTCCACCGCTTCCGGAAGTCGACTGACGTCGAAGTCTCACCCCGAACGGCAATGCGGAAGAGCGCGGTCGTGCATGACCCAGGCCACTCCGTAGTTCCTTAGGGCCAGCCGACGCCAGCAGTCATGACGATCCGGAAGATCGGATCCGAAATCGAAATACGGAAAGGAAAACAGATGTCCGAGATCACGGACCTGCGTACCGAGATGGACAATTCGCCACGGCTGCCCGACATCGTCGCTTCCGATCCCGCGGTCTCGTCAGATAGCAGATGGTCCCACGACATCTGGCGGCTGGACGGTGAAAGCGGCGGGAAGATCGCCGCCGACTTCGCGATCCACTGGACCGTCAAAGCCGACCCCGTCCTGATCCATGGGGCGAAGATGCTGGCCGCGCGTCTTTTTCTCCCACGCGATGGCTATGTCGAACTGAAGCATACCACTGCGAGCACGTTCAGCTCGGGCATCCGGCATCTGCTGCGCTTCATGACGCAGTATGCCTACACATCGTTTTCGCAATTGGACGAGGGGGCCTTCGCCTTCTTCAAGAAGAACCTCCACATCAAGCTCTCCGACCCTGACTGGTACGAGGAGGAGTTTGGAGACGGCATCGAACTAGAAACGTCTGAAGATGGACAGCTCGACTTGGACTATGGTGACAGGAGATATCTGGATGCAGTCGACGATCCAGCAACCAGTGCCAAGAAGGACGCAGCCGCATCGAAAGCTGGCAACGACGAAGATGGCTTCACACGCGTCGCGGCATACAACCGGCTTCGCGTCTGGAGGCAGCTCTTCGAGCATGGAGAGGCATTGGAGGCGGCGGGCGTTCCGCGGCTTCTGTTCAACCCGTTCGCCCAGAAGTCCATCAAGGACGTCGCCGCCGAAGCGTCCGCGATCGCGACCGATCTCATTCCGCCGCTGCCCGCACCGGTCGCCCTCAAGATCATGAACAGAGCGATCACCCTCATCATGACCGCCGCTGACGACGTCATCCGACTGCAGACCGAGTACCTGGACGCTATGCTTCGGCTTGATCGGCAACCACCGACCGACGAACGCCGCCGCCTCAAAGCCATCATGGAGGGCTTCAGGTTCTCGGACGTCAAGGGAAAGCCCTGGCGGGATCCGATCGTCCTCGGACCCGACGAGAGTGGAGGGGGTGATCAGCTTCGTGACCTGGTGATGCTGGTACGTGACGCAGCGGTCCTGGTGATCTTCTGCGGTACCGGCGTGCGGATCAGCGAGCTCTGCAGTCTGACCGCCAGCCCGACCGTGGCGCCCAAGGCGCTGCCTCTGTTCGACGGCTTTCACGAAGAGAAGGAGATCGGAGACGATCTGCCCCACTGCGTTTCCGTCTCGACCTCTAAGACGGGGCTGAACGATCACTTCTTCATGCATGGTCGGCTCTTCAAGAACGAGAGGACGCCCAAGGACGAGACCTGGCTCATCGGTGCGCGCCCGAAGGGCAGCGACGTCGAGCCGACGGTGCTTCGGGCAATCCGCGTTCTGGAACGGCTCACTCTGCCATGGCGTGGATTGGCGGACGACGCGCACGTGCGCGGGCATCTGCTGATGGGATTTAAGGGCCGTGGACTTCCCCGTTCCTCCAAGGCCGTGCGTCCCATCCGTGGCGGATCGCTCCGTGCATCCCTCAAGGCATTCATAGCAGACGAATGCGATCTCGCCTCCCTTGAGGATCAGATCGTGTCCGACCGGAAGCTGGGTCCGTACGTCAAATACAATGGCGGCTGCATCCGCACGCACCAATGGCGCAAGACGTTTGCGCTATACATGATGAAGGTCGACGACAGGATGATTCCGCCGCTCGCGCACCATTTCAAGCACATGTCGGTGGCGGTGACCGAGAATAGCTACATGCCGACTGATCCTTCGATGCTCGCGGCGCAGGACAGCGTGCACATGCAGGAGACCGCGAGATACTTCTACGAACAGCGTCACGGCGCCGGAGGATCCTTCGGGCGGTTGGACGATCTGCTGACCGAACATCAGGAACAGTGGGCCAAGTTGGTCGACGATCTGCCGTTCGAGGAAGCCTATCAGGATATGGAGAGCTTCTGTCTCGATCGCGACATCCGCATCTTCCACGCGGAACATGGGCGCTGTCTGATCGGTGCCAATCCCGACGAGGCGCGGTGCCACGAAGTGTCGGGGACGACAAGCTGGAGGAACTCAAAGCCCAACCACATCACCCGAACACCATCGCTCTGCACCGGTTGCTCGAATTTCTCGGTGAGCGCGGAGCATGCGGGGTTCTGGCGCAAGCGCTACATATCGAATCAGAGCTCGTGGATCGCCTCCGATCGAAGCCTTCAGTTCCGGGTCATTCAGAAGCGCGCGCAGCAGGCGGCGCAGATCCTGCGGGCGCTCAAGCAGCCGGTGCCGTCGATACTGAGGCTTTCTCCAAGCGAACGCGAGGCGAAGCGCCAGCGGTCCGCAAGGGCGAAACTCGAGCGAGAGGCGCTTGCCGTCTCACCATCGGGCTCGGCGGCTGGGCCTGCATCAGCTGCATCGATCGAAAAAGGATGAAGAGCATGGCAGTGACTACGACGAAGAGTTCAAAGCCGGAGGGCTACGGGTCGAAGACATATCCGCGCTACGTCGCCGCGTTCGAGCGCCTGCTGGCGCAGGACCCCGACAACAATGACCTGGTCGATCCGGAATTCCACGAGATCGTCGAAGGTGACGGACGAGTACCGGTCACGCAGGACAACGTCGCCCAGGAAGCCCAGCTCAGTCGCAAGGCGATATCGGGAGCGAAATGCAGATTCCCGCAGCTGGCCGCGCGCATCAAGGCGGCCCGGTCGTCGCATGGTGTCGCCGACACGACGACCGCCACGCTCAAGAGGCTCAGGACCGATTTGGCGGAAGCGACTCAGAGCATCGTCGTCCTGAGGTCGAAGGCCGCCGAGGCCATCATCCGTGCGGACCGCTTGGAGAGCGAAGTCGAAGAGGAGCGCAAGCACGTCGAACGGCTGCGTCGGCAGATCGCCGGAAGACGCTGAATGATCAAGTACTGTGCGGCGCGCTGCTTGCGCCGAGCGACACTCGATCGGAGGTCTGTGGAGTCTACCGCCATGATCACGCCCCGTGTCCTTTGACACCAAAACCCGACCGCTAGCAGCCGGGCACCACGCGGCGGGTAATCAATCCGTGACAGGATTTTTGACGCAGAACGCCGCATTTTGACACTGCTTAGTTCGTCGCCCTTCGCGTCGCCTGCTTATCGCAAAGGATCGAATCTCAGGGATGTTCGAACAACCACATCCCATGCCGGCATTTATAATGCTCGATAACGATACGCTTCGATTCCGGCGGCGAGCGCAGGCGGCCTCTGCCGACGGCTGGGGTAACAGAGGATGAAGCCTGAAAGGAAGGGGACCAATCTTCCGGCACGCGAATTAGCCTGACTTCTGCGACGTGTTGGACGACCTGGTACTCGCGATATTGCAGACGTTTACTCATCGCGGTCAGCTCTGTGAGCTGCGATCCAGTCTGCGATCGAGGCGTTTCTAAAACGCAGGCTTGACGATATTGCTCTAACGACGTCCGCCGCACCGCCATTTCCGTTTGCCGCAAGACCACCTACTCGCTCGAGAACGCTAGGAACGTCGGTGAAAAAGCAAGCGACGCCCTCGGGGTCGACGGAGCTATTGTTGCCTGCAAGTCCTATCAGAAAGGCTATCAAGGCGCTATCATCGTCGGCCGTGTGCTCTGCTACTAAAGCGACGACTTCATCACGTCCGCCCGCCTGCGACCAAGCATAGAGCGCTGATGCCGGCCGATTTATATTGAGCAGGCCACCAACCCCAAGCTCGCGGTACCGAGCAAACAGTGCGTCTCTCATTACCGCGAAATGCGTTCGATCACCGGTCGCGTCATCCGGATCGGCGCGGTCGCCGTAGATGCCGTGATCGAACGTATCGTCCCGCAGGACGTGCGTGAGAAAGTCTATGCTCGGATCGTGCGCGAACAACTCTTGGGTAAAACGAAGCCATCGGTCCGCCTCCATCGATCGTCCCAGCACCGCGAGCACCTTTTTGGCATACATCCACGGCCGAGGTTGCCCCCATTGCTCGTCAGCGGCGCCGACCAGTTGGTCCGCTATCCCAACGACGGCAAAGCCCAAGTTCTCTGGATTGGAGGCAGCAAAGCGTTCGATTGGCAAATTTCGCAGTTGGTCGAGCATGCGTTCGGCCTTCGTATCCCCAGTTGGACCGCGCTCGCCTGCCATTCCATCCAGCATCGCAATCGCTGCTTCCCTGGACGTCAGCGCGGCACCGAGAAGCGCTTCAATGTCGGCAAGATCGACCGAACCTGGCAGCCTCGCCAACGCAAAGAATAAACGCGCATGATCAGGACTGGCCAGTCGCCGCGCCGCGTCACCGTTTCCCTGCCCCGTATTGGCAAAAATCCGCCCATCACCACGCTGGTCGTCGCGGCCACCCCAGCCCATTCCCGGCAGCACGAGATGGAGTTCTCGCCTCAGTACCTCCCATGTCAAACCGTCCGCTGCGAGCGCGGTATCGAGGCGCCTACCGAAATCTGCGCGCTCCTCCGTGTCAACGGTCGCGCGCCCGGTCGCGACCGCAGAATGTACGTCGATATATTCCTCCACCCAACGGAAAGTTGCCGGTGCGCCGGCAGCTAGGATGCGCAGCCACACCAGATCAGGAAGATCGACCTGGCCTTCGAGGGCTGGCCAATAGAAGCGCAACGCGTCCAAAACGCGGTTAACTGTACGTGGAGTATCGAAGAAGCGATTGCCCAAGCGGTCGATCACATGCGCAAGCCGCTGTCCCGCCTCGCCCTCGCAGGCCGCAAAGGTAGCGAGCCCATCCGAAAACATTCGTCTCAACGCGAATGTCTCGGGCCGAGGAATCGTCAGCTCGAGCTGGACGATTTTCTCGAGATAAGCGCGCCCATCCGCAACACCCACTGCCGTTGAAATTGCTGCCGCCAGGCGAGCGCCGTCATAGCAGAGCAAATAGGTCACGTTCGGGAAGTCGGCGACCGACCTCACCAACCGCAGCAACTCTGCCACTTCAGTCGGATCAAGCCTGTCGACATCATCAACGAGTACGACGATGCGGCAGTCTAGGTCAGCCAAGGCGCGCTCGATCGAGGCCTTGCGCGCCGCCAAACCCGGGCCTTTCACGTTCTCAGAAGCCGCGGCAGCGAGCCCTTCCATTATTTTGCCTGCCGCGCCGAAACCGGGGAGGGCGAGCCCCGCAACGCCAACAAGTTTCCCTGCCGGGCCGAGATATGTGGCGTAGCGCCGCAATTGCTCGGCCGCGCTACGCGCAGCGGAAACGCTCGTACCCGTTGCGTCGCCTGCTGCCTGCGCGATCGCATCGATCGAGCGCGACAGCTCTTCAAACAAAGAGACGAGAAGTTGGTCGCGATCACCGACTAGCCAGGGGGCGAAGTCGATAATTGCCACGTTGCCATCCGCAGGCTCGCTAAGCCGTTGCTTTACTAACGCAACCAGGCTCGACTTGCCCGAACCCCAAGCGCCCTCAATGCCGAGTACCAGTCCATGACCCGCAGACTGCTCGCGGATTGCGCTGGCGATACGCTCCGCGACTGCGGCCAAGCCGAACCGATCGTCGCCTGGTGCCCCGACGGGCCGGTCTCCATGGAATGTGTGTGTCATGACATCCCTAAACGGCCAACATCATAGATCGGCTACGCGGCCGATTGGGATTTTGCTTTCCCTAATCAGCCACGCTCCGGTAGCCACTTTGGCAGCCCTCGGCGTTCTTGCTACCTGCGCCGTGCAGGAAGGGACAAGATTCTATGTAAGTCTGTTGCAGCTGTTACGTGATAGTCCGACGACATGAAAAAACCTAAAATAACTAAGGTTCCATCCGCAGACGATTTCGCTGCATTTAAGGGAGCGCATTGTCATCAGCTTTGGGCGGAGGTCGGCCCAGACTGGATTTGTCCAAGTTGCAGGCGTTCGAAGTATCAGATTCTGCGCTGGACTATGCGCTTTCCGCGCCTGCCCAACCGCTTCGAGGATTGGATGGCAGCGCTCCATACGCATCATGACCATGCACGCAGCTTCGACGGCATAGGGATCGCACGCTTTCAGCCCACGGTTCTTTGCGATCAATGCAATGCGGCAGACGGAGCCGCGAAACGTCGGCTCAAGCTGCCTGAAAATTTTTCGTTCTCACCAAATGAAATCGGTAAGTTTGTTTCTACCGAACCTCATGGCAAGCATCGCATTGCCTTCGATATTGCCGAACGAATCTACCTGTCGCTTTCCAAGGCGAGTCCCGATCGATTGGCTTGAAAGCGTTGAAATCGCGGCGCGTTGCCGGATGTGCGGAATCGAGAACTGTAAATGCATATCGCCAAAGAGAACGGCAGCGATATGCGGTGTCGCGCTCTTCGGTTCCTCAAATGAAGGAATTTTAATGAATGACTGGAAGAAGGCAATCGGCCACTGCTTCGGCTTGAACGATCGCGCATTCGCGGAATATCCTTCCGATCTAAACGATGCGTTCGATCTGCTGACGCAGTTGCGGGACAAGAGAGTGCTTTGGTTCGAATTTGAACCCGAGTTGAGGCTGCATCTGAAGCGGATGCCCAAGCTCGACACTGAACAGCAGGTCCGGCGAGTTCGCACATTTATCGAGCCTTGGCTGTACTGATCCGGCCAACGCTGGACCGAACTGGTGAAACGGGGGTCGCAACGCCTGAGCGGTGCGGCTCCTTCAGTTCAGACTCAAGAGTGTGAGTACGCTGGGAGCAAGGCTAAAGCCTTGACCCTTTTCCTGCAAAGGAACAGCCAGCGAGGCGAACGGGGCTTTCCCGTTGGGATGCTCAATCGGGAATTACTGCTTGGCGGCGTTCGCCGCATCCGGCGATAGGATGCTGTCATGATCGTTGTCATCGAAGGTAAGTGGAGGGCGACCATCAAGGCATGCGAAAGCCTAGGAGCACTCCAGTCGCGGCGAACGCAACCGTCTCCAACCCAGCCCGGCGATCTGCCGCACGATCGTCTCGTCGAGAGAGCCGGAGAGTTGATCCACCGTCAGGAGATCGATCGGACGGCCGCCAGCGAGAGCACCAACCAACGCGACGGCTCCGGAGCGATCCGTGGCCCAGGATCTGCCGGTGGGCAGATGCAGCCACGCGTGATCGGCAAGCGCGGCGGCGAGCATGGCGCAGAAGAGCCGGCCCTTGGCACCAGCGCGCATCTCCGGGGAGGCAAAGAGGTCCGAACCAAGGTCGGGCGACGTGGGCAGCACCTCGTCCTGCCAATCCGGAGGCGTTTCCACCCTGCATAGACGCCGTCCCGTCTCCCCGACGATCGTCGCGCCTCCGGGCAGACGCATCGACCAATCTTCACCGACCTGGCGCATGTAATGGAGCATCGACTCCCGTGCATGATGAAGGCAGCCGCGGGCTCCTTCGAGATAGACCACCGCCATCGGCGCGGCACCTCCATCAAGACTGCGCCGTAGAAGGTCCACCGTCGACAGTACCTGTTCCGTCATCAGCAGGGAGGGGTCACGCGGTTGGCCAGCGAGTTCCAGACCATCCACCGTCACGCGCCTGCGCTCCCCAGCGGCCGCTCGATCTCCTGATCGATCAGCTGCGCCCACGGCATGGTGTAGGGACGCAGTTCGTTGGTGAACGTCACCACATGAGCCTGATCGTACTCCGCCTTCTCCACATCGACGATGACGTATCCCCGGCCGGACAGCACGGGATGCTGCACGAGCTCGTCGAGCGGTCGTCCCGGCAACGTGACGACGAAGGTCTCCGGCAGCGTCTCGGACAGCAGCAGTCTTCCCGATCCCCGGAAGGTCTGGACGATGCACGATCCCAGCCTTGCGACAGCCTCGAGAACGTCGTCCACGGCTGCAAAGGCGAGTTCGCCATTATCATCGCCGTAAGGTCTTATGTTTGCCGCGAAAGGTCCGAGCCGCGGCCAGGACCGGAGACCCGACGAGCTGACGCCGCCCTTCAGGCGCACGGCCGAACCGATGGGCCGCCATCTTCTCGACGTCACCATGATCCGGCCTTCGCCGATCCGCCACGGCCACGCGTCGGGCAGCGGCAGCCGGTGCGCGACGTCGCAGAGCGTCAGGCCACCGTGCCCGGCGAGGTCGGTCGCCAGTTGCGACACCTTGTTGACCGTCGTCTGGAGGTGGAGACGGTACAGTCGGTTGCGTTCCATCGCCTCGAAGTCGCGGAACCGGTCGATCGCGTTCTCGGCCACCAACCTCGAATTAACCGAAGCGTCGTTCATGCCGGAAGTCCGAAATGGCGGATGACCCAGCCCGCCCATTCCGGCGAGGCGTACATCGCAGGCGTGGGCATACGGGTGCCGAGATACGTGTCGTCAGCCCGCAGTTCACGATGGGTGCGCACTTGGTCGCCGACGATCTCGTGGCGAACCGAATCCTGAACCATGATGACCTTCCCCTTCACGATTGCGTTGCCCGAGACGATTTCATCAATTCCGCATCGAGCTCGGCGGCCCACGGCATCGAATGCGGAAGCAGGCCCGTCCTGAACGTGACGACGTGAGCCGCGGACGGCTCGGGCTGCCGGACGCGTTCGATCACGTACCCGCGGCCGGAGAGCACGGGGTGATCGAACATGTCATCGAGACTGCGGCCGGGAAGGGCGGCGACCAACGTCTCCGGCAGCACGTCGTCCAGCAGGACCCGGGCGATCCCCTGGTCGGTCTGCAGGATGCAATCCCCCATCCGCGTCACGGCCTCGAGGGCATTCCCGGAGACCGCATAGGCGAGTTCGCCCCGTCGATCTGCGGCATGAAGCATGAGTGCGGCGCCGGGACCGAGACGTGGCCAGGCACCAGGCACGGAAGCGGTCATGCCCTTGATGCCGGTGTGCGTGCCGACCGGCCGCCAGCGGCGGTTCGTTGCGCAGCCTCGTCCGCCCATGACATCGCGCCACGGCCATGACGACGGCGGTTGCAGGCAGCGAGCGACGTCGTCGAGCTGGAAGCCGCCGTGGGCTGCGAGGTCGATGGCGAGAGGCGACACTCGTCCCACCGTGATCTGGAGCTTCAGCCTGTAGAGCCGGAGGCGGGCAACTTCGGTCTGGACGAGATGGCGGTTGATCGCGACGTCCAGGCAGCGCGCCGACGGATCGCCGGCCACGGTCACGCAGCCAGTCCCAGGTGGGCAATGATCCAGCTCATCCATTCCGGCGAACTCGCCATGACGCCGATCGGCGAGCGACCGCCCAGGTTCGAGTTGGACGCGCGGAGCCAGCCGCGGATGCGCTCCTCGTCGCCGATGACCTTGTTGAGCACCGGTTCGAGATCGACGATGAGACGCATCCGACGCTCCCCGCAGATCAGCTCGTAGGTCTCCACGTCGTCGACGGGGCCGTCGCGGAACCCTCCGACGAGCGCAGACCTCTCCTCCGGATCGAGGTCCCAGCGGATGACGATGGCATCCCACCGGGCCAGAACCGCCGTCAGCGGCATCTCGTTGCTACCGTTCATGCGCCGAGGCCCGATTCGATGAACTGGCGCAGCCGACGCAGATCGGGAAGCGGCCCACCCATCACCTCGAGCGGCGAATACCAGTACCAAAGCTCGGTGGGCATCCGCAGCCACTCGCAGAGCGCCGCATCGTCTTCGAAACGAAGACGATGCCCGATCTCTATGAGGATCCGCATGCGCCGCTCGGTATCGGCGGGCGGGAAGGGCTGGTCCTCGCCCCCGGAGGGCAGAAGCATGCGGCGCTCGCGCCAATCCAGTTCCCAGTTGACCGCCAGATCCCGCCAGGCGCTGCGCATCGCCATGTCGTCGATGACGGCGGCTTCCTTGCCATTGATCACGCTCGTTCTCCCAATTGGACGATGGCTGTCGCCCGACAGTCGGCTGCCGTTCCGCAGACCTTTGGTTGGCCACCGAGCGAGCCGGAGTGATAGTGTTCTCGGCAGGAGAGCAATACGAGCTAATAATCCTTTTGAAAAGATCAAAAATCGGGTATTGCTCATTTTAGGAGATCAAAACCCCTGTTCGCTTCGTAGAAGGCCCCGCGTCATGATCACCGCCTCGCAACTCTACGACCACATCGCCTGTCCTCGGCGGGTGGATCTCGACGCGCATCGCAGCAAGGACGAGCGGGCCGAACTGAGCCCGTTCATCCGCATGCTGTGGCGTCGCGGCGCATCGCACGAGGCGGACGTCGTCGCTGGCCTCGTGGACGACTGCGAGTTCCTCGCCGGACTGCCCGGCGAGGAGCGGGAGAGATTGACCTTGCAGGCCATGGATAGGGGTGCTCCCCTCATCCACGGTGGCCGGATCAGTTCCGGAGACCTGCTCGGCGATCCCGACCTTCTCGTCCGACGGGGCGACGCTTACGTCGCCGCGGACATCAAGTCCGGCCGAGGCGACGAGGGGGCTGATGACGAGGAGGGCGAGGGGCGGCCGAAGGCGTCCTACGCCGTGCAGGTCGCGCTCTACTGCGACGTTCTGGAGCGGCTCGGTCGATCCGCGGGTCGGATCGCTGAGATCTGGGACGTCCGGGGTAGGAGGGTGGAATACGATCTTTCGACCGCGCGTGGACCCCGGACGCCATCGACGTGGTGGGACCTGTACGAGCAGACGCGCGATGCCGTCCGGTCCATTCTGGCGGCGCCGGACAGCACGCTCGGCGCGCTTGCGGCGTCATGCGGCCTTTGTCATTGGCGAGCGGTCTGCACCGCGGAACTGGAGGCGCTGGACGACCTAACGCTTGTTCCCGCTCTCGGACGGGCGGCCCGCGACGTGATCGCGCCGGTCGTCGGACGCGTATCGGAACTGGCCGAGCTCGATCCCGACAGCTGCATGGACGGCCGCGGCACTGTCTTTCGCGGCGTCGGGCAGGAACGGCTGCGCACCTTCGTCGCGCGCGCAAAGCTGCTGACGACGCCGGGGGCATCGGGGTATCTGAAGTCGCCGGTCGACCTGCCTGGTATCGGTCACGAGATATTCTTCGACATCGAGGCGGATCCGATGCGGGACTGCGTCTACCTGCACGGCTTCCTCCACCGCCACGACGGCGACCCGGCTACCGAACGGTTCTACGCGTTCACCGCGGAGGAGGCGTCGGCCGATGCGGAGCGAAAGGCGTTCGCCGAGGCCATGGCGCACGTGGCCGCGCATCCAGAGGCGACGATCTACTATTACTCCAAGTACGAGCGGACCGCGTACCGCAAGTTGCAGCGCCGCTATCCGGACGTCTGCTCGGTAGAAGACGTGGAGCAACTGTACACTCCGCCGCGCTCCATCGACCTCTACTGCGACGTCGTGACCAAGGCGACGGAATGGCCGACGCGGAACCACTCGATCAAGACGCTGGCGAAGTTTCTCGGGTTCGCCTGGCGAGACACCGATCCGTCGGGCGCCGCCTCGATCGAATGGTTCGACCGTTGGATCGAGACCGGAGATCGAGCCGTTCTCCAGCGCATCGTCGACTACAACGAGGACGACTGCGTTGCGACGCGGGTGGTTCTGGACGGCATCAGGCAGTTGCGAGAATTGCCGACGTAGAACGTCGTTCGGTCGGAGCATTCGCAAATTCGTCGACACGCTGTCTCGAAATCGCGGCGATCCTCACCGCATTGAGACGGCGTGGCTCGGACGGCGTCAGGCAGTGCCGATCACACCCGCTCTAGTCAGCAGACGTCTCAGGCAGTGCGACGCCTGCGGCGGTGCGACGAACGGTCCGTCGCCGCTCGCGTTTATCACGTAACTCACGGTCCGTTCGACTCCGACGGCATCGTGAAAGCGTATGTCGACGCAACCGACATCGGGCAGCCTGATGACGACGTGATCCCCGGTGCGCAGGCCTCCGGCGACGACCTTCGCGTCATTAGCGAATGCGACGACGACGTCTATCGCCACGCCAAGCCCGACGTTCTCGATGACGATCTCGCATCCGCCCGCGGGAGTGCCCTTCACCGCTCGAATGACCGGGATGGCCCTTTCCGCACGCATTCTGCGGTTCGTCAGGATGAGCGTGACCCAACCGGTGAGCGCGACGGCGATCGCGATGAGCGCAGTGATGAACTGCGCGGCTGAAAGAAAACTTTGATTAGGCATGGAGAGTGGAAAATGGTCGCGGCACTTAACATCGGGTTAAATCTGAGCACCGCCTTGCTCATAAACGTCCTCATCATCGCCACCGCCGTAGTACTGACGACGAACGATCGATCGACCGCTGCGCGCATCGCTCGAGGCGCCGTCGGTTTGATGATGCTCTCGCTGATCGTCGTGATCGTATTCAGTCTTCCGCACGCTTCGTTTCTCTGAGTCGTCGCTGGCGATCAGGCAAGCCGACGTCCCATGATCGTCGAACCGATCCGCAGCCGGACGGACAGCGCACCTTCACCGAAAGCTAATAGTCGGGATCGATGCGAAGCCGGCCCCGTGGATTCGGCAGTTTACGCCGCTTCCCGGCAATGAGGGGCTCGAACCGTTCCATCAGTGATGCGAACGCTTCGAGGCGTTCGTGAATGCGGGCACGATCACCTTTGGGGATTTCATAGCTCTCGGGATCGATCATGTATTCGGAGAACCAGTCCCCGAACCCTCCCGACCAGGTTCTCCCGGTCGCGATCACGGCGTCCTCGAGTTGATCGTACACGACGAGGGCCCGCCGCCATCGATGCTCGTCAAAGTCGAGCGCCCCCTCTGCGAAACGTCGTCCGACCTCCCGACCACGTTCCATCAGCGCACGCGATCGTTCCGGGGGCATCGTCAGATTGAGGCCACCCTCGTCATCGGTCAGTAGAACATGCGCGATGCGCTCGCGCTGGCCGGGCATCGTGGAGAGCAACTGGTCCTGCCAGTCCTTCGCCGATGCGAGGATGCTGGTGGCATAGCCCGCTACCCCCGCAATCGAACTGATCGGCAGTCCCACACCTTGCCCGGCGGCGTTCGGAATGAACACGCGTTCATCGCCGAGGGGGCCGTCGGGCAGGCGGTCCAACGAAAGAGCGAATGTCGGACGCTCTGGTAGAAGGGCGTCGAACATGTGGATCGGGAAGTTGCTGCTGATGCCTCCGTCCGCCAGCAGCATCCTCGTTCGCCGAGGCATGCGCTCCATTCCCGTCGCTCTTGCCAACGTCGCCGAGGCGAAGTCGAGCACGTGAAGCGGGATGGCGGTAAACAGGAACGGGAAGCTCAGGCTCATCCGGGTCGCGACCACCACCGGGAGGTCGGCGGGGCTCGGCACGGAGAGCAGATCGGCAAAGTGCTTGGCGGGTCGGGAAGTCGAGACGATATGCGCGATCACGTCGGGCGGAAACAGTTCCTTCCACTCGGCGATGTCGATCCCCGCTTCGAGCCCAAGTCTGGGGAGAGTATGGGGTCGCTGCATGGACAGGTTGGTCGTGATCATGCGGAGATCGACGATCGGGTTCGCGGAGTCCGCGCCAACGAGATCGCCGAAGGTCAGCGGCTCGCGCCGCAAATCGTCGCCGAAGGCTATGAACTGAAGTGCCTCGTGTATCCAATCGGTGATGGCCGGACCATGTCCATCCGGTTCGGACAGTCCGGTGCACACACCGAAACCGCTGGCCGGGAAATCAACGAGAAGGAGCCGCATCGTTCTCACGATGACGAACACCAGAAGACCTACGACCGCGCCGAGCGCCATGCCGGGAATGGCGCCGTCGAGCACCCGCATAGTCAGGGCGCCGAAAGCCGCCCCGATCATCGAACTGAGAGGGAAAGCGAGGGGAAGCGCCCAGATGATCGACGACCGCCCCCACCGTTGCGAGCGCAGAAAGTGCGCCATCAGCGACGAGAAGCGCGGCCGGGGTTGGAAGAGATGGACGAGCCGGTCGGGCAGTTCCTCGCATCGCCGTTGGAGACGCACGAACCCGGCGGGATCCCCGCGAACCGACCTGGAATACTCCGCGGCGGCTGCGAACGCCGCAGCGATCGCTCCCGCCGACGTGCCGCCGATCGAGCGGAAGCGGTAGCGGTGGGCGAGCTCGATGATCGCGTAAGGGTATACCACCCCGGACGTGATCCCGCCCTTCATCACGATGTCGCATTCTATGGCGGCCTCGGCGAAGGCCTCCGCAGCCGGAGGTTCCCTCATCGGCGCCGAGGCCCGCACTCGCTCCCACGAATCGTCATTGCGAACCCGAACCCGCCTTGGAGAACACGGCCCAGTTGAGCGCGCCCACTCTGCCTAAACGGTCGTGAATGTCCTCCACCATGTTCACTGCGCGTTTCGCGAACTCGCCGTTTCCGAGCGACCGCCAGACAGCAACGGTGTCCTCGGCCTCGAACCCGAACTGCTGCCGGCTCGCGTAGGTCCACCAGAACCACCATTCCAGATAGCTCGACTGTGACGGCATCCCCACGAGCGCGAGTTCCCTGCGAAGACGGGAGTACGCCCTCCCGGTCGCGGTAGTGTCGCGACGCGGCCGCAAGCCGATGTAGGGCAAGCGAAGGTTGCCCTTGTCGAACGCGATGGAGAGCTTGAAGGGAAGCGCTTCGTCCAGTTCCAGATCGAGATACGCCTTTCGCGGCAGGTCGATCCGGGACGGGGATGCACTCGGCAGTATGCTGAACTTCGTCGCAGCGAGTTCACGCTCGAGATCACGAACGAACCTATCCGAGAGCGACGCCAGGAGGTGGTCCGTCGAGGCCAGCAGCTCCAACGCCGCGTCACGCTGAACATCATCGTCCATTATGGACCCCACCACGATCCGCTGCCTCTCCATGTTCATTCCTCCCGAAAGCCAACGTTGCAGAGAGCCCCTCAGATCGTCGATCAGACTGGACACGTATGAAGCTTCGGATAGTCCAGCACATTCGGCGAGCCAGAGTTGGACGTCGCCATAGTCGGCGTTGACGAGGGAACCATCCTTCAGCGCCTCCTCCATGCCGGGCTCCTTCATCTGATCGGCAGGAAGTCCGCCCTCCCAGCCCTTCAGCACTACCAGCGTGGCGCACGCCGGGGACCGGCGGCGCAGCTGATCCAGATAATCCGCGAGCTCACGATCCTGAAATCCCGCCACCGGTTTGTTCTCGATGCCCAGCGACCAGGCATCGTCGAGAACGCAGATGTCGATCCGGCGGCGGATCCGGTCGATCAGGTTGGTCGGCACCTCGAGTTCGACCCGTAGTCGGCGCTGCGGCGGCCTGGCGATCCGATGCCGATCGCAGAAGGCGTTCAGGAAACGAGGTCCCTGGGCGTGTGAGCCGTCTGGCGTCAGCAACCACGCGATCAGGCGGGATACCAGCAATTCGTCCAGTCCGGTGAATTGGAACACGCTGCATGACGGGGCAAAGTTGGGTGATCGTGATCGTCTAGAGTCGTCGAAGAGCGCCAATCGGTCGCGAACGCCGCCGAGGAGAGATGCGCGCGGATCCATCAAGCGACGGCCTTCTGAATAGCTTTCGGCGTAGCAACGAACGGAAGTTCCGCCTCGTGTCGTTCCAGGTCGCGGCTCCGCCGGGCGTCGGCGTTCTGCAGGCGGATCCAGGAACCAGCAGCGTAGGTCTCGATACGGGTGGAGTTGCGACGCCCAAGATAAGTGACGTCCATACTCGAGGTGGCCTGCGCGCGCTGGGAGGTGCTCTTGTGGTCGAGAAGACGGCGCTGGGCCGGCACCACCGACGGCTTATCCCCCGATGTAGCGCCAATGAACGCGGGACTCTTGACGCCATAGCCGATGGCCGGACAGTCCGCCGAACATCCGATCACGACGACCCCAACGGGAAGGACGCATCGTCGTCCCCTCGGACTACGTCCAAATCGAACGCCGATGGGACGCATTGTGCACCGGTCCCAGTTGGGAGCCGATGTTGGGTTCCCGACTGACGCCGACGCGGTTGACGATGCTGACCCGGTCGATGGTGAACCATGTCACACTCCCGTCGGTTCGCATGACGCGACCTTGCGGTGACGATGATCCAATTCACGGTGCAGGGGAACCGGTAATTCGCTTGCCGCGACGTGGATAGAATGCTGTAGGCTGCTCGCCATACGGTACAGGGCGCGGCGAAGGGCGGAGCGCGCGTTCAGGCATAGCCGGAACCGTCCAGCCAAGCCCGCAAGAGGTGCATGGATACTTCGAAAGGACATGCATGACGGCCGTCTTCGCGCTTGTTCGGGACGACATCCTATTCCTCGCGAGCGATACGCGACGCGGATCGACGTTCCCCTTGACCGTGAACAAGGTACATTCGTGGAGCGACGAAGTAATTTTCGGACAGGCTGGAAACGGAGCTCACCAGAGCGGCCTGATCGCGCAACTACGAAGCGAGCGCAAATTACCGGCGCAATTAACCGAACTGGCGCTGTACGCGATGTATCGGACGTATCGACCCGGGCATTTCGCGAACGTCGTGCCACCGGCGGGCACGAACGGTACCATCCTCGTCGCCGAGACGAACGCTGGTTCGGCCGGCAGGCTGTGGGCTTATGACTTTTCGTCCGGAAGTCGATCGCGGATCGCAGGGCCGATCGCCGCGATCGGGACCAATCCCGGAGTCCTGACTGGCATCGCCCAAATTCATGCAAGTCGACTGCAGGGGCAGGGCGTCTTCACCGCCGATGAATGGGCTCAATTGTGCATCGAAGAGGCGATACGACAATTCCCCAACGACGTGGGCTGGCCTTGCGACCTGCTGATTGCCAGACCGTCGTCGCAAGGTGGTCGCATTCTCGTCGAACGCCGCATTGACGCGGCCTCGAAGGTTGGGTTGGACGAGTTCAAGATGTAGTCGGGCCACGGCGCTGCGATCGCGGTTCCGACAAAAGCGGAATGTCAACTCGAAGCTGGTGTCAGCTCGTAACGAGCAGACGGACGGGGCCCGTAGGATCTCTTCACGAACCCGATCAGCCTCATCAGATCGGCAGGGTGATCAGGGGAGGGAACCTTGATGCGGACCGGTCAGGCCGTGCGGGGCGTCGAATCCGTCGATTGGCGAAGGTCAGAGTCGGCCCAGAGGCGTTCGACATCGGCCCTCGCCACTGATGGCGCGTTGATGCGAGACTGTTTCTGGAAACTTCATGTGTCGCATCCCATCGAACGTAATGGTCCGAATTGGGTCCAATGCTTTTCGCGGCGGGTTTGCGATGTAGTGTGCCGCCGAAACGAATCGGGTTGGCGTCGTACCAGTCGGATGAGGTACTCAAGGGGCCGGTAACATGGGCATCAAGCCGACGCAGCACGGGATCAAGGTCCTTTTCGAGCAGAACCACAGCTTCCGCGTGCCCAAATATCAGCGTGGCTACGCATGGGAAGACCCGGCCGTTATCGATTTCCTGTCCGACATCGCACGCTGTCTGAAGGCGCGCGAGACGGGCGGTCGGAGCAGCCACTTCTTCGGCGGCATAGTGGCGGTGAAGACCGACGTGCCGGACTCGAACCGCACTCAGTACGAGGTGATCGACGGGCAGCAGCGTCTGGCGTCCTTCGTTCTGCTGGCCGCGCGTCTCAGTCAGAAGATCGCGCAGGTCATCGCCGGAACGACCGCCGACGACGAGCAGACCGACGAGGACTTGCTGGCAAGCAAGTTCCTCAGCGAAACCTTGAAGCATCTCCAGCGGCTATACCTGTCCTACCGCGACAATTTCGGCATGAGCTACAAGGACGTGCCGAAGCTGATCCTGTCGGAAGCCGACGGCAGCTTCTTCCAAGCCCTGCTGGATGGTGAGCCTTTGGACAGCGAGCGTGCATCTCACGAAAGGCTGGAGACGGCCTGGACGCTGATGGGGGCGTTCATCGACGACACCATCTTCGAAGGCGGAGACACTGCGGGGGCCGAACGGGTCAGGATACTCGTCAACGAGGTTCTCGAGTTCGATTGCAGCGTCATTTTCATGGCCGCGGACAGCAAACGGGAAGCCTATCAGATATTTCAGGTGCTCAACGACCGGGGCGTTCAACTGACGGACGGCGACCTTCTTCGTGCCCGAACCATGGAACTGCTCGACACTCCCTCGCTGCTCGCGACGCAGGACAAGGTCGCCAAGCGATGGGACGAAGTACTACGATTCGAACCAGGCGACGTGGACGACTACCTGCGGTGGTACTTCTCGAGCAACGAGGGCAAACGGCCTTCCTCGTCGGCCCTCGCCGACGACTACATGCGCGTTCGCTTCAAGTTGCAGGACGACGAGGCCCTGACGGTTGCCCAGGGCAACGCCATCCTCAGGGAGATGAAGGGGATGAGCGAAGCCTTTGCCTCCCTCGAGACGATGGGCGAGGGGGAATGGCCCATGAAGTCGGATCCCAAGGTTACGCAATGGGACCGCGATCGGCTCGGCATGCTCGTCACCCATCTGCGCCATACCAACGCGATGCCGCTGCTGCTCGCGCTCACGAAACTGACACCTCCCCGGTTCGCCGAAGCGGTGTCCATGATCGAACGGTTCGTCTTCCGCTACAAGACGATCGGCAACGCCCACATCAGTCCGATGACGGAAATCTATCATCGGAACGCGAAGGCCATCCGCGACGCACCGACGACCTACAAATTGAAGACCCTTAGGGATCAACTGACCGAACTTCTCGCCAAGAACGTACCGGAATCGCTGTTCCGCGCAAAGCTGAAGGAGACGCAATACACGACCCGGGGCGGCAATTCTTCGATCCGCTACATGCTGCTCGCGCTCGAGGACTACCGAGACTGGGTCGACGACGGGGCAGCCGGCGTTCCGAAATGCAAGGACAAGACGACCGTCATCGATTTCGGCAACACGACCATCGAACACATCTACCCCAGGTCCGCGAAGGCGGGAGAGAAGATAGCCGCGCTCGAGCCTCTCAAGGACACTCTCGGCAATTTGACCATCTTCGGCCCTCTGGAGAACAGCAAGGCCGGCAACAAGACGTTCACCGGCAAACTGGCCATGCTCAAGAAGTCGAAGATCAGGATGAACCGCGACATCGGCGACATGACCGTGTGGGACGCGGCCGCCGCGAAAGCGCGTACCGCGACGATGATCGATCTCGCCGTGAAGGTCTTCGTTCCTTGACGCAGCCGCGAACGAACACCCCGGCAGATATCAAGAGCGGACCGTCCGTCCTGCCGGCAAGTCGCTCAGCTGATCGAGACCATTGACATGATCTACAGACGGTCCGTCGTGACGTTCCTGGACATCCTGGGCTTTGCCGACTTGGTCCACGAGGCGCCGGCTGCCGAGGTCGACCACATATTGGACTTGATCGCCAAGACAGCTGGTCTCCCCCTCGATGCCGAAGGCAGCGGCACTACCGCACTTCAGTTCTCCGACAGCGTCATCAGGGCGCGAGTTGTCGGTTCCGAGTCGATCTATGACGCGCTTCTCGAGGAGATCCAGGAACTCGCCACCGCACAGTGGATGCTCATCGGGGCCGGTGTGCTCATCCGCGGCGGCACCACTGTCGGGAACGTTTCTATGGCCGATCGACGGGCGTTCGGTCCCGCCTTCGTAAGAGCATATCGTCTGGAATCTACTCTGGCGGGTTCGCCACGCATCGTCATAGACCCATCCGTCATCGCCGACCTGAGCGCGCATATACGCTCCAGACCGGTTGCCGAGCGCCGAACCCTGATTGGAGATCTGCGCGACCACATCCGACAGGGCGACGACGGCGTTTGGTTCGTTGATTTCATCAATAGCGCACGGGTCGTGAACGGTTCGGAAGTCGTACTGAAGGCGCTAGTGGAAATCCGTGAATTCATCGTCGCCGAGGCCCGCAAATACAATTCGAGTCCATCCGTCCTCCCAAAGTACCTTTGGCTCGTTCGCTACCTCAATCAGACGCTGCGTCGCTCGTTTCCCGCGAATCCGGAGTTGAGGATCAGGAAGAATGAAGTGCCGGCGTCGGACGAGTTTCTCAAACCGAGAGCGCTAATACCGCGGGATAGGATCTAATTGAAGTCTGCTTAGATCGGCGCACGCTGCCAAAGATCAAATGTCACACCACTTCTTTTACGTCCGTTTTTCGCTTGCCGAGAAGTGCCGGTAGAAGGTGGAGAGTCCGATATGTAGCAGCCTTGCGACCTTCGTGGCCTATCTCCTGCGCGAGCAGCTTGCGTGCCGTATCTATTTTATCCTTGGACACTGAAACCTGCCCTCTGTGACAAACGACAGCCGGGCTGCGCGTCAGCAGTCGAGAGGAACCGGTCTTCTCTCACTCGTGCGGTCGGTCCGCGCGCGATCCCGCCGCCAGCCATTTGAGCAAGCTGCACTATTCCCGTTTTCCCGTCTCTGGCAGGCAATTTCGAGAAAAGTAAATCGGGAACAGATTTTGAGAAAGTGGCGCTCACACCGGTGACGGCATCACCGTCCTGCCGCAGCGTTCCCACGCGGTCTTCCTAATCGAGAAAACTCGACGCGTGTTCGCAATCGGTCGTGTGCAGCATAGGCGTGATGCCTGAACCATAACCACGATTGTAGGAATCAGACGCCAGAAGGGCGTAGATTTAGTCGACAGAAGGATCATTCGGCATCAGTCTGCACCTGATTTGAAGTCGTCGTGGCTAAGTGTCTGGGCAAAAGTAGGTTGAAGCGTCGTCCCGCTGCGGTCGAGCCGGGAGTCGCTATTGTCCCGAAGCCAAGGCAACCGTTTATCCAATTTTTGGGTAACAGGATCGGCAGTAACCTGAACTGTGATCCCCCGCACGCCGGCAACTTCGGACTTGATTTCCTCGACCGTCAGTGGATCGTGTGGATCGCGAAATATCACCATCAACGGCCAATCCTGACGGGGAAGGTCCGTGATGAGCGGGTCGGAGGCGTCCGCGATTGAGCGTACAGCCACAATGACCTGATCGATTCCGTTCTGCGGGATATTAGGTCTTAGTGCCTGCGTCACTACCTGGGCTAGGGCACCGCGAGCCTCAGCGGATGGCTTTAATAAGACGAAGATAGTTTCACGGCCTGGCACATCTATAGCAACCGCTTCGCCAAAGAGCCGCGACCCGCCCGAGCGTTCGTCTGGCAGTACCTTGCTTCCGTTCTTAACCACCCGGACTTCGTAGACGGAGCTGCCCTGCCTGATGCCCTGCGGCGTAGCGACCTCCACCGTCATCCGGAATCGGTAGCTGGCGCGCGTATCGAACAGGCTACAGCCACTCAAGGCAGCCGCTCCCGCGCCTATCAGTAGAGCGACAGCCCCCCGCCGCGTCATACGCCATCTGCTTTCCGGCCGCCTTCGGCAAGACGACAGGCCGTCGCGACCGGAAAGCCGGACGCACCACGCAACCGATCTTGAAAGCCCCCCGACCCCAGCCCCATCGTCTCTTCTCCCCATCGTTTTCGGGAATGCGCTGCTGTCCCGACCGCCGTTCGTTTCTAAAAAAACGTTACAGGCATCAATACTAGGCAGCGCTAGCGTTGATTTATATGTTCTCAAATGTATCTCTACTGACTTATGTTTACTTATACAATTCTGAGCTAAAGTCTGTCGGAGAAACACGTTGAATAAGCGTTGAGTCTTCTAAATACCTTGGCGGATTTGGAATTAGCGATCCATGTTTTCTGCCATAATCTGCCAGCCAAGGGAGTTTTTGCTGAACAAGCTCGGTTACCGGTTCATCGGTAATCTCGATTGTGATTTGCTTTACGCCAATGCTCTCCGGGGACACTTCACGGACAGAGGCCGGCCGCGCGGGATCGTCAAACGTCACAAACAGCGGCCACATCGGTTCAGGCTTGTAATCGTCTCGATGCGATGGGTTGTGGTTCACGGTGCGGGGAAGATTGTAGACGCCCTTTAACGCTAGCATAGCCTCGCGACGTGACACGATTTCGGTGAGGAACGCGCCTTTTGCACTTGTTAGACTTACATCTCCGCCATTTGCGCGTGGAATGTGAGGCCCTAGCGCTGGGCCGGTTACATAGGTGGCGTAGTCGGGGTCGTCGGGCCGCGACAGTAGCGCATAGACCGTCCGACCGCTGGGAAGGTCGATGATTATGGCCTCGCCTTGGAACGTATCTTTGATGGTTCGCCCCGACGAACTCATCATTGAGGAGACGTATTCTGAATGGATGCCACGTACCGACGAATAGGCCCGGTCACCGTCAGGCGCCACGATGTGAACCGTCATTTTATAGCGGTAATCAGGAAGAGCGCTTCCGCACGCTGATAGCATCAGCGCGGCGACCGTCACGAGCCATTTACAGACCACCATCTTTTACATCTCCCGCCGCGATCGGCAGCGTGGGATTAGCCGACGGTTATGAATATCTGCCTAGCCCTTCGCGTTCAGGCCGGACCAACGCTCCAGATCAGCGTAATTCCCGAAACTCGATCGAAATCGAGAACAACCGTGCCGTCTGACCTGCTCTCCAGAATTCATGCCATTGGCAACTTAGCTCGTCAGATGGAGACGAGTGATGCGGCGAGGCCGATTTACCGAGGATCAGATCATTGGCGTGCTGCGCGAGCATGAGGCCGGCGTGAAGACCGCCGACTTGTGCCGGAAGCATGGGATCAGTGACGCGACGTTCTACAACTGGAAGGCGAAGTACGGCGGGATGACCGTGTCGGAGGCGGCGCGGTTGCGGGCGCTCGAGGACGAGAACCGCCGGCTGAAGAAGCTGCTGGCGGAGTCGATGCTCGACGTGTCGGCGCTGAAGGATCTGCTGGGAAAAAACTGACCCGGTCTGGAGATCGCTACGCTGCGGTGGAGAAGCTGATGGCCGACCACAGCTTCTCCGAGCGTCGCGCCTGCAGGCTGATCGGGGTCAACCGGTCGGCGTGGCAATATGAGCCGCTTCGCGGGAAGGACGATGCTGTCCGCGAACGGATGCGCAAGATCGCGAACGAACGTCGTCGCTTCGGCTATCGACGGCTGGCGATCCTGCTCAAGCGGGAGGGCAAGGGCATGAACCTGAAGAAGGTGTATCGGCTGTATCGCGAGGAGCGACTGACGGTGCGCAAGCGTGGCGGTCGCAAGCGCGCGCTGGGCACGCGGGCGCCGATGGCGATCCCGCAAGAACCCAACCAGCGCTGGTCGCTCGACTTCGTATCGGACTCGTTGGCCTGCGGCCGGCGGTTCCGCATGCTCAACGTCATCGACGACTACAGCCGGGAATGCCTGGGATGCATTGTCGACACCTCGCTGTCGGGTCGGCGGGTCGTTCGCGAGCTGAGCGCCATCGCCGAGCGTCGCGGGCTGCCGTGCAAGGTGGTCAGCGACAACGGCACCGAGCTGACCAGTCATGCCGTCCTCGCCTGGTGTCAGGACACCGGGGTCGAGTGGCACTACATCGCCCCGGGGAAGCCGCAGCAGAATGGCTTTGTGGAATCGTTCAATGGTCGCTTGCGCGACGAGTGTCTGAACGAACACCTGTTCCCCTCGCTGGCTGCGGCGAGACGGATCATCGAGGCATGGCGGACGGACTACAACACCGTGCGTCCGCACAGCAGTCTTGGCGGGATGGCACCCGCCGAGTTTACGAACCGCCCCCGCCAGGGGCATATGGAAACCGAAGCTAATTTATCAGCGGCCTGAAAACGGGGAGCAGGTCACGTCTCGCTGGCCGTTCCTTTTCGGGAAGGTGTAGATTGCGCCTCTCGTACCGGCTGCTAATCTCCGTTTCTGCACTCACGCCGATCCTTGAACATGGGCGGTGCCCTCACAACAGGAGATACGGTTTGTCGCGGTTCCGATTCATTGTGCCTTCTGTCCTTGCGATCAGCATTGCCGGGGCAGCTTATGCCCAAGCCAACGTGGCCGGCAGTTCCCCAGCCAAGATTGAGGTTCCGAAGGTAGAACGCGAGGGGGTGTGGCAACCAGCCTCCGGCGGTACGCAAGTGCCGCTCTGGCCTGCGAACGTCGCTTTAGCGAAGCCCGACACGGGCGATCATCCCGAGGCTACCGGCAACGGTTCACCGCTTGTCGGCGGGAAAATGTGGCATTGGGCAAGCTATGTCACCCGACCGACCATGACCATCTACAAGCCCAAGGGGCGGGACACCGGCTCCACGATGATGGTGCTCCCGGGCGGGGGGTTCTACGCAGTTGCGACCGACCTCGAAGGCACCGAAATTTGCGACTGGGTTCTGCAACAGGGCATAACCTGCGTCATGCTGAAATATCGGACACCGCAGGTGTGGCCGAAAGAGAACGGAAAGCAGCAGCGACCGAAGGTGGTGTTGGGCCTGGAAGACGCCCAGCGCGCTATGGGGTTGTTGCGGCAGCGGGCCACAACCTACAAAATTGACCCGCACAAGATCGGCGTGATTGGCTTCTCTGCGGGCGCATATCTCGTAGCAAATATGAGCAATACGGACGAGCGCACTTACCCGTTAGCCGATGCGGCCGATCAACAATCGCCACGGCCGGACTTTGCGATCGTGGCCTATACGGCGCGGATGCTCGACAACAGCAAAGGGAAGAACAACCTTGAGCTGCAACCTTGGGTGAAGATCAGCCCAAAGGCCCCACCGACGCTTATTATCCACGCCATGAACGATTCGACGGATAACGTCCGTCAAGGAATGGCCTATGCGCTTGCGTTAACCGACGCTGGTGTTCCAGTTGATATGCGCCTCTACGCCAAAGGCGGTCACGCCTTCGGAATGCGTCCAACCGCCGATCCGATCACCAAGGAATGGCCGGGACAGGTTAGACAATGGCTACAAAACCTCGGCGTGCTTTGACACCCGCTTTGGCTGGCGGCGAACAGGGTTGCGGTGACGGAGTTACGGGGTCCCGCTGGCATATGCTCCGATCCAGGTGGGCGGCTCCTGCTCTAGTCGCCCATCGACCTTCACATGCCGTGCCCGCGCCCATCGATACGCCCACATAGGGCCGAACTTCGTCGCAGCGACGGGCGTGGAATAGGCCGGATCGCGTTGCGCCTCAGTCAGCGATACGAAACCGTAGCCGGCTGAACGGAACAAGGCGAGAAGCTGCCCTATCGTCGCGGAGTTGAGCCTGTTTGCGTGCAGGAGCATGATCGCGGGAACTTCACGTCCAATAACTTTCCGGACCAGTTCGCCATAATAGGCAATCTGAATCCGGCTATGATCGAGATAGGCGTGCTTGATCCGCCGCATCATGGCTTTGTCGCGCTTGGCGAAAGCACGTTCATAGGCGTTGTTGAAGAAATAATCGGACGTGTCGATGGTTGACGCGGCCAATGTGTATCCGTGATCGGCAAGGAATTTTTCAATCGCGGCACGTTTGGCTTCGGTGTCGCCGATATGATTGTAAGGGAAGCGGAAGAACGGAATCGCGCGACCGACCGACGCGGCCATTGGGCGGATGGTAGCTTCTCCCCTCACGACCTCCCGCTCGATACTTTCAGTGTTGAGATCGTTGCTGTCGAAGTGGCTGTAACCGTGATTACCGAGCGCAAGCAGCCCCTTGTTCCATTCGGCAAGCAGCCGTGGTCCGACAGGTCCCAGCGCCACCACCTTATCCTCGTTGGCGAAGCCGGTTGCTGGCACATGAGCTTGTCGTAACGTGTGAACGATGCGGTGCTGCGCATCGATCGCGGCCTTCGTCGATATGCCCGACCCTTCGCTTGCGTAGGGAAGGTCATCGAAGGTGATTGCCACTACGCGACCTGTGGCGGGGGGCGGGATGTTTTCAGCAGATAACGCGACCGAACAGGCGGAGAATCCGACAATCGACAGGATCGACGTTAGGAGACGAAGGGTTAGGCGGTTTGCAGGATATGCCTTCATACCAAGGCATGTAGCCGATGGTGGCCGGCCATGAGAACCTTTCCCAATTCGGCATCGAGTTTTGGGAAAGGTCAGCGAGGATACGGATGATCGGCAGCTATTCAGCACTGGCGCGCTGCCCGGAAGGACCGCAATATAAAAATGAGGCGCGTTGAGGGGAATGAGACATATGCGGTTCCCGATTGCCCAGTTGATTGCGTGTGCAATCCTCCTTTTCACAACCGAGACGACGCAAGCTGCACCTCCGGAGCGCCCGGCTGTAAGCATCGTGCTAAAGCACGGCCGTGAAGGATGGACCGCAGACTACACGTTCCGCAAGTCCGCGCCGGTATGGTTCTTCCAACGCTCGAAGGACAGCATCGACAAAGTGCAATGGCGCTTGGCCAGCTTCAACGTCGTCACTCCGGGTGTAGCCTTGTCTCGCCTCGGCAATTTCGATGCGCTTTACCGCAGCGACGGACGCCCCCTGCGTCACGTACGCATTCGCGTCACGCCGTTCTCGCGACCGCTGCGATCCGACTATGCACCAGCGCTGACCTTTTATGATGGTGGCCTCGCTTTTTACACGCATCATTTTGTGGTTTCGCCGCTCGCCTCCGTCGCCGCGGCCAAGGCGCTGTCCGCCAGCCCCGATTGGGACGCGATCGCGGACGCGCCCGCCACGCTCACAGTAAGGGACAAGGGCAATCGGCTGCTAGTCCGGGGCCGTGTTGTCGAGGATGCGGCCACAATACCGCTCTCCGGTCCTGACACCTACGTGTACGTCGGCTCCGGCCCTTTAGTCGCTACTGACCATTTTGCCGAGATAGTTGATCCTGGCCTTCCGGTCTGGGTGCGCGGCCAGCTCGACGCATTCCTGCCCCGCCTAATGGAGTATTATACTGAGCGCCTTGGCGTTCCTTCAGGCAGTAAGCCGACCGCCTTGATTGCATGGGAGGGCGCTGAACGGCCAGGCATGTCGATCGGTGGCAGTGTGATGGACCGGCTAGTCGTCATGGGTGTCTCTGGTCGAAAGATGCTTGAGGCTGACCCTAAAACTTTCGCCACGCTACGGGCGTTCTTCGGCCACGAAACCTCTCACTTCTGGATTGGTCAGACGCTTCAATATTCAAAGCCAGAGGAGGGGTGGATTACGGAAGGTAGCGCTGATGTGCTGGGCATCAGGGCAACCCAGCATCTCGTCCAAGACTACGATCCGCATCCCAAGCTCCAGCAGGAAATGGACGACTGCCTCAAGCTCAACGGGGCGGGCAAGCCGCTGTCGAGTGCCGAAAGCCGGGGCGACTACAAGGCGCAGTACGCCTGCGGCGCGCTGCTCGTTCTTGCGGCAGAGGCGGCCCTAAAGCGGGAGGATGCCTCCGCCGATGCCCTGACCTTCGTTCGTAAGCTATTGGACGCCAATCGGGCGGACGGAGTGATTACCGAGGCCGATTGGCTCGCCACCTTCTCGCAAGCCGCAGGGCCGATCGTCAGCAGTCAGGTGAGAGAGTTCATTGACCACGGCGTGCCTGATCCCCGATCTTTCTGGGCGGGCTTGTTCGAGGCAACGGGCGTACGCTTCGTTCCCGACCGCGACACGCTCCGATTGCTCGATGGAGGGCGCGGTCCGTGAGCTGCATGGAAGCTGAGCGAGCACGTTCGTCTCTCGCAAAGGAACGGCCAGGGAGACGCCACAGGGGTTCTCGGAATCGATCGCATTTCGGGAATGACTGCGAGCAGCTACCATCGCCCCTCACGCCAGTTCTAATAGCTCATATACTTGAAAGCGTGCTTGCCGAGGTGAGCGACGGGATCGGCCGCTTTGTGGAGGTCCTTGAAAGGGAACGGTTGATTGAGCGGCGTCAGCCAAGGTAGCCATTGCGTGACAATGCCGTCTGTCACCGGGTCGTCCGTGACCTGAACAGTAACGCGGTCTAGCCGATACCCTGGACCAAAGGTCGCGCCAAGGTCGTCAGGATCGACTTCTTTGATCGTCGTATGGTCATGCAGATCTGCGAACGTTACAAATAAGGGATAATCGGTCCTATGAACGCGTGCAGCGGGTTTAACACGTCTTGCCTCGGGATAGGCCGTGCCCCAGTCACCGCGAGAAGGATGCGATGGCAAAGGCGGCTGTAACTCTGGCGCTGGATAGGCCAACATTTGCTCAACCATCTCGTACATTCGTCGGGTCACATACGCGTCTTCGCGTACTGCAAAGATCACACGCCCCTCACCCAGGTCGACTACGACTGCCTCTCCAAAGCACTCCGCCTTTGGATTTTGTACCATTCTTAACGAGCCACCCGCCCCCGCTTCGTTACGGTTTTCGAGAACCGATGATCCGCTGACGGACCCGGACGGCGTATCGGTCGTAACCGTGACGCGAAAACGTAGACTCTCTCGTTTAGGAAACATCGCGCCACACCCGCCAAGTAGCGACGCTGCCAATAAGGTAGGCGCGGTTGCTAGCACCGAGCGGCGCCGCATCGAAACGCGCTCCAGTGCTGCATAATCCCGATCCATGGCCTCGCCCCTGCAGGGAAATTAGTATTGCTGCCCGCCAGCACTATCGGCGAGCCCACACCGGTTACATTTATTAGTGAGGATCGCGTGAACGCGTGGACGGTCGATCGTAAGGGCCGACTATCACGAGAATGAGCGGCAGTCGGGACGATCAGGGCATTCCCGCAAACGATCCAGACCGTGCGAAAACTCGCTGGCATGGTGCCAACCTGACGTTCTTTTCTACGGGGCGGATCGAGAGGCGATAAAATTTGGTTCTTCGGCTGTGCCGGTGCCGCAATGGCTCGATGGGGAGCATGCTTGGGCTGTGTCGGCGCAATTTGCAGTGTGGATCAGGCCCTCACTGCCTGGATAAGCCCCGGGATGCCGATGATGGTGATGGCCCGCCTGAGATTGTAGGCGAGCGCGGTCAGGCTGAACTCGGCGCGGACCTTCTCCAGCCCGCGCATTAGGAACACGCCTTGGTTCATCCACTGTTTGATCGAGCCGAACGGGTGTTCGACCGTTTCGCGCCGTATGGCGAGGACGCCGGGCCGGGCCGCGAGCCGTTTCGCCATGCGCTCGAGCACCGCCTCGTTCTCCCAACGGTTGATGCGTCGCCAGCGGCTACCGGTGCAGCGTGCCTTGATCGCGCAGGCGGCACAGGCGGCGGGGCTGGAGTACTGGATCGAGACATGGCCCCGCGTCACCGAGCGGTAGCGGGTATCGAGAAGCTGGCCACCGGGGCAACGATAGGCATCGGCTGCCGGGTCGTAAGCGAAGCGCTCCTTGGGAAAGCGGCCGTTGGCAATCGCGCTGCCACGCTCGGGCCGGGCGACATAAGGCGTTATGCCAGCCGCCTCGCATGCCTCGATGTCCTCGCCTTTGTAATAGCCCATGTCCGCCACGGCAGCGATCCGGTCGACGCCAAGAGCTTCCTTCGCCGCGCCGGCGGTGGATGCGAGCAGACCCATGTCGGTCGCGGCGTTGGTGACGTGCTGCTCGACGATCAGCTTGTGCTTCGCATCGACCGCCACCTGCGCGTTGTAGCCGACCGTGGTCTTTTGACCCGCGACCATCGCGCGCGCATCGCGATCGGTCAGCGAGATCTGGCTCTCGCCGCTGGCGGTCAGCTGCTCCAGCATCGCCGCCTGCGCCTGCCGCCGCTCACGCACCCTGGCGATCTTCGCCGCCAGTGCCTCGCCGCGACCAAGCCCATGGCCGTCCTCACCGCGGTCGATGGCATCCAGCTCGACCAGATACCCCTCAAGCCGCTCGTCGGCCGCGGCGATATACCTGGCCAGCTTGTCGCGGGAGAAGTTCCGTCCCGGATTGTTCACCGCCTTCAGCCGGGTGCCGTCCACCGCCAGCAGCTCGCGGCCGAACAGGTCGAGCTTGCGGCACAGGATGACGAAGGCGCGGAACACCGCCTTGAAGGCGCTCCGGTTGTCGCGACGGAAATCGGCGATGGTCTTGTAGTCCGGCCGCAGCCCGCGCAGCAGCCAGATCAGCTCAAGGTTGCGCATCGCCTCCGCTTCCAACCGTCGGCTCGACCGCACCCGGTTGAGATAGCCGTACAGGTACAGCTTGAGCATGTCGCCCGGGGCATAGCCCGGCCGCCCCGTCGCCTTCGGCCGCGAGCGATGGAAACCGGCCTCACCCAGATCAAGGTCATCGACAAAGGCGTCGATGAACCGAACCGGACTATCCGCCGCCACATAATCCTCGACCGATGCCGGCAGCAGCAGCGCCTAATCGCGCGCATGACCCTCGATGTACGCCATGATCACAGCATACGCTGGTAAGCGACACGATGGAATCAGCCACCGAGTTTCCGCACAGTCTGCGTTCGTTTTCGGGAAACGATCTAGCCAGTCACACACTACCGACGGCCTTCCGTTGCCTTAGCGCTCCATGGTACATTCTTTGCAACCAAGACATCCATCGTTGGCGTGATACAACTACGCATTTCGTCCATCGTCTCTACCTGCGGAACGCAAGCAAGGACGGCGGTGCAGACGGTTGCGTCCAGTGCGGGGTCACCGCTGCGACGCTTGAAGATGCACCGGGTGACGCCGGTCGCGCGGTCGAGTTGGTTGTCATACGGAGCCGCTTGAGCTGCTCCGTGCGCCGCGCAGTCACGATAATTTCGGCTACTTCGGTCGGCGGAGAGACCGTCTGTCCCATGAGCGCGATTGCAAGAACGATCATCTGTGCGGCCCGAATGTGTGCACCAGACGTAAGCCAAAGTTGTCGATGCCGGGGTTCTGGTCGGAGAACCATTGGTGATGGCTGAAATGTTCCCACGTCGCTTCAACCGCCCAGCGCGGGTTCAAGCGCACTCCTAACGAGGCGTTCGGGTTGAACAGGATCTGCGACCCGAATGACGTGCGCGTCCGGTAGATGCCATAGCGACGCTTGGCCTCGCTAATCGGCAAGCCGGGTTCGAACGGATCAGGCGTAAAGCGATAGCCGTCGTGAACGGTCAGTCCAATCCCGACCTGCGCATAGATCCGCCCCTGTAGGATGTGCTGACGCCACTCGGCTCCAAGACTGGCGAAGCTGGTGCGGCCAGCGGTATTGACCTGCAATTTCCCGGTCAGCCGTGGTTTCAGGGCGAACCGCAAAGGCGCGCTGCGGTAGACCAGCTGAACGTCGACTGTGCCATCCTCCTCGCTGCCTTCGTATATCTGGCCGGCGGGCAGCTTGGGCAGATCGAATATCAGCTTTTCCCCCAGCGGGTGAAAGTTCGAGCCATGATGAAGCACGCCAACGGCAACCTCCGACCCGGCCCATTGCGATGGCCGGTCTCGCTGCAAGGTAGCAACCTGCGCCATGGCCGACGTGGAGGCGAGCGCCATAGTGGCGCCGATGGCGCTGCTTTTCCAGAACATCATGTGACCCCTTTGCGAACAGCTGTCGCGCAGCCGATGCGGATGGTGTATTCTGGCAAAATATATTCGTCAAACAGAAAGAAAACTGTGAACGACAGCTATTCTCTTCCGGCTGGAAAGGCGCGCATCTGCCGTATTGCCGGGGTCGTGTTCCTGCTGGTGGCGACGATGTGGGGCGTGGCTGCCGCGTCTCAGGCGATCATGCCGGGGTGGTCGTTATCGTGCAGCGACGAGCGGGGGTGTCATCGGGATACCGATCTCAGCGGCTTGCTGCCGAACGCGGAACGAGCCTCGGTTTCCGGCGACGCCGCGGCGCGTGCGCGCTTCGCCGGCTATGTCGCCCGGCCACCCGTGCGCGCGGGGCTGGCTGGTCTGGTCCTGTTCGACGAGGGCTTTCTGGTCTTCCTGTTCGTGGCCGTCGGACTGACATTGCGGCGGCTTGGAGGACGCGGCCAGCCCGTGCTGGCGCGCGCTTTGCCTTGGCTCAAGCGGGGCGCGCTCTCGGCGGTCCTCTGGGCAATTGCGCAGCCGCTGACCGACAGTTTGCGGGCGATGCTGCTGTTCCCAGGCACACCGAGCGGTGCGTCTTGGTTTATCGCGCTCGATCTGACCGTCGCCGGGCCGGCGCTGCTGCTGGCGATGGCAGCATACGCTACCGCTTGGGCGCTAGAGGCGGGTATCCGGGCCGAACGCGATTTGGCCGACTTCGTCTGATGCCCGTCATCGTTAATCTCGACGTGATGTTGGCCCGCCGCAAGGTGCGCTCAAAGGCACTTGCAGAGGCGATCGGCATTACGGAATCGAATCTGTCGTTGCTCAAGTCGGGCAAGGTCAAGGGCGTGCGTTTCGCCACCCTCGCCGCGATCTGTCGGTATCTTGACTGCGAGCCAGGCGACATCCTCGCCTATGAGGTCTCGGATGACGATCTTCGTCCCGACGGCAGCGAGTAGGGGCCGCCCACTCGATTCCCAAAACACCATCGATTCTGAGAACGCCGATCCGTTCTCGCCTGCCGTTCGTTTGCGAGAATGTGTTGATTGCCTCTATTGTCGCGGCTCATAATCTTCGAGCCCGCAACCACGCAGCTCCCCGAGCATGTGCTGCGGCCTCTTAACGGGGGATACGATTTGTCATGGTTCCGGTTCGTTTTACCTTCTATCTTCGCAGTCGGCATTTCCGGCGTGGCTAGTGCTCAGGCCAGCAAATCTGACAGTTCGCCAATTACGACACAAACTCAGAGGGTGAAGCAGAAGGGGGTAAGGCCGCTAATATCAAATACGCGACAGTTATTAGACCAAGATCAATCGCGCCGGATCAGTGTGTTGTCGCTGAACCGCCTGTTTAATCGGCTGTCCGGCGGAGCGGTCAAAGTCACCGGTGCTTATCGCGTAGGGCCGGGGTCCTACGTCGGGACCGCGCCCTGTCCACTGTCGATCCGCGGCAGGACACTGCGGTGCAGCGGCGTCACCGAGATCGAGCCGGTACACCGGCTTCAGATCCGCCGTTATTACCGGGAGCAACATGGTTTTATCGATTTTGGATGTATTGATCAGCCGTGCCTCTTTACTACAATACCCGGCCTTGAAATTGCTCAGGTGCCAGTAACCCTGACCGCCGCCATCAAGTCAGGCGGCTACATTATTTCTCTTACTGCTAGGTCCGCCGACGGACAGATAGTCGAAAGCTATGTGTTTTTGGCCAATGGCACACAGTCTTCGGGGATATGTATGCATCCTGCGGCTGACAGCCAGATAACCGGGGAATCAAATATGCGTGCGTGCGAGATTTTCAAAGAAGTGTTCTGATGGACTCTTCATGGGTCTGTGTTCATTTGCCCCTCCTGAAATCGGGGCCGTAAGGCCATTCCCGAATTTCGATCCCTTTTTGGAATAGTGAAAACGCCAGTTACGCCCCCCCGTACTCCCGGCGCTTCGTCGTCTATGCTCCAGCCGCAGGTCTGGACCGCGGTGCTTAACGATTCGTCACGCTTTTAAGCCCTACAGTCATCGCCATGAAGTGGGCAGGCAGCTTTGAGGTATTCGGGGCGCTTCTGTTCCTGCTGGTCAGCATGATGTTTTTTGTAACGCTGAAGGCGTGCGCCTCGATCGATTCACCCGACGACTACCGGTATCGTCTTACGATATATGCGGACGGGCGGACGTTCTCGTCCGTTACCCAGGTGAAGTATGAATCGGACTTCGCCCTTGAGGGACTGCGCAAACAGCATGTGGATCATACGAACCATAATCCGGTCGCCATTGCCGCACCCGGGCGAGCCACTGTCTACGCCCTTCCGATCTACGATGTTCCACCCGAGGCGGTCGCAACCATCTTGGCCACCAAGCGCGAGTCTGAGAGCGGCAAGGGGAAATACGAACCGACGGTCGCCCTTCAAACGGAGCGCGATCTGCCCCGTCAGGTCCTGCGCGGCGACATCAGCGACGGTCCCTATCATCGCGACGACGTTATCAGGACCTGGCCGATGTTCGTGACGTTCACCGACCCCGCCGATCCGACAAGCTGGCATGAGTTGTCAGCGGACGAACTGGTGGTGACGCGGGTCACTGCCGATGAATAATTGCCAAGACCGATATTCTCGAAACGCGATCCGTTGCGAGAAGCCATCTCGCCGCTTCGACGTGGTGCCCGCATAAGAACTGACGCCGGGAGCGGACGGTCGGCTACATGCGACCGGCTGTCCTCACGCCGCTGAGAAGGTCCATTGCTCCCCTGTCACGCGGTTATTCACGCGGATGGGTAGCGGCAGACCGTGGTTGATATCAGGCAAAAGAGCACTGAGAACGCGCTGCTTCCCTTCGATGAATACCACCAAGTAATCGCGCCCTTCGCCTACGTATCCAGAATGCTGGGTATCATCCGGAAAGGTCGCGGTGACTGCATAAAGTTTGCCTCGACCCCAATGGGATTTGACGGCTTCTACCGGAAGGGGAAAGAAATGATCATCTTCCCAATTAACACGGTTGAGCGCCGCGCGAACTTGTGCCTCCGGAACCCCCCAGCGAACTATCGCATTCACGTCATCGGGTTCGTAATACCCGGCCCAAAGTGGCATATCCGCGAAATCATTGCTGGTTAGCGATGCCTGTGGTTTTAGATTAAATTCTCGTGGTGCCATCCAATCTTGGTATCGTGGTCGATGCTGGCTTTCCAGCCCCGCTTCATTGACGCGGGCTCTGCGAACTCCGCCAGCCGTCGCCTTGACCGGATTCCCGTTTCTCGATCCTTTTCGAGAAAGCAGGCGAGGCGCGCGAGGGCGAAGACAATGCAGTGTCAAAAATGCAGCGTTCTAGGCCAAAACTCCTGTCACAGAATAATGACGCGCCGCTAGGTGCCCGGGCTGCTAGTGGTCGAGTTTTGGTGTCAAAGGACATATTTTGTCGGGTGGCCAATTAGCATCTTTCCCGGTCTTTCCTATTGAAATTGGCAATTTCAGGACTTTAAGTCGGGGACAGATTTCGGGAAAGTGAAACCGACCGGCGGCCGTCAGCGGGTGCTAGTCAAGGCCGACATCTACGGACCACCGGCTAAACATGGTTACTCCTCACGTGCCCCGGATCGTCCGGCTGCTCGACGTACGACGCGGTGGCCAATGATGTCTACACCGGTTTCGTCGAGTGCGGTCCGCCATCCCGATAGGTTGCCGATCCGAGCGGTGTCGGCGAACAGACCAGCCTTCTCCTCGGCCCGCGTCAGCCTCTCGAAGCGCGAACGAAGAGGGTGCGACGACCCCACGAAGGTTTCCTTGCGATGCAAAATCGGCGGGTTGGCCGACTGGTCGTATCGTCGCGTCCGAACCTTGAACGTCTGCAGATGCATCGACACGGATTCAGCGAGCGGGGGGTGAGCCACGCGTTCGAACCCCGGGTAGCACAGGTACGACAGTTTGGGCTCGTCGCGCCGCAGTTTGACGAGCGTGGCACCATCGACAGATCCCAGAACAGCGCGACCGCATCCCTCGTACAGTCGCAGCAGGACCGGCAACTCGGCAACGGCGTCGACGTGGACGTAGAGTGCCGTCGGCAGAAGCTTCCCAATCGGCGTCGCCGCAAGCGCCGCAGCGAGGCGTTCTGGTTGGCCGAGCGAGAAGAGTAGGTCGTCGGCTACATCGCAAGCTGCGGCGTAGCTGCCGAAGAACGCCTTCACATCGCGTTGCATGTCCAACGGCAGCTCGCTCAGTCGCGGCCGCCCCTCGAACTTGGCGAGTGCGAAATACACCAGAAGATCCTCGGCGCGCGCCTTGCGAACCTCCTCCCACCCGTCTGGATCGCTGATGGAGACAAGCAGGCGATAGGCCCGCTTGACGCTGCCCAGCGCTTCCACGAGACGGTCATGGTTCGGCAGCTCGTCGGCCATCGGCAGCCTTCCACGCTCGATCAGAAATGCGGCAAGCGCATCGAGAAGGTCGCGGTGCTGCAGGGTCAACCGCTCCGAAACACCGATGCGGGGGCCGGCACCCGACCGCCGGAAACGGCTTGCCAGGAACCCCGCGCGCGCGTCGTCCCGTCGGAAGACGTAGAAGACACCAGGCGCCGCGGCGACGCTCTGCACGTCGAGCACCTGATCGATCCACGCCTTCAATTCGGACTGTTCGAAGAACTTCTGGAACGTCCCGAGACGCGTCACCACGCCGTCCTCCAGCGTCGACGCCGGACGGTCCGGTCGCTCATCCACCAGACGCGCCGAAACCACCAGCACCTCCTCGGCCAGCGTCCAGGCCTGTCTAAGCGTATCCCGCCGCTCATCGATCCGCTCGATGACGTTCACCACGTATCCCAGATTAACGACCGAGGAGCGCCGCCTTGGTCCCTCGGGCGCATGGACGGGATCCCATCCCACGCTCTCGATGCCGACGTCGGCGAGACGCCTTACATCTCCGCCGCGTCCGCATCCATAATCGAGAAACGTCCGGTCATCACCGAGCAGCCCGTCAGCCAGCGCGATCCTGAGAGGGCGCGACAGATCGTTCCTGATCAGGGCCGTACGATGGCGGGGAATCTCCACGCCTGCGCCCTTCAGTCCGATGCCGTTCCGACGAACGCCGCGACGCCGTCGCGGATGCGCTTGTCGCCGGCGAGGTATGCGATGCCACGATGCAGATGCAGGCGGAACTGCCCATCCAGCGTCTCCCCGTCGAGTTCGAAGCCATCGCGTAGACAGCGTTCCTTCAGCAGGGCGAGATAGATCTCATGGTTTCGCCCGCCGAAGACCCGCCACGACATCTCGACGTTGCTGTCCGCCGGTATCCGTGACGGTGGAGGCACGTTCGGCTCCGCAAGTGATCGGCAGAAGGCCCAGCGACATAGCACGTTCCAGTGCTCGATCCCTGTATGCCTCTTCAGCCGGATCAACTGCTCCCGAGCCTGCTTCGATAGACGAATATGTTCAAGCGACACGGCGGGCATCTCCCTGGAGGTAGCCGTCCTCGATCACCGTCCGACGCGTGGCCTCGTCGAACTCCAGTCGGTAGCTTCGGCCGATCCGTGGAAGCAGGGCGGCGTGGTAAGGTCCGGAGATCTCCTCGTCGGTCGACAGCAGGATCACCTGATGACTGGCGTGCGGGAAGTACCGCTCCACCAGTCGCGAACGATGATGGGAGTCGAGGCGCCCCAGCGGGGTGTCGATGACGGTGGGAAGGGGCCGTCCCGACGCCTTCGCCAAGCCCCAGAGGATGGCCACGGCAAGCAGCTGGCGTTCGCCTGCCGACAATTGGCTCGGCGCCATCACATGGCCATCGCCGGCCGTCAGCTGCAACGCGAAGGTGACGGGGTCGATCGCGAGCCCGCTTATCAGCCCCGGCTTGCGAACCAACCGCTGGAAGCTTTCGAGCACCAGAGCCTCGATCCGCGACACGTGCCGCGCGATGACGGCTTCGCGGAAGCGGAGCAGGGTGCCGCGCACCCGTGCCGAGTGCAGCAGCACGCGGTCGGCATCCTCCCCCTTGAACCGCTCCAGAGCATCGGCCTCGGCCAATCGGGCCTCTCGTTCGCGCAGTTGGGCGATGTCGCGATCAGCATCCGCAAGCGCGGTCTCGAAAGCGGATTTCGCCCGTTCGAGCCTGGTAACCTCCGATTGCAGCGCAATCCGCGTCGCCGACAGTTCTTCGAGATCGCCCGCGCTCGGTATCGCTGCGAGCGCCGCGCCGGCATCCGCGTCAGCACGCCGAGCATCCAGCGCCCGCGCCACCGCTGCTTCGACGTCTCCGCGAAGTTCACCGATCGCATCACCGGTAAGGCCGTTCAAGGCGAGCTTCGCATCGGACGACAGCGCCAGGTGAACGTTGCGTGCTCCGGTCCGCGCGTGCTGTTCACGACGGCTTGCGAGAACTGCCTCGATCTCGGACCGAGCGGTCGGCGCGAGTGCCGCAACATGCAGAAGTTCGAGGATGGCGGAATGCTCGTCCTCCAGGATCGCGGCCAAACCGGCAGCACTTGCCGTCTCGTGCTCGTGACGATCCCGTTCGGCGACGGCCGCCAGCAGTTCCTGGACCATCACCAAGGGGGCTGCTCCCGCGGCCAACTCCCGCAACTGCCGCTCCTCGTCCGTCCGCTGGCGTGCAGCCGTCTCAGCGTTCGCCTCGAGCATCTGCCGTCTTTCGTACAGGTCGCCGCCCTCACGTTTGAAACGCTCGTCGGCCGCCCGCAGGTCGCGATTGGCACGGTCGAGGGCGTCGTTGCCCGCCGCCAGCTCGCGCTGAAGTGCGAGCCGCTGTTCGCGACGTCCTTCCAACTCGACCCGTGCCTCGTCCGCTGGCGTGACGACCTGCAAACCGCTTGCGTCGACGCGCTTCCGACGCTCCAGCGCCGACAGGTCGGTCGCCAGGCGTTCGACGATGTCCAGTCCGAGCAGATTGTGAACCGCCGTCGCTATCAGAGCCGGCGCCTCTTCCGGATCCGCATAGCTCTCCACCTTCTCGCCGTCGAACAGGAACAGGCTGGCGATGCGCGCGGGCATGAACTCCTCGACCTGCTCCGCCCAATTGTCGGTCGCGAGCCTGTCGAGCTTTCCGTCACGCAGTATCTCCAGCGTCTCGCGGCACGAACCGCCGCGTCCGATGGTCCATGACCGCACGACGCGGTACGATTGCTCGACGCCGTTCGACGTGTGACGGAACGCCAGTTCCACCCCGGCCTCCTGGACGCCTGTTCCACGGTGGATGCGCCGCCGCAGATGTTCCTCGTAGCCGCCGACGGACCTGGCCGCCGACGGGGCCGCTCCACCGAAGAGGCACAGTTGCAGGGCCTCGAGTATCGTCGTCTTGCCGCCGCCGTTCAGGCCGCCGACGAGTACGATCGGCTGGTCCGGCGAACTCGGCGTGAGCGTTAGCGACTGACGTCCGCCGTAGACGCCGAAGTCATGCAGGACGAGTTCGTCCAGTATCACTGGATGGTCCCATTCGCGCTCGACAGCCCCACCATGAACGGCAGCGGCAGTTCCCCGGCTTCGGCGCGCGCGTCGTCGAGGATGTCGCGACGATCCAATGCGCGGCCCTCCGCCTCCTCGGCGCTGTCGTGCGCACCGCGCCGGAACGCTTTGTCGAGTGCCTTGAACAGCCCGTGGCGTCGTCCCATGGTCCTATGCTGACGTTCCACGTCGAGCAGTTCGCGCGTCAATTGGAAGTGGAGATCATCGTCGCAGATCTCGCGCAGCAGCGCCATCTCCTCCGCACCGAGCGCCATGTTGTCGTCGAGGCGCCCACCCGGGAATGCGACGCCCGTCTCGCGTTCGTAAATTCCGGGAAGACTGTCCTCCAGCTCGTGCTTCTCGATGACCCATAGCCGGCGGATCTCGGTCAACTCCGCCATCGTGAGCAACTCGAACTCCTCCATTTCGGGAGGTCCGTGAACGCGGATGTGATGCTGGGCCTGGAGCACCTTCGCGAGCCAGTGCTCGCGGGCCGCCTGCGTGTACGGTCCTGGGATGACGCGGTCCTTGTAGAGTTGGACCGATCCGTTCATCCGCCTGAAGTCCCGAAGGTGGCGGTCGTCCTCGTCCAGTTCGTTACGCAACTCGAGGAGCGGGAGCATCCACTCCTTCTCCTGGTCGTTCTGGATCATCGCGGTCATCGAACGATCGCGTTCGACCAGCGTGCAGACCCAGCATCCGAACCGGCTGTCGCCGCAGCTCGGGGTCGACGAGTCGATCACCAGGGGGCATTCGCCGTCGGCGGACGCCCCCTGGTACATCGTCAGCAGATCCTTGTTCGCGAACCCCCAGGGGTTGCGAACCTGCATCAGGAACGTCCAGACGTCGTCGTTCGTCCAGTTCTCGACCGGCGTGTAGACGAACGAGTTCTGCAGGCTGGCATTCGGCGAAAGAAGATCGCGGGCGCGTCCACCTTCGAGGCGCTCCATGACCTTGGCCCTGGCCTGACTTTCGGTCTTGCGCATGCCCAGAACGACGATGGCCTCGCCGTTGGCCTTGACCACGTCGGAGATGAACTGATTCGACGGGTTGATCTTCAGGCGTTCGGTGCACCAGCGGAACTTCGGTCGCGGCGCGGGATAGCCGCGGCCGATCAGGTTCACCCAGAAGGTGTCGGTGGCCTTGGGGGTGAGGCGGTGGGCGGTTAAGGGGAGGCCGGCTTCGATCGCGGCCTTGGCCATGTGGTCGAGCGACCGCGCGACCCAGGCGGCGACGACCGGGTTCTCCACCATCGTATCCGTGCTGATGACGTATACCGGCTTCGACCTCGCTTCGACGGGAAGCCGCGACAACGCCATCCACACGAGCTGCAGCGTGGCGGTGGAATCCTTTCCGCCGCTGTAGCCGATGACCCAGGGGATGGCATCGGCCTGGTACAGATCGGCGATCTCCTCGATCAGCCGTGCGACGGTGGCCTTGAAGCCGAGATCGGCGAACGCCCCGACGCGGGGGGCAGGGGTTGGGTCAAGCAACAAGATCGCCTCGATTCAATGCGTGTTCGGCCCGACGCTCGTCGGCGCCAAGCGGAAGGCCAAGCCTGGTTTTGATGACGGCCGCAGTCATGATGACGCTCTGACGACCCTTGTTGACGACGCCGCCGATCATGGCCCGACCTTCCCACTGGGGATCGTCCCGACGCCAGCGGATCGCTCCCAAGCCCTTGAGCTTCTCCACCCAGGGTCGCGGGTCGCCGAGCAGCGAGTTGCCGACCCGACCCAGCGCATCGAGAACGACAGCCTGCCCGTGCAGATTGGTCTCGCGGAAGGTCCCAGCCGTCATCCGCCCTTCGCCGACGTCACGCCAGCCATCGAGCTCGCCCAGCACGGCCGACCAGAAGGATACGACGACCTCCTCCTCATCATCGCCCAGATCCTGGTTCTCCAGCAGCGTGTTCGTCGCGGTGAACAGGGCGCTCAGCGTCAGCAGATGCTTTGATCCCTTGGCGAGATTCGAGCGCTCGAGGTTCACCAGGGGCTTCATGCCCGGCAGGCGCTCGACGACGAGCTTGGCCAGTCGCGCCTTGCGATCGCGCTGGTCGTATAGAACGTTGAGCGACGTGGACGGTCTGATCGCGTAGCGGTTGAGATCGGCGAACATCTGCTGGCAGCGTTCGAGCCCGCGGTCCATGAAGAACACGACCGAGATGCTCTCGTCTCCGAGGTCGGGGCACTGCGCAAGCGCCATCTCGATCGCCGCACGCCGGTGCTGGCCGTCGTTGATGATGAAGCGCGCGTCCATTGGCACGTGAAGCACGCCCAGATCCGTCGAGCCTTCGTGCGGGTCAAAGCGCACGTCGGCATCGACCGAGGCGGTGATCGCGGAGAAGACGTAGCTGTCCCGGTTCTCGGCGATGTAGCGCGCGATCTCCGGCAGGCGTTGCTTGTTCAGCTGGCGCTGCGCCCGCAGCTCGGGCACCATCTCCGCCTCATTGAAGAGGAAGAGTCTCGGGATCAGACGCAACGGGCACATCGACACGTAGAATTGCCGCTTGGCCTGCACGCCGCGGATCGCCGGAAAGGCGTATTCGAAAGCGGGATCCATGTTCGCCCTATCGCACTTGTACCATGACCGCTATGTAAGCCGAATACCGGCACTTCGTCAATGAGCGAAGCGAACTTCGGACCCGTATCATGCATAGTTCGTCTCAGTCTATCTACCTAGATAACGCGGCCACGACGGCGACCGACCCCAGGGTCGGCGAACTGGTTCTACGGCTCATGACGCTCGAGTACGGGAACGCCGGGAGCCGGACGCACGAGTTCGGGCTCGACGCCTCGCGGCACGTCTCTCGCGCCAGGGATCAGATCGCCGCCTGCGTGGCCGCGGCGTCCGACGAGATCGTATTCACGAGCGGTGCGACCGAGAGCGACAACATAGCCATTCTCGGCCTCGCCGATCACGGCGAAGCGACCGGATGCCGCCACATCGTCTCCACCGCGGTCGAGCACAAGGCGGTCCTCGAACCACTGGCACGGCTGGAGGCGAGGGGTTTCACCATAACCCGCATCGCGCCGAACCGCGCCGGCGAAGTGTCCGCCGATGCCGTGCTGGCCGCCGTACGCCAGGATACGCTGGCGGTCAGCGTCATGCACGCCAACAACGAGACCGGCGCGATCCAGCCCATCGGGGCGATCGCCGCCGGACTGGCTCAGGACGGACCCTATCTGCACGTCGACGCGGCCCAGACCTTCGGCCGTCGCACGAGCGAGCTGCGGGATGCGCGGATCGACCTCGTGAGCCTCAGTGGGCACAAGGTCTTCGGACCGAAGGGCGTGGGTGCCCTGGTCGCGAGACGGCGGGGAATGAGGCGGCCGCCGCTCACGCCGCTGATGGTCGGCGGGGGGCAGGAGTTCGGGATACGGCCGGGCACCCAGCCGGTGCCGCTGATCGCGGGCTTCGGTCTCGCCGCCGAAATCGCGATTGCCGAGGAGCCGGCGCGAACGGCCCGTTGCGCCGCCGTCAGGAGCGAAGCCCTCACGGCGCTCGCCCCTCTGGCGCCGACCGTCCACGGTGGATCGGATCCGCTCGCGAACATCCTGAGCTTCGCCATTCCCGGTGTGGACTCCGAGGCGGTCATGGTCGCGCTGAAGGGGCTCGTCGCGCTGTCGAACGGGTCGGCGTGCACGTCGGCCCGGTACGAGCCTAGTCACGTCATGCTGGCGATGGGGCTCGACCCCGACGAGGTCGCCGGCACGGTTAGGCTCTCGTGGTGTCATGACACCGGACCGATCCCCTGGACCGAGATCGTCGCCCGGATGGACGATCTGCGGATCTGAAGCGCCGGCCGATCGACGGATGTCGTCGCGGCAGTGAGGGCACGAACGGTGCCGATTTCTGGATCATGGTGATCCGGAGAAAAAAGATGGAGATTTGGTTCACGCAGGCCGAGCGCATGCGGCTGCTCGAAGCGGGTGCGAAGGCTCTGGACGACGAGTCGATCATACCGATCGCGCGCCTGTTCCAGCCGGACGGGCCCGGCGTCTGGCTTGTCGGCGAGCTCGATCCCGGCAACACCGGCATCGCCTATGGGCTGGCGGACATCGGCGTCGGGGTGCCCGAGTTGGGCAGTTTCGATCTGGCCGAGTTGGCGATGTTGAGGGGCGCGCTCAACCTGTCCGTCGAGCGCGATCTCGCCTTCGTACCACGCGCGACACTCGCCGAGCTCGGCCGTTGGGCGACGGCGGCCGGTCGCATCGTCCGGTGAACCGGGGGCCGGTGTCGACGATGTCGTCCAGTCCACCTTGATCCACGGCGATGAACTCTCCCCCCGCCGAGCAACCGGCGGCTGCGCATCGCGCCAGCAAGGCCTGTTCGGCGGCGTGCGCGTTGTCTGCGTCGCGGTACCGCCATGCCGCGACGGGTTTCCATCGGATGCCGAGCGGGCCGGGCAGGCCGCCATCCAGCTCGCTCATGCGGCGTGCGACATTCGAACTCCGACCGATCTTCGCCAGCAGTCTTCCGTCCTCCAGGACGACGCCATGCAAGCGGGCGAGGTAGACGTATGTCGGACCGTCGCGACGGACGACGACGATATCGCCGAAGGCCGGCGCCGGACCGCGGGACGGTTCCAGGAGCGCACGTGCGGCAAGTTCGGCCTTGGCTTCGGCGACGGCTGCGGCAAGGGCGTTGGGCCGACCGGCGAACTCTTCGCAAACGGCCCTCTCCAGCCGGGCTCCCCCGCGAGGCGCGCGCCCCTGAATGAGTTCCGCCAGTCGGCGCACCTTGCACGTCACGCCGTGTAGGTTGCGGTGGCGCGCCGCGACGGTGTGATCCCCGGCTTCGCGAAGAAGCCGGGAAAGATCGCGGGCAACCTCATCGTGGGAATCGACCCTGCCGTTCGTCATGGCGACGTCGAAGGCCAGAATGGTCTCGGCGCGCGACCATAGGGTGCCTGCCGCGACCACGGCCTAGGGCTTGGCGCGCAGCAGCTGCCGCACGGTGCAGGTCGTCCGGGCGCGGGCGGCAAGGGGGCGGTCGATCCAGCCGAGGAGGGTCATCACGTCGGCATGGTCGGCCGACAGGTCGAGGCCGATCAACGTTTCGTGATGATCGATGCGGTTGCGCAGGTTCGCGGCATGCGATGCCAGCGACGCGAGTTCATGACGGCCCACCGTCGCGGGAAGGGCGGGAAACGACGTGCGAAGCTGCGTCATCCAAACCGGCGGATTGAAGATCGGGCGCAGCAACCCGACCCACAGGCCAAAGGAAGCCTTATCCGACAAACCGTCGGCATCCACGTTGGCTTCGCGCGCCTTCAGGCGGCCGATCGCCGTGGCGACCTCCTTGTGGACAGCGTAGTCGTTGATCCGCAGAAAATCGGGGTCCGCGAACCAGTCCGATCCCCACGTCGCCTCCATCGCCGCCCCGACCTTTGCCCGAAGGCCGAGTTCGACCTTTTGTAGGGAGGGGTAGAAGGCCGCCCCGACGGCTTCGTTCCAATCATGCAGAGCCAAGGCGCGCTCGGGATTGCCGCCCGCGGCACGCAGGAAGACGGTCGCGCGCGCCGGCGGAATCACGCTCGCGAAAGTGTGGATATTCGGTAGTTGATTCCTAACGGTCGCCATTCTATCTACTCCGCGTGAGCCGATGACCGTCTATGCCCCTTCCGGGTACATGGAGTCGGACCCCAGAGCCCCGCGACAACCTCCATAAGGAGGCCCTCGCGGGGTTTCGCCGTTCTAGGCGACTCGAAAACACATCACCCCCTGACGATGCAGTGGACAGATTGCGGTTAAGCACGTCCGCAACCTAGCCGCAACCTCTTTTACGCGCAATTCGGAACGAATGGATCATCCGTTCCATAACAATTGCGTTTTGTAATACGTGCCATTACAAGGCGCACGATAGACGGAGGTTTTAGCATGGCGCGTTACGGTGTGGGCACACCCGAGGTTCAAGCGGTCGTGGACGACCTGCTGGTACCTCTGTACTTCGAAGCCGGTAGCGTCTCGGCCGTCACCAAGGCGCTCAACGACGTGCTGCGCGATGTCGGCGGTGCGACACTGCACGCCAACCGCATCCACGCCGCTCTGTCCGACGATGCGACCCGTGGGCTGAACGAGCAGACCTTCGAGGCGCTCAGGCTCGCAGCCGAAACCCTGGGTCCGCGCAGCGTCGATCAGCGGGCAAACGATCGTGCCAGGCTCGGCGATGCGGCTGCGCGGGCGTTGGCCGCCAACGGCGGCGGGCCGCTGGACGTCGCCGTGCTCGCCGACAAGCTGGCGATGCCGCCAGCGGCCGTGCGGTTGGCGCTTTCGATGTCGGTAGGCGTACGGGAACTCAAGCCGGAGGCTTCGGACTACCCCGTACGCCCGGGTCCCGACTGGTCCTTTCAGAACGATGCGGTCGCACAGTGCCTGGACGCCATCCGGCGTCGTCCCGGAGGTAACATCGGTCTCGTCCTGCCGACAGGAGCGGGAAAGACGCGCACGGCGTTTCGCATCATTCTGGAGATTCTCGCGCGCGAAACGTCCACTAAGTCCCGCGCCGTCTGGATCACCCACCGGCGGTCGCTCCGTTCGCAGGCTCACCGCGAGTTGACCAAGCTCATCGAGGAACACCCCGATGCGCTTCCACCGGGCGCCGCCGCGCTGGCATCGAGGGTCGCGTTCACGATGGTCGGCGACGCCGCGACGGTGTTGGCGGACGGTAGCGGTCTCGCGCTCGTCGTCGTCGACGAAGCGCATCATGCTGCAGCGGCGACGTATCAGCCGATCTTCGACGCGAAGCACGCCTTCCCGGTGCTGCTGCTCACTGCAACGCCCAACCGGCCGGACCTCGTGCCGATCGGCATCGACGAGATCGCGTTCACCATCACCTACAGGGAGCTCGCCGAACGCGGGGTGATCATAACTCCGCAGTTCGAACCGTTCGACGTGCCCGACTTCTCCCTGTCGGACGAAACGATGGGCAACCTCGTCGACATGCTCGTCACCGAGAGCGCGGACCGGTTCATCAAGACCATGGTGCTCGTCACCCGCCTGGAGCAGATGCGGGAACTGCACGAACGCCTGGTGGTCGCGATCGATTCCGCTCCGGCGCATCCGCTCAAGCCGGCGGACGTCGGTTTCGTCGGCGGCGGGCACAATTCCCATGGGCTCGAAACCGAGGACTTCCTCGCACTCTTCGGCGCCAAATCGCGCGGGATAGTCATTTCCGCCCAGATGCTCCTCGAGGGTTACGACGATCCGCAGATCGATGCGGTCGTGATCACCTACCGGACCGAGAGCGTCATCAAGCTGATGCAGGCGGCCGGCCGGTGCGTCCGATACTCGCCCGGAAAGACCAGAGCCTTCGTGGTCCAGGCCAACAACCCGGACCTCGTCTATCGCTTCGACCAGCGCTGGCTCTATCAGGAGATCGACGACCGTCTGCTGCCGGAATTGCGCGACATCGACTTCGCGGACAACGGCGAGATGCTTGCGATAGCGGCGGAGCTCCTCGCCGGCCACCGGGTCGACGGACGCTCCCGCAGCGACGCGATGGCAGCAATCGCCGCATGCAGTCCGGACGAACCGCCGCGCCTCATGTTCTACGGGCTTCCCTACTTCGGCGAGGCCGAGCGCTTCGACTCGGAAGCCCGCTGGGGGGTGTTCGTCGAGACGCCTCAGAACTCCACGGTGTTCCGCGCCGTGTACAACCGGTTCAGCCTGATGGGCGCCCAGCGCTCGGACCCGACCGAATTCCTCGACGTGCTCGGACCGGGGCTTGGGCTGTCCGCCACGGATCAGCGCCTCAGGCGGCAGCTGACCGGCGTGCTGACGGCCGCCTACTTCGCCCACGAGGAGCTCACGCGGGCACCGGGGCCGGCGCAGGGCAACCGGGGCTATGCGCGGAACCATAGCACGACGTGGTTGCACTACGTGACGCTACGCTACCGACCGGCCTTGCCGGGCATGCTGTCCGCGTTCCTGGCGGACTGCCACAACCGTGGTGCGCTCGAGCGCGCGTATGCTTCGGATCCCGCCGCCTTCTCGATGGCGATCAAGACCCCGCTACCGTTCGGCGGTGCGGAAGGCCTGCTTCTCGATGCCGGGACATGGGGCGACCTCGAGGTCTGGCTTGCGACCATGCGCGACGAGCTTCGACTGGTCGAACCGGCCGCGCAGTTGGCGCAGTTGGAGGCAATCCGAGCAAGACTGGCACCACCGCGTCTTCCAATGACCCACCTTCTTCGTGCAGACAGGCTGCTGTCGGACGAAGGGCTGTATCATCTCACCCTGGCGCTGCCGGGAAATACCGAAAGGACCGTAGCATGAAAAAGGCAACCGCCTTGCAGCCCCGGCAGCTCGACATGGGCAAGCCGTTCGAACTCCCGCTGGATCAGATCGCGCTCGATCCCAACAATCCGCGCATCGCGCCGAAACCGGCCCCTGGCTACGCGGATCCCGACGCGATCTTCGACCCCACCCTTCAGGCGCGCCTCGTCGTCGAGGTCTACGACAAGTACAAGGCGGCCGATCTCGAAGCGTCCATCATCGAACAGGGTTGGACGCCGGTCGACCAGATTCTCGTCTGGGAGCATCCGAGCGGCAAGGGTCACATCGTCGTGGAGGGAAACACTCGGGTATCCCTTCTCAAGAAACTGCCTGATCGCCTCGAAAAGGAGGAGAAGCGCCTGGACCGTCTCGTCAAGGCAGGCGCTCCCCAGTCGCAGGTGAATCCCCAGAAGGTGCTGATCGGAAAGATCAAGCAGCTGATCGCCGACACGCGGACCGTCACTGTCTATCCGGTCATCGCGAGCGACGCCGCGCAGTTGCGGGTCAAGCTGCCCCGTCTTCTCGGCGTGCGTCACGTGATGCCCGCAAAGGGATGGGGGCCTTACGCCACCAACCTGTACATCATCTCGCTGTACGAGAGCGCCTACTACGACAAGCACGGTGAGGACGAGCCGCTTCGCCTCGAGCAGTCGATTCTCGACCAGATCGCAACGGAGCTCCCGCTGAAGCCGGATCAGATCCGCAAGGACATCCAAGCCGTATCGGCCTTCAGCCACTTCCGGTTGAACTACGAGGAGCGGATCGAGGCCGCGGGCAACAAGCTCGGCGATGGCGACCAGTACTTCTTCGACAACATCCTCGCGAGCAAGCATGCACGCGACGAGTTCGGATTCACGGCTGATCGTCTCGAACTGTCGGAAGAAGGCGAGGAGGCGTTGTTCCAGTGGGCGTTCTCGAAACCGAGGGAGACCACCGGCGACGATCCGGACGCCATCAACGAGAACGTCCTGCAGAAGGCCGAAGACATCCGCCTCTGGCAGAAGATCGCCCGCTACGACGCCAAGTCCGGCACGACCAATCTCGCGCGCCGGCTGAGCATCGCCACCCCGGAGGATGCGACTCCTGTATGGCGTCTAGGCCGGGAAGCCGACTCGCACCGCGAGCAGAACACTCCGATCAAGGCGCTTAACGACCTCCTGACCGGACTGAAGCAGATCAAGCTGGATACGCTGATCGCCCAGGGCGAGCATCTTCGCCCGATGCTCGACCAGGCGGTCAACCAGATCGGCAAGTACATCAAGTTCATCGAGGACAACGCCCAGGAGTGACGCAGTCGTAGGATCGGTCGTCGGGAAACGGGGCTCGACGACCGTCAAGGGTCAGCCATCGGCCAATCAGTCATAGCGACATGCGTAGCGGAGAGGGGACGCCGGTGGACGTGTCGGTCCTTGGTAACTTGCCTGGCCGAGAGCAGGGAGGCCCAAAATAGGGTGTCCCGCTGACGGCAAAGCGACAGCGGCTTCCATAAAGAATGTATCCAAATCCGACCCGGTTTCCAACGGAGTTGTAGGTCGATGATTCTGCATGCCAGCATGCCGCTCATCGGTAGAGCACCGCGCTGATAAGCCCCTCCGCAGGTGGGGCAACCTGTCGCCCGGATAGGTTTTCCGGAGCAGGAGTTCAGGTTGGTGTTCTAAAGGCTTGTGGTCTCCATATCTTGCGAATACGCATTCCTGACGTTCCGGGGGGAGATGAAGCGTGCTGCGTATCCAAGCTGCCTCGATGTGGGCCGCTCTCGTTGTTCTTTCGACATCGCCGGTGCAGGCGGCTGCTACGCCGGGGCACGGCATTGCAATTATCTCGGGTGAGTTCGGGACGCTAGGCACGAAGGCGAAGCTCGACATATCCCAACGATTGCAGCAAATCTGCGGCACGGGCGGTGACCGGTGCGAAGCCTTCTGTTCGGAGACGAGCTTTGGTTTGTACGACCTAGGGCGTAGACCAATTTGCCGGGTCACCTACCGATGCCCTGATGGTGCAACGCGCGCGGTTGAAGCGGCACGCGAAGAGCCGATCGTCCTGGTCTGCCGTGATGAAACGGACGCCGAGCCAGGCACCATGCTTGACGCACCATCACCCGGCCAATGATCGGCGCACCGCGTTTGATCGGCGTTCTGATGCTGCCGGTGATCTTCTCCGTTGCACAAGCTCCGACGGCTGCGCTCGCTCGTCAATCGATCGAAGCGCACCATCGATCGGCTGTCGGCGACTGGGAACTCGACGTCGCCCGCAACGCCTTCTCCGGAAACGTCGTCTGCCGTCTACGGGCGCCCAAGAGTCGAGCCTTCTATGAAGGTGGAGCGATAGGCTTTCGCTTCGACCGCGATTGGGACGTGAGTGAGGCCGTCTACAGAATCGATGGCGGCCCGCCACGCGCCTCGCTTGACGACCTCCCGGAACTGACGAGCCTGGGAACGCCCTACGATCGAGGTGGCATGGCCAATCCCGGACAGGGGGTTGTCCGCGTTCCATGGCGCCGCATCGCCGACGCGAACACCATTGCGATCCAGCCTCGTCGCGACCGGCGTGTGCGGACCATCCGTCTCCTCGGACTCAAGGGATTGCGGTCGGTGGCGTTGACGCAGGGGTGCACTCCTGACGTTCGGTTCGTCGGGTGATTGCTTTGGCGGGAATGGCCATGGCGGCGTTGGTCACGCAAGGCGCTCCAAGGGCTGCGCCTTCGATCGTCCTACCCGCCGTGACAGCACCGCGCTCTGCGTCCCGACGGCTCGCGTATCCGCGGCGGGCGGACGGGGCGACCCGCGTCGCGGAACGTTGGGCACCGCCCACATTCGTTGTCGCCCCTGAGCCTACGCCGACCGAAACCCTGGTTCAGGCGCTCGACACGGCATATCGTTCTGCGCCGTCACTACAGGCGCAACGCTATGCGCTGCGCTCGACCGATGAAGACTACGCGCTTGCGCTTGCAGAAACCCGGGCGACAAGCCAGCTGCAGCTTACCGGTGGATACACCAGAACCGATCCGGGCGACCTCACCGAGTCCCGCCGTTCTCTGGCGGATCGGCTGCTGTCGCCGAACGTCGTGGACAACAGCCTGAGCGCGGAGCTGATCGTCGATCAGCCGTTGCTGACCGGAGGACGGGCGGCGGCCGATCGTGAGATCGCTACCCACACCATAGACGCTGGCAGGGCACAGCTACGCGGAACCGAGGGCGACCTCTTCCTCCAGGTCATCACAGTCTATGCCGACATCCGACGCGACACACGCGTGTTGGCTTTGCGCGAGGCGAACCTCAAGCAGCTCACCACGACGTTGGACGAGGTCCGCGCTCGGCAGGAAGCCGGGGAACTGACGCGAACAGACATTGCGCAGACCGAGACGCAGTATGATGTCGCTGCGGCACAGTTCAACACTACGAGCGAACAGTTGCAGCAGGATCGCGCGGCATTTGCCGCGCTGGTCGGTCGCGATCCAGGCGTCCTGGCTCCGGAGCCTAATCTGCCGCAATTTCCGTCGTCAATCGAACGCGCGTTCGTGGTGGCCGCCCGGCTCAACCCGGAACTCGATCAAGCAATCGCTAGCGAGCGTGCGTCGCGTAGCCGGATCGCGGCCGCGGCGGCAGAAGGACAGCCGCGGCTTTCGTTGCGTGGGACGGCTACCCTTTCGGGACAGGCATCGCCGCTTCGAGCGAGAGACGCGGACCACGGGTTTGCTGGTCAAGCAGTACTGACTGTGCCGCTGGTCAACGGCGGACGGGTCGGTGCGCTGGTGGCTCAAGCGCGAGACCGGAATGCCGCGGATCGAATTGGGATCGAGGCGACGCGACGCCAGATGGTTCAGGCAATGGTCGCGTCATGGAACGCCGTGGCGATCGCTCAGCGCAACCAGTCAATTCAAACGTCGCAGCTAGGGTCCGCACGGGTATACGACGAGGGAACATTCGAGGAGTATCGCGCCGGGTTGCGATCGACCTTCGACGTGCTGTTCGCTCACGCCGCATTGCGCGATGCTGAAATCGCTCTCGTTGCCTCCCAGCGCGACGCGTACGTAGCCCAAGCGACTTTACTCCGACGTATGGGCGTTCTCGAGGCTCGAAGCCTTATGACCGGTACGCCGCTCTACGGCCCAGCAGAAAACCTTCGTGAAGCGGTCGCCCGCGGCGCGCGACCATGGGATGGTGCACTGAGATCGATCGACGCTTTCGATCGGCGTATTCCCGAACAGGGAGGTATCGAACAACCCGCCATCGGCACGACCCCACCGGCGCTGGCCCCGGCGCGAACGGTGCGCGAACTAGAACCGACCGGCCACTCGCCTAACTTGCCACTTTCCGGCACCATCGGCGCTCCCCGCGCCGCCACCACGGTTCGCAAACCATGAACGAAGACCCGGATCCCGAAGTGATCGTCGGCAGCGTCACCGACGACACCGGGGCGATCGCGCTCGCAGCCTTGCTCGCGATGCATCGGATCGCCGTGGACCCCACGCAGCTACGCCACGAGATCGGCCATCATCGTGCGCTCGACGCGAACGATCTGATCCGCCTCGCCAAGCAGCAGGAAGGCGTGAAGGCGCGCGTGACGCGGACCAGCTGGGACAAGCTGGATCGCACTCCGTTGCCAGCGCTTGCCAACGGACCGAGCGGCTGGTTTCTCCTCGGACGTGTCGCAGGGGACGAGGCGCTAGTGCAGCTGGCGGTGCCCGAACCCGGCATGGCGGGACTGCCTGTGCGCAAGCTGACGCGAGAGCAGATGGAAGCGGTCTGGTCCGGCGAAATCGTGATGGTCACCACCCGAGAGGGCGTGGCGAGCGGCAACAAGCGCTTCGACGTCAGCTGGTTCATTCCGCAGATCGTCAAGTATCGCCGCCTTATCGGCGAGGTGCTGCTTATTACTCTCGCTCTCAACCTGCTGGGGCTGGCGGCACCGTTGTTCTTTCAGAACGTCGTCGACAAGGTACTGGTCCACGATACGCTGGACACGCTTAAAGTGCTGGCGATCGGCTACGTCGCCGTGTCGGTCTGGGAGACGGTCCTTGGCTGGCTGCGTACCGGCCTCTATGCGCAGACAAGCCAGAAGATCGATGTCGAGCTTGGTGCCAAGCTGTTCCGGCATCTCCTCGGGCTGCCGATCGGCTATTTCGAGGCCCGTCGGGTCGGCGACATCGCGATGCGCGTCCGACAGCTCGAGACGATCCGCGAATTCCTTACGAACGCGTCGTTGTCGGTACTCGTCGACCCTGCATTCACCGTAATCTTCCTGGCGGTGATGTGGATGTACTCGACCAAGCTGTTCATCATCTCGGTACTGACGATCCCCTGCTACATCCTCGTCGCCTTGTTCGTGACCAAGCCCTTGCAAGCCCGTATCGAGGAGAAGTTCGAGCGCGGTGCCGCCAACAACGCTCTGCTGATCGAAAGCATTGGAGGCATTCAGACCGTCAAAGCCGGCGCCGTCGAACCACAGTGGCGTGATCGCTGGGAGCGGCAGCTCGCCGGCTACAGCTCGGCCAGCCAGCGCGTCATCAACCTCGGCAACACCGGCAGCCAGCTGATCCAGCTGATCTCGAAGATCAACCTCGCTGCGATCCTGTACTTCGGTGCGCAGGCGGTGATCCACCGTCAGATGACGGTCGGAGGTCTCGTCGCCTTCAACATGTTCGCGCAGCGTGTGTCGGGCCCCGTCATCCGGATGGCTCAGCTCTGGCAGGACTTCCAGCAGGTCCGGATCGCCATCGCGCGGCTGGGGGATGTACTCAATCAGCCGGTCGAACCCGGCGCCGGCAGCCGTACCGCGCTCCCCGCGATCAAGGGAAACATCGCGTTCGAGGGCGTGAAGTTCCGGTACGGTCTAGAGGGGCCGTGGACGCTCGACGACATCGAGCTTAAAATCGCGGCGGGGACGTCGCTCGGCATCGTCGGGTCCTCAGGGTCGGGGAAATCGACGCTGACCAAGCTCCTCCAGCGGCTCTACGTGGCACAGGCCGGAAAGATCATGATCGACGGGGTGGACATCGCGCAGATCGATCCCGCTTGGCTGCGGCGTCAGATCGGCGTCGTGCTGCAGGAGAACCTGCTGTTCAACAGGTCGATCCGCGAGAACATCGCCTTGTCGAACCCCGCCATGCCGCTCGATCAGGTCGTCAATGCAGCAGAGCTGGCAGGTGCGCACGAGTTCATCGTCCGGCTGCCGCAGGGCTATGATACGCCAGTGGAGGAGCGTGGCTCCAATCTGTCGGGTGGGCAGCGCCAACGCCTGGCTATCGCGCGTGCATTGGTGACCTCGCCGCGGATACTCATCCTTGATGAAGCAACATCGGCGCTCGATGCGGAGAGCGAGGAGATCATCCAAACTAACCTGAAGGCCATGTCGGCCGGGCGCACCGTGCTGATCATCGCGCACAGGCTTTCGGCCGTGCGCCAGTGCGACCACCTGATCGCGCTCGAGCGCGGACGCATCGTCGAACGTGGCAGTCACGAGGAGTTGCTGCGAGCCGGCGGGCGCTATGCCGATCTCCACCGCCGCCAGACCGGTCTGGCAATGGCAGGCATCGCATGAGCGCGCTCGGTCACAACTGGCGCGTCATGCGCGAAGCACTGAAGGCGGACAAGGAAAGGCGGAAGAACCAGCCGCGCAGCACCGACACGACGTTTCTGCCAGCAGCGCTTGAGGTGATCGAGACGCCGGTATCGCCGACCGGACGGATCACCGCGTGGGTTTTCATAGTCGGCATGGTTCTGACTATCGCGTGGCTCGTGATAGGCCGGGTCGATGTCGTCGCGTCCGCGCAGGGAAAGTTGATTCCCTCGGGGAGCGTCAAGATCGTCCAGTCGGCCGGGACGGGCGTCGTGCGCGCGATCCATGTCCATGACGGCGACCGCGTCAAGAAAGGGCAGTTGCTGGTCGAACTGGATACGACCCTTTCGGGCGCAGATCTTCAACAGGCTCGCAAGGGTCTGATGGCGGCAGAGCTAGACGTCGCGCGCAATCGCGCGATCGCCGATGCGCTGTCTGGGCTGGGGCTACACTTCACGCCTCCAGAAGGCACGCCGATCGATGTTGCGGCGACGCAGCGCCGGTTGATCGCCGCGCAGGTCGGTTCAATCACCGCGACCACGGCCAGTCTTGCCGCTGCACGCTCCTCGGCGCTGTCCGAAGCGGATGCCGCACGCGCGCAGCGGGACAAGCTCGACGAGACGGTGCCGATCCTCGACCATGAGGTGGAGGCGATGCAGCGGCTCGACGCGAAGGGCTATGCACCCGGTTTGCGACTATTGGAGTTGCAGCGTCAGCGGCGCGGTGAAGCGGGTGACCGCGATGTCGCGGCCGCGCAGCAGGCACGCGGCCAATCCGACGCCGTCAAGTTGGGCCGGCAGATCGACCAGACTCGCGAGGAGGCGCGCCGCGTCGCGTTGGCCGATCTCGCCAAGGCGGAAGGCGAAGCGATCCTACGTCGTGAGGAGGTGACCAAGGCAACTCGCCGGTCTGGCCTGCAAACCCTGCGTGCGCCGGCGAGCGGCACGGTGCAGCAGCTAGCGCTCCACACCGTAGGCGGCGTCGTCGAGGCGGCCAGGACGCTGATGGTCATCGTTCCCGGTGATGGCGGTCTTGAGGTCGAGGCCCGAGTACTCAACAAGGAGGCGGGTTTCGTTCACGAGGGGCAGCCTGTCACTGTCAAGATCGAGGCGTTCCCGTTCACGCGCTACGGCAGCATACCGGGCACGGTCGTCTCGATCAGCCGAGACGCGGTGCCTGACCCAAAGCTCGGCGCAACCTATGTGGCGCAGATTCGCTTGTCGCGCGCCGACCTGATCATCGATGGCAAACGTACCCCCCTTGCTTCGGGACTAGGCGTCGTTGCTGACATCCGTACCGGTTCACGCCGGATAATCTCTTATCTATTGAGTCCGGTGCAAACCTCGGTGGCCCAGGCCGGGCACGAGCGGTAAGCGGTTTCCGCTAACGGGAGGGGCGCCGAAGGGTCGGCGTCCGTCTTCGTTATGCGACGGTTTCGGCTTCGCCAGGGACAGCGTTATCCTCGCCCGTACCAGCTCGCTTCGCTCCCATCTTGGCGAGCGTCTCCCGATCAACAAGTCGGGTGACGAGGGGATGGAGCCTGAGATCGCCGTCTTTGACTAGCTGACGGAAATTAGCGATCACGGCTGCCGTGGTCTTTGCATCGGGCGCTATCACGTCGAGGAGCCAGTTGTTCTCGCCCGAGGTCCAGTCGTCCGCTTGCAGTCGAACCGGGAAAACGCCAGCGCTGATCTGTTCGCGAATCTTGGCATCTACTTCGTCCGAAACGCTCGCCCAGATTGCTAGGCCAGCCATGTCTGCGGCGAATTTGTCCTCTGTCTTACCAGGATAGGCGATAGCCACTCGATCCCGGATTAGCGGCTCTAGAACGAGATGATGCAGGTCGGCGAGCGAGTTGTGTCGGTAGCGGGGCAGCATCATCATGGTCATGACCACGTTACCGAAACTCTCGCGAATATGACTCCTGACCTGAGCGAGCTTCCGCGCAATTTCCGGATCGGGATGCTGTTGCGGTTGTTCCGATCCGTTGACGTCGCCGACATGCATTTCGGGATCGGTTTCGCCCTTAGCGGCCAGATCATTGTTACTCATAGGTGAGCGCCCTTCTTTCATGACGAATTTGCAGCTGCACCATAAGAGAGGTACGTTGAACGTCGCAAGGCTTTCTCCGAAATGTTCTGAACGGAAAAAGCGTCGGAAACGAACCATATTCCTTTCGTTGCTACGGTTGCCGCGGTCCAGGTTGTACGCAAAGGTCGTCGCCAAGGGGGAGCAATCCATCAACACTGCTTTCCCCGCTATGTGACGCTGAATGCCAACAGCGTAATCTGTGTCATATTACTATCATTGTCATTGGGCGTGACCTTGATATGGTTCACTAAACCGATTGGGGAATCGGCATGGGGGCGTGGATATGCGGGGGCTGATGCGGTTCGCAATGTTAACCGGAGTGATGCTGGCGGGGCTATCCGGCTGCGGCGGAGACTTGCCCGATTACCGTTACAAGATGACGATCCACGTGGTGACGCCGCAGGGAGATAGAGCCTACTCGTCAGTGCGCCAAATTCATTCAGAATATGTGTCGTCGATCATGAGTTCGTCCGGAAAAACGATCAGGGACGCACTTGAGGGTGAGGCGGTCATAATGGATTTGCCTTCTGGCAAAACCGTTTATGCGTTGCTGTCACGACCTGAAAATCCGGAATACGCGAAATACATAACTGGTCCGGCCCTTGGGCCTTATGTTTCTCAAGCTGCGGCAAAAAGTACCCTTGGGGGTTCTAGTAAAAATAGTCAATTTCTTGATGAAATTGTCTCACGCCGGCAGGCTATGTTGAACTTGAAGGGCCGATATAAGCTACCTGAGTTTATAGATACTGGCAGTTCATCTAAAACTTATAAAGAGTCAAAAAAGATGTGGCCTACATTTGTAGAGTTTGCCGATCCGAATAGGCCATCCTCCATATATGAGGTAGAGCCACATGCTTTGGGTATCAGCAGTATATTCATTGAAATAACGGATGAATTGCCAAGTTCAACTATTACTCAAAAGTTACCGTGGCTCTCAGATTATAAAAGAAGCAAGAAAAGTCTGAGTGGTGACAGTGGGGGCATTGTCACGACGAACGATCTAAAAGATGTGTTGGGTACGGGCGCTTTCTTGCAGGGTTACGATAAATGAACCGAGATCTCTTTCTTGCTGTACTTGCCCTGGACTCGTACAATCGTGGATACCATCCTGGTTTGAAGGTGGATGGATCTGACGTTATCGGCACGAAGATCGGCAATGCAGTCATCAGAAGTCACTCATCGGATGACCCTAATAGTGAACCTTTTCAGTCCGATTTCTATGCGGTTGCCTACGATTGGAACGGGGAAATTGTCCTATCCTATCGTGGCACGGATAATCTTATCGCTGACGCAAATACTGGTTACGGTTTAGGTGCCGGTGATACCGATATTGTCCTAACAACTCTCGGTTTTCAGCGATTGCTTGATCACGTTTTCGGTACTGACTTTGGGACTAGTGTATGGCTTGACGACACCGGAACCACGCAAAAATCGCAGAGCAAGCTTGCGATCGAGTTCTACGAAAAAGTAACTGGCCATCTAGTTCACGCCGTCGCTACGCCCGGTAATGTGGTCGCTGTCGGGCACTCTTTGGGCGGCGGGCTGGCGGGATTGATTAGCACCCTCTCAGGTGTTGAAGGGCATGGCTACGACCACATGCCGTTTGCGGCGGGCGCCTATGCCGAAGCAATTAAGTTTCTTAAAGAGCTGGTTGAGGGGGGTAAGAGCTCGGAAATACTACAGGAGATTCTTAATAACGTCGGTGACGAATTCAGAGCTCAATTTGTTGAACTGGTAGGCAAGTTTAAGGATTCAGCACAGGCTAGTCCCGAGGCTTTTGCTGCAGCTGGGCTGCATGCGCCGAACGTCACAAACTTTACGGCTGAACACGTCGAAGGCGAGCTTTTGGAAAAGCTGCGCAGTGGCGATTACCAACTCGTCGCCTCGTTGGTTGCGGCGGTCATTGCCATCATTACCGAAAACCCTGCTGCCGCTAGTTTGGCTGAATTCGGCTACACGTCTTATCTCAAAACGGTGATTACCGAGAGTGCGGTCGAAAATGATCCGATATATCTGTATGGAGCACTTGAGAACGGAAGCGCTACTGACAAACATAGTCAGGCTTTGCTGGTACTATTAAAGTACGCTACCGCGACGAATGTTGATCCTGTTTGGCGATCGGCCGCAGCGGCGATCATAGATGCTACTTATGACGCGCGCATTGGCAAGGCGCTCGGGCGCACAGTGACTTCGGGATCCAATGAAAACGAAGGCGGTGGGTTTTACGAAGAAGACGATCAACTTCGCGCCGCGATCGCCTACTCGGCGATCACCGATGGTGATGACGAGGCAAAGCCGTTCGGCGATCAGGCAATTGTGGCGATGTTCCACGATGCGGTGCAACTTGGCAAAGCGTTGTCGCTCGACGATGCGTCAGAACAATTCAAAATTGCGTCCGCCTTTATAGGGGGGATTGCCGTTCAATATGCTGGTCGGCTGGCTTTTGCCGATGTTGAGGATGAGGCATTCGGCAACGGCGTCCTCCGCCTCAATGACGCCCACACCGCGCTTTCGATCGATGTATCGAAGGCGACTTGGGATGCTGGTAAAGATCATAAGGACATGGAGGTCGTCGGCCTCTCTGGGTTGATCAAAAATTTGGGTGGTGATGTAGGGTTCCCCATTACGATTTACGGTCCGTTTGGAGGTGGCGCGGATGGAATTGAGTGGAACTCGCCAATTCGTGCGGCATCAATGTTTCTCTATGGGATCGACAAGCCCTCGGAAATTACTGGACGTGTCACGATCCAAACGACCGATGATGCATACCGCGATACAGTACCGGGCGGCAGTCGAGCGATCAGTGACTCAGAGGTCGCACTTTTCATTTTGGGAGATGGAGAGAACGTCGTCGACGGTAGTGACGATAATGATTTCATCATCGGCGGTGCGGGCAGGGACGTGCTCAAGGGAGGTCGGGGCGACGATCTTCTCGTTGGAGGCAAGGGAGACGACACGTTTGCCGGCGGGGAGGGGCATAATTTCTTCGTCGGAGGAGAAGGTGTCGATACGGTAGACCTTCGCCTAAATGACTGGCTCACTGGCCTCGATGCGACGTTGGCGGCAGTTGCGTCTGCCGGCAATGATCGAAAGACCGATCTTCAGCTAACGGTCCGCGAAGACAGCTCTGATGGCGCAGCGCATGTTGATCGCATGCAGGGCATCGAGCAGATCGTGCTCACAAGTTATGCCGACAAGCTGAGCGTTAGCAGCGCAGACCTCGACGGTTATGTCGATGGAACGCTTACCGGCAGCATTCTGAAGTCCAGCATACAAATTGATCTCGATAATGCGAAAGAGGGCAATCGCAGCAAAAGCGATTACGACACCGTGCAATATGTATCTCGTCCAGGCGTCCTGGGTAAGAGCGGCGTGGGATGGTACGACGGGTATACTTGGGGCGCTGGCAAGTTCGGGGAAGCGCTTACAACCGCGTTGGTAACACTTGCCGGTCCGCTTGGCGCTCTCGCGCTCAAAACGTCGTTGGCTACAGAGGAAATCGGTGCCAAGAGTCTTGGCGATGCGCTCAACGTCCGGGGCGTTGAAAATGTCATACTTACTGAGGCAGACGACCGTTTTTACTTCTCGGGTGATTACGCTGTCCATTCCGGTTACGGCGAAATATCCGGTGGCAAGGGTAGCGACATCCTCGTCTTTGACGGAGCAAAATACGTCAAGGCGGGTACGGCGGGGGCTACCGAAAACCTGCAACTCACGCTGGATGGCGGCGAGGGCAACGACTGGATCTATGCCTCTGGCGGGGAGAAGGCGATCACAGCCGGCGGTCTTGGTCGCGACTGGATCTTCAACACGTCGGACAAGGGCCAACTCTGGGGCGATTTCGCCAGCGGAGTAGATGCCGACGGCAACCGCGCTGCCGACGTGTCGGCCAACGCCGACAACTTCTGGTTCTACGCCAACACCACGATCGAGGACGCGCAGCACTACGACGTGCTGAAGTTCTTCGGCATTCCCATGACCGGCGGCGACGCGGCGGCTTCGATCGTCGGTTTTGCGCTCGGAGCAATGACAGGCAGCCTGCAGGTCGCCTCGGCTGTGAGCGGCGCGGCGCAGACAGCCGCCTACGCGAGCGGCAACAAGGTTTACTTCGACTACCTGATGCCGTTCCTCACCTACAAGATGGACGGCAAGGATCTGCTCGTCGGCGACATCTTCGATGGATTCTTCAAGGCGGTCACGGGCAAGCCGGGCATCTTCTCCGCGCCCGCAGGTGTTGGCAATTCGACCGACATCACCGGTGTGATGCGGATAAAAAACTTCGACTTCAATGCGACATATTGGGGTTACGAAACCTACGATCTCGGTCGTGTGAACGGCGACAGCGGCAAGCCTCAGGGCACCATGAACATGGTGTTCAAGAAGGGCAATCCGCTGATCGGCTTCCTTCAGCTCGTCGCTGCGCTCCCTCCGATAGCGGGATCGCAGGTCTTCGCGCTCGAAGCGCAGCTGCTTGCCTCGTTCGATTCCATTCTGAGCATGTTCACGGCCCTCAGCCGAGCGGCGAAGGCAACGGGTTGGGCAGACGGCAAGGATCCACTCGTCATCGATCTGGATGGCGACGGCATCGAGACAACCGATCAGGCCGATAGCGAGGTCTATTTCGACGTCGATGGCGACAAGTTCGCCGAGCATACCGGCTGGATCAGGGGCGACGACGGATTCCTCGTCCGCGACATCAACCGCAACGACCGCATCGACGACGTCTCTGAGATGTTCGGCGCACGCTTCGGCGGCGGCTTCGCGGATCTCGGACAGTACGACAGCAACGGCGATGGCCGGATCACTGTCGCCGATGCGATATGGTCCGAACTCAAGATCTGGCAGGATTACGATCAGGACGGTGTCACAGACGCCGGCGAACTGAAGACGCTTGACCAGCTCGGCATCGTCTCGATCTCCCTTGCGAAAGATCCGCTGTCGACGACGACGCCGCAGGGTGCTCAGCTCACTGGACGGTCGACGGTCACCTTCGCAAGCGGCGCCACGACGCAACTGTTCGAGGCGATCCTGGCGGCGAACGACATCGACACCAAATTCGCGGGCGAAGGCGGTCAAGCCGACTGGCAGAAGGGGCTGGCGCTCGACAGCAAGGGGTTCGGCTCGATCGCCGATCTGTCGGTCGCGATGGCCAACGACATCGGCTTCGGCGATCGAGTGGCCAAGGTCGCCGCGGCCATGACTGCCCCGAACCTCAAGACGCTGGTCCAGCAGGTAGGCAGCGTCATCGGCGAATGGGGGGAAACGCTCGAGACGACACGCGAACTGACTGCAGTCCTTGTTGGTACGGACGTCTCCGGCAACGCCGTGCTGCTCGATCGCGGCGTGTATCACGAGGACGCGGCTGGCGGCTGGTGGACGCGTGAATCCGGGGCGGCGATCACCGACGGCCAAGGCCAACCGGTCGCTCGCGCGACGATGGAGCAGCTGATCGCCATGGGCGGCGGCTGGCGGCTAGAGCAGGGTTGGTCCCCGGTCGACCGGGGCGAGGCTCCCACGTTCCGTGACGACGCGCCGTATCTCGTAAGGATCGTCGATGGTCGTGCAGTGGTGCTCGACTACGGCGTCAAGCAGGCAGACGGCAGCTGGCGGCTCGCAAGCGGTGCTGCGGTGACGGGCGCCGGGGGCCTAGCGATAGCAGCCCCGACCCGTGCAGATATCCTCGCACAGGCGCATGCCGCGGGGCAGGAATGGCGCGTCGAGGCGATCGGCTACAACCCGTACGCCAGTATCCCGGTGAAGCAGATCGGCGTTCGGTTCACTGATGGCATCGCGGTCGACTACACCGTGCAGGTCACCGATCGCGACGGCAGCTTCTACGTCTGGTCGCGCAACCTCGACCGTGCGCTGGAGCTTCAGGCGAAAACCGGTGACTATCGCGAATTTGCCTTGCGGAACTACGCGATCGATTTCGATCATCTCGACGAAGTCGGTTCAACCGACGACTCGACCTATCGCGTCGAACTGCTGACGCCGGCACAGTTCCATTTCGCGACGAGCCTGGGCGGTATCGACTTTCATCCGGAAATGTTGACCGCAACCGCGAACGACGCGACCGGTCATCTCAGCTATTCCGTGCTTCCGGGCATCGAAACCGGCGTACCGGGCACCGAATACGTGTCCGCGATCAAGCCGATGATCGATCTGATCGGCGCGGCGATGGCGGAATACATCGTCAGCAGTCGTCGCGCGGCTGTCCGGCTTGCGCTTGAAGGAGGGTTAAGCGGTTTCGCGAAGGGCATCGCCTACGACGTGACGACCAGCAGCTGGCACGCGACCACGGACCGCGAGCTTGCGCCCGTGTTCGAGGCTATCTTTGCCGGGGCGCCGAAGACCAACGTCGACGATGCCGCGTTAAACTATCTGACCGATTGGAACGAGATCCTTTGGCAGGTCTATCCCGACTATCAGATGAAGGGTGATGGCAACCTGTGGGGCGGCACGGTCGCGATCGATCAGGCCTACATCTTCCAGATGATGCTGCCGGCGTTCGAGACGGTCGGCATCCCGCTCGACATCTTCGCGGCAGCACATGCTCTGTCGATCGACGAGACGCGTATCCGCACGCATACATCGTCTGATACGACGGTGTCCGGCACCGACGGCACCGATTTCTTCTACATGACCGGTGGCGACCAGACCTATGTCGGCAACCGCGGGTCCGACTATTATTTCGTAGGTCGTCAGTCGGGTCAGGACCAGATCGTCGACGTCGATCTGGGTGACGTCGACGAGCTACGTCTCACCGACGTGAAGGCGGCCGACGTGACGGCGGTTCGCGATGGCGAAGACCTGATTCTTACCATCAAGGGGCGCATTGACAGCGTCCGCATCCGCGATCAGTTCCTCGGCGAACTCAACGACTATCTGCTGAATGGCAAGCAGTTCCAGTCGGGCATCGACACGATCGTCTTTGCCGACGGCATCATCTGGGATCGCACCCGGATGTCGCTCGAGGTCGTCGACCGCGATCGCGCGGCGGGCAACTACAACGACCCTTATATCGGTTCCGGCTCCGCCGACATCCTATGGGGCGGCAAGGGCAACGACTATCTATCGGGCGGCGCGGGTGGTGACATCTACGTCTTCGAGCGCGGCGACGGACAGGACGTCATCGACGACCAAGGTAAATTTTCGTTCGGGCCGATCAAGGCTGGACTCGATTTCCTCCGCTTCAACGGCGACATCTCTGCGAACGACCTCCGTCTGATCCGCGACGGCGCGAGCGACAACCTCAAAATCGTCGTCCTGGACAAGCAGGGCCGCGAGACGAGCGACACGATCGAGATCGTCGGGCAGTTCGGCGGTGTCCGACTGAACCTCGGTGCTTTCAAGGACCTACTGGGGGGCGATGCGGGTCTCGACTACGTCGCGCCCAATCTCATCGAGCGCCTGATCTTCGAAGACGGCACCAGTCTGGATTTCGAGCAGATCGTCGCCAAGGTGCTGGCCAACGCCAAGACCGACGGTGACGACGCGATCTACGGGATGCTCAACGCCAACACGCTGGATGGGGGACGAGGCGACGATTATCTGACCGGCGGTGCCGGTTTCGACACCTATGTCTACGGCCGTGGCTACGGCCAGGACGTGATCGAGGACGCCGACTATTCATCCTCGCTGTTCGGACCGAAGGACGATCTACTCACGTTCACCGACGATCTGCGCTGGACTGACTTCGACTACCTGCGCGAGGGCCCGTCAGACACGCTGACGATGCAGGTGAAGGGCACGAGCGATCAGGTGATCATGAAGGATTTCCTCAAGGAAATTCTGCTCGTCGGCTACATCAACCTCGTCGAGACCGTGAAGTTCGGCGATGGCACGACCTGGTCCTATCTGCAGCTGCTTCAGCACTACGTCGACGTCGCCGCTACCGCAGGCGACGATCACATCTACGGCTTCGAAGGCATCAGCGACCAGATCGACGGCGGCGCCGGCAACGACCTGCTCGAAGGCCTCAGCGGCAACGACCGGTATGCTTTCGGGCTCGGTAGCGGCTCCGATACGATCATCGACGCAGACGGCGACGACAGCGTTGCTTTCGCGGGTCTCGCCTCGACTGACGTCACCTTCTCACGCACCGCGCTCGACCTAGTCATCACGCTGAAGGGCACAGGCGAGCGACTGGTACTTCAGAACCAATACGTCCGGGACGGCGGACAGCATTTCGCGGTCGAGTATCTGCAGTTCGGCGACCGCACGGTCCTGTTCACCGACGTCAACCCGGAAGACCTCGATCTGGTCGGCACCAATGCCGACGACGTCATTCGCGGCTCCGATTTCGGCGAGACGATCGACGGGCGGGGCGGCAACGACCTTCTGATCGGTGGCGATGGCGGCGACACGTACAAGTTCGACATAGGCTATGGCGACGACGTGATCGTCGACAAGCGCGTCCGTGCATATTGGGACGATCGTCCGGGCATGCGCGTTCCGGTCGCCGATGCGATCGAGCTCGGGGCAGGCATCACGATCGACAACATCGTGTTCGCCAAGAGCGGCAACGATCTCGTCATCACCATCCGCAGCGAGAACGGCGTTGCCTTCGCGGATTCCTTGCGCGTGCGCGACCAGTTCGGCAGCGTCGAGAACGCGGTGGAACAGTTCCGTTTCTACGACGGCACCGTCTGGACGATCCGCGACATCGAGCAGAAGCTCGCGATCGAAGGCGGCAACAGCGCCGACAACGTCATCTCCGGCATTCTCGACCAGCCAAACGTCCTCGACGGGCGGCAGGGCGACGATCGCCTCGTGGGCGGAAATGCCGCGGACACGTATGCCTTCAGCGCAGGCTATGATTTCGATCGGATCGAAGAGAAGGCCGATCGTCCTGGCGTGATCGACAAGGTCGTGTTCGGCGAGTCCGTGGCGCGCGACGACGTGCGGTTCCGCCGGGACGGCGTGGACCTGATCGTCGACCTCGGCAACGGTGCCGATGCGCTGACGATCGTCGGCGGGCTCGCCTCGACGCGGGTCGAGGAGTTTCTGTTCGCCGACGGATCGACGCTCAAGCTCGACCAGTCCACGATCTTCACCGGCGACGATGGCCGGACCGTGACGCTCACCTCGGTCCTCGACCGGTTGCTGACCGGAACTGACGGTGACGACGACCTGGTCGGCTTTGACGATCGTGACGATACCATCGCCGGGCGCGCAGGCTCCGACGCGATGGCGGGCGGCTACGGAAACGACACGTATCGGTTTGGCATTGGTGACGGCAGCGACAGCGTCCGCGATTCCGGCGGGATCGATCGGATCGTGTTCGGGGATACCATAACTTCGGATCGCGTCACCTTCACCCAGGTCGGTGACGATCTGTTGGTGACGCTCGCCACCGGCACCGACAAGCTCGTGATCCTCGGTGGGTACAAGAATGCGCCGGTCGAGAGCTTCGTCTTTGCGGACGGTACATCGCTTTCGATCGTCGACGTACGTCGTCAACTCTATGCTGCGGCCTCGCATGAGGGGCAGGATATCGTCGATCTGCGCGATTTCGGCGCCAATATCGAACTGTCGACCGGACGCGGCAACGACCGCATCCAGCTTGCCGAAGGTAGCCGCCTGGTCGTCAACGCAGGCGACGGGCTCGACCGGGTCGAGATGCCTTCGGGCGTCGCGAACGCCACGGTCCGACTGGCAGACGTGCCTGCTAGCGGCGTCCGCGTCCGTCTGGCATCGCTCGACAGCCAAGACCTCGTCATCGACATGCTCTCGACGGGCGACCAGCTGACCGTCGCAGGGGCACTCGGCACCGGCGCGGTCCCGACTATCGAATTCGGCGACGGTACCGTCTGGACCAAGACGGCACTCGTTCAACGGGCGATCGACGATCAGTCGACCGATGGTGCCGACGTCATTCTCGGCAGTGATGGCGCCGACACGATCCGCGGCCTCAAGGGCGACGATCAGGTTCGCGGCGGCGCAGGCGACGATACCTACCTCTTCCAGATCGGCGATGGCCGCGACGTGATCGACGACGCGGGCGGCACCGATACGTTGAAGGTCACCGGCTACCGTCCCGATGAGATGGTGGTGTCACGCGCCGCCCCCGATCGCGCCGAACTCGTGTTGGCGTTCGGCGCCGCGGGCGATCAGGTCGTGCTGCGCTACGACGGCAACGGCCAAGGCGTGGATAGCGTCGTGTTCGGCGACGGCACGACCATTACGCGCGCCGCGCTCTTTGCGCGCGCCGACGCAGCTAGCCATGACGGCGATGATCGGATCGTTGGCAGCGGTGCGGGCGAAGTCCTGGCGGGCGGCCGCGGTGACGACGTGCTGATCGGCAACGGCGGTGCTGATACCTATGTCTTCAATCGCGGCGATGGCATCGACCGGATCGATGCGGGCAACGGGGCCGACGGCCTGGCGACGCTATCGTTCGGCGCAGGCATCTCGGTCGAGGACATCTTCGCCCACCGCGACGTCGATGGTAATCTGGTTCTCGGCATCTCGGGTACGAACGATCGTGTAGTACTGGTCGATCCCGCTGGCAGCATCGATCCCGTTGTCGCGAGCGTGCGCTTCGCCGATGGCCGGACCCGGTCCTTCCAGTCGTACGCGCTTGCGGTCGCTGCGACCGATGGCGACGATCACATCGTCGTTCCAGCTGCCAAATCGCAAATTGGAACATGGACCGGTGCCGAAATCTTTGGCGGACTGGGCAACGACGTATTGGAGGGCGGACGCGGCGCTGATGTCTTGACGGGCGGCAGGGGTGATGACCTGCTCAAGGGCGGCGACGGCGGTGATACGTATTATTTCGAGCGCGGCGACGGGCAGGACGTCATCGTTGACCTTGGCGGCAGCAACGATACGCCTGATCGCGTCCGCTTCGGCCCCGGCATCACCGCATCCGAGATCAAGGTACAGACCGCCGGTGGAAACGATGTAGCGCTTGTGCTCGGAACGAGCGGCGATCGCGTGCTGCTCAAGGATTTCCTCGCGCCCAATCCGGGCGGGCGTGACCTGTCGATCGAGCAGGTCCAGTTCGCTGACGGAACTGTTTGGCAACTCGCCGATATCTATCAACGGCTCGGAACCGGCGGTGCTGGCGACGACACGATCGACCTGTCTGGCATCGGCGACGTTGCGGTCACGATCTCAGGTGGTCGCGGCGACGATCTCCTGGTCGGCAGCGAAGGCGATACGACCTATCAGTTCACGTCGGGCGACGGACACGACACGATCCGCGAATCCGATTCCGCGGGGTCGTTCGACGTTCTCAAGCTATCGGGCGGGTTGACCAAAGCAGCGCTGGTCGTGACGAGGGTCGGCAGCGACCTCGTGCTCGGGTTCGTCGGCTCGGACGACCGCATCACGATCGCAGGCGGCGCGGTTGCGGGCCTCGCCCCGATCGATCAGATCCAGTTCGTCGATGGCACGACGCTGAACGCGGCTGTGCTGCGCACGCTCGTGGTCGACGCCGCGACAGCGGCGGCACGACTTCATCCGACGGCGGCGGGGGATCCTTTCACCGATCCGATCTTCGCTGGCGGCGGGGCCGGCGGCGGCGACTCAGGCGGCACGGGTGGCGGCAACACCACGATCGGCATAGGGACCGGCGTTACCACGAGCCTCCCAGTCGATGGCCTCGCGACGGTCGGCAACGCCAGCCACGTCATCGACGGCGAATATCAACTGACTCCCGATTACGGCTACGCCGTTGGCGCGGTGTGGGGGGGCATCGACCTTAGTCAGAACGTCACCTGGACCACGCAGATGTTCTTCGGTGGGAACGACGGGGGCGCGGATGGCCTATCCTTCGCGCTTCAGGCCCAAGGTCCGAGTGCGATCACGGGCGGCGGCGGCGGCGGCATGGGCGCGCTCGTGCCGGGCTCGTTCGGTGTGGTCTTCGACACCTATCAGAACGGTGGTCAGCCTGGCGACTTCTCGCAGATCGTCCGTAACGGTGAGTTCGACGATACCACGTTCGATCCGTTCCACGAGCACGGCAACATCGAGGACGCCCGTTGGCACGACGTCGTGATCCGTTGGGACGCCGGGTCTCAGACCTTGTCCTACTCGTTCGACGGGGCGTCCGTCTCCAGCAAGAGCTATGATGCCGAAGGACTGCTGTTCGGCGGCGCGACGCAGGTCTGGTTCGGCTTCGGTGCGGGCACGGGTGGTGCGAGCAACGATCAGCGTGTGCGTATCCTCGCAGTCGATACCTCGACGCCGAGCGCGGCGACGGATGTCGGACAGGTCGGTCAGATCGGATCGGGTCTGTTCTCGAGGCAGCTCATCGGTGCGGCGGCGCAGAACGAGTATGACGTGTTCGTCTCCGCGGCACGCTGGGGTGACGGCGTCGATACGATCGTGAACTTCGCGTCCGGCGCGACCGGCGACGCTCTCGACATCGCCATCGCGCAGGGTCTCGTAGGCGACGTCGTGGCGCGTCAGGTTGGCGCAGATACCGTGGTGTACTTCGCCGAGCGTGGCACCGTCTCGCTCGATGACGCGCGTGCCCTACTGCGGCTCAGGAACGTGCGGGCGAGTTCGCTCACCGACGAGAACTTCGCAGGCGGCGCGCACATCGTCGTCTCCGACCAGACGCTCAGCGGCACCTCGGGTGCCGATACGCTGACCGGCAGCTGGGGAAATGACACGATCGTCGGTTCGTTCGGATCCGACCGGCTCGTCGGTGCCGCCGGCAACGATCGGCTTGAGGGCGGCAGCGACAACGACGTCTACGTGTTCGGTCGCGGCAACGGGCAGGACACGATCCGCGACATCGACTCCGCCTACAACTATTACTCTGGCGGCTACGACGCGATCGAGCTCGGCGCGGGCATCGGCGCGACCGACCTTCGCTTCGAGGTCGCTGGCAGCGATCTGGTCATAGCTCTGTTCGGAAGCGACGATCGGATCACGATCCAGAACGGCTTCCGCAACGACCGCTACCGTATCGAGGAGCTGCGCTTCGCCGATGGCTCGGTGATGACGTATGCGCAGATCGTCACGCAGTTGACCGTAGGGTCCTCGGGCAACGACAGTCTCACCGACGATAGCGGTGCGGGCGTCCTCACGGGCGGGGCCGGCGACGATGCTCTTTCGGGCTACTTCGGTGCCGACCGGCTCATCGGTGGAACTGGCAACGATCGTCTGGAAGGCGGCAGCGACGACGACGTCTACGTGTTCGCGCGCGGCGACGGCCAGGACACGATCCGCGACGTGGATTCCGCCTACAACTATTATTCGGGCGGCTACGACGCGATCGAGTTCGGTGCGGGCATCGTCGCGGCCGACGTGCGCTTCTCGGTGTCCGGAAACGATCTGATCATCTCCCTATCGGGAGGTGACGACCGCATCACGATCCAGAACGGGTTCCGCAACGACAGCTACCGCGTCGAGGAACTGCGCTTCGCCGACGGATCGCGGCTGAGTTATGCCCAGATCGTCGGTCAGCTATCGAGCGGCGGCGAAGGCGACGACTATGTTGCCGATGACGCTGGTGCTGGAGTCCTCACCGGTGGTGCCGGGAACGACGTCCTTTCGGGCTTCTTCGGTGCCGACCGTCTCATCGGCGGGACTGGCAACGACCGTCTGGAAGGCGGAAGCGACAACGACGTCTACGTGTTCGGCCTTGGCGACGGACAGGATACGATACGCGACATCGATTCGTCCTATAACTACTACTCCGGAGGGTATGACGCGATCGAGTTCGGCGCCGGGATCGCGGCGTCCGACCTGCGCTTCTCCGTAGCAGGCCGAGACCTCATCATAAGGGTCGGCAACGGCAGCGACCGGATCACGATCGAAGGCGGCGCGAACGAAGAGAGCCTGCGGATCGAAGAGCTGCGTTTCGCCGACGGATCGCTCATAACCTACGCCGATGCCATGGCGCGTGTCGCGGCCGGGCAGACGCCCGGATTGACCGAAGTGGGCCAGGCGCAGGGCGCGCTCGCGGGGGGTGCCGGCGACGATACGATCGACGCCTCGTCCTTCCCGAGCGGCGCCGAGCTGATCGGTGGTGCAGGCAACGACACGCTGCTCGGTTCCTCGTCCAACGACATTCTGGATGGCGGAACAGGGAACGACCAGTTGCTGGGCGGCGGCGGCTCGGACACCTACCGCTTCGCCGCAGGCTTCGGGCACGACGTCATTGGGCAGGGTGGCAACAACGGGCCCATGCTTCGGGCCGACGGGCCTTCAAATAGTGGCGCAGATGGTACGATCGTCTTCGGTGAAGGCATCAGCGTTGCGGATCTCGTGGTCGAGTTCGACGGCTACGACCGAATGGTGCTTCGCTTCACTGGTACGAACGACCGGATCACCACGAACGCGAGCATGATCGGGTTGGTCACCTTCGCGGACGGAACGGCGCTGGACAACTCCGCACTGATTGCGCGTGCAGTGCCGATCGGCACCGGAGGACTGTCGCTCGACGGGACCAGTGCGTCTGGGCCGCTCGTCGGGAGCGACGGCGAAGATCAGATTAGCGGCAGCGGTGGTGCAGACGAGATCCTTGCCGGCGCTGGCGATGACACGATCTATGCAGGTGACGGCGACGACATCCTGGTCGGCGGTCAGGGCAACGACTATCTCGATGGCGGTCGTGGCGCTGACGTATACCGCTTCGCTGCTGGCTGGGGCCAGGATCGGATCAATCCGTACAACTACTCCTGGGCGGGCAGCGGTTACGGACCCGACTGGATCGAGTTCGGGATGGACGTCGATCCCACCGACATCGTCGTCGAGGCCGATTATCAGGATCTACGGCTGCGATCGCGGAGCAACGGCGACCGCATCACCGTTGAAAACGGACTGAGCGGTGCCGCGAACTTCGCTGGCGTGCGCTTCGCCGATGGTACCGTATGGACCGCGGCCGATCTCGCGCAGATCGCCGTCCCGGTCGAGACCTCGTTCATAGACCAGCCGCTGGTCGATGATGCAGTGCTTGCCGGAGGTGTCGGTAACGACACGTTGTACGGGGACAGAGGCAACGACCAACTGAGCGGCGGTGTTGGCGACGACGCGCTCGAGGGCAATGGCGGAGACGACGTTCTGAACGGGGGCGCCGGCAGCGACTTCCTTTCGGGCGGTGCAGGGAACGACACCTATCGCTTCGCCGCGGGTTGGGGACAGGACAGTCTGTTCGACACCAGCGGCGGTGGAAACGACGAGCACAACCTGCTCACGTTCGATGACGGCGTGGCCCAGGGCGATCTGGTGATCGAACGGTCGCGAATCGGCAATGATATGATCATTCGTCGTGTGGGCAGCGGAGACGTGCTTACGCTGGTGAACGCGCAGAACGACGCGGTGATCGACGGGGCTCGCTTCGCCGACGGCAGCTTCTGGAGCCTGGCCGACATGCGGGCCGCTGCGACGATCCAGTCGGGCGTGGATCTGGTGGCCGTCGGCAATCCCGATGAGTTAACCGGAGGGACTGGCGACGATCTGATCTCCGGGCTTGCCGGCGATGACAAGCTCGTCGGTGGCGCAGGCAACGACCAGCTGATTGGCGGCGCAGGTAACGATGATCTTACGGGCGGCACCGGCAACGACCTGCTCGACGGCGGGAACGGCGCTGATACCTATCGGTTCGCCCTCGGCGATGGCCATGATTCGATCGCGACGGTCGGATATGAACTCTTCGACGACCGCATCGTATTCGGCGAGGGGATCGCACCCGAAGACGTTCAGCTCGTATCGGAATACGGCTACAATCGGTTCCAGATCATCATCGGCAGCGGTGCGGATCGGATCACGGTCGACAACGGATATTATTACTCGCTGCCATCCATGCAGTTCGCCGACGGCACCGTGTGGGACGCCAACGAGATCGCGTCGCGGACCAGCTACCAGTCGCCCGACCAATACCAGTTCGGCGATGCCGGAGATAACACGCTCGTAGGTTCCGCAGGGTCGGACTCGCTCTTCGGTCAGAGCGGCGACGACACCCTGATCGGAGGCGCGGGTGACGATTATCTCGTCGGGGGCGAGGGGCAGGACACCTATCGCTTCTCGCGCGGGTTCGGCCAGGACACAATCGCGGCGGATTACGTACCCGGCGGCGGCAGCTATGCAGGCCCCGGCGACGTGATCGCTTTCGACGAAACGATCGGGACGACCGACGTTCGCGTCGAACGCGGCGGGGACGGATCGATCTACCTTCGCGTAGACGGCACGGACGATCGTATCATGTTCGACGGCGGTGAAACCGCGCTGAGCCTGATCTCAGCCGTTCGTTTCGCAGACGGCACGAGTTGGACCGGCGACGACCTCGCCGCGCGTCTGGTCGATGCTCCGTTCGCGGTTCTGCGCGGAGTTGGCGTCGCGGATTCCTTGTCCGGTTCTGCCGGTGACGATCTTCTCGACGGTGCCGACGGAGATGACATCCTGGCAGGAGGTGCCGGTAACGACATACTGATCGGCGGCGATGGCGACGACGTCTTGATCGGAGGAGCTGGCAACGACCTGCTCGAAGGCGATGCGGGCGACGATATCTACCGTTTCGCGCCAGGATTCGGTCAGGATCGTGTCTACGCCTTCGGCAACCCTGGCGAACGCGACGCGATCGTCTTCGAAGCGGGCTACAATCCGTCCGATTTCAGTGTGCGTGCGAACGCCACCGACGGCTACTTTACGCTCGAAGCTTCAGGCGGCGCGGACCAGTTGCGTCTGTTCGGCTGGCAGGCCGGTTACGAGATCCGCTTCGCCGACGGGACGGTGTGGAGCTACGATGATCTGGCTGCGATGGCGGCGCCGAACCAGGACGTCTCGCAGACAGCGACCTCGACACGGTATGTCGGCACCGCAGGCGACGACGACATTAATGCCTTCGTGAACTCGGACGTCCAGATTGACGGTGGTGACGGGAACGACAGACTGCGTTCTGGTGATGGCGATGACGTTCTGACCGGCGGCCGGGGCGACGACCAGCTTTCGGGCGGCTACGGCAGCGACACCTACCGCTTTTCGCGTGGATTCGGCCATGACGTCATTCAAGACGGCGGCGGCGGCGGCGGCTTTCCGTCCGGCGGCGGGGAGAACTTCCGATCGAGCGCAGTCCGTGCGTTCGTCAATGCGGATGGCGATGCTTCGTCCGAAACAAGCATCATCGAGTTCGATGGAACTATCGCGGCTAGCGATGTGGTCGTGGACTATGATCCCGCGTCCTATCGCGGCGATCTGCGTCTTCGGATAGTTGGCACCAACGACACGCTCGTGCTCGAGGGTGCGCGTGGCGGCGGTTCCGGCGGGGGCGGCGACTTCCCATCGGTGGTGGCTCGTAGCCTGTCGTCGTTGGGCGCGGATGCCACGGCATACGAGGTCCGTTTCGCGGACGGCAGCACATGGACTCTGGCCGATCTGCTCGCGCGTGCCGTGGAGGCACCGGTCCTCGACATCCAGCCTAGCGTGGACCTGGAAGGCGGAAACGGTGACGACGTCCTTACCGGAACGGATGGCCGAGATACTCTGTCGGGTGGCGCTGGTGACGACGTACTGAGCGGTGGCTACGGTAGCGACGTCCTGATTGGTGGTACCGGTGACGATCAGCTGGACGGCGGTAGCGGGGTCGACACCTATGTGTTCGCGCCTGGTTTCGGTCAGGACGTGATCAACCAGTATTACTATTATTACGGCGATGGCGACACGATCGAATTCACCAGCGGGATCACCGCCGACCAGATCGTCGTCGAACGTCCGTCCTACTACTCGTACGACAATCTCATTCTGCGCGTGGCGGGTACCGAGGACCGGATCACGGTCCGTTATGGCAGCAACGGCTATGTGATCGGTACGGTCAAGTTCGCCGACGGCACCGTCTGGTCTGGGCGCGAGCTCCTGAACCGTGCCGTGGTGCCAGGGAACGTCCTGATCAATGCACCTACGCAGGGTGCGACCATGACCGGTACCGCTGGGGACGACCGATTGACGGGCACCCAGGGCGATGACGTCATCAGCGGCGATGGCGACCGTCTACTTCAGCCTGTCGGGCCGAATCTGCTTGTCAACGGCAGCTTCGAAGATGCCGGTGACGCTTTCCAGTACCAGGGCTGGGGCGGCCGCAGCGCCGAAAAGATCCCGGGATGGACGCGCGAAAACAGTCAGGGCTGGGAGCTGGTCGACAGCGGCAACGGCGGCGTTGCCGCGAGCGACGGCGCCAGCTGGGTCGATCTCGATTCCGGCGGCGGCTACGGCAGCAACATGGTGATCTCGCAGACGGTCGCCGGACTTGCGGCCGGCGAAACGCTGCTTCTTCAGTTCGACCACGCCAACCGCACATATCCCGAGAGCGGCGGGATGGAGGTGCTCTGGAACGGCACGGTGATCGCAAGTTTCGCGGACAGCACGACCGCGATGCTTCATGCCACGTTGCAGGTCGTCTCGGTCGAGGGTGACAACATCCTCTCCTTCCGAGGCACGGGCTATGAGGACAATACGGGTGCGTCCCTCGATAACGTCCGTCTGACTCATCTCGTCGAGACGACGGGTACCGGCGGCGGCGACGATCAGCTCTTCGGCCTGGGCGGCGCGGATGTGCTCGTCGGCGGCCTCGGTGACGATCAGCTCTACGGCGGTGAGGGTGACGACCAACTCGATGGCGGCATCGGCAACGATCGCTTGGACGGCGGAAACGGCAACGATCAGCTTGACGGAGGCACAGGGGACGACCAGCTCGTTGGTGGCTACGGCGACGACACGTACGGTTTCGCGAGCGGCTCCGGCCAGGACCGCATCGTAGAGACCCAGGGCTACGACCGCATCGTATTCGCAGCTGGGATCTCGGCTGCTGACATTTCCGTCGCGCGTAACGGCGCGGGCGATCTGCTCATCGTACTCATCGCGACAGGAGACAGGCTCCTCGTTCAGGGGCACTTCAACGACTACGGCAGTCGCGCGATCGAAGAGATGCGTTTCGCCGACGGTACCGTGCTTGGCGGCGAGGCGATCGCCGCGCTGACACGCGCAGGAAGTGGGTCTGCGGACACGCTCAACGGAAGCGATGCGGACGATGCTCTCGCCGGCCTGGCCGGCGACGATACGCTCATCGGCAATGGCGGGAACGATCTCCTCGAAGGGGGCCGTGGAAACGACCGGCTGGTCGGCGGCGCGGGTGACGATACACTCGACGGCGGGCGCGGCGATGATGTGTTGGCTGGCGGCCTCGGCGACGATGTCTACCGGATCGGGATCGGAGACGGCCAGGACGAGATTCAGGATGAGGGCGGTAACGATACCCTCGTCTTCACGGCGGGGATCGCTCCCGGTGATGTGACGGTAGAGCGTCAGGGTGCACGGCTCGTCCTCCATCTCGTCGGCGGTGGCGTGGTTGCCATCAGCAACGGGATCGATACGCCGAGCGGTGGAATCGAGTCGGTTCGTTTCGCGAACGGTACCGTATGGAGCACGAGTGATCTCGTTGCCCGCGCGCTATCGGGCACCATCGGTGACGACAGCTATACGGGGACTGCGGGCGACGACAGGATCGGCGGCGGTGCCGGACGCGACGTCCTGCTCGGTCTCGCTGGCAACGACCAAATCGACGGCGGCATCGGCGATGACCGGATCGACGGCGGCGCAGGCGACGACGTCCTCGTCGGGGGCAAGGGCCGCGATCTGCTGATCGGCGGAACCGGGGCAGACACATACGTTTTCCGAGCCGGCGACGGCGATGACCGGATCGAGGACCGCGGCGATACGGCCGTCGATGTTCTGCAAATCGAGGGCTACGCCACCGGCGAGGTTCGCTTCGCTCGGCTTGGCGACGACCTCGTAATCCGCTTTTCGGGCAGCCGCGACCGGGTGACCGTTGCGGGTGCGTTCGCAAACGGCGGCAACGTGGTGGAAGCGGTGACCATCGTGGACTCGGGCATTACGCTCGATCTCGCAGCAGTCGCTGCAATGCTCGTACCTGACGTCGCGACGAGCGGCCTCTATCTGCAGGGCAGCGGCAACGACGACTCGCTGGCAGGCAACTCGGGCGATGACTACCTTGCCGGCGGCGAGGGTGCCGACGCACTCGACGGTGGTGCTGGCGACGATGTCTTCGCTGGGATCGGCGACGACCTCGCAGTCGACGTCTTCACCGGTGGTACGGGTCGTGACGTCTACGCCTATGTTCCTGCTGGAGGCATCGGACCGGATCGCGCGACCGATGTCATCACCGACTTCCAGGTCGGTGCTGGCGGCGACGTCATCCGCTTCGCCGAGGGCAATCCGGACCCATTCGAGGACGGCCGGGTCAAGCTCGTACAGAGCGGATCGGACACCCTTCTTCTTGTCCGCGATACCGAAGGCAACGACCATCCCACTCTGCGTCTGGTCGGCGTAGCTGTAACCGACCTGACTGCGGCCAATTTCGACGGCGTCCGGATCGGGTTGGACAATTCGGTATCGATCAGCGACGGCGATGCTGGCGCGACGCTCGGCGGAACCGCAGGCAACGATCGAATCCTCGGTAACGGCGGCAACGACACCATCTTCGGCTATGCCGGAAGCGACCGTCTGTCGGGCGGTGACGGCGACGACTCCCTCGATGGCGGGTTCGACGACGACCAGATCTCTGGCGGCGCGGGCAACGACCTGATCGAGGGCGGCCGTGGCCACGACGTGTTGGCGGGGGGAGCCGGCGACGACGTCGTCCGGGGCGGGGCGGATGTTGATGCCGGCTTCGAAGGCGACCTGTTCGACGGCGGTACCGGCGATGACCGGCTCTATGGCGGTACGGGCGACGATACCTATCGGTTCGCGCGGGGCGCTGGCCATGATGTGATTCTTGATGCGGGTGGACAGGACCGCTTGGAATTCGGTGCGGGCATCGCGCAAGCCGATGTCTCCGTCGTGCGTAGCGGTAGCGATGCGCTGGAGTTCCGCATCGCTGACAATGGCGGCCGCATCCTGCTGTCGCAGGCTCTGCTTCCGGGCGGTGCCATCGAGACGATCGCATTCGCGGACGGCACGTCTTGGAATTGGAGCGATCTCGTCACCCGGTCGATGCAGGCGACCGATGGCAACGATCAGATCGTAGGCTTCGTCGCCCCAGGCGCCACGACGGGCATCGTTTTGACCGGCCTTGCGGGCAACGACCGCCTCACAGGTACCGCGCTTGCTGACGTGTTGGTTGGCGGTATCGGTGACGATCGGCTCGAAGGTGGGGAGGGTGACGATGTATACCGCTTCGCCCGCGGTGACGGACAAGACACCATCGTCGATACTGCTGGCGCGAACCGGGTCGAGTTCGCCGCGGGCATAAACCCCTTCGACGTGCGCATCGTGCGCGGACGCGAGACGATCGCGCTTGAGATCGTCGGGACAGGTGACCGGATCGACCTCGGCAGCACCGCATCCCCCACCATGCCGATACAGCAGATTGCCTTTGCCGACGGCACGGTGTGGACCGCCGAGACGATGGTTGCGATGGCGATGGCGCCGACTGATGGCGACGATCTGATCTATGGCACCAACGGCACCGACGCGATGACGGGCGGAGCCGGAGATGACCGACTGATCGCGCGCGACGGGGACGACACGCTTGCCGGCGGGGCTGGCGTCGACCGGCTCGAAGGCGGGCTCGGGAATGACGAATATCGTTTCGCGGTCGGTGACGGGCAGGACACGATCGTCGACACCGGGGGCGGCAATGACGTGCTTTCGCTCGGCGCTGGATTCGCGCCAGGGACCACCCGCGTGCGTCAAAGCAACGATGGCACGCGCTTCACGCTTGCCGCGGCGACCGGGGATGACCGGATCACGATCGACAACGCGCTGGGTGCCGGCCGGATCGAGCTAGTCCGCTTCGCGGACGGCAGTCAGTGGACAGTGGCGGATCTGATCGCGCATGCCGCATCGATCGGCGACGACGTGATCCACGGCGACGACGCCGCCAATATCCTCTCGGGTGGTTTGGGCGACGATCTGCTCGTCGGCGGCGGGGGCGAGGACGTCTACCGCTTTGCCAAGGGTGATGGTCGCGACACGATTCGTGACGACGCAGCCAGCATCGGCGACCGTCTCGAGATCTCGGGCTATTCTGCTGGCGATCTCCGCTTCTCCAGGCGCGGTGTGGGCAGCGACGATGTCGTGATCCGCTTCGCGAACGGCGGGGACGAGATCGTCATCCTCGATGCGCTCGCGGGAAATCGCGGCGTCGAGCAGATCCTGCTCACGGACACGGGCTCGACGTTGTCGGTTGCGGACATCGCGCAGGCGGTGCTCGCTGCGGGTTCCACGGACGGTAACGACACTGTCGTGGGCACGCCGGCGAACGACACGATCACTCCCGGAAAGGGCGACGACCTCGTCCGCGGAGAAGGCAACGACGATACGTACGTCTATCGCCGCGGTGATGGCGACGATCGGGTCGATGGCCTTAACGGTGGCAACGACGTCGTCCGTCTTGATGGACTGGTGGTTGCGGATGTTGCGTCTGCGGTGCGCGCCGGCGTCGACAGCGACGATCTCATCGTCACCTTTGCAAACGACGGCGACCGACTGGTGCTGCGCGGCGCACTTGCCTCGCGCAACGGCGACGGGCAGAGCCTCGTTCTCCGCTTTGCCGACGGTACGGTGTGGAACCGTGACGCAATGCGGGCCCGCGCACTGGTCGACATCGCGAGCACGGGCAGCGACGCGATCTCCGGCTTCGACGGTGCCGACCGTCTTGCAGGCGGTAAGGGCGATGACACGCTGAAGGGCGGCGCCGGCGGCGATCGCTACGTCTTCGCGCGCGGTGACGGGCGCGACACGATCGTGGACTCGGACGCCTCGGGTGCGACCGACATCGTCCAGTTCGTCGGCCTCACGTCCACGGATGTTTCCGTCGAGCGGCTGTTCCGAGGTAGTGAAACCGTCGTGTTCCGTTTCGCCTCGTCGCTCGACGACAGCGTTACCGTGGTCGACGCGCTTGCGGCCGATGGCCGCGGAGCCGAGACGTACAGCTTCGCAGACGGCGTGACGTGGTCGCGCTCCAAGCTAAGTGAACTGCTAGCCAACCGAGCACCCGTCGCAGCGCGGGACGGCTTCTTCTCGGTCACCACGGGACAGGCGCTCACGATCCGAGCAAGCGATCTCACGCGCAACGACTTCGATGCCGACGGCGACCCGATCCGGATCGTCTCGGTGGACGGAGGCGATCACGGCGCCGCTACTCTCGACGCCCAGGGGAACGTGGTCTTCACGGCCACCGGGGGCTTCTACGGTCCGACCCAGTTCCGCTACACTTTGTCCGACGGCCGCAACGGCTTCGCAGCGGGGGCGGTCGACGTTCGTGTCCGGCCGGTCGCGACCGCGATCGACGACACCGGCTTCACAGTAGCGGAGGACGATGGTCTCACGATCCGCGTCGAGCGGCTGCTGTCGAACGATATCGACGGCGACCGAATGCTGATCGGTCAGGTTTATGGCGCTGTCGGCGGAATGGCGACACTCGCGAGCGACGGCAGCATCGGCTTCACGCCTGATGCGAACTTCAACGGTCGCGCGTCCTTCAGCTACGTCGCTAACACGCCTGAAGGCGGGCGTGCCGAGGCGAAGGTCTACATTGACGTGACGCCAGTCAACGATGCGCCGAGCACGGTCAGCGACGGCGGTTTCGTAACGGCCGAAGGCACCGCGTTCACCATCGATCCTGCAACCCTGATCGCGAACGATCGCGACATCGATGGCGACCGGCTGACGGTGACGGGCCTCGGCTCGAGCGCGAACGCGGTTGTCTCGATCACCGCGGATGGTCGCATCCAAGTGCGTCCACGCGACTATTACTGGGGTGACACCTACTTCGACTACACGGTCTCTGATCCATCGGGTGCGACTGCAACCGGACGCGTGTTCCTTACCGTCACGCCGGTCAACGATCCGCCCGAAGCCCATGACGATCGATTCACGCTGACCCAGGCGGGCGGACCGATCCTGGAAGACAATCCGATCGTTCTGTCGGCCGAGCGCCTGCTCGCCAACGACATCGAGCATGACGGCGAGACGATGCGTCTGACCGCCGTGGGCGGGACGCACGGCGGCAATGCGCGTTTGCTCGAGAACGGTACCGTGCTGTTCGAGCCTTATGCGGACTTCAACGGCGATGCCTGGTTCGACTATCAGATTACCGACGACCACGGCGGCTACGGCTGGGCGCGGGCGACGATCGCGTATCAGCCGGTCAACGACCGTCCTGTGGCCGGAAACGACAGCTACGACGACCCCGCCTTCTACTTCCTGCGCGGGCAGGAGGACACGGCGATCGACATCGCGATCATCGAGCTTCTGAAGAACGACTTCGATCCCGAAGGCTATGCATTGCATTTCGAGCAGGCAGGCCAGGCGATCAACGGCGACATCCGCGTCCACGACGGCGTGATCACGTTCACGCCGGACAAGGACTTTTGGGGTGACGCCACCTTCGCCTATACGGTCACCGATCCCGAAGGTGCGGTGAACGGCGGGCGCGTCACGCTGCACTTCGACAACGTCAACGATGGCCCGCCCGTCGCACGCGATGATCAGGTCTTCGTCTACGAGGACGTGCCGACGCTGATCCCGATCTCCGCGCTGCTCGGCAACGACGACGATATCGATCGCAACCCGCTGACGCTCGTGGACTTCGCCGCCATCCGCGGCCTGAACGGCACGCTGGAACTGGACGGCAAGGGCAACATCCTCTTCACGCCCAATCGCGATGCGTCGCAGTCGTCAGGGTTCTCCTACACCATCACCGATGGCGTCGACGGATACGCAAGCGCCAGCGTCGACATCGTGATCATCCCGTCCAATGACGATCCGACGGTGGTCGACGACCAGGGGTTCACGACTCCGTACGGCGTGCCGATGGTGATCCGCGCTGCGGACCTGCTGTTCAACGATTACGACATCGAGCAGGCCGACCATGACGGGGACGGCGTTCGTGATGACGATCTGGACGCGCCGAACCGCGCACGGCCGAGCTTTGCTGGTATCAGCGCAGTGCTGGATCCCACTGCGCTGGCGCAGGGACAGCGTGTGGAGATTGGCACCGCTGAACTCGTCACGTTCCGCGGCGAACAGTTCGTTGTCGTTCGCCTGTCGGCGGACTTTGTCGGTGACCTGACGATCGAATATCGCATCGCAGACGAGCAGGGTCTGGAAGACACGGGCTTCGCAACGGCGAGCGTCGATAGCTTCTATACCGGAACGCTGCTTGGCTCGGGCAAGATCGACTATATCGAGGGTACTGCCGCTGCCGATACCATCCGGACCGGCAAGAGCGACGACTGGATCCGTGCGTTCGCGGGCAATGACGTGATCGAAGCGGGCGATGGCGACGACGTGATCGAAGCTGGCGACGGCGACGATCTGATCGACGGCGGAGCAGGTGCGGATGCGATCAACGGCGGTGCAGGCTACGATACGGTAACCTTCACCGGCTCGACCGTGGGCATCAGGGCCGACCTCGAGTCACGTGTCGGTCAGGGCGGTGTGGCGCAGGGCGACACCTATGTCGGGATCGAGGCCCTCGTCGGCACCCGGTTCGGCGACATCCTGGGCGGCAATGCCCAGGCGAACCGACTGGAGGGCGGTGACGGCAACGACCAGCTCGCCGGTCGAGGCGGAAACGACACTTTGATCGGCGGTGCGGGTAACGACACGCTCGACGGCGGTGCGGGCGCCGACCTGCTCGACGGCGGCGATGGCATCGATACCGCGACCTGGTTCTCGGTCGACGGCACGAGCCCAGCCGGCGTTCAGGTCTCTCTTGCCGACGGCACCGCGCATGGCGGCGATGCCGAGGGCGACGTGCTGGTCGGCATCGAGAACCTCGTCGGCACGGACTTCGCTGACGTTCTGACTGGCGATGCGGGAGCGAACACCCTTCAGGGTGGACGCGGTGACGACACGCTTGACGGCGGAGCCGGCGACGATGTCCTCGTCGGTGGGCGTGGTGCCGACAGGCTGCTGGGCGGCGACGGCGTCGACATCGCCGACTATTCGCTGTCTGCAGAAGGCGTCACGATCGATCTCGCCGACGGATCGGCCGGCAGCGGCGACGCGCAAGGCGATACGTTCTCGGGTATCGAGATTGTCCAGGGGTCGTACCATGACGACGTCATTCGGGGCGACTCAAGCGACAACCGACTGCGTGGCGGGCTCGGAGCGGATCTGATCGACGGACGCGGCGGCTTCGACATCGCCGATTATTCCGCTGCCGACGCAGCCGTATCGGTTGATCTGGGCACCGGACGGGGCTTGGCGGGCGAGGCACTGGGCGATCGCCTGGTCGCGATCGAGCAGGTTACCGGATCGATCTTCGCTGATACGCTAACCGGCGGAGCCGGGTCGGACACGTTCGACGGCGGTCACGGCGACGACCGGATCGCCGGTGGCTCTGGCTCGGATACATACCTGTTCGGCTTCGATCGCGATGCGGACACGATCGTCGAAGCGGGCGATGTTGCCGATGAAGACCGGCTCGTCATGCTTCAGGGCGTAGCCCCTAAGGACGTGTCGTTGATCAGGGAGGGCAACGACCTCGTCGTCGAACTGGAGAACGACGGCGGCTTCATCACCGACAGCGTGCGCATCAAGGACCATTTCAACGGTGCTTCGAGCGGCATTGAACAGATCGTCTTTGGCAATGGCGTGACATGGGATCGCGACCGGATGGAAGCGCTTGTGCGCGCCGGACGCCTCAATGCACAGGACGACGTGTATCTCTTCGGCAGCGAGGACGTCGTCGCTACGATCAACCCATCGACGCTCGTCGCCAACGACTTCTCAGCGGGCTATGACGGCCTGCTGACGTTGGTCTCGGTCGGCAATGCGAATCATGGTGCGGTTTCGATCGGTCTCGACGGGCAGATCCGCTTCCTCGGTGACGCCAACTACAATGGCGACGCCTTCTTCGACTATACGGTCCGCGACGATTTCGGGCGTGAGACGACCGCACGTGTCGAGGTCGACCTTGCGGCCGTCAACGACGCGCCGGTAGGCGTCGACGACGCTTTGATCGCCGGTATCGAGGATACGGTGCTCCGCATTCGGATCGATTCCCTGCTCGCGAACGACTATGATGTCGATGGCGACCGCGAGTTTGAACCACTCACGATCATCGGGGCGATGCCGCTCAAGGATGCGAACGGCAACGATCTCTATCCGTATTGGGACAAGTTCAACTATCAGGGTCCGGCGACAAACGTCACCTGGAAGCTGTCGGGTCAGTATATCGAATTCAAGGTAGCGCCGGACTATTTCGGTTTCGCCGGGTTCCAATACACTGTCGCCGACAGTCAAGGTGCGACCTCGACCGCGAAGGTCGAGCTCTACATCGCTCCCGTCAACGATGCGCCGCGGATCGGCGATGCCAAGCGCTCCATCCGCCTCGAGACCGTCACGACGCTGTCCGTCGCCGATCTCATGGCCAACGTCTATGATGTCGAAGGTGACGCCTTCACGTTCGTCGGTCTCCACTATGCCGCCGACGGTCGCGCTACGAACAACGGCACCGCCGTGTGGGACGAGGCGACGCGTACCATCGCCTACACACCCGGCGCTCTCGGTGCTGGCCGGATCAGCTTCGACGTGATCGATGCGCGCGGTGCCAGCGCGACGTTGGACTATGCCGTCAAGGTTCGGCCGCTCAACGACGCCCCGGTCGCCAATGGCGATTACGGTCTGCGCACGCTCGAGGACCAGATCCTGGTCATCGACCCCAAGTCGCTGCTCGCGAACGATACCGACGAGAACGGCGACACGCTGGTGCTTACGGGGCTCTCGCGCTTCGGCGACAACGGCAAGGTGCGTCTGCGCGACGACGGCATGATCGAATTCCGTCCCCGCGCGGATTATAATGGCGGGGCGGGCTTCACCTATACGATTAGCGACGGACGAGGGGGGACCGCGACCGCCTACGTCGCAATCACCGTGATGCCGCGCAACGATGGACCGGTGCTGCGCGACGATCTGGTCACCGGAATGGAAGACGGGGCACTCTACGTCATTCCAGGCGAGGCGTTCGGCAACGATCTGGACCTGCAGGGCGACGTACTGTTCTTCCGTGACGCCCATGTTCTCGGAGAGCTGGCGACCCGGTACATCTCGTCGGGCTATACCGTTGAGGCGAAGGCGGGGAATAACGAGGTGTTGCCGACCTGGTTGCATTTCGATGCGACGACGATGACATTCACGGGAAGCCCGCCCGAAGGCGCCCGCGTCTTCGACGTTGCGGTATTCCTTCACGATCCCTCGAACGGCGCGACCTATGTTCAGCACTACGGGTTTGGTCCGGCTCAGGCGTCCGCGCTCGCCGGTGGCCTGTCGGTCCGCGAGGACGTGCTCGCCGGCTTCCAGGTGCGGACACCGTTCGCAGAAAGCTTCGAGTTCGGTGCAGAGGCTTTCCGTGCAGGGACGACCGTCGTGGCGACGCTGGCCGACGGCTCGGCCCTGCCGACCTGGCTGAGCTTTGACGCTGCCTCCCGAACGTTCGCCGGAACCCCGCCCACGGACGTAACCGGACCGATCGAGGTCAGGCTGGCCTTCGCTTGGCACGATCCAAGCAACGCCTCAGTATCCACGGTGACGTACGCCGACACGGTGACGCTCGACCCCAGTCGGCTGGCGACGGCGCGGGTCGCGTATGACAGCGGCGTCGCGCTCTTCGACATGGCGCAGGGATCTATCGACGCGACGCTGACGGGCGGCCGTCCGTTGCCCGACTGGCTCTCATTCGACGCCGCCACGCGGCAGGTCTCCCTCAGCGGGTTCGCACCGGATGCCGATGCTCCGCTCGCACGACTGCAGGTCACCTTTACGCCTGCTCCCGAACTGCTCGGGCAGAACGTCTACGACGCCTCCAAGCGCGGGTTCACGCTGGAGTTCTTGATCGATCCGACGAAACCGCTCAACCCCGCGATCAATGCAGCACTGGCTGGCAATCCATATTTCGCAGCACAGGGCATGTTCTCGCTCGACCTCGGTACCGCGGCTGTCACCGCTGCACGCGAGAGCCGCGCGCCGCTTCCGACGTGGCTGGGCTTCGATCCCGTAACGCTCGGCTTCACGGGGACTCCGCCCTCCAGTTTCATTGGTGCGGTGCCGGTCCGGCTCGACGTTATCGGCAACGGTTCCACGGTGCCGACGATGTCGATCATTACCGAAGTGGCCGTCGATCCGACGTACACGCTCGTGCCGATTGGTGCATCCGCTGCGACCGCAGCGGAACGGATCACACTAAACGCGCCCGACGACTTTAACGGCGCGATCGCCATCGGCTACGACGCGAATGACGAGAAGGGGGGTGTTTCTTCCAAGCCCGCCACCATCGTGTTCGACGTAACTCCCGTGGCCGAGCGCCCCGATGCCTTCGGTGACGCCTACACGCTGCGTGAAGCTGATACGGTCAGTTTCCGGGTAGCCGATCTGATGGCGAACGACCGCGACGACGATGGCGACCGGATGCGGATCACAGCGCTCGGCACGACGACGAATGGCCAGATAACGATCGCACTCGCGGTCGCGAGCTTCGACGCTCCCGCGGGTCTAGCGCATGATGGCGCGATCTGGACGGCGAAGCTTGCCGACGGCAGTGCGCTGCCCGAATGGATGGTGCTGGATTCCGTCACCGGACGGATCACCGCAACCGTGCCGCTCGGCGTACGCGGCGAGTATGCTGTCCGTTGGACGAGCACGGTCGCAGGCACGGTTTCCAGCGCACTCTCGACCGCTAGCGTCGATGGCAATCTCGCGATGGTGACCTACACCCCGAACGGCGGCTTCTCGGGCGCGGACGGCTTCGTCTATACCCTTACCGACGACCGGCAGGGAGAGACGTCTGGGCAGGTGGCGCTCACCGTGCTCTCGCGCTTCGACGCTCCGATCGCACGCACCGATCATTTCTACGGCGTGGAGGCCACGCCTCTGGTACTCACCATCGCCGATCTTCTCGCGAACGACAGCGACGTCGATGGCGACCCGATCCGCTTCGTCGGCGTACTTGATGCTGTAAACGGCGGCGTGACGTTCGATGGTACCAATATCGTCTTTACGCCGAAGCTTGGCTGGGATGGTCGCGCCACGTTCGACTATACCGTCACCGACGACAACGACGGCACCAGTATCGGTCATGTCGAGATCGACATCGCCTCGACCGACCGTGCGCCGACACTCGTCGACGACACGATCGTCACGGTAGAGGACACGCCGTACATCTTCACCGCTGCGGACCTGCTTGGGAACGACAGCGATCTCGATGGCGATGCAATCCAGTTAGTATCGCTGTCGCCGACCGCTACCGGAGGCCGGATCCTGACGCTTCCAGGCGGCCGCTTCCAGTTCGTGCCGGACGAGAACGTCAACGGCCGGGTCTCGTTCGGCTACGCTATCAGCGACGGTCGGCGTACCAGCAGCGGCCAGGTGACCTTCGCGGTCGCGCCCGTCAACGACGCGCCGATCGCGAACCCCGACGGCATCTATTTCGGTGAGCAGGACCAGCCGCTCGTCGTGAAGCTGTCCGATCTGATCGCCAACGACCGGGACGTCGAAGGCGACACGTTCGGCATCGTCGAGATCTTCGATGGCGACAACGGCACCGTCGTGCAGAACGGGGACACTGCCGTGTTCACCGGGCGGCAGGGCTATTACGGCAACGCCGGCTTCCATTACCGCGTCACTGATGCACACGGTGCGACCAGCGTCGGTTACGCCTCACTGATCATCAAACCCCAGTTCGACCTTCCTATCGCGGTCTCGGACCATGGGTTCGAGCTGCTCGAGGACGGCTATCTCGACATCGATCCGGCGGTGCTCGTCGCGAACGACTACGTCCCCGAAGGCACCACGCTCACCTTCCTCGGCCTGACCGGCGACGGAGTGACGAAGCTGGACGACGGCCGTTATCGTTTCACGCCGGGTCACGACTTCTTCGGTCAGATCACGCTCGGTTACGCGATCACCAACGAAAGCGGGTTCGCCATTCCAACGACGGTCACGATCAACGTGTTGCCGGTCGCCGATCGTCCGGTAGCGAACGACGATGCCCTCGTGATGATCGAGGACACAGCGCTCACCATCTTCACGACCCAGATCCTGGCCAACGATTTCGACGTCGATCGGCAGGCGATCGTGCTCAAGCGGATTGTCGGCGCGTACAACGTCGCAGTCGTCGACAACGGTATCGGGCAACTCGTCGTCACGCCGATCGCGGACGCCGCTGGTCCCGCATGGTTCGACTACGAGATCGCAGATTCGACCGGTCTGACGTCGACCGCAAGGGTCACGATCGGGATCGTGACCGTCAACGACGCGCCCGTCATAGGCGCGGTGCCGGTCCTTACCGGTATTGAGGATCAGCCCTTCAAAGCAGTACTGCCAAGCGGGCTGGTCACCGATGCCGATGGCGACGCCTTGGTGGTCGAACTTCGCGGCGTCGGTGGCTCGGCACTGCCCACTTGGCTGCACTTCGATCGCCAGACCCGTACGCTGTCGGGCAATCCGCCCGCCAACTACAACGGTCCGCTGGTCCTGGAACTCGCTGCCGACGACGGTACGGCTCAGACCGTTCGCCAGGTCGTCGTCTCGATCGCACCGATCAACGACGCGCCGGTGCTCGTGACGTCGCTTGCGGACCTTGCGGGGGCCGAGGATACTCCGTTCGCCTTCCACCTGGCGACAGAGGCGTTCGCCGACGTTGACGGCGACACGCTCGTCTTCACCGTCACCCTCGCAGACGGCAGTCCACTACCGACGTGGCTGCGGTTTGACGGGACGATGCTGTCGGGACAGGCGCCCGCCGACGTCAACGGTAGCTTTGCGCTCGCGGTCACGGCCAGCGACGGAAAGCTGGTCGTGCGTGACGCCTTCGATCTGGTGATTGCGGCGCGCAATGATGCGCCAGTGCTCGCGGTGGCACTGCCAGACGTAACGACTGCCGAAGACGGCAGGATCGACATCGTCATCCCCGCCGGCACCTTCACCGACGTCGATGGCGATGCACTGACGATCAGCGCGCGGCTCGCGTCCGGCGAAGCGCTCCCCAGCTGGCTCGTATTCGATGGTGTCAGGCTCAGTGGTTCTCCACCGGCCGACTGGAATGGCAGTCTCGAGATCGAGGTGCTCGGAAGCGATGGACAGATGTCCGCGTCGGATCGCTTCACGCTGACCGTCACACCCGTCAACGATGCGCCGTTCATGGTCGAGGGCACGAGCGCGCGTGGTGCTGTCGTGGAACAGGCCGGATCGTCCGGATCGAACGTCGTCATTCAGACCGGCGGAACGCTGCGGTTCACCGACGTCGACGCGAGCGACCTTCACGCTACGACCGTCGGAACGGTATCGGCGAGCGGGAACGTCGATCGCCTGCCGCCGGCTGCTGACTTGCGGAACTGGCTCTCGATCGGTGCGGTGCAGGAACCGAACGCGACGGATGCCGGTTCGGTCGCCTGGTCGTTCGGTGCGCCTGATGCTGCCTTCGACTATCTCGCAGCTGGCGAGACGGTGACCCTGACGTATCAGGCGGAGATATCGGACAGACAGGGTGCCGTTGCGGCCCAGCCCCTGACCATTACGGTCACTGGGACCAACGACCTGCCGACGATTGCGCAGGGCACCACCGCTAGCGGATCGATCACAGAGCGTCCGGATACCGGCGGATCGACAAGTATCGATCATGCTTCCGGCACCCTGCGCTTCGTCGATCTGGATCGTAGCGACCGTCATGCTGCCGATGTCACCGGCGTTACGGTTGTCGGCGCCACGGACGGTCTGCCAGCAGCCGCTACGCTGCTGTCCTGGCTTTCGACGAGTGCCCTCGTCGAACAGGTCGACAGTGCTTCGGGCAGCGTGGATTGGAGCTTCGCAGCTCCGGACGGTACGTTCGACTACCTCTCCACCGGACGGACCGCAGAACTCCACTATGTGATCCGAGTAGCCGACGATCACGGCGGCAGCGTCGACCAGACCGTCGTTGTGACGGTGACCGGCACCAACGACGCGCCGGTGATTGCGGCGGACACCTCCGCGACCGGCAGCGTGGCCGAACGTGTAGGCACATACGGCTCGACCGCGCTGGACACGGCGACCGGGACGATCCGCTTCGTCGATCTCGACCTCGTAGACGTACATGCAGCTTCGGTCGGCGGCGTGGGTATCAGCGGAGCAACGCGGGGCTTGCCACCGACCGAGCGGCTACTCGCGATGTTGGCATTCTCATCCGTTGACGAGCCGTCGGGCTCGACGTCGGGCAGAGTGGGTTGGACCTTCGCAGCAGCCGATCGCGAATTCGATTACCTGGCCGATGGCGAGACGGTTACCCTCACCTATGCCGCTGCGATCACGGATGGTCAGGGTGGCATCGCCATGCAGCCGATCACCATCACGGTGACCGGCAGCGGCGACGCACCGACCATCGCTGCCGGAACGAGCGCTACGGCCTCGCTCACGGAACGCGATGCGACCACCGGCTCGACCGCTGCAGTGGCGCTGACGGGCACGATCCGCTTCGCCGATTCCGATATCCGCGCCACGCACACCGCAGGCGTCGTCGGAATGACGGTATCTGGTCGAAGCGACGGTCTGCCTTCGGGCACGACCATGCTGGACTGGTTCACGCAGGCGGCTCTTGTCGAGCAGGACGGAGCGACCGCGGGTTCCGCACCATGGAGTTTCGCCGCGCCCGACAGCGCCTTCGACTATCTCCGCTCGGGAGAGACCGCGACCCTCGTCTACACCGTACGGATCTCGGACGGCCATGGCGGCACGGTCGATCAACCAGTCTCGGTCACCGTGACTGGCACTAATGACTTGCCGCTGGTTGCGGTCGGTACGAGCCCGGCCGGAACGATCACCGAACGCGCAGGCGTTTCCGGATCGACCGCAAAGGACATGGTCTCCGGTACTGTCCGCTTCAACGATGCGGACCTTGGTGACGTTCATGCAGTCGGCATCGGCAGCGTTGTGGCCAGTGGCGCAACCACGGGGCTACCGGCGACAGAGGTCCTGCGACAGTTGCTGAGCCTCGGGGCGCTGACTGAAACGTCAGCCCAACAGGACGGCGGGATCGATTGGAGCTTTGCCGCTGCTGACAATAGGTTCGACTATCTTGCTGCGGGGGAGAGCGTGACGCTCACCTATCTGCTACAGGTGACCGATGGCCAGGGCGGGACGCTCGATCAGCCGGTGACGGTCACTGTCGTCGGCAGTGAGGACGCCCCAATCCTTGCCGCCGGAACCGCCGTGACAGGCGCTATCGTTGAGCGTGATCGCATGACCGGATCGACCGCGGTCGACACGGCCTCGGGCGTCATACGCTTCACCGACCTCGATCGGACGGACGTACATGCCGCGACCATCACAGGCGTCACGGTGTCGGGCGACACGGCAGGGCTTCCTTCGAACGCGACGCTGATGAACTGGTTCGTCGGGAGCACACTGTCCGAGCAGAGCGGGACGACGGCGGGATCGCTGCCGTGGAGCTTCTCCGCACCCGACGCGGCGTTCGACTATCTGGCCGACGGCCAGATCGCCACGCTGTCCTACGGGATCCAGATCACCGACGGTAAGGGCGGCAGCGTCGCGCAGACCGTGACGGTCACTGTAACCGGTACGAACGATCTGCCTACCGTGGCGACCGATACCACCGCGAACGCGGCACTGACCGAACGGACGAACAGCTCGGGCCTGACCGCGATAGACGGTGCGACAGGAACGATCCGCTTCGTCGATGCGGATATCGCCGACGTGCATTCCGCTGTGATCGGCGGCGTCACGATCTCCGGGTCGGCAACCGGCCTCCCCGGCAACGCGACCGTTCTCGGCTGGATGAGCAGAAACGCTGTCGCGGAACAAGCGAGCGGCGCGGCGGCCTCGCTGGCGTGGCAGTTCTCTGCCGCAGACTCGACGTTCGATTATCTGCGCGCAGGACAAAGTGTAACGTTGACCTACGCCTTCCAGATTACGGACGGGCATGGCGGCGTGCTCGAGCAGCCGGTGACGATCACGATTACCGGCACCAACGACGCACCGATCATCGCGAGCGGCACGAGCGCATCGGGTGCAATCACCGAGCGGACGGGTGCCATCGGCTCGACCCTCACGGACGGCGCCACCGGCACGATCCGCTTCACCGATCTCGACGTCGGCGATGCGCACAGTGCAAGCATAGCAATGGTCAGCGCGACCGGTGTAACCGGGGGGCTGCCGTCTAACGCGGCTCTACAGGCGCTACTGAGCCTGGGCGGGGTCACCGAACAGAGCTCTGCCACCCCAGGATCGATCGGGTGGAACTTCGGCGCAGCGGACAGCACCTTCGATTACCTCGCCGCGGACGAGACGGTGACGCTCACCTACACGGTGCAAATCGCCGACGGGCAGGGCGGGCTGGCCAGCCAGGCGGTCGTCCTGACCGTGACCGGGACCCAGGACGTCCCGACGATCGCTGCTGGCACGAATGCCGCCGGTGCGATCAGCGAACTGAGCCTGACCACAGGGTCCACCGCGTCCGACACTGCGTCCGGCACGATCCGCTTCGCCGATGTGGATCGGAGCGATCTGCACACTGCAATGGTAACTGGCGTAACCGTCTCCGGAGTAACTTCGGGGCTGCCAGCGAACGCAACCTTGCTGGGCTGGTTTGCAAAGGGCGCGCTCGTCGAGCAGAGCTCCGGTGCGGCTGGATCACTGCCGTGGAGCTTCTCGGCGACCGACAGCGCTTTCGATTACCTGCGTGCCGGGCAGGTCGCTACGCTCGTCTACGCGGTAAAGGTCGATGACGGCAGAGGCGGAAACGTCACTCAGAACGTCACGATCACTATCACCGGCACCGACGACGTGCCTTTGATCGCGAACGGAACCAGCGCGAGCGGGGCGATCACCGAACTCGCGAACACCACCGGTTCGACGACGAGCGACACAGCATCGGGAACTATCCGTTTCACCGATGCGGATCTAGGCGACACGCATGCTGCCAGCGTAGCAAGCGTCAGTGCAAGCGGCACGACTTCGGGACTGCCGGCGAACGGCGCGCTTCTTGCCATGGTCTCACTCGGAGCTCTCTCTGAACCTTCGGGTTCCACGGCAGGCTCCCTCGGCTGGAACTTCGCCGCGGCGGACAGGACGTTCGATTATCTCGCTCAAGGCGAGACCGTTACGCTCACCTACGCGGTTCAGGTATCGGACGGACAGGGGGGAACTCTCACGCAACCAATGACGGTCACCGTAACCGGAGCGAACGACGGTCCTACGGTCGCCACAGGCACCGGCGCAAGCGCATCGGTGACCGAACTGGCCAACACCACCGGATCCAACACGAACGATACTGCGTCGGGCATCATCCGCTTCACCGATCCGGACATTACCGACACGCACGCAGCGATCATCGCGAGCGTTGCTGCCAGCGGAGTCACGACCGGCCTCCCCAGCAATGCGGCGATCCTTGCGTGGCTGGCGGTTGGCGCAGACACAGAGCCGAACGGCAGCACGGCAGGGAGCCAGCCCTGGAGCTTCGCAGCACCGGATGCCGCGTTCGACTATCTTGGCGCAGGGCAGACGGCGACGTTCATCTATGCCGTCCAGATCTCGGACGGCAGAGGCGGGAGCGTCAGTCAGAACGTGACCATCGCTGTTACGGGCACCAACGATGCGCCGGTCGTGGTCGTGCCGGGCGCGCAGATCGCGCGCACGTCGACCGCGACGCGGATCACGGGCCTGTCGATCGGTGATCCTGACGCGAATGCGGGTTCCGAGACGGCGACGCTGACGACGACGCTCGGTACGATCGCGGCCACCGCCACCAACGGCGCGACGGTGACGGGGTCGGCCAGCAAGTCGCTGAAGATCAGCGGCACGGTCGCGCAGGTCAATGCGACCTTGGCCACGCTGACCTACACGTCCACCGCGACCGGCTCGGACACGATCGGCGTTGCTACCAGCGACGGCACCGTGACGACCACGCGGTCCATCGCAGTGACCACCAGCGCCTCGGCGAACCACGGTCCTGCGATGGATGCAGCCACCACGGCTGTAGGGGCGGTCTCCGAGATATCGGGCGTTTACGGTTCGACGACGTCAGATACGGCTAGCGGCTCGCTGCGGTTCACCGATGCGGACGTGCCCGACACCCACACGATCACCATATCCAGTGTCGCTGCGAGCGGCATCACGGCGGGGCTGCCGGCCAATGCTACGCTTCTCGCATACCTCAAGGCAGGTAGTGTAACCGAACCGTCCGGCACGACGCCGGGTGCAGCGACCTGGACCTTCTCGGCACCGGACAAGACGTTCGACTATCTGGGCGCCGGACAGGTCGCGACGCTGAGCTACGTAGTAACCGTGAAGGACAGCAAGAACGCGACCGTCACCCAGACCGTGACGATCACGGCGGCCGGCACCAACGACGCGGCGGTACTGGCGACCGGCTCCACTACCACCGGGGCAGTGACTGAACGGACCGCGACGCTTGGTTCTACTGCGAACGACACGGCGACCGGTGCGATCAGGTTCACCGATGAGAGCGGCGACACGCACATCGCGACGATCACCGGTGTGGCGTCGAGCGGGACTGCGACGGGCCTGCCGGCGAACGCTACGATGCTGACCTGGTTGGGGCTTGGCGCGCTTACCGAGCAAGCTGGTGCAACCGCTGGATCGCTGCCCTGGAACTTCGCTGCTCCCGACTCAGCGTTCGACTATCTCGGAAAGGGCAAGACGGCGACCCTCACCTACACGGTGCAGATCACCGACAATCGCGGCGCGGTGATGACGCAGGCCGTGACGGTGACCGTGACGGGCACGAACGACGTACCGACGGCAGCAGCGAAGTCCGGCTATACGACCGACAACTGGACTGCACTCACGATAACCGGCGCAACGCTGACGGCGGGAGCAACGGATCCGGACAGCACTGACGTTCAGGTGCTGTCGAGCGTACAGGGCGCCGTGAACGGGAGCGTGGCCCTCACGTCGGGCAATGCCGTTTTCACGCCGTCCGGGACCTATGTCGGTCCGGGGTCCTTCACCTACACGATCTCCGATGGGAACGGCGGTACCTCGACCGCCACCGCAAGCCTAAACATCACGCTCCATCAGACCAACGGTACCAGCGGGGCAGACACTCTGACCGGGACCGCGGGCAAGAAGGCGCAGATCGACGGGCTTGCGGGCGCCGACAAGATCACGGCGGGGTCGGCGGGCGACGTCATCATCGGCGGTGCAGGTAACGACACGCTGACCGGTGCGGCTGGCATCGACACCTTCGTCTATCGCGCGGGGTTCGGCATGGACACGATCGCGAGCTTCACCGCGACCGGGACATCGCATGACGTCCTCCAGTTCGACAAATCGGTCTTCGCCGATTGGAGCCATCTGCTCGGCGCAACGAAACAGGTCGGCAGCGACCTTCTGATCACGTATGACTCGACGAACACGATCACGCTGAAGAGCGTGGCGTTGGCGAACTTCACGTCGGCGGACGCGAGCTTCGTCTGAGGTCGGTAGGGGGATGATGAGAATGAACGGTATGAATTCGATCGGGCAGACGGACCTGATCGACGCGCTGGCGGGAACCCGGCAGGTAAGGCTTGCGGACGGCCACACCGTATCGCTGGCGGCGCCTGTCATTCTGGATCTCGACGGAAAGGGTGTGCAGACGCTATCCCGCGACACCTCCGGCGTGCGCTACGATCTCGATGGCGATGGCCTTGCGGATGCGACCAGCTGGATCGGCAGTACCGAAGGCTTTCTCTTTCTCGACCGCGACGGCAACGGTACCGTGACTAATGCCGGCGAGTTCAGCTTCCTTGGCGATGTGCCGGGTGCGACGTCGGACCTTCAGGGTTTGAAGGCGTTCGACTCTACCAAGGACGGCATTCTTTCCAGTACGGACGCGCGCTGGGGCGACTTCCGCATCTGGCAGGACAAGAACGGTAACGGCGTCGCGGGGACGAGCGAGATACTGACGCTCGCGACTGCGGGCGTCCGTTCGCTTAACCTGAGCGCGGTCGCCTACGCGGGCGCCAATGGTCCGGGCGAAGTCGCGATCGTCGCCAAGGGCAGCTACACGCGCACGACAGGTACGACGATGGATCTCATCGATGCGGCGCTGACGTACGTATCGGCACCACGCGATGGCCTTCCCGCGATCGATTTCGTCGCTCAGACCCAATCGCGCAAGGCCGGCAAGTACCGGATATCCGTGAAGGACGGACGCTTGGGGGTCGTGCCGAAGCACGGCAACGATGCCAGCGACGTTCGCGCTGGTGGCCTTTCAGGTGCCGTGGAACTGACCTTCAAGCATTCGACGGTGGGCATGCTTTCCGCGATCGTCCTCGACCTGGACGGGGACGGGGTGACGCTTAAGGGAGCGGGCAAGTCGCGCGGATGGTTCGACATGAACGGCGACGGCTCTCCCGATCGTCAGGGCTGGGCGGGCCGAAACGATGGATTTCTGGTCATCGACCGTGACGGTGACGGGCGCATCGCAAGCGGTGCCGAGCTGAGCTTCCTTGCCGAGGATCCGACGGCGGGAAGCAGTCTGGCCGGACTGGCGAAGCTCGACAGCAACGGCGACAAGGTGATCGACAAGACCGACGCGCGCTTTGGCGAGTTGAGGGTCTGGACCGATTCCAACAGCAACGGTGCGACCGACGTCGGCGAACTCAAGACCTTGGCTGAACTCGGCATCCAATCGTTTTCGCTCGACGGGAGGGCAACGGGGGATAGGTCGAAGCCTGGCGACAACCTGCTGACGGCCACCGCGACGTTCACCTATGCCAATGGAATGAAGCGAACGTTGGGCGATGCCGCGCTCGCATTCAGACCAAGCGAACCAATGCCTGCAGACGTCGCCGCAGATCAAGGATCGACGATGCTTGCTGCGAAAGCCTCATCGGCAGCATCCGCGGTCGAAACCTCACCGTTACTCGGGTTCGGGGGTGGCGAGACCGTCCTGCCACAGTCCTCGATCGGGTATCTGCCTTTGGAGGGGGCTGCCCCATTGGCAACCCTACCGTCTCACGGCGATTCACCGGCGGACGCGACGACGAACCAGGCCAGTGGGACCAATGCGGCCGCAAGACACGCTTTCCTGCATGACATGACCTCGCTCCCTGCCGTCGTACCATTTCCATCACCGGAGCCCTTTGCCGACTATGGTTCGCCGAGCGACGCGTTGCCGTTCTACGGCGCAGGAACGGTTCAGGCACCGGGATCGGAGCTTGCCACTTGGCTTGTAGCGTCTTCCGAGAACTTCGCTGCGGCTTTGTCCATGTTTGGCAACGACCGGGGCACAGGACAGATCAGTAACGATTTGAGCACAAGCTCGCAACCGGTGCTCGCCGATCTGACGTTTGCGTACGGATCAACGGTCTGATCTCGAGAGGGCCCCGAACCAGAAAAAGACTCCATCGACATCGAAATGAAGCTGGATTTGGCAGCCCAAAAGATCGTCGATCCGCTTTCGACGGCATCCCGCGCAACTATCCTCGCCGACCTCGAACTCGTTACGACGGGCAAGATCGAGGCCGAACAAGGTCGGTCCGGATAGAAGCCGTCATGGTCGATGATTCTGGAAGTCAACGTACGCCGACGGCGAAGTTTTGCGGGTCCCGATCTGGCAGAACGGGCGGGCATCGATCCTGCGATCTTGACGGAACCCTAGCAGCGCGAGTTCAAGGAAAATCACGGGCTCACGAACACTTTCCACGGCACCGTGCTAAGGGTGCTGAACGCGAAGGGCCTCTCCTCAAGAGATAACTGAGTAGCAGGCGGACGGGAGTGTCCTACCCGTGAGGTCGCTATTGGTGGTGATCGATCCAGTCTGGATCCAGTTGGCCGGCATCGTCCGCATGAACTCGAGCGATGGGACTCTGTGTCCGTATCCGTTGCCGATCGCCCTGTATTGCTAACCATCCTTGCGGCGTCGGTTGTCAGCGTATCGCCATCATCACTGTGTAAGCGGTTTCCAGTCCGGCGAGAGCAGCGGCAGCGCATAGCGCGCCGGCGAACGCCATTTCCATGTCGAAGGTAATTGGGCGGCGCTGCTTCATGCGGAACACTATTCAGCGTCCGTCGCCTTGCAAGGCGATCACGGCCCATTCTGAACCCAATGGGTTTGGCCTGATCCTGTCACGGTTCGAGGCGAACGCCGTCACGCGGCGATCGTGGTTTGGATGGCACGTCGTTGGGCGCGATCGATCATCACGTTTCGAACTGCCGGAATATCGGATCGTCAGTACATGTACGCGGCTGGGCGCCTCAGAGGAACGATCGCCGGATGTCACGGAACACTGGTCGCCACGCCTCTTGCTCGGCCGGGCTTTTCCCGCAGGTGAGATCGTGACCGATCCGCTTGTCATAGACGATCGCGGGGCTAACAACGTCCATTCCGGTGCAATCTGTTTCCCTTGCGGATGCTTGTTGGCCCCGAAGTGGTAGTCGAGCTCTCGAGCGCGGAACATGCCGTGCAATTTCAGGACTGCGCGCTGTCGTGCCGGTTGAGAAGGGCGGGCCGATGACCATCGAAGATAACGAGCAGTATTGTGCGCGAAGGGTAGGCCAGGAACTGGACCTGGCGGCGGCGGCCACCGATCCCGCGGTGAAGGCGATCCATCTTAACCTGGCCGCTCGATATGCCACGCTGCGCGAACGATCGGTGCTGCCCCATGGCGGATCAGTAGAAGGTTCAGAAGGATGAACGGGGACGATGAGTGACCGCTCCGCAATCCTCGGCTCCGACTAGGCATCGCGGGTGAAGGAGATGGCAGTCTTCGGGACCGAAAGGGTGTTTTGCGTCAATGGAGCAGCAGCCGGTAAGCAAGGACGTCGTCATCGGGTAAAGTAGGACGATGTTATGCGCCCGGCGCACGGACACGCCGCCTCATGCTCGATCTGAACGCGTGAGATCTTTTTTGCGAAGTCGGCCTTACAAACGTCGGCTGTCCCTTCGGCAACCGCGCGCGATGGGTCGCCAACCAACAGCCTTCTCGGGTTTATCGCGTATCCTTCACACGCTCACATTCGTCTGAGCACGACGTGGGACAATCGTACGACTTAGCCGACCAACATTTTCAGATCCGCTCTCTCAACCAACTCAAGCAAGCGACCGCATCCAATGGCGAACCCGAGGCCACGTCCGCTCGCACCACCCGAAAGAGCGTCTGGGATTCAGCGATCTCATCGGCGCGCATCTGCAGGTGAAGACGTTGCAGAAGGTAGGTCAGGAACCTGTGGTCCCTCTCGCATAGTGCGGCGGCGCGGTTCGCCGTTCTGATCGCGCGAGACGGACCGGGAGGGCAGGAATTTTTCAAGAGTCGTCAATTTGAAAGTGGCTTGGAGCTAGAAGGCTTGCCATCGGACCAGGCGTCACTCGAGATGCTCGTGTTCCACTATAGACCTGGACTGTCGAGCGAACTACTGCTGAACACAGTCGCCAGCCGGTCGATTCAAAGCGGTATCAGCCGTTGGCGGAGGGGTAGAGGATGGAGAGTTCCGGTCCGACGCCGGCAAACGACAGCGGATTAACAGCTCTTTCGCTGATCCTTGCCTTCCTCCAGATTCCGACGGATTTGGCACAGCTTCGGCATGCAGTCGGGTCGGCTTCGCCGTCCCCTACCGATTTGGTAAGGCTCGCCCGACGACTTGGCGCGCGAGCGCGCGTGAAGACGATCCCTCTCTCCAAGCTGGCGGCTACGCCGCTTCCGCTCATCGCTCTCGACCATGCCGGAGAATATTTCGTCATCGCCGGCGTGAGGGATGGTGCCGCGCTCATTCAGCCGCCCAGTGGAGCTCCGGAACAACTGTCGCTCGATGAACTGGAGCGTCGCTGGACCGGTGAGGCCGTGCTGCTCACCACTCGCGCGGAATCCGGCGTGCTCGGCAAGTTCGACGTAACGTGGTTCATCCCCGCGTTGGTCAAGTATCGAGGGCTGATCGGCGAAGTGCTGGCAGCTTCGCTCGTGCTCCAGATATTCGCGCTGGCCACGCCGCTCATCTTCCAGGTCGTGATCGACAAGGTGCTGGTCCATAAGGGCGTCACGACGCTCAACGTGCTCGCTGTGGCGCTGATCAGCATAATCACCTTCGAGACGCTTCTAGGCGGACTGAGAGCGTACCTCTTCACGCATACGACCAGCCGCGTCGACGTCGAACTCGGCGCGAAGCTGTACCGTCATCTGCTCGGGCTGCCGCTGTCCTACTTCGAATCAAGGCGCGTGGGCGACTCGGTGGCGCGCGTCCGGGAACTCGACACCATCCGCGAGTTCCTGACGTCCTCGTCGGTGACCCTGATCATCGACCTCCTCTTCACGTTCATCTTCCTGGCCGTGATGTGGTTCTATTCGACTACCCTCCTCATCATCGTCGTGGCGGCGATCGCCCTCTACGTCCTGATCTGCGTTCTTCTGACGCCGCCTCTCAAAAGACGGATCGACGAACGGTTCAGGCGCGGCGCTGAGACCCAGGCTTTTCTGGTGGAGAGCATCTCGGGCATCCAGACGCTCAAGGCCGCTGCGGTCGAACCGCAGATGCAGCGCCGTTGGGAGACCATGCTTGCGGGATACGTCCAGACCGGATTCCGGGCCGCTCGACTGAACATCTGGGGCGGGCAGGCGATACAGTTCGTCAACAAGGTGACGACCGCGCTCATCCTCTTCTTCGGCGCCAAGCTCGCGATCGAAGGGAAGATGACCGTCGGCGAACTCGTGGCGTTCAACATGCTCGCCGGCCGCGTATCCGAACCGGTGCTGCGTCTCGCCGGACTTTGGCAGCAGTTCCAGGAAGCACGCGTCGGTCTCGCGCGTCTGGGAGACATCCTCAACACGCCGATCGAAGCAGAGTTCTCCCCTTCGCGATCCGCGCTGCCGAACGTTCAGGGCGCGGTCCGCTTCGACGACATCACCTTCCGCTATCGGGCCGGTGCGCGCGAGGCGCTGCGACGCGTCAGCCTCGACGTCGCGCCGGGTGAGGTGCTCGGAATCGTGGGGCCGTCGGGATCGGGAAAATCGACGCTCACCAAGCTCGTCCAGCGCCTATACGTTCCCGAGAGCGGAAGAGTGCTGGTCGACGGCGTCGATCTCTCCCTGGTGGATCCGGCATGGCTTCGGCGTCAGGTCGGGGTCGTGCTGCAGGAGAACCTCCTCTTCAACCGCACCATTCGCGAGAACATCGCACTCGCCGACCCAAGCCTGCCTGCCGAGGCGGTGATGTCGGCGGCCAAGATGGCCGGAGCACACGATTTCATCCTGGAACTGCCCGAGGGCTACGATTCTCTGATCGAGGAGCGTGGCGCGAACCTTTCGGGCGGGCAGCGACAGCGGATCGCAATCGCCAGGGCTCTCATCACCAATCCCCGCATCCTCATCCTCGACGAGGCGACGAGCGCACTCGATGCCGAAAGCGAGGCGGTGATCCAAGCCAACATGCGGTCCATCGTCTCCGGGCGCACCGTCATGATAATCGCGCATCGCCTGTCGGCGATCCGTGCGGCCGACCGCATCGTGACCATGGAGAACGGCGAGATCACCGAGGAGGGCGACCATAAGACGCTGATCGCGGCCGGCGGTCGTTACGCGCAACTGTGGAACTTGCAGATGCACGGCGTGGTCGCATGAGCGTGTTGCGACATCTGCGCGTTGCACTCCACGCTTGGCGGGAGGAAAACCGCGCGCGCCGAGCAGGGCGGACGCAATGGCAGGACACGGAATTCCTTCCGGCCGCGCTCGAGGTGACGGAACGACCGCCTTCGCCGATTGGTCGGACGATCATATGGACCATCATCGGGGCAGCGGCGGTAGCGATGCTCTGGGCTTTCCTCGCGCATGTCGACACCGTCGCGGTCGCGGAAGGCCGCTTGGTGCCGGAGGGTCGGCTTCGTTCGGTTGAGGCCGCGGAACAAGGCGTGATCCGATCCATCGAGGTGCGCGAGGGGCAGCACGTCACGGCAGGGCAGACCCTGATCGAACTGGATCCCACGATAGCGGAGGCCGAGGCGGACACGGCTCGGTCGGAACTATCGACCGCCGGTCTCACACGAGCGCGCGACAGCGCACTGATCGACTACATCACGGGCAGGGGCGCTGTGGTGACACCCCCGTCTGGTGCAGAACCCGCCGCAGTGGAAGCGGAGCGCCAGCTGGTCGCTGCACGGATCGACGAGTATCGCGCCAAGCTGGAGTCTATCAAACAGCGTGGGATAGGGGCCGAAGCGGCCCTGGACGGCGCGCAGGCGGAGATCGGAAAGCTTCAACGTACCTTGCCGCTCCTGCGCGAAGCGCTCGATCTGCAAAAGGGACTGGAGGCGCAGGGCTTCGGAGCGCGGCAGAAACTACTCCAGCAGCAGCAGGCGTACGTTTCGGCGGAGCAGGACCTGCAGGGTCAGATCGCCAAGGTCGCCGAAGCGCGTGCGCAGATAGCGGCGATCCGCGGGGAGGGGGCTCAAACCCGAGAAGAATTCATCAGTCGCGCGTCACAGGAGCGCGCGGAGGCCGAGGGGGTGGTGGCTACGCGGGGCAACGTCGTCCGTGAAGCGAACCGAAAACGGGGCCTGCAGCGGCTCACCGCGCCCGTTTCGGGTATCGTGCAAGAGATCACTGTCACGAGCATTGGAGAAGTGCCCGAAGTAGGCAAGCCATTGATCACGATCGTTCCCGATGACGAACAGCTGGTCGTCGAAGCGCTTCTGCTGAACCGTGACGCTGGCGGGGTCCGCGCAGGAATGGCCGCTGCGGTAAAACTAGAGGCCTATCCCTTTACGCGCTATGGTGTTCTACCGGGACGTGTCGAGAGGATCTCACCCGACGCCACCGTGGACGAGCACAGGGGGCTGGTGTTTCCTGTTCGGGTAAGTTTGCTCCGCCGCTCGCTTATAGTGGACGGTCGGTCAGCAACGATTTCACCCGGTATGGCGGTGACTGCTGAGATCGTGACCGGCCGCCGCCGGGTGATCGACTTCCTTTGGTCGCCGCTCCAGCGTAGCGTCAGCGAAGCGGGACGCGAACGATAAGGTCGCCATCGAGTCGGTTGGCAGATGGCCCCTGGAATCGAGGGGCCGGAATATCGCTGCCCTAACCAGCTGATGGCATTCGGAACGGCCAAAGCCGTCATATACGCCCCGGTTCTGGGCAAATCGCTCATTTTATGCCGGTGTATTGCAAAGTGGGAATGTAACGTTCCTATAAGCAGCATTGTACAAAGGTAATCGAACGCAACGGGCTGCCGGGTATTGGGCTTCGCACTTTTGCCTTCCCGACCGAGCCGAACGTTGCAGGCGCCTTCCTTGATATCCTCGAATGTGGACGCAAAGCTTATTGCGAAGGCGAAATGGTGAAGTTCTATCGTTTAGGTCAGTCGTGGATATGACTGCCAGAACGTGAGGGTGGCCCGCGACGACGGTATCACTTCGGGCGGCGCCTTCTCTCCCTGATGCTGGGAGAATTCGCCGAGAGAAACGCACGATCATGCTTTGGCGATTGTGCAGCACCCGATAACCTCGTATTCTTGTATCTTTCTCGATGAGGGTAATTCTCAAGGGAGGGGTGACTTGAGCGTGTCGGCATTTCGTGATCCGAGAAAGGTTGATGGCGGATGCCTCTCGATCAGGCTCGCTATCGTCTCACCCAGTTACCCCGAACTCAAATCCAGTCGCTTTTTGCCGTTCACGGGCTCCAGGTGGTTTGGCGTGGGAGTTCAACTGAGTGCCATGTTCGCCTCTATCATTAGCCCGGCGTCGGCGAACGCGGTAGAGTGGGCTAGCCAAGACAAGGCTGCCCCGACCAGTCCGGTTCTCGACGAGAAACATCCAAAGGTGCCGCTAGGGGGTTTCAATCATGGAACCATCCGATGCGATGCTAGCGATGAGGAAACGGAGCGAAACTTCAAGCATCGAGGACAGGGTGTCACATCGATCTACGCGCCTGCCGTTACCGTCGGCGGCAAGAGTAGCATGATCGTCATACCTGATTCGATGCCTAGATCGTCCGGCCGCAACTGTCGAGTTGTGAGTGTTTCGAGGCGCCGGCAATGACCTCTGGTCTAGCGAAATGTCATTCAGTAGTAGTAGTTTTGACCGCGGCGACAGTTGCCGTGATAGCTGCCATTCCAAGTGCTTTCGCTGACAAGCAAGTCAGCCCCGTCGTAATCAAAGAGTATGTCATCGGGCCAACCTTTCAGTCCAAGGCGTGCCCGATCCGAATCGATGGACATCGTCCTGGATGCCTGCAGGTCAAGCGTAAGGGCACGAAGGCGCCGATCTCTCCTATGGGTCTGTACGGCTGGCCGCATGAAGCGATTAACGGGCTGACGTGCAGGCAGTCCGTGTGCCTTGCCGCCGACGCGGCTGAAATCGACTTGTATACTCGATCTTCCACGGCCGAGGATATCAAGGGGTTGGTAATCGTTCGCCAACGCGGCGAGGTCGTTGCGGTCGCAGTAAGTCATAATATTGGTCGAAACCAATATTGGAAAGGCTTGACGGATGACAGCTTGGACTCTGCCAGTCGCCGCAATGCCGAGAGATTACTTTTGACGTACTTCCGTGAAGGAGCGTTCTGATGCCCGCAATTTCTAATGGTACGATCTATCAAGCGAACACCGGCAGTGTCAGCAGCGCGCTTTCCAACTCCATTCAGCAATCGATTTTAAATGTCATCGCCCAGCATGATCGAATTTTGGGATCGAAATACCGTGTCAAGTACAATTCGGTATTAAAGGACATAGACAAGCAGATAGACACTTGGTTGTCTCGTCATTCAAAAACCGACCCAGGTTATAATCGATCAAACAACAGCACATTCATTGATGGTCTCGGTGTGCCTTTTGCTAAGAATGGCAATGTAGTTGTCGTGATAGCTAGCGAATATGCCGATCCTGTTGGAAATCTTACAAGGGATGTTAACGGCCAAAAGGTGCGTTATAAGAAGCTTGATTCGGAGGCAGAGTATGATGCTTACTATAATAGAATAGTTATACTTCCATGGTTCGCGAACGCATTGTCGAATGGTAACGTCGAGTACCTATCATCAACCGGATGGAAGAAGTATACTCTTGACGATGTTATACATCACGAATTTGGGCATGCGGCTGACGAATCTCTCCCAAATGGGAGACCTACACGGGAAAGCGCTGCTACGGTTCGGGACCAAGCATATAATGACGGAGCCGAGCTAGCGGAATACTTTGCGCAGCAGACAGATGGGCGCGGTGTTCGACTACCGCACGGTCGCCTACGCTTTCGTGACGAGAACGGAGACGTGATAGATCCGCAAAACGGCGCAGACTTGAAGCGCTTTTCAGATTTGCAGCACAGATTGGGGTTGGATCCGTCGGCAAGCGGCAAGGTCATAAAGGACGCCGACGGAAATTTCTACGTCGTTGACGACGACACAGGTCAAGCCACGAGGCTCAGTGACATATATGGAGGTGTCGGGCGTATTATTGGCTCCAGCCTTGCCAACTATCTGTTTCATGACTCGGGCGTCATTGCGGATATAGCGACATCTACCGTACTTGGGTCGATTGGCCAGGCTCTTGGTAACGTAGTAGGACTAGCTGGTAGTAACGTTGATCTAAGTACCAGTTTCGACGCTGCGTTTTCCGATTTCGATCAGACACTTTACAGCAACCTGAAGGCTACCGGGATTGGGGCGCTATCGTCGTATACGACAATGGAGCTCGGACGGGCGTTCGGATTGCACGGCTTTGGCGCAGAGTTATTTAATCAGGTTGCAGGATCTGCGGTTAATCCGATATACAATGAAGTATTAAACAATATATTCTCAGGCCAAGCGGCGTTCGATCATTTTTCCCTTTCATCGGTATTTGGACCCAACGCTTCGTTCGATTCGGTTTTCGGTCCGTCGATAGGATCGTTCTTCGGTGCTCAGCTAGGGTCTTTGGTAATTTCCCCCACGACCAGCGCCGGCGCAGTCCTCTCGTCAATCGGATCGTCCGTAGGCGCGTTCATCGCTGGGAAAGTCCTCAGTTCGCTCGGCAACGTCATCGCGCCGGGAGTCGGTGCGTTCGTGGGGTTCGTGCTTGGCACCCTAATCGGAAACCTTTTCGGGCATCACAAGCCGCGGATTCCCAGTGCGAGCGCCGAGACTACGTTGCTGCTGCCCTTCGCCCGTTACGGCTTGGGGGCGACGCTGTCAGCGAATGGCGGCGACCTTGGGTTCGCAACGACGATGGCGGAGGCTGCACGGGACACGTTGAACGGGATCATCGCACAGATCGTCGGCACAAGCGGTACAGCTTACGTGGCAAATGCCTACTCTCCGACTCAAAGCTACGGTTATGCCGGGCAACAGGTCTACGTGAAACTGGGCGGCTCGCAGATTAACGTCACGAGCGCTGACCAAGCGGTTTCAAAGGGTGTTCTGTGGGCTCTGCCCCAAACACAGGTCATCGGTGGCGATTTGTTCTTGAAAAGGGCAATAGCCGGAGTGGCTCATGCCGACATCACGACCCTTCTGGGAGATTTGCAGGTGGCTGCCGATTACGGCAATTATCTACGAAATCGCTCGGTCATAAACGAAATGATCCAAAACGATCCCCAGTCTGCATTTTCCGCCTCTTGGATCGTCACGCTTGGTCGCGCCGTTGAAATTGGTGTGACCACATTCAAGCCATCCGACTTCTATGGCGGGATGCAGGGATTCTTAAACAGCTTTGGGGTATCCGCCTCTGGAAGTCGTGTTTCCTATGAAGATCTGACCCTAAATCTGAGTGGCGGCACGCTTTCCATTACAGGTAATTCGGCCAATTCCGCCAATCTATTTTCGCTGATACCGCAGTCGTCTGTGGATGGGGCCAATCTAAACATAGCTTCATTTGGAGCTCAAGTTGGATATGTTGAACAATCAGTAGGAATAAGATCGACTGGTAGCGACATAGAGATTGCCGCGCCGGGCAGCGGGTCGGTAACTGTATATGCGGGTACGCCTGGATACGCGTCAGGTTACTACGGTTACTACTCGGGCAACGATGGTGGCAGTGACATCATCGTCGGTGGCAACGCTAATGATTATCTGGCGGCAGGGTCAGGCGGCGACTGGATCGATGGCCAAGCAGGTGACGATCAGATTTTCGGCGGCGCTGGCGCGAACGTGCTTCTTGGCGGCGACGGGAATGACCAGATCATAGGCGGTTCCGGACGCGAATATCTCGCCGGTGGCGCGGGCGACGATTACATCGATGGCGGTTCGGGTGCTGACGTGTTGATCGGCGGAAGCGGTTCTGACTCCCTTCTTGGAGGCGATGGCAACGACATACTAATAACCGACGAAGACGGCGGCTCTACGTACGACGTGCTGAACGGGGGTAATGGCAACGATACGGTGTCGTTCGAGAGGTTCTCAACCGGCGTGACCGCAGATATTAGCGCACAAGGGCCAAGCAACGTTCTAACTACAGTGCAGGCGGGGTACACATTCTATCGAAATCAGGCAATCTATTCCCCGGACGGCCAATACCGCTTCACTTTTCAAAATGATCAAAACATCGTCCTCTACGGACCGGGAAATGCGGTGCTGTGGACGTCCAATACACGTAACGATGGCGCAGATCGGCTAGCGCTCAATGCAGATGGTAATCTTGTTTTATACCGAGGAAACAGCATAAAATGGCAATCGTACAGCGGCGGCCATTCCGGGGCTACCCTGACTATTGATAACGGCGGGCAGATCAATATCAATGATCAGGATGGCACCGCGTACTGGACGGTTGGCGGGGGAGGGTACGTCGCGCCAGTAATCAGCAACGTGTATGGTGATCAATGGGCATCCATTGAGAACATATCTGGATCGAACTACGACGATCATCTGACTGGAACAAATTTCGGTAGCACGCTTAAGGGGTTGGCCGGAAACGATGTCCTTACCGGAGGCGGTGGTGATGATACGCTTGAAGGGGGCGGCGGCGCAGACCAGATGAACGGCGGAGGCGGCGTCAACACCGCTTCCTATGCGTCGTCAACAGAAGGTGTGTATGTAGACTTCGCCGGAGAGTTGGCAGTCGGCGGTGATGCGACGGAAGACGCCTTCGCGAATATCCAAAACCTATCTGGCTCTGATTACGGAGATGAACTCGCTGGAGACGTCAATGGGAATGTCATCAAATCTGGCGCCGGTGACGATCGCATCGGAGCGACGTCGGGAGCTGATTCTTATGACGGCGGGGAGGGTTTCGATACTGTCGACTACTCTGCAACATCGTTCGTATCTGGAACATCGACCTACGAGTATGGTGGCTCCTCATATACTTACACCGCCCCGGCTATAACCGTTTACATGAACGAGTACGCCTCGTCAGTAAGCTATTTCGATGTTGACGGATCGTCCGGATATCAGACGCTTTTATCGGTTGAGCAAATTGTCGGAACGGCTTCGGATGACAGCTTTTCCAGTCTGGGATCGCTGCTCGACGTGACATGGAACGGCGGGGCCGGTGCTGATACATTTGCCGGAGGGGACGGCTCTGATACCTACGTGTTCGGGCATAGCTTTGGCACTTATGCGATAAGCGACACCAGCGCTGCGTCAAATACCCTTAGACTTACATCAGATATTTCATTCGATGACATTTGGGTAGGGAATGCAGGCGGCACGCTGCAAGTCGGCATTCGCGGCGAGGCAGGGTACATGTCCGTATCCTCCAACTTCGCCACCGTAGGTAACAACGTCATAAAAACGCTCGAAATGGGCGGTGCCGGACACGTTGATCTTACCCAGATCACTGCCGTATATGCCGGCAGTGATGGTGGGGAAGGCCTTTCTGGAGACAGTAGCACTAGCAACCTGATCTTTGGCTACAACGGTGCGGATTCGATCTACGGAGCCAACGGATCGTACTCTTATCAAGGCAGCGTCATATATGCTGGTCTTGGCGACGACACGATCGTGACGTCGGTCGGCGACGATCAGTTCCTTTACGAGCGCGGTAACGGGCGCGACTACGTCATCGACAATGGAGGTCAGAACACGATTGTGTTCGGTTCGACCGTCGCGGCGGACGACGTGCTATACGAGGTAATCGGAAACGATCTGATCATCGGCGTCAAGAACCCGGATAATCCGAACCTGACCGCGTCCCAGGTGACCGATACGATGCAGATCGTTGGAGGCGGGGTGAAGTATGTCGGAACGACGAACGGTACGACCTATTGGAACACCAATTTTTCCATCGAAGCCGGTGGCGCGACAACCGATCTGACGAAGGCCAACATCGCGTGGACCATCAACTATTTTGACGATAGCACTCCACCGGGCGGATACGGAGGATATGGCGGTTACGGCGGAGGCTACATACCGCCTATCGTGCTCGACCTGTCCAACGACGGACTCGAGATCACGCCCGTCGCGCAATCGGACATCGTGACGCGGGACGCGTCTGGCAATGTACTTCGGACATCGTGGGTCGGGCCAACCAATGGCATACTGGCCTACGATCGAAACGGCGACGGACGGGTAGACAATACGGGCGACATATCTTTCAGACATGACAAAGCCGGCGCCAAGACCGACCTCGAGGGGCTAGCCGGATGGGATGGCAATGCCGATGGAGCGCTCGATGCCCGTGACACGGACTTTGCGAAACTGGTCGTATGGACCGACATCAACCAGGACGGACAGCAGGAGATCGGTGAGGTCGTCTCGCTTCTTGAAGTCGGCGTCGCCTCGATAGATCTGAAGGGCAAGCCGACCGGTTTCGATGGAAAGGACAGCATCGACACGATCGTCCACAACACCACGCTCTTCACGCGGATCGATGGGTCGACAGGCACCGCCTATGACGTCGCGCTCGCGCGGCGAGCTCTGGGCGACGATGCCGCGTCTTCGATACTTGGTATGAAAGGGCTCGGGGAAGTGGCGTCGTTCGGTAGACTCGCCAACGGGCAGTCTACCAGCACCTTGGGCAAAGGGGTCACAACCGCGGCTCTGATCGGTGGTGCGGTCGACGCGCTTCCACAGGTCCAAGTCGGAGGCCTCGTGAACGCAGCCATCGATCCCGCCTCGGCGGCTCGGTGGGCGAATGTGCTCGATCCAACCTTAAAGGCCGCGCGTCAGAATTTGCTGGCACACGGAATGCAGGGAGGTGATCTGCTACAGACAATCCGGACGTCCGTTGCCCACGGCGATGATTGGACGACGCTGTTCGGCCGTAGCCTTCGTACCACAGCGACGCGGATGCAGGCGGTCGTCGTCGACTTCGATCGGTCTGGTGCGGACCTGATGGATCCGACGAAGTCGACCGCGCTAGCTGACGTCTCCCGCACTGGAGTTCCAGTACAGATCGGCTGGGTGAAGGGCACCGACGGCGTCCTTGCGTACGACGCCGATGGGAACGGACAGGTCGACGTCGCAAAGGAGGTAGACTTCACAGGCAAGGTGGCCAACGCCAAGAGCGCATTCCAAGGAATGGGAGCCTACGACACGAACAAGGACGGACTGCTCGACGCCGCCGACGCCGGGTTCGCCAACTTCCTGATCTGGCGTGACAAGAACGCCAACGGTCGTTCGGATGTCGGTGAAATCCAATCGCTTGCGCAGGCCGGCGTAAAACAGTTCGACCTCGCTCATCAGTCGTCGCGTTCCGCGTTCGGTAGTGCGAACGCCAACGAGGTTCTCGGCGTCGGCAAGGTGACGTTCACGGATGGCTCCAGTCGCGCGACCTATGATGTCGCGTTGGGGTTCGCGGACGGCGACACGAACGCCGATCCCGCACCCACGCGCACACCTGCGGCACAGACGACGATCATCCGCGCCACTCCGTCCGGTAGCGGCAACGAGGCGAAACCGAACGGACCGGCGTCGAGCTCTGATCTGTCGACCTCCGCAGAGTTGGCCGTGGTCGGGAGGATGCGCGGCGGCCTTTCAGGTCAGTCCGGACAGGTCGTTGCTGCCGACGCTGCGACGACGACGGCATCCCAGTGGTGGCGCGACCCGACCGCCGTGGGGCAGGATCTTGCGTCGCTCGCATCGCCCCAGTTGGTCGGGAGCGGAAGATCCGGCGCGAACGCGTCGAGCCTCGCCGGCACGCCGTCCGGCGACGCCTCGCAACTGCAGCGGCTCATGCTGTTACGGCAAAACATGGCGGCGATGCACGGCGATGCCGGCGGCGCAGCGGCAATCTGGAATCGTGGGGCGGCCAACGACATGCCGCTCGCAGCGGCGTCCACGAGCGGCTATGCAACGGTGCCGGCATCGTCGCTTACCGCGCGTGCGGGCTGAAGAACGGCGTAACGAAAGGGTCCTGCTAAACGTGTCCAGCGTTCCTCCCATCGCAAAGCATTCGGCGGCCGAGAAGACGGTCGCGGAGATGCTCGGCGAGATCACTTGGCTGCTCACCCAATCGCCAGTCCACAAGCAGTTGTTCGTCGGAGACCTCGAATGGTTCTGCATGCCTCCTATACTGCACCGCACGTTCCGCATGTTCTATGGGCCCCAGTCGCCGGCGGCCGTCGTCATGTTCGCGCGGGTGTCTCCCGAAACGGATGCCCGACTGAAGTCGGGCGGCTACAAGCTGCGCGCCGATGAGTGGTTAGGCGGCGACATCCCTTGGCTGATAGAGATGGTCGCGCCGTTCGGCGCACAGGACGAGGTCATGGCGGACTTCGCGGCCAACATCTTTCCGGGCGAACCGTTCAAGTATCACCGGGTCAACGCGTCAGGGGTTCGCGAGGTTGCCATCTGGGAAGACGTCACCCCAGAGACCGTGAACTGACCGGGCGAGCGCCGTGAACACCGCCCTGCTCGTAGTCCTGGCCAGCAGCCTATGGCCGTTCGGCAACGGCGGCCAGACCGTGAAGAACCGATATCTGGTTCCGGCATGGCACGTCGATACCGTGCTGGACAGGTTCACGAACCGGACCGTCTGCCGCGTATACCAGGGCGCTGCGCGAAAACCGTCGGTCAGCTACGCACGTGGAACGCTCGCCTTCGCATTCCCACGGTCGCGCAACACTCTTGCCGCCGATTTCCGCGTCGATGATGGACCGGCGCGTCCGTGGACCTCGGTCTACCCGGCGGTCATAGGAACTGGAGCTACGCTGGCGGGAACGAGCATGACGAACCCGACGCAGGGTCTCGTCATCCTTCCGGTTGCGACTGTCACGGGGGCGACGACAGTGACGATCCGCTCGCGCCCCGACGACAAGCCCCGCGTCTTCAGCGTCGGCGGCTTACAGGACGCGATGGCGGCTGCGCAGCGGCTGGGATGCGATCCCGGCAACGGGTTCGTGCGGCCCCTCTAGGCGTGCATTTTCTCCAGTCCCGATGGTCGAGTCCGTGCCTGCGTGCGGCTGGGCGAAATGCGTTGCTGCTGGTCGGCTTTGCACAGACCTTGATCGCGCCTTCAGCAATCGCACAGACGGTCGGGCCGTTTGCCGCGCCCGCCGAGACGCTCGCGGAGGCGATCGCCCTCGCATATCAGACAAATCCCACCCTTCAGTCGCAACGCGCGCAACTCCGAGCCATAGACGAGACCTACGTTCAGAGCCGTTCTCAGTTCGGACCCACGATACAGCTCGACGCGAACGCGCAATATGCGGACGACAGACTGACACGAGGCGAGGTCCGTGGCGTTCCGGTCCCCTCGTCGCGTGATCGGACGGATAGCGTCGGTGCGCAACTGGTCGTGAACCAACCCCTGTATACCGGGGGGCGCCTTACCCTGGAGACGCGCGCTGCGCGCTACCGCGTCCGTGCCGGACGAGAGGCGTTACGCGCGACCGAAGGGGACATCGTATTCCGCGTGATCCAGGCGTTCGTCGATCTTCGTCGTGATCTGGGCGCCTTGGAGATCAGGAGGACGAACCTAGCAGCGGTAAGATCAACGCTCGACGAGGTGCGGGCGCGCACGCAGGCCGGCGAACTGACGCAGACCGATCTGGCGCAGGCGAATGCGCAGGTGGCTGCGGAGGAAGCGAACGTCGCCACCGCCGAGGACCAGTCGAGAGCAAGCCGCATAGCCTACGCGAGCGTCGTCGGGCGCAACCCTGGGACACTTGTGCCGGAGCCGCCGCTACCCAATCTACCTGCCAGCGCGCAGGAGAGTTGGGGCATCGCCGCGGACAACAGTCCGGAACTTCAACAAGCGCTCTACAACGAACAGCAATCGCGAGCGCGACTTCAAGAGGCGCGGGTGTCCGCAGGGCCGACCCTGTCGTTGCGAGGGTCGGGGAGCTATTCGACCGACCTGGATCCGCTGAACCGCGCAAACCGCAACCGTTCGTTCGCCGGGCAGCTCGTGCTCAGCCAACCCCTGTTCACCAGCGGACTCACGCGATCCCTCGTCCGGCAGGCACAGGAGACGAACACGAGCGATCGATCCCAGATCGAGGTGGCGCGACGGGCGATGCTGCAGTCGGTGACGGATTCGTGGAATCAGATGGTGACGCTGCGAGGCAACGTCCTCCGTCAGCATCGACAGGTCGAGGCGGCATCCACGGCGTTCCGTGGAATGACGATAGAATACCGCGCCGGGGAGCGCTCGACGCTCGACGTGCTGATCGCGGAAGAGACTCTGCGCGATGCCGAACTCGCGGAACTCAGTGCCCAGCACGATGCCTATCTCAGCGCGGCTCTTGTTCTACGCTACATCGGCAGACTCGACGCTGGCGACATCGTCGAAGCTCTTCCACGCTACGACCCAGCCGACCATTTCCGCGAAGTAGCGAACCGAGGAGCGCTTCCGTGGGAGCCGCTGGTCCGCTTGTTCGACGGCGTCATGCTGCCTGCCGCCGGGCAGCGGGCGATACCGGCCCCACCTGCCGCGAACGAAGCGCGCATCGCGGCTGCAGAACCTGAAGCTCCCCAGCGCACCGTTGACGAGGTTCCGGTTACGCCAGTGCCTGGAACGGTGTCGCCGATGTCGCCGCCGCTTCGCCGCGCCGGGCCGCCATCGCGATGACGTCGCCAAACCCGCCCCCTTCCTTGCAAGCGCAGGTGGCCGCACGCGAGCGCACGACGATCAACGTCTCCAAGGGACTCGCGGAACTCCTCGTACGGTTGCGCATGTCGCTTGCCTTCACCTCGTATCAGAGCGGTCAGCTGTTTCTGGTAGGGGTCGATCCCGAAGATCGCGTCGCTATCGACCAGCAGCACTTCGAGCGCGCGATGGGAATTCATTGGAACAAGGGGCGTCTCCACCTGGCTACAGGGACGCAGATCATCCGGTTCGAAGACATGCTGCTGCCGGGCGAGCGAGCCGACGGTCGCAACGACGCGGTTCTCGTGCCCCGACTCAGCTGGACGACGAACGACGTCGACGCCCATGAACTTTCAGTGGACGTTTCAGGACGGCCATTGTTCGTAGCGACAAGATTCAACTGCATCGCTACCGTCGACGACCGTTTCAGCTTCTCCCCCGTCTGGATGCCCGGATTCCTGAACGGTTCGGACAGGGGCGATCGTTGTCATCTGAACGGGATGGCGCTGGTCGATGGGGCCCTTGCCTGCGTCAGCATGGTATCGACGACCGATGAAGTCGATGGCTGGCGTGCCCAACGGAATGCCGGGGGGGTCATCATGGAATGCCGCACCGGCCGGTCGCTCGTCAGCGGATTGTCGATGCCGCATAGCCCTCGCCTGTACGACGGAGCCTTGTGGTTTCTCGAGGCCGGACGCGGAGCGCTCGCCACAGTTGAACTCGCAACAGGAGTCCGCCGGGACGTCGCGTTTCTTCCCGGATTCGCGCGAGGCCTCGATCTGGTTGGAACCCACGCTTTGCTCACGGTATCGAAACCGCGGGATGCCCGGTTCGATGGCCTTCAACTCGACCACGAGCTCGCGTCTCGGGGCGAAAGCGCCTGGTGCGGCGTTCTGGTCGTCAATTTGGAAAACGGGTCAATCGATGGCTGGATCAGGTTCGAGGGTCCAATTCAGGAGCTGTTTGATGTTGTGGCGCTGCCGGGGGTGCGCTGCCCTCGAAGCTTGGCCCCGGGAACACGCGAGATCTGGGATAACGTTCGGCCCCGACCCCGATCCCAGTTAGAACGACGTTGAACGTCGTCAAAGTCACGTTCAATCGGCAACGGCAAAACGATTGAACACGAGAACGCGTCTGGAAGCTTTCGCTTCAAGACCCACGTCTTCCCAAGTCATGCCAAGGCGTGCGGGAGTGAAGCTAGCGCGGCTCGGTCACCTTCGCTAGGTGTTTGATCCCACGGTTTAATGGTGCGATCCTTTCGTTAGAATGGAAGGAAGCCGTATGGGACAGGTACGTCACGGGAGCGCCACGACCACGCACGCCGTCAGAGCAGCAATACAGCGATCGCAAGCTTCGCTCTCGGCGCTGAGCCGAGAGCTTGGGATCAATCCTAAGACGGTAGCGAAGTGGCGTAAGCGGGCGACGGTCGAGGATCAAAAGACCGGGCCGAAGGCCCCTCATTCAACGACCCTGACCCAAGCTGAGGAGGCGGCCGTCGTCGCGTTCCGGCGTCACACATTACTGCCGCTCGACGATTGCCTCTACGCGTTGCAGCCCTCGATCCCGCAGCTGACGCGCTCAGCGCTGCACCGCTGCCTCCAGCGTCATGGCATATCCCGTCTGCCGGACATCGAGGGGGACAAGCCGAAGCGACAGCGCTTCAAGCGCTACCCGATCGGCTTCTTCCACGTGGATATTGCCGAGGTGCAGACCGCCGAAGGCAAGCTCTACCTGTTCGTCGGCATCGACCGCACCAGCAAGTTCGCCGTCACCCAGTTGGTCGACAAGGCTGATCGGCGAACGGCGTGGGAGTTTCTCGAACACCTGCTGAAAGCGGTGCCCTACCGCATCCACACAATCCTGACCGACAATGGCATCCAGTTCGCCGACCAGCCGCGCAACCGTAACACCGCCTGGTCGCGTCAGATGCGCTTCGATATGATCTGCGAAGCGAACGACATCGAGCACCGGCTCACCAAGCCGAACCACCCTTGGACTAATGGTCAGGTCGAGCGGATGAACCGCACCATCAAGGAGGCGACCGTCAAACGCTTCCACTACGAGAGCCATGACCAGCTACGGACGCACCTCGCTGACTTCATGGCTGCCTATAACTTTGCCCGCCGGCTCAAGACGCTCAACGGACTCACACCCTACGAATACATCGCCAAAATCTGGACGTCAGAGCCAGATAGGTTCATCGTCAATCCGATCCACCAGATGCCGGACTAAACACCTAAGCCGAGGTTCCCAATCGGTGTTGCCTGATCTGACGTTCACGTACGGATCAACGATGTGAGATGAGGGTCTGGTACGCTGAAAGGTCATTCTACCCGCCAGCTTTAAATATTCCTGCTGCGAAAGGGCGGTCCCGCTTAGACGCCCTCTCACAGGCTAGCGAACGTTCAGCGTAAGCGAGACGGACGCCACCTTCTCAACTTCGTTCGCCGTCAGAGGTTGTCCAAACGCGAACAGGCCGATGATACCGATCGTCGATACCGATAACGCCGCGACGAACGTGACCTTGAAGCAACGGTAGAACCGCTCGCCGGACTTTACCGTCTGCCAATGCATTTTGAGTGGAACGCGCGACTCGTTGGTCACAAAGGCCGTCGCCTGCAGTAACTCGAACGTGTTGGGGACGCCGCCCATCATGATCTTCCCGAGCTTGTCGAGAGCCACGAGCGTTTTAGTCCACTCGGAATCTTGGGGCTTATCGCGCAGGGCGATGCGGGTCCGCGCCGCGAAGAAATCGTTAAGACAGACCGCCCTGCGTTCGACGTCCCGTATATGAAAGTACGAGTTGGCAGTCGCGATCGCAATCGCGAGGTCCGCGCGCTGGTTATCGATCCACGCCTGCCGGAACTCGCTTATCCGGTTCTCCTTCGTAGTGATCAGCGTGACCGATGCGATGGCAGACGTGATCACGCCTACGACGAGGGTCACCAAGGTCGCGAATGCAGCTTCGGTAGGCATTCTGATCGTCCTCGATTCGCCGACAGAGCGGCGGGATTAAAAATTTAGGATGCGGAAGCACCGGATTCAGAGGCGCCGTCCCGTTCGCCGCTCCGGCGGGAGGACGCGGCCGGAAGACTGGAAAGCGTCATGCTCCCGCACCCCGCCGCGGCGCTGTAACGCCTTGGCAACTCAGAGACGGCAGCGAGAGCTGGGATCGCGGCGAACCGAAGCAGTCTGGCATGGCTAATCGATTGGTCGAGCGCGACGACAACGCGATGCCGAAGACGAAACTCGGATCGTCAAGATTCGAGATCCACGCGACCGAAGATCTTTCTGTTCGAGTACGAGATCTGAGCCACATGGAGACCATCGAAAGCGACGGACAGCGGTCCGCAAAGGAGCTTCAGTACGGTGGACGCGGACAAGATGTGAAGCCTAAGCACCCACGAGGAGGTCATCGCGTGCTCCTCGGCCGATCCCAGTGATCGGATCAACTCGATCACCGCGGCCCGCCTCTGCGCCTCGGTTCCATGTTCGTCGTCTTCGTTCCCGACTCTGTAGGTGACGAGGAATGCGTACCTCTTTGCGTCCGGTCTAGCAGCCGCCGCGGCTTCGGCTTCTGCGAAGACCTTGATCCAGTCATCGATCCTTTTTCGTCGGGCATCTGCTCGGGTGAGTGCTTGAATAATGCGCATCTTGCTGCTCCTGGGTCCGATAATCTACCCGGACCCATCGTGAATGGGAATCATCCCGTGGTGATGGCCGTTTGGGCGGGATCCCGCCATGGTTTAGCTAGATAGTTGTAGTAGAAAATGTACCCGGAATCGCAGGGGTGATATGTGCGGGTCGGCGTCGATGATCGGTCGGGAGACCTGGAACAGCGCCGCCCGGAATGTCGCGTTCACCGTGTCGGACACATTCCTCATCTGAACCAGAAGGGCACACGCCTCCGTCGGGTCGGACCGTTGCTCGGCATGTTAGACGTGGAGCAGACCTCCTACCCGTGTGTCGGGCTTCTCGTCCGTGGCCGCTTCGCGGATATCGCCTCTGCATATCGGCAACGCCGGTGGCGAAGGCCACCGGCAGCAGCCCCTCGCTTTGAGCCAAACTGTAACAGAAACAGTATTCGGTAAGCTCGGCCTCGCGGTACATCGCCCGCTCGGAAGCTGTGGATCGACAACAGCCCGATAAATATCGGGCGGCAACTCCCATGTCGGGTACGGGTCCGGTTGCGCACAGCGGGATCGGCGCCGTCATGGCTGGCGAAGGGCTAAGCGACGGAACGCGGACCGTGGCGTTCGCGTCGGTCGGGCAATGGCGTGCCAGGCGGCGAGGCGGCCGGTGACCGTATATCGAGCGCGCTGCTTCACCTCACCCACATCGAGCCGAACATGCGGACCTCACGCATCCGGCGACCTACGACCGTTGCGACATTCTATCGTTCGAAGAGAAGTGTCCGTCACTTGATCTTGACCGGCAGCTTGATCGTGTAGGCAGCTTCGCCGGTTGCCTTGGAGATCTCGGCGCGCAGGCTGGCCGCAGTCACGCTGCGGTTGGCGTATCCAAGCGTGTAGAGAAGAAGTCGTCTGACCAGCGGCTCGCGCTTGAGGTTCAGGGTTCCCGACGATCTATCCCACAGCAGGTCCTTGTAGGGTGCCTTGTTGAGATCGCGAGGCAACCGACCCATGAGCTTGATAGCATCCGGCAAATCCATGCTCTTCACCAGCGTCTCGGCGATGTGCGCGAACATCGTCATGCCGACTGGTCTGAACAGGACGCTGCCGCCAACATCGGTCCGCTGTGCGGCGACCACGTTCGCCCCGTTTGAAGCCTTGAAAAAGGCTGCGAGTTCCGGAACCGATTTTTCTAATAGGGAAAAATATCCGATAGCGTAGTTATAGTATTCCTCAAGTTCATCATCCTTGGGGCGCTGGAATGAAAGGGACTTGATGGATTGCTGCTGCATCACCTTCGAAAACAGAATGGTAAGTACGTCGTAAAGGTTCTGAATGGTGGTCAGATGCGATGTGTTGGTGACAGGCAGATTCGGTGAATCGATGACCAGAATGCGTTTGTCGCTGAAGCTTGGATTGCTCTCGATGAGCCGGCGGACGGTGATGGCCATCACGTCGGACTCGTCAAGCGCGATGATCTCGCTCTTGTTGACCGGTTTTGCCGTCTTGTTTAGCGTCGTGAAGAGCGCTCTTGTTCGCCGCATACCGACAGTGTCGTTCCGATGGGAAACAAAGATGACCGACACCTCGTCTTCGGCGATCTTCTCGTCCGCGAGCACGGCCTTCTGAATGCCCGCGAGCCGATGCTGGCCGTCGAGCGCGAACAGCCGTTCATCGCCCGTGAGACTGAGGAAGCCGAGGCTCGCAATGGCGTCCTTCGAAACGTCGCTGACCTTGAAGTCCTGGTGCTGGGGCTTGATCTCGTCCAGTTCGTGCCAGGCGGGGTCTCCTCCGTAGACGGCAACAACGAGAGAATTGAAGAAGCGCTCCGGGTTAGACTTGAGATATTTAGATATATCGTCGGCGCGCTCGTCCTTGAGTTTGCGCTGGATGAGTTCCGACAGTGCCTTGCTGTGATGTATCTGATCGGCGAAGCTGACCCTGGCGGATAGCTCCCGAAGGCTCATCAGGCAGGAATAGTATGCCCAGTCGCCGAAAACGCCCCTGAGTGCCGGAAGAAAGTGCCTGACCATCTCGGTTCCTAATTAGCTCGAAGGACGCGGACCAGCTGCCGCACTTCAGCGGAGAAGTCGTTCGTCACGTAAGGTGGAATTATCGCGTCATTCAGAGCGGTCTCTGCAGCCCCGAGGTCGAAGTTGGGGCTTACGGGCGCGAAGTGAAAGAACATGTCGTCCTTCCACTTGTTGAGCATCGACCAGATCGACATTCGCTTAGGCCGGCGTTGATCCCTCACGTAGTCACCGTAGCGGTCGAACAACGTCCGATCCTCCGCCTTCTCCCCGGTGATGCCTGCGTACATCACGTAGCCGTGCGTGGGCAATGCAAGCGGCGCCTCGCGGTCGTCCTGGAACTGGACGACGAAGGCGTAGATGCCCCGCTGAGCGGGCACTCCCGCCTTGTTCTCAGGCGTGAACCGGACCCTGTCCCAAGCCAACGGCTCGGCGGGTACGAAAGCCCGCCATTGCGCCGGGACGAGCAGCACACGCTGCTGAAAGTCCTTCAGTTGACGCAAGTTGCTCTCGAAATCGATCAAGTCGGTCATGCAGGCCGCATCCGTCTTCCCATTTCCGCTCGCATGCGGGCTTTAAGGCCGCAGCGTCCGGTAAACGCCGGGCCGCTCGCCAATCGTCCAGGGATCATTCATTCCTCCCGCCGACTTCACCCGTTCGGGCTTCGTCTCTCGAATGACAGAATGGTGAACTCGTGGATCATTGTCACGCTCTGGATGATTCGACGATCCGAGAGGCGATTACGGGTTACGCGTCCGCCCCATGTCGGAGGGTTCGCTATGTGCGGAATTTCCATTACACCTCGATCGGGTCGCCGTTTCATCCAAGGACGGCGAGCAGGGATGGCGCGTGGGCGGTATGCAAGATGAAGGAACATTCAAGAATATGGGCGACTACATGGTCAGCGTGCTGCCGCGCATCGACCGTGTTCTAGCGAAACGAGACACCGAGTTTCTGTTGCGGCCGTTGGAAGCCACGGTCGAATTCGTTCTCGGCTGCAGGGTGGACGAAAGCGGGGAACGATCCCGAACCGCCGCGTTGTCCGTAGCGGAAATTGGAAGCGAAAGCTTCGCGATCCTCTACGCGAGAGCGGAGAACTGGTATCGTGACCGCTTCGGCGATGCCCTCGATCGTCGCCTCGACGAGCGGATATCCGGCGTCGTGGAGATCGCGGGCTCTCCGTTCGACATCGAGGTGCCAACGATCCGAACGCGGCCCGGAGTTCGAGGCGAGACGGTTTGGATGAGTGCGCCTGACGGAGTGCGTGACGACGAGGATCCCCTTTCATGGGTCAGTTCGGCACTCAATCTCACGCCAAACGAGCGCGCCCTTGCCTTGAACGAGGCGACCGTGACTGCGGGCCGTCTGCGCTTCATCCGAACCGGCCTCATCGGCGTGCAGAGCGGCGACGATGTTCTGGACGGGCTGCGGGCAGGGATGCTCCCCCGCCTCAAGGCGGCTGCCAACATGCTTCTCCAGCCTGACCCCCAGGGAATGCAGTACGCGGCGTGGGAGCTTCAGCTTGCTTGCGAGAAGGCCTTGAAGGCGCTTGCCCAACAACGACACGGCAGGTTCAGCCAGACGCACGACCTCTTCGCTCTGTTCGACGAGATCGATCCGGCACCGCCATTCGATCGCCGTCTGCTTAACCGGCTCCCACGTTGGAAGGACTCGGCGAACATGCGCTACGGCCAGGGCGAGCGGATTAGTCGACACGTCGCACTCGCGTTCTATCGCACTGCGCTCGAGGTGACTGCTGGAGCGGTCCGCGGGATGACCAGATTCGACATTGGGCAAGCCGAGTTCGAGATCAAGCGCCCACCATGGTTCGCGGTGCTGAATCAGGCCGACTCTGGCGCGGGCCCAGTCGTCTGAGCGAGGCCTGCCGTCCACTGTCATTGAAGGTGCGATCTTCCCTGACGAATTGCATACGCAACGACATCGATCGGCATATGGGGCCGCAACTCATGGCGATGATCGCCACGCATAGGGATTTGGACGAGCAGCGACGATTGACGGGACCGTTTCCCATGCGAACTTTCGCGCATTGATCAACGAAACCAGGGTTCATCAATCCCTAGTTGGAAAATTACGGTCGGTTGCGCGACCGCGAGGCCTGCAAATCCAGATGCACGTCAGACAATTGACATGATCGAGTACTCGATTGCGCGGTTCAACCTTTTCGTCCGACGGACAGCTCCTGAATCCGTTCGGCGCGGCGGGCCATTTCCTCCCATCGTTCAGCGGAGCGGATCGCGCGATCCCGAACGTTGGGGAGCAGAGCGGCGCTTGCCTCCGCACGCTCCGTCTCCGCACGTTCCCTGTACAGTTTAACATCGTCGGACATGGAGGCGTTGGGAACTCTGACAGGGACCTACTACAAGCCGATTGCGTCCAAATCGTCTGGGCCGCAAGCGAAGAGTCCTTAGGCTGCCTTGAAAGGGACCGAGATTCGAGTACGCCGAGACCACGATCCTCGACATGCTTTCGCCGTAGACGAGGGACGAGTATGGCGAAAATGGTTCGCTGACGACGAATTGTTGGCAATCGGAGCGAGGCCATTTTCGGAAACGCAGGTCGTCTTCAAGTGAGTCCTGTCGAGCGTGTCGGCATTCACCGCCCGCCAAACCGATACACGCCAAGATTCGCCGCTGTCCTAGCGAGCAAATCGGGGCAATCCCGTCAGTTGCGGGCCGTCGAAGCCTTCGGCGGTCAGTATCGGTATCTACGCTCCCATGCGTACTGGAGTAGCCGCAGCGACGCGATCAGTCCGAAGCCGCCGAGCTTGAACCAGAGCGACGCGTAGAACGGTAGAAATCTCGCCTCGACGCTAAGCCCGAGGCCGTTCGCGGCCTCAAACAGGACGGGGTTGGTCCGTGCGGCCATGTAGTTAAAGCCGGTGAACATGCTGTACCAGATCATTGCGGCAGCAAGCGGCCATGCCGAGAGGGGATGCCATGCGGAGTCGGGGTGATCCTGGCAAGTCTTCCATAGCAGAGCTAACATACAACCTGCTCCGATCAGCCCGCTCATGAAATAACCAGCGCCGGCGAAGCCGAACCCGGTCATCTCGCTGACGGCGTTTACCACACACGCGATGAGAATCATGCAGCCGAGGGCGGCACCCGTGGGCCCGTCAAGCCAAGGCTTTGTTCCTGTAGCTCCGATCGTGGACATTGCAGCGCTCCTACAGATTCTCGGTCGAACGTAGCCGGAGATTATCAGGATGGCCATCAACGGCGAAGTGGGAAGTGGCCTGCGTTTGATCGGCTGCGACTGTACGTCGTCCTGCCGAACCAACGTGCACGTCCCTCGTTGCCGCAGAGCTTCCGATGGCGGAACGACGGAGGCTTTCCCAACCCAGCCGATGCAGAAAAGACATGAGAATGATCCATTACCATTGTATTCTGTCGCGTTTCACCACTGCGAGCGAGTGTTACTCCACGGCTTACGAAACCCGGATTCCGATGACGCCCGGCAACCGGCCTATGGACCTGCGCGCGGCAACGAGAGATCTGCGGGACGTCATCACGGGAAGGTGTATGCCTGGTGCGGTTCCGTCGAGCTTCGACTCAATGGCTAAGTGCCCGCTAACATCGCCCGGTTGACCGGCGCTGGCCTCCCTCGGCCATCGGTGCCACCAATGCGGTGACCTGGGGGGACGAGCGTGGCCGAACTGGAAATCGTCGAACGCGACCGGCTCAAGATATCCATCGTCGTCGACCGCGCAGTCGAGGCCCGCTACGTCGCCACCGTCCTGACGGTTATGGATCGCGCCTTCTCGCGGTTTGTTCGAGACCAGATCGGGGTGTCGGGCGCCCGGCTCGTCGTCGTCAAGACGGGCGTTGGAAGCTGGTGGGCTTATCTCGCGATGGCGAAGGAGATGTACGACCTCGCCCACGATCACCCCGATCTCGTTCCCGTTTTCATAAACAACGTCGACGTTACCTACCGCTCGCTCGTGGATCACGGCCCTGCGGACACCGCGAAATACCTCAGGGATCTCGTGCGCGACCTCGCTCGCGTCGCCAAGCGCATCGGTGCCGACGCGATCGATCTGGCCGGAATCGTCAGCGTGACGATACTTGCCGAGCACTATGACCTCGTACTCCGCCCTGATGAGGACGAAGCCGAAATTCCGTCGGCTTCGAACCGCATCAAGACGAAGGGGCAGGGGCTAACCCTCCTGACGGATGCCGAGAAAATCGTGCATGCCGGTGAACTGGCGAGTTCCGGAACGCTGATGGGCACGGCGTTTCTCGTGGACGGTAGCTGGTACGCCCGTGCCGAAGGGATGGGCGGCATACTGCTTCCGCTAACGCTGAACGCGCTTTCCCGACTCACGGTTCAGAACGGTGTCGCCTTCCAGATCCAAGGCAGCCTGCTGCGGTCGGTGGAAGGTTACCCCGTCGGGATCGCCGTCGATAGTCTGACGCATCTGTAGTCTAGGCCGCGCAGTTTTCTGGCTTGAACGAGATGCCGCGGCCGACAAGTTCGGTGTCTGCGCACGTAGATCGCCATCGTCGAGACCGGTGGAGTCATGGGGAAGGCAGCTCCCAACAGGACGAGCAACGACCAGATGGGACATTATCGATCGCGCCCGTTGCCCGGCATGGCCGCAAGTCGGCAAAAGGGACTGAGTACCAAATTTAGTTAGACATGACTTGAGGCCAGTATTCTTCTATCCGAGCCTTCGTCTTTTGAGCCGACGGAAGCCCCAGAGCTAAGTTCGGCCTGTCTGGAGCCTGCTCCGCGAGCTCTTCGAATATCGAGATCGCTTCCAATATCTGTGTGTAGGCACGATGAGGATCCGTCTGAAGCTCCATGATGGCGAGGTCGGCGCGTCCCGTTGCTAGGCTGCTCAAGGCTGACAGAGAGCTTCGGTCGGCGTCGTAAGTTTCGACGCGCATCTTGAACGCCCTGACGATGTTCGCCGATCCTGCGTCGACTTCGTCAGACGCGATTTCGATGTTCCCCAGAAATCCAATCGCCGCCGTCAGATCCGAATATATGCCTCGTTCGTGCGGCATCGCCGCGGCTATCGGCTCAAGCACCGAAACCGCCCGGCGCAGATGTTGCGCTCCTCCCGCAAAATCACTTGTCGCGACGGTCATCTTCGCGAGATCGTGCACGCTCTCGGCGAAATCGCTGGCCCAGCCACCCGCCCCGCCATCGACCTGCACCAAGGCTCCGAATATGGCGGTGGATTCTATCGAGTGGTTGATGGCCTTGGATCTATTACCTTTCCCCCATTCGGCTTTGCCGAGGAACTTCAGGCTAATCGCGACATTGCGGCGCAGTTCGTTGGTCGGTGTTCGTTTGAGAAGCTCTCGGAAGGCCAAAAGCGCTTCGGAGTAGACGTCCGCCGCGCGATTGAAGTCGCCTCTCAGAAAGGCGACGCGGCCCAACTTTGCCTTCGCCGTCGCCAGCTCGCGGCGATCATCGTCGTCATCGGGAAATGCAGAGCGCAGCTGTTCACGAAGGTCGACGGAAGACTTAAAGAAGCGCTCAGCGTCCGCCGCGTCACCCCGGGTCAGCGCAAGATCGCCGAATCGCATCTGGAACACCGATCTATCGTGGAGAAGAAGGTAGGTCCGTCCCTCGTCCTCGATCAATTCGTTGTTCATCCGGATGGCGTTGAGCAAGCGCTGGCTCGCTTCGTCGAATTTCCGTTCGGTGATGAGGAGGGCGGCGATCTCCGAGTCTATGCACGATTTCTCTCTAGGATCGGCTTCCGTTTCCGCTGCCCGTGCCAAGTTTGCGGCAGCGGCGACACGCAGGCCGGCCTGAGATTGAAGACGCCCCATCTCCAGCCAGGACGCGGAGTCCGAGGCCTCGACGCCAACCGCTTGCTCGTAGGCAGCAATGGCCCGTGATGGCTGGAGAGGTGCCAAAAGCCGGGCGGCCTGACGAAATCGTTCGTTCTGCCTCGTTCGTTCGAGTTCCGCTCTGCGGAGCAACTGTTCGGCAGCGTCTTGCGGGGAGCTGGTCAGAACGTCCTGACCGATCTGACGATCGTCATGATCGTCCGAAGCCATAAGTTCACCTGTCGTCCTCCCGGCGAGTTCGGCTTGTTCCGCCCTCGCCCCTTGCTCCACTAGGCGACGGACCATAATCGCGATGGATTCCAGTCCTTCGGCTGAGGATGCCGCGTGACGGTCGCCTGCGACGAGTACGCCTTCGAGCTGACCTTGCAGAATGCTGGTCTCACCCTTCAGCTCGTTGATCGACGCAGGTTGAGGTTGGAACATCTCCCAGAACGACCAGCCGGCGCTGACCGCGGACAGGATCGCCGTCGCGACGGCAAGCGGATCACGACCACTGACGAGATACGACAAGATGGCCTCAGCCCCGGGAACTGGCGGCTGGGGCAGAGCTGATTTAGCCGAAGTCCACGCCGTGACACCCGTTGCTACAGCAACTACCAGACCAGCCGCGACCTTTCGAAGTCGATGAAACACTGCGCAACCCTCCGTAGCGATACGAGGTCCTTCGGCTGTAAACCTTGCGGATTTGTTAGGAGCGTCGTCGCCGTCATGGCCCGATGAGTGGAATGTCTGTGCCACTGCTTGGCATGCGGCCGAGGGGGGCATGGTGCAGCGAACGAAGGAAAGCGCTGCTGCAGCGAACACGCCGTTGAGTCATGGTCTGCAAGCGTACCGAACTTGCCGGTCATCCGAACTGACGGCTTTCCGGTCCTGTCGAGTACGGTGGGACGCAGAACTTGGCATGCGCGGACGCTGTGGGGATGACGAACTGACTGATTACGGTCTTAGAACGCACTGAAGCCATTTAAGCGGCAGGGCCGACTTCGCGTCGAGGTCTGAGAACCGTCGAGGACGCCAAAAATCGGCGATCCGGCTCGGCGCGCCGTCGAACAGGCCAAATAACGTTTGCGGACTTTTGCGGACGATCCCATAATCGATTGATGGTCCATGCACGTTCAACCGGTATCCTTTCTTCCGGAAAACGGAGAAACCTGTCGAAGCGGAGGCTTTTCGCCAAGCGCAGGAAGCCTGCCGGACTGGCGGCCGACGGTGGAACGGGGATGTTCCTTTACCGCGGTCTCAGAATTCGACCGACGTTCGTGGAGGACGATCGGTCGAGGCAGCTCGAGGATGCGATGCGCGAGATCGCGATGAAGAATCATTTCGTTGGCGAATAGCGCGCTGAACAACGACGTCTTCATCAACTGCCCGTTCGATGCCGAATTCCTAGACGTCTTCCGCGCCATCGTGTTCGCCGTGAAAGCTTGCGGATTCATGCCGCGCACTGCGCAGGACGTCAGCGATTCGGGGCAGAGTCGGATCGATAAGATCACGAAATTGATCGTCGGCTGCGACTGGGGCATTCACGATCTGTCAGCCGTCACGCTGGATGCGGGCACCAAGATGCCTCGATTCAATATGCCGCTTGAGCTCGGCATATCCCTCGGCATCAAGTGGACGGGGCCGCCGCGTCAGCGCCGCAAGCGGCTACTGGTGCTCGACGAGAAGAAGCATCAGTACGACATGTCGACGTCCGACCTCAGCGGCCAGGATCTCAGCGCGCATGACGGCAAGCCGGAGAAGGCGATGACATGCGTCAGGGACTGGCTCGTTCAGGACCGGGATCCCGCGCTGCCTCATCTGCCCGGCGGCACGGCCCTGTTCGCAGATTACAAGAAGGCTCGGATACTGATCGACGAATTGATCCACGGTAGTCGATTGGAGCCCTGGTCGAAACTGAGTCATCCGGATTATCTCCGTTGCGTAGACTCGAGCCTTAAGGTCTTGGCGGGTTCCTGATGCCTCATCGTGGGGCGACTTCGCAGCGAGCGGCCTTGAACCGATATCGATGTGGGGCTTTCGAAGTGACACACGGCGATGGCCGCCGAAGCGCGATGACCGATCGGCCTAGCGCCCTTTTGATAGACGCTGCCAACGTGCGTGATAACGACGAAATGCCGTCTCGGAGGTCTGATGCAACTCGACATGTCGTCGAGGTCGGCCTCGTGACGGGCCTGCGAACGATCACGAGACCGTTCCCGGTACCTGCCATCGTTCCCGAACTTGGCATCGGCCCGTTCCTCCCCGTGGCGGGTCACGACCTTGGCGTGTTCAACGAGATCGTGGGTGACGAGATCGATTCCGATTTCGGCTCGAGCATCGGTTGCTGTGACACTTGTTACGAAAATTTCCGCGAGCGCTGGCCAGGCATCACGTTCCGGTCCATCGAGTTCCAGACACAGGCGATGGAGATAGACTGGCTCGTCGATAATCTCCGGTTGGTCGGATCGTACAGCCCCGCCGAACTCTCGACCTTGCGGCGTTTCGTGCAATGTCCGCGTTGCGGCACGTACATCCGCTGGCACGTCTGGATCTACGAACACCGTTTCACCGGGGTCGCCGAGCTCGAGAGGGAAGTCGTCGAACTGATAACTCTGGGGGAGCGAACCCCCTTCCTTCTGCTCGAGCACCCCTTGGCGCGTCGCGTTCTGAAAACCGTGCGTAGCCACATCTCGGGAACGCCGTCGGTAATGCTGGACGCAATCCTCTACCGCGCGCGTGTGGAAGCAAGCGTGCTCGAGCTTCGACAGGATTCCGCCGCGATCGGTACGTTTGGCGCACCACCGCCCCAATTCGTGGCGGAGGGGCGGTTCAACCACGCCGGTTCGCCAATGCTTTACGCGGCCAGCGACGCGGTCACGGCGTCAGCGGAGGTCGCGGGGGAGGGTGACATCTGCCTGGTCGCAGCCCTGCGGGCGATCAGACCGCTCAGGATTCTCGATCTCGTAGACATCGACGAGGAACGCACGTCGTTTGAGATACTGGCCGCCATCTCCAATTCGGCGTTGATGGCCGCTCCCCGGACCACCGCCGGCTGGATGCGTTCGCAATACGTTTTCTCCAGGTTCGTTGCGGATTGCGCTCTGTCCGCAGGATACGATGCGATACGCTATGGATCCACGAAGGCGCCGGAGGGAGCGAACTACGTCTTCCTCGACGTCAGCTTCAATTTCGAACAGCAGTTCGTACTCGAAGAGATCTCTGTCGTCACGGCGGGTCGGGCCGCGATCCGCTACTGAGACCATGGGATGAGGATCTGCGCCTCATGACGTCGATCATCCTCGTAACGTAGATCACCGCGTTCCCGAGTCGTCGTACAGCACCAAAAGCCGAGACCGGCTGGTGAGTTTCCACGCATTGATCGGCTGAGAAAGCCGTGATCGCGCAAAAGATCGAACGACGGATGTTGCCTGCGTACCATCGACGATCGGTCTTGAGCCGCGCCTGCATCATGGAATGGGAAAGCGACCACCGTTGGCGTCCGGCTCTCAACGCACCTTTGCGGAGACGACAGGATCGCCGTTGGGAGCCTTGGCCATTCCATTCCGATCAACCACCCGCGTGTCGCTGAGCGTGAACCTATCAGTTCGAGCCGCCGCAGCAACGCGGTGAGTTTGAAAGAGCAGGGCCTGACTGCGTGCCAGTCCGTCGCCCCGCATTCGGCGAAACGCCGGCGTACTCCTGCGCACTGACGGTTTAACCGATGATTTTCATGATTGGTGAAGAGGTGGTCCGCAATATCGCGGAGGAAAATGGATGCACTCAATCGCGCATCGAGGAGACCCTCATGAAAGCAAAATACAATCCCGCGGACGACCTGCAACTCGTCGCACTCATGATCTCGAAGCTTCTCAAGACCGACCACGGCATGGACACCGCGCCGGTGCCGGCAGACTACCGGCTCGTCGATACGAAGAGTCATGCCAACGTAGGCCAAGAGCTTCGGGTTGGCATCAGGATCGATCGCGCCGTCACGGTGGACGTCGATCACATCTGGTGGGGTGAGGACGCAACCGATCTGACGACGTTGACCAACATCGCGTTTCAGATGGCCGATACCATCGGCAGGATGCACGCTCAGCGGATTACGATCATTGAGATGCTTGCCGACGTGAACGCCGCAGCGCGCAAGGAAGTCGCGAAGGGCCGCCGTCGAGGCATTCCGTACCGGCTGGCTTCCGTGACGCCGACGCCGTCGGGTTCCGATCATGGCGAAGTCTGCATGGAGGTCCTGGTCGAGACGCTCGGCGAGAATCTTAGGCCTCAGCTTTCGCGGTTCGAAGCACACAACGGCGTAGATGCCACCGAGGTCTTTGAGGCATGGAACGATGAGCAGAGTTCGCGGGCACGCCTGGCCGGCGCGCTCGACGAGGTTGGTGCCACCGGGCAGATCGATGCGGTCATCGTGAACGCGCTGTTGGCAGCGGGGCACGACATGATCGGGGTCCTTTCCAAGCTGGCCATCGAGGCCGACCGGATCGTCGACATCGGCGGAGGGCCACAGGAAGAGGGGTCCTTTCAGTTGTACTGGAAGGAGGGGCAGGTCTTCGGCTGGCTGAAACTAGCCGATGGCGGTTCCTGGAATGAAGGTCGGTTGTACTTCCAGAACTCGCCGATCGTTTTGAAGGGCGTCGAGGGCAAGCGCGTCAGCGACGTATTGTCGAACCCGGTGTTCGGCGACAACGTCCGGGTGACGTCGGCGTCCGGTGACAAGGGGAAGATCGGCACGTTGAGCTGCACGCCGGACATGCTGAACTTCGATGCCGAAACAGGTCGCCTTTGGGCGGATTGAGGGTACGAACCAACCATGAAGCCGCTTCGTATCGAGGTCACGGGTACCGGGGCGAGCGATTGCAAGCTGCTAGACGATGACCCCCGGATTAAGGACCATCAGGCGGAGCACGACGCCGCCTGATGGTCGTCAGACGATCGAAGGCGACTGCCGGTGCACGTCGGCAATCACCCCTTTCCATATGCGGAATTGGCTCGCGGTCAGCGAAGCAGCTGCTCGGCGTGAGGCCGCGTTCCTTCAGCGCCATGAAGGTCTCTGCAAAGGCCTTCTTCTCGTCAGCGTCGAGGGACAGATGCCTTTCGCTGAAGATCATCGCCGCCGTGAATGGGCGGCGCGTCGTTCCGGCCGGGGCCCAGAAATTGCGATGCCCCGTCCGAACCGATGACGGTGAATTTCGGACCGGTCTGCGAATGGAACGACTAACCAGTCTTCGCGGTCCGGGGGCCTGAAGCTGAGGAGCTGGCACAAAAGTGAGGCAGGCACCCAGATTCGTGCTTTCGAGTATAAATTGCGGATCGTCCTCGGTCGAACGCCTTCGTCGTCGAAGTCTGGTCGCGGGCGCGGAGCCCCGGCTCGGCGTCAAGCGGTTCGGTAGGGCGCGCAGGCAGCGCATGACGCCTTCTCGTCGTGCTTCATCTCGATCGCGACTTCCACGGGAGTCCGGCGCCAGTCACGATAATGTCCGGGCGGCGATTGCGCGTTACCCGGCTCCCTCGCGCTGTGGATCTGCGCCGAAAACGGGACCCCGGTAGATACCCGCCAAGCTGCCGAACCGCTCTAAAGCCTTACACTACCGGGGGGCCAGATCGGCGCCGATCAGAACCCTTCAAACCTCGTGCATCCAGTAAACACAAGGAGTCACTTCGATGATAAAGGGGGCGCTTTCGACGCCGATCGACAAATTTCGCCTTTTGAAAGGCCGGCCGTCCAGTCCTTCAAGCAATTCAGAGTGGTCGGCAGCGCGGGCCCTGCACGCAGTTGGTCCGCTATGAACGTCCAGTCGTTGGCGCTAGAAGCTGCCATGTGTCCGAGCTCCAAATTCCTGACGAGCAGTTGCGCCGCCAAGCTAACGCGAGCCTCAAAGGCTATGCCCATCAGCTATATCTGACGCTTGAAGCGTGGATCGCGCTGGAGCCGGAGGCGACGCTCCTGCTCGAAGTCGCCGAGGATTATGCCCGACTGATGGAGTCGGCGCTTCAGATGACGCAGGCCAAGGCCGAAGCGGGCCGCGTCACGCTTCGAACCGAAAGCGCGCTAAAAGCGATTACTTCGCTTTGGCAGTTCGCGATCGAAAACCCGGACCTCCACGTTGAGTTGAATTATCTAACGACGGCGACGGCCGCCTGTGAGCAGGGCGCATCATTGCCCGGCAAGGTCGGCGGTATTACCTATTGGCCAGCAGCAGCGGCAGGCGCTGACGTCGAGCCGCTCCGTCGGCTTCTCCTTGGCCTGACGTTGCCGAGGGAATTGGTCGCCTTCATCCGTTCGGCTGCGCCCGACGAGCTGCGGACAAAACTTCTGAGGCGGATCAACTGGATCTGCGATGCCGCGGACAGCGATGCGGTCGAAGCGCGCGTACGCGATCGCCTTGTCGGTATTGCGGCTGCTCGAGGCCTGTTGGCCTCGGACGGCGAGCGCGCGCTTTCCGCTCTGTTTGTGAAAGTGCTGAAGTCCGCTGCGGGCAAGGTGCGCGAGCTGCGGCGCGTCGATTTTGAGCGGGCATTCGAAGCCGCGTCGACGTTGCCGGTCAGCTACGCCGACGCCCGGCGGCTGGTGCAGTCCGGCGGCTACGGCGTCCGACAGAATCCTCAGATGGCTCCCTCGGTTAACGACCTGTACGTCGATCGCCGATCGTTGACCGCTGAAACAGTCGACACGCTGTGCGGCTCGAACCGGCTCCTGCTCTGTGGGATGGGCGGCGCGGGCAAAACCGAGCTCGCTACGGCGATCGCAAACCATCCAACGGTCCGGGGGCTTTACCGCGACGGCGTCTTGTGGGCAACGCTCGGCCGCGACGCCGAGGTCGGCGGTCATCTGGCTGCGTGGCTAACAGCGCTAGGCACCCCTCCACCACCCGCGGCCGATGAGCAGGCTCTTGCCGCGCTCTGGCGCAGTTCGATGGGGCGACGGCGCATGTTGATCGTCGTCGATGACCTTTGGGAGCCAGGCGACCTAGACCTCATGCGGCCGCCGGCTGGCTGTGGTCTCATCGTCACTAGTCGAAGCCCGCTTCCCGGCTGCATCCATGAGAGCCTCGAGGTAGGCGAACTCAGCGCGACCGAAGCACTCGAGGTGCTGAGCCGGCGTGCCGGAACAATTTTCGAGAGCGGGGAGCAGTGCGAGGCGGAAACGCTCATCGCTACAGTCGGCCGTCTTGCACTGGCGCTCGTGCTGGCTGGCGCCTTGCTTCGTGATGGCCGGGATGTCGCTAGTTTGACGGCCGACCTGCATCAGGAGAGCCTGCAACTCGCAGCGCTCGACCTCGATGACGGTAACGGTAGACTGCGCAGCGATGACAGCCGGCGCACCGTCAGTCTTGAGGCGTGCCTTGGCATCAGCGTTCGATCGCTCGACACCGAGCTGCGCCGCGTCTTCTATCGCTTGGCAGTGGTTCACGACGGAGCGATCTTCGACGGGGAGACGATCCGGACCATCATCGGCGCGCCTAACATCGTAGATGCCGCTCGCATCCTCGACCGGCTTGCCAGGCGCGGACTCCTAAGCCGGGTCGAGCATACGGTCTACCGACTGTACCGGCTTCACGACTTGCTGCTCGGCTATGCGCGGACCGCCTTCGGGCCTTCGCGTGTCCGCGTGGCACCTGTTCCCGGGGGACTGCCGGACACCCTGGCGCAACTCCATGGCGAGCTTATCGACCGGTTGCTGACGGGAAGTCCGACCGGTCGTTGGGCTGACGTCGACGATGCCGGCTATTTCGACGCCTATCTGCCTTGGCACATGGAGATGTCTGGTCGCTCAGAGCTCCTCCTTGCGCTGCTGTTTGAGCAGGGGGATGACGGTGAGCCATCCTGGCTCGTCCGCGCCCGTCGCAACCAGGCGACATCATCCTTCCTGAGCGCGCTCCGTCGCTGCGAAGAACTTGAGGCCGAGCGGCTGCGCTCGGCAACCTCGGCGGCCGAACGAATCTCGGCCCTTGGCAATCTTGCCGCTGCCTCCTGCGTCATGGCCACGATGGCCGCGCAGGCAAGCCAGACACCGATCGGGATACAGGCGAGTCTCGTGCGCGCTCATCTCATGACGCCCGAGGAGGCTCTGACCAATGCCACGGTCGCCGCGGGTGGCTTCAAGGCTTGGCAGATGGCGGAGCTTCTGCCGCTGGTATCGGCGGAAACGCGGCCCGATCTCTGGTCGGAGGTCCTCGGCGAAGCCGCCAAGGGCGGAACATTCGCTTGGCTTGGTGACAGCGAGTTTCTTGATATACTGCTCCCAGCGTTGAACGAAGCTGAATGGCAGGATCTGCGCCAGCATCTGAGTCGCCTGCCGCCGATAGTGCAGGCGCGCTTCTTCGCTGCGGCCTACGCCATGCACAAAGCGGTCATTAAAGACGACGTCGACCGGTTCGTCACCGCTCCCGTCGCGTCCGATCGCGCCGGTTGGAATGCGGGACTCGTCCTGATGGCAGCCCACGCCATTCCGGTTCGACGGACAAACGACGAGCTGACGGACCTGCTGAGCGAGACCGGGGCCTATTCGATCGAGGCACGGACGATATTCGTGCTCGCTTCCGATAGCGACCTCGCGCGGCTCATGCGCGGCTCGCCCCTGTCACGAATCGACGCGGTTCTGGAAACGTTCGAGCGGCTCGATCGGCCCTTGCCATTAATGACCCTCGTCGACATTCTCGGCATGGCCGAGCACGAGCCGGACCTCGGCCACCGGGCGTTGCTGCTGTCGCGCCTCTGTGCACGCGTCGGCGATGAGCGGCCGGAAGCGCTGTTCAAGACGACGCTCGAGACGCTTCTCCGACTGCCCGACACCGATTGGCGCAAGGCCGACGGGCTCGGTCATCTCCTGCGACACCTAACCGATGAGCAGCGCATGAGGGCTGAGCAGGCCTTCGTTCGTGCCGGTACGGCGATCGGCTTCGGCCAGCTTGGCGCCGCGCGCTTGCGCGCGATCACGGCGAAGCTTGGCGAGCATACGCAACGAATGATGCTGGCGGCGCTCGACAAGGGCTCGAGCTTCGATCGGACGACAGGCCTCGCTGCACTTCTGGAACATGCAGCGCCTGGTCTCGCCTGGCTGATAACCACGGCAATCCTCCGAGAGTCTGCGACATCCGGGCGGATTGGCGACCTCTCCCGCGCCGCGGGAAATATCCCACTCGAACTGCTCAGCATGTTTCGTGACGGCCCTCGCGACATGCCGAGCGACAGCCTGGTAAGTGCTGTTCGATCGCTTGTCGGCAATGACGGTACGATCCCAGGCAAGCTGTCACGCTGGATCGAGCAGTGTTGGCCCTACCTGCCTCCCGACGCCCGCCTGAAGATCGCCGTTCCGCTCGGTTTCAATACGCCTTACGCGTCACTCGAGGACGCAGTCCGGGATGTTGCCTCCTGTCTCCTTCACGACGGCGAGCACGTCCGGGATCGGGCAGGCGCAATGCGGGTCAGTGCGGCCGTATTGGCTCGCTACCCCTACCAAGCTGCAGCTGACGCCGTGCGAGGACTGGTCAACCCGCGGCTCAACGATCTGAACCGGGAGCAGCTCGAGCATGTCGCTCGCCTTTCGCGTTATTTCGAGGAGGCCGATGCTGCCCCCCTAATCGAGCGTGTTACCGGCTTGACCGACATTCGCACGATGGCGACCGCGCTCGCCTTCATAGCCGATGCCTACCCGAACTACCGATCCGCGCTCCTCGGCCATGCTGCGGATCGACTGTCAGCAGCGACCGACGTTTGGGCGGCGGCGGACTGGGCGGTCATCGCTCGTCCACTGCTCAACGGGGCTGTCGTCGAGCCGTTGCTAGCCCTGTGCCGACAGACCAGGGATCCGCGCGCCCGCCATGCGTTGGCCACCGCGCTGTACGACTTCCTGTCGCCCTCGGAACAAGAGGCACTGGCGGCCGAGCTGCGATCGACGCGGAGCTTGGCACCCGGCTTCGTCGCCAAGCTCGCAGTTGAAGCCTATCCCCGCGAAATGCGGGCTGCGCTTGGCGCCTGCGCTGCCGCGACCCCATCACAGACCATCGGGGAGGCACTGGCGAATTCTGTGAGGTTCGACGACGGCCCGAATGCCCATCCGACGAAAGCCTTTGCGGATGAAAGTATGGCGCTGACCGCCGGCAACTTACTCCAGCATGGCATGAGCACCAGCCTGTCAGAATTCTACGCGACGCTGGAGGTCTTGGCTCCTGGACTCCGTCGCACGCTCGGCGCCGCGGCGTGTCAGCGCCTGGCCGAACAAGTAGCAGACGCTGCGGTGCTTTATGCCAACCGTGGGCCGCAAGCGTATGCCGAGGGGCCGATCGGGGGAGCAAACACCTGACGTACGGCGCTGGCTTGCCGGTTCCACCGATGAGCGCGACCCGAGTATCAACTTCTCAACTCCTTAACTCCGCCCATGCCGTTCCGTCGGGGCGGTGCAGCTGCATCGAGCGACCCCGCTACAGGCCTGGGCGTCCATTGCCGAGCATCAGGTATTCTGCGGCTCAGCGGGGGCGGGGAGGACGATGCTGACCCCTTCCGGGGCCAAGGACATCCTGAAACGGTCGACCTTGCCGAGAGGCGGTTCGGAAACGCGATTCCCGATCGTCTCGAACGTGCGCACCTCGAACATTGTCGCCTCTTCCGAACCTTTGAGCGATCGGAGCAGAAGGTGAAAATCCTTCCCCCGTCGCGCGCCTTCGAGCATGGCGAGGAGGTTTGACGCGTCCGCGCCGGAGACGCGGTCGGCCATGAACGCCTGCATCGCCGCGAACGCGATGAATTCCGTGCGGGTGCGTGACGGCAGCCCCGTCACCATGCGTCTAAGTTGCGAGCCAAGGATGGTAATGGCATTGGAATGCGCCGCATCGAAGTCGACGAGGTCACGCACGTCCACTTGCAGCGCTCCGGTATCGGCAAGCTCCTCGAGCACCGCGGTCGGACTCGCCGCGCACGTGACCATGATCGTCCGGATCTGACGAATGTCGAGCTGGAACAGATCCTTCCGATCACGATCACGATCGCGATTGCCCAATTCGGCGGCCGTCGGTGCGGTCAAGATCTCGAACTCGGCGAGCCGCCCGCGGATGGATATACAGGCCTCTGCCCGTCGAAAGTCCTGATCGGTCACCCCCCACTGCTGCTGTGCAAGGAGCCGTGTCACGGACCGCTTGTGTCTCACCTCGTCTTCCCGCGAGCGCGGACTGCTGTCGACGAGTAGCCCCAGAGTGTGCGGCATCGTACCAAGCGTCTCGTCGATCAATCCGCCGTTGAGCGAACCCACCTCTCCCAGCAACGCCTCGGCGACGGGATCCGGATGGCGGAAGGTACTGGTCGCCGGCATGATCCGAAGAGCGGACCATGGAGCCAGTCCCATGGCGCACGCTTTGTCATAGAGTCCTGCCCAAGAGTAACTTGACCCCGCAGGTCTCGCCGCCCTTGATCGCAGCAGCGTACGGGGACCGGTAGGTCCACGTCCGCGCCGACGCTGCTCGACCTCGACGGCTATCGCGAGGCGGATCGCATTGACAAGGTTGCGCTCGGAGCCCGAGGCACCGTGTATGCCCGTGACCGGGATAAACGTCGTCGCCTGATGCAGATCGTCGTTTCCGGCCAGTGTGCACGCGCGGGGACTCCCGACGCCGATCCCATGGACGTAGGGGCAGGACCAATCCCGTTCAGCCTTCGGCGCGGCTTCGCGATCATCGGCGTCGTGCACCACGAACAGCGGAGCGTCTTCGTTTATAAGCGAGCGCGTGAACGCTTCCGGATTGCTCGAGAAGAGGTCGCGGACATCGTGATGCACGACGATATCAGGCACCGGGGGCCAAGGCCCCCTGAGCCCGCCCCGATCTCCGTCCCGGGTTGCGACGAGCAATGCGGCGTCCGGCCTTCTGCTAGCGGCAGGCGAACGAGGACGTTCGAAGACGATCCGCCAGCCCTGCCGCGGTGAAGGGTAGAGCCGCGCGAGGCGTCCGACCACAGCCAATACGGCGCGGCGCATATCGTCCTTCATGCCGGGCATGTGTTCCGGAAGGCCGAAAAGCAAGATCTTCCCGTCGCGCACCCGGGTCACGACCGTGCTGAAGTACCTGTCTTCGCCCGCTTCATCGGCGATGAGCTCGCGCCTCAGGTCCGTCGTCAGAACGCTGAGGTCTCGCCACCGGTCTGCCGCGTCGACGGAGGTGCGCGCCATGTCGGAATGGACCTGCAATGCGAATTCTTCGCGCAGATCCCGTCTTCCAAGCAGATCGGCCAGCTCCATGCCGAGCATCGGGCGGTTGAGGAGAAGCGGATCGTCTATCCTTCCTGCAAGCTGGTCGAACCCATCGTTGCCGGAAAGCAGCACCACATCGTCGCGCGCGAAAGCGAAGGCGTGGAGGCCTGGAGCGCCGATCGACGCATTGCGGGGCGGCGAAGGCAGCCTCGGCGCCTCCGGCACCTCGTAGGGCTCGAAGCCGACGACCCTGCCGCTGGAATCTAACACCTGGACGACGGGGGCGTTTCCACCACCTCCCGCAAATACCGGCACCAAGAAGCCGACGGAGATGCCGCTGGTGTCGACGAGGCCGATCAGCTCGCGGGACCCGGCGGCGCTCACGTCATCGCTCCCTGATCGACTAGATAGCGGCGAACGTGGTCGTAGAGCAGCGCCGTGTAAGCCGACGGCTGCTGGCGACCGAACGTCTCGTAAGTGATCTGCGTAACGGACGGCATAGTGGCGAGCGTCGCCGTCACCTCCGGATCGGACAGCAGCGACGGTGGGCCGACCACTGCCCGGAGGGCTGACGACAGCGGAACCGAGCGATCGATCTGCACCTCTATCGTCGATCGGCGGTCGTCGTCAGCAGCAAGCGCGGTATCGCCTCCGAGCCTGGCGTAGGCCCGCGCTTCGCCGTGCGAGACGGGAATCGTGGTCGCTTCGACGGTCATGCGCTGCCGAAAATAGTTACCGTTGGTCTCGAAGAACGCCCTGACCAGCCGCATGGGCGTTCCTTGCCCGGATCCAAGTTCGAAGTCAGATCGGGTCAGGAGGGGACCGATTTGGGCCGCGTACCGACCGTAGCCACCGCTGTCGAACGGCAGTATCCGAATCGCGTTGCCCAACAATGCCGGGTCGATGACCAGGCACATCGGCATCATCTCATCCATGCCGTTGGCATGGAGGCCCGGGAGCGGCTTGAAAGCAGGACGGCCGTAGAACAGGTAGACCAGATCCTCGCCGTATTCTGTGCATGCCCGAGGGCGCAAGCTTCCCTCGACGAGGATTAGCGTACCCACGCCGACGGGAGTCGTGTGCATGAGGTCAAGCAGACCTTCTGCGGGCTCGAACCCTTGCAGATATTTGGCGAACCTCATCCACCTATGCTGTAGCGCGAGCCCGCGGCCCGCGGCAACGCCCCAAGCCGAAGCCTCCGCAATAATCGATCCTGTCGGGCATCCACGTGCCGGACCCGTATGATCTGGCCCCGCCTTTCCCTCCGGGGTATGACGCGATGCCGCTTACTCTCTTGCGGGGCAAGCAGGGTCAGAGGGGGCTGTAGGAGTATGGCTCGAGACATGTCGTCGGACCGACGTAGGTCATAGTCGTGGTCGGTCGCAGGCCCCGAGAGCGGGGCCGGTTCATCGGCGTCGTCGAGGGGGTTGTATTGTTCGCGACCGACGTGGCTTGGCTCTTCTCGGCCAGGCAATTGCGAAGCATGGGTTTTGGCGCCATGGACGGGCATCGCGTCGGTCTGGCCTGGGAGCCGAAGGATGACGATCCCCGTCCTGACCTTTGACGGTGGATTTCCGGCAGGCTCTGGTTTGGAGCGACCATCGCGTCTTCGAGATCCGGGACCGGAAGCGCAGGATACTGCGCCAGACCGGGGTAGGCACTTCGACTCTTGCGTTCGCATGCCGACCGACGTCTATCACCTTTGTCGCGCGGACCTGGCGGCAGAACGGGCTCGGAGCCGCGCCCGCCAGTCATTCGGTCGGGCTGGCAAGGTCAAGCATGGAAGCCTTGGCCTTCGATAAACGTGAGATATCGGTGCGGTAAATCCGCGGTAAAAAGCCCAAATTCGGCCTGATGTTTTCTGTTTGTTCTGGGTGGGCTATCTACGGAAAACGGCGGAAAAGCGCGGTTTTAGCTCCACAGCCTAGTGTTGACATCGCAGGGGTCGCAAGTTCAATCCTTGCCACGCCCACCATAGAAAGCCCTGGTAGCTCGTCGAGCTGCCAGGGCTTTTTTGTTGGCCAGGCCGTAACGACCGATCCGTTCATGCATTGGGCCGTATCGGCCGGCGTCCGCGATCAGTTCGCGCTAGCCGGATCGCTGATCGTCGCCGGTGCTGGTATCGTCGTTGGAAGCGTCGGGTAGCGGCGCGACCGCTTTGAAGACGACGCCGGTCGGGCGGTATTCGATCTGCGCCGAGCCGCCGATTTCGCTCGCCAGGACGCGCTCGATCAAGCGCGAGCCAAAGCCTGTTCGCGTCGGCGGCGTCACCGGGGGGCCGCCGATCTCTTCCCACGATACGTGAAGGCGACCGTCGCGCACGCTGTCCACGACCGACCAGTTGAGGTGGATCTGACCCTGCGGGTTCGACAGCGCACCGTATTTGGATGCGTTCGTCGCCAGTTCGTGAAGCGCGAGCGACAGCGCGACCGCGACCCGTGGCGGTATCCTGACATTGGGTCCGTCGACGGCGAACCGTGCGCTGTCCTCCGGCCCGAACGGTGCCAGCGTCCGTACGACGAGATCGCGGATCGAGGCGCTCTCCCAGCGTTCGTTGACCAACAGATCATTGGCGGCCGCCATCGCCTGGATCCTGGCAGCCAGGGTGTCCGACGCGTCCTCCATCGACGTCGCGGTCCTGAGGGTCTGCGCGATCACGGCCTGCAGGGTCGCGAGCGTATTCTTGACCCGGTGGCTGAGTTCATTGGCAAGGAGCGCGCGGTGCTCGTCCCCCCGTTTGCGCTCGGTGATATCCTGCGACGTGCCGACCAGCGACAAGGGGGTTCCGTCGGCACGATGATAGGCCTGGCCACGCGCATGGATCCAGCGCTCTTCGCCGGCAGGCGTGATGATCCGGTACTCGGCGTCGTACGGCTTGCCGTCCGCGATCGCCGCCTTGACGGCCAGATCGCGCATCAAGCGGTCGGCGGGATGGACCGATTCGCATAAGTCCCGATACGTGAACGGCCGATCGAGCGGTCGTCCGAAATTCTTCTTGCTGCGCTCGGTACACACCATCTGGTCGGTGGCGAGGTCGACGCTCCATGATCCGAGACGGCCGGCCTCGAGCGCGAACGCCAGGCGCTGCTCCGCCTGCGCCAGATCGGCAGTCCGCTTGCCGACCTCCACCTCGAGTTCGGCCCGGTCCGTTTCGAGCCGGACGAGCCGTTCCTTTTCCAGCGTCACGTCGAATTGCGACGCGAAGAAATAGGTCAGTACGCCGTCGTCGTCGAACACCGGCGAGACGAGCAGACGGTTCCAGAACCGGGTTCCGTCCTTGCGATAGTTGAGCAGTTCGACTTCGACGGCCTCGCGACGGCGTACCGCGGTTCGGACACGATCGACCTGTAGCAAGTCGGTTTCCGGGCCCTGGAGGAACCGGCAATTGCGCCCGAGGATCTCGTCGCGCGAGAAGCCGGTGAGCCTGGAAAACGCGCCGTTCACGAACACGATCGGATTGTCGGGCTGCGTAGGATCGGTGATCAGCATCGGCATCCGCGTCGCGCGTACGGCCGACGAAAAAGGATCGGTGCCGTCGTCGTCGCGCAGCAGTTCATGCACGATGCGTGATTGTTCGTCCAAATCTCTCACGCGCCTGCCCCTCTCGACTACGGTTTGATGGAATCAGCCGGTTCCGAGACGGCCGCGCGGTTGCGCAGTGATAGTGTCATCACCTACCGCCTCAAGGACCCGATTCCTACCGTCGAATTCTACTCATGTGTATGAGTTAGAATGCTTAACTCCCGCTGACCGGCACAGGGATCGACATGCCCCATTATGGTACTTCCTGCTCATAACGCGTGCCGAAATACCAGGAACTCTTCGCTCTTGCGGCCCGTTCCGCGTGGGGAATTTCGACCTGGCAAAGAGGCCTGAGCATGGGCAGCGTATCGACCGAATTGACCGCGCGCGACGCCGTCGGCACGCCCGGCGGTGCGACACCCGCGGTCATCCCGATCCAGAAGTCGCTACGCGACTCCGCCGATCTGCGACATTTGCAGCAGATCATCGCGGGGCTCAGCGAAGGCGTGATCCTGATCGATCCCGACCAGACCCTGTTGTGGGCGAACGAGGCCGCGCTGCGCATGCACGGTGTCGAACATCTCGACGCGCTGGGCGATACGGTGGCGACGTACCGCGAGCGATTCCAGCTCCGCTATCGCAACAACCACCCGCTCTCGCCCGACAGCTACCCGGTCGAGCGCGTCATCGTCGGCGAGGCGTTCAGCGAGGTCGTCGTCGAGGTGGCACCGGTCGGGTGCGCCGAGCCGCAATGGGTGCATCAGGTCCGCAGCCTGGTGCTCGTCGACGCGGCCGGCGATCCCGAATGCCTCGTGCTCGTGCTGCAGGACGTCTCGTTGCGCTTCGAAGCCGAGGAGCGGTTCGAGCAGTCGTTCAATGCCAACCCGGCCCCGGCGGTGATCTGCCGCTTGAGCGACCTTCGCTACGTGAAGGTCAACCAGGGGTTCCTCGACATGACCGGCTACGAGAAGGATCAGGTGCTCGGCAAGAGCGCCTATGACGTCGACGTGCTCGAAAAGGCCGATCGCAAGGACCTCGCCAAGGAACGCCTCGTCGAGCGCCGCACGATCCCGCAGATGGAGGCGGAACTGTCGCTGCCCGACGGCGGGGCCAAGCTCGTCATCGTCGCCGGCCAGCCGATCGATCTGGGCGAAGAGCCCTGCATGCTGTTCACGTTCGCCGATCTCGAGCCACGGCGAAAGGCGGAGACGTCACTCCGGCAAAGCGAGGAGCGCTTCACCAAGACGTTCAGGCGCGCGCCCGTCGCGATGGCGGTCGGCGAAGCGGACGGCCATGTGCTGTGCGACACCAATGCCGCCTTCACGCGGCTTACCGGTTATGCGGCCGACGAGATCATCGGTCGCAAGCTGGGGGACGTCGCGTTGTGGGAAACCGCCGAGGCACGCCGCGAGATCGAGGCGCGACTCGAAACGGGCGGCGCGTTCGAGAATTTCGAAACGCGGATCGTCGGCAAGGACGGCGGTATCCTCGACGTCGTGATCTCGACCGAGACGATCCATCTGGCGAACGCGGAGTGCATACTCTGGGTGCTGCAGGACATCACCGCGCGCAAGCATTCCGAGATCGAACTGGTCGAGGCGATCGAGGCGGTCATGAAGGACACGACCTGGTTCAGTCGATCGATCATGGAAAAGCTCGCCAACGTGCGTTCGCCGCAGCGCCAGCAGCCATCCGCCGACCTGCAGGATCTGACGCGGCGCGAGCGCGAAGTCCTCGCGCTGATCTGTCGCGGGCTCGACGACAAGCTGATCGCCCGCGAACTCGACGTATCGGGCAATACGGTGCGCAACCATGTCGCGCGGATCTACGGCAAGATTGGCGTCAACCGTCGCAATGCCGCGGTGGCCTGGTCACGCGAGCGCGGGTTCGACGGCGATTCCGTGGCGATCCGTTCCGCGTGATCGCGAACTCGTTCCAACCTGCTGGCGCATAAATACCGTCCCGCATAGTAGTTTACGATCTACCCGACCGGTTTCCGAAGTGCCAGATGAGCGACGGTTCAGTATACCGTCAAATCTCGTTGTGGAGACGATCATGGACAAGAATCGCGTGGAAGGTCTCGCAAAAGAGTCCAAGGGTTCGGTCAAGGAAGCGATCGGAAAACTGACCGGGAACATCGCAACCGAGGCCGAAGGCAAGGCCGAGAAGACTGCAGGCAAGGCGCAGGCGACTATCGGTAAGGCAAAAGATGCCATCAAGGGTGCGACGAAGGATTGACGCGCACACTTCGGCCGGATGAGCGCCCGCGAACGGCGGTGTCGTGCTCCGTCCTCCCTGATGCGTCGGCGACGTTCGCCGGCCGGGACAATCCATCGTCAACGATACTTCCAACCGAACGAAAGAGAACAATCATGAAGCACGCAGCAACGCTCGCCCTGGTCGCAACCGGCCTGGCCCTCGCCGGCTGCCACACCGTCAACGGCGTCGGCAAGGACGTGAAGTCGGCCGGCACCGCGGTGTCCCAGGCATCGGGTGAGAACGGCAAGAAGAAGTAGGATCGGGTCGTGGTGCGGATGCGTCAGGCGTCCGCACCTTGGCCGAGCTCCGCGACCGTCTCCGCGATAGCCGGGGCCGAGGGGCAGGACGGGGTCGTGGACCGCAATCAGCAAGAGCGAGACCGCCCGAGCCGATCGTCGGAGCGCCGGAAAAGCGGCGACATGTCCGGTATTCAAAATCCGCGGCCTTCGATCCAGAGCATGGACGAGGCGAGCTTTGCCGATCTGCTGGCACATAACGCGTCAGCGCTCCGGCGTTACGCGGCACGGCTTTCGGCATCGAGCGCCGACGCCGATGATCTGATGCAGGACACCTGTCTCAAATGCTGGCGTGCGCGTCACCGGTTTGCGGCCGGCAGCAACTTCGTCGCATGGGCGCGCACCGTCATGCGGCACACGTTCCTCACGTCCGTGCGACGTCGGCGGCATGACGTCGACGTGGCCGACGACATTGTCGAACAGCTTCAGGCCAGCGCGCCTGCGCAGCATATGGCACTCGAACTGAAAGAAGCCCTGTCCGCGCTCGACCATCTCAACCGCGGTCATCGACGCGCCGTCATGATGGCGAGCGAAGGGGTATCGGTGGAAGACGGCGCCGCCGCGCTCGACATCCCCGTCAACACCTACAAAAGCTGGGTCCGTCGCGGCCGGACACGCCTGGGGCAGTTGATCGACGGCGGCGACCAGTCGCTGCGGGTCGGCAGCGGCGGATCGCGATCGAAACCTTTGCGATCGGCAGCCGCGCCAGTCGCCGTATCCCGGCCGGTAGCGGGGCGATCCGTGTCGCGCGCCATCCCTCCCACTGGACGAAAATGGGACGGTGTCATGATCGGGTAGGCTGACGCACCGCGCAGCCCGCTACCACGCCATCCTGTTGGCCAAAAAAACGTGATAATTGAGCATATTATACCCATTCTGGTGCAAACATACCTCGGATACCAAAACTGCGAGCGGCGTTGAATACTTCACGGTCATTTGTCGCAGGGCCGAGCACGACCTGCGCACGAAGTCGAACAGCCAAGGACATAGTATTCATGATCAATATATCTGCAAATCGCTCGCTTGGACTCTTGGCAGGGGCGATCGGCATCCTGGCCGTCGCTGGCTGCGTCAATCCGTCGGCCAAGATCGCCACGTCGCTCGAGGGCTACGGGTTCCAGCCCGCGCAGTCGCAGTGCGTCGGGGATCGGCTGGAAGCCAATCTGTCGATCGGCCAGCTGCAGCAGCTCGGTCGCGCCGCCCGCGCCTCGCGTGACGGCGACACCACGCCCGGACGCCTGACGGTCGGCGATTTCATTCGGGTGGCGGGGCAGGTGAAGGATCCCAAGGTGCCGCTCGAAGTCGGCAAGGCTGCGGCAGGTTGCGGCATTCTGACGGATCCCGCTTCGCCGCTCTGAGGCGCGGCGACGCAGCGCGCCGGGCGCCGGCAAACAGCAAGACACGGTAAATACCGAATAACGACAGGGATGAGTTCGATGGAAGGTATAGACGACGCGGGAGGCATGATCGTGTCGAACACGCGCGATTTTGGGTCGCAGGCCTGGGGCTTTGTCGAGATATGGGGGCCGCGCGTATTGGCGGCCCTCGTCATCCTCGGGATCGGCTGGGCGATCGCGCGGGGCGTCAAATGGGGCGTCGCCAAGCTGATCAACCGCACGCCGCTCGCGCGCCACGCCAACGAGCCGGGCGCCGACATCCGGCATCCGTCGACGATCGGCGTACAGGTTGGCGACGCGGCGTATTGGATCGTACTGCTAATCGCGCTGTTTCTCGCGACCCAGCCCTTGGGGTTGACCGGTGCCAGCGGGCCGCTGGGCGACATGCTGCGCGGGTTCGGCCAGGCCGTGCCGCGGATCATCGGCGCCGGGCTGATCTTCTTTCTGGGCTATGTGCTGGCCAAGGTCGCGCGCAAGGCAGTCGAAGCGGTCGTCACCGCCAGTCATGTCGAGCAGTTCTCGACTCGCGTCGGTGGCACGGTGCCGAGCGACCCGACGATGCTGCCCCGCACGATCGGGGCGATCGTCTTCGCACTCATCATCATCCCGGTCTCGATCGCGGCGCTCGACACGCTGAACATCGCGGCGATCTCGCAGCCCGCCACGGCGATGTTGCGGATCATCCTCGACGCGATCCCGCACGTCATCGCCGCCGCGATGATCCTCGCGGTCGCCTATGTACTGGCCAAGTTCGCCTCGCGCCTGCTGACCCAGTTCCTCGCCACCGCCGGGTTCGATCGTACGGTGCGGTCGCTGGGCCTGTTTGGATCCTCGACCGACACGGGCGAGACGACCGTAGGCGAAACCACGATGGCGATCGTGCCGTCGAAGGCGGTCGGCACGGGTGCGTTCGTGGCGATCCTGATCTTCGGGCTGATGGAGGCCTTCCGGCAGCTGAACTTCGCCTATGGCTCGCAGATCATGGCGGAGGTGCTGACGCTGTTCGGGCAGGTCGTGTTCGGCGCGATCATCATCTTCGCATCGGTAACGATCGCCCGGCTGATCGCGCATGCGATCGAGCGCAACGGCGATGCCGGCACGCGCGTCGCCGCGCCGGTGGTGCGGATCGCGATCATCGTGCTCGGCACGGCGATCGGCCTGCGCTTCATGGGGCTGGCGGACGACATCATCAACCTGGCGTTCGGCCTGATCCTCGGCGCGATCGCGGTCGCCTTCGCGCTGGCGTTCGGTCTGGGGGGTCGCGACGCGGCCGGGCAGGCGGTCAAGACCTTGCTCGACTCGACCAGGCGTGAGCCGAAGGCTGACGATCGTCTGGCAGATCGTCCGACCGATCGCCCGACCGAAGGGGGTCTGCATACGCAGCAGTCCGATCCGGCCCCGTCCCAGACGTCGTCGACCTCCGACACGCCGTTCAACTAATTCCACAAGCAAGGAGATACACCATGGACATCGATAGTCTCGAAGGTACGGCCGGCACGTTCGGCGGCAAGATCAAGGAAACCGTCGGCGGTGCGATCGGCGACCGGTCGCTGCAGGCCGACGGCGTGGCCGATCAGGTCGGCGGGACGGTGCAGAAGGCAGTCGGCGATGCGGTCGAAGCGGTCGAGGACGGCATCCGTCCGCTGATCGACACGGTCCGTCAGTTCGCGCGCGAACGCCCGTTCGCGGCGGCCGCGATCGCCGGCGTGCTCGGCATCGCCTTGCTCAACACGCTGCGGGGCGAGTGACCGCCTGACGCCGGAAGCGGGGGAAGGGTGGCCGGAGGTCGCCCTTCCCATCGTCACGTTCCATTCCAGTTGATCGCCGAACGCCGCTTCGTTCGGTCTGCAAGGCTCACCCGATGATCGATGACCAGAGGATCGATGACCCGTCGCCGGTGTCCGCTCGCTTTACCGGGGCGCAACCTTCCCGCCCGCGTCCCGTCGCGACGGCGCGGCGTCTCGTCGCCGAGGTGATCGGCACCTTCTGGCTGGTGCTCGGAGGATGCGGTGCAGCCGTGCTCGCGGCGGGCGCCGGCGTGCCGGGCTCGATCGGCATGGCGGGGGTAGCGCTGGCGTTCGGGTTGACGGTGTTCACGATGGCGTTCGCGGTCGGGTTCATCTCGGGCGGCCACTTCAACCCGGCGGTCAGCCTCGGCCTCGCGGTCGCCGGCCGATTTCCGGCACGCGACCTGCCGGGCTATGTCGTCGCGCAGGTCGTCGGCGGGATCCTCGCCAGCGCGTTGCTCGCGACGCTGGCATCGGGCCATGGCGGGTTCGATCTGGTCGCGAGCGGTTTTGCGGCCAACGGCTTCGGCGCGCATTCGCCCGGCGGCTACAGCGCTGCGACCGCGTTCATCGCCGAGGCGGTGCTGACCGGCGGGTTCCTCTTCGTCATCCTCGGTGCGACGGATCCGCGCTCGGCGGGTGCGTTCGCGCCGCTGTCGATCGGCCTGGCGCTGACGCTCATCCACCTCGTGTCGATCCCGATCGACAATACGTCGGTCAATCCGGCGCGCAGCACGGGGCCGGCGCTGTTCATGGGCGGCTGGGCGCTGTCGCAGCTCTGGCTGTTCTGGATCGCACCGTTGCTCGGCGCCGCGCTTGCGGGCCTGCTCGGACGGTGGCTGTTCGCCCATCATGACGGCGATCAATCGCCAGGCCCGATCAGCGACACGCCGGTCGAGATGATGGTCGAGAACGACCGTGCTCCCGCCAATGGCGGCCGGCGATGACGACGGGATCGCAGGAGGATCGCGACCCGCTGGACGCGTTCTGGGATACCGACGATCCGGTTCGCGGGATGGGGGAGGCGCTCGGCTATGCGCTGGTCGTCGCCGCTGTGGCGATCATCGGCGTCTCTCTCTGGTCCCACGCCGGCAGGTCACGATCGTCGCCGCGTCGCGTCGTCCCGTCGGCGGCCGACATCCACGTTCGGCCGCCCCCTCCCAAGTGACGGCGCCCGCCACGGAGAGCGCGGGCGATATAGCGATCATGCTTGTCTAGCGCGCGCGATGCAAAACGATCGGCACGAGCGGCATCTTTTGCGGTAAGGCAGACCGAAGCATGGTGCAGCGACGCGAGGGAGTATCGAATGGGTCGTCGGTTCGACGTCGTGATCGTCGGCAGCGGGCATGCCGGTGCGCACTGTGCGATCGCGTTGCGCCAGCGCGGATTTGCGGGCTCGATCGCGATCGTCGGCGAGGAACGCGACCTTCCGTACGAGCGGCCCCCGCTGTCGAAGGAATATCTCTCGAGCGCCAAGCCGTTCGAGCGCATCCTGATCCGGCCGGCGTCGTTCTGGGGCGACCGCGCCGTGGAACTGCTGCTCGGCCAACGCGTCGATCGGGTCGATCCGGTTGCGCACCGGATCGAGGGGGCGAACGGTTTCACGCTCGACTACGGTACGCTGGTATGGGCGACCGGTGGCCATGCCCGCCGCCTGACCTGCGCAGGGCACGACCTGGACGGCGTCCATTCGGTTCGCAGCCGGGCTGATGTCGACCGGATCATCGCCGAACTGCCGGCGGTGGACCGGGTGGTTGTAATCGGCGGCGGCTATATCGGGCTGGAGGCGGCGGCGGTGCTGACCACGCTCGGCAAGGCGGTGACTGTCGTCGAAGCGCAGGACCGCGTGCTCGCGCGGGTCGCGGGCGAACCCCTGTCACGCTTCTACGAAGCCGAGCACCGCGCGCACGGCGTCGATATCCGCCTGCAAACCCAGGTGGCGTGTATCGAGGAGCGTGACGGACGCGTATGTGGTGTCCGTCTGGCCGATGGCGCGGTGCTGCCGGCCGATCTGGTGATCGTCGGGATCGGCATCGTGCCGGCGGTCGGTCCGCTGATCGAGGCGGGCGCAGAGGGCGGCAACGGCGTCGCGGTCGATCCGCTGTGCCGCACGAGCCTGCCCGACATCCACGCGATCGGCGATTGCGCGCTGCACGCCAACGACTTTGCGCACGGTGCGACGATCCGGCTCGAATCGGTGCAGAACGCGAACGACCAGGCGGTCGTCGTCGCGCAATCGATCGTCGGCGCCGGCACGCCCTATGCCGCGGTGCCATGGTTCTGGTCGAACCAGTATGATCTGAAGCTGCAGACCGTTGGATTATCGGCAGGCCATGACGATCTGGTGGTCCGCGGCGATCCGGCGTCGCGCGCGTTCTCGGTGATCTACCGCAAGCGCGGGCGGGTGATCGCCGTCGACGCCGTCAATCTCGTCCGCGATTTCGTCCAGGGCAAGGCGCTGGTCGCGGGGCGGATCGCGGCCGATCTGGCGGTTCTCGGCGACGTTTCTCAGCCGCTCAAGGCGCTCGCCCCGGTACCCGAACGGGTGTGAGCCCGAATGCTGGAGGCGGCACGGTTGGCACCGTACCGCCCGCGTTTGCGCTCTGGTGTCAGCCCGCGTCGTCCACCTGGGGGATGTAATCGGCATAGCCTTCAGCCTCCATCGCGTCGCGCGGCACGAAGCGCAGCGAGGCGGAGTTGATGCAGTAGCGCAGGCCACCGCGATCGGTCGGGCCGTCCGGGAAGACATGGCCCAGATGACTGTCCGCGCCCGCCGAGCGGATCTCGGTGCGCGTCATGCCGTGGCTGCGATCATGGAGTTCGGCGACGTTGGCGGGGGAGATCGGCTTGGTGAAGCTCGGCCAGCCGCAATGCGAATCGAACTTGTCGGCCGAGGCGAACAGCGGCTCGCCCGAGACGATGTCGACGTACAGACCCGGCTCCTTGGTATGAAGATACGCGCCGGTGCCCGGCCGCTCCGTGCCGCTTTGCTGGGTCACGTGGAATTGTTCGGGATTGAGCGCGGCGATCGCCGCGTCGGTTTTCCTGTAATCGGTCATGCTATCCTCAAGGGCGCAGGAGCGCGCCGGTTGGCCGTTCGATGCGGCCCGGCCGCCGTCGACCGGCAGGTTGACCCCGCTTATATAGGGCGCCTCGCGGCCTTGCCGATACCGGCGCACGCAATCGGCTTTGCCGCGCGATGCCTGACCGGATGGCCACGCCAGGGGGGCCTATCGGGCTCGTGCACGGACCGCCGTGATGTCGCGCTACGATCATACGCCAGGCCCGTGTTTCGGGTCGCACGAAAAGCTGCCATGCGACCGCGATGATTCGTACACCGCTTTGCGCGTTCGCCGTCCTGCTCGTTTCGTCTGGCGGCGCGGCGGCGCAATCGACCGCCACCGCTGCCGGAGATACGGCCGATATCGTGGTCACCGGCCGGGGACTGGCAGATGCGCCGGGTGACCGGGCGTATGATATCGTCACGATCGACCGCGACCGGATCGAAGCGAATGCCAGCAACCGGCTGGAAAGCGTGCTCGCCGACGTCGCCGGGCTGCAGCAGTTTCGACGATCGGACTCGCGCAGCGCCAACCCGACCAGCCAGGGGATTTCGCTGCGCGGCATCGGTGGGAATGCGTCGAGCCGGGCGCTGCTGATCTTCGACGGCGTGCCGCAGGCGGATCCGTTCGGCGGGTGGGTGGCGTTCCCGGCCTATGCGACCGGGCGGCTCGGGCGCATCCGCGTGACGCGTGGTGGCGGTAGCGGGTATCAGGGGCCGGGCGCGCTGGCCGGGACCGTCGAGCTTGAGAGCGCGACGCCCGATGCAGTATCGCCGTTCCAGGGCAGCGTCGCCTATGGCAGCCGCGATTCCGTCGACACGCAGGGCTCGGCGGCCTTGGTGCGGGGGGCGGGGTTCGCCACGCTCTCGGCGGCGTATGCGCGCGGCGACGGCTTTACGCCGACCGTCGAGGCGAGCCGCGGGATCGTCGATCGCGCCGCGCCGTACGAACAGGCGTCGGGTGCGCTGCGCACCGTGGTCGGGATCGGCGCGAAGACCGAACTGCAGATGAACGCGAGCGCGTTCACCGACCGGCGCGATCGCGGGTCGGCGTTCACGGGCAACAAGAGCGAGGGCGCCGATGCCAGCATCCGGCTGATCGGGCGCGGCAACTGGAGCTATTCCGCGCTCGCCTATGTGCAGACGCGGGCGTTCGCGAGCAGCTTCAACAGCATCAATGCCGCGCGGACGACCGCGATCCAGTCGCTGAACCAGTATAATACCCCCGCGACGGGGCTGGGCGGGCGGATCGAGATCCTGCCGCCGCTGGGTAAGAGCATCACGCTGCGGCTGGGTGCGGACGTGCGCGATGTCAGCGGCAAGACGCAGGAGCTGTACACGTTCGTCTCGGCGGTACCGACGCGCCGGCGCGAAGCGGGTGGCAGCACGACGACGACGGGCGTCTTCGCCGATGGCAGCGTGGTCGCGGGGGACTTCACGTTCAGTCTTGGCGCGCGCGTGGACTGGTGGTCGATCGACGGCGGCTATCTGTCCGAACGGCCAACCACCGGCGGCGCGGCGTTGACCGATCTGCGCTACGCCGATCGCGACGGCAGCGAGACCACCGGGCGGGCGGGCGTGGCATACCAGCCGGTCGAGGCGATCACGCTGCGCGCGGCAGGGTATCGCGGGTGGCGGTTGCCGACGCTCAACGAACTCTATCGCCCGTTCCGCGTCGGCAATGACGCGACTGCGGCGAATGCGGGGCTGTCGCCCGAGCGGCTGACCGGGGTCGAGGGCGGCGTCACGCTGACGCCGGCGCCGGGCGTGAGCATCGCCGCGACCTATTTCTACAACCGGCTGAAGGTAGCGATCGCCAACGTCACGACGACCAATCCGCCGCAGGTGTTGCCGGGGGTAACGACCTACCGCGTCCGCCAGAACCTCGATGCGATCCGCGCGCAGGGATTCGAACTGGATGCGGCGTATCGACCTGGGCCGTTCGGTATGCAGGCGTCGTGGTCGCATACCAATTCGACGGTAGAGGGATCGGGGATCACTGCCGCGCTCGACGGCTTGCGACCTGCGCAGACTCCGCGCGATGCGGTATCGGGGACGGTCGACTGGCGGCACGATGCGGCGGCGCTGTCGCTGACGGTGCGGCATATCGGCCGGCAATTCGACGACGACCAGAACACGCGGGTGCTCGCGCCCGCGACCACGCTCGACGGCTATGCGGCACTCCCGATCCTGCGGTCGCTGGTCGCCGAACTGCGCGCGGAAAATATGTTGAACGAGCGCGTCGAGGCGGGAATCAGCGGGGCGAACATCGTCGAGCGCGCGACCCCGCGGACGATCTGGGTGGGGCTGCGGTACGGCGGGCGGTGAATCCTCCCCCGCCAGGGGGAGGTGGCTGGCACTCGCCAGACGGAGGGGGAGGAAAGGGGTAACCGACGTTCTGTGTCCTCCCCCTCCGTCACCTTCGGCGCCACCTCCCCCTGGCGGGGGAGGATAAGTAGGCCTCGCGTTGACCCGTGCAGGACGCGCGACTAATGGCGGACTCGTGAAGGGTTCCCGGCGACGGGATCAAAAGGGAAGCCGGTGCGCGGGAGGGTCGTCATGACCAGGTCCGCAAGACCGGCGCTGTCCCCGCAACTGTGACCGGATAGCGGCCACCCCGATATGCCACTGGGTTTCGACTTGGGAAGGCGGGGTGGGCGCGAAGACCCGGAAGCCAGGAGACCTGCCTCTCACGGTCGATCCACTGCGCGGGCGGGTGCTCCGGCGCGGACGAGTAGCTCCGTCGTGTTGGGGCATCCTCGAGCGAGAGACGTCTGGCCGTACTGCGAATGGTCGCAGGCGGTTCTGGTCAGGACGTGCCCGATGACGAAATTCTTCCTTTTCCTGAGCGCCGCAGCGATCGCGTCGCCCGCCTACGCACAGGACATTCCCGATAGCGACACGCCCGAACTGGTCGTCACCGCCTCTCGCGTCGCGCAGCCCGCGAGCGAAGTCGGTCAGGCGGTGACGGTGATCGACCGTGCCGAGATCGAGCGCCGCCAGACCACGATCGTGTCCGACCTGCTGGCGACCACGCCGGGCGTGACGGTCACGCGCAACGGCACGATCGGTGCGCTGACCAGCGTGCGGATCCGCGGCGCGGAATCGGACCAGACCCTGGTCGTGATCGACGGCGTGCGCGTCAACGATCCCTCGTCGACCGGCGGTGGGTTCGATTTCGGCAACTTGCTATCGAGCTCGGTCGAGCGGATCGAGGTGTTGCGCGGGCCGAACTCGGTACCGTGGGGCAGCCAGGCGATCGGCGGCGTCGTCAACATCATCACCGCGACGCCGACCGAAGGCGTGCAGGCACGCGCGAACGCCGAATATGGCTATGCCGACAGCGTGTTCGCGAGCGGAGGCGTCTCGGGCAAGAGCGGCCCGGTGTCAGGCTCGCTGACCGGCGGGTATCTGCGCAGCGACGGCATCTCGTCGGCGGCGAGCGGCACCGAGCGCGACGGGTATCGCCAGTACGGCGCGACCGGGCGGCTGGGTGTCGAGTTCGCACCGGGTATCGGCCTCGACCTGCGCGGCTATTTCGCGGACAGCCGCGTCGACATCGACGATGGGTTCGACCCGAAGACGTTCGTGGTCGCGGACAGTCCTGCCTATGGCACCACGCAGGAAGTCTATGGCTATGCGGGGCTGCACGCGAACTTTGCCGATGGCCGGTTCAACAACCGCGTCGCGTTCACGATCGCCGACATCAACCGCGACAATTATTTGCAGCCGGGCGGCGACGTGTCGTTCATCGGTCGCGGCCGCAGCGAGCGCTACGAGTATCAGGGCGACTTCCGCCCGCTCGATCGGGTCCGCGTGGTCGCCGGCGTCGAGCGCGAGAACAGCCGCTACAATGACGGCTTCAGCTATGCCGATACCGGCATCACCAGCGTGTACGGGCAGTTGATCGTCAAGCCGGTCGATATCCTCACGCTGACCGGCGGCGTCCGCAACGACGATCACGAGGATTTCGGCAACCGCACGACGTTCGGCGCGAATGCGGCACTGGCGTTGCGGACCGGCACCACGTTCCGCGCGAGCTATGGCGAGGGGTTCAAGGCACCGACGCTGTACCAGCTGTTCTCCGACTACGGGAACCCCGACCTCGATCCGGAGACCGCGCGCAACTTCGACGTCGGCGTCGAGCAGACCTTGCTCGGCGACCGGGCGCGCGTAGGCGTCACCTATTTCAACCGCCGCACGCGCAACCAGATCGACTTCCGCGACTGCATCGGGGCGGAGTGCGTCGATCGCCCGTTCGGCGTCTACGACAATGTCGCGCGGGCCGAGGCGGACGGGGTCGAGGTGTCGCTCGCGCTGCGTCCGGTCGACGCGCTGACGCTGACCGCCAACTACAGCTATATCGATACCGAGAACCGCTCGGTCGGCGCGAATTTCGGCAACGATCTGGCGCGTCGCCCCAAGCAGACCGCCAGCGTCAACGCAGACTATCGCTTCGCCTTCGGGCTCGCGGTCGGCGGGACCGTGACGATGGTCGGCGACAGCTTCAACGACGCCGGCAACACCACGCGGATCGACGGGTACGCGATCGGCGGCATCCGCGCCGAACTGCCGATCGGCGAGCGGTTCGCGGTCTATGGCCGCGTCGATAACGTCACCGACGCAAGCTACCAGACGATCACCGGCTACGGCACCTATGGCCGCGCGGCCTATGGCGGCGTGCGGTTGCGGTTGAAGTGAGGCGCGGGGCGATCCTTCTCGTCCTTCTGCTCGGGGGCTGCGCATCGCCGCCGAGCGGCGGCGGGGGGATCGTCTCGACCAATCCGTGCGTGGACGCGGTACTGGTCCGCATCCTGCCCGCGTCGCGGATCGCGGCGATCAGCCACTATTCGCAGGATCCGTCGGCGACCTCGATCCCGCTCGACGTCGCGCGCCGGTTTCGCGCGACCGCGGGGACTGCGGAGGAGGTGATCGCGCTGCACCCCGATCTGGTGATCGCCAGCACGTATACGCCGCCCGCGACGCAGGCGGCCTATGCGCGGGCGGGGCTGAAGACGCTGCTGCTCGGCATTCCCGATTCGATCGCGGAGAGCCAGGCGCAGGTGACGCAGATCGCCGATGCGGTCGGCGCGCCGGCTGGCGGTATGCGGATCAACGCCGAGATCGATCGCGCGGTGACGCGCTGGAGCCGCAAGACCGGTCCATCGCCTAGCGCGTTGCTCTACATCAGCGGCGATCTCGCGACCGGGGGGAGCACGTTGCTGAACGAGATGATGACGCGCGTCGGGTTCCGGAACGCCGCCGCGACGTACGGACTGTCGCATACGGGGACGCTGTCCGCCGAGACGATCGTGACGCGGCCGCCGGCTGTTGTGATCGCTTCCGAACGCGCCAGCCGCGGCATCGCGCTCCGCCACCGCCTGCTCCCGCGTACGCCGCAAGCCGTCTTCCCACGCGTGCTGATCAACTGCGGCGGGCCGACGATTCCGCCGGCGCTGGAACGGCTCGCATTTATAAGGGCGGGGCTGTGACAACGGATGCATACCACCCCGGCGGAGGCCGGGGCCCAGTTGGAAAGGCCGGAATGATACAGCGCTGCCCCCAGTCACGATCGTCCCCCAACTGGGCCCCGGCCTTCGCCGGGGTGGTGTTCGGTCTGTATGGGGTGGACCTGTGATGACCCGCACGCACAAACTCGTCGCCCTCGGCTTCCTCGTCGTCGCCCTGTTCGGCTTCTCGCTCGGCTGCGGCAAAGTGTGGGTGCCGCTGTCCGCCTGGTTCTCCAGCGACCCGCGCTGGTGGATCATCCTCGAACTCCGCCTGCCGCGCGCCGTCCTCGGCCTTGCGCTCGGCGCGACGCTGGGGCTCTCGGGCGCGGTCCTGCAGGGCTATCTGCGCAACCCGCTGGCCGACCCTGCGATCGTCGGCGTGTCCTCGGTCGCAGCGCTCGGCGCGGTCGCCGCGATTCTGTTCGGGGTCGGGTCCGGCCCCGCGATCTTCGCCGCGGCGATGGTCGGGGCCGGCAGCGCGGTCGCGTTGCTCGCCGCGCTGACGTGGCGGTCGCCGAGCGCGATCACCTTCATCCTCGCCGGCACGGTGCTCGCCAGCCTCGCCGGCGCGCTGACCGCGTTCCTGATCTCGATCGCCCCGAACCCCTATGCGGTCGCCGAGGTGATCGACTGGATCATGGGCGCGCTGACCGATCGCGGGTGGGACGACGTGAACCTCGCGCTGCCGCCGATGCTGCTCGGCGCGGTGCTGCTGATGGTCACCGGCCGCTCGCTCGACGCGCTGTCGCTGGGCGAGGCGGCGGCGCGGTCGCTCGGCATCCGGATGGGCCGCGTCCGCCTGCTGGTGGTGCTCGGCACCGGCCTCGTCGTCGGCGCGGGCGTCGCGACGACCGGCGTGATCGGCTTCGTCGGACTGGTCGTGCCGCATCTGTTGCGCCCGATCTTCGGTCACCGCCCCGGCGCGCTGTTGCTGCCCTCGGCATTCGGCGGCGCGGCGCTCGTGCTCGCCGCCGACAGCCTGGTCCGGCTGGCACCCGGTGCCGGCGAAGTCCGGCTCGGCGTCGCGATGGCGCTGATCGGTGCGCCGTTCTTCCTCGGGTTGCTGGTCAAGGAACGAGGCCGCGCATGGATTTGATCATCGACGGGCTGGCCGTGAAGCTGGGCAAGCGCACCGTCCTCCACGATGTGTCCGCGCATCTCAAGCCCGGTCGCGTCACTGCGATCCTCGGCCCCAACGGCGCTGGCAAGAGTACGCTCGTCAAGGCCGCGGCGGCACTGGTCGATCGTAGCGGGGGCAGCGTCCGGCTCGACACACAGGACGTCCGGGCTATGGATCCACGCGCGAGAGCCCGCGCGATCGGCTACCTTCCGCAGGACGCGACGGTCCATTGGAACATCGTCGCGCGGGACGTCGTGGCGCTCGGCCGCATGCCGCATCTCGGCGCACATGCCGCGCCGTCCGCGGAAGACCGCGCGATCGTCGACCGGGCGATGCACGACACCGAGACGATTCACCTGGCTGATCGTCCGGTCGGCGAACTGTCGGGCGGCGAGCGCGCCCGCGTTCTGCTCGCCCGCGTCTTCGCCGGAGAACCGCGCTGGTTGCTCGCCGACGAACCGCTCGCCAGCCTCGATCCCTCGCACCAGATCGACCTGCTCGCTCGCCTGCGCACCTATGCGGGCGGCGGGGCCGGGGTGGTGATCGTGCTCCACGACCTCGTCCAGGCGCAGCGCGCGGCGGACGACGCGCTGCTGATCGCGGACGGCAGGGTGGTCGCGTTCGGTCCGGTCGCCGACGTCCTCACGCCCGACACGCTCGCGCAGGTGTTCGGGGTTCGCGTCGCCCTGCTGGAGGATGGAGGCTGCCGCCTGCTCGTGCCGGTCGGGCGCATCGAAACCGCATAGACGGTCGACGCGCCCGGCCCGGCGCACTATCCCGCGCCCAGTGATCGACATACCCGCCCCGCTCCGCCTGCGCCTCGACGGCGACGCCCTCGCCCAGAACTGGCGTACGCTCGATCGGATGAGCGGTGCCGCGGCATGCGGCGCGGCGGTCAAGGCAAACGGCTACGGTCTGGGTGCACTCGAGGTCGCGCGCCGACTGGCCGATGCAGGCTGCCGCGATTTCTTCGTGTCGAACTGGCAGGAGGCGGCCGAACTCGCCCCGCTGGACTTGACCGTGTCCGTGCTCCACGGCGTGCGCGACGAGGACATGCCCGCCGCCGCCGCGGGCTTTGCGCGGCCCGTGCTGAACACCGCCGTGCAAGTCGCGCGCTGGAAAGCCGCAGGCGGCGGACCGTGCGATGTGATGGTCGACACCGGCATGAACCGCCTTGGCATCGCCAAAGACGACGTCGCCGCCGGATTGCTCGACGGCCTCGCCCTGGAAACGCTGATGAGCCACCTCGCCTGCGCGGACGAGGATTCGGCCATGAACGCGCGGCAGCGGAGCGCCTTCGCCACGCTCGCCGGAACGACGTCGGCACGGCGGATGAGCCTCGCCAATTCCGCCGGTATCACGCTCGATGGCTTTGCGTTCGATCTGACCCGGCCCGGATTGGCAGTGTACGGCGGCATTCCCCGCGCCGAACTGACCGGAGCGATCCAGCCCGTCGTAACCCCCGAGGCGCAGATTCTGCAGCGGCGTCGCGTCGTGGCCGGCGAGTCCGTCGGCTACAACGCAACCTGGACCGCGTCCTCCGATACGGAGATCGCGATCATCAACCTCGGTTACGCCGACGGCTATTTCCGCGGGTTCTCGGACCGTGGCAGCGCGTTGGCAGGCGGCAAGCCTGTGCCGGTGATCGGCCGGGTGTCGATGGACCTGCTCGCGATCGACGTCACCGCGGTCGCGGATATCGAGGAAGGCGCGTGGATCGCACTTGATTTCGCACTGCCCGACGCCGCGGCGCTGTCGGGCATGTCGCAATATGAACTGCTGACCGGGATGGGCGCGCGCTATTCCCGGTCATGGTCCTGACCGGCCGCGTCGTGACGAACGGCCGGTCGAGGAGCGAACCTTACCGCTCGATACACATGGCGATGCCCATCCCGCCGCCGATGCACAGCGTCGCGAGCCCCTTTTTCGCATCGCGCTTCTGCATCTCGTAGATCAGCGTCGTCAGGACGCGGGCGCCGCTGGCGCCGATCGGGTGGCCGATCGCGATCGCGCCGCCGTTGACGTTTACCTTCGATGCGTCCCAGCCGAGTTCCTTGCCGACCGACAGGGCCTGGGCAGCGAAGGCTTCGTTGGCTTCGATCAGGTCGAGGTCGGCTAGCGTCCAGCCGGCTTTCTCCAAAGCGCGCCGGGTGGCGGGGACGGGGCCGATGCCCATGATCGACGGGTCGACGCCGGCCGAGGCCCAGCTCTTGATCGTCGCGAGGATGGTCGAGCCGCGGCGTTCGGCTTCGTCGCGGCGCATCATGACCAGTGCGGCGGCACCGTCGTTGAGGCCGCTCGCGTTGGCGGCAGTAACGGTGCCGTCTTTCTTGAACGCGGGCTTCACGCCCGAGACGCTCTCGATCGTTGCGCCGGCGCGAATGTACTCGTCGTCGGCTACCACCGTGTCACCCTTGCGGCCCTTGATCGTGACGGGGGCGATCTCGTCCTTGAAGCGGCCCGAGCCGCGCGCGGCCTCGGCTTTGTTCTGCGAGGCGACGGAGAAGGCGTCCTGCTCGCCGCGCGTAACCTGGTATTGCTCGGCGAGGTTCTCGGCGGTGATGCCCATGTGATAGCCGTTGAAGACGTCGGTCAGGCCGTCGCTGACCATCGTGTCGACGAGGCTGAGATTGCCCATTTTCTGGCCGCCGCGGATCGATTGCGCGTGCGCGGAGAGCGACATCGATTCCTGGCCGCCCGCTACGACAATGGTCGCGTCGCCGGTCTGGATCGCCTGGGCCGCAAGTGCGACCGCGCGGAGGCCCGAACCGCAGACCTGATTGACGCCCCAGGCTGGGATCTCCTTCGGCACGCCGGCGGCCATCGAGGCCTGGCGGGCTGGGTTCTGGCCTTGCGCAGCGGTGAGGACCTGACCGAGGATGACTTCGGAGACGTCTTCGCCGGCGACGCCCGCCTGTTCGAGTGCGGCTTCGATCGCGATGCGGCCGAGTTCGTGCGCGGGCGTGGCAGCGAACGCGCCGAGGAAGCTGCCGACGGGGGTGCGCTTGGCGGCGGTGATGACGACGTCGGTGGGAAGCTGGTCGGTCATGTCGGGGTCCTCTGTGTTTGGACCCCATGTAGGTCAGTCGAGCGCGGCGATCCAGTTGGCGAGCGGTTCCCACAGGCGTGCGCGGGCGCTGCGTCCGACGATCATGCCGACATGGCCCATGCCGAGATCCCGGCGATCGGCGAGGCCGATCGCGGTGGCGGCGGGGACGATGCGGTCGCTTAGCGATACGAACTCTACGGTGGGGCAGGCTAGTGTGAGCGGATCGACCGGGGTGCCGGCGATGACCCAGCGGCCTTTGCCGGGCAGGTCGTTGGCGATGCAGTCCTCGAACAGCGACGCGGCGGCGGCGTAGGGTAGGGGGGCACCCGCGTTCGCCCAGTCCTCGAGTCGGACGAACGCGCGCGCTGCGTCGCTGTCTGGGGCAAGATCGGCGAAGACTTCGTATTTGGCGACCGTGCGCGCAGGGTCGAGTTGCCAGAAGCCGGCCTGAAGCACTTCCATCGGGAGCAGGCCGAGCATCGCCGCGGCGGGTCGCACCGCGGCCCAGGTCGCGGCGAGCGCGGGCCGGCCATCGCCATAGCCCTCGAAGTGCCAGGGGGCGGCGATCGTCGCGACGCCGGCTGTGGGGGTGATGGCGGCAGCCCCGATTGCCAGCGTGCCGCCGAGACAATAGCCGACGAGGACCGGCGGCTCGGGCAGCGTTCTGAGCAGCGGCACCAGCAACCGCTCGACATGTGCCGCGAGATCGAGGTCGCGGTCCGCGCTGCCGGGCGATCCCCAGTCGAGCAGCCAGGTATGAAACCCCTGCGCCGCAATCCATTGCACCAGCGAAGACTCGGACGAGTGGTCAAGGATTTCAGGGGGGTTTATCAGCGACGGGACGAACACCACGGGGCGTCCGGTGCCACCGTAATCGCGTAAGGAAACCCGCCCGGCACGGTGGATCGCGGGCATCGGATCGGAGCGCTCCTCTCGTGGGGCGGCCTGATACGCGCGTAGTCCGGCTAGTGCGCGGGCCATCCGTTCGGGCGATGCTGCGGTCTCGCTGCGCAGCACGGACAGGAACAAGGGTAAGGGCCTCGGTCCTTGTTGCGGTGCGTCATCAAAGACTGTAGCCTCCGTTTCAAACATAAGACGGGGGATCCATGAAGAAGCAACCGGCGGCCGACGGAATCGTCATTATCAAGAAGTACGCCAACAGGCGGCTCTATAACACCGAGTCCTCATCCTACATCACGCTCGATCATCTCGCGACGATGACCCGCGAGGGGCGCGACTTCAAGGTGGTCGACGCGAAGACCGACGAGGACATCACGCACAACGTCTTAACACAGATCATCATGGAAGAGGAGAGCCGTGGCGAGACGATGATGCCGGTGAACTTCCTCCGCCAGCTGATCTCGATGTACGGCGATTCGATGCAGACGATGGTGCCGGGGTATCTCGAGGCGTCGATGGACAGCTTCCGTCGCAATCACGACCAGTTCAAGTCCGCGGTCGAGGGCGCGTTCGCGAATTCGCCGTTCGCCGATATTGCCAAGCGCAATCTCGAGATGTTCGACGTCGCGGCGCAGGCGCTGAAGCCGGCCGCCCCCGTGCCGGCCGCGAGCAAGGACGACGAGATCGCCGCCTTGCGCACCGAACTCGCCAAGTTGCAGGAAAAGGTCGAGAAGCTCGGCTGACCGATGGCGACTTGGTTGTGGAGTGCGAGCGGCGGGCTGGCCGCGCTCGCCGTCGTCGCCGGACTGGGCGAACGGCGTCGGCGACGGCGGCACGATCCGGATTCGGTCGGCTGGGTGGACTGGCCGACGGTACAGATGCTGTCGCTGATCGCTCTGGCGGTAACGCTGGGGCTGGCGTTCAAGGTCTGAGTGGACGGTCGTTCCGCAGATAGACGACGGTGTGCCACGTGTTGCGCGGGGTGGTGAAGACCGGGCGGTAGTCGCGCGCGAGGCTGGCCTTGACCGCGTGCAGGCTGCCGGGGTTCCAGATCGACAAGCGCCGGTCCGAGGTGACGATGACCGGCGGGCGAGCGGCCAGGACGCGGCGTACTTCGGCGGCTTCGTCGATCCCCGTCGCGCCCTGTTCGGTCGCATAGGCGAGCATGTTGGGGAAGGCGTAGGGCGTCGGCACGCAGGCGTGCGCAAGGTGGTAGGTGATCGTGTCGCCGATGAAGACGTACGGGCATTCGGTGCCGCTGTTTGCCGCGACGATGTGCGCGACGCGGTAGGCGCCGGCGACGTCGCTGCGATTGACGATGCGCTCGACGATCAGGATGACGGCGGGAACCGCGAGCGCGAGGGCCAGCATGCGTACCGACCGTCCGAGCGTCGGCGCGGCGAGGATCGCGAGCGGGGCGACCAGCGGCAACGCGTAATGATCGAAAAACGTACCGATCGCCAAGAAGCCGACAAGCGCCGCGCCGAGCCATGCGAAGGCGGTCACCCTCGTGGCGCCGGGCACGCCGTCCCTCGGTCGGGCCCGGCACGTCAGGATCGCGGCGATCAGCAGCGGTGAAAGCTGCCCTGCGATTCCCAGGAGTCGCATCGCGAGCTGTCCCGCCGGATAGCCGCGACGCAGGGTGATCGAGGCGAAATTGGCGAACCAGAATGCGTCGAACGCCGCCGGCCCCTTGGCGAGATACCAGCCGATCGCGGCCAGCGTCGGCGCGAGGCCCATCAGAGCCCAGATCGCGGCTGCGGGGACGAGCATCACCCAGGATCCGCCCGACCGCCGGAAAAACCAGATATGCGCGAGCCCGAAGAAGGCGCCTTCGAACATCGGCGTGTATTTGAGCTGGATCGCGATCCCGGCGAGCAGGCAGGCGGCGATACCGCTCGCGACGATTGCGCCGGTCCGGCCCGCCGCCGCTTTCGCGGGTAACTGCAGGGTCAGCAACCCGGCGATCGCCATCGGCAGATTGTAGAAGACCGGCGCCTGCCCGCCGCCGCCGCCGACCAGCGAGATGCTGGCGAGATAGACTGCCCCCGCCGCGAGTGCGGCGCGATCGTTCGCGCCGATCGTCCTGGCAGCGCGTCCGACGACGATCGCGGTTACCCAGGCGCACAGGGTCGCGGCGAGTTGATAGGCGAGGATGCCGTTGCCGGGCAACAGGCGGATGCCGGCGAACAGCACGAACAGGCCGAGCGGCTTGCGGTCCCAGATGTCGAGGAACGGCACTGCCCCGCGCAGCATCAGGTCGCCGCCGAGCAGATAATATTGCTCGTCGACCTTGATGACAGGGTTGCCGAAATCCCAGGCGCGGATCGCCAGCGCGACCAGCAGCAGGATCAGCGCCCGCACCCAATGATTACGCAGCATCAGTAGAAGCTTTCGAGTGTCAGATTGCGGGTCGGTCCGTCGCACAGGCCCAGCCGGACCACCCGACCGGGGGTGCCGGCCGACCATCCAGCGAGCGGGTTAGTCGGATAGTCGGCGGGGATTGGTGCGCCATCGATCATGCAGATCGTCTCGCCCTCCTTCCAGCCGGCCGCCACGGCCGGGCCGCCGCGCATGACGTGGAGCACCTTCAACCGGTCCTTCTCGATGCCGACGAGCAGCCCGCTGGTCGAGCGGAGCGGCGGCATATCGGCCTTGGGTCCACGGCTGAGCACCATGCGGCGCGCGCCGGGATCGAGCAGGACGCGGTAGTTCTGAAGAAAGCCCGACCCGATCCGGCCGTTGGTGCCGATCGCCTGGGAGAAGCCGCCCGCGGGTTCGATGCGGACTTCGGCGGCGCGGGCGAGCATCTCGCCGACGTGGAGTTCGGGGACGATCGCCAGGCCGCTGACGGCGGGGCCGGCGAGCCCGAACGAAATCGTGGTCGTCGATCGCAGCCCTTGGAGGTTGGCGGCCTGCCAGCCCGCCGCGGTCACAGTGATTGCGGAGCCGTCGCCGGTGTCGACCACGATCGGTACCAGTCGCCGGCCTCCGAGCGTGATCGCGCTTTCGTAGACGCTGCGTTCCGACGAGACCCGCAACGGGGCGGTCTCGCCCCTGAACGGGAGGCGGCCCGTGCGGATCAGGCGGAAGCGATGCGCGGCGTAGTCGATGTCGAGCGCGTGGCCGGCGAGCATGTCGGCGCCGACGAGCACGTCGACTGCGGCGGCGCTGCCGGTAGCGATCGCGGGGAGGTCGGCGACCGTGACGCCGCCGCCGATGCGCGAGAGGCCGCCTAACTGTATCGTGCGGGTCGGCATCCAGCCGAGTGCGACCGATCCGCCTATTGCGGTGGCGCTGCCGCCCGCGACCAGCTTGGTTCGGTCGAGCGCGGGGGAGGCTTTTGCGAGCAACGTGTAGCTGACGCCCGTATCGAGGATCGCGCTGACGTCACGGCCGTCGAGTTGCATCGCGAAGCGGATCTGGTTGCCTGGGGTGATGTCGAACGGCACCCAGCGTGCCTCGGCGTCGGTCGCGAGGGCGTAGGTGCCGCGGTCTCGGGCGGCTGGAGGGATGGTGGCGACGGACGCGACTGGCGCGCGCGCGGAGACGACGAGGACCGCGAGCAACGGGACGAGGGCGAATAGGGCGCGGCGCATGTTCGGCTGTCCCTAGCGGTTCGGCGGCAGCGTACAAGCGGGCCGGCTTTGCGCGGAAGGTGGTTACCCTACCGCCGTAACGGCGTGCTCGTGCCTGGTGGCAGTCCGCGCGCGCCTCATGGGGAAACAGTCTCCTCGTTTTCTTACGCGCAAAAGTAGGTCGGCAATCCTACCCCGCCAAGGGGAGGTAGCTGGCGCTCGTCGGACGGAGGGGGAGGAAGTGCGAACCGGCGTACCGCGTCCTCCCCCTCCGTCACCTGCGGCGTGGTATTCGGTATGTTCGAGTGCAATCAGGTAGCGGCCGCGCTTACAGGCACGCCTCAAGATACGCCTGGTCGAACCCGAACTGCTTGGCCTTCTCCAGCGTATAGGGCCTGAGCCCCATCGACCGGTACTCGCCCAGGATCTTCCCGTCGGCGCTCTCGTCGAGATATTCGAACTTGAAGAGCTCCTGCGTGACGATCACCGGGCCTTCCATGCCGATCACCTCGGTGATGTTGGTGACGCGGCGCGAGCCGTCGCGCAGGCGCTTCACCTGGATGATCAGCTCGACCGAGTCCGCGATCTGGCGCGAGATCGCTTCCTTGGGCACCTTGATGTCGGACATCATCACCATGTTCTCCATACGCGCCAAGGCTTCGCGGGGAGAGTTGGCGTGGAGCGTGCACATCGAGCCGTCGTGACCGGTGTTCATGGCCGCGAGCATGTCGAAACACTCGGAGCCACGAATTTCGCCCAGGATGATCCGGTCCGGGCGCATACGCAGCGCGTTCTTCACGAGATCGCGGATCGAAATCTCGCCCTGTCCCTCGAGATTGGCCGGGCGCGTTTCGAGCGGGAGCCAGTGCGGCTGTTGCAGGCGAAGCTCGGCCGCGTCCTCGATGGTCAGCACGCGCTCGCCGGGGTCGATCATCTTCGACAGCGCGTTGAGCATCGTCGTCTTGCCCGAGCCGGTACCGCCCGAGATCACCACGTTGAACCGCGAGGCCCCTGCGATCTTCAGCGCGGTGGCCATCTTCGGCGACATCGAGCCGAACCCGGCCATCATGTCGAGGGTGATCGGCTTGGCAGAAAATTTACGAATCGAGATCGCGGTGCCACGAAGCGACAGCGGCGGCACGATCACGTTGACGCGCGAGCCGTCCTTGAGGCGCGCATCGGCGAGCGGCGAGGTCTGGTCGACGCGGCGGCCGACCGAATTGACGATCCGCTGTGCGATCTGGAACAGATGCTCCTCGTCGCGGAACTGGATCGGCGCGAGCTCGAGCTTGCCCTTCCGCTCGACATAGGTCTGGTCGGGACCGTTCACCATGATGTCGGTGATGTTCGGATCCGCCAGCAGCTCTTCCAACGGCCCGAGCCCGAGCAGCTCGTCGACCAGCACTTTTTCGAGCGCGAACTGTTCGCGGCGGTTGAGCGTCAGCTTCAGCTCGGCGAGCACCTCGCCGATGATAGGGCGGAACTCCTCCGCCAGTTCGTCCTTGTTGAGCGTCGCCGCAGCCTCCGGATCGACGCGTTCGAGGAGGCGCGGGAGGACCTGTTCCTTGATCTTGTGGATCGACTGTTCGAAGCCCTCGGTCCGACTGTTGCCGGCCTCGCCACTCGCATTCTGGCGATCGGACAGCCGCTGCATCGCATCGATCTGGCCGGCGGGCATCGTCCCGAGCCCGACGCCGTCATTCTCGCCGGGCATCGGCATCGATTCGAGCGGCGGAAACTGCGACCCACTTTCGGGCTCGGGACGCGGTGCCGGACCGCCCCCCTGCATCGGACGCGCGACGCCGAATGCCGGACGCGCCGCTTGCGCCCCGGTCTGCCCCCCGCTCATGCCACTACGACGCCCGAATGCGCTCATGCCCAAACCCCTGGATGATTGTCCCATGGGTTAGGCGCGAAGGCTTGATAATTCGCTAACCAAACCGCCCACGGAGGAAACACGGTGCTTCGCTCAGTCGCGGGGAGGGTTGATCGCTATCGATAACTCCCCGAAGACCGGCGCATGATCCGCCTGCTACTCCTCCTCGCGCTGACTTTCGGGTTGGCGAGTTCCGCGTCTGCGGACGATATCGCCGCCACCGGGCGCGGCGTGGTGCGCGTCGTGACGATCGCGGTGGTTGACGACCAGGTGGTCGGCTTCGGCCATGGCAGCGGCTTCGCGATCGCGCCGAACCGGATCGTCACCAACGCGCACGTCGTCGATCTCGCCGAGCGTTATCCCGACAACGTCGTGGTCGGCATCGTCCCGACCGAGGGCAGCAAATCCTACCAGGGCAAGGTGATCGCGTATGATTCGCAGCGCGACCTGGCGCTGATCGAGTTCACCGGCGCGCGCCTGCCGCCGAGCGCACTCTATACCGGGCCGATGACCGAGGGCGATCCGGTGGTGTCGCTCGGCTTCCCCGGCAACGTCGACCTGGCGACCGCGCGGTCGGCGGCGGATTATATCCGGCCGATGACGCCGGTGCGCTCGGAGGGCGTGCTCTCCGGGCGGCGCGTGCTGAGTAGCGTCGAGGTGCTGCTGCATACGGCGAGTATTGCGCGGGGTAATTCGGGTGGTCCTCTGCTCGATCGTTGCGGGCGGGTGATCGGAGTGAATTCGGCGATCACGCGCGGCGAAGAGGGGGATTCGACGTTCGGGTTCGCGATCGCGGATACCGAGCTGGCGGGCTTCCTCCACGATGCGAAACAGCCTTATGCGTCGATCGGGACGGGCTGCACGTCGATCGAGGATCGCTTGCGGCAGGACGCCGACGCGGATGCGAAGGCGTCCGCCGATGCGGCCTCCGCCAAGCGCGATGCCGCGACGCAGGATGCGATGACCCGCGAGGTCGCGCTGGAGAAGGCGCGGACCGAGGCGGGGCGGGCGCGGGAGAACGTGATGGCGCTTGCTGGGCTGCTGCTGGTGGCAGGGGCGCTGGTGATCGGGAGCGCGGGGTTGCTCGAATCGCGTGGCCAGCGGCGGCAGGCAGTTTGGGCGCTGGGTATCGGTGGGCTGAGCGTGCTGGTCGCGATCGTGGTGTTCGTGCTGCGGCCTTCGGGTGAGGTCGACGTGCCGCTGTCCGCGCTGCCCAAGACGCGGATATCGACGCCCGATGCGGCGCTCGGCAAGCTGATGTGCACGCTGATCCCGGAGCGCAGCCGGATCACGATCTCGTCGAGCGAGGACGTGCCGATCGACTGGGGTGCGAAGGGGTGTGTGAATGGCAAGACGCAATATATCGGCGCGAATGGTCGCTGGGACCGCGTGCTGGTGCCCGATGCCGAGCAGACCGTGTCCGTGCTGTCGTTCGATCCGGCGACGCGCGTGTATTCGAACACGCGCTATCTGATGTCGGCGGCGGGGATGGAAGCGGCGCGGACTGCGCGGGGCGTCGTGCCGAACGTGTGCAACATGGATGAGGCCGCGTTGGGCCGGCTTGCGGGGCAGCAGGCGGCGGTGCGTGCGGTATTGCCGCCGCTGCCGAACGAGAAGCTCGTCTATTCCTGCAAGTCGGCGCGCTGAGCCTCGGAGGCGAGTAGTGCGCGCTTGCGGTCCAGCCCGTAGGCATAGCCGCCTAGTGCGCCGCCGATCCGCTGCGCGCGGTGGCAGGGGATGACGATCGATACCGGGTTCTGACCGCATGCGGTGCCGGCTGCGCGGACCGCGGCGGGGCGGCCGGCCAGCGCGGCGAGTTCGCTGTAGGTGCGGGTTTCGCCGATCGGGATGGTGCGCAGCGCTTGCCAGATCGCTTCCTGGAAGGCGGTGCCGCGGACGTCCAGCGGGAGGTCTTGGTCGCGGTCGGGGGATTCGACGGCCGCGACGACGTGCGCCGCCAGGTCCGCGAGGGCTTCGTCGCCCGGCTCGATCGTTGCGTTTGGGAAGCGGCGGCGGAGTTCGTCGGCGTCTTCGTCGAACGACACGCGACACAGGCCCTTGTCGGTCGCGGCGACGAACAGCGCGCCCAGGCTCGTGTCGGCTGTGGTCCAGCGGATGGTGACGCCTTCGCCACCCCGCGCCCAGGCGCTGGGGGGCATGCCGAGGCGTTTGGCGTCGGCCTCGTAGAAGCGGCTGGGGGCGGAATAGCCGGCGTCGTAGATCGCTTCGGTCACGGTCGAGTCCTCCGATAGAGCGTTGGCCGCGCGGCCGGCTCGCAAAGCGCGCGCATAGGCTGCGGGGGTGATGCCGGTGGCGCGCTTGAACAGGCGGTGGAAATGGTGCGGCGCGTAGCCGACTTTGGCGGCGACATGATCCAGCGAGAGGCGGTCTTCGGCGGCTTCGAGAAGGGCGACCGCGGCGGCGACGGCGATGCGGTCGCGGCCGACGTCGTCCGGGGTGCAGCGCAGGCATGCGCGGAAGCCGGCGGCGCGGGCGCTGGCTGCGTCGGGGTGGAAGGTGACGTTCTCGCGCTTGGGGTGGCGCGCGGGGCAGCTTGGCTTGCAGTAGATGCCGGTGGTCTTCACGCCGACGATAAACCGGCCGTCCCACGCGCGGTCGCGGCGCTCGAACGCGGTCCAGGCGGTGTCGGTGTCGGGGGCAGGGACGGTGGTCATGGGATCGGTATAGCCGGTCGCGCGGCGCGCGCATCCCGTGGCTTGCGGTCAAAGCGGAGCCAATCGCCGACCCGGCCGTTCTCTTGTGCATACCCCATAACGAAAGATGTCTCATGGCCTCCGACACCCCCGTCTGGTTCATCTCTGGCTGCTCGACCGGTTTCGGTCGCGAACTCGCGAAGCTCGTCCTCGCGCGCGGCTGGCGGGCGGTGGTGACTGCACGGGATGCCGACCGCGTCGCCGACGTGGCGGAGGGCGCGGAGGATCGTGCGCTTGCGCTGTCACTCGACGTGACGGAGCAGGCGCAGATCGACGATGCCGTGGCGCAGGCCAAGGCCAAGTTCGGGCGGATCGACGTGCTCGTGAACAATGCGGGCTACGGCTATCAGGCGTCGGTCGAGGAGGGCGTCGACTCCGAAATCCGCGCGCAGTTTGATGCGAACGTGTTCGGGTTGTTCGCGCTGACGCGGGCGGTGCTGCCGATCATGCGGGGGCAGAAGAGCGGCAACATCATCAACATTACGTCGGTTGCCGGTCAGGTCGGGTTTCCGGGATCGGGCTATTATGCCGCGTCGAAGCATGCGGTCGAGGGTTGGTCGGATGCGTTGCTGGCCGAGGTAAAGCCGCTTGGGATCGACGTGACCTGTGTCGAGCCGGGGCCGTTCCGGACGGATTGGGCTGGGCGGTCGCTGAAGCAGACGCCGGTGAAGATTGCGGACTATGCGGATACGGCCGGCAAGCGCCTGGACGGGACGCGGGAGGTGAGCGGGACGCAGGCGGGTGACCCGGTACGCGCGGGCGAGGCGATGATCGCGCTGACTGAGGATGCGAACCCGCCACGGCATCTGGTTCTCGGGGCCTGGGGGTATGATGCGGTGACGACGAAGCTCGCCGAGCGGCTGAAGGAGATTGAGGCGCATAAGGCGGATAGTCTGGGGGCCGATTTTCCAAGAGAGTAATCTCGGGAGAGCGACAGAGGGTTGTTTCCCCGCGAAGGCGGGGACCCAGACTGGGCTCCCGCCTTCGCGGGAGAACAAGGAAGCAGGGGGTGCCTCCACGTCTTTAGCGCGATCTTGGATGAGGACTTCTGCCAAGGCACCACCCCGGCGAAGGCCGGGGCCCAGTTGGAAAGGTGGCAATAACGAAGGGCCGTCCTTCGTTAGCAACGTCCCCCAACTGGGCCCCGGCCTTCGTCGGGGTGGCGTTAGTATTTGGGAAGGGAGACTCAGCCGCCGTTGGCCCGGAAGAGGTGCAGCGTGCGCTGCTTGGCAAGCTCAGCACTCGGCTCGTGGTAATCCTTCCGCCGATCCGAATTGAACCCGTGCCCCGCCTCGTAGACATACACCGTCGCATTCGGCCAATCCTTGGCGATGACCTGCTCGACGCCGTCCATTGGGATACCGTGGTCGTGGCGACCGAAGTGGAGGATCACCGGCACCTTCGGTTCCTCGTCCGCCGCGGCCGGGATCATGCTCCCGTAATAGCCACTGGCCGCTGCCAAGCCGTGCAGTTTGGTCGCGGCGAACCACGCGACCGAGCCGCCATAGCAATAGCCGACCACGAACACCGGCCCGGCGGGGGTGAGCGTGTCGATGCAGGTCTGGACGTCCTTCAGCGAAAGCTCGAACGGATGGAGCTGCCGCGCGAGTTCGACGCCGCGCGCGAGGCCTTCGCCCGAATAGTCCGCCTCGAAGCCGGGGTGCTCGCGGTCGAACAGGGCCGGCGCTAGAACCTCGTAGCCCTCGGCGGCGTATTCGTCGCACAGGTCGCGGATGTGGTCGGTGACGCCGAAGATCTCCTGCACCAGCACGACGCCGCCGCGGCGCTCGCCGGTCGGCTGTGCGTGATAGACCGCGACGGTCGCGCCGTCGGACATCGTCATCGTTTCCATCGTGCCGGTCATTCTGTTTCCCTATCCGTCATGCCGGACTGGTTCCGGCATCCACCGTGCCGCATCGGCAACAAGCCGTAGGGTTAGCGGAGCGGTGGACCCCGGAACAAGCCCGGGGTGACGGAGAGTGAATGACAAAACAGTCACAAACCCGTCCCCCTGACCCTCCCGCCGGGTTGCCAATCCGACAACCCGATGCTAACCGCGCCGCGTCCCAGGAGAGGTGCTTTCGCGCCCTCTCTTCCTTTGGGTCGGTTATTCGTTGCAGGCGAGGATAGAGGTTCCGTGGAGACATCCGGCGGTATTCAAGCGAGCTTAGGCGGGCGTTATGCGCTGGCCCTGTTCGAACTCGCGCGTGACGCGAAGACGATCGACGCGGTCGAGTCGAGCCTGGCGAACGTGCGCGACGCACTCGCGCAGTCCGAGGACTTTCGCAATCTGACCGTCAGCCCGATGGTCTCGCGTGGCGCTGCCGTAAAGGCAGTCTCTGCGGTTGCCGACGAGCTCGGCGTCGATGCGACCACCAAGAGCTTCCTCGGCGTGCTTGCCGAGAACCACCGGCTGGGCGCGCTGCCGAAGATCATCAAGGCGTTCCGGACACTTGCCGCGCAGCATCGCGGCGAGATCGCCGCCGAGGTGACGTCCGCGCATCCGCTGACCGACGAGCAGGTGATCGAGCTGAAGCATCAGCTCCGCCAGCGCGTCGGCCGTGAAGTTTCCGTCGACCTCAGCGTCGACCCATCGTTGCTGGGTGGACTCGTCGTCCGCGTCGGCAGCCAGATGATCGATTCGTCGATCAAGACGCGTCTCAACACTCTCGCGCACGCGATGAAGGGCTAAGCTAATGGATATCCGCGCCGCAGAAATCTCGAAGATCATCAAGGATCAGATCGCCAATTTCGGCACCGAGGCCCAGGTCAGCGAGACCGGCCAGGTGCTGAGCGTCGGCGACGGCATCGCGCGCATCTTCGGCCTCGACAACGTCCAGGCCGGCGAGATGGTCGAATTCTCGAACGGCGTGCAGGGCATGGCGCTCAACCTCGAGGCCGATAACGTCGGCGTCGTGATCTTCGGGAGCGATTCCGAGATCAAGGAAGGCGACATCGTCAAGCGCACCGGCACGATCGTCGACGTGCCGATCGGCAAGGAGCTGCTCGGCCGCGTGGTCGATGGTCTCGGCAACCCGATCGACGGCAAGGGCCCGATCCACACCACCGAGCGCAGCCGCGTCGAAGTGAAGGCACCGGGCATCATCCCGCGCCAGTCCGTCAGCGAGCCGGTCCAGACCGGTCTGAAGGCGATCGACGCACTCGTTCCCGTCGGCCGCGGCCAGCGCGAGCTGATCATCGGCGATCGCCAGACCGGCAAGTCCGCCGTCGCGATCGACGCGTTCATCAACCAGAAGATCGCCAACGCCGGCGACGACGAGTCGAAGAAGCTGTATTGCGTCTATGTCGCGATCGGCCAGAAGCGCTCGACGGTCGCACAGCTCGTCAAGACGCTCGAAGAGAACGGCGCGATGGAATACACCATCGTGATCGCCGCGACCGCGTCGGACCCCGCACCGCTTCAGTATCTCGCGCCGTACACCGGCGTCGCGATGGGCGAGTATTTCCGCGATCGCGGCATGCACGCGCTGATCTGCTACGACGATCTGTCGAAGCAGGCGGTCGCGTATCGCCAGATGTCGCTGCTGCTGCGCCGTCCTCCTGGCCGTGAAGCGTATCCGGGCGACGTGTTCTATCTCCACAGCCGCCTGCTCGAGCGTGCGGCGAAGATGTCGGACGCGAACGGCGGCGGCTCGCTGACCGCGCTGCCGATCATCGAGACGCAGGCGGGCGACGTTTCGGCGTACATCCCGACCAACGTGATCTCGATCACCGACGGCCAGATCTTCCTCGAGACCGACCTGTTCTTCTCGGGCGTGCGTCCGGCGATCAACGTCGGCCTGTCGGTGAGCCGCGTCGGTTCGGCCGCGCAGACCAAGGCGATGAAGAAGGTGTCGGGCTCGATCAAGCTCGAGCTGGCGCAGTACCGCGAGATGGCGGCGTTCGCGCAGTTCGGGTCGGATCTCGATGCGTCGACGCAGAAGCTGCTCAACCGCGGTGCTCGTTTGACCGAGCTGCTGAAGCAGGCACAGTTCTCGCCGCTGCCGTTCGAGGAGCAGACGGTGTCGATCTTCGCCGGCACCAGCGGCTATCTCGACAAGGTGCCGGTCGCTGACGTGACCCGCTATGAGCAGGCGCTGCTGGCCGACATGCGCGCGAACCATGCCGACGTGCTGAAGCTGATCCGCGATACCCGCGACCTGGGTAACGAGGCGAAGGACAAGCTGAAGGCAGCGCTCGAAGCGTTCGCGAAGACGTTTGCTTGATTAGCTTCCTCTCCCCTGCGGGGAGAGGGTTGGGTTGAGGGGTTGTACCGGGCGTTGCGCTTTGCAACTGCCCCTCACCCCGACCCTCTCCCCGCAGGGGAGAGGGAGCAGAGCGTGTAATCCGACCCTCCTCTGTGAGGAGCGAGGGAGCAGGAAGAGAAGATGGCATCACTTAAGGCCCTCAAGATCCGCATCGGCTCGGTGAAGTCGACGCAGAAGATCACCAAGGCGATGAAGATGGTCGCCGCTGCGAAGCTGCGCCGTGCGCAGGACGCGGCGGTCGCCGGGCGTCCGTATGCCGAGCGTCTCGAAGCGGTGATGGCGAGCCTCGCGGGGCGTGTCGGCATCGCGCCGGGCGCCTCGCCGTTGCTCGCGGGCACCGGCAAGGACCAGGTCCACCTGATCGTCATCGCGACGTCGGAGCGTGGCCTCGCGGGCGCCTTCAACACCAACATCGTCCGTGCGGCACGTCGCAAGGCCGAGGAGCTGATCGCGGCGGGCAAGACCGTTAAGTTCTACGTCGCCGGCAAGAAGGGGCGCGTGATCAAGCGCTTCTTCCCGAACGACATCCTCGCCGATCACGAGATGGGCCAGATCAAGCGTCTCGCGTTCAGCGACGCGCAAAAAATTTCCGAAGACCTGATCAAGCGCTTCGGCGAAGGCCAGTTCGACGTCGCGCACCTGTTCTACGCGAAGTTCGTATCGGCCTTGGTGCAGGTCCCGACCGGCATCCAGATCATCCCGATCCCGCTGTCGACGATCCCCGGCGCGGAAGCCAAGCCGGGTGCGCCAGCAGAGGCCGTGGTCGAGTATGAGCCTGACGAGGAAGCGATCCTCGCCGATCTCCTGCCGCGCAACGTCGCGATCCAGATTTTCCGCGCGCTGCTCGAAAATGCTGCGTCGGAGCAGGGCTCGCGCATGAACGCGATGGATAACGCCACGCGCAATGCCGGCGACATGATCACGCGTCTGTCGATCCAGTATAACCGCACGCGTCAGGCCGCGATCACGACCGAACTGGTCGAGATCATCTCGGGTGCCGAAGCGCTGAAATGAAGGTCGCGGTCGCCCTGACCCTGACTGTGATGCTGGCTGGCTGCGGCAAGCCGGCACCGTCGGTGCGCGAGCAGGAGGCGGCGCAGACCGCCTCCGTCGCGATGCTGTCGGGCTGGGACCGCCTGTTCGCCTCCCCGCAGGAGACGATCGGCGCGATCAACCAGGCGGGCTTCGCGCTGGGCGACTATGCGGCAAAGGACGGTGGCTTCACCGCGACCGGCCAGCCGCGGATGTTCTCCAATTCCAACGCGGCCAAGCCCAACACGACCTCGGTCGCTGTTACCGGCAAGACCGCTGCGGCGATCGATACCGTGGCCTATACGATGACGCTGACCGACCCGGTCGATGCGACCACTGCACGGATGCGGCTCGCGCAGACCGTCGGCGAGTTTCTCGGCCGCTTCAAGATCAAGGCGTCGCCCGACCTCTTGCGGGCGATCCGCCTTGGCCAGCCGCTCGATGCGGCGCCCGCCAAGGTTGCGATCGTCCCTGCTACCAACACCACGCCTCGCCGCGTGGACGTGACTTTTACCCGTTCTCCGGCTACCAGCCCGGCCAACAACAAGACCCAAGGATAGTGTGATGGCAACCGCCGCTGAAGACATCCGCCCGACCGAGGGCAGCTCGAAGGCCACGAACAACACCGGCCGCATTTCGCAGGTGATCGGTGCCGTCGTCGACGTGCATTTCCCCGACAATTTGCCCGCCATTCTGTCGGCGCTCGAAACCGACAACAACGGCAACCGGCTCGTCCTCGAAGTCGCGCAGCATCTCGGCGAGAACACCGTTCGCACGATCGCGATGGACGCCACCGAGGGTTTGACCCGCGGCCAGACCGTCACCGACACCGGCTCGCAGATCCGCGTGCCGGTCGGCCCGAAGACGCTCGGCCGCATCCTCAACGTCATCGGCGAGCCGATCGACGAGCGTGGCCCGGTCGGCGCAGAAACGACCGCCCCGATCCACGCCTCGGCGCCGTTGTTCGTCGACCAGTCGACCGAGAGCGCAATCTTGGTCACCGGCATCAAGGTCATCGATCTGCTCGCGCCGTATGCCAAGGGCGGCAAGATCGGCCTGTTCGGCGGCGCCGGCGTCGGCAAGACCGTGCTGATCCAGGAGCTGATCAACAACATCGCCAAGGGTCATGGCGGCACCTCGGTGTTCGCGGGCGTCGGCGAGCGTACCCGCGAGGGTAACGATCTGTACCACGAATTTCTCGACGCGGGCGTCATCGCCAAGGATGCCGATGGCAATCCGCAGTCGGAAGGCTCGAAGGTCGCGCTCGTGTTCGGCCAGATGAACGAGCCGCCAGGCGCGCGTGCCCGCGTCGCGCTGTCGGGCCTGACGATCGCCGAGTATTTCCGCGACGTCGAAGGCCAGGACGTGCTGTTCTTCGTCGACAACATCTTCCGCTTTACGCAGGCAGGCGCCGAGGTTTCGGCCCTGCTCGGTCGTATCCCGTCGGCCGTGGGCTATCAGCCGACGCTGTCGACCGACATGGGCGCGCTGCAGGAGCGCATCACGTCGACCAACAAGGGGTCGATCACCTCGGTGCAGGCGGTGTACGTTCCCGCAGACGATCTCACCGATCCGGCACCTGCGACGTCGTTCGCGCATCTCGATGCGACGACCAACCTCAACCGTGCGATCTCGGAGCTGGGCATCTACCCGGCAGTCGATCCGCTCGATTCGACCTCGCGTCTGCTCGAGCCACGCGTCGTCGGCCAGGAGCATTACGACACCGCGCGTGCCGTTCAGTCGACCTTGCAGAAGTACAAGTCGCTGCAGGACATCATCGCGATTCTCGGGATGGACGAGCTGAGCGAAGAGGATAAGCTCACCGTCCAGCGGGCGCGGAAGATCCAGAAGTTCCTGAGCCAGCCGTTCCACGTCGCCGAGGTCTTCACCGGCATCAGCGGCAAGTTCGTCCAGCTCGAGGATACGGTCCGGTCGTTCAAGGCGGTGGTCGAGGGCGAATATGATCACCTGCCAGAGGCGGCGTTCTACATGGTCGGCGGCATCGACGAAGCCGTCGCCAAGGCCGAGAAGATGGCTTCCGAGGCGTAACTTCTAACTGCTCCCCCTCCCGCTAGCGGGAGGGGGCTGGGGGGTGGGCACCCGCTCTCCACGTCGCGCGACGCTGTTAGCGCGAGCCCACCCCCGGCCCCTCCCGCATGCGGGATGGGAGTGAGACCAAGACATGCTGCATTTCGAATTCGTCACGCCAGAAAAGCTCGTCCGCTCGGAGGAGGTCTACATGGTCGTCGTCCCCGGCACCGAAGGCGATTTCGGCGTCCTCGAAGGCCACGCGCCCTTCATGTCGACGGTCCGCGACGGCGGCGTGCAGATCTTCCGCACGCAGAACGGCACCCCCGAGGTCATCGCGATCAAGGGCGGTTTCGCCGAGGTCAACGCCAAGGGTCTGACTGTCCTCGCCGAACACGCGGGCGAGTAAGCGACCGGAGAAATATCGGCGCCGCCTGAACACGAGATTTAGCGGTGGCCGCCGCCCAGTATCGTCATCCTGACGAAAGTCAGGACCCAGAGCCACGCAACGCCACCCTCTGTTACCCTGGATCCTGACTTTCGTCAGGATGACGGGAGGGGTGGAGCGTGACGGCCAACGCTACAAGAAATTATACGGGTCGACGTCCACCGTCACTCGCACCTTCGACGGCCAGTCCAGCTTCCCCAGCCAATCCCGGATGACGTCCTGCACATCCAGCGCCCGCCGCGCATGGACCAGCAGCCGATACCGATGCCGCCCGCGCAACATCGCCAGCGGCGCCGGCGCGGGGCCGTAGACGTGCATCCCCTCGACCTCGGGCGCACTCCGCCCCACCAGCTTCGCCGTATCGTGCGCGCACCCCTGGTCCTCAGACGATACCACGATCGCAGCATAGCGCCCGAACGGCGGCGCCCCCGCATCCTTCCGCGCATCGGTCTCCGCCGCGTAGAACGCATCCGCATCGCCGGTGATGAGCGCCTGCATGACCTGCGCCCCGGGGCTGTGCGTCTGGATGAACACATGCCCCGGCTTCTCGCCGCGCCCCGCACGGCCCGACACCTGCCGGATCTGCTGGAACGTGCGTTCCGCCGCGCGCAGGTCGCCGCCGTCGAGTCCCAAGTCCGCATCGACCACGCCGACCAAAGTAAGGTTGGGGAAGTGATAGCCCTTCGTCACCAGTTGCGTGCCGACGACGATGTCGATATCGCCCGCCTCCATCCGCCCGACGAACTCCGCCGCCTTCGCCGGCGACCAGATCGTGTCCGACGTGACAACCGCGGTCTTCGCCTCGGGGAACAGCGCCGTCACTTCGTCCGCGATGCGTTCGACGCCGGGCCCGCAGGCGACCAGCGTATCCTCGCCCTTGCACTCGGGACACACGCGCGGGGTCGGCTCGATGTGTCCGCAATGGTGACAGGCGAGCCGCCGCGTCAGCCGATGCTCGACCATCCATGCGGTGCAGTTCGGGCACTGGAACCGGTGCCCGCACGTCCGGCACAAGGTCAGCGGCGCATAGCCGCGGCGGTTGAGGAACAGCAGCGACTGCTCGCGCCGCTCCAGCGTTTCCTGCATCGCCTTGACGAGCCGCGGGGCGAGCCAGCGACCGCGCTCGGGCGGTTCCTTGATCAGGTCGATCGGCTCGATCGTCGGCATCTCCGCCGCGCCGAACCGACCGGGCAGCTTCAGCTCCGCATACCGCCCGGTCACCACCTGTTGCCGCGTCTCGATTGCCGGCGTGGCGGAGGCGAGGATGACCGGGCAGCCCTCGAACTTGCCCCGCATCACGGCGACGTCGCGCGCATGATAGTGCACGCCCTCTTCCTGCTTGAAGCTCGTCTCGTGCGCCTCGTCAACGACGATCAGCCCGAGATCGCGGTACGGCAGGAACAGCGCCGACCGCGCGCCCACCGTCACCAATGCCTCACCACTGGCAATCGCCCGCCAAGCCCGCCGCCGCTGGGTCGAGCGCAGCCCCGAATGCCACGCGATCGGCTCGCACCCGAACCGATCGTGGAAGCGCTTCAGGAACGGTTCGGTCAGCGCGATCTCGGGGAGCAGGACGAGTGTTTGGCGCCCGTCGCGGATCGCCTGTGCGACCGCCTCGAAATAGACCTCGGTCTTGCCCGAACCGGTCACGCCGTCGAGCAAGGTCGGGTGGAACACATGCTCCGCCACCCCCGCGACCAGCGCGTCCGCCGCCGCGCGCTGATCCTCCGACAGGACCGGCTCGTGATGCGCCGGATCCGGGATGGGGTAGGGGCTGTCCAGGCTGACCTCGACGGCCTCGATCGCGCCGACCTTCACCAGCCCGCGGATCACCGCGTCGCTGACGTTCGCGGTCGTGGCGAGTTCACGGATAAGCCCCTGACGATCGCCGATCCGCTCCAGCGCCTGCTCGCGCTGCGGGGTGAGTCGGGGCGGCACGACGCCGGTCGCGCGATATTCAACCGCGGTCCGCGCGCCCTCCAGCGCCGACGTCGACGCCAGCGTCATCCGCAACACCGACGCCGCCGGTGCGAGGTAATAATCCGCGGTCCACTCCACCAGCCGCCGTAGCGGTGCCCCCAGCGGCGGGACGTCGGCGACCGCGAGCAGGTTGCGCAACCGGTTGTCGCCGACCTCGGCGTCGGACGGCATCCGCTCAGCCTCCCACACCACGCCGAGCAACTGCCGTGGCCCCAGCGGCGCGACCACGATCGAGCCCGGTCCGACCTCCATGCCAGCAGGCACGCGGTAGTCGAGCGGCCCGAGGGCGGCGTTTAGGATCAGGACACGGGCGCGGGACGACATCGTGTTCGTATATGGGGGCAGATCGCGCTTGCGTGAACCGCCTAAGCTCGCCCGCCCGTGTCAGGCTGCGTTGCGGGTAGCCGAACGCCTTCGCTCGCCGACCCGTGTCCGCTTTGCCTTGTAAAGCACGGTGTCCGCGAGATGGAAGAAATCGCGGATCGAATGACAGTCCGGTTCCAGCGCGGTGATGCCGACAGTGCCGGCGCTGACCATCGCCAACCCGTTGAGTGCGATCGGAAAGCGCAGCGCGTCCTCGAGCCGCTCGCGGATATGACGCGGGTTCGCGGTCAAGTCGGTATCCTCGATGATGATTCCGAACTCGTCGCCGCCAAGTCGCGCCGCGAAGCTGCCCCTGAGCCACGGTAACTGCAGCACTCGCCCGACGCCGCGCAGGACGTCGTCGCCCGCGGTATGGCCGAGGGTATCGTTGATCGCCTTGAAGCCGTCGAGATCGACCAAGGCCAGCAACAAGGGCGTCCGGTCGGCGTGCGACCTGGTCATCGCAGCGTCGAGCATGCGGTCGAACGCCGCACGATTGGCGATGCCGGTCAGCGAGTCGGTGTCGGCGGAGCGACGCAGCGTGGTTTCGAGCGCGTGCCGCTCTGTGACGTCCTGGAACACGCCGACCAGTGCTATCACCTTTCCATCGACCGTTTCGCTCTCGCCGAAGACGCGAACACGGCGTGCCTCGCCTTGTGCGGTCTCGAAGTCGACCTCCAGGTCGAACGGCGTACCGGTCTCGATCGTGGTGTTCAGCCCCGCCGTGATCTGGTCGCGCGCGTGTGGCGGATAAAACGCCATCGCGACGGACATCGAGGGCTGGTCGCCGACCGGAAGTCCGTGGATATGATAGACGCCGTCCGACCATTGCAGCGTGTCGTCGCCGTCGAGCGACACGCGCCACGATCCCATCGCCGCCATCCGCTCGGCCTGGCGGAAGATACGATCCTGGCGTGCAAGGGTCGCGGCTTGCCGATCGGCGGTCGTCGCGATCTCGATCGCCGTGTGGGCTGCGGCGCGAGCGGCGATCATCGCCTCGGTCAAAGTCGCGAGGTGTGCCAGTGCGCGCTGGCCGGCGGCGTCCAGCGTGCGCGGCGCCGTATCGATGACGCACAGCGAGCCGACCGGCTGGCGATCGCCCCGATCGTCGATCGCGAAGACCGGCGCGCCGGCATAGAACCGCGCGCCCTCGGCGGCCCTGACCAACGGGTTTTCGTCGAACCGCGGATCGAGCGCCAGATCGTCGATCACCAGCGGTCCCTCCCCGCGGATCGTGACGTTGCACATGCCGATGTCGCGAAAGATCTCGCCGCGCTCGCAGCCATCCGCTGCCTTGATCCAGATCCGATTGCCGTCGATGAACGACAACAGGGCGATCGGGCAACCGAGCATTTCCGCGGCCACCGCGACCAGCGCGTCGAATTCACGCTCGGGTTCGGTGTCGAGCAGCGCCAGCGCGTCCAGCGCCGCCAAGCGCCGCGCTTCATCCGTAAACGCATTGGTGACGAGATCGGCTGGCGACATGCGATTCTTGATATCGGTTCGGGGTTAATTTTCTTTGCCTGCCGAATGCGTTACTGTCCACGCCGTGACGCAGACAACGCTCCTGCCGCCCGCGATGCTGTGGGCCGAACACCTTGCGCGCGACCGTCGGCGTTCGGTCCATACGGTGCGTGCGTACCGGGCCTCAGCCGAGCGACTGACGGCGTTTCTGGGCGGTCACTGGGGCGAGCGGATCGACCGTGCGGCGCTGGCGCGGGTGACCGCGGCGGACCTGCGGGCGTATCTGGCGCAGCGTCGCGAGTCCGGCTTGGGCAATGCGTCGGCGGCACGCGAATTGTCGGCGGTGCGCGGCTTTCTCGCTTGGGCCAATGCGGGCGCGGAGCAGCCTCGGATGCGGGGGCCGCGCGTCAAGGCGGGGGTACCGCGGCCGATCTCGCCGGCCGAGGCGATCGCGCTCGCGGAGGAGGTGGCTGACGTCGCCGCGGAGCCGTGGATCGGCGCGCGCGATTGGGCGGTGTTGCTGCTGCTCTACGGCGCCGGCCTGCGCATCGGCGAGGCGGTGGCGTTGACGGGTGACGTCCTGCCGGTAGGCGAGACGATCCGCGTGACGGGCAAGCGGGCCAAGACGCGGATCGTGCCAGTCTTGCCGCAAGTGCGCGCGGCGATCGACGCCTATGTCGTGCAGACGCCGTGGCCGGTCGTGCGTGCCGCGCCGCTATTCCGGGGGGCCAAGGGCGGACCGCTGTCGCCGGTGATGATCCGCCGCTCGGTGCAGGCGGCGCGCGCGCGGCTCGGGCTGGGGGAGCGGACGACGCCGCATGCGCTGCGGCATAGTTTCGCGACGCATCTGCTGGGTCGCGGGGCGGATCTGCGTGCGCTGCAGGAACTGCTCGGCCATGCGAGCTTGAGTTCGACGCAGGTCTATACGCAGGTCGATGCCGCGCACCTGATGGACGTGTATCGAAACGCCCATCCGCGCGCCTAATCCTTCGGCTTCCACGTGACGACCCGCCACACATAGCCGACGATGATGACGGCGAACGTCGCCACTGCGACCGGCCCGACATACCGATCGAGTTCTTCGAAATGCGAGCCGAGCATGATGCCTGCATAGGCCAGCACGGTGTTCCAGATCGCGCTGCCCGCGGCGGTCCAGATGACGAACTGCCAGATCGGCATGCGGGTCATTCCCGCAGGCAGCGAGATGACGGTGCGGAAGGTCGGCATGAACCGGAACACGAAGATCACCCAGCCGCCGCGCTTCATGAAGAAGCGGTGGATCTTCTCAACGTCGGACCATTCCATCGTCAGCCAGCGGCCGCTGCGCTCGATGAACGGGCGGAAGCGTTGGTAGCCGATGTTGCGGCCGATATAATACCAGAAGTAGTTGCCGACCACGGAGCCCGCGGTGCCCCAGGCGATCAGCGGCACGACGCTCATGTCGCCGCGCGCCACCGCCATGCCGCCAAGCCCCATGATGACTTCGGACGGGACGGGCGGGACGATATTCTCGAGCGCCATCAACAGGAAGATACCGAAATATCCGCCCCAGGCGATGAGATCGAGGATGAAGGCGGTCATGGATGTCAGATACTGCCGGGACGCCGGATGGGTTCCGCGGCATCATACCACCCCGGCGAAGGCCGGGGCCCAATTGGGGGACGGTTATGACGGAGGACGGCGCGCCGTTACTGCAACCTTTCCAATTGGACCCCGGCCTCCGCCGGGGTGGTGTTCGATGCCTACCGAGCCGCCACCTTCGCCTCGATCGCATCCCAGATCATGCCCGCGACATCGGTCCCATCGAAGTTCGAGATCGCGACGATTCCGGTCGGCGAGGTCACGTTGATCTCGGTCAGCCAAGTCCCCCCGATCACGTCGATCCCGACGAACAGCAGCCCGCGCTTCTTCAGTTCCGGCCCGAGCACCGCGCAGATCTCGCGCTCCTTGTCGGTCAGCACCGACTTCTCCGCCGACCCGCCGACCGCGAGGTTCGAGCGGATTTCGCCTTCGCCCGGCAGGCGGTTGATCGCACCCGCGACTTCGCCGTCGATCAGCACGATGCGCTTGTCGCCCTTCGCGACGTCGGGGAGGAACGCCTGCACCATGTGCGGCTCGCGCCACGTCATGTTGAAGACCTCCATCAGCGCCGACAGGTTCGCGCCGTCCGACTCGACCTTGAAGATCGCCTTGCCGCCATTGCCGTGCAGCGGCTTGATGACGATCGCGCCGTGCTCGGCGAGGAATTTCCGCGCTTCGTCCAGCGAGCGCGTGACCAAAGTCGGCGGCATGAACTGCGGGTAATCAAGGACGAACACCTTCTCGGGCGCATTCCGCACCTGCGCGGGATCGTTCACGACAAGCGTCTTGTCGGCGATCCGCGCGAGCAGGTGTGTCGCGGTGATGTAGCCGAGGTCGAACGGGGGATCCTGGCGCATGAGGACGACATCCGCCTCGTCGCCGAGATCGAGGCTCACGGGTTCGCCGACGCTGAAGTGATCGCCGACGACGCGCTGCACGGTGACCGGATGCGCCTTCGCCCAGACCTTGCCGTCGCGGTAGTTCAGGTCCTCGGCGGAGTAGTGGAAGAGCATATGGCCACGGTCCTGCGCCGACAGCATCAGCGCGAACGTCGAATCGCCGGCGATGTTGATGCTGTCGAGCGGGTCCATCTGGACGGCGACGGTGAGGCTCATGCGTCTTCCTTCTGTTCGGTCGAGCGCATGTAGGCGCGGGCGTGCGTTAAGTCATCGGGTGACGTGGCACGCTTACCCCCGTCATCCTGACGAAAGTCAGGATCCAGGATGGTCAGGGGCATCGCTTCGTGGCTCTGGATCCTGACTTTCGTCAGGATGACGGAAGGTTTGCGAGGTTTCGCCACGAATGGTCGAGGCATCACCCGATCCAGGCATTCTCGATATGGCGCGGGCGGGTGCCGGGGGCGAGCAGGATGACGTCGACGCGGATATCGTCGCCGGGTCCGGCGTAGCGCGGCATCAGATACTCTGCGGCCGCTGCGACGCGCGCGAGGCGGCGTTCGTCGATCGCGAAGTCGAGTTCGGCGGCCGTCGCGCGGGTTTTTACCTCGACGAAGGCGATCAAGTTTCCCTTTCGCGCGACGAGGTCGACCTCGCCGGCGGGCGTGCGGACTCGGCGATCGAGGATGCTCCACCCCTTCAGCCGCAGCCACCACCCAGCCAAGCGCTCGCCGCGACGTCCGGTCGCCTCCGCAGCCTTTCGGTCCTGCGTGTTCCCCTTCCGCTTACGGGAGGGGTTAGGGGAGGGCGGGGGCGGCACGTCCGTGGCATGCCCTCCCCCGACCCCTCCCGCAAGCGGGAGGGGAGATCAGGGCTTGGGCTTCAATTCCAGCGCCCGCGCATACAGCGCCTTGCGATCGAGCCCGAGCTTCTTCGCCACCTCGCTCGCAGCCTGGCCGGTCGACAGGCGGGTCAACGCCTCGATCAGCGCCGCATCCCCATCCTCCGCACTCGCCGGCGGCGCCTCGCCCGGTGGCGCGACGACGATGACGATCTCCCCCCGCGGCGGCGCATCCGCATAGCGCGCGGCGAGCGTCGAGAGCGTCCCCGTCACCGCCTCCTCGAACTTCTTGCTGATCTCGCGCGTCACCGCCGCCTCGCGGTCGCCGAGCCCTTCCGCCAGCGCCGCGAGGCATGCGCCGAGCCGCGGCCCCGATTCATACATTACCAGCGTCGCGCGGATCGTCGCCACCTCCGCGATTGCCTCAGCCCGCGCGTGCATCTTCGACGGCAGGAACCCGACGAACAGGAACCGGTCGGTCGGCAGCCCCGCCAGCGTCAGCGCCGCCACCGCCGCGCACGGCCCCGGAATCGTCACCACCAGATGCCCCGCCGCCCGCGCGTCGCGCACCAGTTTGAAACCGGGATCCGAAATCAGCGGCGTCCCAGCATCCGACACCAAGGCCACCGCCTGCGTCGCCATCCGCGCGATCAGCGCCGGGCGCACGCCCTCCGCGCTGTGATCATGATACGGCACCATCGGAGTCTTCGTGCCGATGTGGCGGAGCAGGCCGGCGGTCACGCGGCTGTCCTCGACCGCGATCACGTCGGCCCTTCGCAGGATGTCGGCGGCGCGCGGCGACAGATCGCCAAGATTGCCGATCGGGGTCGCGACGATGTAGAGGCCGGGATCGAGAAGAGTTTCAGGGTTCATGGGGATGGTCATGGCAGACGCGACGACGATTGGGCAATCCGGCACGCTTTCGATGGGCACATTCGGGCGATGGGCGACGCTTGCCGCGGCGTGCCTGCTCGGCGCGTGCCAGACGATCGTCCCGCGCGGTCCCGTCGAGCCATCGCAGCAGCGCCCGACCACGCGTCCCGCCGATCGTCCCAATATCGGCGTCGAGACCGGCATCCCGCGCGATGCCGAGCGCAATCGCGTCGCGCTGCTCGTGCCGCTGTCGGGCAGCAACGCCGGCGTCGGTACCTCGATCGCCAACGCGACGATGCTGGCGCTGCTCGACACGCAGAACCAGCGCGTCCGGATCACCAACTACGACACCGCGACCGGTGCTGCCGCCGCCGCGCAGCGCGCGATCGCCGAGGGCGCGCAGCTGATCCTCGGGCCGCTGCTCGCCGACGACGTCCGCGCGGTCGCACCGATCGCGAAGGCGGCGGGCGTGCCGGTGCTGAGCTTCTCCAACGATCTCGGCGTGGCGGGCAACGGCGCGTATCTGATGGGCTATGTGCCGACCCAGTCGGTCGCGCGCGTCGTCGATTTCGCCAAGGAGCGCGGCGTCACCAACTTTGCCGGGCTCGTCCCCAACGGGCTGTATGGCGAGCGCGCGTCGACCGCGTTCCTCCGCGCGGTCGAGAGCGCAGGCGGCCAGGTCGTCTCGCTCCAGACCTACGCGCGGGGTCCCGGTGGGGTATCGGCGGCGGTGACGCGGCTTGCGGCCAAGGCGCCCTACGACGCGGTTTTGATCGCCGACAGCGGCAGCAATGCGGCCTCGGCGGCGGCGCTGGTCAAACGCGGCGGCGGCGCTTCGACGCGGATCCTAGGCACGGAGCTGTGGAATTCGGATGCGGGGATCGCCGCCAAGCCTGCGCTCAACGGGGCCTGGTATGCGAGCGTGTCGGACACGCTGTATCGCCAATACGCCGCCAAATATCGCGCGCGGTTCGGCGCGGGGCCATATCGCCTGTCGAGCCTCGGCTATGATTCGGTTCTGCTCACCGTCCGGATCGCGCGCGACTGGAAGCCGGGTACGCCGTTCCCGGTCAATCGCCTGCGCGACGGCGATGGGTTCGCCGGCATCGACGGCGCCTTCCGCTTCGGCAAGGACAACGTCGCCGAGCGCGCGCTGGAGGTGAAGGAAATTCGTGGCGGCACGACCACGGTGGTGTCGCCTGCGCCGACCGGGTTCGGGCAGTAAGCGTGTTCACCCGCCTTCGCGGGTGAACAAGCCTAGGCGGTAACGATCTCGGGCAGGATCGCGTCGAGGAGCAACGCGCCCGCCTCGGTGACGCGCAACCGGCCCGGCGAGTGCACGATCAGCCCGAGTGTTTCCAACCGAGCCACCGCCGCCAGATCGACCGGTACCACGCCCGCGTTCAGCGCGGTGATCCGGTCCAGATCCACGCCTTCCGCCAACCGCAACCCCATCAACAAAGCCTCGGTCGCTCGCGTCGACGGCGTCAACGGATCCTCGATTTCCATTCCGTGGCCGTTGCGTTCGATCGCGGCCAGCCAGTTCTCCGGCTTCTTCCGCCGCACCGTTGCCAGCCCGCCGCGCCTCCCGTGCGCGCCCGGCCCGATCCCTGCGTAGTCCTGATACCGCCAGTACGCGAGGTTGTGGCGGCTCTCCGCCCCTGGCCGCGCATGGTTCGAGGTCTCGTATGCGGGCAATCCTGCCGCGGCGGTATCGGCGCGCGTCGCCTCGAAGAGGTCGGCGGCCGAATCACCGTCGGGGATCACGATCCGTCCCGCCAGAGCCTCGGTCGCGAACCGCGTGCCGGCTTCGATCGTCAGCTGATACAGCGAAAGATGTTCCGTCCCGAGGCTCAACGCGCGCGCCAGTTCTGCGCGCCAGTCGTCGAGCCGCTGGCCGGGCAGCGCATAGATCAGGTCGAAACTGACGCGGGGAAACACGCTCTGCGCGGTGGCGAGCGCGGCCTGTCCCTCGTTCACGTCATGCGCGCGGCCGAGGAACTTCAACGCCGTATCGTCCAGCGATTGCAGTCCGAGCGAAACGCGGTTCACCCCGGCGCTCGCCAGATCGGCGAACCGCGCCGCCTCGACCGAGGAGGGGTTCGCCTCCAGCGTGATCTCGATCCCATCCGCGAAACCCCAGGCCTTCTCCGCCGCATCGAGCACCGCCGCGACGGTCGCGGGGGGCATCAGCGAGGGCGTGCCGCCGCCGAAGAAGATCGACTGGAGCTTGCGCCCGGGCAGGACGCTCGCTTCGTGCGCGAGGTCGGTCAGGAGCGCGGCGCGCCACGCGGCCTGATCGACCTCGTCGCGGACATGGCTGTTGAAGTCGCAATACGGGCATTTCGACACGCAGAAGGGCCAGTGGACGTAGAGCGCGAGGTCGCCTGGGGGATCGGGCCGGGGGCTTGGTGTTTCGAAGACGGGCATTATCTCGCGCATATGGTCGCACGCGGCGGCGGAAGGAAGCGCAATGACGGGTCGGTGGAGTTTGGCGGTCGCGGCAGCATTGGCCGTGGCGGGGTGCGCACAAGGCCCCGAGCGGGTGGTCGAGCGCCGCGAGACGCAGACGCCTGCGCCGCGTGGGGCGAGTCTGCTCAAGACGGCGATGATCGACGGCCATAATGCCGCGCGCGCCGCGGTCGGCGTGGCGCCGCTTACGTGGAGCGATACGCTGGCGACGACTGCGCGTGCCTATGCCGAGCAGATGGCGCGGACCGGCAAGTTCGCGCACGCGCCGCAACCGCAGGGCATGACCCGCGAAGGCGAGAACCTGTGGACCGGCACGCGCTATGCCTATGAATACCGCGAGATGATGGGGCACTGGGTCGCGGAGCAGCGCGATTTCGTCAACCTGCCGACTCCGACGTTCAGCCGTACCGGCAACTATGAAGATGTCGCGCATTACACGCAGATCGTCTGGCGCGGCTCGACCCAGGTCGGCTGCGCGATGGCGAGCAACAGGACGGACGATTATCTGGTATGTCGCTACGCGCCGCCGGGAAATGTGTTCGGCGAAAAGGCGTACTGATCGATATCAAGTTGGGTGGGATCATTCGTCAATTTGGTCGCACTTTATTAAACGGTTCGCGGCTAACCTGCTTTAATGAATTCACTAACTGAGCCCGTTTCGCCTCGCCAAGGCGGTTGTGCCGGATGCCGTGACGGCAAGGGCCTGACGTTCGCCTTCTCGATGGCATTCCAGCCGATCGTCGATATCGAGACCGAGACGGTGTTCGCGTACGAGGCCTTGGTCCGTGGTCCCGAGGGGCAGTCGGCGGCAAGCGTGCTGGGCCAGGTCGACGCCGCGACCATCTATGCGTTCGACCAGCAATGCCGGGTGCGTGCGATCGAGGCGTCGGTGAAGGCCGGGCTGCTCGATACGCCCGCGCGGCTGTCGATCAATTTCCTCCCCAACGCGGTCTATTCGCCGGCGGCGTGCATCCAGTTGACGCTGAAGACTGCGGCTGCCGTCGGTATGCCGACCGATCGCCTGATCTTCGAGTTCACCGAGAACGAGGAGATGCTCGACCCCGCGCACGTTGCGAACATCATCGCGACCTACCAGAAGATGGGGTTCGGCACCGCGCTCGACGATTTCGGCGCGGGACATGCGGGGCTGAACCTACTCGCGCGGTTCCAGCCGGACATCATCAAGCTCGACATGGAACTGATCCGCGACATCGACACGAGCCTGCCGCGGCGGATGATCGTCGAGGGGATGCTGCGGATGTGTACGGCGCTGGGAATCACGGTGATCGCCGAGGGGGTCGAGACGCTCGGCGAGTTCGAGGCGCTGCGGGGTCTCGGCGTGCGGTATATTCAGGGCTATCTGCTGGCGAAACCTGCGTTCGAGGCGCTGCCCGCGGTGACGTGGCCGGTGAAGCAGGCGTTAGCAGTCTGAACCACATCTCCACCGTCATCCTGACGAAAGTCAGGATCCAGAGTAACGGGCGGTGCCCTTAATGGCTCTGGGTCCTGACTTTCGTCAGGATGACGAGAAGCTGGAGGCAGGATCCCCGCCGCCAGCTTTTCAGAACACCGCGGCTTCGAGCAGCTTGAACGCCTCGTTCCGGTGGCTGATCGCGTTCTTCGTTTCGTGGGGGAGTTCGGCGTAGGTCTGGTCGTAGCCCAGCGGCACGAACACCGGGTCGTAGCCGAATCCGACATTGCCGCGCGGCGGCCAGGTCAGCGTGCCCTCGGCACGGCCTTCGAACCACTCGACGTGACCATCGGGCCACGCCAGCGCCAGCACGCTGACGAAATGCGCGCCGCGCGTTGCTTCCGGACCCTTGGCGACGACCGCGTCCTCGACCTTCTGCATCGCCATCATCCAGTTGCGACCGGTCGGCGTTTCCGCCCAATCCGCCGTGTAGACGCCTGGATCGCCGTTCAGTGCGTCGACGCAAAGCCCGCTATCGTCCGCGAGCGCGGGATAGCCCGACAGGTCGGCCGCCGAGCGCGCCTTGAGTTCGGCATTCGCGAAGAAGGTGGTGCCCGTCTCGATCGGCTCGGGCAGGTCTAGCTCGGCGGCCGAGACGACCTCCAGCCCACGCCCTTCGAGCAACGCCGCGATCTCGCGGACCTTGCCCTTGTTGTGGCTAGCGATGACCAGCTTGCCGGGTTGCAGCTTACGGATCGCCTGCGGCTCCTTCCCTTCGCCGCTCACTTGGCGACCGCTTTCGCCTGCGCCGCAAAGATGTCCGTGCAGCCGATCCGCGCGAGGCGGAGCAGACGGAGCAGCTCCTCCTCGTCGTACGTCGCGCCCTCGGCGGTCGCCTGCGCCTCGGCGATGTTGCCGTTTTCGAGCAGCACGAAGTTCGCATCCGCATCCGCGCCCGAATCCTCGATATAGTCGAGGTCGAGCACCGGGTTGCCCTGGTAGATGCCGCAGCTGATCGCCGCGACCTTCTGAGTCAGCGGGTCGGCGGTCAGCTTGCCGCTCGCGAGCAGACCGTCGATCGCGAGCCGGAGTGCGACCCAGCCGCCCGAGATCGACGCGGTGCGCGTGCCGCCATCCGCCTGGATCACGTCGCAGTCGATCACGATCTGGCGCTCGCCGAGCAGCTTCAGGTCGACGACCGCGCGAAGGCTACGCCCGATCAGCCGCTGGATTTCCTGCGTGCGCCCCGACTGCTTGCCCTTGGCGGCCTCGCGGTTGTTGCGCGTGTTGGTGGCGCGCGGGAGCATGCCGTATTCGGCGGTCACCCAGCCTTCGCCCTTGCCGCGCATGAACGGCGGCACCTTCTCCTCGACGCTGGCGGTGACGAGCACTTTCGTGTCGCCGAAGCCGATCAGGACCGAACCTTCGGCATGCTTGGTGAAGCGCGGCTCGATCGTGATCGCACGCATCTGGTCTGGGGCGCGGCCGGATGGGCGCATAGTCTTATCCTAACGGGAGTGAGTGGTTGCCCGCTGCCTAGCCTTTCGTTTGGTCGCTCGCCAGCCTTCCCCGTCATCCTGACGAAAGACCCCGTCATCCTGACGAAAGTCAGGATCCAGAGTAGCCGAGTGCTGTCCTCCATGGCTCTGGATCCTGACTTTCGTCATGATGACGGCGTGTGGGGCGGGTGGTGGCGGCGCGCATTCCCCTTTGTAGGACGCGCGATCCGCCCTAGATCAAAGCGATGGCCACGCCCCCCGTCACCGAACTGACCGATCGCGCGCGCGACATTTTTCGTGCGGTGGTCGACAGCTATCTCGCCAGCGGTACGCCTGTCGGGTCGAAGACGATCGCGCAGCTTGCCGGCCTCAGCCTCTCGCCCGCCTCGATTCGCGGCGTGATGGGCGAGTTGGAAGGTCTCGGCCTGCTCGCCAGCCCGCATACCAGCGCCGGCCGCATGCCGACCGACAGGGGCTTGCGGCTGTTCGTCGACGGCATGATGCAGGCGATGGAGCCGTCCTTCGAGGAACGCCAGACGATCGAGGCACGCGCCGGTGTTGGCGGCCCGGTCGAGGAGGCGCTGGCCGCCACCACGCTCGCGCTGTCGGGGCTGTCGGCATGCGCTGGGCTGGTCATGGTGCCGAAACGCGAACTGAAGCTGCGCCAGATCGCGTTCGTCGCGCTGTCGCCCGAGCAGGCGCTCGCGGTGCTGGTCAGCGAGGACGGCTCGGTCGAGAACCGCGTGATCGCGCTGCCGAAGGGCATGTCGCCGTCGGCGCTGGTCGAGGCGGGCAACTACATGTCGGCGACGCTCGGCGGCCTGACGCTGGCAGATGCACGGACCCGGATCGAGCGCGAACTGGCGGATGGGCAGGCGGCACTCGACGGCGCCGCGCGGACGTTGGTCGAGCGCGGCATCGCGGTGTGGAGCGAGGATGCGGATCGTCGCCCGGTGCTGATCGTGCGCGGGCAGGGGCGGCTGATCGATGCCGCCGCCGCCGCCGATCTCGACCGGGTCCGCGACCTGCTCGACGATCTGGAGGGAAAGCAGGAAGTCGCATCGCTTTTGGACAGTGCGCGGGCCGGTGATTCGACCCGGATTTTCATCGGTGCGGAGACCAAATTGTTTGCATTGTCAGGGTCTTCGGTGATCGCCAGACCCTTCCGCGGATTGGACGGCCGGGTGGTCGGCGTGGTCGGTGTCATCGGCCCGACGCGGTTGAACTATGCGCGCGTCGTGCCCATGGTGGATTTCACGGCTGCAACGCTCGCCCGGTTGATGGGTTGAGCCGGCCCAAATTATAGGGAAAACCATGTCCGAGACCGACCAGAACGCCCCTGCCGACCTGCGCGAAGAGACCGCCGAAGCCGCGCCCGAAGTGGCGTCGAACGACCGCGTCGCGGAGCTGGAAAACCAGCTCGCCGAGGCCAAGCAGAACGTCCTCTACGCGCAGGCCGAGATCCAGAACGTCCGCCGCCGCGCCGAAAAGGAAGCGCAGGACGCCCGCGCCTATGCCGCGACCGCATTCGCGCGCGACGTGCTGTCGGTTGCCGACAACCTGTCGCGGGGCCTTTCGGCTATCCCGGCCGATTTGCGTGCGGACGACAAGATGAAGGGCCTCGTCACTGGCCTCGAAGCGACCGGTCGCGAGCTCGAAAGCGTGTTCCAGCGCCACGGCATCACCAAGATCGCGGCGGAGGGCCAGATGCTCGATCCGAACAAGCACCAGGCGATGCTCGAAGTGCCGAGCGACCAGCCTGCCGGGACGATCGTCCAGGAAATGCAGGCGGGCTACATGATCAAGGACCGTCTGCTGCGTCCCGCGATGGTCGGCGTCGCCAAGGCGGGCTGAATCCGCCCCGGAACGGGGAGGGGGACCGCCACGCGCTTGCGTGGTGGTGGAGGGGGCTCACCTCCCGCGTACCATCTGCGGCCGGGGGCCTGCGTCGAGCGTTTCGAACGCGGCACGCCCCCTCCACCAGCTGCGCTGGTCCCCCTCCCCTTGCAGGGGAGGATTTGAAAGTCAGTCCATGAACCAGAACCTCACGACCGATCGCCAGACCTTCGTTACGCATCTCGAATGCTCGATCACCGGCGAGCGGTATGAGGCGGACCAGCTTCATGGGCTGTCGCGCGCCGGACGACCGTTGCTTGTCCGCTACGACCTCGACGCGGTGCGATCGACGATTTCGCGCGACACGATCGAGGCGCGGCCGACCGACCTGTGGCGGTGGCGCGAACTGCTTCCCGTGCGTCACACGTCCAACATCGTCAGCCTTGGCGAGATCGAGACGCCGCTTGTGCCGCTGACCAAGTCAGGCGGCCCCAACGTGCTCGTGAAGGACGAAGGCCGCCTCCCGACCGGTAGCTTCAAAGCTCGAGGTCTCGTCATGGCCGTCGCGATGGCGAAGGAACTGGGCGTCACGAAGATCGCGATGCCGACTAACGGCAATGCGGGCGCCGCGCTGGCGGCCTACGCGACGCGGTGCGGGATCGAGACGATCGTGTTTTGCCCCGACGACACCCCCGAGATCAACGTCCGCGAGATCGCGATGCAGGGCGCGCGGGTTTGGCGGGTCAACGGCCTAATCGACGATTGCGGCGCGATCGTCGGCAAGGGCGCCGCGGAAGGCCGCTGGTTCGATTTCTCGACGTTGAAGGAGCCCTACAGAATCGAGGGCAAGAAGACGATGGGGCTCGAACTCGCCGCGCAGTTTGACTGGAAACTGCCGGATGCGATCTTCTACCCGACCGGCGGCGGCACCGGGCTGATCGGGATGTGGAAGGCGTTCGACGAACTCGAGAAGCTCGGCTGGATCGGCTCGGAGCGCCCGAAGATGTTCGCGGTGCAGGCAAGCGGGTGCGCGCCGATCGTCCGCGCGTTCGAAGCGGGCGAGGAGCATGCCGAGCGTTGGGAGGATGCGAGCACCGTCGCGGCGGGCATTCGCGTGCCGAAGGCGGTCGGCGACTTCCTGATCCTCCGCGCGGTACGCGAGAGCGGCGGGCAGGCGCTCGCGGTCGGCGATCCGGCGATCCTGAAGGCGGTCGATGCGGCGGCGAAGCAGGATGGGCTGCTGCTGTGTCCCGAGGGCGGCGCGACGCTGGCGGCGTATCATCAGGCGTTGAACACCGGGTTGGTCGACGAGGACGACAAGGTCGTTCTTTTCAACTGCGCGACCGGACTGAAATATCCGATGCCCGAAGCGCCGCAAGCGCTTGATAGAACACGACCTATCGATTTCGACGCGCTGTAAGCGGCGGATCTCTGCCGATCGGGAGCGTTTCGATCTACCAGATCGGTGGTTGAAATTGATCCATGTTGGCGGCAACGGGCGCCCTTCTTTACAAAAAGGGCCCCCAATGCAGAAAATCGTCCAGGTCGTTTGTGTCGTGCTTATCGCGGCTGCGGTGATGTTCGGCGGTCGCTGGTACATGTACGTCGCGCGCGGCTCGAGCCCGTATGACGAGGTCGGCATTGCGCTGAACGGCTATGCACCGGGGCCGATGCGCGCCTGGGGCTGCCACAAGATGCAGGCGCGGTTTCCGGGGCAGTTGCCGCCTTACGGGTGTGCTGGGCCGGATGGTCGTAGCTGGCTCTGAAGTCAGACGCGTCCTCTAATACTCCGTCATCCTGACGAAAGTCAGGATCCAGAGCCACAGCCGTCGCGCTGAGTTACTCTGGGTCCTGACTTTCGTCAGGATGACGTGGTGTGTCAGGATGGCGGGGTGTGTTGGCAGGACGCGCAGGCGTAAACGGCAGCACCGTCTCGTACTGCGCGAGCGGCGGGGCGCCCGCGACCGTCGCGCCCGCGCGCAGCAGGAATGCGTGGCGCACGATCTCGCCCTGCTGTTCGATCCCATAGCGATGCAGTGCCACACCCGGTCGGAACGCATAGTCGTACCGGCACCACGGATGGCGCGCCAACGGCAGGAACACGCCGCGCTGGTGTTGCCAGATGTGAGTCATCTCGTGGATGAACAGCCCCTGCAACGTCAGGTTCGCGTGCGCGAAGTCGTCGCACCACAGATCGCCCCTGGGGTGAAAGTGGATGCAGCCACGGGGCGCCATCACCGTGTCGCGCGGCTGGAAGAACGCCCATTTGCTGCGTGACAGGCTCACCTCGGAATACTCGATCGCGCCCCCGAACACCGATGCCGCGAGCGCCGCCTCTCCCTCGGTAAGCCCGCGCCTTGAGCCTGCTCCGGTCACTTCCCTACCGGGGTTCCCGCCGCGACCACGGTCGCGTTGTTTATGATCCGCGTCCCATCTGCAAACGCGAACGTGAGCGTCACGCGATCGGCGGGCTTGATCCCCGAGTTCATGTCGAACAGCATCACGTGCCGCCCACCCGGCGCGAATGCCACATCCGTATTCGCCGGAATCTCGACCTTCGCGAGCGGCGTCATCGTCGACATGCCGCCCTTGTCCATCGTCTCGTGCATTTCCGACTTGATCGCGACGTCGGTCGTGACCGAGATCAGCGTCGCGGGCGTCGGCCCGCCATGTACCGTGAAGTACGCCGCCGCAGGCCGCCCGGTGACCGCGCCGAGCCGAACCCAGGCGCCGTCGACCGACAACTCCTTCGGCGGCGCGCACGACGCCAGTGCCATCGCGGCAACACCCAGTCCGAAAACGATACGCATAGGTTACTTTTCCCCGGGCCCTGCCTCTTGCGCATCCTATGACGGGTACAATCTTGCGGCAAGCGCGAGGCCACCTATATCGCGCCCATCATCAGAAAGGTTCCACTGCCGTAACGGGGTGGAACCGGTTTCGTATTTTCGTTTCAAGTGAGGGGCTAATCAGAACTCATGGCTAAAGTAATCGGTATCGATCTCGGCACGACCAACAGCTGCGTTTCCGTCATGGAAGGCGGCAAGCCCAAGGTCATCGAGAATTCCGAGGGCGCGCGCACCACGCCGTCGATCGTCGCGTTCGCCAAGGATGGCGAGCGACTGGTCGGCCAGCCGGCCAAGCGCCAGGCAGTGACGAACGGCGACAACACCATCTTTGCGGTGAAGCGCCTGATCGGCCGTCGCTTCGACGATCCGATCACCAAGAAGGACACCGAGCTGGTCCCGTACAAGATCTCGCGCGGACCGAATGGCGACGCGTGGGTCTCGGCCGGCGGCAAGGATTACTCGCCGTCGCAGATCTCGGCGTTCACGCTGCAGAAGATGAAGGAAACCGCGGAGTCGTATCTCGGCGAGACGGTCACGCAGGCGGTCATCACCGTTCCCGCGTACTTCAACGACGCACAGCGCCAGGCGACCAAGGACGCCGGCCAGATCGCCGGCCTCGAAGTGCTGCGCATCATCAACGAGCCGACCGCGGCGGCGCTGGCCTACGGCCTCGACAAGCAGGACGGCAAGACGATCGCGGTCTACGATCTCGGTGGCGGCACGTTCGACATCTCGGTGCTGGAAATCGGCGACGGCGTGTTCGAGGTAAAGGCCACGAACGGCGACACCTTCCTCGGCGGTGAGGATTTCGACAACAAGATCGTCCAGTATCTCGCCGACGAGTTCAAGAAGGCCGAGGGCATCGACCTCGCCAAGGACAAGCTCGCGCTGCAGCGTCTGAAGGAAGCCGCCGAGAAGGCGAAGATCGAGCTCAGCTCGGCGCAGTCGACCGAGGTCAACCTGCCCTTCATCACCGCGGACCAGAACGGCCCGAAGCATCTGGTGAAGTCGATCACCCGCGCCGACCTGGAGCGGATGGTCGAGGATCTGGTCAAGCGGACGCTCGAGCCTTGCCGCAAGGCGCTCGCAGATGGCGGCCTGAAGCCCGAGGACATCTCGGAAGTCGTGCTGGTCGGCGGCATGACGCGCATGCCGCGTGTCCGTGAAGTCGTGAAACAGTTCTTCGGCAAGGAGCCGCATACCGGCGTCAACCCGGACGAGGTCGTCGCCATGGGCGCCGCGATCCAGGCCGGCGTGCTTCAGGGCGACGTCAAGGACGTGCTGTTGCTCGACGTGACGCCGCTGTCGCTCGGCATCGAGACGCTGGGTGGCGTGTTCACCCGGATGATCGATCGCAACACGACGATCCCGACCAAGAAGTCGCAGACCTATTCGACCGCCGACGACAACCAGGGCGCGGTGACGATCCGCGTGTTCCAGGGCGAGCGCGAGATGGCCGCCGACAACAAGATGCTCGGCAATTTCGATCTCGTCGGCATCCCGCCTGCACCGCGCGGCGTGCCGCAGATCGAAGTCACGTTCGACATCGATGCCAACGGCCTCGTCAGCGTCTCGGCCAAGGACAAGGGCACCGGCAAGGAGCAGCAGATCCGCATCCAGGCGTCGGGTGGCCTTTCGGACAACGACATCGACCAGATGGTTCGCGACGCCGAGACCTTCGCCGAGGAGGACAAGAAGCGTCGTGCGGGCGCCGAGGCGAAGAACAACGCCGAGTCGCTGGTCCACACCACCGAGCGTCAGCTTGCCGACAATGGCGACAAGGTCGACGAGTCGCTGAAGACCGAGATCCAGGCTGCGATCGACGCGACCAAGGCTGCGGTCGAGAGCGGCGATGCGGACGCGATGACCGAGAAGAGCACCGCGCTCGCCCAGGTCGCGATGAAGCTCGGCCAGGCGATCTACGAGAAGCAGGCCCAGGCGGACGCTTCGCCGTCGGCTGATGGCGACGCGGCGAAGAAGGACGACGACGTCGTCGATGCCGAGTTCTCGGAAGTCGACGACAACCCGAAGGCGTAACCGAAACTCCCTCTCCCCTCCGGGGAGAGGGCCGGGGTGAGGGGCCGCCACGAGCGCTGCCGCCCGGAACTGCCCCTCACCCAAACCCTCTCCCCGGAGGGGAGAGGGCTAAGAGGGCCGGTATGAGTACCCAGACAGATTATTACGAACTGCTCGAATGCGAGCGGACCGCGGATGCGGGGACGATCAAGTCGTCCTACCGCAAGCTCGCGATGAAGTATCACCCGGACAAGAATGCGGGCTGCAAGGATTCCGAAGCGCAGTTCAAGGCGGTCAGCGAGGCGTACGAGTGCCTCAAGGACCCGCAGAAGCGCGCGGCCTATGATCGCTTCGGCCATGCCGCGTTCCAGAACGGAGGCAGTGGCGGTCACGGCGGCGGCGCGCAGGACTTCGGCGGCTTCAGCGATATCTTCGAAAGCGTCTTCGGCGAATTCATGGGCGGCGCACAGCGCGGCGGCGGTCGCTCGGCGGCACGACGCGGCGCGGACCTGCGCTACGACATGGAAGTCAGCCTGGAGGAAGCGTTTCACGGCAAGACGACCGAGATCACGATCGACGTCTCCGCGCTCTGCGACACCTGCGACGGCTCGGGTGCCAAGGCCGGTACGCGGGCTAAGACCTGCCAGCATTGCGGCGGTCATGGGAAAGTCCGCGCGCAGCAGGGCTTCTTCGTGGTCGAACGCGCCTGCCCGGTCTGCAACGGCGCGGGCGAAGTCATCGCCGACCCATGCCCCGATTGCCGCGGCGAAGGTCGCGTCGAGAAGACCAAGACGCTGTCGATCAACGTACCTCCCGGCGTCGACGAAGGCACGCGCATCCGCATGTCAGGCGAAGGCGAGGCAGGCGCCCGCGGCGCACCGTCCGGCGATCTCTACATCTTCCTCCACGTGACCAAGCACAATCTGTTCGAGCGCGAAGGCACGACGTTGTTCGCGCGCGCGCCGATCAGCTTCACGGTCGCGTCGCTTGGCGGGTCGCTGTCGATCCCCGGCCTCGACGGTCGCACGCACGAAGTGAAGATCCCCGCCGGCATCCAGTCGGGCAAGCAACTCCGCCAGCGCGGCGCCGGCATGCCGGTATTGCAAGGCCGTGGCCACGGTGACCTCGTCGTCCAGATCGACGTCGAAACCCCCACGCGTCTCAGCAACCGCCAGAAGGAACTGCTCGAGATGTTCCGCGAGACGGAGACGGGCGACGAGTGCCCGGCGAGTCAGGGCTTCTTCGCCAAGCTGAAGGGCGTGTTCGCGGGGGAATGATTGGTCTCACCCGGGAAGGAGGAACCGTGTCTGCCTCCCCCGCGCTGTTGTTCACGTGACCGGGACTGTCGGCACGCTGATCAATTCGACCGTGCCTTTTTGACCGCGGGGGCCGTCGGTGGCGGCCGCACCGCTTATGGGTCGGGTTCCGGCTCCGCCGCCGTGACCCCCGCCGCAATGTATGCTGCCATGGCCACCAGGGCCGCCATAACCGGGGCGGCCCGCCCGCCCGCCGATCCCGCCGCCGCCACCCGTGCCGCCCTGGTTGAGAATAGAAGCGTAACCGAACTGGCTGACGCCAAGAGGAGTCGATACGAAGCTTAGTGAAGCGCCATCGCCTCCTTTGCCGCCTTCCCCGCCCGCTCCACCGATGCCGCCATCGCCGCCGCGGCCGCCATCACCGCCGCCATGCTTGCAGTCGAAAAGCCCGTCCGATCCTTTATGGCCCTGCGCGCCATCACCGCCATCTCCGCCAGCGCCTCCGCGGCCACCATCGCCACCGGTCACGCCACGTAGTTTGAGTGATAGATTGATCAGTCGCGGCTTCGCATTGTTACCAATCGAAAAGTGATCCACGATCAAGTAGACGTGCGGTAACGCACGCGCGACTCCCGCACCCCCTGATTGCCCAGTGGCGCCAGCGGCGCCCGACCTGCCGGTAAAATTCTCCTCGCCTTGGCCGTTAGAGCCTACCGAACCATCCGGTCCGTCGACGCCATCCGCCGCTGGCGCATCCACGAATCTGACCCGATAGCTCGATTCGGAATCGGGAAATTTCACGTCACGTGCTGCGATAATTATGAAGGGTGCAGTTGAGTTCTGGAGAACCAATTCGCTGCCTGTGGAGAAACTGATGACGTCCGCCTTCAAAACGGTGCCTGCAAAAGGCTCCGATCCATTTACTGGAAAGAGCGACTGCGCACTGGTTGCGCTTGCCAGCAGCAAGCGCACGTCTTCGGGCAGTGCAGCTTCGAGCGAGGGTCGCGAGAGTGGTATTTCGTCCTGAGCTTGAGCGGGCAGCGCGAAGAGCGCCGACGTAAGCAAAGCCTGATGCAGCCTCATAACCGGTTTCCCTGATGTTCGCCGGGCAAGTCTCCGCCGGGCCGACAGGAATAGTGGAGGCACATCATCGCAACCGCTATCGGGTGCGCAACCGATTCGACTGCGTATGGCGAGGTATTGATCCGGTTCGGACCTGCACTCTTCGCTATTGCGCCGAATTCACGGCCTAGCCGCGCCCCCTCGGAAGGGGGCGGGCGGGCCGATGGATCAGAAGGCGGTGATGACCACCCCGACCACCAGCGCTTGAGCCGCGATCGCCAGCATGGTGCTGGTCACGGTTTCGAACATGCGCATGGGTAGGTCTCCGATGCCGGAACAATATCCGGCAAGCGGGATATGGTCTTAGTTGCGTGCTGTCGCAATTTTGTAACGCGTAATCGCAATTGCGTTGCGTGCACTTTGGCGCGATCTCGTGATTGGTCACTGTCCAGCTTCATCCGTCATCCTGACGAAAGTCAGGATCCAGAGCCAAGCAGGACAGCGTTTGGTTACTCTGGATCCTGACTTTCGTCAGGATGACGAGGGGAGTCAGGCTGCGCCGAAGACGCGGGTGAAGATCGTGTCGACGTGCTTCAGGTGATAGCCGAGGTCGAACTTGTCCTCGAGTTCGGCATCGCTCAGCGTCACTTCGGGATCAGCCTTGAGCAGTTCGAGCAGCGACAGGGCACCGTCCGAATCCCACACCTTCATCGCATTGCGCTGGACCAGCCGATACGCGTCCTCGCGGCTCACCCCCGCCTGCGTCAGCGCCAGCAGCACACGCTGCGAATGGACGAGACCGCCCATCTTGTTGAGGTTCTTCAACATCCGCTCGGGGTACACGACCAGCTTGTCCATCACCCCGGTCAGCCGCGCGAGCGCGAAGTCGAGCGTGATCGTCGCATCGGGACCGATATACCGCTCGACCGACGAGTGCGAGATGTCGCGCTCATGCCAGAGCGCGACGTTTTCCATTGCCGGCGTCACATACCCGCGGACCATTCGCGCGAGACCGGTGAGGTTCTCGGTCAGCACGGGGTTGCGCTTGTGCGGCATCGCCGACGACCCCTTCTGGCCGGGCGAGAAGAACTCTTCGACTTCGAGCACTTCGGTACGTTGGAGATGGCGGACCTCGGTCGCGAGCCGCTCGATCGAGCTGGCGATCACGCCCAGCGTCGCAAAGAACATTGCATGGCGATCGCGCGGTATCACCTGCGTCGAGACGGGCTCGACCGACAGGCCGAGCTTGCCCGCGACATACTCTTCCACGAACGGATCGATGTTCGCGAACGTCCCCACCGCGCCCGAGATCGCGCAGGTCGCGACGTCCTCGCGCGCCGCCACCAGCCGCGCGCGGTTGCGCGCGAACTCGGCATGCGCCTGCGCCAGCTTCAGCCCGAACGTCACCGGCTCGGCGTGGATGCCGTGGCTGCGGCCGATCGTCGGCGTCATCTTGTGCTCGCGCGCACGGCGTTCGAGCACCACCAGCAGTGCGTCGAGATCGGCGATCAGGATGTCGCTCGCCTTAGCCAACTGCACCGCCAAGCACGTGTCGAGCACGTCGGACGAGGTCATTCCCTGATGCATGAAGCGCGCCTCGGGGCCGACATGCTCGGCGACGTTGGTCAGGAAGGCGATCACGTCGTGCTTGGTCTCGCGCTCGATCTCGTCGATCCGATCGACCTCGAACGCGCCCTTTTCCCAGATCGCGGCGGCGGCTTCCTTGGGGACCACGCCGAGTTCGGCGAGCGCGTCGGTGGCGTGCGCCTCGATCTCGAACCAGATCTTGAAGCGCGCTTCGGGCGTCCAGATCGCGACCATGTCGGGGCGGGAATAGCGGGGGACCATCGGGTTTCCTCGGGAGCGTGAAGGGTAGGGCGCGTCGCGTGCCGTTCGGCCCGCGGTTGCATGCGAAACGCGGTAGCAGGACGCAGGAGAAGGTTCAAACACCCGTCGCGAGGTATAAATCGGGCGACGTGGCGCGTATAGAATGGGGAAGCGGTTCGCTATGCCGAGTATATATCGGGCATGGTCACAAAATCGCTTAGTAGACGCGTAGAACACTACCGGAGAGACGCAATGTTGAAATATGCTATGCTGGCCGGCGCGGCCCTGGTTGCTGCACCCGTATTGGCGCAGTCGACCACGACATCCCCGCAGACTTCGGCGCCGAGCGGTGCTGCTGTCGGACAGGCCGCCCCATCTGGTACGCCAACCGATGCCGTCCCGATGCAACCCGCCGCACGCGAGCAGCCAGCTACCGGCAGCCAGGTCGCACAGGTCGTCGACACCGAGTTCCCGACCTACGACAAGAACGGCGACGGCAAACTCAGCGCGACCGAATTCGGCGGCTGGATGGTCGCGTTGAAGTCCAAGACCGATCCGTCGACCAAGCCGGACGCGCCCGAGACCAAGAAATGGGTCTCCGCCGCCTTCGCGCAGGCCGATACCGACAAGAGCAAGTCGCTGACCAAGACCGAAGTCACCAGCTTCCTGTCGCAGGGCTGACCTCGCGAACGGGTCAAAGGGCATCGACCTCCCGCGACCTTTGACCCGTCGACCCCATAGGACGAAGTCGCGGTCAGCCGGACTTGCGCGCGGCCCGTTCCTTCTCTGCCAGCGTCTCGGTCAAAATCTGGCCCTGCGCTTCGACGGCGGCCTCGAGCAGCCGATCGGACGTCTCTACGGCTGCGTCCGGCGTCAGCGATACCGCAACGCCGTCCGGCCCATCGACCAGTACCTGGCCATGATCCGCCGTCACGGTCGAGGCTTCGTCGTGTAACTTGTTGTCCACATGCAATTCCTTCGATGAGACAACGAAGGTGCGCGTGAAACGGCCCGGGTTTTGCGGGAACTTACACGCTTATCTTATTGCGTCAGATCAACCCCTGGGCGCGCAGGCTTACATGGCCGGCGGTACCCATCACGATATGGTCGTGGACGGTGATGCCGAGCCGCTTGCCCGCCTCTGCAATCGTCCGCGTGATGTCGATGTCCGCGCGGCTCGGGGAAGGATCCCCGCTTGGGTGGTTGTGGACGAGGATGATCGATGCGGAGCCTAGGTCGATCGCGCGGCGGATGACTTCGCGGACGTATACGGCGGCCTGGTCGATCGAGCCCTTGCTCATCACCTCGTCGCGAATCAACATGTTCTTTGTATTGAGATGCAGCACGCGAAAGCGCTCGATCGCGTGGTGCGCCATATCGGCCCGGAGATAATCGAGCAGCGCCTGCCAGTTGGCGAGCACCGGGCGGTCGCTGACGTGCGACTGGAGCAGGCGGATCGCGGCGGCGTGTGCGATCTTGATCGCCGCGGTCGAGATCTCGCCCATGCCCTTTACCCGGCCGAGCGCTTCGGCATCCGCGGTCAGCACCCCGCCGATCCCGCCGAACTCGCGCATCAGCGCCTTGGCGAGCGCCTTGGTATCGCCGCGGGGGATCGCGATCGCGAGCAGGTATTCGATGAGTTCATGGTCGAGCAGCGCATCGCTGCCGCCTTCGAACAGGCGTTTGCGGAGGCGACCGCGATGGCCCTTCAGATCGTCCCCCCGGACGTCAGCGTCTTCGTCCGGATCGGCCATTTTGATATGCTAGCACATCCACGCGCAATTGCATGAGAGCCTCGCTCCCGCCTATGCAGGTCTTGAAAGCGTGGCGGAGTAAGTAGGTGAGTGAGACGAGCGAGACAGGGGCCGACCCTCGCCGTCCTGCGACTGCCCGCCGCGTTGCGCTGGTGGTGGCGCTGCTCCTGATCGCGGGGCTGGTCGTCTTGTGGCTGGTGCGAAAACCGATCGCCGAGGGGTTCATCGACCGTGAACTCGCCAAGGCCGGCGTGCCAGCACGCTACGACATCGCCGACCTCGCGCTGGGTGGCCAGCGATTGACCAACGTCGTGATCGGCGATCCGGCGCATCCCGATCTGGTCGCCGATTGGGTCGAGACGCGGACTGGGGTCGGACTGTCGGGGCCGTATCTGGAGGGCGTGCACGCAGGGAAGGTCCGGCTGCGCGGGCGACTGGTGGATGGCAAGGTCTCGCTCGGTGCGATCGACAAACTGCTGCCGGCGCCGTCGGGGAAGCCGTTCGCGTTGCCCGCGCTCGACGTATCGGTCGCCGATGGTCGGATGCGGCTGGAGACACCGCAAGGGATCGTCGGTTTGAAACTGGCTGGCTCCGGCAAGCTCGACGACGGGTTCCGCGGTACGCTGGCAGCGATCAGCGAGCGGCTCGATGTCGGCGGGTGCGTGATCGATCGGCTCGCGGCGACGGTGAAGTTGCGGATCGACGCGGCGAAACCGACGATCACGGGGCCGGTGCGCGTGTCGCGGCTCGCCTGCGGGACGACGCAAGTGGAGCGGATCGTGGCCGATCTGGACGTCGGCCTTTCGGCGGCGCTCGATCGTTGGCAGGGTAAGGCGACGCTCAAGACGGGCGCAGCACGGACGCCGGGTGTGACTTTGGCTGGTGCCGGGGGCACGATCGACTTCACCGGAAGTGCGGCGGCGACCGGCGGCAAGGCGAACATCGCTGCCGATACCGTTCGCACCACCGAGGGCGGCGCGCGTCGGGTTTCGCTCGCGGGCGCCTACCGGATCGGCCAGCAGATCGCGTTCGATGGGCGAGTCCAGGCGAGCGGGGCGGCGGTGGCGCAGAAGCGACTCGCGGGGCTGGCGGGCATCGGTGATGCGGGCGCCGGGACGCCCGTCGCGCCGTTTGCTAAGGCGGTAACGCAGGCGGTCCAGAAGGCCGGCCGCGGATTTGCCGCTGACGCCGACCTTCGCGTGCGGATCGATGGCGGACGCGGCAAGGCGATGCTGTCCCGTCTCGCGCTCGCCTCCGCCAGTGGTGCGCGCGTGGCGCTTGGCGGCGGGAGCGGGGTTGCGTTTGGCTGGCCGAATGGTGGCGTGCGGCTCGACACGGTTCTTGCGATGCGCGGCGGCGGCTTGCCCGAGGCGCGCGTGTCGCTGGTGCAGGCGAAACCAGGCGCAGCGATTCGCGGCCTCGCCACCATCGCGCCCTATGCGGCGGGAGACGCGCGACTGGCGCTGACGCCCGTCACCTTCAGCGCGACGCCGGGCGGGGCAACCTCGATCGCGACGCGTGTCACGCTCGGGGGACCGATCGGTTCGGGCGGTTCCGCCAACCGGGTCGACGGTCTGTCGATGCCGGTTGCGGTGCTTTGGGACGGTCGCGGACGTCTGGTCGTCAACACCGGTTGCGTGCCTTTGGCAGTCCAGCGCCTGGCGATATCCGGGTTGGTGCTCGATCCGTCGCGGCTGACCTTGTGCCCTGTCGACGGCGCGCTGGTGCAGATCAACGGTGCTCGGGTCAGCGGCGGCGCGAAGATCGCTGCGGCCAAGTTGGGAGGGCGACTCGGCACCACCGCGATCACGCTCGCGACCGCCGGAGCGACCGTGCGGCTGGCGGATCGCGGCTTTGCGATCGACGGCGTGCAGACCCGGATCGGCGCGCCGGAACGTGGCACGCGACTCGATTTCGCCACTGTCACGGGCCGCATGAACGGGCGAGGCGTGGCCGGTGCGTTCACGGGTGGCTCGGGACAGATCGCCAACGTGCCGCTGCTGCTCGGGGAGGCCGCCGGCGACTGGACGCTCGTCAATGGCGCGCTCAACCTCACCGGCGCGATGGGGGTTTCCGATGCCGCGCCGACTCCTCGGTTCAAGCCGCTCCCCGCGCGCTCCGTAACGCTTCAGTTGGTCAACGGCACGATCACCGCGGCGGGCACGCTGTTCGAACCGACCACCAACACCAAGGTCGCCGACGTCACACTGACCCACGCGCTCGGCGCCGGCGCAGGCAAGGCCGACCTCGCCGTACCCGCGATCGCGTTCGCCAAGGACAAGCTGCAACCCGACGCGCTGACCCCGTTGACCTTCGGCGTGATCGCCGACGTCAACGGATCGGTCAGCGGCGAGGGGCATATCGCCTGGAACCCCGATGGCGTGACGAGCAATGGGGTATTCCGTACCGCCGGCACCGATCTTGCCGCCGCATTTGGCCCCGTCACGGGGATCGCTACCGAGATCCGCTTCACCGACCTGCTCAATCTCCAAAGCGCGCCGGGGCAGGTGGCGACGATCCGCACGCTCAACCCCGGTATCCCGGTCAACGACGGCACGATCCGCTACCAGACGCTCCCGGGTGCGCGCGTGCGCGTTGAGGGCGGGCGGTGGCCGTTCGCGGGGGGATCGCTGACGCTCGACCCGACGCTGCTCGATTTCTCCGCGCAGTCCGAGCGGCGGATGACGTTCCACGTCGCGAACATGGCCGCCGACCAGTTCCTGCAACAGTTCGATTTCAAGAATCTTGATGCGACCGGGATCTTCGACGGCGTGCTGCCGATGATCTTCGACGAGACCGGCGGCCGGATCGAGGGCGGCGACCTGCGCGTCCGGCCGGGCGGCGGCACGCTCGCCTATGTCGGCGATCTAAGCCAGAAGGATCTCGGCGTCTGGGCGAACATCGCGTTCCAGGCGCTGAAGTCGCTGCGCTACCAGTCGTTGCGGGTCGGCATGAACGGGCCGCTCGCGGGCGAGATGGTTACCGACGTCCGCTTCGCCGGGATCAGCCAGGGGGAAGGGGCAAAGGCGAACTTCATCGTCCGTCGCCTGCAAAAACTGCCGTTCATCTTCAATATCCGGATCAAGGCGCCGTTCCGCGGGCTGCTGGATTCGGCGCAGAGCTTCTATGATCCGAAGCGGCTGATCCAGCGCAACCTCCCCGCGTTGCTGCAACAGCAGGCCGCGCCCCCGCCCCCCAACCCGACGCCCAAACTTCCAACCATTCAGCCTCCCGCAAGCAGGATCGTGCCATGACCGAAACAGGATTGAAGAAGCTGGAGCAAAGGCCGATCTTGCGCAGGATGACGAGGACGATCGCGATTATCGGGCTGACGGCCGCCCTGCCGGGCTGCATCAACGTGTCGGCGCCCGACAAGCCGATCGAGATCAACCTCAACATCAACGTCACGCAGGAAGTGGTCTATCGTCTCGATGGCGAGGCGAAATCGTTGATCCAGCAGAATCCGGGGATATTTTGATATGAAGAAGGTCATTGCCATGATTGCCGCAGCGGCGGTTCTCGGCGGCCTTTCGGTGGCGGCGTCGGCGCAGCGCGATCCGGCCTATGCCGCGGCGCGTGCGGGCGGCGAGGTCGGCGAGCAGCCGGACGGCTATCTTGGCCTCGTCGGGGCGGCAAGCGGCGATCTGCGCGCGCTGGTCAACAACATCAATATCCAGCGCAAGTCGGCGTACACGGCAAAAGCGCAGGCGAGCGGCGCGACGGTCGAGCAACTCGCCTTCACGAGCGGCTGCAACCTGATCCTGCAGACCAACCCCGGCGAAAAGTACAAGACGCCGAACGGTGTCTGGAAGACCCGCACCGCCGGTGCGCCCGAACGCGATTCGCGCTGCGTTTAATCTGAAGTGCTCCCCTCCCTGACTAGGGAGGGGTTGGGGGTGGGTAGGCCGCTTGGGGACCGTAACGGCAGCCAACCGGCCAACCCACCCCCGGCCCCTCCCTTCCAGGGAGGGGGGAAGAAGTAGGGTTGGCCCAATCCCATCCGCAGCCCCATTGATGACGCTCCTGTCACACCGGTTGACTTGCACCCCCCCCTTTTCTAAACGGACCGCGCCTTGGCGGGATCGCTCGTCGCTGCTTGCTTCCTCCCCGATGCGAAATCAGGTGGAGGAACGTGCGTGGCGGAGATCGAACCCGGACAGGACCCCCAGGGTGTTGAAGATCCGCGACTTTCCGCGCTCGATGAGCGATTGCGAGAGGCGCAGCATCGGGAAACGCTCGCAAAGGGGCAGAAGGGGGCGGATGCCGAGCGGGGGTACTCGCAAGGCAATCGCGTCATTTCCGCTCTGATCGGGAGTCTCGTCGGCAGTGCGCTGATCGGATGGTTGATAGACCATTGGTTCGGCACTGGCCCTTGGGGACTGATCGTGCTGCTGTTCCTCGGGATAGCGGTCGCGTTCAGGCAGATCATTCGAATTTCAGGCGAACGCCCGGAGTAACCGGGCGTTTGTCGTATCAAGACGGCAGGGATTCCACGTGGCGGCAGAACAGGGCGGCAAGATCGATCCGATGCACCAGTTCCTGATCGAGCCGGCGTTCGGCTCGCACTGGATCGTTGGTGGCTATGACCTGTCGTTCACCAACTCCGCATTGTGGATGGTGGTGACGCTGGTCGCGCTTTGGGCGTTCATGATCGGTGGCATGAAGCGCGAGCTCGTCCCCGGTCGCTGGCAGATGGCGGTCGAGGGCTTCACCGGCTTCATCTCGGGCATGCTCGAGCAGAATGTCGGCCCCGGCGGCAAGCGCTTCGTGCCCTATGTCTTCTCGCTGTTCATGTTCATCCTGTTCGCGAACATCATCGGGCTCCTGCCGTTCGGGATCGTCCCCGGCGTGCACCCGTTCACCGTGACCAGCCACATGACCGTCACCGGCGTGCTGGCGCTGATCAGCTTCGCGATCGTGCTGCTCGTCGGTTTCGGCAAGCACGGCTTCCACTTCTTCTCGCTGTTCGTGCCGAGCGGCACGCCCGCGCTGATGATCCCGCTGATCTTCGTGGTCGAGCTGATGTCGTTCCTGGTGCGTCCGTTCTCGCTCGGTCTGCGACTGTTCGTGGCGATGACCGCGGGGCATATCCTGCTCAAGGTGCTGGCCGCGTTCGTGATCAACGGCCTGAACCTGGGCGGGATGTATATCGGTCTGGTGACCGCGCCGAGCATGCTGTTGATGATCGGCATCACGCTACTCGAGCTGCTGGTTGCCGCGATCCAGGCATATGTGTTCGCGTTGCTGACGTCGGTCTATCTGAACGACGCCGTAAACCTTCACTAAGTTTTCTATTTACCAACTGATTTTCAAAGGGAATTTACCATGGACGCACAAGCAGCAAAGATGATCGGTGCCGGCCTCGCAGCGATCGGCATGGGCCTCGCAGCACTCGGCGTGGGCAACGTGTTCGCTCAGTTCCTCGCCGGCGCTCTCCGTAACCCGGGCGCAGCTGACAGCCAGCAGGGCCGTCTGTTCATCGGTTTCGCAGCAGCCGAGCTTCTCGGTCTGCTCGCCTTCGTCACCATGATCATCCTGGTGTTCGTCGCCTAACCACTCGCTGATTTGGCCGGGCAACCGCGCCCGGCCGGATTAACGCAGGACAGACCAATGCCCCAGATTGCCCAGATAGCCGCTACCTACGCCTCGCAGATCTTCTGGCTGCTCCTTACCTTCGGCATCCTGTATTTCGGGATCGGCAAGGGAATGGTGCCAAAGATCGTGTCCAATGTGGACTCGCGCGAAGGCAAGATCGCCGGCGATCTGGCGGCAGCGGTCGCCGCCCGTGCGCAGGCCGATACGGTCCAGGCGAACTGGCAGGCCGAAAGGGACGCGGCCCGCGTTGCGGCGCAGGCGGAGACCGCGGCAGCAGCCAAGCGTGCGGCGACCGCATTCGAGCAGCAGGTCCATGCGGCCGACGCCGACCTTGCCGAGCGGCTGGGTCATCACGATCTGGCGGTCGCGAACGCTAAGGCCGAGGCGCTCTCGAACTTGCAGGGTGTCGCCGCCGAAGCAGCACAGCAATTGGCCGCCAAGGTAGCCGGCCTCCAGGTCAGCCTGGACGCGGCGACCGACGCGGTACGCAGGACGACGGCGCATGGCTAATCCAGATTCGGCCGCAAAGGTCATCCACGGCGAGGGCATGGCGCCCGAGGGTGCGATCGACAACCAGGGCCTCCAGGGTCACACGGCCGCGCCCGGCGGCGTCGAGCATGTGCCCGACCCGACCGCGCTCGGCCTGACCTCGACCGGTTGGGTCGCGGTGGCGATGATCGTCGTCATCCTGCTGATGATCTGGAAGAAGGTTCCGGGGATGATCGGCAAGATGCTCGACACGCGCATCGCCGGCATCCGCACACAGCTCGACGAAGCCAAGGCGCTCCGTGCCGAAGCCGAAGCGATTCGCACCGAGTACGAGGCGAAGGCCAAGACCGCGCACGTCGAAGCCGAAGCCATGAAGGCCCACGCCCACCACGAAGCCGCGGCGATCATCGCCAAGGCCAAGGCGGGCGCCGAAGACCTCATGACCCGCCGCGCCAAGATGGCCGAGGACAAGATCGCTGCCGCCGAACGCGCCGCAATCGCCGAAGTCCGTGCGCGGGCGGCGGATGCTGCGGCGAAGGCTGCCGGTATCCTCATCGCCGAGCATCACGACGCAGCCGCCGATCGCATGATGGTGGACCGCTCGATCTCGGGCCTCAGCCGCCTGAACTAACCGGGGGCAGCGCTCGAAGCGCTGCCGTTCCCCCGCGAAGGCGGGGGCCCAGGATCTCATAGGACAGCGCCTGCAACCCTGGACCCCCGCCTCCGCGAGGGAACGGTAGTTCGCTTGGCGCTTTTCCTGTTTTGCACAGACGGCCGTCTCTTCCCGGGTTTCCGGCGGCCGAGTCTCCAATCTGAGCCCGTTGGAGAACACCTATGTCCTGGCTCATCCTCGCCGTCGCCGTCGTCACCGAAATCTGCTGGGCGCTTAGTCTAAAATGGGCGGCCACCGTCGCCACGTGGCAGGCCTCCAGCGTCCCGATCATCCTCAGCTTCGTCAACATGGGCCTGCTCGCGCTCGCGATGCGCGGCCTCCCCGCCGGCACCGCTTACGCGATCTGGACCGGCGCGGGCGCGATCGGCGTCATCATCGGCGGCGTCATCCTGTTCGGCGACAAGGTCAGCGGCATCCAGGCCTGCTTCATGGCGCTGACCGTAGTCGGCATCGTCGGCACCAAGGTCTTCGCTCAAACCTGACCTCTGCCTTCGCCCGTGGACGTCGAGAAGGTTGTTTCACGCGAAGGCGCAAAGGCGCGAAGAGAAGGAAGATTGGTTCGCGCAGAGGCGCAGAGAGCGCGGAGGAGTTGCGCTTTGGACTGATGTTCGGATTGCTAAGAGGATCTTGAGCCTTCGGCGATCTGAGAACGGACGCTAATTCCGATCGACCCTTCTCTCAGCGTCCTCTGCGCCTCTGCGCGAAAACAACCTTCTCTTCGCGCCATCGCGCCATCGCGTGAACATCACTGCCTTCCGCTGGCATAACCCCCTCGCACTCCCTAGATTCCCCAACGATGTCCTCCCCCAATTCCCCCGACCGGTTCAACGAAGACAAATCCACATTCGCTGTCCGCGGTGGCGGTGAAGCGCCCGACCTCGCAGCAGGCGTAGCCGCGATCCGGAACGTGCTCGACACGCTGCCGATCCGCCCCGGCGTCTACCGGATGCAGGACGCGCGGGGCGACGTGCTCTACGTCGGCAAGGCGCGTGCGCTTCGGAACCGCGTCGCGAACTACGTCCAGGTCGAGCGGCTGACGAAGCGCCTCCAGCGGATGGTGTCGCAGACCCGGTCGATGACGATCGTCACGACCAACAACGAAGCCGAGGCGCTGCTGCTCGAATCGCAGCTCATCAAGCGGTATCGCCCCGCCTACAACGTGCTGTTGCGCGACGATAAGAGCTTCCCGTTCATCCTCCTGCGCGACGACCACGCCTTCCCGCGCGTCCAGAAGCACCGCGGCGCGCGCCGGGCGAAGGGCAATTACTACGGCCCGTTCGCCAGCGCCGGGTCGGTCAACAACACGCTCAACGCGCTCCAGAAGCTGTTCCTCCTGCGCAGTTGCACCGACAGCTTCTTCAAGACCCGCGACCGGCCGTGCCTGCTGTATCAGATCAAGCGCTGCTCAGCCCCTTGCGTCGGCCGGATCGACGAGGCCGCGTACCGGGAACTGACCGAAGATGCGAAGGCGTTCCTCGGCGGCAAATCGACCGGCGTGCAGGCCAAGCTCGGCGCGCAGATGCAGGCCGCCGCGGAGAACATGGACTTCGAACTCGCGGCGCTGCTCCGCGATCGTCTCCGCGCGCTCACCTTCATCCAGGGCACGCAGGCGATCAACGCGGAGGGTGTGGGCGACGCCGACATCTTCGCAATGGCGTGCAAGGACGGCCTGATCGGCATCCAGGCGTTCTTCATTCGCGGCGGCCAGAACTGGGGTCATCGCAGCTTCTTCCCGCAGCACACCAACGACGTCCCCGAGGACGAGGTGCTGACCAGCTTCCTCGGCCAGTTCTACGAGGAGGTCCCGCCGCCCAAGCAGATCCTGCTCGACCGCGAACTGACGGAAGGCGCACTGCTCGCTGAAGCATTAGGCGAACGCGCCGGCTACAAGATCGCGCTGCAGGTCCCGCAGCGCGGCGACCGCCGCCGCCTGATGGATCAGGCCAAGCGTAACGCGATCGAGGCGATCGAACGCCGCCAGGCCGAATCGACCACGCAGGCCAAGCTGCTGCGCGAGGTCGCCGACCTGTTCGACCTCGCCGAGCCACCTGAGCGCATCGAGATCTACGACAACAGCCACATCCAGGGCACCGCCGCGACCGGCGCGATGGTCGTCGCGGGTCCCGAGGGCTTCCGGAAGGGCCAGTATCGAAAGTTCAACATCAAGAACAAGGATACCGCCCCGGGCGACGATTTCGCGATGATGCGCGAGGTCTTCACGCGCCGGTTCTCGCGCGCGCAGGCCGAGGACCCCGATCGCGATTCGGGCGACTGGCCGGATCTCGTCCTGATCGACGGCGGCAAGGGGCAGCTCAACACGGTGAAGGCCGCGCTCGAGGAGATCGGCGTCGAGGACGTGTGCCTGGTCGGGATCGCCAAGGGACCGGAACACGGCCGCGATGGGCGAGAGGTGTTCCACATGCTCGACGGCCGCGAGTTCCAGCTTCCGGTCAATGCGCCGGTGCTGTTCTACCTCCAGCGCCTGCGCGACGAGGTCCATCGTTTCGCAATCGGCGTCCACCGCGACAAGCGCAGCAAGGCGATCGGCGCCAGCCCGCTCGACGAGGTCCCCGGCATCGGCCCCGCACGGAAAAAGGCGTTGCTGATGCACTTCGGCACCGGCCGCGCGGTGCGCAATGCGAGTTTGCAGGACCTGCAACAGGCACCCGGCGTGTCTGCGGGCGTCGCGCAACAGGTCTACGACTTCTACCACTCGCGATAGTTGCAAGCGCACGGTTTGGGTGGCCGGGTGTCATTTGCGGTTGGAAGAAAACGAAACGCAAAGTTCACGACCTCTTGATAAGACCTTATCTGTGCCCACGCCCGTGTTTCTTACCGTCGATACCGAATTCGCATGGCGGCATCACGTCGCCGGGCTCGATTGCGAGGGGATTTACGCGCGATCGCTGGAGCCGGCGGGCGTCGGGCTCGGCTATCAACTGGCCAAACTCGCGCGTCACGATCTCAAGGCGTGTTTCTTCGTCGACCCTATGCCCGCGATCACCTTCGGCCTCGCACCCGTTCGTCGCATGGTCGAGACGATCCTCGAGGCCGGACAGGAAGTGCAGCTCCACCTCCACCCCAATTGGACGACGGCGCGTGCCGGGGATCGCGGCGTCGCGCATGATCGGTTCGAGCTCTTCGATTACGCGTATGACGAGCAGGTAGCGTTGCTCGTTCGTGCGACCGAGTTGCTCGTCGACGCCGGCGCGCCCAAGCCCATCGCGTTTCGCGCCGGCAGCTATGCCGCGAACGACGATACGCTTGCAGCGCTGGCATCGCTCGGGTTCGCGTACGACAGCAGCCACAATGGCTCGGACGGGCTGAGTCGAATCTCGCTGCCCGCGCGCCAGATCGCTCCGGTTCGGCGCGGCGGCAAAGGTGCGCACTCCGAGCCGGCCGGGATCATCGAGGTGCCGGTCACGGTGATCGAGGACGTGCGGGGTCGGGTCCGCACCTTCCAGCTGTGCGCGCTGTCCGCCGGTGAAAGCTATGACGCGCTCGAGCACGCTGCAGCATCGGGGCATGCGGCCGTGACCATCGTCAGCCACGGCTTCGAGCTGGCCAACCGTCGCGGCACGCGCGCGAATGCGGTGCATGTCCGCCGCTTCCAGGCGCTGTGCGACATGCTCGCGGAAATGCGCGACGTGCTGCCGACCACCCATTTCGCCGATGGCCCGACGCTGGCGCTGGATCGCGACGACACGCCGCTCGGACCCGATCCTTTGCGGACCCGATGGCGGCAGGCCGAACAGCTCTGGTCGAACTGGATTTCGGAACGGCCGCGATCCCGGCGCCACTGATGGCGGTTGCCCTTCCTCCGCAAACGCTCGCGCTCAAACTTCAGGTCGGCGCGCGGACGCTGGTGCAGATCGACCGGCGGCTGGTGCGCATACCCTATTCGCTCGAAGATGCGCTCGTGGTCGTCCGTGCGTCGCTGCCGCGCCTGCCGGACGACGCGGACGGCTATCTGCTGACCTCATTGCCGGATGCCCACCCGGCCGAGGCGGGGGAGCCGGGTTTCGACGATCATCGCCTGCTGACGGCGGTCCGCCAGCGGTATGTTCGCTACCATGTCGATCTCACCGCAGGAGAGGCAAAATGGCTGGCGGGGATGTCCGCCAACGCGCGATCCGGCATCACGCGCAAGACGCGCAAGGTCGCGGCGGCGAACGGCGGCACGCTCGACATCCGGGCCTATCGCACGCCCGGTGAGCTTGCCGTGTTCCATCGGTTGGCGCGCGCGATCTCGGCGACGACGTATCAGGAACGGCTGCTCGATGCCGGACTGCCGGACGACCTTGCCGATCTGCTGCCGTTCGCGGCGACGGATCGGTTGCGGGCATGGCTGATGTTCGTCCGGGATGTGCCGATCGCGTATCTGTGCTGCACCGGCGATGGCGGCTCGCTGCGCTATGCCTTTGTCGGGCACGATCCCGCGCAAACCGATCTGTCGCCCGGTGTCGTGCTGCTGGCCGAGGCGCTGCGCCAGCTTTTCGCAGAACGCCGCTTCGTGCGGTTCGATTTCACCGAGGGCGAAGGCCAGCACAAGCGGCAGTTCGCAACCGGGGGCATCGCCTGCATCGATGTGCTGCTGCTGCGGCCGACGATCGCGAACCGGGTGACGGTCTCGGCATTGAACGTGTTCGAGCGCGGGCTGACGATTGCGAAGCGGGCTGTCACGCATCCGGCCATCAAGCGCTTCACGCGGACGATCACGCGCTGAAACGCACGGACCGCCACCGCGTGCCCCTCCCGCTATCCGTCCGGGCGGGCTAGGAGAGCGGATGCATCTGCGCGCCACCGCCATCGTCGTCGCCGTCCGCCAGCATGGCGAGCACGGCGCGATCGTTCGCGCGCTGACCCGCCACGACGGCATTCAGCCGGGCTATGTCCGTGGTGGCCGGTCGCGGGCGATGCGCCCGGTGTTGCTCCAGGCGAACGTGATCCAGGGCGAATGGCGTGCGCGCACCGGTGAGCAACTCGCGTCGCTGACCGCCGAGCTGGTCCACAGTCGAGCCGCGCTTCACGGCGAACCGCTCGCGGCGGGAGCGCTCGAATGGGCGACCGCGCTGACTGCTGCGGCGCTGCCCGAGGCGCAGCCCTATCCGTATATCCATGACGCGCTGGACGGCGTGCTCGGGGCGATCGAGGCGGCGCCGTCGGCGCGGGGCTGGGCGGCGGCACTAGTGCGGTATGAACTGCTGGTGCTGGCGGAACTCGGTTTCGGCCTCGACCTCGATCGCTGCGTAGCGAGCGGCGCGGACGACGATCTCGGGTTCGTGTCTCCCAAGAGCGGCGCGGCCGTCTCGCGCGGCGCGGCGTTCGGCTACGAGGCCAAGTTGCTCAGATTGCCGCCCTTCCTCAAAACTGGCGGCGAGGCGGACTGGTCCGACATCTTCGACGGCCTGCGTCTGACCGGCCATTTCCTGGCCCGTGATATTCTCGTCGATCGTCGCGCCGATCCGTTGGCGGCACGCGACAGGCTGGTCGATCGGCTCAAAAGGGCGGTTGCGTGAGCGCGCCTCGCCCGGCAAGGGCCGCGCAGGAGGAACGCACATGCCCTTGATCGCGATACTGGCCGGCGACGGCATCGGACCCGAAGTCACCGCGGAAGCGCGGCGGGTGCTCGATACGCTCGGTCTCGACCTCGGCTATGAAGAGGGCCTCGTCGGCGGCGCCGCGTACAAGGCGGTCGGTCATCCACTGCCTCCCGAGACACTCGACCTCGCCCGTCGCGCGGACGCCGTGCTGTTCGGCGCGGTCGGCGATCCGGACTGCGATGCGCTCGAACGCCAGTTCCGCCCCGAGCAGGCCATTCTCGGTCTGCGCAAGGAACTGGGCCTGTTCGCGAACCTGCGGCCTGCCAAGCTGTTCGCCGGCCTGGAGGACGCTTCCGCGCTGCGTCCCGAGATCGCCCGCGAGATCGACATGGTCATCATCCGCGAACTCACCGGCGACGTGTATTTCGGCGCAAAGGGCTTCCGCACTACGGCCGACGGCCTGCGCGAAGGCCATGACGAGATGCGCTATGACGAGCGCGAGATCGCGCGCATCGCTCGTGTCGGATTCGAGACCGCGCGCACCCGGAAAGGCAAGCTGCTCTCGGTCGACAAGGCGAACGTCCTCGAGACCTCGCAGCTGTGGCGCGACGTCGTGATCGAGGTTTCGGCAGACTATCCCGACGTCGCACTCAGCCACATGTATGTCGACAACGCGGCGATGCAGATGGTGCGCAACCCCGGCCAGTTCGACGTGATCGTCACCGGCAATCTGTTCGGCGACATCCTGTCCGATGAGGCGTCGATGTGCGCCGGCTCGATCGGCATGCTGCCGTCCGCCGCGCTCGATGGCACTGGTCGCGGCATGTACGAGCCGATCCACGGCAGTGCACCCGACATTGCCGGGCAGGGCAAGGCCAATCCGTGCGCCGCGATCCTGTCCGCGGCGATGATGCTGCGCCACTCGCTCGACCTGCCCGACGCCGCGGACCGGATCGAGGCGGCGGTCGCCGAAGCGATTCTCGGCGGCGCGCGGACGCCCGATCTTGGCGGCACGCTGTCGACTCGCGCGATGGGCGATGCGGTGCTGGCACACCTCGGTTGACGCCTGATCTGCTCGAACTCGCGGTCGTCATTCCGACGTTCAACGAACGCGCCAACGTCCCGACGCTGATCGCCAAGCTCGATCAGGCGCTGGCGGGACGCCACTGGGAGGCGATCTTCGTCGACGACGACAGTCCCGACGGCACCGCCGAGGCCGCGCGCGAGATCGGCCGGCTCGACAGTCGTGTCCGCGTGATCCAGCGGATCGGCCGGCGCGGGCTGTCGTCGGCCTGTATCGAGGGGATGTGCGCCACCGCCGCGCCGATCGTCGCAGTGATCGACGGCGATCTGCAGCATGACGAGACGCTGCTGCCTGCGATGCTCGATCTGCTGCGGCGCGACGATCTGGACGTGGTCATCGGCTCGCGCTTCGTCGACGGTGGCGGCACCGGCGACTGGGACCGGGACCGCGTCGCCAAGTCGGCGCTGGCGACCCGGCTGTCGCGGCGCGTGCTGAAGGCCGACCTCAGCGATCCGATGAGTGGCTTCTTCATGATCCGCACCGATATTGCCCGCCGGCTCGCGCCCGAGCTGTCGGCGATCGGCTTCAAGATCCTGCTCGACCTGCTGACCGCATCGCCGATCCCGCTGCGCTTCGCCGAACTGCCCTACACCTTCCGCATCCGCTCCGAGGGCGAGAGCAAGCTCGATCATGTCGTCGCGATGGAATATCTGATCGCGCTCTACGATCGGATGTTCGGGCGGTTCGTGCCGGTGCGGTTTGCGATGTTCTCGGCGATCGGCGTGCTCGGCGTCGGCATCCACATGGGCGTGCTGACGGCGATGTTCGTCGGGCTGGGCGTCCAGTTCGTGCTGTCCGAAATCGTCGCGACGCTGGCTGCACTCACCTTCAACTTCTTCCTCAACAACACGCTGACCTACCGCGATCGACGCTTGAAGGGCTGGCGGCAGCTGGCGGACGGGTGGGTGTCGTTCGCGGTGATCTGTTCGGTCGGCGCGGTCGCGAACGTCGGGATCGCCGCGTTCCTGTACGAGATGCGGGACGGTGCCTGGGCGGCCTCCGCGCTGATCGGCGTGCTCGTCGGCGCGGTGTGGAACTACGCGCTGTCGTCGAAATTTACCTGGGGCCGGTACTGAGCGGGGCAGGGCCGAACCTCAGGGCCAAGTAGAGAACCACATCCATTTGACGAACGCACGTGGCCCGGGCAACGCCGCTGCCGACAGGATCGGGTAGAAATATACGAACAACCCGGCGGCGATCCCGAGAAACGCCTCGTCCCAGGTGCGGCGCTGGCTGCGGCGCGGGCTGCGGCCATAGTGGTCGAGCGCGACCGCGATCGCGACCGCGAGCCAGATGCTCGACAGATAATAATAATAAAAGAAGCCGATCGATTTCGGGATGATCGCCCACATCGCATAGGAGCCGATCCACAACCCCGCCGCCACGCCGAGCGTTGCACTTCGCTCGCGCACCGCCCCCCACAGGCACAGCGCGACGGCGACCAGACCACCCCACATCACCGCCGGATTGCCCAGCATCAGCACGCCGCGCTGGGCCCCGTCGACCGGTTCGTACAGATACCAGATCGGCCGGATCATCAGCGGCCACGTCCACCAGCTGGACTGGTAGGTGTGCTGCGGCAAGACCTGCGTCTGTCGTGCGAGCATCTCGAACTGGAACGGTACCAGGCGGGTGAGCGTCAACGGATCGGTCGCGTAGAAGAACGCCGGCGCGAACGTCGCGAAATAGGTCGCGATGCTGACCCCGCCGAGGATCGCCAGCGCTGCCAGCGGCTGCAACCCCGGCCAGCGGTTCGGATGGTCTCGCCGCAAGATCAGGAACGCCACGCCCGCATAGGCGACATACGGCGCGGCGGTCCATTTTACCCCGACCGCAAGCCCCAGCAGCACGCTGCCGAGCAGCCAACGCCGCCAGACCTGCCCGCCGGTGCCCCGCATCGCCCAGGCCAGCGCCGCCACCGCGCAGACCACGAACGCGGCCATGAAGCCGTCCAGCATCGCGATCCGCGCCTGGACGAACACCGTGAAGTTGACGAGCACGACGATGGCGCCGACCAGCGCCGGCCGCAGCCGTCCCAGCATCAGCCACAGGATCGCGAAGATGCCGAGCACGGTCGCCGTCCCCGCGATCGTCGAGGCGATCCGCCACCCGATCGGGCCATCCCCGAACAGCGCGATCCCCAGCGCGATCAGGATCTTGCCCAGCAGCGGATGCTCGATGTTCACCGGGTTCGACAGCGCCAGCAGCGCGCGCGCCGCCGGGACGTAATGCACCTCGTCGAACACCAGAGTGTGCGGGCTCGCCAGTCGCCAGCAGAACAGGGCTTGGGCGAAGATGCCGAGGCAGAGCGCGGCTGATAAAGGACGTCGAACCATTGAGGATCCTTCCCCCCTCCCTGGCAGGGAGGGGCCGGGGGTGGGTCGGCCCCTTGGGGAGCGAGACGCCAGCCAACAGACCGACCCACCCCCAACCCCTCCCTGTCAGGGAGGGGCGCCAACTAAGGTCCTTCTGCCGTCATTCGAAGCCGCTCGACAAGACCGTCGATACCCGCAAGGCTTGTCATCGCGGCTCCCCCCCGGCAAAGCGGCGGCATGAAGCGCAAGACCGGCCAGGATCGTTCGATCACCCAGAATTGGCGTCCCGCGACGCGCGCCATCCGCGGCGGCACCGCCCGCAGCGAATATGGCGAGACGTCGGAGGCGTTGTTCCTCACCTCGGGCTATTGCTACGACAAGGCCGGCGACGCCGCAGCGCGCTTTGCCGGCGAGCAGGAGGGGATGACCTATTCCCGCCTCCAGAACCCGACGGTGCAGATGCTCGAGGAGCGGATCGCGCTGCTGGAGGGCGCCGAGGCGTGCCGGACGATGGCGACGGGCATGGCGGCGATGACCGCGTCGCTGCTGTGCCAGCTCCAGACCGGCGATCACCTCGTCGGCGGCCGTGCGGCGTTCGGGTCGTGCCGCTGGCTCACGGACACGCTTTTGCCGAAGTTCGGGATCGCCACGACGATCGTCGATGCGCGCGATCCGCAGGCGTTCCTCGACGCGGTCCGCCCCGAGACGAAGGTGTTCTTCTTCGAGACGCCCGCCAACCCGACGATGGACATCGCCGACCTCAAGGCGATCTGCGACATCGCGCGCGAACGCGGGATCACGACAGTCGTCGACAACGCGTTCGCGACGCCGGCCCTGCAGCGGCCGATGGAGTTCGGCGCGGACGTCACTGCGTACAGCGCGACCAAGATGATGGACGGGCAGGGCCGCGTGCTCGCCGGCGCGGTCTGCGGGACCGAGGACTTCATCACCAACACGTTGTTGCCGTTCACGCGCAACACCGGCCCGACGCTGTCGCCGTTCAACGCGTGGGTGGTGCTCAAGGGCCTCGAGACGCTCGACCTGCGCATCCACCGCCAGTCGGAGAACGCGATGAAGGTCGGCGAATTCCTCGAAGGCCGCGTGCCCCGCGTGCTGCACCCCTTCCTGCCGAGCCACCCGCAGCACGAACTGGCCAAGCGCCAGATGGACGCGTGCGGGCCGATCTTCGCGTTCGAGGTCGAGGGGCGCGAACAGGCGCACGCACTGCTCGACGCGCTCGAACTGGTCGACATCTCGAACAACATCGGCGACTCGCGCTCGCTGATGACGCACCCCGCTTCGACCACGCACGCCAGCGTCTCGCCCGACAAGCAGATCGAGATGGGCGTGACCGAGGGGCTGCTGCGGATCAACGTCGGGCTCGAGGATGCGCAGGACGTGATCGACGACCTCGACCAGGCTTTGAGGCAGGCGGGCCTGTGAAGGCGCTGTTCCCCAACGCGGCGACGACCGATGGGGTGACGGTGCGCGTGTCGGTCAGCTATTTGCCCGAACAGTCCGAGCCCGAGCGGGGCCGCTGGTTCTGGGCGTATCACATCCGCCTTGAGAACGAGGGCACCGAAACCGTCCAGCTGCTCACCCGCCACTGGGTGATCACCGACGGCCGCGGCGCGCGTCACTCGGTCGAGGGCGAGGGCGTGGTCGGCGAACAGCCGGTGATCGAGCCGGGTGCGAGCTTCGATTACGTCTCGGGCTGCCCGCTCGCGACTCCGTCGGGCGCGATGCAGGGGAGCTACCAGATGGTCCGCGAAGACGGCGCCGTGTTCGCGGTCGAGATCCCCCGCTTCTCGCTGTTTGCCCCCGCGGTGCTGAATTGAAGCGCACGCATCTCCCGCTTAACGGTCTGCGCGTGCTCGACGCGGCGGCGCGGCATCTGTCGTTCACGCGTGCTGCGGACGAGCTGGCGGTGACGCCGGCGGCGGTCGGGCAGCAGATTCGTGCGCTGGAGGATACGCTCGGCGTCGTGCTGTTCCGCCGTACCACGCGCGGGCTGGAACTGACACCCGAGGCCGAGGCGGGCCTAGGGGCGCTGCGTGGCGGCTTCCTGCAGTTCGAGGAAGCGGTTCGCGCAATGCAGGCCGGTCAGTCGTCGAAATCGCTGACGATCGCCGCACCGCGCGACCTGACCGAGAAATGGCTGATGCCGCGGCTAGCGCAGATCGCCGAGGCGGATGCAGAACTCCGCTTCGTGCTGATCACCGCAGACGAAAATGTCGACTTCACCGAAGCCAATCTCGACCTCGCGATTCGCTGGGGCGATGGGCCTGGCGAACATGAGGGCGAGGCGCTTGAATCCGAGGGCATGGTCACGATCGCCGCGCCCGGCATGGAGGGGGACTCGGCCATTGCCTGGTCCGGCGAGGACGGGCCGGCGCTGGTCCGCGTCACCGACGCCGGCCTCGCGATCGACGCTGCAGCGGCAGGATTGGGCCGCGCGACCGTACCCGAACTGCTTGCCCGTCGCGATCTCGCGCAGGCTCGCGTGCGGCTAATCGGCGAGTCGCAGCCCTCGAGGGGGGGGTATTGGCTCGTCGCCCCGCTTCCGCAGTGGCGCCAGAAGAAAGTCCGCGCGCTCGTGGATGCCCTGACAGCGTGAGGCAACCCGGGCGCAGACCACGGCGCGCTGGCGTATCGCCAGTGCTGAAGACGCGTCGACTGCGCCTGCGGCCACTCGTCGAGGGCGACGCGACCGCGTTGCATCCGATGCTCGCCGACGCGGAGCTGATGGCGTATTCCGCGGACGGTCCGCTTGGGAGCGTGGACGACGTCCGCACCTACCTCGCCGAGGAAGCCGCGCCGGGCAACCAGCGTACCTGGGCGATCACCCGCACCGGCGACGACCGCGCGATCGGCTGGGTCTCGGGGAGCGAGGCCGATGGGGCAGGGGTGACCGAGATCGGGTTCATCCTGGCGCGCGAGGCCTGGGGGCGGGGAATTGCGCGCGAGGCGGTGTCGGCAGTGATCGACCGGTTGTTCGCGGAGGGCCGCAAACGCGTGTTCGCCGACGCGGATACCGAGAACGCGGCGTCGATCACCTTGCTGGAGCGGTTGGGTTTTCGTCGTGAGCGGTTGTTGCGGGATGAATGGGAAACGCATCTGGGGTTGCGCGACAGCCTGATCTACGGGCTCTGCGCGGATAGCTGGCAGGCGGCTGGGCGGGCCTGATCCCTGCCGCGATCGCCACTAATAACACCACCCCGGCGAAGGCCGGGGCCCAGGTGGAAAGGTGGTCGTAACAGCGCTCCGTCCTCAGTTGGCTACGTTCCCCAACTGGGCCCCGGCCTCCGCCGGGGTGGTGGCAAAGCGAAGGGTACTCTTTGATAGCCTAACGCGCCGCCAACAACGCCAGTGCCCGCCCCATCAGCCCTGCGAACCGAACCTCGTTCACGGCGTCATCAGCCCGATGCCAGTTCCCGGTCGCCGCATACCAGCGCCCGTCCTTCGCCTGCACCAGATAGTTCAGCGTCAGCACCCCGGGCTCGCCGCCGCCCTTGAAGCCGACATACGCGAACCGCTTGGCGATCGCCGGATCGACTCCGGCATTCACCGCCATGACCGCGCGGGTCGTGACGTCCGCCCCCCGCAGGCGGTCCAGCAGCCCCGCCATCGCCAAGGGACTCGCAAACCATTCGACGCTGTCGGTCGCCACCGGCTTGCCCGCAAACACGGTCGGGTCCAGCTTGGCGGTGGAAATCTTCACCGCATTGTTCACCAGCAGCGCCCGCCGCTCGTTCACCGACCCAACCGCCCAAGCCTTCGTCAGTGCCGCATCGCCCTTCAGTGCAAACATCTCCCGCGTCGTCATCACCGGCACGCTGCCACCCGCCGTCTCCGCCACAGCATCCACCTTCGCGCGCCCGAGCGTCGTCAGCAGCGTATCCGTCGCGGTGTTGTCGCTGATCGAGATCATCATCGTCGCCAGTGTCTGCACCGTCACCGGCGACCCGGCGGGCCAGGTCTGCAACACGCCCGACGGCAAGGACGGCGCCCCGACCTTCACGACGTCCTCCCAATGCCGCTCGCCTGCTGCCACCTGCCGCGCCAATTCCGCCAGCACCCAGAGTTTGAACGCCGACCCGAGCGGTGCAGCGACATCGGCACGGTATTCGAGGATCGGCTCGGGCTTTCCCTGACCCAGCGCATACAGCCCGAAACCGCTAGCCCCCGGCAGCGCACGAAACTCGGATTCGAGCTTGGCGAGGCTGTCGTCGCGCGGAGCGGTGCCGGTGATCAATAATCCGCTCGCGGCGTGCGGCGGGGCGGGATCGATCACCAAACGGACGCTCGCCGTACCGCGCGCATAGCCGATGGTCAGGTCCGCCGACCACGCCGACGTCGCGGTCAACGCCTCGACCCTCTGCGGGTCGCCGAGCGACGCCTTCAGCTGTGCGGCGATCGCCGTGAACTGCGCCGCCGGGACCTTGTCGCGGAAGTTCGCCGCGAAATACGTCTCGTATGTCCCACGACCATCGAGGATCGCAACCAGCGCGTCGGCCTTGGCACGCACGGCTGGGTCGGGCTGGACCGGCTGTGCCGCCAGCCCGACCGGCAGCAAGGTCATGAAGATCGCGAGCAGCCGGAGCGCCAGACCACGCATTAGTTCTTCAGCTTCCAACCGCTCGTCAGCAACCGGTAGCAGAGTGTCGCCAGCACCACGTCGATCACCAGGATGACGATCCCGCCGATCATCACCGGCGAGTCGGCAATCCCGAGGAACCCGTAGCGGAAGCCCGAGATGATGTAGAAGAACGGGTTGGCATGGCTGAACGCGCGGAACGCCGGGGCGAGCTTGTCGACCGAGTAGAAGGTCCCCGACAGCAGCGACAGCGGCGCGATCACGAAGTTGGTGACGGCCGCGGCATGATCGAACTTGTCCGCCCAGATCGAGGTCAGCACGCCGAGCAACGCGAGGAACACCGCGCCGAGCAACCCAAACCAGATGATCGCCAGCGGGGCGTGCGGCGTCACGTGGACGCCGGGATACAGCGCCATCGCCGCCCAGACGACGATCCCGACGATGACCGCGCGAGTCACCGCGCCACCGACCAGCGCCGCCAGCAACTCACCCGTCGACAGCGGTGGCTGGAGATAGTCGACGATCGTCCCCTGCATCTTGCCGACCAGCAGCGAGAAGCTGGCATTGGCGAACGCCGGGCCCATCATGCCCTGTGCGATGATCAGCCCCGGTGCGATGAAATCGGCGAACGCGACGATCTGGCCGTCGACTGGAACCGGGCTTTTCGCGCCGGTCGCGATGGTGAACACGATCAGAAACAGGAGGGTGGTGATCGCCGGCGCCCAAACCGTCTGAAGCTGCACCTTGAAGAACCGGCGCACCTCCTTGATATAGAGGGTTCGCAGTCCCTCCCAGTTCACGCTCTTTATGACGGGAACGCCGGGGGCGGAGTGTACCGCCGACTGGATTTCACCGATTGGGGGCTGGCTGCTCATGGGAGTTGCGGGTAATCCCTGCCGCTGCTGCCCGCAAGCCGGCTTGACGATTGGCCGACCGACCGAGACTAAGGAACGAGCATGTCCTGGACCGACGAGCGCATCGAGACGCTCAAGACGATGTGGGAGGCTGGCCAGACCGCCAGCCAGATCGCCGAAGCACTGGGTGGCGTGAGCCGCAACGCCGTCATCGGCAAGGCACACCGCCTCGAACTGCAGGCGCGCCCGTCGCCGGTGAAGCCGAACGATCCCGAGGCGAAGGCGGCGGCTGCCACTGCGGCGGCAGCGACTCCGGCACCCCCGGTGGCTGCTGCGGCGGAGGAGCCGGTGTTCGTCTCGCCTGAGCCCGCGCCGACCGCGCCACCCGTTGTTGCGCCGCCGAGTGCCGCCGCGAAGTCCCCGGTTGCGCCCGAGCCGGTCGCGGACGAGCCGGCCGAGCACGCTGACGACCCGGAGGAGGATGAGGACGAGGACGACGTCACGCCGGTTGCCGCCCCGGTCCGCGCGCCGCAGCCGATCCTGCGCTCGGTCGGCCCCGGCGGCTTCCTCCGCCAGGCACCCGGCGAGCAGCAGCCTCCGAGCACGCCCGCCCCACCGCGTCGACTCGTGCCCGCCAAGCCGTCCGCCGAGATGGCGAACAAGACGAGCCTGCTCGAACTGAACGATCGCATCTGCAAATGGCCGCTCGGCCATCCCGGCGAGCCCGACTTTCATTTCTGCGGCAAGGCGGTGAACCCGGGGTTCCCGTATTGCGTCGATCACTGCGGGCATGCGTATCAGGCGCAGTTGCCCCGCCGCGACCGTCGCCCGACGCCGCCGCTGCCGTTCGGCGGACCGCGTCCTCGCTGAGTCTGTCTTGATGCGGGCGGGTCGCAAACCCCGTCCGTCATCCTGACGAAAGTCAGGACCGGGGATACCGAGACGCTACCCTGTTTGGCTCTGGGTCCTGACTTTCGTCAGGATGACGAGGGGGGTGGTACATCGGTCGTGATATAGAAAAGGCCGCTTCCCTGTGTGGGGAAGCGGCCTTTTCTATGTCAGCTAGCCATGGGCAAAGCCCATGTCGTCGGACGCGGCAAGCCGCGCCGGCCGGGCTGGGGCGAGTCCTGCGCCGGCTTGGCGCAGGCCGCCCTTCGCCTCAGAACCGGAACGCAGCCGTTGCGCGCAGGCTGTGCCAGCGGAAATAATCGAAGTTGCGGCGGAAGTCGGTGCCCGATGCGTTGCCGCGTGTGAAGGGACCGCCAGCAGGACCGCCCGCTGCGCGTACGCGGTAGTCGGTGTCCTGATACTGGTGGTACAGATATTCGAGACCGACCGAGAAGTTCTTGCCGAGCTTCTGCTCGATGCCGCCACCGCCGACGATGCCCCATTCCTTGCTACCACCGTTGGTGGTGAAGGTGTTGGCGGTGTTGCCGGTCGTGAAGCTGTTGTCGATGTTGGCATAGCCGACGCCGAACGTGCCGTAGAACAGCGTCGTGTTCGCCGCATAGCCGAGACGACCGCGGGCCGATGCTTCCCACTTCAGATCGCGGGTCATCGTGTAGAAGGCCGGCGTGGTGCTGAACGCCGAGACACTGTCGGTGATCTCGCTCTTGCCGAACTCGCCGACGACACCGACGACGATGTTGCCGCGCTGATAGTCCGCGCCGACGCGACCATAATAGGCGATGCCGTCCTTGTCGTTCTTGCAGCCGCGACCGCTAGCTGCGGGCGCCAGGTTGCTGGTGGCGCGACCGTTGCAGAAGCCGGGCGAGAACGCGTTGGCGACGGTCGCAGTCGAGATGGTGTCGCGGAAGACGCCGTCCAGATTGCGATCGAACTCGATCGTCTCGCCGACGTCGTTCGGCTGCACGTCATAGCCGAACGTGCCGCCGACATAGAGGCCGCTGAACGGTGCGTCTTCGGTCATCGTCTGTGCGGCGACGGGCGCCGTGAAACCCAGTGCGGCAACGCCTGCGAGCGCCACCATCATCGTCTTGGTCATAATCACTCCCGGAAAATACATGACAGGTTTTTCATATACGGCTGGGTCGGGGAAAATTATCCCCGTGTCACAACAATCTGCATCAATGTGACTTTCAGGTCACAGGGGGAACAAACAGAGGCTGTGGCTTTGTCGCAAGCCAACGTCTAGGCTTGGGTCATGGCTGAAGATCTGTTCGCGTCCCCCTCGACGCCCGGCGCCGGCAAAACCGCCGCCAACACCTATGACGCGTCGTCGATCGAGGTGCTCGAAGGCCTCGAACCCGTCCGCCGCCGTCCCGGCATGTATGTCGGCGGCACCGACGAGCGCGCACTGCATCATCTTGCCGCCGAAGTGCTCGACAACGCGATGGACGAGGCGGTTGCCGGCCACGCCACGCGGATCGAGGTCACACTGGAGGCGAACAACCGCCTGACGATCGTCGACAACGGCCGTGGCATCCCCGTAGATCCGCATCCCAAGTTCCCCGACAAGTCTGCGCTGGAGGTGATCCTCTCGACGCTCCATTCGGGCGGCAAGTTCGCGGGCAAGGCCTATGCGACGTCGGGCGGCCTGCATGGGGTGGGCATCAGCGTGGTCAACGCCTTGTCGTCGGATACCGTTGTCGAGGTCGCGCGCGATCGTCAGCTCTACCGACAGCGCTTCGCCAAGGGGCTGACACTCGGGCCGATCGAGCATCTTGGGGCCACGCCCAACCGGCGCGGCACCAGCGTCGCGTTCACGCCCGATACCGAAATCTTCGGCAGCGAACTGAACTTCAAGCCGCAGCGCCTCTACAAGCTCGTCCGCTCGAAGGCGTATCTGTTCGCCGGCGTCGAGATCCGCTGGCACTGTGCGCCCGACCTGATTGGCGACGACACGCCTGCGCAGGCGGTGTTCCAGTTCCCGGGTGGCCTCGCCGATCACCTCCGCGACCAGATCGCCGGCCGCGAATGCGCGACGTCGGACTTCTTCTCCGGCTCGCAGGATTTCCCGAGCGCGAACGGCGAAACGCAGGGCCGCGTCGAATGGGCGGTCGCATGGCCGTTGTGGAGCGACGGCTCGTACAGCTGGTATTGCAACACCATCCCGACCCCCGACGGCGGCACGCACGAGCAGGGCCTGCGCCAGGCGCTGGTCCGCGGGCTTCGTGCGTTCGGTGATCTCGTCGGCAACAAGAAAACCAAGGATATCAGCGCAGACGACGTCATGGTCGGCAGCGAGCTGATGTTGTCGGTCTTCATTCGCGAGCCGCAATTCCAGAGCCAGACCAAAGATCGCCTCACCAGCCCCGAAGCCGCCGGGCTCGTCGAGAAGGCGGTCCGCGATCATTTCGACCATTTTCTCAGCCACAACATGGAGCGCGGCAAGGCGCTGCTGAACTATGTGCTCGAGCGGATGGACGAACGCCTGCGCCGCAAGCAGGAACGCGACGTCAAGCGCAAGACGGCGACGTCCGCGCGGAAACTCCGGCTGCCGGGCAAGCTCACTGACTGCTCCGCCAACTCGCCCGAAGGCACCGAACTCTTCATCGTCGAGGGTGATTCGGCAGGTGGCTCGGCGAAGCAGGCGCGCGACCGGAAGACGCAGGCGATCCTGCCGATCCGCGGCAAGATCCTCAATGTCGCATCCGCCACCAGCGCCAAGATCTTCGCCAACCAGGAAATCGCCGACCTGACGCTCGCGCTGGGCTGCGGCACGCGGAAGGACTGCACACCGGACACGCTCCGCTACGAACGCATCGTCATCATGACCGACGCCGACGTCGACGGCGCGCACATCGCGACGCTGCTGATGACGTTCTTCTTCCAGGAGATGCCCGAACTCGTCCGCCGCGGACACCTCTACCTCGCGCAGCCGCCGCTCTATCGCCTGACCGTCGGCACCAAGAGCGTCTACGCGCGGGACGACGCGCACCGCGCCGAACTCGAGCGCACCGTGTTCAAGGGCAAGAAGGTCGACGTCGGCCGCTTCAAGGGGCTCGGCGAGATGAACCCGAGCCAGCTCCGCGAAACCACGATGGACCCGGCGACGCGCGGCATGCTTCGCATCACGCTCCCGCAAGAGTACGAAGAGCGCGCACAGGTGAAGGACCTCGTCGACCGCCTGATGGGCAACAACCCCGCCCACCGCTTTGCCTTCATCCAGGAAAACGCCGGCCGTATGGACGAGGAAGCGATCGACGCATGAACCAGACACGTACACTTCGTAAGGAAGCGCTTATCGCTTCATGGGCCAATTCGGACTGGGACGACGTCGCGCGTTTCATCGGGCCAAATGCGCACCGTTTCGCCAGTGCATGGGAAAAGGCACGTGACAAGATGGTGAAAGCCGGCGGGGGGCTCGTGCTCACCTGGTGCTGGCCCGCGCTGTTTTTCGGGTTCGCGTGGTTTCTGTACCGGAAGCAATGGGCGGTTGGCGCCGTCCTGATCATCCTGCCGCTGGTGGTCGGGTATTTCTTTTCCGTTTCGGCCGGCGGTGGCGCGGCAATCTTCATTGCGATGATAGCCAAATCGACGATCGCGCAGGATGCGGTTACCGAGATCGCGAAGATTCGCGCAGCGGGTGGCGGCGACGCGGAGATCGCCGCGGCAGGCGGAGTCTCGGTCATCGCCGGCGTGCTGGGCGGTATCCTCCTGGTGGCGGAGCTGGCGCTCGCGTTCGTGGGCGCGGTAATGGATCAGCAGGCCCATTTGGCCAGTCTCAGCAACGTCTAGAACCGGTGGGCGCGCCCATTCGACCGGCGTCCAGCGTCGGACGCGATTGACGCACCCGCCGCGCTACCGATATGAGGTCGCCTCGGGCGGCCAGTGGGTCGCCTTTCTCGTTTCGGAAAAGGAAGCGCTTGTGACCATCACCCCGCTCATGCCCGTCTACCCGCGGTGTGGCGTGCGTCCGGTCCGAGGCGAGGGCGCGTACCTCTTCGGCGAGGACGGCCAGCAATATCTCGATTTCGCCAGCGGCATCGCGGTCAACGCGCTCGGCCATGGCCACCCGCATCTGACCAAGGCGATCGCCGAGCAGGCCGCGACGCTGATGCACGTGTCGAACCTGTATGGATCGCCGCAGGGCGAGCATCTCGCGCAGCGCCTCGTGGACAACAGTTTCGCGGACACCGTGTTCTTCACCAATTCGGGTGCGGAAGCGGTCGAGTGCGCGATCAAGACCGCGCGGCGCTATCACTTCGCCAACGGCAACCCGCAGCGGAACACGCTGATCACGTTCGACACGGCGTTCCACGGGCGCACGCTCGGCGCGATCTCGGCGACCAATCAGGCGAAGATGCGCGATGGGTTCGAGCCGCTGCTGCCTGGTTTTGCCTACGCCAAGTTCAATGATCTCGAAGGCGCGCTGGCGCTGATCGATGACAACACGGCGGGCTTCCTCGTCGAGCCGATCCAGGGCGAGGGCGGTATCCGCCAGGCGAGCCACGAGTTTCTGACCGGTTTGCGCAAGGCTTGCGACGAGCATGGCCTGTTGCTGGTGCTCGACGAGGTCCAGTGCGGCTATGGGCGCACCGGCAAGTTCTTCGCGCATGAGCTGTTCGGCATCACGCCCGACATCATGTCGGTCGCCAAGGGCATCGGCGGCGGCTTCCCGCTCGGCGCATGCCTCGCGACCGAGGAAGCGGCCAAGGGCATGGTTGCGGGCACGCACGGCTCGACCTATGGCGGCAACCCGCTGGCGATGGCGGCGGGCGAGGCGATCCTCGACGTGATCCTGGAAGACGGATTCCTCGACAACGTCACGGCGATGGGCGATCGGTTGCGGCAGGGGCTCGAGCAGATGATCCCGAACCACGATCACCTGTTCGATAGCGTCCGCGGCACCGGGCTGATGCTCGGGCTGAAACTCAAGAGCGACAGCCGCGCGTTCGTCGCGTTCGCGCGCGACAACCACAATCTGCTGCTGGTGTCGGCGGGCGAGAACGTCGTCCGAATACTGCCGCCGCTGGTGATCGACGAGAGCCACATCGCCCAGTGCATCGACAAGCTGTCGACCGCAGCGCGCGTGTACGTGCCTGCCGCCGACGATTGAAATCTGCCGCTCATCCTGAGTAGCCATTGAGCGAAGCCGAAATGGCGTATCGAAGGGCCCGCCGATAGCGGGCGCGACCTTCGGTACGAGGTCCTTCGATACGGGTCTTCGGCTTCGCTCAGCCCCTACTCAGGACGAACGGTTTTACCGAATACGGCCTGCATGACTGGAGCCGATGCTTTGACCATCCGTCATTTCCTGAATCTCACCGACGCCGGAGTCGACGGCATCGCCGCGATGCTTGCCGACGCACTCGACCGCAAGGCGGCGCGCGTCGGCTTCCCCAGGGGCCGTGCCGACGCCGACGCGCCACTCACGGGCCACACACTGGCGATGGTGTTCGAGAAGAATTCCACCCGCACGCGGTTCTCGTTCGACATGGCGATCCGCCAGCTCGGCGGCACCTCGATCGTGTCCGATGCGGGCTCGATGCAGCTTGGCCGCGGCGAGTCGATCGCCGACACCGCGCGCATCCTGTCCGGCTATGTCGACGCGATCATGATCCGCACCGACGATCACGCGAAGATCGAAGAGATGGCGCACTATGCCTCGGTGCCGGTCATCAACGGCCTGACCGACGCGTCGCACCCCTGCCAGATCATGGCTGACCTGCTGACGATCATCGAGAGCGGCAAAGCGCTGCCTGGCCTCAAGGTCGCGTGGCTGGGGGATGGCAACAACGTGCTCGCGTCGATCGTCGAGGCGGCCGGGTTGATGCAGTTCGACATCGTCGCAGCGTGTCCGCAGGGGTATCAGCCGACCGACGCCGACGTCGCGCTCGGCAAGGGCCGCGCGAAGGTCGTCGCGACGCCGCGCGAGGCGGTCGAGGGTGCGGATATCGTCGTCACGGACACCTGGATCTCGATGGGGCAGGCGCATGCCGACACCAAGCTGAAGGCGCTCACCCCGTATCAGGTCGACGCTGCGTTGATGGCGATGGCCAAGCCCGACGCGAAGTTCCTCCACTGCCTGCCTGCGCACCGCGGCGAGGAAGTCACGCCCGAAGTGATCGATGGCCCGCAGTCGCTGATCTGGGCCGAAGCGGAGAACCGTCTGCACGCGCAGAAGTCGGTGCTGCGCTGGTGCTTCGGGCAGATTGGTTGAAGCCACGGGGTTCGCACCCCATTTTCGTCATTCCCGCGGAGGCGGGAACCCATAACCGCTACCGGCTCGGCTTTCACGGTCGTTTGCCATTATGGATCCCCGCCTGCGCGAGGATGACGAAGGAACGATGGTGAACGACCCCAACATGACCGATCTCGACCGCGCGCTGGCCTTCGCGATCCCCGCGCGCAGTGCCCGCGGTCGGATCGCCCGGCTCGGCACCGCGCTCGACGAAGTGCTCGCCGCGCACGCCTATCCGCCCGCGATCGAGAAACTGCTCGCCGAAGCGCTGACGCTCGCCGCGCTGATCGGCTCGACGCTCAAGGACGCCAGCGGCCAGCTGACGATGCAGACGCGCACCGACAACGGCGTCGTTCAGTTGCTGGTCTGCGATTACCGTGGCGGCGAAGTGCGCGGGTATATCGAGTACGACGCCGAAAGGCTTGCCGAAGCCCCCGCCGAACCGTCGCTGTTCGCGCTGTTCGGTGCCGGCTATCTCGCGATCACGTTCGACATGGCGAGCAGCAACGAGCGCTATCAGGGCATCGTCCCGCTCGACGGCGACACGCTGTCGCAGGCTGCGCAGAGCTATTTCACGCAATCCGAGCAGATCCCGACGATGATCCGCACTGGCATGGCGAAGGGTCCCGATGGCCGTTGCGTCTCGGGCGGTTTGTTCCTCCAGCACCTTCCCGAGGGCGAAGACGGGCGTGAGCGTTTGCATACAAAGCTCGATCATCCCGAGTGGGAGCACGTTGCGACGCTCGGTTCGACGATCGGTGTGGACGAACTGACCGACGTGACGTTGCCGCTGGAAACCTTGGTGTGGCGTCTGTTCAACGAGGAAGAGGACGTCCGCATCCTCGCCGACATTCCGATCACGCGCGGCTGCCGGTGTGATCCCGACTATATCAGGGGCGTGATCTCGAAATTCCCGTTGGAGGAACGGCAGTCGATGGCGGACGAGACAGGGTTCATCATCGTCGATTGCGCGTTCTGCGCGAAGAAGTTCCCGGTGCCGGTGGAAGGTTGATACCCTCGTCCTTCCGGGGAGAAGAAGGGGCCTGCGACGCAGTCGTGGGAGGGTGGGGGGCAGGAGGCTCGGGACATCGATCCCAATTACCCCTCACCCTTCCGCAGCCAAGCGGCTGCTCCCTCCCTCTCCCCGAAAGGGAGAGGGAGGAGTGTTAACGCGATCTTTACGCCTCCCCACTAACCTTGGTCACGTGCTCTTATTCAGCACGTTTTTTTCTCCCTTGTGGCGCGGGTTCGCGCCGACCTTAAGGGTCGCTCCACCGGGCGGCCCTTTCTTTTTATGCGCTGCTGGCCTAGCGGACTCCGCATCATGACATCTCCTGCTCCCTTTGCGGTCGCCCTTCTGTCGGGCGGGCTAGACTCGATGGTATCCGCGGCCATGGCGCGCGAATCCGGACAACGCGTGCTCGCGCTGTCGTTCGACTATAACCAGCGCCACCGCGTCGAACTCGCCGCCGCGCGCCGGATCGCCGACGCGCTCGGTGCCGAACGCCACATCGTCCTGCCGATGGACCTGTCCGCGTTCGGCGGCTCCGCGCTGACCGCCGACATCGACGTACCCAAGGACGGCGTCGGCACCGAGGATGGGGGCGGCATTCCCGTCACCTACGTACCCGCGCGCAACACCATCTTCCTGAGTCTGGCGCTCGGCTGGGCCGAAGCGGCGGGCGCGCGCGACATCTATATCGGCGTCAACGCGCTCGATTATTCGGGTTATCCCGATTGCCGCCCCGAATTCATCGCCGCGTTCGAAGGCCTCGCCGAGCTCGCCACCAAGGCGGGCGTCGAGGGCGATCCGTTCCGCATCCAGGCGCCGCTGCAGCATATGACGAAAGCCGATATCGTCCGCGAAGGCACGCGCCTCGGGCTCGATCTCGGGCTCAGCTGGTCGTGCTACGACCCGGCGCCCGGCTCGCTGCATTGTGGCGAGTGCGACAGTTGCCGCCTTCGTGCGAAGGGCTTCGACGAAGCGGGGATCGCCGACCCGACGCGCTACGCCGTGAAGCCGGCCTGACGCGATGAGCTACGCCGTCAAGGAGATGTTCCTGACGCTGCAGGGCGAGGGCGTGAATGCCGGTCGCCGCGCGGTGTTCGTGCGGTTCGCCGGCTGCAATTTGTGGTCGGGCCGCGAGCAGGATCGCGCGACCGCGGTGTGCAAGTTCTGCGATACCGAGTTCGTCGGTACCGATGGGCTCGGCGGCGGCAAGTTCGTCGATGCGCAGGCTTTGGCATCGGCGGTCGCCGGTTTCTGGGGCGAGGGCACGCGCGACCGGTTCGTGGTTCTGACCGGTGGTGAGCCGATGCTCCAGATCGACGACGCGATCATCGATGCGCTCCACGCCGAGGGCTTCCGGATCGCGATGGAGAGCAACGGGACGATCGTCGCGCATCCCGGGATCGACTGGGTCTGCATCAGCCCGAAGGCGGGCAGCGTCGTCGTCCAGCGGACCGGGGACGAGCTGAAGCTGGTCTGGCCGCAACTCGGCACCGATATCGATGACATCGAGACCTGGGCGTTCGCGAACCTGCTGCTCCAGCCGCTCGACGATCCGCAGGCAGAGGCGAACCGCGAAGCATGCGTGGAATTGGTGTTGGCGCGACCGCAGTGGCGTTTGTCGCTGCAGACGCACAAGCTGCTCGGACTGCGCTGAGGAGCGTTTCGCTATCCCGGTATAAGCCGGGATACTGGTTCAAGACTGCGTATGCCTAGCCGAGCCACTCCGGCCTTCGCCGGGGTGAAATAGGAAGCGACGCTATCGTTGCTGCACGGTTACTGCCCCGCGATGCCGACGCCCGCGGGCGGCCAATTCTGCGCGCCGCACTTCTTGAAGACCCATTCGCCTTTCTTGTCCCAGCAGATCGGGTCGAGCCGCGGCATCGCTGCACGGTCGCGACCGATATAGCGGGGGAAGCGCTGCTCGCCCCATGGGATCAGGCTGTTGCGCAACTCGCGCGAGCGGGCCAGCGCGACCTCGAAGAAATGCCCACGCGGCGCAAACACCGCGTCGCGGCCGATCGAGGCAGCGGTCTGGCAGAAGCCATATTGCGCGGCGACCGTGGCAAAGCTCGAATAAGTCCGCGTACCGAACTGGTCGAGCGCGGTCTGGCCGGCCTTGGGGCCCCCCGCCTTGTTGACGCGAATGAAGTATTTGGTGAGCGTGTCGAACGCCGTCTTGAGCTCTTCGCTGTGATCGGCGATCGTCGAATTGTAGTTCGGTACGGTCAGCAAGGTCGGTTCGAACTGACATTGCAGTGCCGCGACGTTCAGCGCCGCGCGCATGTGCCACACGAGTGCGGCCCGCGTTTCCGCCGGCGTCGCGCCCGGCAGGGGCTGGCCGAGATCGGACTCGTCGCCGGTCACCGCCGCTCCCGAAAAATCGCGCGACTGCAAAAAGAACTGCGCCGACGCCGACTGCGCCCCAGCGAGCCCGCTCGACGCCACGCATAGCGCGAGCGCGGTACGCAACACCTTCATTCCAACCTCCCCAAGGCACTTCAAGTGAACGAATCTAAAGCGTTTCCGCCAAACTCCCAAGCGATTTTAACCTTTTCCCCGGTGCCAAAGGGGCCTCTCGTCCAGAGCAAGAGTGTCGAATTTGGTCGCATCCGAAACGACCTGGCGGTGCCCTTTGTATCCGCGCGGAAATGGAGACTGACTGGCGGCTTTCATAGGCAGGGGATCGCCCGAACGACAAAGGGCCGCCCGGTCGCCCGGACGGCCCTTCGCAACACTTGAATTCCTGTCGGGGACCACGCGCGTGAACGCCTGGTTCCCGAGGAAATTACATGGCGTTGTTGGTCATCATGGTGTCGTTCGACATCATCGTGTCGTTCGCCATCATGGTGTCGTTGGCCATCATGCCACCGTTCGACGCGCCGTCGACTGCGGTCATGTTGTCGGTCATCGTGTCCATGCCTTCGCTGGCATTCATGTCGGTGACCATCGTGTTGTCGGTCGTCGTCTCGGTCTTGGGACCGCATGCCGAAACGGCGAGTGCTGCGCTGGCGATCAGCGAACCGGTCAGGACCTTGGAAATGAGTGCACGCATGTGGAAGCTCCCTAGATAGAGGATTTGGCTGGCTGCTCGCCCTTAATACCCAAATCGTAGTGGACATTAATCCGATAACGCTTTGCCCTCAAGCCTCGTTTTCTCAAGGACAAGAAACTGTTTCAAGGAAAGCATCGGCCGTCAACGCCAGCGCGGCGTCGAAAGTTGCAAGATCCGCGGAAATGCCGAGCGATTGCAAGCTGGTAACGCCGTATTCGGGCAGGCCGCAGGGGACGATGCCGCCAAAATGGGCGAGATCGGGGGCCACGTTGACCGAAAAGCCGTGGAGCGTCACCCAGCGCTTCACCCGCACGCCGATCGCGCCGATCTTGGCCTCTCGTCCGTTATCCAGGGTCCAGATACCGACCCGGCCATCGACCGCGAACGCCTCGACGTCGAGTTCGCCGAGTGCTGCGATCACCCAGGATTCTAGCGCGTGGACGTAGCGGCGCACGTCGCGGCCGCGTTTCGTCAGGTCGAGCACGACATAGCCGATCCGCTGGCCGGGGCCATGATAGGTGTATTTGCCGCCGCGGCCCGTCGCGATGACCGGGAAGCGCGCGTCTATCAGGTCGCCCGCCTCGGCGCTGGTGCCCGCGGTGTAGACCGGCGGGTGTTCGAGCAACCACAGAAGTTCGCGCGCCTCGCCCGCGCCGACCGCCGCCGCGCGCGCCTCCATCTCCGCCAGCGCGTCGGCATAGGGGGTGAGGCCGGCGCTGGTTCGCCACTCGATGTCATTGGGAAGGGGGATCGTCACCGCTCCCAATTGCGCACCCGCGCACGCACTTGCAACCTGTGGCCAAGCGCAGGGGCTTGGGCTAACCCGCGGAACGTCGAACTGGGGGAGCGTGACGCATGGTGAAAATGGGAACGGTTTGGGACCGCACGGTCGAGGTGCTCAACGGGCGCACCGGCATGATCGCGCCGATCGCGCTGCTCGGCATAGTGCTACCGGCCGTCGTTCGTGACGGCTTCGTCACGTTCTCGACGCCGGGGAGCGCGCTGTTCGCACTGTTCGGCAGCGTGCTGTCGATCGCCGTGCTCGTGCTGATGATCTGGTCGCAACTCGCGATCGTTGCGATCGCCACCGATCCCGCGACCAATGCGGCCCAAGCGCGCCGTCAGGCCAGCGCGCGCGTGTTGCCGGCGATCGGGATCACAGTCCTGCTGACGATCGTCGCGATGATCGTGGTGCTCCCACCGATCTTCGTGCTCATCCAGTCGGGCTTTGACTTCCCCGCCGCCATGCGCGGGAGCGCCGGAGGCATGACGCCACCGAGTGGCGGCGCGGTCGCGTTCATCGGACTCTACGCCCTGGTGTATCTGCTGGCGCTGATCTGGATCGGGGCGCGGCTTATCCTGCTCAATCCCGTTATCCTCAACGAACGTCGCGGGCTCGGCGCGTTGCGACGATCGGTGCGGCTGACGAAGGGGCTTACCTGGCGGATCATCGGCGTCCTCATCCTGTTTGCGATCGTTCTGCTGGTCACGACCTGGGCGGCGCAGTCGGTCACCGGGGTCGTGTTCCGCCTGGCACTTGGCGCCGACGGGCTGGCGCTCGCGACCTACCTCTCCGGTATCTTCGCCACGATCGTTTCCACCGCCTTCACCGTGCTCGCCGCCGTCTTCACCACGCAGCTGTACGTCGCCGTCCGAGAGAGCCCCGACCCCCTATGAAGCTCGATTTTGCGACTGTCCTCACCGACGCCTGGAGCCTGTTCAAGCGCGACCGCGACCTGCTGCTGCGGATCGCCGCGCCGTTCCTGTTCCTGCCGGCGTTCGCGCTGGCGTTGGTGGTGCCCGATCCGCCGATGCCGGTGGCGGGCGCAGGCGAGAACGAGGCGCAGGCGATGGCCTGGGCCGACGCGGTGCAGACCTGGGCGTCGGCGCATGGCGGCTGGTACCTGCTCGCCTATGTGACGAGCTTTTTCGGGACGTCGCTGTTCTACGCGCTGTATCTCGACCGCGATAAGCTCGATCTGCGCGGGGCGTTGTCACGCTGCCTCAAGCTGTTTCCGCGCTTCCTGCTGGCGATGGTGATCGTGTCGCTGCCGGCGGGCGCGGGGCTGTTGCTCTACGCGATTCCCGGCCTGTATATCCTCGGCCGGACGATGCTGACCGGGCCGGCGCTGTTCGCCGAAGCGCCGCTGGGCGCGCTGGGGGCAATTCGCCGCAGCCTGACGCTCAGTCGTGGGTCGGGTTTACCGCTGATGGCGCTGGCGGCGTTCAGCTATATCAGCGGCTGGCTGGTCGGTGCGCCGTTCATGATGGCCGACAAGGCATTGCGCGACGGCGGCGAGTCGAACCCGGTCGCGCTGGCGATCGTCGATGCGGGCGCGGCGGCGGCGGCGATGGCATCGGGGATCGCGATGGCGCTGATCGCGATCTCTGCCTACCGGCGGCTGGCCAGATAGGGGATTTGCGGCGCCGTTTCGGGCGGTAGCAGTCCGGAAGTCCGCGGGTCGGGGAAGGTTTCGATCGTTCGCTTGATCGCGGTGAACCCCTGCGCGCGGTAGAACCCGAGCGCGCTCGGATGGTCGAGCGTGCAGGTATGCAGCCACACCCGCTCGATCCCCTTGGCCCAGGCTCGCGCGCACGCTTCGGCCATCAACCAGCGGCCATGTCCCTGTCCGGCGAGTTCGGGAATCAGCCCGAAATACGAGATCTCGCATGCGGCAGCGGTACGGAAGTCGAGTTCGAGCATGCCCACTTCGATCCCCGCCGGGTCGATGACCGCGTACACCGCGATGCCGGGGTCGTGGACGATCGCGGTCAACGCGTCGTCGGCCATCACCAGTCGCGAGAACCATAGCCACGGGCTCCCCACGCGGCGGAACAGTGCGCGGTATTTCTCCAGCGCCGGCTTCTCCCAGCGCACCAGCCGTAGCCGCGACCCCGGGCTCGGCCGTAGCGGTGGACGCTGGCGCATCTCCAGCGTGGTGACGATCGTGGCGAGCGTGTCGTCCGCGACCGGGATCAGCGCCATCTTACGACCATGTCGCGCGCGGTGGCAGGCTCATCAGGATCGCGTCGATGTTGCCGCCGGTCTTGAGGCCGAACAGCGTGCCGCGATCATAAACGAGATTGAACTCGGCATAGCGGCCGCGCCATTCGAGCATCTTCGCTTCGTCGGCGGCATCGAACGGCGTGTCCATCCGGCGACGGACGATCCGCGGATAGGAGTCTAGGAACGCTTCGCCGACGTCGCGCGTGAACGCGAAGTTGGTCTCGAAATCGCCGTCGAGATGATCGAAGAAAATCCCGCCCACGCCGCGGCTGACCTTTCGGTGCGGAATGTAGAAATAGGTCTCCGCCCATTCCCGGAACCGCTCGTAATGCGCCGGGTCATGCGCGTCGCACGCCGCCTTCATGGTTGCGTGAAAGTCGGCCGTATCCTCCTCGATCGGCAAGGGTGGGTTGAGATCGCCGCCGCCGCCGAACCAGCGCTTGGTGGTGTTGAGGAAGCGGCAGTTCATGTGCACCGCCGGTACGTGCGGGTTGGTCATGTGCGCGACCAGGCTGATCCCGGTCGCGAAGAAACGCGGGTCTTCGCCCGCCCCGTGGATCGACTTGGCGAAGTCGCCCTCGAACGTGCCGCCGACGGTCGAGACGTTGACACCGACTTTCTCGAAGACCTTGCCCTTCATGACTCCGCGGACGCCGCCGCCGCCGGGTTCGCCCGACGGATCGATTCGGTCCCACGGCGTGTATTCGAAGCTTGCGTTTGAACCCGCCTCCCGCTCGATCGCCTCGAACTCCGCGCAGATGCGATCGCGCAGCGATTCAAACCAGTGGCGGGCGGCGGCTTGCTGGGGGTCGAGATCGATCATGCGCGAGTCTCTACCAAATCCTCCCCGGAACGGGGAGGGGGTGCTAGCCTGGATCGACATCCGCCCTGGCGATCCTCCCCCGCAAGGGGGAGGTGGCGCGGAGCGACGGAGGGGGCGGACGCGAAACAGGGGTGACCTCTTACCTCCCCCTCCGTCAGGCTTGCGCCTGCCACCTCCCCCTGGCGGGGGAGGACTCTAGTCGGGCCAGCCGCCCGTCTGCCGCAAAGCCTCCGCCGCGACGATCCCCGTCGCCACGGAAATGTTCATCGACCGCAACCCAGGCCGCATCGGGATCAGCACGCGCACATCGGCGCGCGCGTGGACCTCCTCCGGCACCCCGGCCCCCTCGCTGCCCATCAGCAACACATCGTCCTCGCGAAACTCGGCAACATCCAGTCGAACCGCGCCCTTCGTGGTCAGCAACACGATCCGCCCGCTCACCTGCGCCAGGAACGCCTCCCAATCGACATGCCGCACCACGTCGACCACGCCGACATAATCCATCCCCGAGCGCGCCACCGCCTTCTCGCTCCAGGTGAATCCCATCGGTTCGATCAGGTCGACGCCGATCCCCATGCACGCGGCGGTCCGCAGGATCGCGCCGACATTTCCGGCGATATCGGGCTGATAGAGGGCAATTCTCATGCCCGATCCCTTAGCGCGCCGGGGGCCAGGTGGTAACCCAGAGCAAAATGCAGTTGGCAAACCCGGCCCCCGCCGTCTATCAAAGGCCAGCCTCCGTGGGGACGGTCGGGCAGGGTGGGCAACGGTTCGTCGAAACCGAAAACCCCGCCAGGCCACGAAAAAAATAACGTGCAAGGGCGAGATGAATGGCGACAGTCGACGACATGGTTCCTCCCGGCGAATCGCCAGAGCCGTTTCACGAAGAGGCCCATGATCCTCGCCGCCGTGATTTCATCAATATCGCCGCCGTCTCGTTCGCCGGTGTCGGCGCGGTCGCGATCGTCCTGCCGCTGATCAACCAGATGAACCCGAGCGCAGACGTGCTCGCACAGTCGACCACCGAGATCGACCTGTCGAAGATCCTCCCCGGTCAGGCGATCAAGACCAGCTTCCGCAAGCAGCCGCTGTTCGTGCGCAACCTGACGCCCAAGGAAATCTCGGAAGCCGACGCGGTCGATATTTCAACGTTGCGCGATCCGCAGACGCTCGAGCAGCGCACCAAGGCGGGCAAGAAGAACTGGCTGATCACGCTGGGCGTCTGCACGCATCTCGGCTGCGTTCCGCTCGGCGCGGGCGAGGGCGAAAACAAAGGCCCGTTCGGCGGCTATTTCTGCCCGTGCCACGGCTCGGCCTACGACACCGCCGCCCGCATCCGCAAAGGCCCCGCTCCGTCGAACCTCCACGTTCCGGACTACGCCTTCAACTCCGACACCGTCGTCACGGTAGGCTGAGGAACGACCATGAGCTTTCCCTGGGCCAAGCAATACGAACCGAAGCTGCCGCTGACGCGGTGGCTGGATGAGCGGCTTCCCGTTCCCCGGCTCGTCTATAATTCACTCGGCGGCGGCTATCCCGTCCCGCGCAACCTCAACTATTTCTGGAACTTCGGCGTGCTCGCCGGCGCTGCACTGGCGATCCAGATCATCACCGGCATCGTGCTGGCGATGCACTACGCCGCCAACGGCGCGGTCGCGTTCGACTCGGTCGAGAGCATCATGCGTGACGTCAACGCCGGCTGGTTCCTGCGCTACGCCCACGCCAACGGCGCCTCGATGTTCTTCATCGTCGTCTACACGCACATCTTCCGCGGGCTGTATTATGGCTCGTACAAGGCACCGCGCGAGATGGTCTGGCTGCTCGGCGTCGTCATCTTCCTGCTGATGATGGCGACTGCGTTCATGGGTTACGTCCTTCCCTGGGGCCAGATGAGCTTCTGGGGTGCGCAGGTCATCACCGGGTTCTTCTCGGCGATCCCGCTGGTCGGCGACACCATCCGCATCTGGCTGCTCGGCGGATTCGCGCCCGACAATGCCGCGCTCAACCGCTTCTTCTCGCTGCATTACCTGCTGCCGTTCGTGATCGCGGGCGTCATCATCCTGCACATCTGGGCGCTGCACATCCCGGGCTCGAACAACCCGACCGGCGTCGACGTGAAGGGCGAGCAGGACACCGTCCCGTTCCACCCCTATTACACCGCCAAGGATGGCTTCGGGCTCGGCATCTTCATGCTGATCTTCGCCAGTCTGCTGTTCTTCTTCCCGAACTATCTCGGCCACCCGGATAACTATATCCCGGCGAACCCGCTCTCGACGCCCGCGCACATTGTCCCCGAATGGTATTTCTGGCCGTTCTACGCGATCCTGCGCGCCTTCACCGCGGACTTCATCCTGCCGGCCAAGCTCTGGGGCGTGCTGGCGATGTTCGGCTCGATCCTGCTGCTGTTCTTCCTGCCTTGGCTGGACAGCTCGCCGGTCCGCTCGATGAACTATCGTCCCAAGGCGCGGATCGCGTTCTGGGTGCTGGTCGCGGACATCTTCGTGCTCGGCTATTGCGGTGGCGCTCCAGCGAACGCGTTCTACGTGATCCTCAGCCAGATCTGCGCGGCGTATTACTTCGCGCACTTCCTGATCATCCTGCCGCTCATCTCGCGCTCGGAGCGTCCACGGCCGCTGCCCAACTCGATCACCGAGGCCGTGCTGTCGAAGCATGGCGGCACCAGCCCGGCCCACACCGCTCTGTCGACGGCGCCCACGTCGCATGGTGCGCCCTCCGCGCCGCACGCCGCGCACTGATACGAACTCGAGGACACACACATGGTTCGTCTCATCGCATCCATCGTCGGCGCGGCCTTCGTGCTGGTGCTCGGCATCGCGCTCTTCGGCAGCGTGTCGGGGGTCATCACCGACCCCGTCGCGCCGACCGCGGAAAGCGTCGCGCACAAGCACCCCAAGGAACTCGAGCTCGCCTCCAACGGCGTGTTCGGCAAGTTCGACCGTCGCCAGCTCCAGCGCGGGTTCCAGGTCTACAAGGAGGTCTGCTCGGCCTGCCACTCGCTGCGGCTCGTGTCGTTCCGCGACCTGACCAAAATTGGCTATACCGACCCCGAGGTTAAGGCGATCGCCAACCAATGGGTGATCGAGCAGCCGTCGATCAACCCGGAAACCGGCGAGCCCGCGACACGCAAGAACATCCCGTCGGATCGTTTCCCGTCGCCGTTCGCCAACGAGATCGCCGCGCGCGCCGCGAACAACAACGCGCTGCCGCCCGATCTCTCGCTGATCACCAAGGCGCGCGAGGACGGCACCGCGTATGTCCATTCGCTGCTGACTGGCTACACGACGCAGCCCGCCGCGCTGCTGAAGGAATTCCCGGATATCAAGACGCCGACCGGGCTCCACTACAATCCGTATTTCGCGAACCTCAACATCGCGATGCCGCCACCGCTAACGTCGGATGGCCAGGTCGCTTACGCGGACGGGACCAAGGCGACGAAGGAGCAGATGTCGACCGACGTCGCGGCGTTCCTGACCTGGACCGCCGAGCCCAATCTCGAGGCCCGTCATGCCGCCGGGTTCGCGTCGATCATCTTCATCCTGATCTTCTGCGGCCTCGCCTGGGGCGCCTACCAGAACGTCTGGCGCGACGTTAAGCATTGATGATTGCGGTGCGCCCGCGGTAAGGGCGCATGGATAGAAGGAGCGGCGGACGGGCAAATAGCCTGATCCGCCGCTTTCGTTTTGGCCGTAGTGCAGCGTCGCGATACGGCCGCCGCTCCGTGCGAAAAGGGAACGCCCATGTCCGATACCAACGAGCGCAACGCCGATCTCAAAGCCCTGATCCGCACCATCCCGGACTTCCCCAAGCCTGGCATCCAGTTCCGCGACATCACCACGCTGCTGCTCGACCCGCAGGGTTGGGCGACCGCGATCGAGCGGATGGTCGCGGCGGTTTCCGGCCCGGTCGATCTCGTCGCCGGCATCGAAGCTCGCGGCTTCCTGTTCGCCGCCGCGCTCGCCGCACCGCTAAAGGCCGGCGTCCTGCTGATCCGCAAGGACGGCAAGCTGCCCGGCGCGACCATCGCCGAGGACTACGCGCTCGAATACGGCACCGACCGTATTGCGATCCACGCCGACGCCTTCGCGCCCGGTGCGCGCGTCCTGCTGGTCGACGACCTGATCGCCACCGGCGGCACCGCCCGCGCCGCCGTCCGACTGCTCCACAAAGCCGGCGCGGTGGTCACGCAAGCCCAGTTCCTGGTCGACCTGCCGGACCTGGGCGGTGCAGACGCGCTCCGCACCGACGGCATCGAAGCAACCGCCCTGATCCACTTTCCCGGGCACTGACCGCGCGCTTGCCGCGAAAGCCCTCCGGCCTCGTTCCCCCGCGTGCGCGACGGAACAGTAAACAGGGGGCACCTCACCCGCACAGGCGCTCGCGACAGCCCCAAAACCCGTCAGACCCCATTCATGGAACTTGCGACATAAGGACTCCGTTGTGCGATGAATGGCGGCGCGTTGTGTCCGCTCTCCACGTACGGGAGATTTCCTCATGTTTATGAAGCGCTTCGGGATTATCGGCCTCGCTCTCGGTCTGGGACTAGGCGTAGCGGGCTGTACCGATGGCTATGGCTATGGCGGGGCTAGTGTCGGCTACGCCAGCGACCCCTATTACGGCGGTGGCTATGGCGACGGCTATTACGGAGCGGGCTATGACGGCTTCGCCGGCTATGGCGGGCTGGGGTCGTATTATGGCTGGAACAACGGCTATTATTACCCCGGTTCGGGCGTGTACGTATACGATCAGTATCGCCGGCCATTCCGCTGGAACGGCAACCAGCAGCGCTACTGGCAGGGTCGTCGCGGCAATTACCGCGGCAATGGCAATTGGGGCAATTTCGCCCGCGGCAACAATCCCGCCGCGCGCGAATATCGCGGCGACCGCCGCGAGGCCAATCGCGATTTCCGTCAGGATCGCCGCGACGATCGCCGGCAGTTCCGCAACGGCCAGATCACGCCGGACCAATATCGCGGCGAACGTCGTGACGCGCGCCAGGAATATCGCGGTCAGGCGCGCCAGGACCGTCAGGAGTTCCGTCAGAACCGCGGCGGCGGCAATGGCGGTGGCCGCGGCGGTTTTCGTGGGGGCGGCGGAAACCGTGGGGGCGGAAACCGCGGTGGCGTGATTCCGACGCCGAAATAACCGGCGGTCTCAATCGGGTCGGGTGTCCGGCGTGTCGTTTGGGCGCGTCGACACCAAACCGTTCGAGATGAACGTCATCACCAGCACATCGTCCTGATTGAAGACGTTCATCCGGCTCTTGAATATCCCCATGTCCGGCCGTTTGGCAGATACGCGCTTTTCCAGGATCTCGGTCTCGCAGCGCAGCGTGTCGCCGGGATACACCGGTTTGACCCATTTCAGTTCGTCGAGCCCCGGCGATCCGAGGCCAGCCTGTTGATTGTCGCGCAGATTGGCGACGACCATCGACATTACCATCGCGCAGGTGTTCCAGCCGCTGGCGGACAACCGACCGAAATGCGTCTGCGCGGCGGCTTCGTCGGAGAGATGGAAGGGCTGCGGATCGTATTTCGCGGCAAACCGCATGACCTCTTCGCGCGTCACCTGATAGCGACCGAACGACGCCTTGCTACCGACCGCGATATCCTCGAAATACTGAATGTTCGGCGTCGTCATGGCATCATCACCTTCTTGAAGGGAGCATCGTCGCCGTCGAGCCCTGCTTCTCTGGGCAATCCGACCAGATCGCGCAACAGTGGTTCGATCGCGACATTGTCGAAGCTCGCGATCGTCTTGCCGCGCGCGAAGGAGGGACCGTTGGCGATGAACAGCGCACGCATCTCCGGCGCCATGTTGTCGTAGCCGTGCATACCGCCGGTCGATGCCTTGGTCGGTGCGCTTGGCTCGACCTTCCAGCCGACATCGGCAAGACACAAATAGCTCGGCACGCGCGGGTTGCGCCCATAATGGAAGCGCGCCGGGATCTCGCTTTTGCGCCAGCATTGCAAGTGATCGTGGCGCTGCAGCAACCGCGCCTCGAGCGCTGCTTCATGCCCCGGCACCGCGAACAGGCTGGCATAGGGGCCGGTCTCGACGGTCCGGTAGTCCGCCTTGTCCGCGACCGTATCGAGCGCAACGACCCGCGTGCTGCTGGTCGCCGCCATGCCGTGATCCGCGACGATCACGAGGTTGGCCGGCTGGCCGAGGGCGGCAAGGCCGTCGACCAGCATGCCGATGCTCGCATCGACATTCGCCACCGCCTGCGTGACCCCCGCGCTGGCCGGGCCGCCGTCATGGCCAGCCGTGTCGACCGTATCGAAATACAGCGTCACCAGCTTGGGCCGTATCGTCGCAGGTCGCCGCATCCAGTCGAGCACGACGTTCACCCGCTGCGTGCCGCTCACCTGCTGGTTGAACTGCTGCCAGTCCTCGGGCCGCGTGCCGCCGTCGACCGCACCGTGGCTGTTGGGCTTCAGCGTGCCGCCGACCGCGACGTTGGCGCCCGGCCAGAACATCGTCGCCGTCCGGATCCCCGCCTTCTCGGCGTCGACCCAGATCGGCGAGCTCTCGCTCCACCAGAACGGATCGTCGGTCGCCATCGTGAAGGTCTCGCCCGGCCGCGCCGGATCCTCCATCCTGTTGCCGACGATTCCGTTGCGATCGGGACGAAGCCCGGTGACGAGCGTCCAGTGATTGGGGAAAGTGATGCTCGGGAACGAAGGCCGCATACTCGCGAAGACGCCCGCGGCCCGCAACCGGTTGAGATTAGGCGTCACGCCGCGATCGAGATAATCCGGTCGGAAGCCGTCGATCGACACGAGGATCGTGACCGGCGCGCGCGTCTCGCCCGGCATCGTCGCGGCTGCCACGGCGATCGGTGCGGGAGCGGTGATCGGTGCGAGGGAAGGGGGCGTGGCAGGATAGGCGCACCCGGTGAGCATCAGCGCGAACAGGGTCGCCGCAATACGTCTCTTCATGACTGGTCGTCCCGAGCAGGTTCGCGCGGGTCCTTACGCGGTGCGGCGGCCAAGAGAAAGCAGCGGTTGCGTTAAGCTTTTGTCATCGGTCTGCATCTAACCTGGGTTTCATGGGACGACCGTTCATCCTCGCGACCGCCGCGGCTTCGATGCTGATGTTCGCCGGTGTCTGGACCGCTACCGCACCCGAACCGGTCGCTGCCATGCCCGAGCCAGCGGTGCCCGTCGCGGCAATCGCTGCTATGGCGCCAGAGCGACCGGCCTCGGCGCCTCGCATCGGATCGCCGCGCTCCGCCGAGGCGACCGCACCCTATAACGTCGTCCGATCTCCCTACGGAGATACGCACCAGGTTTCCCGCCGGGTGGGGACGGACAATTCGGTCTATTACGCCGGCTGCCGCGAAGCGCGCGCGGCCGGGGCGACACCGCTGCACCGCGGCTCGCCCGGCTACCGTGAGGGCATGGACGGCGACGGTGACGGGGTCGCCTGCGAGGGCTATCGCCACTAGGCCTCGCGCCTGTCGATCAGCTATGCAGGAAGTGCATCACGTCGCCGTCGTGGACGACGTAGGCCTTGCCTTCCGCGCGCAGCTTGCCCGCCTCGCGTGCCTTGGATTCGCCACCCAGCGCGATGAAGTCGTCGAACGCGATCGTCTCGGCGCGGATGAAGCCCTTTTCGAAATCGCCGTGAATCTCGCCCGCCGCCTGCGGGGCGGTCGCGCCTTCGTGGACGGTCCAGGCGCGCGCTTCCTTCGGGCCGACCGTGAAGAACGTCAGCAGGTGCAGCAGCTTGTACCCGGCGGTGATGACGCGCGCGAGGCCGGTCTCCTCCAGCCCCAGTTCGCCGAGAAACTCGCCGCGATCCTCGGCGGGCATCGTCGCGATCTCCGCCTCGATCGCCGCCGACACCACGACCGCCTCGGCGCCCTCGGCCTTCGCCTTCTCGAACACCCGCGCCGACAGCGCATTGCCGTTCGCCGCATCGCCCTCGTCGACGTTGCACACGTACAGCACGGGCTTGGCCGTCAGCAACTGCGCCTGCGCGAACACGCGCGCCTCGTCCTCGTCCTTCGGCACGGTCAGCCGCGCGGGCTTGCCTTCACGAAGCAGCTCGAGCGCCTGGCCGAGCACGGCGGCGCCGATCTTGGCTTCCTTGTCGCCCTGCATGCCCTTCTTGGCGAGGTTCGGCACGCGCTTCTCGAGGCTTTCGAGGTCGCTCAGCATCAGCTCGGTGTCGACCGTCTCGGCGTCGGCGATCGGATCGACCTTGTTGTCGACATGCGTCACGTCGCCGTCCTCGAAGCAGCGCAGCACGTGGACGATCGCGTCGACCTCGCGGATGTTGCCGAGGAACTGGTTGCCGAGCCCTTCGCCCTTCGACGCGCCGCGCACGAGGCCGGCGATGTCGACGAAGCCGAGCTGCGTCTCGATGATCTTCTGCGATCCGGCGATCTTCGCGAGCGCGTCGAGACGCTTGTCGGGCACGCCGACGTTACCGACGTTCGGCTCGATCGTGCAGAACGGATAGTTCGCCGCCTGCGCCGCGGCCGTCTCGGTCAGCGCGTTGAAGAGAGTGGACTTGCCGACGTTCGGCAGCCCCACGATGCCGCAGCGAAAACCCATGATATGCCCTTGGTATAAGAATGTGCGGGCGCTTTAGGGCAGGGCGGTCCGGAAGGCCAGCATTCGCCCAACGTGCGCGCTGATCCTAACCCGCAAGGGGGAGGTGGCAGGCACTTGCCTGACGGAGGGGGAGGCCGGCGCAACCGCTGTTCCGTGTTCCTCCCCCTCCGTCGCTTCGCGCCACCTCCCCCTGGCGGGGGAGGATTAGTAAGAGCTGGCCTAATCGACCCACTCGATTGCCGCAGTGCAGCAAAATAATCATACCGCTCGGTAGAGAACTGGGAGCCCGACGGTTATGATAGCTGTCTCTCCAGATATTCCAGGAATTCCATGACCACGACCGCCAACGGCTACGCCGCGCAATCCCCCGAAACCCCGCTCGCACCGTTCAGCTTCGAGCGCCGCGAACCCGGCAAGACCGACGTCGCGATCGACATCGCGTTCTGCGGCGTCTGCCATTCCGACCTTCACACCGCCAAGGGCGAGTGGGAAGGCACGCTCTACCCCTGCGTCCCCGGCCACGAGATCGTCGGCCACGTCACCGCGGTCGGCAGCGACGTCACCAAGTTCAAGGTCGGCGACGTCGTCGGCGTCGGCTGCATGGTCGACAGCTGCGGCGAGTGCCCGTCGTGCAAGGACGGCGAGGAGCAATATTGCGAGACCACCGGCTTCGTCGGCACGTATAACGGCCCCGATCCCGTGCTCGGCGGCCACACCTTCGGCGGCTATTCGGACAAGATCGTCGTCGACGAAGGCTTCGTGCTGAAGGTTTCGCATCCCGAAGCCGACCTCGCCGCGGTCGCGCCGCTGCTCTGCGCCGGCATCACCACCTATTCGCCGCTCAAGCACTGGAAGGTCGGCCCCGGCCAGAAGGTCGGCATCGTCGGTCTCGGCGGGCCCGGCCACATGGGCGTCAAGATCGCCAACGCGATGGGTGCTGAGGTCTATGTCTTCTCGACCTCGCCGAACAAGCGCGACGACGCCAAGCGTCTCGGCGCGAAGGACCTGATCGTGTCGAAGGACGAAGCCGCGATGGCCGAGCACGCCAACAGCTTCGACTTCATCCTGAACACCGTCGCGGCCAGCCACAACCTCGACACGTTCACCGCTTTGCTCAAGCGCGACGGCACGATGACCTTGGTCGGCGTCCCCGAGCACGCGCATCCGTCGCCCTCGGTCGGCAACCTCATCTTCAAGCGCCGCGCGATCGCCGGCTCGCTGATCGGCGGCATCGCCGAGACGCAGGAGATGCTCGATTTCTGCAACGAGCATGGCCTCGTGTCGGACATCGAGATGATCCGCATGGACGAGATCGAGCCCTCGTATCAGCGCATGGTGAAGAGCGACGTGAAGTACCGCTTTGTCATCGACATGGCCTCGATGAAGACGGCCTGATCTAGCAGGGGGCGGGTCTCAACGAGTGCCGCCCCAAACTCCCTCCCCTTCAGGGGAGGGTCGGGGTGGGGCAGTGCCACGAGTACATGCATTTGCGGCCAAGCCCCACCCCAACCCTCCCCTTAAGGGGAGGGGGTAAGAAGGTGCCGAACGCTTCCACGAACACTACCACCCCGGCGAAGGCCGGGGCCCAAGTGGGAAGGCCAATCTGATGAAGGGCGGCCCTTCGTTAGCTACGTTTCCCAATTGGGCGCCGGCCTGCGCCGGGGTGGTATTTTGCATGCCGAGCTGTCTCAGCCGCCCCCATCACCACCGATAATTGAAACTAATACTGATCCGCTCGCCCTTGGCAGCATTCGGCACGACCTCATGCCGCAACCAGCTCTCCCAGAGAAAAACACTCCCCGGTTTAGGCTCGGCATAAACGAACGTCCGCAGATACTCCGCCGCATCCTCCAGCCGGGTCGGCGCCGCCATCATCATCGGCAACCGCGGATCCTCCAGCTTCAACGCCCCAGCCCCCTCCGGAATCGCCACGTACATGGTCCCCGACACGACGCTATGCGGATGGATATGCCCAGAATGCGCGCCCCCAGGCTTCAGGACGTTCACCCAAAGGCTATCGAGCTTCAACTTCCGCCCGCCCAGATCGAACGCACAGTCCTTCGCGAAATGCGCGACATGCTTGTTCAGCACCCGCACCAGATCCCCGAACCGCGGATCGCGCAGCGGCAGGTCGTTCAGCGACGCATACGACGTATACCCGCGATACCCATGCGCCTTCGACCACGCGACCCCGGCGCGATCCGCCTTCGCCAGTTCGAGCGCGGCGTCCTCGAGTTCCTCGACCAGATCGTCGTCGCCGAGATCGGCCTCGTAGAACCGCGTGGCAAACAAAGAGCGGGTAGTCATGGCTGCATCCTCAACGCGACATCGTTCATGAAGCGGACGTCGTCGCCTTCCGCCAGCCACTTGGCCTCCGCCGCGACCGCGCCGAGCATGTCGGAGAGCGGCTCGATCTCGGCCTTCGCATAATTGCCCAGCACGTATCCAGTCACGCGATCCTTGTGCCCCGGATGCCCGATCCCCAGCCGCACGCGGCGAAACTCCGGTCCCAGATGCTGGTCGGTCGAGCGCAAGCCATTATGCCCCGCGGTCCCGCCGCCGGTCTTCACCTTCACGCGGAACGGCGCGATGTCGAGTTCGTCGTGGAACACCGTCAGCGCCTCGACGCCGAGCTTGTAGAACCGCAGCGCCTCGCCGATCGCGCGGCCGCTCTCGTTCATGAAGGTCGCAGGCTTGAGCAGCAGGATCCTGGTCGAGCCGATCCGCCCCTCCTGGGTCCAGCCCTGGAACTGCTTCTTGACCGCGCCGAAGCCGTGCACCTCGGCGATCGCGTCGGCGACCATGAACCCGACATTGTGCCGGTGCATCGCATATTGCGCCCCCGGATTGCCGAGTCCCGCCCAGATCTGCACGTGTGATTCTCCAAAAGACCGCGTCGGCCAATTAACCGTGTTCTCCTGCGAACGCAGGAGCCCAGGGTAACGGGCGACACCGCTGCTTGATCCTGGACCCCCGCGTTCGCGAGGGAACAGCAGATAAAACGAAACGGGCGGGAAAGCCCTAGCTTTCCCGCCCGCCAGATCATCCGAAGACGAAGGAGGTTAGTCCTTCTTCTGCGGCGTGATCTTGTCGTCATCGTTGTCATCGTCGTTAGGCTCGACGACCGGTTCTTCCTCGGCAGCAGCCTCGGCTGCCTGAGCTTCGGCAACCTCGGCCTCGAGGATCTCGTCCTCGACGGTCGGCACGGTCGGCGGCACGATCGTGGCGATCGCGAAGTCGCGGTCGTCGATCGCGGGCGTCGCGCCCTTGGGCAGCTTCACGTCGCTGATGTGGATCGAATCACCGATCTCCAGACCGGCGAGCGAAATCGTGATCTCGCTCGGGATGTCCGAAGCGTCGACGACCAGCTCGATCTCGTGGCGCGTGATGTTGAGGACGCCCTTGCCCTTCTTGATGCCTGGTGCGTCGTCCTCGTCGGTGAACGCGATCGGCACCGCGACGGTGACGGTCGAATGCTCGCCGATGCGCAGGAAATCGACATGGATCGGACGATCCGAAACCGGGTGGAACGACACGTCCTTCGGCAGCGTGCGCACGCCGTTGACCATCACGACGGAATTCATGAAGTGGCCGGTCATCAGCGCCTTCATCAGCGCCTTTTCCTCGAGGTGAACCGAGGTTGGTTCCTGGTTCAGGCCGTAGATCACGGCAGGCACGCGGCCATCACGACGCAGCGCCCGGGAGGCTCCCTTGCCAACCCGGTCACGCGTCTCGGCTGCGAGCGTCAACTGGTCGCTCATCTGTATTCTCCGAAACTCGTTTGTTGTCCTTCCCGCCCACGCCTCCAGGGATGACCATGGACCGGAAGCGCGGGCGCATAGCGGAAAGCGGCGTTAGAATCAACTAAACCCGAATCCTCGCCCCTCCGGGGAGAGGGAGGGGCCCGCGTGCGCTTGCGGGTGGGAGGGTGAGGGGTGGTGAGGCTCGGGACGTTTTATCCCAACTCCCCCTCACCCTTCCGTCGCAAGGGCTCCTCCCTCCCTCTCCCCGAGGGGAGAGGGACTCGGGCATCAATACCTGACCCGCTCAGCCTTCACGCCAAGCTTCGCCAGTTGCGCCTGGACGCTATCCTTGCCCGCGAGGTGCCCGGCACCGACCGCGATGAACACCGTCCCCGGCGACTTCATCCGGTTGGCGACCCACTCCGCCCACCGCGCGTTACGATCCACAAGCAACACCTTCGCGACCTCGGGCGAGTCCTTCAAACTATCGTTCATCTCCTTGGCGAGGGCTTCAGGATCCCCCTTCGCCCACTCGTCCACCATAGTCGCCATCGTGCTCTCCAGCTTAGGTAGCTCGTCGATCGTGCTCCCCAGAAACTGGATCTGCGCCTTCTGCGACAGCCCTCCGAAATACCCGAGCTGCTGCTCCGCCGTTTCCAGCCCGATCACGGGCTTCCCCGCAGCCTTCGCCGCCGCCGTGATCACCTGCTCCGGCCCGTTAGCCGAGTCGTACCCAAGCTTCGACAGCGGAGCGATCGACAGGTTGGTCGCCGCCAGCCAAGGCTTGAACCGATCGAACGCATTCGCCGGCAAGCCCAGGTCGGTCACCGCCTTCGCATACGCCGCACGCTTGTCCGCCGGCAGCTGCTCGGTCAGCGTCGGGCCGTCCTTCGACACCCCCGTCGCCATCACCAGCGACTGCATCTTCGCGGGATCCGGCATCACCAGCTCCAGCACCACCTGTTGCGAGCGATCGAACGCGGTCTTTACCGCCTCGTCGAACCACGTCATGCCCGGCTTCAGCACATGGATCGTCCCGAACAGGTAGATCGTCGTGTCCTTGTCCTTCACCACCCAGAGCGCCGGATCGGCATCGTTCGCGGCTTGCACAGGCTTCGGCGCGACCTGCGCACAGGCGGGCAGGGCGAACGCCATGGCGATGGCAGAGAGCGCGGATCGGAACGAAACGATCTTCGAAAACAGCTTCAAGGTGATGGCATCCTTATCGTTGGTGCAGCCCATGTAGGACGCCCGGCCGCAACGCACCACTTGCCTCCCGCACCCCCATCCGCCAAAGCCCGCGCGTGACCCAGCCCCAGATCCAGCCAACGTTAAAGCCTCTTAGCTTCCAGCGCATGATCCTCACGCTCCACGATTACTGGAGCGAACACGGATGCCTGATCCTGCAGCCCTACGACATGGAAATGGGCGCGGGCACCTTCCACACCGCCACCACGCTCCGCGCGCTCGGGCCGAAACCGTGGAACGCCGCGTTCGTGCAGCCCTGTCGCCGCCCCACCGACGGCCGCTATGGCGAGAACCCCAACCGGCTCCAGCATTACTACCAGTATCAGGTCATCCTGAAACCGAGTCCCGCGAACCTCCAGGAACTCTACCTCGGCAGCCTCGCGGCGATCGGCATCGACATGCTGAAGCACGACATCCGCTTCGTCGAGGACGACTGGGAAAGCCCGACGCTCGGTGCCTGGGGTCTCGGCTGGGAGGTCTGGTGCGACGGCATGGAGGTGACTCAGTTCACCTATTTCCAGCAGATGGGCGGCTTCGACATGAAGCCCGTCGCCGGCGAACTCACCTACGGGTTGGAGCGCCTGGCAATGTACATCCAGGACAAGGACTCGGTGTACGACCTCGCGTTCAACGATGCCGGCGTGACCTACGGCGACGTGTTCCTGGAGAATGAGCAGGAGATGTCGAAGTGGAACTTCGAGATCGCCGACACGGACTCCCTGTTCGACCAGTTCCGCAAGCACGTAGCGGAATGCGAGAACTCGCTGTCCGCCAAGCTCCCGATCCCAGCCTACGAGCAAGCGATCAAAGCCAGCCACATCTTCAACCTGCTCCAGGCCCGCGGCGTAATCTCGGTAGCCGAACGCCAAGCTTATATGGGCCGTGTCCGAGACTTGGCCAAAGGCGCCTGCGCCGCCTGGATGGACAAGCACGGATGGGCGGCATGACGCGCCCCCGCGCCGCAGGCCTAAATCAATCCTTCTTATCTCTTCGCGCCTTTGCGCCTTCGCGTGAGAAAATCTTGTTCACGCAAAGGCGCGATGGCGCGAAGATGGAGCGTTCCGCGTGACTGATTTCCTCCTAGAACTCCGCTCCGAAGAAATCCCGGCACGCATGCAAGCGCGTGCGCGCGAAGATTTGTCGAAGCTGTTCACCGCCGAGCTCGCCAAGGCCGGGATCGCCACCGGCGCCATCGTCACCTACGCGACCCCGCGCCGCCTGACGCTGATCGCGCGCGACCTGCCGCTTGAGACCGCCGCCGTCTCCGAGGAAACCAAGGGCCCCAAGACCTCCGCCCCCCCCCAGGCACTCGAAGGGTTCCTCCGCAAGACCGGCCTAACCCGCGAGCAGCTCATAGACCGCAACGGCACGCTGTTCGCGGTCACCGAGAAGCCCGGCCGCGCCACCGCCGCCGTGCTCGCCGAGGCGATCCCCGCGATCGTCCGCGCGTTCCCGTGGCCGAAGTCGATGCGCTGGGGCGACGCCTCCGCCAGCACCGAGTCGCTCCGCTGGGTCCGCCCGCTGCAAGGCATCGTCGCGCTGCTCGGCGAAGAGATCGTGCCGTTCGAGATCGCCGGCATCGCCAGCGGTGCCGCCACGCTCGGCCACCGCTTCCACCACCCGTACCAGATCACGATCGGCGGCGCGCACGACTATGTCGAGAAACTGCGCGCCTGCCACGTCATCGTCGACCACGACGAACGCGCCACGCTGATCCGCGACCAAGCGCGCGAAGCCGCCGCCCAAGCCGGCCTCGAACTGATCGAGGACGAGGGCCTCGTCGCGGAGAACGCAGGCCTGACGGAATGGCCGATTCCGCTGTTAGGCCAGTTCGACCCCGCATTTCTCGACGTCCCGCCCGAGGTCATCCAGCTGACTGCCCGCGTGAACCAGAAATATTTCGTCTGCCGCGGCGCGGAAGGAAAATTGGCGAACGCGTTCGTCTGTACCGCTAACATCGCCGCGCACGACTGCGGCGCGAAGATCGTCGAGGGCAATCGCAAGGTCCTCGCCGCGCGATTGTCGGACGCGAAATTCTTCTACGACACCGATCTCAAGGTCCCGCTCGAAGAGCAGGCGGAGAAGCTATCGAAGATCGTCTTCCACGAAAAGCTCGGCACCGTAGCCGACAAGGTCGACCGCGTCGCGAAGCTCGCCCGCTGGCTGGTAGAAGAGGGCATCGTCACTTCTGCCCCTGCTCCCCTCCCGCTCGCGGGAGGGGTCGGGGGAGGGCCTGACACAACCACCACCGCCGCGCTTGAGGCCAACCCCTCCCCCGACCCCTCCCGCAAGCGGGAGGGGAGCAGTGAATTGGCCGACCTAGCAGAACGCGCAGCCCGCCTCGCAAAGGCAGACCTCGTCACCGGCATGGTCGGCGAGTTCCCCGAGCTCCAAGGCCTGATGGGCGGCTACTACGCCGCCGCGCAGGGCGAGCACCCGTCCGTCGCCACCGCCATCCGCGACCACTACAAGCCGGTAGGCCAAGGCGACGACGTCCCCACCGACCCGGTAACGGTGGCCGTAAGCTTAGCGGACAAGCTGGATACGCTTGTTTCCTTCTTTGTAATTAAGGAATTTCCTACAGGGTCAAAGGATCCTTTTGCTCTTCGGCGTGCCGCGCTGTCTGTTATTAGTCTAATTAACAAAAATGCGATTAGACTTCCGGTAAAACTCCCGGTCATCGTTTCCCAAATTAATATGTTGGAGCAAACGGTTAAAGAAACCGAGAGATACGGTGATGAACTTGAGTCGCAGATAGATTTTCTAAAGCAGCTTGCGAAGATATCGCGCTTTGCTGTTAAAAATAAGTTTGAGTTGATGCGTGGTCCGTTACGAGAGTTGGCTCCAAAACCAAAAAGATCTCGGCGCTTTGTCGACCTGGGTAAGGCTTTGGATAGTCTAAAAGGTAACGACGAGTTACCTACGGCAACCGCTGCATTCTTCGCCGACCGCCTCAAAGTCCAGCAACGCGAAGCCGGCGTCCGTCACGACCTGATCGACGCGGTGTTCGCGCTCGGTGGCGAGGACGATCTCGTCCGGCTGCTCGCGCGCGTCCACGCGCTCCAGGCGTTCGTGACCACCGAGGACGGTGCGAACCTGCTCGCCGGCTACAAGCGCGCCGCCAATATCCTGAAGAAGGAAGCGCCTTATGCTCCCTCTCCCCCCCAAAGAGATGGGCGCGGAGAGGGTAGGGGTGAGGGGCTGCCAAGCAGTGCAGCGCCCGGTACTGCCCCTCACCCCGACCCTCTCCCCGCAGGGGAGAGGGAGAAGATGCTGTCCTACACGCCCGAACCGGCAGAGACCGCGCTGATGACCGCGCTCGACTCCGCCGAACCCCGCGCCACCGCCGCGATCGCGCGCGAAGACTTCGCCGCCGCGATGGCTGCCCTTGCAAGCCTCCGCGCGCCGATCGACGCGTTCTTTGATAGCGTTATCGTCAATGATTCCGATCCCACCAAGCGCTCCGCCCGTCTCGCGCTACTTGAGCGAGTCCGTGCCGCAGTGCACAATGTCGCAGATTTTTCGAAGATCGAGGGCTGACTGGAGGAAGTACACACATCGCGCCAGCGTGTGAACTTTGTGAACTTCGCTCCCGCCCAACGTATAAAAACAGGCACTTAGAGGACCGACCATGACCCAATATGTGTATCGCTTCGGCGGCGGTGTTTCGGATGGCGGCAAGGGCGACAAGAACCTGCTCGGCGGCAAGGGCGCGAACCTCGCCGAGATGGCGTCGATCGGCCTGCCGGTCCCGCCGGGCTTCACGATCTCGACCGATTTCTGCGCGGTCTATTACGACGAGGGCGGCCAGTTCCCGCAAGGCCTGCGCGACGAGGTCGCCACCGGCCTCGCGCACATCGAGGGCGTCACCGGCAAAAAGTTCGGCGACCCCGCCGACCCGCTGCTCGTCTCGGTCCGCTCGGGCGCCCGCGCGTCGATGCCGGGGATGATGGACACCGTCCTCAACCTCGGCCTCAACGACCAGACCGTCGAAGGCCTCTCCGCCAAGTCCGAGGACGCGCGGTTCGCGTGGGACAGCTATCGCCGTTTCATCCAGATGTACGCCGACGTGGTGCTCGAACTCGATCACGGCGCGTTCGAGGAAGCGCTGGAGATCGCCAAGGAAGACCAGGGCTTCACGCTCGACACCGAACTCTCCGCCGACGATCTCCGGAAACTCGTCGCGGAGTATAAGGGCCTCGTCGAGAAGCTCTGGGGCAAGCCCTTCCCGCAGGACGTCCACGACCAGCTCTGGGGCGCGGTCGGCGCGGTGTTCGGTTCGTGGCAGTCGGAGCGTGCGAAAGTCTATCGCCGCCTCAACGACATCCCCGGCGGCTGGGGCACCGCGGTCAACATCCAGGCGATGGTGTTCGGCAACATGGGCGACACCTCGGCGACCGGCGTCGCGTTCACGCGCGACCCGTCGAAGGGCGACCGCGCCTATTACGGCGAGTTCCTGATCAACGCGCAGGGCGAGGACGTCGTCGCCGGCATCCGCACCCCGCAGTATCTGACCAAGACCGCGCGTGAAGACGCCGGCGCCAAGCCCGCCTCGATGGAAGAGGCGATGCCCGAGGTCTACCACCAGCTCGCCGACGTGTTCGACACGCTCGAAAACCACTATCGCGACATGCAGGACATCGAGTTCACGGTCGAGAAGACCAAGCTCTGGATGCTCCAGACCCGCGCCGGCAAGCGTACTGCCAAGGCCGCGCTCAAGATCGCCGTCGACATGGCGAACGAGGGTCTGATCACCCGCGAGGAAGCGATCCTGCGCATCGAGCCGATGGCGCTCGATCAGCTCCTCCACCCGACGCTCGACCCCAAGGCGCACCGCGACGTGCTGACCAAGGGCCTCCCCGCATCGCCGGGCGCAGCCTCGGGTGCGGTCGTGTTCGACGCCGATGCCGCCGAGAAGAAAGCGGCGGATGGCGTCGCCGTGATCCTCGTCCGGACCGAGACCTCGCCCGACGACATCCACGGCATGCACGCCGCCAAGGGCATCCTGACCGCGCGCGGCGGGATGACGAGCCACGCGGCAGTGGTGGCCCGCGGTATGGGCCGCCCCTGCGTTTCCGGCGCCGGCACGCTCTCCATCGACGCCAAGGCGAAGATTATGCGCTGCGGCGGCCGCGAGGTGAAGGAGGGCGACCTGCTCACCATCGACGGCACCACCGGCGAAGTGATGATCGGCGCGGTCGCAACCGTGCAGCCCGAGCTGTCGGGCGATTTCGCCACGCTGATGGTATGGGCCGACGAGGTCCGCCGCCTGAAAGTCCGCGCCAACGCCGAGACGCCGGAAGATTGCCGCGTCGCGCGCGAGTTCGGCGCCGAGGGTGTCGGTCTCTGCCGCACCGAGCACATGTTCTTCGAGAGCAGCCGCATCACCAACGTCCGCCAGATGATTCTGGCGAGCGACGAGAAGGGCCGCCGCGTCGCACTGGAGAAGCTGCTCCCCGAACAGCGCAAGGATTTCACCGAAATCCTCGAGGTCATGGCGGGCCTGCCGGTGACGATCCGCCTGCTCGATCCGCCGCTCCACGAATTCCTGCCGCACGAGGAATCCGAATTCGCCGAAGTCGCGACCGCAGCGGGCGTCGACGTCGACACGCTCAAGCGCCGCGCGGCGGAGTTGCACGAGTTCAACCCGATGCTCGGCCATCGCGGCTGCCGACTCGGCGTGACCTATCCCGAGATCTACGAGATGCAGGCCCGCGCGATCTTCGAGGCGGCGGTCGACGTCGCCGAGAAGTCCGGCGCGGCCCCGATCCCCGAAGTCATGATCCCGCTCGTCGCCACCCGCCGCGAGCTGGAGCTGATGAAGGCGGTCGTCGACAAGGCAGCGCAGGCCGTGTTCGCCGAAAAGGGCCGTACGATCGAGTATCTCGTCGGCACGATGATCGAACTCCCCCGCGCCGCACTTCGCGCCGGTGAGATCGCGGAAGTCGGCGAGTTCTTCTCGTTCGGCACCAACGACCTGACTCAGACCACCTTGGGTGTCAGCCGAGACGACGCCTCGCGCTTCCTCGGCGCGTATGTCGAGCAGGGCATCTACGCGAAGGACCCGTTCGTCAGCATCGACGTCGAAGGCGTCGGCGAACTGATCGAGATCGCCGCCGAACGCGGCCGCAAGACGCGGGCGGGCATCAAGCTCGGCATCTGCGGCGAGCACGGTGGCGATCCGGCGAGCATCGCGTTCTGCGAAAAGGTCGGGTTGGATTACGTCTCGGCCAGCCCTTACCGCGTTCCAATCGCCCGCCTGGCGGCGGCACAAGCGGCACTATCGAAGAAGTAACGCTCGCTCAAAAGTAGCACCACCCCGATAGGGGCTGCCACCCCGGCGAAGGCCGGGGCCCAGTTGGAACGTCCGATGTAACGAAGGACCGTCCCCAGTTACTCGGCATTCCCAACTGGGCCCCGGCCTCCGCCGGGGTGGTGGCTAACTGGTTGGGTTATCGTAAACCAACAATGTCTCCCCGCGAAGGCGGGGACCCGGACTGGGCTCCCACCTTCGCGGGAGAACAAGGGGCAGGGGCCGACCTAGCCCAGCCCCCAAACCTCACCGACGCTGATCGAAATCGAACCAACCCCGCTTGGTCCCATCGGCATTATACGCCGGCCGGGCATAAGCCGGCCGCGCCGCCGAAGCCGCACTCTGATACGCAACCGGAACCGCTACTGGGCGATCGTCGACCACGCGCTGCTGGACCACCGGCGCCGCAACCCGCGCCGCCTCGACCTCCTTCACCAACCGGGCATTTTCCCGCTCGGCCTCGACCGCCCGCTTCTCCGCGGCCGCCGCCCGAATATCGCCATCCTTCTTCACCGCAGCATGCGCGTCCCGCTCGGCGAGATACCGCGCCTTCCACTTCTTCCCGCCCGGATGGCTTGCCAATCCGAACAGCCAGCCGGCAACGAAAACCAGCGCAAGCGCCGCGAACTGCGTAGGTGTGGAAAACAACGGCATCGAAAAACCCTCCTGTTACGGGGGCACAACGATTGGTTCGCCCAGCGGTTGCCTCAGCCCTTCAGCAGCGCGTCGGAGATTGAGCAGGCGGCAGGGCCGAGAATGACGACGAACAGCACCGGCAGGATGAAGAGGATCAGCGGCACGGTCATGATCGCCGGCAGTCTTGCGGCTTTTTCCTCGGCGCGCATCATCCGTTCGTTGCGGAATTCGCCCGACAGCACGCGCAGGGCAGAGGCGAGCGGCGTGCCGTATTTCTCGGTCTGGATCATCGTCGTCACGACGCCCTTCACTGCGTCCAGCTTCACGCGCAACGCGAAATTCTCAAACGCGCTGCGGCGGTCGGTCAGGAAGCCCAGTTCGATCGCGGTCAGCGTGAACTCCTCGCCCAGCTCGGGATAGGCGCGGCTCAACTCGCGCGCGACGCGGTGGAACGCGGCGTCGACGGTCAGCCCGGCCTCGGCGCAGATCACGAGCAGGTCGAGCGCGTCGGGAAGGCCCTTGCGGATCGCATCCGACCGCTTGGTGATCTTGTTATCGAGATACAAATCCGGCGCCTTGTAGCTCAGGATGAAGGTCATCGCGACGAGCCCGTATTTCTTCAACGGCGACCACGTCGCGAAGCCATCGGTGCCGTAGACCCAGTAGAGCATCGCGCTGCCGAGTATGATCGGCAGCACGAGCCGGCCGAAGATCACCGCTGGCGCCCACTCCTTCGAGCGGATGCCGGCCTGCATCAATTTCACCTGGACCGCCTTGACCTGGCTATCCTGCAGCACCTTCAGCGTCGACAGGATGCCGCGCATCCTGTCGGCGGTGTCATTGCGCTGGACGAGCTTCGCGCGACGCTTGGTGGAGGCGGTGATGCCCGCCTTGAGTTGTTCGCGACGGTCGTTGAGCGCCTTGACGCGCTTGGCCATCGGATCGTGGACGGTCGTCACCGCGTAGATCGCGATCATCACCGCGAACGCAGCGATGCCCGAGAGAATGGTCGCGACCCAGAGTACGTCGAATCCGAGCAGGGTAGGTCCGGCGGTCTCGCCCATCGCAAATGTCCCTCAGATCTCGAAATTGATCATCTTGGCCATGATGAAGGCGCCGATCGCCATCCACACCATGCCGCCCATGCCGATCACCATCAGGCGTTCGTCGATGAAGAAATTCTGCATGTACTTGCCGTTGATGAACCAGATCAGCCCGAACACGATGAACGGCAGCGCACCGATGATGTACGCGGACGCCTTCGACTCCGACGACATCGCCTTGATCTTCAGCTTCATCTGGCCGCGCATCCGCAGCACGTGCGCGAGGTTCGCCAGCGTCTCGGCCAGGTTGCCGCCGGTCTCGCGCTGGATCGCGATGGTGATGACGAAGAACTGGAATTCCGGCGTGCCGAGCCGGTCCGCGGTCTCCTGCAGCGCGGCGTCCATCGTCCGGCCGATCTTCATCTTGTCGCTGACCGAACGAAATTCCTCGCCGACCGGACCGTCCACCTCCTGGCCGACGACGCCGATCGTCTCGCTGATCGGCAAGCCGGACCGGAGCCCGCGCACCAGCAGGTCGATCGCGTCGGGAAATTTGGCGGTGAACTTGCCGATCCGTCGCTGGATGGTCTTGCCGACCACGAGGTGCGGCAGGCCGATTCCGACGAACAGACCGAACAGCACTGCGAGCGCGATCGGCATGCCCTTCAGCAACATCAGCAGCGCGACCACCAGCGTCAGGCCCGCCGTCGCCATGCCGTATTGGCCGACCGTCCACGTCTTGCCGGTCATCGCCAGCCGTTTGGCGAGCAACGCCGGGTTGGGCAGGATGCGACCGAACGCGACGTCCATTTTGGTATCGCGCGTGTTCGAGATGCGGCGCAACTGCGCTTCGGCGACGACCATCGCATCGCCGTGGCGTTCGCGGAGGGATGCGATCCGGCGCGATTTGACGCGCCCGCCGGACGGTACGGCAAACGCGAACACCAGCATGCCCAGCACGACGCAGGCACCGGTCATCACGAGCAGCAGCGGCAAGATCTCCATCACGGCTTACCGCCTTTCGATCGCGGCGACCGGCAGGGCCGGGGCACAACTGGTCATTTCGTTTGCACCGGCTTGGGCGCGCGCTTCGGGATCAACCCCTTCAACTCGCCGAACTTGCCCATCAGCGATCGGCCCTTGATCGCCTTCACGCCATCGGGGCCGCTTTCCGCCACCGCGCAGGCAAGCTGCGTCGCCAGCGCGACGATCGGCGCGATCGTCTTCGAATTCTTGCCCGCCTCGACGATCGGCTTGCCAAGCTTGGCCGCCTGTGCCGCCAGCTTCTGATCGAACGGCACCAGATAATCGATCCTGCGCTCGATCGAACCCTCGAAATCCTTGCGGTTTATCTCGAGCTGGCCGCCCGCATGGATGCGATTGGCGAGGACATAGACCTGGATCTGCGGCGCGTTCGTCTTAAGCCATGACAGGATGCGGATCGTATCGCGTGCAGCCGCCAGCGTCAGATCGGTGACGATCACCACCAGCCGGACGTCGCTGATCAGGTGCGGATGCTGGATCAGCATCGCCCGCGGTAGATCGATGACGGTGCATTCGAACGCCGATCGCATCTCCTCCTGCAGCTGGTAGAAGGCAGAGCCGTCGGTGATCAGCGGCGCGTTGATCGGCGCCTCGGCCGACAGCACGGACAGCTTTTCCGACGCCTTCACCATCGCGCGTTCGATGAACAGTCCGTCGATGCGGCTGGGATTCTCGATCGCGTCGGTCAGGCCGCGGCCCGGTTCCAGATCGAGGCTGAGCGCACCGGTACCGAAATGCACGTCGAGGTCGAGCAAGGCGGTCGATCGCTTCTCCTTGTCGGCCAGCAGCCACGCGAGCGAGGTCGCCATCGTCGATGCGCCGACGCCGCCCCGGGTGCCGATCACCGCGACCGAGCAATGCGGACGGTCGGGCGAGATTTCGACGTGCTTTGGCGCGTTCAGGATCGTCTGCGCATGCACGAACGCCTCGCGCAGCATGTCGGGATGAAGCGGCTTGAGCAGGTAATCCTGGATCCCGCTGGCGACCAGGTCGCGGTACAGCCGGACGTCGTTCACCTGCCCCGCGGCGATCACCACGGTGCCGGGCTCGCACACTTCGGCGAGCGCGTTGATGTCATTGAGCGGATCGCCCGATTCGGCGAGATCGACGAACAGGATCTGCGGGCTGGCCGACACCGACAGCGACTGGATCGCGTTGCGCAGGCCGCCCTTGTGGATCTTTTCGACCGACCAGCCGAGTTCGCTCGCGATCGGGCGGAGTGCTTCGGCGGTCGTTTCGTCGCAGACATAGGCGGTGAACGGTTCGCGGTGGGCGATGCCGGCTGGTTTCCAGGGTGCGTTCATCACTTCCCTCCCGAGGCGCTCGGGGCCGCAACGGCGCCGCCACCGCCGCCGCCCGGCGGTTTTTTGCGATAGGCGTCGATCGCCTTGTACGAGAGCGCGGTGTCGCTGGTCTCGGTACCCGGCGCACCGCGTACCAGATCGGCCGGATTGGCGATCATCGCTGCCAGGTTGCGGTTGGTCGCGCAGCCATAATTGGACGAGGTGTTCGATTCGAATTCGTTGCTGCCGTCGCGTGACCAGTCGGGGCAGCGTGGCACGTCCGCGCGCATCCGGCTGACGACCACGCGGATCGATCCCGGCGTGATCGGCGCGGGCGTGACCGGGGCGTCGGTGGCCAGCAACAAGCCATACCGTGCGACGACGGCGGAGACGTCGGCGCGTGCGCGCGGCCCTTCCGCTGCAGGATCGTCGATCGCGACACGGTCGCCGTACCCCAGCCGCATCGTCGTCATCCATTCGGCCAGCCGCTGCTGCTCGCCACGCGCCAACGCGCCGCCCGTCACACCGAGGTCCAGCGCATAGTCGGCACGGCTCACGACCGGCTGGTGGACCGATTCGAGACCGCGATTCTCGGTCCCGACGCAGCCGCCGAGCAGCAACGCGGGGACGAGGGACGCTAGGATCGATTTGTTGATCATCGGAAATCCTTGATGCGTGAGGCGCATGACGTGTTCAGTTCGAAAAGCCGGGGGCGGGCACGGCGGGCTTCTTGCCCTTCTTTCCGTCGCTGTTCTTGCCCTTGTCGGGCGCGGCGGGTCGTGCGTCGTCCTCGTTGCGGCGCGCATCGCTGCGCGGCACCGTCAGGACCGGCGCCGCGGCGCCGATCGAGGGCTGGGCATAGGTCGGTGGCGCGACGGTCGGCACCGGCCGCGGTCCGCCGTTGCCCGCGTTCAGCGTACCCAGCAGCACCCGGTCGAGATCGGACGGCGCACGCACCCCATCGGTCGGCAGTGCGATGTCGCTCGCATTGTTGACCGGCTTCACGAGATACGGCGTGATGACGATCACCAGTTCGGTCTCGTTGCGCTGGAACGCGTTGGAGCGGAACAGCGCGCCGATGATCGGCAGGTTCGCAAGGCCGGGCGTCTTGTCGTAGGAATTGTTGTGGTTGTTCGACAGCAGGCCGCTGATCATCATGCTCTGGCCGGAGCCGAGCTCGACGGTCGTTTCGGTTCGCCGGGTGGTCAGGCCGGGAACGCGCGTGTTGTTCATCGTGATCGCATTCGAATAGTCGAGCTGCGAGACTTCGGGCCGCACGCGAAGCGAGATCCGCCCGTCCGACAGCACCGTCGGCGTGTAGGCCAGGCTGACGCCGTACTGCTTGTATTCGACCGAGATCGTGCCGAGCGCCTGCGCCAGCGGGATCGGAACCTCGCCGCCCGCCAGGAACGTACCCGTCTCGCCCGAAAGCGCGGTCAGGTTCGGATTGGCCAGCGTCGTGACCTGGCCGGTCGTCTCGCCGAGGTCGATCGCGGCAAGCAGGTCCGTCCCCAGCAGCCGGCCGGCGATCCCGAGCGTCGTGCGTTGCGCCCCGGCGGCATAGGTCGACGTCTTCACGCCGGTCGTCGGGTCGTAGGTGATCGTGCCGGGTGTGCCCGAGGTGCTGCCGAACTGGAAGCCCGAGCCACCCCGGTCGCGGGTCAGCAGGTTGACGCCGATGTTCTTGATGAACGTGCGGCTCACCTCGGCGACGCGGACCTGCAGGTTCACCTGCAGTGGCGTCGCGGTCTTGAGACGCGACAGGACCTTGGTCGACTCGCCGACATAGCCCTGCACCAGACGTTCCGCCTCGGCGGCGTCCTCCGGCGCGGCAACCGTGCCGGTGAGCAGGATCAGGCCGTTCATCGGCGTCGCGACGACCTGAGCTTCCGGCATCGCGAGCGCCAGCATCTGCTGGACCGAGTCGAAATTGTTGCCGACGCGGACGGTGGCCGCATAGACGACGCCGCCGCCCTTCGTGGTTGCCGAGATGGTCGTCTCGCCGGTCTTCTTGCCGAACACGTAGAGCTGGGTCGGCGAGCGGACCTGGACGTCGGCGATCGAGTCGTCCGCCACGAACAGGTCGGTCATCGGCCGGGCTAGCGTCACCAGCCGGCCGCGACCGGTATTGATCTGCACCACCGGCGACCCCGACGGCACCGCGACGCTGCGGCTGGCGGACCGGGCGCGCTGCGCAAGGGCGGGAACGGACGGGGCGGCGCTCGCGGCGACCAGGGCGACCGCGATCGGCCAGCCCAGGGGCATGCCGAGAAGCGTGGTGGAGATACGCATCTTAATTCTTCCCCCCGACCGGAACGACGGTCAATGAATTGCCGCGTGCAACCCGCACGACCGGGCCCTGCACCGCGACGGCACCACCCCCTGCGGCCGGTGCAACCGGCACGCCCTGCATCGCCTGGCCGCCGCCTTCGACGGTCTTGCCGGGCACCGTGCTGCGCTGGTAGCGCGAGACGTCGGCACCGGTCTGGTAGCTCGACGCACCGGCGGACGGCTGGCTCGCGAGCCGCACCATCATCGCCTTCTCCGCCTTCGGATCGTTGCCGTCGGGCACCTTCACCGCGCCCGACGCGATCGCTTCCTCGAGCTCGGCTGAATTGTCGGCGATCGAGCGCAGCGACAGCGATAGCGACCCGAGCGTCTGCGCGACGGCGACCTGCTCCGCCATTTTCGGCGTCGCCTCGATCGTCACGTTCGAGAAGGTGCGGACCTGCGTCTTGCCGTCTTCGCCGACGAGATTGTCGGTGCGCTGGTCGGTGGCGAGCACGCGAATGTTGCGCATGATCGTCTCGGACACCTTGAGCGGCTGGCCGTCGCCGCCCCCCGCCACGGTCTGTGTGAGAACGAGGTCGATCCGATCGCCCGGGAACACGAAGCCCGCGACCGCCGCCTGCGCCGACACCGGCACGGTCACGGCGCGCATGCCTGGCCCGAGTGCCGCCGCCAGGAACCCACGATCGCCGGGTTTCACCAGCGACCCCTGCGTCACCGGCTGTCCGGCGGTGATGATGCTGCGCACCACCGTGCCCTGCAGCGACTGGAGGTTGGTCTTGTCCCGGAGGTAATAGGCGTTGTCGACCAGTTCCTTCGGCCAGGGCTGGAACTTCAGCGCGGTGGCATCGAGGATCGTGCCGACCGGCAGCGAGCGCGTGGCCACCAGCACTTCGGGACCGTCGACGACCGGCGCGGCCATGGCGACGGCACCGGCTTGCGGCGCCGAACTCCCGGCGATCAAGGTTCTGGCAAAGAATGCCGTGATGGCTGCAACTATCAGCGCACCAACCAGCAATACGATCTTGCGACTATCCATGACTACATCGTGCCTTTCAGGCGCCGGGAGTGTGTTCCGGCATTAATCATCACTGAAACTGATTAAGGAGTGGTTCGCGCAGAGCGAGAAGTCCGGCGATTGCTATTGCGACGCCGTAGGGAACCTCGATCTGGCCGGAGCTCTTCTTGTAGGCGCGCTCGATCATCATGACGATCGTGACGAGTCCGCCAGCGATCGACATTACCATCAGCATCGACAGGAACGCCGGGAACGGCAGCCACAAGGCGAGCGCGACGATCAGCTTCACGTCGCCGCCGCCCATCGCGCCTATGTGGAAGGCGACCAGGAACACCGCGAACACCGCAAGCGCACCGCCGATCTGCAACGCCATGTCGGGCCAGATCGCCAGCCCGCTCGCATACCACCACAGCGGCGCCAGCAACGCGACGGTCGCCGTCTTCCAATTGGCGATCTCACGCGTTCGTGCATCTTCGATGCCCGCGGAGACCAGCAGGCCTCCGAGCGAAAGAATCAAAATTGGAAGAGCAATGTTCCACCCCATCGGCTAGGTCCTAACCGAGATGGCTTTCGAAAAAGTAACCGTCCCCGGTAAGCGTATTCCTGCATCGCCTTCCGATGCCCCCGGCGCGCCATCCGAGGCAGGGCACCCGGTCGGCCCCGCCGCGTTTCGCCGGACGATCCCGGCCGATGCGCGTATCGGCTATTGGACGGCACCCGATGGCTGGAAGCTGCGCCGCTTCGACTGGCCGGCTGAGGCGCCACGCGGACGCCTGCTGTTCCAGACCGGTCGCGGCGATATCTTCGAGAAATATCTGGAAACATTGGCGGAATTGCGCACGATGGGGTGGTCGGTGACGGCCTTCGACTGGCGTGGCCAGGGCGGCTCGGGCCGGCTTTCGAGCAATCCCAATGTCGGCCATGCCAGCGACTTCGGCGTGTTCGATTCCGACCTCGCCGCGTTCTGGTCGGCGTGGCAGGCCGAAGATGTCGGTGCGGTTGGTCCCAGCGTCATCATGGGCCATTCGATGGGCGGCATGATGGTGATGCGCGCGCTGGCGAATCGGACGATCCGCCCAGATGCGGCGATTCTCGTCGCGCCGATGATCGGCCTTAAATCCCCGCTGGGTTCAGCCTTTAGCGGCCGGATCGCGGCATGGATGGCGCGCCACGGCGACCCTGCCCGCGCGGCATGGCGGACCAACGAGCGCCCCGGATCGGTCGCCTCGCGACAGGCGCTGCTGACGCATGACGTCGATCGCTATCGCGACGAGCGCTGGTGGCAGGCGCGAAATCCGGAACTTCGCCTCGGACCGCCGAGCTGGTCGTGGCTTGCCCAGGGTTTTGCCGGTGCCGCCGCGCTGGCGATCGATCCGGCCGTCGAATCGATCGACACGCCGATCCTCATGTTGATCGCCGAGACCGATAAGCTCGTCGATTCGCGTGCCGCGCTCCGCCTCGCCGCGCGGTTGCCGAACGTGCAGGTGATGCGATTCGGCCGCGAATCCGCGCACGAGATCCTGCGCGAGGCCGACGGCGTCCGGGGGCGTGCCATGTCGGCGATCGCATCCTTCCTTGCGGCGTGCCTGCCGACGCGACGATGACGACCACATACGATGTCGCGATAGTCGGCGCCGGCATGGCGGGTGCCAGCCTGGCCGCAGTAGTTGCGCCGCATGCCCGGGTCGTCGTGCTCGAAGCCGAGGATGCGTTTGGGTATCATGCCACCGGGCGCTCGGCAGCCTTCTGGTCGGAAACCTATGGCGGTCCGGATATCCAGCCGCTCACCACCGCGTCGGGCCCGTTTCTCCATGCCGGCGGCCATCTGTCGCCGCTTGGTTCGCTGCACATCGGACGGGCCGAGGACGAAGCCGCGATCGAGGCATTGCTTGCTACGTTCGCCGGGAGCGACGTCATGCTTCACCGCGTCGATCCCGCCGCGTTCGTGCCGGGCCTGCGCGCGGATTGGACCCTCGCCGTGCACGAGCCCAGCAGCGCCTATATCGACGTTGCGGCCCTCCACGCCTGGAGCATCGCCATGGCTCGAAATGCCGGCGCCGACTTCATCACCGGCGCTGCGTTGATCGCGGCCACGCACGCCGACGGCCGTTGGACCATCGACACCGCCGCCGGCGGATACCGGGCTCGTCTGCTCGTGAATGCGGCCGGTGCCTGGAGCGATGTCGTCGCCGCCCGAGCGGGGGTGCGTCCGCTCGGGTTGCAGGCGTATCGCCGGACGATGGCGCAGGTGCGGACCGATCCCGGCGCACCCTCGGACCTGCCGCATGTCGCCGATGTCGCGGGTCGCTTCTATTTCAAACCCGAACCCGGTGGCCGTATCTGGCTGACGCCGCATGACGAGATCCCGACCGCGCCGTGCGACGCCGCGCCCGAGGAGATCGACGTGGCGCTGGCGATCGACAGGTTCGAGCGCGTTGTCGACTGGCGCGTCGACGCGGTCGAACGGCGTTGGGCGGGGCTGCGTACGTTCGCGCCCGATCGCCTGCCGATCTACGGCTTCGATCCCCGTGTGCCGGCATTCTTCTGGTGCGCGGGGCAGGGCGGTTTCGGCATCCAGACCGCACCCGCCGCCGCCTTGCTCGCGGCCGGCGAACTCCTCGGGACCGCGCCAGATCCGGCGGTCGCGGCGATCGATCCCGGCCGCTATTCGCCTCGCCGATTTTGAGCTAGCCTCGAACCGCTTTCGATGAGGGTTTTCGACGAGGAGTATCCGGGATGGCGCACAAGTTCGTGATCGAGCGGAACAAGGCCGGCGAGTATGTCGCCAAGTTCAAGTACAATAGCGAAGTGATGTTCTGGACCGAAGGCTATTCGAGCAGGGCAGGCGCGAAGAACGCGATCGAGTCGATCATCAAGAACGGCCCGACCGCATCGATCGAAGACGCCTGACGATACCGACCGGGTCGATCAGCGTCGCGACCGCCAGACCCGAGTCGTTGCGCCCTTGTCGGCGAACAGAGCAGGTGCATCGTGCCGACACCGCTGTTGCCGCGCTCCCGCGCAATCGTCCATTTTGGATATGGACAAGGTTTCGTATGCCAATCTGGCGTCCGATTCTGCCGTTTCATTGAATAATTCTGCCGAGATCGCGGCAAGAATTCAACGAATTTGACTGCATCGGCAGAAATAGAGAAATGTTAGTTTTTAGATCTGGTTAACGCGCCATAAAACTCCATGTAGGCAAGCACTTGAGCCCGTATTCCATAAGCGAATGCGGCGCCGATACTGCTCGCTACCACGGTGTGGATGATGGTGGAGCCCTATGGAAAACCTGTTTGTAGGCAGCGCGGTTTCTACGATCAGCGCGCGCGGCGAGTTGGCACTCCCCGATCATTTCTGTGTTGCGATCCAAGCGCGATCCGCGCGCGACGAACTGTTCATCGGGCTGCACGCGGAGGATCCGTGCATGCTCGTCTACGATCGCCACAGCGTTGCCGAGGAGCATGCTACGCTCGCGGAACGCGCGGTTGGTGCCGACTGGGAGCGGGGGGCGCGCGATACGCTGTTGCGGCGTCGGCTCGGGTTCGTCGCGCCGGCGCAGATGGACGGCAAGGGGAAGCTGCGGATCGCATCGTGGATGCGGGCGCGGCGCGGGGTCCGCCAACGCGCGTTGCTGGTCGGCATGGGCCGGCATTTCGAAGTGTGGAACCTCGATCAGGTCCTCGAACAGGGGCCGGGCGACCTGATCGTGCTTGCCGCGCTGCATCTCAACACGTCGATTATCAAGGAGGGACATCATGAACCTGCTCTGTCACGCCTCGGGGCACGTCGCCGCGCCGCTCGTCCTGGAAAATCAGGGATTTCTGTTCAGCCGGTGCCAGCGTTGCCGGCACGACCTGATCCGCTCCGCGCGGTTGGCGGCCGGCTCTGAAGCAGCCGATAGCTGGACCAGCGTGCCCGAAGGGTTTCGCGTGGCGTGGCGCTCGGCTGACGTGTCGGCGTTCGACCAACCGTCCTGGCTGCAGCAATCCTGGGCGCGGATGCGCGAGCGGGGGCAGAAGTCGGCGACCGCGCTGACCGACGCGGCGCATGTCGCGGTGGCGGTGGTCGGCTGGCATGCGAGCGACGCCGCCCGCCGCGCGAAGGACACGACGCTTGCCGCCTATCGCTCGAGCCGTCGCGTCATCCGCCTGCCGCGCCCACCAAGGCCGTCGCACGCCGGGGTCGTCATCATCAACGTGACGCTGAACCGCGATCAGTCATGGCGCGATTCGGTCCATCCCGACACGCAGTTCGGCGACGTGGTCGGCGCGTAATCGGCGCTTGGCGACGGCGCCAATGAGGCCTAGGTCGTTGTTACTATGACAGGTTTTCGCAGGTCCCTTGCGCGTACACTGCGCACCATGCTCGTCGCGATCTTTGCAGTCTTGCTGTTCATGCGCGTCGGTCCGCTCTGCGAATCGGTTGCCAGCGCGGCCGCTCCTGCCGCGTCGACGATGGCCGACTGCGACCACGCGGCGGCGCCGGTCGAGCCCGGTTCGGCCAGAAAAGTCGCTGCCAGCATGTGCGGCGTCAATTGCATCGCAGTGGAAACAGCCGCGCTGGACCAGTGCGGCGGGGGCCATGTGCCGACGATGTCGGCCTGGCCGCTTGCGCCGCTGACGCTGACCGGCTTCGCGTCGGGCCCATCGCCGCCGCCGCCGCGAGAGATGTGACGCAGACGTTTACCGCATCACATTTCCAGAAAGATCCAGACCATGACTCTCAAGCTGATCGCCGCCGCCCTGGCGCTTACCGTGTCGACCGCTGCGCTCGCCGCTGCACCCTGCTGTGCCACGATGGCGTGCTGCAAGGACGGTGCTGATTGCTGCAAGGACGGCAAGAAGGACTGCTGCGACGACGCCAGGATGGCGAAGATGCCAGGCATGAAGGCGATGCCTGCCAAGTGATCGACGCCGGGGGGCGGGGCGCCGCTCCCCGGTCATCGTGAAATCAGCGCCGCCCGGCTGCGACCGCGGCGTCGCTTGCGAGCTTGTCGGCGCGTTCGTTTTCCGGATGGCCGGCATGGCCCTTGACCCATTGCCAGACGATCTGGTGGCGACCGACCGCGGCAAGCAGCGCGTGCCAGAGTTCGGCGTTCTTGACCGGCTTCTTGTCGGCGGTCTTCCAGCCGTTGCGCTGCCAGCCCTTCACCCATTTGGTAAGACCGTCCATCACGTACTTGCTGTCGGTATACAGCGTCACCGCGCACGGCCGGGTCAGCGCGTTGAGCGCCTCGATCGCTGCGGTCATCTCCATGCGGTTGTTGGTCGTCGGGGTTTCGCCGCCCGACAGTTCCTTTTCGTGCGCGCCCATCCGGATCACCGCGCCCCAGCCGCCCGGACCGGGATTGCCCTTGCACGCGCCGTCGGTAAAGATTTCGACCTTGGTCATGGTGGGAGCTTCGGCGTCGTCGGTCATGCGAACAGATCGTCCTTGAGATAGGTCTCGAGCCGCCGCCAATAGGCGAGCGGATCCTTGCGCGTCACCAGCGCATCGGCGGGCGTGTTGAGCCAGTCCCACGCACGCGTCAGCAGGAACCGCAGGCACGCGCCACGCGCGAGGATCGGCAGCGCTGCACGTTCCGCCTCGGATAGCGGGAAGCGGCTCGCATAGCCGTCGATCAGCGCCTTCCCGATCGCCGGATCGTAGGTCGTGCCATCGCCGTCGAACGCCCACGACGTGTGCATCACCGCCAGGTCGTAGGCGCGGATATCGGTGCAGGCGAAATAGAAGTCGATCACACCGGTCACGCGGTCGCCGAGCATCAGCACGTTGTCGGGGAACAAGTCCGAATGAATCGCCGCCATCGGCAGGTCGCGCGGCCATTCCGCCAGCACAGCGGTCAGCGCCGCCTCGGTCCGGTCGAACAGGCCCGGCGATATCGTATCGATGTCGCGACCGCAGCGTTCGAGGAACGGCCGCCACGTATCCGCGCCGAGCGGGTTCGCACGGGTCTGCGTGAACCCGGCGAGACTCTCGTGCAACTGTCCCAACGCCGCACCCGCCGCACGGGCTTGCGCGGGCGTCGGATGCGAGACCGAGACGCCGGTGAGGAACTCGATCAGGCACGCCGACCGTCCGGCGAGCTGCTGGATCGCCGCACCGTCGCGATCGGGCAGCGCGCGCGGCACCGGGTTGCCGTCGTCGGCGAGATGATCGAGCATCGCGAGGAAGAACGGCAGGTCGTCGGTCGACGTGCGCTCCTCGTACAGCGTCAGGATGAAGCGGTCGGCGGTGGTGTCGACAAGGTAGTTGCTGTTCTGCACCCCTTCGGCGATGCCCTTGGCCGAGAGCAGGCTGCCGTGATCGAAGCGCGCGAGGAAGTCGCCCAGCGCTTCCGCCGAAACCTGCGTATACACCGCCATGCTAAGCGGCGGCCTCCAGCCCGCGGGGCAGTTTGAACGCGATCGTCTCGCGGTTCGTCTCGACCTCGCGCTCCGACACCGTGAAGCGCTCGGACAGCCGGTCGACCAGTTCACGGACCAGCAGTTCGGGGGCGGAGGCGCCAGCGGTGATCCCCAGCGTGCCGACGCCTGTCAGGAAGTCCCAGTCGAGTTCGCTCGCCCGCTGGATCAGCATCGCCGGCGTCCCCTCGCGCTCGGCGACCTCGACCAGCCGGACGGAGTTGGACGAGTTCGGCGCACCGATCACCAGCATCGCATCGCAGCTGTGCGCGATCGCCTTGACCGCGGTCTGGCGGTTCGACGTCGCGTAGCAGATGTCCTCGCCGCGCGGCGGCAGCATCTGGGGAAAGCGTCGCTGCAACGTCGCGACGACGGCGGCGGTGTCGTCCACCGACAGCGTCGTCTGCGTCAGGAAGGCGAGGTTGCTCGGATCGGCGGGGGCGAAGACCTCGGCATCCTCGACCGTTTCGATCAGCGACATCGCGCCTTCCGGCACCTGCCCGAACGTGCCGATCACCTCGGGATGCCCGGCATGACCGATGAACACGATATGCCGGCCCGCGCCGACCAGGCGCTCGGCTTGGCGGTGCACTTTCGACACCAGCGGACAGGTCGCGTCGAGATACTCGAGCCCGCGATTTTGCGCGTCGAGCGGCACCGACTTGGGTACGCCGTGCGCGGAGAATACGACCGGGGCGCCGTCTGGCACTTCGTCCAGCTCCTCGACGAACACCGCGCCCTGCGCCTTCAGCGTGTCGACGACGAACTTGTTGTGGACGATCTCGTGGCGGACATAGACCGGCGCGCCATGCTTCTCGATCGCCAGTTCGACGATCCGGATGGCGCGGTCCACGCCGGCGCAAAAGCCTCGGGGTGCTGCGATCAGCAGTTCGAGCGGCGGCTTGTCGATTGGGCTCATGATGCGCCTGCCTCTACGCGATTGCTTGCCTGGACGATAGCCGGTTCCTATGGTGCGCGGCGACAGGGGCCGCTTGCGACATGCGGTGGCCCTTTCGCTCGTTCGAGAAGGTAAGCGTCGCCGTGAAAGCCCCCATCCTCGCCGTTTCGGCAGTTGCGATCCTCTTGGGCGGGTGCGCCGGCAAGGGCGAAGTCGACGCGACCGGCGGCATCTCCGCAGTCCGCTCGGTCTGCCCGCCCGTCGCGATCCCTGCCGCGACCGGCGACATCACGCTGTTCGATCCAATCACCAGCCGCGACCAGTCGGCGATCGACGTCGTCGCGCTGATGACCAACGTCCGCTCGACCTGCGCCGACGCGACCGATCAGGTCCTCACCAATATCACCTTCGACGTGCGCGCGCGCCGCAGCCGCACCGAGGGGCCGCGCGACGTGACGCTGCCGTATTTCATGACCGTGGTTCGCGGTGGCAGCGCCGTCGTCGCCAAGCGCGTCGGTCGGATCGCACTGCATTTCGATGCAGGCCAGGCGCTGGCCACCGCATCGGGCACCGCATCGTCGACGGTGACACGCTCGGCAGCGACGCTGCCCGACGATGTTCGCGAGAAGCTGACCCGCAAGCGCAAGGCCGGCGATCAGGACGCGGCGGTCGATCCGTTGAGCACGCCTGAAGTACGGCAGGCCGTGCTGCGCGCGAGCTTCGAGGCGTTGGTCGGCTTCCAGCTTACCGACGACCAGTTGAAGTACAACGCGACCCGCTGACCCGGTCTGCGCAACTGCAGGATAGCGAAAGGCCCGCCCCCGGAAGGGGAGCGGGCCTTTTTCGTTACTTGTCGCTGCGGACCAGTTCGGTTTCCGCAAGATGCTCGGCGAGGAACCACACCTGTGGCTCGTGCGTGCGGACGATGTTGCTTACCAGCAGATCGTTGGTGCCGTCGTCGCCCGATTCATCGGCGGCTTCGGCGCCCTCATGCGCCTGGCGCAGGATGATCTCGTGCGCCTCGAGCAGGCGGGCGAGCTGCGTCGGAACGTCCTCGCGACCCTTTGGCGGGCGGGGGATCGTCGTCATCTCGGCGACGTCGTGCGCCATCGCGATCGAGATGCCGCCGAGCGCCATGATCCGCTCGGCGATAAGATCGACGAGCGCGGCCTGCTCCTCGTAATGCTTGTCGAGCAGAAGGTGCAGTTGATAGAAGGTCGCACCCGACATCTGCCAGTGATGCTTCTTGTACATGTCGCGGATCGTCATCGTGTCCGCGAGCACCTGATTGAGGATGCTGACGCTCTGCGCGCGGGCGTTGTCCTCCAGCGCGATCGGCAGACGCTTGAGCGTGCCGAACGGCTGGATTTCGCGGTACTCGACCTTGTACTGCGGCTGTGCCTCGACCGATACGTCGGTCGCGCTGAGCGCCTTGGGAAGCTTTGCGGGTTTCTTGGCCATGGGACTATCCTATCCGCTTGAGTGATCTGCAGGGGGCGAGCGATGCCCGACCGTTCGGGTCGAGTCTCGCCGTACCAGAGCCACCATAACGCACAGCGACGACGATCGGCCAAATGCGAAATCATCGTTCACCGTGATCGGGGATCACTCCCTTCCGCGCGCGGCCCTTGACGGATCGGCATCGGCAAGGGAAGCGGGGGAGGAATTCGGAAAGCAAATTGGGAGTTGAGGATGACGGAAGCACCGCTCGTGGCAGGCATCGAGCTTGGCGGAACGAAATGCATCTGCATCCTGGCGCGCGGACCCGACCAGATCGAGGAAACCGTGCGGATTCCCACGACGCGTCCCGAAGAGACGCTGGCGGCGATCGAGGCGGTGCTGGATCGGTGGAGCGGGTTCGTCGCGATCGGCATCGCCAGCTTCGGGCCGGTCTCGATCGATCGTCATTCGCACGATTATGGTCACATCACCACGACGCCCAAGCCCGGCTGGGCAGGCACCGACATCGCTGGCCGGCTCCAGCGCCGCTACGGCGTGCCGACCGGGTTTCATAGCGACGTCGTCGGCGCCGCGCTCGCGGAGGCGCGCTGGGGCGCGGCCAAGGGGTTGCCCGACATCGCCTATGTCACCGTCGGGACTGGCGTGGGTGCCGGCATGATTGCGAACAACCGTCCGGTCGACGGGCTGACGCATTCCGAACTCGGCCATATCCGCCCGGCACGTTTCCACGGCGACGAATGGGTCGGCAACTGTCCGTTCCACGGCGCCTGCATCGAGGGCCTCGTGGCGGGCCCCGCGATCGCCGCGCGGATCGGCCATCCCGCCGACGAGGCGCCGGCCGACCATCCGGTATGGGACGGCGTCGCCGATGCGCTCGGCCAATTGTGCCACACTTTGGTGCTGACCGGGATCCCGCGCCGGATCGTCATGGGCGGCGGCGTGATGGGGGCGTCGCACCTGTTCCCGCGCGTGCGGGCGGCGATGACGCGCAGCCTCGGCGGGTATATCACGCTACCCGAAGTAGCGTTGACCGACACCTTCATCGTCCCGCCCGCGCTCGGCAACAATGCCGGCCCGCTCGGTGCGATCGTGCTGGGCGCGCAGGCCTTGGGACACCAGCTCGAAACGTCATTTACGCCGTCTTAACGGCGTCCGGTTACCGCTCGATACCGACAGCGAACGGCAATGCAGCGCACCCGCACGAACCGCGGATGCTGTCGCCTACAGGGAGCGGTATCGGATGCGTATTCTCATCGTGGATGACGAGCCGGCGATGCACGACAGCTACCGGCGCAGCTTTGCCCGGCAGCGTTCGGGCAGTGGCGACGCGCTGGATGCGATGGCGGCGGAACTGTTCGGCACCAGGCTAGCCGAGATCGACGATCGCCCCGAGTTCGATCTGACCTATGTCGATCAGGGGCTGGACGCGGTGGCGGCGGTCGCGCGGTCGCAGGTGGACGGTGATCCGTTCGCCGTGGCGTTCATCGATGTTCGTATGCCGCCCGGTCTCGATGGCCGCGAAACCGCGAAGCGTATCCGCGCGCTCGATCCGGAGATCAATCTCGTCATCGTCACCGGCTTTTCCGATTTCTCGCCGGTCGAGATCGGCAAGGTCGCCGGGCCTGTCGACAAGATCTTCTACATCGCCAAGCCGTTCGAGGTCGCCGAGATCACGCAAATCGCCTCCGCGCTCGTTCGGCGCTGGCAGGTCGATCGCGAACTGGTTGCCGTGCGCGATACGCTCGCGGCGCAGGTCGTCCAGCTCGGCGAGCAGGCCGCCGAGCTGGCCGCGAACGAAAGCCGCGCGATCCACATCGCCACGCACGATTCGCTGACCGATGCGCCCAACCGGCTCGCATTCCTGCGTGCGCTCGCCGAACGCACGCGCGTAGGGGGGCTGTTCGCGACCGTCATGGTCGACCTCGATCGGTTCAAGCTGGTCAACGACACGCTTGGTCATCTGGCAGGCGACGCGCTGATCCGCGAAGTCTGCGCGATTCTTCACCGCTCGGCACCCGACGATGCGCTGGTCGCGCGACTCGGTGGCGACGAATTCGGGATCATGTTCGATGCCGAGAGCGAGGCCGCCGCGGTGATGGCCTGCGACCGGATCGTCGTGGCCTGTTCGGTCAGCGTCCAGGTGTTCGGCAATTCGGTACAGGGCGGTGCGTCCGCGGGGCTGGTGGTCACCGAAGGGGGGCGGGGATACGACCCGGTCGACGTGCTGCGGCGTTCCGATCTGGCGCTCAACGACGCCAAGCGCGGCGGCCGGGGCATCGTTCGTGTCTTCGACGAGAGCATGGACGAAGGGATCCGGTTCCGCCGGCGGGTCGAGGGGGGCCTCAGCCAGGCGATCGCGAAGGGCGAACTCAGCCTGGTCTATCAGCCGATCGTCTCGCGCGATGCGATCGATGTGGTCGGGTTCGAGGCGCTGGTCCGCTGGAACACGCAGGAATACGGGCTGATGAGTCCGGCGACCTTCATCCCGATCGCGGAGGAATCGAACCTCATCCACGAACTCGGCGACTGGGTGCTGCGCGAGGCGCTCGAGGTGTTGAAACAATGGCCCGGACAATATGTCTCGGTGAATTTCTCGCCGCGCCAGTTTCGCCGTCACAACTTCGTCGGTCATATCATGCAGAGCGTCCAGCGCGCCGGGATCGAGCCTGCGCGCGTGCAGATCGAGATCACCGAAACCGCGATCTTCGACGATGCCGAGCGGGCGGCGGATACGCTTTACAAGTTGCGCCAGATGGGTTTCCGGATCGCGCTCGATGATTTCGGGACGGGCTATTCGAGCCTCTACAATATCCGCAAGTTCGCGCTCGACTGCCTGAAGATCGACCGCTCGTTCATCGACGGCATGGGGCGCGAGCGCGAGAGCGCGGCGATCGTCCACTCGATCATCCACCTGGGCCGCGCGCTCGGGCTGGGCGTGATCGCCGAGGGGGTCGAGACGGAGGCACAGGTCCAGGCGCTGCGTCTTGCCGGCGCCAGTCATCTCCAGGGCTATTTCTTCTCGCGGCCGGTGACCGCCGACATCGCGCTCGACATGGCGCGTGCCGGCATCCTGGACGGCAAGGACGATATTGCCGGAGATTCCGCGCCGCTCGGGCGACTGGGGCTCGGGGTCCGGGGGTGATCGCGCTGCCTGCCAGCCTCGCGCGACGATGGGGGCGGATGCGAAGCTCGGCGTCGCTGGGAGCAAAGTTGATACTGATCATGACCGCGGTCGGCATCGTCGCGGCGATTGCGATCTCGCTCCTGCTCGCCGCGATCATCACGCCCAGCTTCACCAAGCTGGAGGACAAGGCGATCGCGGGCCATGTCGATCGCACCCGCCAGGTTCTGGCCGACTATGCGGACAAGATCGCCGGCACCGTGCGCGATTACGGCGACTGGAACGACAGCTATGCGTACATGGCGCATCCCGACTCCCGGTTCGAACGCGCGAGCGTCTCCTCGTCCGCGATGGCGAATATCGGCGTCGACGGCATCGCCTACGTCACGCCGCAGGGGCGCGTAGTGATTGCCCGCTGGAGCGATCCGGTGAATGGTCTGGAGAATGCCGCCAAGCGCCAGCGGCTGCTCGCGACGATCGGCCGGATCGATCCGACCCGCGTGTTGGCCGATCGTCGGTCGCGACATTTCTATGCTCGCTTGGGTGACAGCGTCGCCGCGATCGGCATCGCGCAGGTTCGTCGATCCGACGGGACCGGCAGTCCGCGTGGCTACGTGCTGCTCGCGCGTGTCATCACCTCGCAGCGGGTGTCCGATATGCTCGGGCTCGACGCTCGGGTCGACGTCGCAGCGGACGGCGACACCCAGACGGTGACCTCCACCGCGACGCAGATGACGATCGCGGTGCCGATGATCGGGGCGGATGGCCATGCGGTCGCGACGACCCGGGTCACCGTACCGCGCGAGGTGTCGCTGCTCGGTCGCCGCATGCTCATGTTCGCGGTGGCGGGTTCGACGGTGCTGCTGCTGCTCGTCCTGATCGCGTTGCGGCGAATGATCGCGCGCCTCGTGCTGGGCCCGCTGCACCGCGTCGAACGCCAGATGCAGCGGGTCCGTGCCTCTGGCTCGCTCGCGCTGCTCGAGGAGGATGGCCGGCGCGACGAAATCGGCTCGCTTGGCCGCAGCTTCAACGCGATGCTGCGGCAGTTGCAGGATCTGCGCGAACAGATCGAGGTCCAGTCGTTCGATCTCGGGCGCAGCGAGAGCGCGGTCGCAGTCATGCACAACGTCCGCAACGCGCTGAACCCGATCAGCACGATCCTCAGCCAGGGAATCGCGCAGGCGCCGCCGATCGACCGCATCGCGCTCGACCGTGCGATCCGCGAACTCGCGCGCAGCGACCTGCCGGACATGCGCCGGCTGAAACTCACTGCCTTCGTCACCGCCTCGGTCGCGGCCGAAGCGGCTAGCCGGGCGGCGATGCGCGACGAGCTCACCATCGGTCGCGAGGCGATGGCGCACGTGCTGGAAATCATCGGCCGGCAGCAGCAAGCCGCGCACGAGCGACCTCGGCTCGACGTGTGCGACGTCACCGACATCATCGCCCGCAACGCGACGATCGTCCGTTATGCGCAAGGCGCGTCGATCGCGTTCAGCTTCCCCGCCGGGTCGGTCTATGTACTCGGCAGCCGCGTGATCCTGAGCCAGGTGATCGGCAATCTGTTCGGCAATGCGGTGGAATCGATTGCCGCGCGCGGGCTGGGAACGGGATCGATCTCGGCGGCGATCACGCAGGGCGACGGGCGTGTGACGATCGCGATCCGCGACGACGGCGAAGGCTTTGCCGCCGATGTCGGCACTACGCTGTTCCAGCGCGGCTTCTCCACGCGCACGCACAAGTCGGGCGGATTGGGGCTGCATTGGTGCGCGAATTCGGTCAACGCGATGAATGGCACGCTACGGGTGGAGAGCGACGGACCGGGGCTCGGCGCGGTCGCGATCCTGACGCTGGATGCCTGCGACGCCGGGGTGGCGCAAGCGGCCTAGCAACGCGCGTCGCCGCTTTCACAACAGGCTCGGCTGAACCTCGTCGTCGTCGCCCATGATCCCCGAAAGCGTCAGACCCAGCAACCGCACCCCGTCGGGTACCGGCAACTGCATCATCAGCAACTCCAGGCCGGCCGCCAGGAACGCCGCCTTGTCCGTCACCGCCGCCTGAGACGAGCGCGCGCGCGTGATCGTCCGGAAATCGGCGTGGCGCAGCTTCAGCGTCACCGTCCGGCCGCGCGTGCCGTGCCGCTCGATCCGCACCCACGCCGCGTCCGCGACCCGGTGCAGCGCTGCGCGCAGATCTTCCGCGGCAGAGAGATTGGTCTCGAACGTCCGCTCCGCGCCGACCGACTTGGCGGCGCGGTTGACCCTTACCGGACGATGATCGATCCCGCGCGCCGCGCCGTAGAGATAGTCCGCATAGCTGCCGAAATTGGCCTGGAGGAAGGCGAGGCTCCGCTCGAACAGGTCCGCGCCGGTGAGGATGCCGAGCCGCTCCATCTTCTGCGCGGTCACCGGTCCGACACCGTGGAAGCGCTTGACCGGCAGCGACTGGACGAACGCCGCACCGCGCCTTGGCGTGATGATGCAGATCCCGTCGGGCTTGTTCTGGTCCGAGGCGAGCTTGGCGATGAACTTGTTGTAGCTGACCCCGGCCGACGCGGTCAGCCCGGTATCCGCCTTGATCCGCGCGCGGATTTCCTCGGCGATCGCCGACGCGGTGCCGAGGCCGCGAATGTCCTCGGTGACGTCGAGATACGCTTCGTCGAGCGACAGCGGCTCGATCAGATCGGTGTAGTCGGCGAAGATCGCGCGGATCCGGTCGGAGACTTCGCGGTACACGTCGAACCGCGGCGGCACGAAGACGAGGTCGGGACAGCGGCGGATCGCGGTGACCGACGGCATCGCGCTGCGTACCCCGAACGCGCGCGCCTCATAGCTCGCCGCCGCCACCACGCCACGCGCCCGCGACCCGCCGACGGCGACGGGTTTTCCCTTCAACGAGGGGTCGTCTCGCTGCTCGACCGACGCATAGAAGGCGTCCATGTCGACATGGATCACCTTGCGCTGGGCGGGCGGCTGGGTAGGAGGGGCGACCATTTACGCGTTAGATAGGCGTGGCGAGGGCGACGATACAGGGCGCGGGCGCAACCAAATGCGTGTCCGCGCATACTGCCGACGGGCAAACCCCTGTAGCGTTGGGCAAACGAAGGGACGCGAATGCAGGTCGGGACGGAATGCTGGAAGGTCGAGCGCGCCGAGCAGATGGCGGTGATCGTCGATGCCGCGGACTATTTCCGGACCGCGCGCGTTGCGATGATGGGCGCCAAGCGTCGTATCCTGCTGATCGGCTGGGACTTCGACGCGCGCATCCAACTCGAACCCGGCGTCGACCGGCCCGGCGAGCCCAAGACGCTCGGTGAGTTCATGCTGTGGCTGGTCGAGCGCGAGCCGGGCCTGGAGATCTTCGTGCTGCGCTGGGATACCGGCGCGATCAAGTCGCTGTTCCGCGGTTCGACGATCATCACGATGATGAAATGGATGCGGCACAAGCGTATTCACACCAAGCTCGACGGGCATCATCCGACCGCGGCGTCGCATCACCAGAAGATCGTCATCATCGATGATGCGCTGGCGTTCTGCGGCGGGATCGACATGACCGGCGACCGCTGGGATACGCGCGAGCACCGCGACGACGAGCCGCACCGGGTCCAGCCATCGGGCAAGCCGTACAAGCCGTGGCACGACGCGATCAGCGCGGTGCAGGGGCCCGTCGCGCACGCGCTGGGCGAGCTGTTCCGCCGCCGGTGGCATCTGGCGGGCGGGATGAAGCTGGCGGCGGGCGAACCGGGGGGCAAATTCTGGCCCGAGGGGCTTGACGTCGATTTCCGCGACGTCGACGTCGCGATCGCGCGCAGCGAGCCCGAAATGCCCGATCAGGTCCCCGTGCATGAGAGCGAGGCACTGTTCCTCGGCCAGATCGCGCGCGTGAAGAAACACCTGTATATCGAGAGCCAGTATTTCGCCTCGCGCAGGATCGCCGAGGCCATCGCCAAGCGGCTCGACGAGGCGGACGGTCCCGAGATCGTCATCATCAACCCGACGACGGCGCAGGGCTGGCTCGAGCCGATTGCGATGGATACCGCACGTGCGCGGCTGATGGAGGCGCTGCACCGGCGTGACAAACACCAGCGGCTGCGCATGTATCATCCGTTCACCAAGCGCGGCGAGGCGATCTACTGCCACGCGAAGATCCTGATCGCCGACGACGACGTGTTCCGGCTTGGCTCGTCGAACATGAACAACCGCTCGCTCCGGCTCGACACCGAATGCGATCTTGCAATCCGCGCAAACGATGAGGCGACGTCGCGGGGTATAGCCGCGATCCGGGATGGGCTGATCGCCGAGCATCTGGGGGTCGAGGTCTCGGTCGTGACCGATCTGATCGCCGAGACGGGATCGCTGATTGCGACCTTCGAGCGGCTGCGCGGAGAGGGAAAGACGGTCCAGCCCTACGAGGTTCCCGATCTGACTTCGGTCGAGGAATGGCTCGCAGACAACGAGGTGCTTGATCCGGAAGGGCCGGAGGAGATGTTCGAGTCGCTCAGCAAGCGCGGGCTGTTCCGGCGCTGGCGGCGGAAGAAGTAGGTCCGATCTTTGATCCTCCCCCGCAAGGGGGAGGTGGCACCGAAGGTGACGGAGGGGGAGGCCGGCGCCACATCTGTTCCGTGTCCTCCCCCTCCGACTGGCAAGCGCCAGCCACCTCCCCCTGGCGGGGGAGGATAAAACCTCCCACGCACAAGAAAGACCGCGGCACCCCCCGGTACCGCGGCCTTCATGCTCCCGAAAAATACAGGGGAGTTACGCGACCTGGGCTTCGAGCACCTCGTCAGGTTCGCGCAGCACATAGCCGCGACCCCAGACGGTCTCGATGTAATTCTCGCCATCGCATGCCAGGCTGAGCTTCTTGCGGAGCTTGCAGATGAACACGTCGATGATCTTCAATTCGGGCTCGTCCATCCCGCCGTAGAGGTGGTTGAGGAACATTTCCTTGGTCAAGGTGGTGCCCTTGCGGAGCGACAACAGCTCCAGCATCGCATATTCCTTGCCGGTCAGATGGACCCGGCTGCCATCGACTTCGACCGTCTTCGCGTCGAGATTGACCGCCAGCTTGCCGGTGCGGATGACCGACTGGCTGTGGCCTTTCGAACGGCGGACGACGGCGTGGATGCGCGCGACCAGTTCCTCGCGGTGGAACGGCTTGGTGACGTAATCGTCCGCGCCGAACCCGAAGCTGCGCACCTTGGAGTCCATCTCGTTGACGCCCGACAGGATCAGCACCGGCGTCGACACGCGCGCGACCCGCAGGCGCTTGAGCACGTCGTAGCCGTGCATGTCGGGAAGGTTCAGATCGAGCAGAATGATGTCGTAATCATACAGCTTGCCCAGATCGAGGCCTTCTTCCCCGAGATCGGTGATATAGACGTTGAACCCTTCGGTCGTCAGCATCAGCTCGATAGCCTTGGCCGTCGTCGGCTCGTCCTCGATCAGCAGCACCCGCATGCGTCGTCCCCTGTTCGCGAGACCACTCGGCACCCCATGCCAGCAGCTCGACTTCGATTCATTAACCACACAACATCTGAAGGCAAAAGGTTAATTTCGATTTAAGCGTGGGTGGAGCGATCGCCCGGATTCCGATTAACTGCTTCTCTTCCTTACAATTCATTGTCCCTGGACGAGGTTCGCGCCCGGGCTATGCCGGATCGCAGTATCGACCCCGGGGCCTGGGCAAGCGCGAGACTTCGGCGTCGGACTGGCGCCGTATTGAGGTCCGTGCGAGCCGCACCGTACGACGCCGCCCGGAGAGTGTCGGTCGGTTGCCGTCCTCACAGTGCCAGGTCGGGGCTCCGGTCCGGCTTGACGCGCATCGCCGCAGGGCTCGCCCCGGCCGACACCTTGATCGTCGGCGAAGGCACCGCAAGTTGCAGCGTGTCCGCGGTCGAGGCCCAATGCTCTGCGAGGACGTCGGGGGTCTCGTTGAGCATCACGCCGTAGGTCGGCACGATCTCGCGGATCTTCGCCTGCCAGCCGGCGGTGGCGAGGTGGTTCGGGAACACCTTCTTCAGCAGGTTGAGCATGATCGACGGCGCGGTCGAGGCACCCGGCGAAGCGCCGAGCAGCGCGGCGATCGAGCCGTCCTTCGACGCGACGATCTCGGTGCCGAGGCGCAGCACGCCGCCCTTTCCGGGATCGCGCTTGATGATCTGGACGCGCTGACCAGCCTGCCACAGGCGCCAGTCGCCGTCCTTCGCACCCGGGAAATACTCGCGCAGGGCATCCATCCGGTCGCTGTCCGACATGATGAGCTGGCCCGCGAGATATTCGACGAGGTCGAAATCGTCCCAGCCGACCGCGAGCATCGGCCGGAAATTGTCGAGCGTGACCGACGCCGGAAGATCGAAATACGAGCCTTCCTTGAGGAACTTGGTCGAGAAAGTCGCGAACGGGCCGAACAACAGCGCCTGCTTGCCGTCGAGGAAGCGCGTGTCGAGATGCGGCACGGACATCGGCGGCGAGCCGACCGCCGCCTTGCCGTAGACCTTCGCAAGATGGCGGTGGGTGATTGCGGGCTTGTCCGCGACGAGGAACGAGCCGCCGACCGGGAAGCCGGCATAGTCCTCGGCCTCGGGGATGCCGGACTTCTGGAGGATCGGCAGCGCGCCGCCGCCGGCACCCGCGAATACGAAGCGCGCCTTGATGACCTGCTTCTCGTCGGTCTTCATGTCGCGCGCGGTGACGCGCCAGCGTGCCTTCTTGCCGCCGATCGTCTCGCGTTCGAGCGAGCGGACCTCATGGCCCGTGGTCAGCGTGAAATTGTCCTGCTTGGCGAGCGAGGCGATGTACTGGCGCGTGACTTCGCCCCAGTCGCAATCGGTGCCGAGCGGCGAGCGTGTCGCGGCGAGTTTCGTGCCGGGCGCGCGGCCTTCCATCATCACCGGCACCCACTGCGAGATCTGCTTAGGGTCGGTGGTGAATTCCATCCCCGAGAAGAGCGGGCTCGCCTGGAGCGCGGCGTGGCGCTTTTGCAGGAAGGCGACGTTGGCATCGCCCCACACCAGATTCATGTGCGGCGTGGAATTGATGAACGAGCGCGGGTTGGCGAGGATGCCGGTATCGACCTGGTGGCTGAGGAACTGGCGCGTGACCTGGAACTGCTCGTTGATCTCGACCGCCTTGGCGATCTCGACCTTGCCGTCGGCCTTGTTGACCGGCGTGTAGTTGAGTTCGCACAGCGCGGAGTGGCCGGTGCCGGCGTTGTTCCAGCCGTTGGAGCTCTCGTCCGCGACCTTGTCGAGGCGTTCGACCATCTCGATCGTCCAGGTCGGCTCGAGCTCGCGCAACAGGACGGCGAGCGTCGCGCTCATGATGCCGCCGCCGATCAGCAGGACGTCGACGGTCCGCGTGGTGGTCGCGGCGTCGGCGTGCGCGATCGGCAGCGCGGCTGCACCGCCGGCGACGATCGCCGAGCCGAGCAGGTTGCGGCGGGTCACGCCGGTCTTGGTTTCTGGGGAGATCGTGTCGTTAGCGTCTGGCCGCATGGTCATGCCTTTTCGTTTCGGCATGGTCCGCTGTCCCGACACAGGCCGAAGACGACGAGAATCCATGACCGGATTATCGGGTCAGCCACGCGGAAATTACGTAAAATCGATACACATACTACCGACTGAGCGCGGCCGCTGCTCAAAGTCCTCATCCCGGTATCGGGTGTCGTTGGGATCGCGCTGGGGTGCAAACTCGAGCGTCTATCCAGCCTCTTACATGGCATCCGACCCGGTTTTGCGCAAGGTCGCCGCGTCAGGCTTGCCCTGCGTTCGGATCGCGGAGGCGTGCGGCGAGGAAGTCTATCAGGGCCTCGACGCGCGCCGGGCGGAGGGGGCTCGGCGGGGTGAGGAGATGGAGCCCGATCTTCGCGGGCGCCCAGTCCTCCAGGATGATGACGAGCTCGCCGGACGCGATATGCCGGTCGACGATGAAGTCGGGCAGGCGCGCGATGCCGAGCCCGGCGATCAGCGCGGGGACGATCGCCTCGCCGCTGTTGGCAGTGAGCTGGCCTTGCAGGCGGACCGAGACATCGGCGCCGCCGGGGCCGTGGAAGCGCCACGGGCCGACGACGTTCGAATAACCGACCAACTGGTGCTCGCCGAGCTGTGCCGGGTGCGTCGGGGTGCCGTGTTTGGCGAGGTAGCTCGGTGCGGCGACGGTGTGCGCCTGGATGCTGCACAGGCGGCGGGCACGGAGCGAGCTGTCGGGCAGCTCGGCGATCCGCAGCGCGACGTCGAACCCTTCCGCGACGATGTCGACGCGCGCGTCGGACAGGTGGAAATCGACCTCGATACCCGGGTGCGCGACGAGGAACTCGGCGAGGATCGGCGCGACGTTGGTGACGCCGAAGCTCATCGGGGCGGCGAGGCGGACGCGGCCGGTATGCGCGCTGGCGGCGTCGTGCGCGGATTCTTCGGCGGCGCGGGCTTCGGCGAGGATACGCGCGGCGTGCTCGGCGAGCGGCTTGCCGGCTTCGGTAAGCGCGAGGCGGCGCGAGGTGCGGTGGAAGAGCGACTGGCCGAGATGCGCTTCGAGGCGGGTGATCGCCTTGGAGACGGTCGCCTTGCTGAGCCCGACTGCGTCGGCGGCGGCGCTGAACGAGCGGTGCTCGACGACACTGGCGAAGATCGCCCAGGCTTCGAGATCGGGCAGGCGCATGTGGGTCTCCAGGTCTTCCCCCCTCCCTGGAAGGGAGGGGCTGGGGGTGGGTCGCTATCGAGGGAATGATGCGTTCGCCAAGCGGCCGACCCACCCCCAACCCCTCCCTTTCAGGGAGGGGGGTAAGAAGGAGTATGTTAGCCACCGAAACGATCGGTTTCCAGCGTTTCTATTTACGGCGTAATCGCAACGCCTATCTTGGGTTCAACCAGTGGAGACCTATCATGACGACCACGACCCTTTCGAAAGTCGAACGCCGCCCCTTCGACACCCTTGGCCATGCCGATCATGGCTGGCTGAATGCGCGGCATCATTTCTCGTTCGCGAGCTATTACGATCCGGCCCGGATGGGCTGGGGCGCGATCCGCGTGTGGAACGACGACCAGATCGCTGCCAACTCAGGGTTCCCGCCGCATCCGCATCAGGACATGGAGATCATCACCTATGTCCGCAGCGGTGCGATCACGCACCAGGACTCGCTCGGCAACAAGGGTCGTACCGAGGCTGGCGACGTGCAGGTGATGAGCGCGGGGACCGGCGTGCGGCATGCCGAGTATAACCTTGAGGCGGAGACGACGACGATCTTCCAGATCTGGATCGAGCCGTCGCGCAAGGGCGGCGCGCCGAGCTGGGGTGCCAAGCCGTTTCCTAAGGGCGAGCGTTCGGGGCAGTTCGTGACGCTGGCGAGCGGGTTCGAGGGCGACGGCGATGCGTTGCCGATCCGGGCGAATGCGCGGGTGCTGGCGGCGACGCTCAAGGCGGGCGACAGCGTCGACTATGCGGTCGGCGAGGGGCGGCACGTGTATCTGGTGCCGGCGACCGGTGCGATCACGATCGGCGACGACGCCTTCGGTGCGCGCGACGGAGCGGCGCTGCTGGGCGGCCAGACGGTGACGATCACGGCTCAAGAGGACGCCGAGATCGTTCTGGTAGACTCGGAGTAAGACACCCTTCCCGCTTGCGGCAGGGGTCGGGGGAGGGGCTTCCTCCCGCGATCCCGCCCGGAACTGCCCTCCCCTAACCCCTCCCGCAAGCGGGAGGGGAACTTAAAGGAAACACATATGACCAAGGTTCTCGTGCTCTATTACTCGTCCTACGGCCATATCGAGCAGATGGCGGATGCCGTCGCCGAGGGCGCGCGCGCCGGTGGGGCCGAGGTGGACATTCGTCGCGTCGCAGAAACCGCCCCGCAGGCGGTGATCGAGGCCGCGCACTTCAAGACCGACACCGCGCACGCCGAGATCGAAGGCCCCGCCGCGCTCGAGCAGTATGACGCGATCATCGTCGGTGCGCCGACCCGCTTCGGCCGGATGCCCGCGCAGATGGCGCAGTTCTGGGATACGACCGGCGGCCAATGGTTCTCGGGCGCGCTGATCGGCAAGGTCGGCGGTGCGTTCACCTCGACCGCCAGCCAGCATGGCGGTCAGGAAACGACGTTGTTCTCGATCATCACCAACCTGCTGCATCACGGGATGACGATCGTCGGGCTCGACTATGGCTACCAGGCGCAGATGGGCCTTGATGCGGTCAAGGGCGGCACCCCGTACGGCGCGTCGACCTTGTCGGACGGTGACGGCAGCCGGCAGCCGAGCAAGGAGGAACTCGACGGTGCGCGCTACCAGGGCAAGCGGATCGCCGAGACGGCGGCCAAGCTGAAGGGCTGATTCTCGAGGCTCCGGGATCGACGGTTCATCGTCGGTCCCGGCAACGTGGTCGGCCTACAGGTCCCTCACAGGCCCAGCGCTGCGATCTCGTCGGCGTCGAAGCCGAGATCGCCGAGTACGGCGTGGTCGGAAACGAACGGGGCCACGGTCGCGCTTGCGGAGTAGCGCGGAGCAGGTCCGGGTTGAACAACTCCGCCTACGTCGAGGAACACGCCCCGATCCGCGTTGTGCGGATTTGCGACCGCCTCGTCGAAATCGAGTACCGGTGCGAAGCAGACCTCCTGGCCTGCGAATGCCGCGACCCAGGCGTCACGTGTCTGCGTCCGGAATTTTGCCTCCAGCGCCGTCTTCAGTGCCGGCCATGCCGCGGGATCGTGCTGCGCATCCCAGCAGGCCTCGTCGAGCGCCATGATGCGACGAAGCGTAGCGTAGAACTGCGGCTCGATCGCCCCGAGCGAGATCCACTTGCCGTCCGCCGTTTCGTAGGTGTCGTAGTAGTGCGCGCCGGTATCGAGCATGTTGCCGCCCCGCTCGGCATTCCACAGGCCGTTGCCGCGAAAGCCCCAGATCATACTCATCAAGGTCGCCGACCCGTCGCTCATCGCCGCGTCGACGACCTGTCCTTCGCCGGTGCGCTGCGCGTGCAGCAGCGCGCAGACCATCCCGAACGCGAGCATCATCCCGCCGCCGCCAAAATCGCCGACCATGTTGATCGGCGGAGTCGGTTTCTCGCCGGCCCGGCCAAAGGCATGGAGCGCGCCCGAAATCGCGATGTAGTTGATGTCATGGCCGGGCGTGTCGGCCAGTGGACCGGTCTGTCCCCACCCGGTCATCCGGCCGTAGACTAGGCGGGGATTGTCGCGCAGCAGCTCGTCGGGTCCAAGCCCGAGCCGTTCCATGACGCCCGGGCGAAACCCCTCGATCAGGCCGTCGCAGCTCTGGGCGATCCGGCGCACCGCAGCGATCGCCAGCGGCTGTTTCAGGTCCAGCGCGATCGTGCGACGCGAGCGCAGTAGTGGATCGCGCGACGGGGGAATCCGCTGCTGCGGCCCTGGTCGCTCGATCCGGATGACGTCCGCGCCGTGATCCGCCAGCATCATGCCGCAGAACGGACCGGGGCCGATCCCGGCGATCTCGATCACGCGGAGTCCCGTCAGCGGCGCATCGCTCATGCCGATATCCTCTCTGCCATCGATCGGACCCGGCCTCTGCGGGCCGATCGATCCGATCCGTTCGCCTGGCATCCTTTCGCACCGCACCGTTATCCGCAAGGTCGCGCAACGAAACTTCCGCCCAGGCCGGGACGTTTCCTCGTCGCCGGAGCAGTTCGCTTCGCGGCTACCAGCTATGCGAGGACTATCATGGGCTTGTTTTCCAAGGATATCGCGACGTTCGAAGACCTTTTCCTGCACCAGTTGCAGGACGTGTATTATGCAGAGCACCAGATCACCAAGGCGCTGCCGAAGATGACCGACAAGGCGACTGCGCCTGCGTTGAAGGCGGGCTTCGAGACGCACCTGCGTGAAACCGAAGGGCAGATCGTTCGGCTCGAGCGCATCTTCGAATTGCTGGGCGAGAAGGCCAAGGCAGTCACCTGCCCGGCGATCGACGGCATCATCAAGGAAGCCAACGAGGTCGCCGGCGAGATCGCCGACAAGGCGGTGCTCGACGCGGCGCTGATCGCGTCGGCGCAGGCGGTCGAGCATTACGAGATCACCCGCTACGGCACGCTGATCGCCTGGGCGAACCAGCTCGGTCGCAGCGAGATCGCGGCGATCCTGAAGGAAACGCTCGACGAGGAATATGCGACCGACGACAAGCTGACCGCGATGGCTACGTCGAAGGTCAACCCGGAGGCGGAAGCCGTCACCGGCTGATCCTTTCGTAACCTACTGATAAAACGGACCGGCAATCTCATGATCGCCGGTCCGTTTTTCATTCAGGTCTTCTTACGCGCGCGCTTCGGGCTGGCGGCAGCAGCGACATCCTCTTCCTCGTCCGGCGCATCCTCGCCAGCTTCGGTGAGTGCCTCGCCCAGTGCCTTCAGCTTGTCTTGCGACGTGTCGGCCTTGTCCGCGATCTTGGTCGTCGCCGTGCCGAGGCGGTGGAGCAGGGCATGGACCCGGTCCGCATCGGGTTCGTCGCGCTCGAGTTGCTTGCGCAGCGATCCGAGGTCGCGAAGGATGCCCTTCGCACCCGGCGTATCGATTTCAGCCAATGCCGCTTCCCAGTCCTCGACCATGTTCGCACCCTTGGCGGGCTTGGTCGCATCGATGCCGCGATTGATCGCGTTCATCGTTCCTGCAAATTTAACGGCCATTTTCATCTCTCTCCGCATGCCTTTGGTGGCACCCGTCAACGCGATGTCCTCACGGAAATGTCCTGGAGATCGTCACAACGTCGATCAGTATCGAGGACCATGCGGTTTCGGATCGGTGTCCGCGTCAGCCCGCTTGAAGCAGAGGGTCTCGTGGTCGTCGACCAGTCCGCACGCCTGCATCCAGGCATAGACGATCACCGGGCCGACGAACTTGAACCCGCGTCGCTTGAGCGCTGCCGATAGCGCTTCGGATGCGGGCGAGCGGGTCAGGTGTTTCCTGCCGTCGCCGACGATCGTCGTGTCGTCGACGAAGCCCCAGGCGAAATCGGCGAAATCCTCGCCGGCGTCACGCATCGCCAGATAGGCGCGGGCATTGCCGATCGTCGCCTCGATCTTGGCACGCGACCGCACGATGCCGGCGTTGTCGAGCATTGCAGTCACCTCGGAGGCGCCGAACCGTGCGACCGTCTCCGGCTCGAACCCTGCGAATGCCGTGCGAAACGCATCGCGCTTGCGCAGGATCGTGATCCAGGCGAGCCCGGCCTGGAACCCGTCGAGCATCAGCTTTTCCCAAAGCGCCCGCGAGTCTCGCTCCGGCACGCCCCATTCCACGTCATGATAGGCGGCGAGCAGCGGATCGGACTGTGCCCAGCGGCATCGTGATACCGCGCAAGGCGTGTCTGAAAGCGCGGTTCGATGTTGCATGCCGGCGCGGAATGCGCGCTTTGCAGCTGCGTGTCGATGGCGACGCCCGACCGCCCGGCTAGGCGAAAGCCCGATCCGTGGCTGCAAATCATGCATCCCGACCTGACGGCAAGGCGTTTGCGTCCCGTACCTTGCTCGTCGAGGGATCGACCAACGCCATTCGGAGCCGCCTCATGTCCAAGACCACCATCGCCGACCTGTTCGCCGAAACGCTGCACCTAGCGGGTGTCGAGCGGATCTACGGGGTCGTCGGCGACAGCCTCAACGGGCTGACCGACAGCCTGCGCCGGCAGGGCAAGATCGAATGGGTACATGTCCGAAACGAGGAGGCGGCGGCGTTCGCCGCGGGTGCGGAGGCGCAACTGACCGGCAAGCTGGCGGTCTGTGCGGGGTCGTGTGGTCCGGGCAACATGCACCTGATCAATGGGCTGTACGACTGCCACCGCACGCGCGTGCCGGTGCTGGCGATCGCCGCGCAGGTGCCGAGCGGCGAGGTGGGCTCGAACTATTTCCAGGAAACGCGACCCGAGGCGCTGTTCCGCGAATGCAGCGTGTATTGCGAGACGATCTCGGATGCCGATCAGATGCCGCGGACGCTCGACACCGCGATCCGGGCGGCGGTCGGTCACCGCGGCGTTTCCGTCGTGGCGATGCCCGGTGACGTGGCGTTGCGCACCACCACCGGCCAGCGCGCGCGATCGGCGGCCGCGCTGCTGCCGCCGTCGCCGGTGACGATCCCGGCGGATGCGGATATCGATTCGCTCGCCGCGCTGCTCAACGGCGCGGGCAAGGTGACGATACTTGCCGGGAGAGGGTGCCGGACCGCGCATGCCGAACTGGTCCGCCTCGCCGAAGTCCTGCAGGCGCCGATCGTCCATGCGCTCGGCGGCAAGGAGTTCGTCGAATACGACAATCCCTATGACGTCGGCATGACCGGACTGATCGGCTTTTCCAGCGGCTATGACGCGATGATGGCGTGCGACGTGCTGCTGATGCTCGGCACCGATTTCCCCTACCGGCAATTCTACCCCGAAAAGGCGAAGGTCGCGCAGATCGACCTGATTCCCGAAAATCTCGGGCGGCGGACGGCGATCGATATCGGCCTGGTCGGTGACGTCGGCGCGACGCTCGCGGTGCTCACTCCTCGGCTGATCGGTGGACGCGACGGCGCGTTCCTGAAATCCGCGCGCGAGAATTATGCGGAGGCGCGCAAGGGGCTCGACGATCTCGCGCAGGGTACGCCAGGCAGTGGCGTGATCCATCCGCAGCATGTCGCGCGGGTCGTCAGCGAACTGGCGGACGACGATGCGGTGTTCGCTTGCGACGTCGGGACGCCGACCGTCTGGGCCGCGCGCTATCTGGCGATGAACGGTCGCCGTCGGTTGATCGGGTCGTTCAACCACGGATCGATGGCCAACGCGTTGCCGCAGGCGATCGGCGTGCAGTCCGCTTATCCCGCGCGGCAGGTGGTGACGCTGTCGGGCGATGGCGGGCTGGCGATGTTGATGGGCGAATTGCTGACGGTGCGCCAATTGGGCCTGCCGGTGAAGATCATCGTCTTCAACAACGGCACGCTCGGCTTCGTCGAGATGGAGATGAAGGCGGCGGGCCTGATCGAGACGGGCGTCGCGCTCGACAATCCCGATTTCGCCGCAATGGCGCGGGCGATCGGGTTGCACGGCGTGCGGGTCACCGATCCGGGCGATGTCGAGGCAGGCGTACGAGAGGTGCTGGCGCATCCGGGGCCGGCGCTGCTCGATGCGGTCACGGCGCGGACCGAATTGTCGATGCCGCCGAAGATCACGCTCGAGCAGATGAAGGGCTTCACGCTCTACATGGCGAAGGCGATCATAAGCGGTCGCGGCGACGAGGTGATCGAACTCGGCAAGACCAACGTCGGATTGTTAAAGCGGCTGTTCTGAGGAGCAGTTGGCAAGCGGCCGATCGACTGCGTCCAGTGCATGCGACAACAGCGCGGCGACGAGTTGATCGCCCAGTTTGTCGGCCACGCGCAAAGCCTGCTCGATCGCCGTACGCAGCGGCTCTCGATTATCCTGACGGTTGTCCTGGGAGTCGGTCATCGTCGTCTTCTCGATAGGGTATGCTGCACCGTACGGGCTCGAAGCATGCGAACCGGGGTGGGGGGGCAGCCTGGAATAATGGCCGGAGTCCACCGGGCGGTCTGTGACCGTCCGGTGGAGTTCGCTATCGTCGGCAGACCGGCGGTTCGCTGTGCGGGTCGCTGTCCGAGGATCAGACCCGGCGGCGGGTGGCGGCGGTGGCGCCGAAGCCTGCTGCTGCAGCACCGATCAGCAACGCGATGACCACCATGAACGACGTTCCGGCAGCGGCACCAGCAGCCGAATCGGCAGCCGACTTCGCGGTCGCGATCGTCTTGTTCTTGGTCTCGACGAACTGCGCCTTGGCACGGGTCACCTGGGCCTGTGCCTCGGGACGGCTGATCTTGCGCTGGGCCGCGACGATATCGACGATGCGGCTTTCAGCACGGGCGCCGTCCTGGCCACCGCGAGCAAGCGCGGGCAATTCCTTGGCGATTTCCTTCTGAGCCTGCTCGGGCGTCATCTGGGCGGGATCCGACGGCGCGTCCGACAGATAGGCGGAGGCTTCCTGGCGCACATCGCCGACATCGACATTGGCGACGTCCGCAACCTTGGGTGCCGCTGCACCGATGCCGGTACCGGCTGCGCTGGCCACCGACCCGACGGTACGGAAGGCGCCGCCGATGATGCCGCCGACCGCGGAGGTGAGCAGGTACAGCGTGAGGATCAGCGTGACGCCCCATACCACCAGACCATGGACAAGCCCGTCGAACCGGTCATGCACGCCGGCAACGCGTGCCGCGGCATAGCCGCCTGCGCCGAGCGCGATGACGGTGGTGATGATCCAGTAAATCCCGGCACCGATGCCGAATCCTGCCGCACCGGGCGTCGTTCCCTCGACCGGATCGACCAGGCTGAGGCCGATGCCGGTGCCGAGGATGCCGAGCACCAGCTGAACCGCAATCGCGAGCACGACGCCCGCGAAGATCGCGCCCCAGGAAATGCGGGTCGCCGTCTTTGGGTGGCGGATGTCGTCGACCGGCAAAACGCCGGGTGTCATGTGGGTAGCCATATTCACTCCTGTTATCGGTAGGTCTTCGAGCGGCGGCGTCAGTCTTTGCCGTCGCTATCGATGGGTGGGTTGATCGGGGGTATGGGAGGGCCGCCGGCCTTCCGTTCGGCCGCCCGATCGAGCGAAGGGCGTTCGCGCTTGGCCTGTCGGACACCGGCTTCGGTCTCGCGCTGGCCACGCGTCTCCACGGCTGGATCGCCGATGATCTTGCCGATCGCTTCCAGGACCGAGCCCTTGGCCTGGCGCGAGCGGCCATCGTCGGCATTCCCGACGCGTTCGTCGTCGCGGTTACGCGTCATGCTGCGGTTTCCCTGGAAAACTGGCCGTCATGGTGCGGCACGGGTATTGAATCGCCGTCGAATCCGCGTGCACGTGCCCATGCGGCTGCGGCGTTGCGGCGGTTGACACCGATCTTCGAATAGATCCGTGCGACATGGTTGCGCACGGTGTTGCCCGACACGTCGAGCGTCCGGGCGATCGACTTGTCGTCAAGCCCGCGACAGATCAGCGCCAGCACCTCGCGCTCGCGCGGGGTCAGTTCGTCGAGCCCGACTCCCTGCGGCTCCAGCTGTGGGGCCCGGATACGCGCGAGCTTTTCCATGATCGAGCGGCTCAGCCAACTGGTGTCCTTCATCACCGCCTCGATCGCGTGGACGAGTTCGCGTTCGGACGCCTTGCGCGTGCTGATGTCACGCATCGCCCACAGCACGCAGGCCTCGCCGCCGAGGCTGATCGGCTCGGTCGAGACGATGCAGTCGATCACCTCGCCGTCCTTGACCCGGATCCGAACCTCGCGGTCGCGGATCGCCACGCCCGCCTCGATCTCGGCCTCGATCGCGTGGCGCAGCGCAGGGGTTTCCCACAGCTCCGCTTCGTCGAGCGGCCGCCCGACGATCTCGGCCGGCGCGTACCCTGTCAGGTCCGCGAATGCCTCGTTCACGTCGCACAGCCGATGACCGTCGAGCGTGCCGATCGCCAGCGCGACCGGCGCCAGCGAGAAGGTCCGGGTGAACCGTTCCTCACTCTGGCGAAGTTCGCCTTCGGCTTTGCGCCGCGGTTCCAGATCGGCAAACGTGAACAGCATGCAGGGCTGATCGCCCATGTCGATCGGCTGACCGGCGACGATGACCAGCTTGGTCCCGCCCGCGGGCAGATCGAGTTCCGCTTCCATCTGCGGAATGGTGCGACCTTCGCACAGCCGTTCCTTTGCGAGGTCGCGCTTCTCCGCGCGGGCCAGCACGTCGATGTCGTACACCGTCCGCGACAGCACCGCCTGACGATCATGGCCAGTCATGTCGATGAACCCCTGGTTCACCTTCACGAACCGCAGGTCGCACAACCGGCAGATGACGGCAGGCGCCGGGTTGGCGTTGAACGACTGTTCGAACCGATCCTCCGCCTCGAATTGCGCCGAGACGTCCTGGATGATCATGACGAGACATTCGGGCTCGTCCTGATCGTCGGTCAGCACGAGACTACGGACCTGATGTACCCAGCGGGGCGCGTCCTCGCCGGCGACGGCCACCTCGACGACGACCTGCGAGAACCGCTCGCCCGATACGACGCGCTCGATCGGATAGTCATTGTCTTCGAGCCGGTGATTGTTGCGGTAGCGCAGCTGGAAGCGTTGCCGATATTCGTCGACCGTGGCGCCCAATGCGCCGACGGACTCCACCCCGTGCATCCCGAGCGCCGCATCGTTGGCCCACAGGATGGACTGGTCGGGATCGACCAGGATGACGCCTTCGTCGAGTCCGGTGATGATCTGGCGCAGATGGCGCAGATCCGCGGAATCGCGAAGCGACTTCAGGGGGAGAACGTCGGCCAAGGGTTTAGTCGCGTTGGCCGTGAACGAGCCAGGCGATGCCGTAGCCGATCGCCGCCGCGCCGAGTGCCCACAATACCGGGGCATCCTTTGCCGATTCCTGCGCCGATCGCGCGCCGCGTCGTGCAGCTTCGGCGGCGCGTTCGCTGGCGTCCCGCGCTTCGCTGCTGATCTTGTCGGCCAGTTCGGGCGCGCCGTCGACGATATCGTCGATCGCCGATTTCGCCCGGCCGTACAGGTTCTGCGCGCCGCCCGCGACCTGATCAACGACGCCGTCGACCTGCCAGTCACGGCTATTCACGGTGTCGCCGACTGCCTTCTCGACCTTGCCGCCGACATAACGGGCACCGCCCTGGAATTCGTCCTTGTTCATGGTCGTGTCCTTCTAACAAACGATTGTCTCGCCGGATGGCGTGAGCGCCGGTCACCGATCATGTTCGGAGCATGGCGTTCAGACTTCAGAAGCTGCCCGCCGGATGCCGGCAGGCCGTGGTCGGCCCAAGGAACGTCGATCGCCGACACGCGTGCCAGCGATGGAACCCTCCAGATTATCTGGCATTGAAGCTCCGGTGGTGAACCCAGGGCGACCGTGCGATCGGACTGGACGCATAAACTTCGAAACGGCCATCCGGTTCCTGGTATTTTCGCATTAAGCAGCTGAAACTACTGTACCATTTCAGGATTGTGCGCGTGCTTCATACAGTGTTGCAAATTTGGTGTGCAGGAGGCGCGCCGAGCTATCGGACGTCCCGTCGGCCCGATTTCGATGCCACTGCGCGCGCATTTGCAGATAGGTTCGCTCGTCTACATCGTTCGCGGCGCGAACGTTTTCGTCATCGATCACGGCCTTCGCCCTCTTGGTTGATGGTCGTCTTTAGCCGCCGATGCTGCAGCCCGCGTGATCGGAAAGGACTAGCGACGTAGGTAAAAATATCAGCGGCCAGAGTGGCTTGCGTGGCGCGGGAAGGTCGATCGGGAGTGTCGCGATGCGTTCGACCTTCCCGTTTGCGGGGGCAGACGATAGCGTGGGACCATGGCGCGCGCGGCAAAGCTCAAAGTGTACCGGACGGTGGCCGGTTTCCACGACGCCTATGTCGCGGCGCCCAGCCAGAAGGCGGCGCTCGCAGCGTGGGGGAGCGACAAGGACCTGTTCGCGCGTGGGATCGCCGAGGTCGTCACCGACGCGGCGCTGATCGCCGAACCGATGGCATCGCCCGGTACGATCATCCGGCGATCGCGGGGAACCGATGCCGAGCAACTGGCCGCGGTGCCCGAGGCTCCCCGGCGTCGGACACGCACGAGCACGACCGCAGACTTGGCCGATTCTTCGGAGCCACAGCCGCCCGAGCCCGAGCCCAAGCCCAAGCCCGAGCCCAAGCCCAAGCCCAAGCCGAAACCTGTTCCGCGGCCCGGTCGGCACGAACTCGACGATGCCGAGGACGCGCTATCGGCGATCGAGACGGAACAGCGCGAGGCAACGAAGCGCCTTGATCGCGAGGAGGCCGAACTCGCCCGTCGCCGCCGCGACCTCGAAGCCAGGCAGGCGACCGAATTGACGGAGGCCACCACCGCACGCGACTCGTTGCGCGCGAGCTATGATCGGGCGATTGCAGCCTGGAAGCGTGACCGCGCCGTCTCCGACCGCGGAAGGGACTGACCGTTTCCCCGTGCAATATTCCCCCGGTAAGAGCGGGCGATGTCGATTAGCCGCGCTCGATCCTCTCCCTCGCGCCGGCGCTCCCGCGGACGGGCACGCGGACAGGCGCGCCGGCCGTCGTCGGAGCATTGGCTGCTCCTGCTCGGAGTCTCGGTAGCGGTCGCGTCGGTCTGCGGCTCGCTGATACGGCTACCGATCGGCCCCGCCCACCGCGCGCCGTCGCGGCCATTGACGATGGAGCAGGCGCGAATCTCGAACGCGCTCGTGCCGATCGCGACGGGGAAGCGCGTCCCCGCCGAACCCTTCCGGTTCCGTGGCGGCCCGGCCGCGCGGCTGCAGGCCACCGAATGCCTCGCGACGGTGGCGCTGTACGAGGCGGGCGACGATCGAAACGGGCAGCGTGCGGTCATCCAGGTGGTGCTCAACCGGGTCCGCGCCCGCGGCTTTCCCAAGACCGTCTGCGGCGTCGTCTATCAAGGTGCGCAACGCGTGACCGGTTGCCAATTCTCGTTCTCGTGCGACGGATCGCGGACACGCCGGCCCGAGCGTGTCGGCTGGGAGCAGGCGCGTCTCGCGGCCCGCCGTGCGCTCGGTGGCTATGTCTATGCCCGCGTCGGGCGCGCGACCCACTATCATACCGACTGGATGGTGCCCTATTGGCGGTCGTCGCTGGTAAAGGTCGCGACGGTGGAGTCACACATCTTCTATCAGCGGCGGTGAGATCGGTGCCGCACGCCCTTGCCCCATCGGGAGATTTCATGCCGAACTCGTCGCGCGCCGCCAGCGGTATCGCTCTAGTCCTGCTGCTCGCGATGAGCGGCTGTGCAGGCGGTTCGTTCCGCCCGGTCAGCGACGCACCCGTAAGGCTCGGTGGCCCATACCGCGTCCGCGGCACGACCTACGTACCCGCGGCCGATCCCACCTATGACGTGCTGGGCTATGCGAGCTGGTACGGTAACGAATCCGGCAAGCGAACCGCCAGCGGCGAGCGTTTTCGCGCCGACTGGCTCACCGCGGCGCATACGACGTTGCCGTTGCCGAGCTATGTCGAGGTGACGGCGCTGGAGACCGGACGGCGTATCGTCGTACGGATCAACGACCGCGGGCCGTTCGCCGGGGGCGCCCGGATCATCGACCTGTCGCGCGGTGCCGCCGAGCGACTCGGGATGCGCGCCGGCGGTTCCGCCGCAGTGCGCGTCCGCCTCGCCGAACCGTCGGAAAGCGACCGCGACCGCTTGCGCAAGGGGAAGCCCGCAAAGTCGCTGCCGCCGATCTCCGAGAGCAACCGGCTGAACCTGCAATCGCAGCTCAGGGCCGCGGGCTTCTAACGCAACCACAACAGACCCAAAATGGGTGCGATTCCTTAACGTCTTCATGCGACGGGATAAAAAACCGTCAGAGCGAAGATCGTGCCCATTTTTTTCAATCTCCATTTCCAGCATTCCGGCTATCTGGTCGCGGTCGCGGTCGGGATTTGTCTGACGGCGGGCTGGTCGGTCGCGCTACTGGCTACCGAGTTGGCGCAAGCCGAGGAGCACGAGCCGATTGGCTGGCGGCATGTTGCGCTCGCGCTCGCCGCGGGGCTAGGCGTGTGGGCGACCCATTTCATCGCGATCCTCGCCTACCGTCCCGATCTGCTGCTCCGATACGATGCGCTGACGACGATATTCTCGGCGATCGTCGGCGTGGTGGCGGTGGGCCTGCCGATCGTCGCAGTGACCCGCGCGCCTACGCGGCGGGGGCGGATCGCCTCGGCTGCAGTGGCGGGAGCGGGCATCTGGTGCATGCACGCGGTCGGGCTGACCGGCATGATGGACTGCGCCCATTTCTTTTCCTGGCAGACCAATGCCGCCGGCCTGGTGCTGGGGATGCTCGTGCTGTCGTCGTGGCAGGGCAAACCTGGCTGGTCGCGATCGCGTCCTGCCGGATGCCTGCTGTTCGCGCTCGCGGTGACGCTGACCCATTTCGTCTCGCTGTCGGGTGACATTGTCATCGCCAGCGTCAACGAGATCAAGGGACGCGTGCTGTCGCCGGGGCTGGTCGCCGCGTGCATGACCTTCGCCGTCTCGGTGACCTGTCTCGGCAGCCTGCTGACCTTCTCACGATTCAAGTCGACCCGCGAGGACGAAGCGCGCGCGTTGCGGGCGGTCATGGAAAGCATCTCGGACGGCCTCGTCTTCATCGATCGCGGCGGGCGGCTGCGTCATTTCAACCGGCGCTTTCTCGAACTGTTCGACACGCCCGCCGACGCGATCGCCCCCGGTCTGACGATCGACGCGTTTCTCGATGCGGTCGCGCGTCACCGCGACTGGACACCCGACAAGCGTGCGCTGGTCGGCGGCGCGATGAAGCAGTGGGTCGCGGTCGATGCCGGGTTCGATCGCGAATGCGACATGGAAGACGGCCGCACCTATCAGATGCGCTGCCGATCGGTGCTGCGCCAGGGTATCGTGCTGACGTTCAACGACGTGAGCGCCGAACGGCGGGCGCTCGGCAAGCTGCGGCATCAGGCCTATCACGATCCGCTGACCGGGCTCGGCAATCGGCGGTCGCTGCGCGAGGAGAAGACGGCGCGGATCGCGACCGGCGTCCCGTTTTCGTTGCTGCTCATCGATCTCGACGATTTCAAGCGGATCAACGACGCCTTCGGCCACGCGGTCGGTGACCGTCTGCTGGTGCATGTCGCGGCCGAGCTTTCGCAGATGCTGCCGAGCGACAGCTTCGTCGCCCGCATGGGGGGTGACGAGATCGCGATCATCGCGGTGCAGACCGGCGACGCGGCGGTTGCGTTGGCCGACGCGATCGTCAGTCGACTGAGCACGCCGGTCGACATGGATGGGCGCCGGTTGCTGCCAAGCTGCAGCATCGGCATCTCGTGCTTCGCCGATGACCTGACGCCGGAAGACCTGATGAAGCGCGCCGACATGGCGCTGTACGAAGCCAAGCGGCTCGGGCGCCGGCGGGCGCAACCCTATCTTCCCGGCCTCGCCGAACGCCTCGCCGAACGGCAACACATGATCGACGATCTGTACGATGCGGTGCAGCATGGCGGCTTCGCGCTGGCGTTCCAGCCGGTGATCCAATTGTCGAACGGCGCGACGACCGGGTATGAGGCACTGATCCGCTGGAACCACCGCGTGCGCGGCTGGGTTGCGCCCGATGTGTTCATTCCGATCGCCGAGGAATGTGGCCTGATCGAGGAAATCGGGCGGTGGGTCATCATGGACGCGTGCCGCCAGCTGGCGGGATGGTCGCCGCATCTCCAGGTCGCGATCAACATCTCGGCGGCGCAGCTGAAGTCGGAGGCGCTGCTCCAGCACCTGACCCAGGCGATCATGGTCCACGGGATCGCGCCGGAGCGGATCGAGGTCGAGATCACCGAGACCGCGCTGATCGACGACGCGGCGCGGACCGCGGCGATGGTGCGCCGGATCCGCAAGATCGGGATCAAGGTCGCGCTCGACGATTTCGGCACGGGCCAGTCGTCGCTCGCGCATCTCCGTGATTTCCAGTTCGACCGAATCAAGATCGATCGGAGTTTCGTGGTGCGTGCGGGCACCGATCGGCAGAGCATGGCGGTGCTGCGGGGCACCGTAAGCATCGGCAAGGAGCTCGGCGTCCTGACTCATGCCGAGGGGGTCGAGACCAGGGAGCAACTCGATCTGCTCCGCGATATCGGCTGCGACGCCGCCCAAGGGTATCTCGTCGGGCGACCGATCGTGCCCTATCACGACCCGATCGACAGCGGCGATCTGCCCTTGCCGGAATCCGTGTTGCGACCGATCGCGGCGACACTGGCGAAAGTGCGGCGTATCGCGGCGTGAGGCGGGGGCAATGTCCCGGTTTGTGACGATCGTCGGCGCAGGTGCGCGTAGCCGTATGGGGATCGCCTGATCGACCAAGTCTACGGCGATGCCCCGCTTTCACGGGCGGAAGCGCCATCGCCAGACCTTCGCCAAGGTCGATCCGCCCAAGACCGTCTCGGGAACCTGTATCAGGAATCTATAGCCAGCGTGCGGAGATACGCTTCCAACTGGAGGGCCCGGTCGCGCGTGAGCCGAGTCTCGGCATTTGCTTCCATTGGCACGTACATCGTGCCCTGCCGAGTGGCATACAGCGCGCTACGGGCGTTTGCTTCTGCGTCGCGGAAGACAAGCCACGCGCGTTGCGCTTGCCGAAGCCGCGCCCGAGCCTCCGGGGGTAGCCGTGTCGCCAGCGCGGCAAATGCCGTGTTCATGCGGCGATCATAGGCTTTGGTGGCGGTCGCCTCACAGTCGGTCTGTGCCCCGGTCGAGGCCTTGGCGGGGTCGTCGAGACAGCGCGCCAGGCTCGCCGCGGTGGGATCCCGCGCGGCCACCGGCGCCGCTGGTGCTATACAGGCGAGAAGCAGCAACGCGATCGGTATGAGGATTTTGCTCACGGTGTCGAACCCTGTCGAACCCGCTCCGTGAGAACTGCCGCGAACCACGGACCGATCACCGCTGGTCCGTTCCGGATCATCGGGTCCGCTGCAGCAGGTCGGCAAGATCCTGCTTCCAGAATCGGGCTGCGGTGTGCGTGCCGTGCCCGCGCGTGTCGTCGCTTTCCGGGATCAATCGAAACCGCGCATCCTTCATCCGCGCGACCGCGCGGTTCGGAAGGTCGAGGTTGCGCGGGTTGATGAAGTCGTCGGCCGAGTTGATCCACATCGTCGGCACGGTGATCGCGTCGAGCTTCGACCACGGCGCGTACGTTCGTGACGCATTGATCTGGTAGATCAGATCATTGGCATCGGTCTGCGCGATCGACGCCGCGACGCGCTGGCGGGCGAACGCCTCGGCGTCTTCGCGACGCGGGTATTGCGCCTGAAAATACAGCGGCGCGGCCCCAGCGACGAACAACAGGCTGGCGGCGGTTCGCAGACCCTGGACGGGGGGGCTTCGATATTCGCCGCCTGCCCAGGCGGGGTCGGCCTCGATCCCGTCGATCGCCAGTTGCCGCCACATCCGGTTGAGACCGGCGATCTCGACGGGTTCGCACGCGAGCGGCATCATCGCCCGCACGAAAGCGGGGTGCGTCTCGCCCCAGACGAGGCTGTGCATGCAGCCCATCGACGTGCCCATCACCAGCCGCATGCGCCGGATGCCGAGCCCTTCGGACAGAAGCCGGTACTGCGCCTCGACCATGTCGTCATAGTCGTAATGGGGAAACCGCATGTGCAGTCCATCGGACGGTTTTGACGATTTTCCGTGGCCGATGCCATCCGGGAGAATGATCCAGTAGCGGGCGATATCCAGCGGTTGTCCCGGGCCGTAGAGTTCGTCGGCGAACTGCGCGCTGAGGAACTGACGGCCGGTGCCACCTGTGCCGTGCAGGATCATCACCGCATTGTCGATCTCGCCCTTCGCATCGCGATGCGGCTGGCCGAGCATGGTGTAGTTGATGCGCAGTTCGGGGAGGCTCTCGCCCGAGCGAAAGCGAAACTTGCGCAGCGTGAATTGCGCATCGCGCGCAGGCCAGCTTGCCGCAGTCTTCGCAGGCGACGTCGCCGCGGTCAGCGGGGGTGTCGGGGTGACGGCTACCTGAGCGAGCAGGAGCAGGATCGGAAACAGCATCGCAATAGTCTGCGCCCGATTGGTCGCTCCGCCAAGCTACGACGTGCGGCGCCTAGGTCCAAAACACCAGCCGGCAGGTCCGATGACAAAGACTGGAACCGGCCGCCGGCCAGTCGCTTCGGACGAACCTCGGTCGAAGCTACCGGCCGTACTCCCCGAAGTCAGCCGGGGAGACGATCGTGAACGGCGCAGCCCGAGGTTAAGGCCGATAGACGCGCTCGACATGGCGGCGCAGTTGCGCCGGTTCGAACCACACGGGCTTGAGCCGATGCCGGACGAACAACGGCGCCTGATCGGCGTAATGCGGGGACGCCGGCCGCGTGATCGCGGCCCCGTATGGCTGGATCGACTGCGAGGCGACACGGCCGGCCTTGTCCCATGCCATGACCATGACGAAGCTGTCGCCGTGGCGGACGACCAGCCGCCCGTCTGGAGCTTCGTCCCACAGCGATGCGGCGCGCAACGTATCGGGACCGCCGTCCATCGGCAGGTCGACGCTCCCCTGGCGCAACCGCAACACGGTACCGAGCGCGGGATCGAGCTTCCCGAAATGCGTCTGGAGATAGGTTGCGGCGTTCTGGAGTTCGTCGCGCGGATCGAGTTCGGCCAGGCGCTGATAGTGCCATTTCTGCCCGGCCCGCATCAAGAGCACGGCCAACGCATCGGCACCGCCGCGCCCGTCGAAATTCCAGTCCCATGTCTTCATGAGCGCCTGCGCCTTCATCAACGTCGCATCGCCGCGCGGGTCTACGGCGGCGATGTCGGCGTACCAGCGGCCCGCCCAGCTCGCGCGGCTGACGCCGGTATCGAACTTGATCCGGTCCAGGTCTGTCGCGCTGATCGACGGGTTGGCGCCCATGAGTTCCAGCGCGCGGCGCCCCCGGTTGGTGGTGTCGGTCTCTATCCCCAGCAACGGCGAATAATCACTTGGGCGCAGTTCGGAGCCGGTCCCCGCCGCCTGGAACGGCGTGTTGTTCGCGTTCATCAGAAAGCCCGAGGCCGGGTTCACGTTCTGCGGTACCCGCGCCCACGGCACCGTTCCCGGTGCGAGATCCCGCGACGTGTCACCCGGCAGAATGTGCCGATAATCATAGCCCGGCTTCCGGTTGGGGAAGCTCGCATTATAGACCAGCGCGATCGTGCCGCCTGCATCGGCGTAGACGAAGTTGGTCGCCGGGATCGCCTGCATCGCGAGCACGCGCCGCCACGCCGCGAAATCGGTCGCATGGCTGAGTCGGTAATATTCCTCGACCATCCGCACCTGATCGGCGCCGGCATAGCGGATCGCATATGAGCCCGCCTTGGTCGCGATCACGGGCCCCTGGACCGCGCGGAGAACGGTCTTGGGAACAGGGAGGACGAACGGGCCCCACAGCTTCACCGGCAGCCAGACGCGCCTCCGCTCGAGCGGGCGCCAAGCGTGGTCGAACCGGTAGCGGGTGCCATCGGTACTGACCACCAGCTTGTAGACGTCGGTCAGGTCGGGCCGGTTGACGGTGTTCGTCCAGCCGAGCGTGCGATTATGTCCGAGCAGGGGGAACGGCGCGCCAGGAAAGGTCGCCCCCGCGAAATTCCAGCCGGTGCCCGAATGGACGACGAGCTCGTACCAGGCGACGCCGCCGCGCCACGGTTGGTGCGCGTTGGAGATGAGCCGCGTGAAACCATCCGCCGATCGCTTGGGGGCGACCGCGAACGCGTTCGATCCGTTCTGGTTGCCGTGGGGGCCGACCGGACTCAGGTCCGGCGCGTCGGGTTCGGCACCGGCGGTTTCCGGCGGCAGGGGCTTGTCGCCGGACAAGGCCCCCAGCACCTGGTCCAGACCGAAGAAGAACGGCGACCGCAACACGAAGCCGACCGCGACGTCCTTGCCGTCGACGGGAAAGAGCTTGGCGAGCTTCACTTCGCCCGGATGGCGGGCGGCGTAGCGGTTCATGCCCGACGCATAGCCATCGAGCAGCGCCCGCACGTCGGCGGGTTGCTTCAGATAATCGCGATCGACCGTTTCGCGCGCACCGAGCAGATGCAGGACATAATCAGACTTCGCGCCGTCCTGACCGGAGATCGCGCCAAGCCGGCCCCGCGTCATGGCCAGCACATCCTGCAGCGTCGAGAAATCGTCCTCGGCATGCGCGTAGGCGATCCCGTATCCGACATCGGCATCGGTCTTGCCGAAGATATGCGGCACCCCGAACGTGTCGCGCGCGATCACGCTGTCGTATCGCTGCGGCGGTGGCCCCGGCGAGGACGTGGCCAGCAGCGGCTCCCATGTCGCGAGCCCGATCGCGGCGAGCAGCAGCAATCCCAGCAGTCCGATCGAAGCTTTCCGCGCGACGCCACCATAGGTCATCGTCCGACTTGTATCCGGGTTCGCGACAGATGCCAGTGCCCACCGCTGATTCATGTCGTAATGCGCTGTGATCGATCGGGTATTTCGGGAAATTGGCGCTGCCCCTCGCTAATTCCCTCCCCGTGACCCCCGGTCGGGACGCCGCTACTCCGGCAGAATCGGCGTTACGGACCGACGTCTATCGCCAGCGCTTCCGCCCGGCGTGCCGACGCCTTGGCAAAACCCAGCTGCTCGGCAACCGCATCGTTCCAGCCGTAGGGATCGGTCCGGAATGCGACCGTACCATCTTCGCCGACATAGACATTGTGGTACAGAAGCCGGACCGGAATACGGTTCGGCAACGGCACGAAGGTCGTCTCGCCGCTCGCCTGCGCGGCCTGCCATGCGTCGGCAACGCCTTCGTCGTCCGCCAGCATCTGAGCAAAGCCAAGTGCGTCCTCGACGCGAACGCACCCGTGGCTCAGATGGCGCTGGCTGCGGTCGAACAAGGCCGGCGCAGAGGTGTCGTGCAGATAGATCGCCTGATCGTTGGCCATGTCGAACTTGACGAGGCCCAGCGCATTGTCGGGGCCCGGTTGCTGGACGATCCAACCGTCGCGCAGGACCATGTTGTGCGCCTGCAGGTAGGCGTCGTCGACGTTCGCCATCTCGCCGTTCTGGATAGATTTCGGCACGGTCCAGGTCGGATTGGCGACCAGCCTGAAGATCGGCGAGCCGAGCGCCGGCGTCTCGTGTCCGGGTTCACCGACCACCACCTTGCGCTCGTCCGCCATCGTGCCGTTGCGATAATAGCGCAACTGTGCCGCCGCGGTGTTGACGTCGATCCGCGTCGCGGGCGGCGTACGCGCGAGCCAGCGGCGCCGTTCGAGCGCCACGGCAAGCGCCCGCGCCCGATCGCCGGCACCGAGGTTGAGGACCTTGAGCGTCTCCGGACCGACCACGCCATCCGCGGCGATACCGTAGTCCTTCTGCAGACCCTTCAGCGCGTCGGCCAGGGCTTGCGTGTAGATCAGGGGTTGGGGCGATGGCGACACCGAGGCCTGCGCTGCATCTGCTGAAGTAGCGGCCGTGGTCGCGGGCAGGTACCCGCTTTCCATCAGTTGGTCCGCGATCACGGCGACGCGCGCATCGCGATCGCCGACCCGGATGAGGCCGCCCGCGATCGGCGATACCGGCCCCGCCGCCGCGGCCGCCCGGCTCAGGCGCACATACGCGTCCGACAAGGTGCGATATTCCGCGTCTTGCGGCGCCAGGGACTGCAGCCATTCGTCCAGTCGCCCGGTCGCAAGCGCGCCGCCGAGCCCGGCGACCACATCGGTCTTCGGGCGGGGGACGGTGTAGACCTCGTGCAGCGACGCCGGATCGACCCGCCCGTTGGCGAGCGCCTCGGCATAGTCAAGCGCGGCCTGCGAGCGCGCTACGTCCATCGCCGCCGCGCTCGCCCCAGGTGATGCCGCGATCTCGAACGTGAGGCGATCGAGACCGTGACGACCTCGGTCCGCCAGCGCGGATTCCAGCGCCGCCGTGCTATCGGCCGACCAGAGCGCCCGCCATTTCGACTTGGCGTAGAGCGTCCGGAGGCCGGGGTTCGTAACGTCGCGTTGGTCGATCGCGACTACGGTATCCGCCGGTCGCGCGACAGTTCCGATCGTTGCGGTTTGGGCTTGGGCGGTCCCGGTCGACAACATGATCAGCAGGGGAAACGCACGGACGGACAATATTCTTGGTGTCATGCTCGCCTAACGAGTGAATGCGCCATCGGGGTCAGCGCGAACGACGCGCCGCCTCGGAAATATTCCCTCACCCCGGTTTCGGCGAGCGCAGCGTGACGATCGCCCGGCAACGCCGCGCAGTTTCAACTGCAGGTTCAGGGTGGTGCCGGTTGCAGGAATCGAACCCGCGACATCCAGTTTACAAAACTGGCGCTCTACCAACTGAGCTAAACCGGCCCGGTGCGCGTCGGGCGTGATCGCCCAATGCTTCAAGATACGCCGAAGGTCCAGCCCTCGGTGCGTGCAATATGCGGCGTCATCGTGGTTGGTGTCCAGAGTTCCGGGCGGTGTGCGTTCGCGCGCAACCAGGCGGCGGTGAGGATCGCGTCGGTGGCGTGATCGTCGTAGCGCGCGAGCGGTGCGTGCGTCTCGCTGCCGATCGCGGCCAGCGCCGCGTCGAGCGCGCTGGCGTCGCGGATCTTGCTGAGCCCCTTGCGGATGCCGGCGGCGCGTGCGGCGATCGTGGTGTAGATCTCCACGATCAGCGGACCATGCGACGGCACCGGATCGAACGGCCATACCGGCACGTGGCCGGCTAGCCTGTGCAGCACGCGCATGCCGGTCAGGCTCGACTTGCCGACCTGCGCCGCGCCGACGAGATTGAGATTGCTGGTCGGGCTGAGCCCTTGCCGGCGCTGTTCCTCCTCGGTCGAGCGGAGGCGGCCGGACCCTTCGAAGAACTCGCCCTTGCGTCCGCCGTGACGCCGCAGATGCCGCGCGACCTCGTCATGGTCGACGAAGCTGCTCGCCCCCAGATGCGGATCGTCCGCGCAGATCCGCTCGACCAGCGCCCAGAGCGCGCGGGCATCGGCCGGACTTTCCGCCCACCCCGGAAAGAAGGCGCTGCAATCGACGAATGGCAGCGACGGCCCGAGATCGAGCCCGACCAGCGTATCCGGCGGCATCGCATTCGCCAGCCAGTCGAGCGCGGCGGTGCGCGACCAGCCGTCTTCGGCTGCGACCAGCGTCGGCGCAGCGGATCCACGCGCGCAGATCGCTACGGCGATCCCGGATTGCCGGGGACCGACCGCGCCCGACCAGTCGATCGCGGCGAAATAGCTAAAGCGGTCAGGGGCGATCGCCATACGCCTTCCGCTGCTTGGCCGATGCCTGATCCCACCGCGCGCGGGCGATCACGCGGGCAACGCGCTCGGCATCATGCGCGCCGTAGCGGACCAGCAGGCCGGGCCAGGTCTCGTAATGCGCCGTCTGCCAGAAACTGTCGGGATCGGTCGCGATCAGGACGGCCTTCTCGTCATGCGGGCTGCGGACGTGGAAGCTGCCATCGACATGGCCGGCGCTGACGAACATTTTCCCGCGAGTCTTGATCGCGGGCTGGCCGTAGGAGGTCGACGCCTCGGTCTCGGGCAGCGACAGCGCATACTCAGCGACCGCAGCCCAATCCTTCACGACCTCTTTTCCGCGCGCAGGCCGTCCCAATAGGCGAGTCGTTCCGAGAGGCGCTTCTCGAAGCCGCGTTCGGTCGGGGTATAGAAGGTCTGCGGGCTCATCTCGTCTGGCCAGTAATCCGATCCGGAGAACGCATCCTCCGCGTCGTGATCATAGGCATAGCCCTTGCCGTAGCCGATATCGCGCATGAGCTTGGTCGGTGCGTTGCGGATCGACGCTGGCGGCATCAGCGAGCCCGTCTCGCGCGCCGATTTCCATGCCGCCTTCTGCGCCTTGTAGACCGCGTTCGATTTGGGCGCGGTGGCGAGATAGACGCACGCCTGCGCGATCGCGAGTTCGCCTTCGGGGCTGCCGAGAAAGTCGTAGGTGTCCTTCGCGGCGATGCACTGGACCAGCGCCTGCGGGTCGGCGAGCCCGATATCCTCGACCGCGGCACGCGTCAGGCGACGGAGCAGGAACAGCGGTTCCTCGCCCGCCGTGAGCATCCGCGCGAGATAATAGAGTGCAGCCTGAGGGTCCGACCCGCGGATCGATTTGTGGAGCGCGGAGATGAGGTTGTAATGCCCCTCGCGATCCTTGTCGTACACCGCGACGCGGCGTTGCAGGAAGTTCGAGAGACCTGCGGGGTCGAGCGGCTCTGGCAGGTTGACCGAGAACAGCGTCTCCGCCTGGTTGAGCAGGAAGCGGCCGTCGCCATCCGCGCTGGCGATCAGCGCATCCTTGGCGGGCGGGGTGAGGGGCAGGGGACGCTCCATCTCCGTCTCGGCGCGGTCGAGCAGCTGTTCGAGCGCGCCGCGACCGAGGCGTTCGAGGATCAGCACCTGTGCGCGGCTGAGCAAGGCGGCGTTGAGTTCGAACGAGGGGTTCTCGGTGGTCGCGCCGACCAAGGTCACCGTGCCGTCCTCGACATAGGGCAGGAAGCCGTCCTGTTGCGCGCGGTTGAAGCGGTGTATCTCGTCCACGAACAACAAGGTGCGCTTGCCGATATTGGCGTGCTCGCGTGCTTCGGCGAACGACTTCTTGAGATCCGCGACGCCCGAGAACACCGCGGAGATCGCGACGAACCGCAGGTCGACCGCGTCGGCGAGCAAGCGCGCGATCGTCGTCTTGCCGGTGCCGGGCGGGCCCCACAGGATGATCGAGGACAGGCGGCCGGCCGAAACCATCCTGCCGATCGCGCCTTCGGGGCCGGTGATGTGATCCTGCCCGACCACCTCGTCCAGCGTGCGCGGGCGCAGGCGGTCGGCGAGCGGCGCGTTTTCGGGATGCGTTTCGGTGGGGGCGGCGGGTTCGAAGCCCGCGAAGAGATCGGCCATCCCGGCAAGATAGGGGCGGGGGGCCGGTTTGCCCATCCGTCCGCCATCCAAGCGCGCTCGCCATTCTTAGACGTAACGTCCTCCTCACAAGCATCGTCGTCGTCACAAGCATCGTCAGCGTCACATGCATCGTCATCCCCGCGCAGGCGGGGATCCATATTGGCTGACGGCAATGCAACTCGCGTGGTCCGAGGGTCTGGGTCCCCGCCTCCGCGGGGATGACAGAGGGAGGAAACATGAAATTTGCCGGCACCTCTTGAACTCGAAACAGTCTGCGATATATCGCAACTCATGAATGAAGATATATCGGATAACACTCAAATGCGTTTTGGTATGGGATATGGAGCCTGGACCGGTGGCCCGCGGGCCGATGGCGAAGGCCGGGGTCGGCCGGGTCACGAAGGTCATGGTCGACACGGCCACGGACACGGACGCGGCGGCCCTGGTGGTCGGCGGCGGCTGTTCGATGGCGGCGAGCTGAAGCTCGTCATGCTGAAGCTGATCGCGGACGCACCGCGGCACGGCTACGACTTGATCCGCGAGATCGAGGGTCTGACCGGGGGCGGCTATGCACCGAGCCCGGGCGTCGTCTATCCGACGCTCAGCATGCTCGACGAGATGGGGCTGATCGAGGAGCAGCAGTCGGAAGGCGCGAAGAAGCGCTTTGCGGCGAGCGACGAGGGGCGCGCGCATCTGGCCGAGAATGCGGTCGTGGTGGACGGGCTGTTCGCGCGGCTGGCCGCGGTCGGGGCGGAGTCCGAGCGGACCGATGGCGCGCCGATCCGGCGGGCGATGGGTAATCTGCGGCACGTGCTCCAGCACCGGCTGATGCGCGAGGACGTCAACGAGGATACGCTGCACGAAGTCGCGGCGTTGCTCGACGAGGCCGCGCAGAAGATCGAGCGGCTCAAGTGAGCGTCTCGGTCGCGCGCGTGCCGACGCATTCGGCGAGCAAGTATCTCCAGCAGCTCGCCAAGCACTGGAGTCACAAGATGGAGGTCACCTTCTCGGAGGAAGAGGGCCGCATCGCCTTCCCGAACGGCGCCGTGCTGGAGATGCGCGCGGACAGCGAAACGCTCGATGTCGCGCTGACCGTACCTGAGGGTGAGGACGTCGACCGGATGCGCGAGGTGGTATCGAGCCATCTAGACCGCTTCGCCTTCCGCGAGGCACCGCTGACGTTCGACTGGGCGACGGCTTGAATCAATCCTCCCCCGCCAGGGGGAGGTGGCAGGCGGCAGCCTGACGGAGGGGGAGGTAAGCGAAACCGCTGTTTCGTATCCTCCCCCTCCGTCGCCTTCGGTGACACCTCCCCCTTGCGGGGGAGGATCGCCCGGCCGGTACGCTGAATCCCGGCCTAAGCCCCCCGCCGCGCCATCACCTGGAGATACGTATCCAGCACGGTCTGGTTGATCGTATCCCAAAGATACCCGGCAGCCTTGTCGTGCCCGGCCCACCCCATAGTCTCGCGCAGGCCCGGCTCCGAAACGATCCGCCCGATCGCATCCGCATACCCGCCGATATCCGTCGGCGGCACCAGGAACCCCGTCACGCCATCGTCGACCAGTCCGACCGCACCCGAAGCGCGCGCTGCGACCACCGGCACACCTGCCGCCATGGCTTCCAGCGTCACGTTGCCGAACGTCTCGGTCACGCTCGGATTGAAGAACACGTCCATCGACGCGACTGCGCGGCCGAGATCGTCGCCAGACTGAAACCCCGCGAACACCGCACCCGGCACCCGGCTCGCAAACCATTCGCGCGCCGGCCCCTTGCCGATCACCAGCACCTTGTGGGGCACGCCGCGCTGCTCCAGCTCGCGGATCACGTCGGCGAAGACGTCGAGCCCCTTTTCCTTCACCAGTCGCCCAAGAAACCCGACCGCAACCTCGCCGTCCGCTATCCCGTGCGCACGTCGCCATTCGAGATCGCGGCGTGTCGGCGTGAAGCGATCGTGGTTCACGCCGCGCGACCAGATCGCGGTCGGCGTCGTCACGCCCCAGTCGCGCACGATCTCCGCCATGCCGCGCCCCGGCACCAGCACTTCGTCGACCCGGTTGTAAAAGCGCGTGAGGATCCTCACCATCACGGGCTCGAAGAACGCCATCTTGTAGTAGCGGAAATACGTCTCGAACCGGGTGTGAAACGACGCGATCGTCGTGAGACCACGGCGACGGCCATAGCTGACCGCGCGGTGACCCAGGAAATCGGGCGCGGATACGTGGATGATGTTCGGCGCGAACGCGTCCAGGTCGCGCCGGATTGCGGCCGGCAGCCCGCGTGCCATCTTGTACTCGCCGCGTCCCGCAGGCAGCGGCAGCGATGGTACGGAAACCAGATCGCCAATCGGCGGGAATGCGGGATGTGTATTCGTTGGCGAATAGACGCGGACCGTCACGCCCTTCGATAGCAGGTGGCCGACAAGCAAGTTCAGCGTCTGGTTCGCGCCGTCACGAACATAGTTATAGTTGCCGCTGAACAGGGCAACGCGCAGGTCGGTGGCATTCATCGTCGCGCGGATAACGCCGCGCGCCGCCAAGCGCCACTAAATCCGCAACTTGTCTCGCGCACCAGTCATTGATGTTCCCGTATCGTTCTCGTACATCAGCGGCATGGCAAAACCCCAGAAGCGTTACGTATGTCAGGCCTGCGGATCGGTGTCGCACCGCTGGGCCGGGCAATGCGCCGATTGCAGCGAGTGGAACACGCTGGTCGAGGAGGCGAACACCGCCGCCACCCCGTTCCATTCGAAGCATAATCTGCAGACCGGTGGCCGCGCGATCCATCTCGTCGGGCTCGATGCCGAGATCAAGCTGCCCGACCGTATGGCGACCGGGATCGCGGAACTCGATCGTGCGCTGGGGGGCGGGTTCGTCGAGGGCTCGGCGACGCTGATCGGCGGCGATCCCGGGATCGGCAAGTCGACGCTGCTGTTGCAGGCGGCGGCGAAGATGGCGCTGGCGGGACAGTCGGTCGCGTATGTCTCCGGCGAGGAAGCGGCGGATCAGGTCCGTCTGCGCGCGCGGCGGCTAGGCCTCGGAAACGCGCCGGTGCAGCTCGCAGCGGCGACCTCGACGCGCGACATCCTGACGACGTTGCAGACGCGGCCACCAGCGATGCTCGTGATCGATTCGATCCAGACGATGCACTCCGACCTGATCGAAGGTGCGCCCGGCACCGTCAGCCAGGTGCGCGCGTCGGCGCAGGAACTGATCCGGTTCGCCAAGGAGCGCGGGACCGCCGTCGTTCTGGTCGGGCACGTCACCAAGGACGGCTCGATCGCGGGCCCGCGCGTGCTCGAGCATATGGTCGACACGGTGCTGTCGTTCGAGGGTGAGCGCAGCCACCAGTACCGCATCCTCCGCGCGATCAAGAACCGCTTCGGCGGGACCGACGAGATCGGCGTGTTCTCGATGCAGACCGAAGGGCTGGCGGAGGTCGGCAATCCGTCGTCGCTGTTCCTGACGCACCGCGACGATGCGATGACGGGGGCAACGGTGTTTCCGGCGCTGGAGGGGACAAGGCCGGTGCTGGTCGAGATTCAGGCGCTGACTGTGCGGCTTGCATCGGGTGCAACGCCGAGGCGTGCGGTAGTCGGCTGGGATTCGGGGCGTCTGGCGATGATCCTCGCGGTGCTGGAGGCACGGTGCGGGCTGAGCTTCTCGAACGCCGAAGTCTATCTCAACATCGCCGGGGGTTACCGCGTGCAGGACCCGGCGGCCGATCTGGCGGTGGCGGCGGCGCTGATCTCGGCGATGTCGGAGCGCCCGGTGCCGGTCGATGCGGTGGCGTTCGGCGAAGTCGCGCTGTCGGGGGAAATCCGTCCCGTCGCGCACGGCGCGCTGCGGTTGAAGGAAGCGAGCAAGCTCGGCTTCGAACGCGCATTGGTGCCAGCCTCGATGACCGGGGAAAAGAGCGGCATGACGCTGTCGGGCTTCAAGACGCTCACCTCGTTCGTCGATCACATGATGGGGCGGGGGTGACGGCGGGTCGTGCCTCATGCCGATCGGTTCCGGTCTTTACCTCAAGCGGGCAAAGCGGCTGTCAGGTGCCTGATCGGCGGCGACGGGCATCGGTTCGTCACACACGATAGCCCGACCGTGGCCAAGCTACCGGCAACAGATTCGTTTGCGTAGTGATAGCCGTGCTGCAATATGTCTGCGCGTTACGGTTGAGAGCTGGAACATGACGTACGCCGTATATTTCGTGGGGTCTCCGCGCCGGCCGGAAATACGGCACGACAACGGCTTCCTCGGCCGCTTCCCGCCGCGCAGTCCAACACCTGCGGACCGTCGGCATTACGCGACCTGGCAGGGCCGACTCGAGCTTGCCGAAGCAGCGCAAGGCGTGCCGTTCGCGCCTAAGAACGACATTCCCGACGCACTGGCGGCCTATCGACATTTCCTTACCGGACGGGGGGCCGCGCGAACCTTCAGCTACGAACGCTACGTGGCGAACGACGCCTCGGGCCGGACCACGCTCCGGTCGGCAATCCTCGAAGCGATGGCCGCGGCGTACGATCTCCATCGCGCCGGGGCGGCGGCCGACGGCGGCAGCTTCAGTTTTACCGGGAGCGCGATCGGCTGCGGCGGCACGACCGGTGGTTTTCCCTACCCCGCGACGGAGAACTGGCAAAAGGCGATCGGCGCTCATTCGATCTGGATCAGCGGCGATGTCGCGGTGGAGCCGGACGTTAAGTCGGGCACGCCGCATTTCACGCTGACACTCGTCATCCACGCCGAGGATCGCTACAACTTCAATCCCGGTGCAGCCGATATCGCCACCGGCATACCCGATGACGAAAATGGCGTGTTCGAGATAACCGGGCTGGCGAAGCAATACATGAACGCCGCAACCCTTACCCGACGTGTCGCATGGTCGGGCCCGCCTACAACCTCGTTCACGGTATCCATGGTCCCCGTTTTACGGCAGCGGCACCCCGCCGATAACCGGCGGCTGAGGAACAAGCTGTGAACGCGCTTGCGCGCGTAGTGGTCATGGGCGTGCTGGCCATGATAAGTGCAGTCAGCTGTTCAGGGAGCAAGGCAGACATGGTTGAAGGACCGCAGACCGACATTGCCACCTTGCGCAAATTCGTGACGCTGCAACCCACACCGATCGAAGCGAAATGGTCGGTTGCCAAGATCGGCACGGACGCCGTTCCCGGGCCTTCGGACACGACGATTTGGGCGGTGGTGCGTTATTCGGAGGCGGATTTCACCGCGGTTTCGCGCGCGCTGCGAGCAGACGACGCGGGCCGGCCGATCACGGTGAGCGCGCCGCCAGCCTGGCTGTTGGCCGACGTGAACCTCGCCAGGTTCAGGCACGGATCGGACTATGTCTTCGAGCATCCCGTCTCCGCCGGGAGGCCGTTCGCCTCCGACCTCTACTCGACCGGATTCGCGCTGATCCTGCCGGACCACCGCGTCCTGGTTCACTTCTCGTCGACGTAACGCGTCCGACGCCGACGCCGCTTGCCGCGTTATCCCTGCGACGTCGGGAGCCAAGACCTCGCAAGGCCGGCACGCGCGGACCGTCGGTACGGCGCCCCGTCTGCGCCAAATGACGACGGCGGATACGGCCGAAACATCACTCGCACTAGCGGTTCGCGCCGCGCGTCCCTATTCCAGACGGCATGAACCTGACCGCCTTAGACATCGTCGTCCTGATTGCCGTCGCCGGCTCCGCGGTGCTCGGGTTGGTACGCGGGTTCGTGACCGAAGTGCTGTCGATGTTCGCCTGGGTGGCGATGGTGGCGATGCTCAAGCTGTTCCACATCCCGCTCGCTGCCGCCCTATCGCCGATGATCGGCACGGTCGGTGGGGCAGCCGTGCTCGCGTTCGCGATCATTACCGGCGTGACCTATATCGGCGGTCGACTGGTCGCCAACGCCATCGGTGCGCGGACGCGGACCTCGATCCTCGGCCCGGTCGACCGTGCGCTTGGGTTCGGGTTCGGGGCTTTGAAGGGCCTGATCCTCGCCAGCCTCGTCTTCCTGCTCGCCACGCTCGTCCTCGACACGATGGGCGGCGGACGCTCGCATCGTCCAACCTGGATGACGGGATCGCGCACCTACCCGCTGCTCAACGCCACCAGCGCCAGCATTGCCGATTTCGTCGACCGTCGTCGTCGCGGCAAACCCGTCTTTGGCGCGAGCACGCCGCCTTCCCCTTCCGATAACGCAAGCGAGCCGACGACATGAGCGCGCCCCTCTACAATGCCGAGATCCTGCGCCTCGCCGCGACGATCCCGCACCACGAACGCCTGCTCGAGCCGATGGCGACCGCGGAGAAGCGCTCGCCGATCTGCGGAAGCCGCGTGACGATCGATGTCGCGGTCGACGATGAGGGCAAAGTCAGCGAGATCGGCCTGCTGGTCCGTGCCTGTGCGCTTGGCCAGGCTTCGTCGTCGCTGCTGGCGTCGAACATCCTCGGCCGCACCCCCGCGGAACTCGCCGCAGCCCGCGACGCGTTGACGGCATGGCTTGCACGCGAGGGCGATGCGCCCGATTGGCCGGGGATGGATATCTTTACCCCCGCGCTCGACTATACCGCGCGCCACCCCTCGATCCGGCTGGCGTTCGAAGCGGCGGCCGAAGCTGCCGATACCGCTGCAAAGGCGAAAGTCTGATGGCAGAGGGCACGTCGCCGTCGCTGCTCCGCGACGGCGTCGTACTGCTCGGGTTCGGGCTGATGTTCGTGCTGCTGTTCCGGCGTCTCGGGCTAGGTGCGACGCTGGGGTATCTGGTCGCGGGCGCGGTCGTCGGGCCGCATGTGCTCGGCCTAGTCGGCGATGCTGAGTCGAAGCTCGGGTTCGCGGAACTCGGCATCACGCTGCTGCTGTTCATCGTCGGCCTCGAATTGAACCCGTCACGCCTGTGGAAGATGAAGGAGGAAATCTTCGGTCTCGGCCTGCTCCAGGTCGCGATTTGCGGCCTCGCGATCACCGCGATCGTCTGGGTCGGCGCGAAGTTCTCGCTCCCCGCCGCGCTCGCGCTCGGCCTGCCGCTCGCGCTGTCGTCGACCGCGCAGGTGCTGCCGATGCTGCGCTCGTCGGGGCGGATGCGGACGCCGTTCGGCGAGCGGGCCTTCTCGATCCTGCTGTTTCAGGACCTCTCGATCGTACCCTTGATCACGATCGTCGCGGCGATGAGCCGCAATCCCGCGGACGCCAACGCACCTCCCGGCTGGCTGCTCGCGATCTACACCGTGCTCGCGGTGGTCGGGCTCGTCGTCGCAGGGCGCTTCCTGTTGCGCCCGTTCTTCCGGCTGATCGGCAATCTGGGCGAGCGCGAGATGTTCGTGTTTGCCGGCCTCTTTACGGTCATTGCCAGCGCCGCGATCATGGAATGGCTCGGGCTGTCGACCGCGCTCGGCGCGTTCATCGCCGGCGTGATGCTCGCGGACAGCCCGTATCGGCATGAACTCGAAGCAGACGTTGAGCCGTTCCGCTCGATCCTGCTCGGGTTGTTTTTTCTCGCGGTCGGCATGGTGCTCGACTTGGGCGCGATCGCCGAACGCCCGCTCTTCGTGATGGCGATGGCGGCCGCGCTGATCGCGACCAAGACCAGTGTCATCATGCTGATCGGCATGGCGTTCAAGATGACGTGGCGGCAGGCGTTCGCGCTCGGCCTGTTGCTCAGCCAGGGCGGCGAGTTCGGCTTCGTGCTGTTCGCGCAGGCGCAGGCAGGGCTGCTGATCGAACCGCAGGCGGCCAGCCTGTTCGGCGCGATCATCACGCTGTCGATGGCGACGACGCCGTTCCTGATGGGGATCACGCGGCGCTTCCGGACTGAGCCGATCGCCGAGGGGCAGGAGCGCGATGGCCCCAAGGTCGACGGCGCGAATGCGATCATCGTCGGCTATGGGCGGTTTGGCCAGACGGTCGGCCAGATGCTGCTCGCGCAGGATATCCCGGTCACGCTGATCGACACCGATATCGAGATGATCGACATCGCCGGCGAGTTCGGCGCGAAGGTCTATTACGGCGACGGCACGCGGCTCGACCTGTTGCGGCAAGCGGGCGCGTCGGAGGCGGAGATCATCTGCTTCTGCATGGACGGCGACCAACTCGATCCCGACACGATCGAGGGCGTGCACGAGGCGTTCCCGGACGCCGCGATCTATGTCCGCGCGTTCGATCGCCGCGCGCTGGTGAAGCTGAAGAACACGTCGGCGACCGCGGTTGTGCGCGAAGTGATGGAGTCCGCGGTGAAGATGGCGCGCCTGGTCATGCGCGGGCTCGAGATCGCACCGGCCGATATCGATCGCGCGGAGGAGCAATACCGCGCGCGGGACAAGGAGCGGTTGCAGTTGCAGATCGATTCCGGCGACATGCGCGCGGCGCGGGCCGAGACCGCGAAACGCTTTCCCTGGGGGAATGATACGCAATGATTATTGCCATTCTTGCCGCTCTGTCAGGCGCGATCGCGGTCGCGGCTGGGGCTTTCGGGGCGCATGGCGCGAGTGGGTCGGCGGCGGAGTGGTTGAAGACCGGCGCGCAGTATCAGCTCGTCCACGTCGTCGCGGCACTGGTCGCGATCCGGATGGAGGCGCGGGGGCCGGCTTGGTTGTTCGTGGTTGGCGCCGCGATTTTTGCGCTGACCCTGTACGCGATGGCGCTGGGCGCGCCGCGCTGGTTCGGAGCGATCACGCCGATCGGTGGCGCACTGTTGATCGGAGGCTGGTTGTGGCTGGCTTGGAGCGCGGCTCGCCCCTGACCTCCGTAATCCTCCCCCGCCAGGGGGAGGTGTCACCGCAGGTGACGGAGGGGGAGGAACGCGCAACAGCAGTTTTCACTTGCCTCCCCCTCCGTCTGGCAAGGGCCAGCCACCTCCCCCTTGCGGGGGAGGATCGAAGAATCATCGCTTCTTCCGGCACGCATCGGAGCAGTAGATCACGCTGTCCCAGTCGCGCGCCCATTTCTTCCGCCACGTGAACGGCCGCTCGCACGCTGGGCAAACCTTGGTCGGCAGGTTCTGCTTGGCGACACCGTTCGGCATCAGCGGGGCTGCGCGTCGAGGAAGGTCTCGACGTCGGCGAGGTCGACGGTCTTGTCGAGATACGTCTGGCCGATCCCCCGCGCGAGCAGGAAGGGCAGGGTGCCCGCCGCCATTTTCTTGTCATGGCGCATATGATCGACAAGCCGCGCACCGCTCGCGCCGATCTTCGTAGCCGCCAGACTATCCGGCAGCCCGACGTCCCGCCAATGCGCCGCTACGCGCTCGGCATCCTGACCCGAGCAGATGCCCTGCGATGCCGAGAACCCGAAGGCGAGCGAACAGCCTGCCGCGACGCCCTCGCCGTGGATCAACGCCTGCGAGAACCCGGTCTCCGCTTCCAGTGCATGCCCGAATGTGTGCCCGAGATTGAGCAGGGCCCGCGTTCCGTTAGTCTCATGTTCGTCCGCCGCGACGATCCGCGCCTTGGCTGAAACGCTGTGCGCGATCGCGTATTCGCGCAGGCCTATGTCGCCCGCGAGTAACGCGGCGCCATTCGCCTCGCACCATTCGAAGAACGCGAAGTCGTCGATCAGGCCGTATTTCACGACCTCGGCATAGCCCGCGCGGAGTTCGCGGATCGGCAGCGTGTCGAGCACCTGCGGGTCGATCAGCACCATCACCGGCTGATGGAACGCGCCGATCAAATTCTTGCCGGCCTTCGTGTTGATCGCGGTCTTGCCGCCGACCGAGCTGTCGACCTGCGCGAGCAGGCTCGTCGGGATCTGGACGAAGTTACACCCGCGCTTGAGGATCGAGCAGGCGAACCCGACCAGGTCCCCCATCACGCCGCCACCCAGCGCCACGACGTGATCGCCGCGCTCGACGCCGAGTTCGAGCAACCGGTCGCACAGCATCTCCAGCGTCGCCCAGCTCTTGCTGCCCTCGCCGGGTGCCAGAACGATCGCCTCGGATGCAATCCCCGCAGCGGTCAGCGAGGTCTGCAACGTCGCGAGGTGAAACGACAAATTCTCGTCGGTGACGATCGCCACCCGCCGGCCCTTCGCGAGCGGCGCAAGGAACTCGCCAGCCCGCGCGAGAATGCCAGCTTCGATATGGATCGGATAGGTCCGCGCACCCAGTTCAACGATAACGGTCTTCATCGGCCAAGCGCTCTCAGGATAGCGGCGACGGTCGCTTCGTGCGGCGTCTTGTTGCTGACAATATGGATGTGCGCCTGCGCGTAGATCGGGTTGCGCACGCGCGCCAGTTCGGCGAGCACTTTCCCCGCGTCGCGGTTACGCAGCAAAGGCCGCGTGTCGCGCCGGCCCACGCGCTCGACCAGGATGTCGGGGTGCGCGCTAAGCCACACCGACACCGCATCGCGCAGGATCAGCGCCCGCGTGTCGTCGTTGATGAACGCGCCGCCGCCGGTCGCGATGATCTTGGGCGTGCCGTCGATCAGCCGCGCGATCACGCGGCGCTCGCCATCGCGGAAATAGTCCTCACCGTATTTGGCGAAGATCTCGGCGACGCTCATGCCCGACGCGGCCTCGATCTCGTGATCGGCATCGACGAACGGCAGGTTCATGCGCAGCGCGAGACGGCGGCCGACGGTGGTCTTGCCGACGCCCATCAGCCCGACGAGCACGATCGGGCGATCGATCGGGGCGGGGCGGCGGCCGCCGGCAGGTCCGCCTGAAGGGTTGTGGCTTTGCAACATCGTAGCCCGCGCTATACAGCGGCTCCGCGCGAGGGCAAAAGCTCTTGGCGCCCGGTTTGTTCTATTCACTGCAAGGTTACGTCGTATGTCCCGTTTCATCGTTTCGGTCGTCGTCGTTCTTGTGGTCGTGGTCGGCGGCCTGTTCCTGCTGGCCGGTCGCGCGACCGAGCGTCCGCAGAGCCGCGTCGAGAAGGCCGTGACGCTTGCGAACCTCTCTTAAGGCCACACTGACGGCGGCGGTTGCCGTCGGAGCGCTGGGAGCGCTGGCCCCGGCAATCGGCCAGGATCGTCCCGAATCGATCCTGCCGCCGGGCTTCGGCGAACCGACCCCCGCGCCGGCTCCCGCTGTGCCGCGCCCGACGACGCCTGCGTCGGGTCCGCAACCGGCGCGCCCGACGACGTCACCGTCGCAAGCGCTGCCGCCGAGCGCGATGATCCAGCCGCTGCCGTCGGCGACGCCCGACGGGGTGCCGACCCCGACGCCGGTCGCCACCCCGGCGGCGATCGACCCGACCGTGCTCGCGCGGTACGAGATGCCCGAATCCGCGCGGCGTTCGCTCGAGACGGTCGGACCGGTCACCGCGAGTGAGGGCGGGCTGGAAACGGATGCGTTCGGCGAGGCCGATGGCCAGTATGTCGAGACGCTGATGCGCCGGCTGACCGCGCCTCTGCCGTCGCGCTGGATGTCGATCCTGCTGCGGCGCGCGCTGGTGTCGCGGGTCGATACACCCAGCCACACCAACGGCGCGGATTTCGCCGCCGAGCGAGCCTGGCTGTTGCTGCGGATGGGCGAATCGGTCTCCGCGCGCGCGGTCGTGCAGGGCGTCGATACCGACAATTACACGCCGAAGCTCTATCAGGTCGCGATGAACGCCTCGCTCGCGACCGGCGATCCGGCTGGGCTCTGCCCGCTGGTGACGGGGGCGATGCGGTACGCTCCGGCGCGCGGCTGGACGATGGCGCAGGCGATGTGTGCGGGTCTGTCGGGCAACCCGGCGCAGGCGAGTCCGCTGATCGCGACCGCCAAGCGCCGCAATGTCGCGAGCGGCGTCGATCTGCTGCTCGCGCAGAAGGTGGTCGGCGCCGGCGCACAGGGTCGCCAGGCCGTCACGATCGAGTGGGACGGCGTCGATCAGCTGACCGCGTGGCGGTTCGGGCTGGCGATGGCGACCGGAGTAGCCGTACCCGACGAACTCTATGCGAGCGCGGGCCGGCAGGTGAAATACTGGCAGGCCCTGTCGCCATCGGTGACGCTCGGCGATCGGCTGGCGCCTGCCGAGGCGGCGGCCGCACAGGGGGTGCTCTCCAGCGCCGCGCTGGTCGATCTCTACGCCGCCGCGGCGGAGGACGAGGACACGTCGAGCGCGGTGAGCGCCACCGCCAACGATCTTCAGACCGCTTATGCCGATCGCAACGCCGAGGCCCGTATGACTGCGCTTCGCCAGCTCTGGGGCGGTCCGGCGGCCAGACCCGCCTATGCGCGGCTGGTGCTCACCGCGCGCGCGGCGGCCCGGATGAATCCTGCTACGGGCAAGGACGAGGCCGATCATCTGGTCGCCGCGATGCTGGCCGCGGGGCTCGATCGCACGGCGGCACGGTGGCTCGGCACGGTTCCTGCCGGCGGCGACGCGTGGGCGATGATCATGCTCAGCGATCCCGACGCCTATCGGCGGATGAGCTATGCCGATCTCGCCGCCTATTCGGGCGGCGAGGGCGATTCAGCGCTGAAGCAACGCATGCTGTTCGCGGGACTCGCCGGGCTCGGTCGCCTTGCTTCTGGTGACATAGAACGCGCAGCGGCGGCGCTCGACGTGCGGATCGGCGCGGCGAATGCCTGGACGCGCGCGCTCGATCGCGCCGCGCGGACCGGGCAGTCGGGCACCGTGGTGCTGCTCGCCGCTGTCGGCATGCAGGCGTCGGGTTGGAAGGACATACCCCCTGAGGCGCTGTACCGGATCGTCGGCGCGTTGCGCGCGGTCGGGCTCGATGGCGACGCCCGCATGCTCGCGGCCGAGGCGATCGCGCGCGCGTGAGCCATGCTGGCGATCGCGCGCTGATCGATCGGTTCCTGGAAATGATGACTGCGGAAGCCGGGGCGGCGGCCAATACCGTCGCCGCGTATCGGAGCGATCTGACGCTTGCGTCGCAAATCCTCGATGGGGGTCTGGTCGAGGCGGATGCGGACGCGCTGGCGATTCTTGCCAATGGCTGGTCCGCGCTGTCGCGATCGACCGTCGGGCGTAAGTCGGCGTCGCTCCGGCGTTTCTTCGCGTTCCTGGCCGATGAACGCCACCGCGCCGACGATCCGGGGCAGGCGCTTCCGCGTCCAGGCACCGCGCGCGCGCTGCCCAGGATCCTCAGCCATGCCGATGTCGACCGCCTCTTCGCCGAAATCGCGACGCGCGCGGCGCGCGATCCGCTCGATCCCAACGACCTGCGGCTGTCCGCACTGTTCGAACTCCTATATGGCTCGGGCCTGCGCGCGACCGAACTGGTGAGCCTGCCGCGCAACGCGGTCCACCCCGACCGGCCCTTCCTGATCCTACGCGGCAAGGGCGGGCGCGAGCGGCTCGTTCCGATCTCCGATCGCGCACGCGCGGCGGTGGCGGTCTGGCGGACGCACGTCGCGGCGGATCGGCTCTGGCTGTTTCCGTCCGGCAAGAGTCATCTCTCGCGCATCCGCCTGTACCAGATCGTGAAGGCGCTCGCTGCCGAGGCCGGTATCCCGCCCGACCGAGTCAGCCCGCACGTCCTGCGCCACGCCTTCGCCACGCATCTGCTGGCGGGGGGGGCAGATTTGCGCGCGCTCCAGTCGATGCTCGGCCATGCCGATATCGCCACGACGGAAATCTACACGCACGTCGATTCGAGCCGGCTCGTCGAACTCGTCAACACGCGTCATCCGCTGTCAGACCTGCCGCCGCGTTGACGCGAGCCCGCCCGCACCGTAACCGCCGCCTATGCCAAGCTTCCTCGACTTCGAGAAACCGATCGCCGAACTTCAGGGCCGGATCGACGAACTCCGCGACACCGCCGCCGAAGGCAGCGTCGACCTTGCCGCCGACATCGCCCGTCTGCAGGCCAAGTCCGACAAGCTGCTGAAGGATACCTTCGCGCGGCTGACACCGTGGCAGAAGACGCAGGTCGCGCGTCACCCGGAGCGTCCGCATTTCAAGGATTACGTCGCCGCGCTGTTCGACGAGTTCGTACCGCTCGCGGGCGACCGCGCATTCGGTGACGACCAGGCTATCCTCGGCGGCTTCGCAACCTTCCGCGGGCGGAAAATCATGGTGCTCGGCCACGAGAAGGGCGACGACACCGCGAGCCGCCTTCGCCACAATTTCGGGATGGGCAAGCCCGAGGGCTATCGCAAGGCGATCCGCCTGGTCGAACTCGCCAACCGGTTCGGCCTGCCGATCGTGACGCTGGTCGACACCTCGGGCGCATTTCCCGGCATCCAGGCCGAAGAGCGCGGCCAGGCCGAGGCTATCGCCCGTTCGACCGAAGCGTGCCTCAACGCCGGCGTGCCGATCGTCGCGGCGATCGTCGGCGAGGGGGGCTCGGGCGGCGCGGTCGCGCTCGCGGCGGGTAATCGCGTGCTGATGTTCGAACACGCGGTCTATTCGGTGATCAGCCCAGAAGGCTGCGCCTCGATCCTGTGGCGCACGGCAGACAAGGCGCCCGAGGCTGCCGAAGCGATGCGCATCACCGCGCAGGACCTGAAGGCGTTCGGGGTGATCGACGGTATCGTTGCGGAGCCGCTGGGTGGCGCACACCGCGATCGGGCGCGCGCGATCGAGTCGCTTGGGGCAGCGTTGGACGAGTCGCTCGCGGCGCTCGTGGCGTTGTCGCCGGCGGATCTGCGCAAGGATCGTCAGGCTAAGTTTCTCAAAATGGGTCGCCTGTAAAATCCCGTTCTACTGCGGGCACGAAAAAGGGCGGCGAAACCGGAGTTTCGCCGCCCTGTCGTCACGTTGCGCGCCTTGCGGCGCGCTAACGATCAGCCGGCCTTCATCTGCGAGCTGACGTTGTTGAACGTCTTGTTCAGGCTGGTGCCCAGGCCCTGCATTGCGGCGATAGCGGCAACGGCGATCAGCGCGGCGATCAGGCCGTACTCGATTGCGGTTGCGCCCTTGGAATTCTTGAAAAAGTTGCGAATCGTCTTCATTCCGGTCTCCATCATTGGATTGCTTCAGTGTCACCCGGCTGGACCGGACGGGCCGGATCAGCAGTTCGACGTTTAGAAGCGGTGAGTTGAGAAAGGTTTAAGGGCCACGCGGTTTATCGATATGTTCAGCGTGCGGCGGCGACCTTGTCATTGACGTTGCCCCACATCCCCACCGTCGTGTTGGCGAGTGCGGTCAGGCCGACGATCAGCGCCAGCACCACGAGCGCGATGATGAGACCGTATTCGATCGCGGTCGCGCCGCGCGTGTCGCGCCAGACACGAAAGATCGTTCGGGACATCGTTCTGGCGACCGTGGTCGTCACGGAAAATTTTGGCCTCATGGCCGGCACTCTAGTCGGGCGGAATTAAAGAATGACCAACGATCGAACCATTCCGGCCGCGCCCCTGCTGCTACCCGTCGTGGCGGCGGCGCTGGTCGACCTGGAGGGCCGCGTGCTGCTCCAGCAGCGTCCGGAGGGCAAGTCGCTGGCGGGATTGTGGGAGTTTCCGGGCGGCAAGGTCGAACCTGGCGAGACTCCCGAGGCCGCGTTGATCAGGGAGCTCGGCGAGGAACTCGCGATCGCGGTCCCGCATGCCTGTCTCGCGCCTGCTGCGTTCGCGAGCGCGCCGCTGGGCGACCGCCACCTGTTGTTGCTGCTCTATATCACGCGCAAATGGAGCGGCGTACCCCGCGCGATCGAGGCAACCGCGTTGCGGTGGGTTCGGCCGGCGGACATGCATGCCTTGCCGATGCCGCCCGCCGACCGCCCCCTGATCGGCCTGCTGGACGCGCTGATCTGAGCCGCGACGCGGACCGCCGAGAGGACTGCGCCGAGCACTGCGCCGAGTACCGGGATGACGATCGGATCATGTCACAGGGGCCGCCAGGGATTGCGCCCGTTCTGCAGCGTCGCGGGTTGATGAGGGGGTATGTCGGTTTGCCAATCCATGCGGCTCGTCACCCAGGCGAGCCGGCATACTTCATGTTCAAATATTCACTTGATCCAATCCGTTATGGGGTGCATGCCGCCTGAGCCTAGCGTACGTCCCAAGACCGTACCGAGGTGCTGGACTGCGGCTCGCACGCGTTATTCCCTTTTCTCGCGCGAGCCGTTTCGGCACCCCCGCCCGCCGGAAAGTCTGCAGCAACGCCCGACGTCCAGTCCGCACGAATTCGCTTCTGCACGATGATCAGGATCACGCCTGCGTCGCGTCGGGATCGCGCCCGGATCGCGCCCGGATCGCGCCCGGATCGCGCCCGGATCGCGCCCGGATCGCGCAATGTGCATGCGGTCTTCGAACGATGTGGCTAAGAGCATCGTCATGATCGCCGATGGTATGAAAGACATGAGCCCGATGGACGTTTTCGCGAGGCGCGCCGGCGCGGGCGCTGCGGTCGTCCACCATGATGCCCAACCAAGCACGGGTGCCTCCGCGTGACTCCGTTGACGCTCGATCGTGCGGACGAACAAACGCGTGCCCGCCCCGATTGCCATCAGGCGATCAGCATACTCGACCTGTTCACGATCGGGATTGGGCCGTCGAGTTCGCATACCGTCGGGCCGATGCGTGCGGCGTGGTTGTTCGCGGATCTGGTCGCCGACGATAAGCCGGTGGCGGTGCGCGTCGACCTGTACGGTTCGCTGGCGCTGACCGGGCGCGGGCATGCGACCGACAGTGCGGTTATGTTGGGCCTGAGTGGCGCGCAGCCCGAGACGATCGATCCCGACCTGATCCCGGTGCGGCTGGCGGCGATCCGGTCGAGCGGACGGCTGATGCTGGCGGAGCGGGTCGAGATCGGGTTTGAGGAGAGCCAGCACCTCCTATTTCATTCGAAGACGTTCCTGCCGGGGCATCCCAACGCGGTGACCTTCACCGCGTCGTTCGGTGACGGACACAGCGTCGAGCGGACCTATTTCTCGATCGGTGGCGGGGCGATCGTCGAGGCGGGGTCGGGGCCGGTCAAGGCCAACATCCTATTGCCGCGGCCGTTTTCGTCGGGGGCGGGGCTGCTCGCGACCGGCGATGCGACGGGGATGACGATCGCCGATATCGTCCGCGAGAACGAGATCGCTTGGCGGCCGGAGAGCGAGACCGATGCGTTCCTCGATGCCGTCCGCGCGGCCATGTTCGCTTCGATCGATCGCGGGTGTCGGCAGGGCGGTATCCTGCCGGGTGGGCTGAAGGTGCCGCGTCGGGCGAAGGCGCTGTTCGAGGGGTTGCAGGCGCGCGATACCGCGGCCGATCCCTCCGCGGTGTTCGAGTGGGTGAGCCTGTACGCGCTGGCGGTGAACGAGGAGAATGCCGCGGGGGGCCGCGTCGTGACCGCGCCGACCAATGGCGCGGCGGGCGTGTTGCCGGCGGTGCTGCGGTTTTACGAGACGTTTACGAAGGGCCCGACGGCGAAGGGCGCGCACGACTTCCTGCTGACCGCGGCCGCAATCGGGTTCCTCTACAAGAAGCGCGCGTCGATCTCGGCGGCGGAGATGGGGTGCCAGGGCGAGGTCGGCGTCGCGTGCTCGATGGCGGCGGGGGCGCTGGTCGCGGCGCTGGGCGGGACCAATGCGCAGATCGAGAATGCGGCCGAGATCGGCATGGAGCACAACCTCGGCCTGACCTGCGATCCAATCGGCGGGCTGGTCCAGATTCCCTGCATCGAGCGTAATACGATGGGCGCGATCAAGGCGATCAACGCCGCGTATCTGGCGCTGCGCGGGGACGGTCGCCATATCGTCAGCCTCGATGCGGTGATCGAGACGATGCGCCAGACCGGTGAGGACATGCGCTCGCAATATAAGGAGACGTCGCTTGGTGGCCTGGCCGTCAACGTCGTCGAATGCTGAAGGATTATCCATGACTGCCCCGACGAACCCGCTTCTCGATACGCTGTCGCTGCCCCGTTTCGCCGAACTGTCGCCCGACCAGATCGCGCCTGCGCTCGACGAGGCGATCGCGCGGCATGAGGCGATGGTCGAGGCTCTGACGACCGCGCGGCCGACCGATTTCGCGGGTGCGTGGCTGCCGTACGAGCGCGCGAATACCGAGATCGGCGCGATCTGGTCGGCGGTGTCGCATCTGCATGGCGTTGCGGACACGCCCGAGCTGCGCGCGGCGTATTCCGAGGGGCAGAAGCGGCTCGTCGAGAACGACATGAAGGTCGGGCAGAACCGCGACCTGTACGAGGTGTTCGTGGCGTTGAGCGTGTCGCCCGAGTTTGCCGACCTGCCCGTCGAAGACCGGGTCGCGGTCGAGCAGGCGATCCGCGACTTCACGTTGTCGGGTGTCGCGCTGGAGCCCGAGGCGCGCGATCGGTTCAGCGAGATTTCGGTCGAGCTTTCGGGGTTGTCGAACGAGTTCGGCAGCGCTGTACTCGATGCGACCGATGCTTGGTCGGAGCTGGTGACGCACGAGGCTGACCTCGCGGGGATCTCGGATGCGGACAAGGCGATGTTCGCGGATGCCGCCAAGGCGAAGGGGCAGGAGGGCTGGCTCGTCACGCTGCAACAGCCGAGCGTCAACGCGGTGCTGACCTTCGCCGAGAACCGCGAGTTGCGCGCGCGCATGTACCGCGCGTTCGCGACGCGTGCGTCGGACCAGGGGCCGAACGCGGGCGAGTTCGACAACAGCGCGCGGATCGCGCGGATCCTCGAACTGCGGCACGAGGGCGCGAAGCTGCTCGGCTTCACCGATCCGGTCGCGTGGTCGCTGGAGACCAAGATGGCGCCGAATGGTGCCGAGGTGATCGCGTTCCTGCGCGATCTGGCGCGGCGTGCGAAGCCGGCGGCTGAGCGCGACCTTGCCGAGCTGAAGACGTTTGCCGCCGAGCAGCTCGGGATCGCCGATTTCGAGCCGTGGGATGCGGGCTTCGTGTCGAACCGGCTGCGGCAGGATCGCTATGCGGTCGATGCGCAGGTGGTGAAGGCGTATTTCCCGGTCGAGCGCGTGATGGAGGGCTGGCAGACTCTGATGCAGCGCTTGTTCGGCATCAAGCTCGTCGAGCGCGCCGACGTGTCGCTGTATCATGACGATGCGCGGTTCTTCGACGTGGTGGACGAGAGCGGGACGGTGTTCGCCGGGCTCTATCTCGATCTCCACGCGCGGACCGGCAAGCGTGGCGGCGCGTGGATGGCGCAGGCGCGGCCGCGGCTGCACGACGGCAATACCGTGACGGTGCCGGTCGCGTATCTCGTCTGCAATTTCGCGCCGGATGGCGGTGAGACGCCGTCGCTGCTGAGCCACAACGACGTGACGACCTTGCTGCACGAGACCGGCCACTGCATCCACCTGCTCTTCACCAAGGTGAACCGGCCGAGCATCGCCGGCACCAACGGCTTCGAATGGGACGCGATCGAGCTGCCGAGCCAGCTGATGGAGGATTTCGCCTGGGACAAGGACGTGCTGACCGGCATGTCGGGGCATTACAAGACGGGCGAGACGCTGCCCGCCGACCTGTTCGAGCGGATGGTGAAGGCGCGGCATTTCCAGGCGGGGATGTTCATCTTGCGCCAGGTCGAGTTCGCGCTGTTCGACTTGCTCCTGCATCTCGGCACGATGGGCAGCGATCCGATCGAGGTGATCGAGGCGGTGCGCGACGAGGTGGCGGTGATCCGCCCGCCTGCATGGCACCGCTTCCCGCACGCGTTCAGCCACATTTTCGCAGGGGGCTATGCGTCGGGCTATTACAGCTATCTCTACGCTGAACTGCTGGCGGCCGACGGCTTCGAGGCGTTCGCGGAAGCGGGGTTGGTCGATCGCAAGACCGGCGACCGGTTCCGCGAGGAAGTGCTCGCGCGTGGCGCGACGCGGCCGGCGGCGGAGAGCTTCCGTGCATTCCGCGGGCGTGATCCCGAGCCTACCGCGATGCTGGTCCGCCACGGGCTGCAAGGGTGACGAAGCGCGTCGACCGACGCTGGTTGTCGGAGGCGGTGCGGCGGATCGAGGCGGACTATAACCGGTCCGCCGACACGCATCTGATCCGCGTCGACCTGCCGCGGTACCCCGGCATCGTGCTGTATCTGAAGGACGAGAGTTCGCACCCGACCGGCAGCCTCAAGCATCGGCTTGCGCGGTCGCTGTTCCTGTACGCGCTGTGCAACGAATGGATCGGGCCGGAGACGACGGTGATCGAATCCTCGTCGGGATCGACCGCGGTGTCGGAGGCGTATTTCGCCAGGATGCTGGGACTGCGGTTCATCGCGGTGGTCCCGGCGACGACCGCCAAGCCGAAGCTCGACGCGATCCGCTTTCACGGCGGCGAGATCCACATGGTCGACGATCCGCGCACCGTCTACGCGGTGTCGCACCGGCTCGCGGCCGAAACCGGCGGGCATTATCTCGACCAGTTCACCTATGCCGAGCGCGCGACCGACTGGCGCGGCAACAACAACATCGCCGAAAGCATCTTCGCGCAGATGGCCGAGGAGGAGCATCCGTGCCCGTCCTGGATCGTCTGCGGCGCGGGGACCGGCGGCACCTCGGCGACGATCGGGCGGTTCATCCGCTATTGCCGGCACGACACGAAACTCTGCGTCGCGGACCCAATGCACTCGGTGTTTCACCGCCATTTCGAGGACCGCTCGGTGGTCGCGTTGCCCGAGGGGTGCGCGTCGCGGATCGAGGGGATTGGGCGGCCGCGCGTCGAGCCGAGCTTCGTGCCGAGCGTCATCGACCGGATGATCGCGGTCGAGGATGCCGACAGCATCGGTGCGATGCGCGCGCTGTCCGACCGGCTCGGCCGTCGCGTCGGTGGTTCGACCGGCACCAACCTCTGGGCCTGTGCACAACTAATCGAGGAGATGGCGGCGGCGGGCGAGACGGGCAGCATCGTCACGCTGTTGTGCGATGGCGGTGACCGCTATGGCTGCACTTATTATCACGATGCGTGGCTCGAAGAGCGCAAGGTCGCCTGGAGCGAAGCGGCGGCGTGGATGGCGCGATTGCTCGGCTGACGACCGATAGCTCCTTTGCCGTCCGATGAAGCGCGGCTTGGCGGACGCCTTCGCCGCTGCGCAGTTGCGCGGCGCGGAGAGACACGACACACACCGGTATGCTTTGCTGCCAACAGAAAGATGCCCGATGATCGCACGCCGAAACCGCGCTTTGTTGCTTCGATCGCTGGCGGGGTGTGCTTGCGCGCTATCGGCGCCGATTGCTGCGCAGACGACGAACAATGCGCCAGGTGCGGCGGCGCCACGGATGGAGGCGCCCAAGGCGCAACCGTGGATGAAGACCACGCTGAGCGCAGATGCGCGCGTCGACCTGCTCCTGAAGGAAATGACGCTCGACGAGAAATTGCAGCTCACCTTCGGCTATTTCGCGACCAACGCCGACTGGCTCAAGACGCCGGTCAAGAACTGGGTCTATCCCAAGGACGGCCTGCCCGCGTCCGCCGGGATCGTCCCCGGTATCCCGCGGCTCGGCATCCCCAACCAGTGGGAGACCGATGCCGGCGTCGGCGTTGCCAGCCAACGCGGGCCGACGCCGCGCCTCCGCACCTCGCTGCCGTCGGGGATCGCGACCGCGGCGACCTGGAACCCCGAGATGGCGCAGGCCGGCGGCGCGATGATCGGCCGGGAGGCGTTCCTGTCGGGTTTCAACGTGCAGCTCGCGGGCGGCATGAATCTCACGCGCGAGCCGCGCAACGGGCGCAACTTCGAATATGCCGGCGAGGATCCGCTGCTGGCGGGCGTCATCACCGGGCACGAGATCAAGGGAATCCAGTCACAGCACGTCGTCTCGACGATGAAGCACTACGCGTTCAACGGCCAGGAGACGAACCGCAACAACATCGATCACAAGATCGGTGAACAGGCGGCACGCCAGTCCGATCTGCTCGCGTTCGAGATCGCCAACGAGGTCGGCCAGCCCGGCTCGGTGATGTGCTCGTACAACCGCGTGAACGGCCATTATGCGTGCGAGAACGACTGGTTGCTCAACAAAGTCCTGAAGCGCGACTGGGGTTTCAAGGGCTATGTCATGTCCGACTGGGGCGCGACGCATTCGACCAGCGAAGCCGCCAATGCCGGGCTCGACCAGCAGTCGGGCTGGGCGTTCGATCGCTCGGCGTATTTTGCCGATGCGCTGCGCGAGGCGGTCAACAACGGCCATGTCAGCGAAGCGCGCGCGACCGACATGGCGCGCCGCGTGCTGTGGGGGATGGTGTCGGTCGGCGCGTTCGACACCGTCGTGAACGGCGATCAGGCAACCAAGATCGATTATGCCGCGCATGCCGCGGTGACCCGCGCGGATGCGGAGGAGGGCATCGTCCTCCTCAAGAACACCGCGGGGCTGCTGCCGCTCGCCAAGTCGGCCAAGTCGATTCTGCTGATCGGCGCGCATGCCGATGTCGGCGTGCTGTCGGGCGGTGGGTCGAGCCAGGTCTATTCGCACAATGCGCCGACCAACGGCTTGGTCGTACCCGACGAATTCCCGAGCGGCTTCCCTGGCCCCAAGACCTACCATGCCTCGTCACCGATGAAGGCGTTGCAGGCGCGGACCGGCGCGACCGTCACCTACCTCGACGGCAAGGACGTGAAGGCGGCGGCTGCGGCGGCGCGCACGGCGGATGTCGTCGTCGTCTTCGGCGAGCAGTGGACGGGCGAGTCATTTGACGTTCCCGACCTGAACCTGCCCGACAACCAGAACGCGCTGATCGACGCGGTCGCGCGCGCGAACGCGAAGACGGTGGTGGCGCTCGAAACCGGCGGTCCGGTGGTGATGCCGTGGCTCGGCAAGGTCGGCGCGGTGCTGGAGGCGTGGTACCCTGGTACGGCAGGCGGCGAGGCGATCGCGCGCGTGCTGACCGGTGAGGTCAATCCGTCGGGCCACTTGCCGGCGACGTTCCCGGCGTCGCTCGCGCAGACCCCACGGCCCAAGCTCGAGGGCGATCCCAAGCTCGACCGCGATTCGCATCCGATGGGCAATTACGACATCGAGGGCGCCGCGGTCGGCTATAAATGGTTCGACAAGACCGGCGCGAAGCCGCTGTTTCCGTTCGGCTACGGCCTGTCCTACACGAACTTCGCAATGAGAGGCCTGACCGCGGCACCCGCCGGCAAGGGCATCAAGGCGGACTTCACCGTCCAGAACACCGGTGCGGTACAGGGCAAGGCGGTCGCGCAGGTCTATGTGTCCGGCGCGGGCTGGGAAGCGCCCAAGCGGCTCGGCGCGTTCCGCAAGGTCGATCTCGCACCGGGCAAGAGCCAGACGGTGTCGGTAACGATCGACCCGCGCCTGCTCGCGACGTTCGACGTCGCCAGCGGCGGCTGGAAGATCGCCGGCGGCGACTACAAGGTCATGCTGGCGACCTCGGCAGCGGACATCGTGCAGACGGCGACGGTCCGCGTGGCGGCGCAAACGCTCGGCGCGAGCGGCAAGTAGGCGGGGTTGACGCTGAAGCGCGGCGGGTAAGAAGACCCGCCATGCATGGGAAGCGCTACGTCATTTCGGAAACTGACTGTGATCGAGCACTCCGCCTCGGATTACGCAAGATTGTGTATTTCGCAGCACGAACGGCAGGCGGGGATATAATCAGGGTTCGTCCCCAGCCTTGCGAGCTAGTGTTGCGCTCTCGCGTTTTAGCGGACGTGCCACGGGGCAGACTTCCTGCACGAAGCCATTGAGCGTGTTGGCAACGCTTTCCGGTACAAGGCGATAGAAAACGAATTGGCCGCGCTTCTCGCTAACTACTAGCCCTGCGGATTCTAGAATCGACAAATGCTGCGAGATCGAGGGTTTCGACATGGAGAAGCGCGAAGCGATTTCGCCCGCGCTCAGTTCGGCATGAGCCAGATAGGCAAGAATCTTGCGCCGTACCGACGACGAGAGAGCTTCAAAGACACGCTGCATCCTTGATCATTTAGGCGGTAAGCTAAGCATTGACAAACCGAAATCGATATTTAGGAATATACCTAATTGCCGAAAGGACGTTCGATGGTTTGCCTGTCTACCGCGCGCATCATTCCATTCCCGTTGACCGATGCGCGGCACGGCAAAGTGAAATGGTCTCCGGTGCGCTCGCTGTGGATTACTGGTATGACGGGATCTGCGCTGCTGCTGGCGCCGTTATACGTCACGCCCGGTGCAGTGCTGCTCTGGCTAGTCACTTCGGCCGTCACGCTTTGTCTCGGCCATTCGATTGGGCTACACCGGCTGCTGATCCACCGGAGTCTCGATGCACCGCGCTGGTTTGAGCGCATCCTCGCCTATCTCGGCACGCTCGTCGGCATGGCAGGACCGCTCGGCATGGTACGATTGCACGACACGCGCGATTGGGCGCAGCGACAGGCGGAATGCCACGATCTGCACGCACATCGTGCATCGTTTCTCCGCGACGCCTGGTGGCAGATGCACTGTCGTCTTGACCTTGATCATCCGCCTCGGTTCGAACTCGATCCGCATCTACGCGAGGATCGCGTGCTGCGGTTCCTCGAACGCACATGGATGGCGCAACAGCTTCCATGGGCGCTGCTGTTCTTTTTGGTTGGCGGGCTGCCGTGGCTGATCTGGGGGGTGCCGGTGCGTATTGCGGTCGGCGTGACCGGCCATTGGCTGGTCGGCCACATCACGCATCGCAGTGGACCACAAGGTTGGAGTGTCGATAGTGTTGCCGTTCAGGGGCACGACCTGCCCGCTGCGGCGCTCATTACCTTTGGAGAAGCGTGGCATGGAAATCATCACGCTTGGCCCGAATCTGCTGGGCTGGGCATCGAACCGGGCCAGCATGATCCGGGTTGGTGGGTGCTCCTGATTCTGCGGCGGGCAGGATTGGTGTGGGGGTTGAAAGAACCGCACATGCTGGTGGCAAGGGAGGGGTTGCGGCGGGTTAATGACGACTATTTGCAGACCGTTTTTCGTTGATACGCTGGATCAGGCGAGCGATAACGACTTGAGTTTGCCCTTTCGGCTCAAGCTCGCTCACGATTAGCACTGGCCGCCGCCGGTTCCCGATCTCGCGAAAACCGGCGGATCTCGCTTATCCCCGCGCCTTCATCACCGCGATCCGTTCGTCCACGCGGCGTTCCAAGATGGTCAGCGGCATCGCGCCTTCCTTCAGGATGTCGTGGAACTGCTTCAGGTCGAACTTGTCGCCCAGCGCCGTCTTCACCTTCACCCGCGCGCGCGTCCAAGCCATGTGGCCGACCTTGTAGCTGCACGCCTGCCCGGCCTGCGTGCAATAGCGTTCGATCTCGCGCTGCGTCCGGGGCCGTGCGAAGCCGGTCGTCGCGACCATGTAGTCGGTCGCCTTCTCGCGACTCCAGCGCTTTGCATGGATGCCGGTATCGACCACCAGTCGCGTCGCGCGGAACAGGAACGACTGGAGATACCCCGCGCGCTCGAGCGGCGTCGCATAGGCGCCGAGTTCGTCTGCCAACTGTTCGGCATACAGCGCCCAGCCTTCCGAATAGGCCGAGAAGAAGCCGATCTTCCGCAGCGTCGGAATGTCCTTGGATTCCTGCGCGAGGCTGATCTGGAGGTGATGCCCCGGCACGCCCTCGTGATAGGTGAGCGACGGCAGCGTGTATTTCGGCCAGTCGCCGACGTCCTTTAGATTGACGAAGTAGATCGCCGGGCGGCTGCCATCCAGCGAGGCGCGGTTGTAGTAGCCGTTCGACGCGCCGTCCTGGATCTCGACCGGCACCGCGCGGATCTCCAGCGGCTGCGTCGGCACCTCCGAAAAGGCTTGCGGCAGCTTGGTGTACATCGCCTTGATGCCGTCGTTCAGTCCGGCGATCAGCTCGGTCCGGCCCTCAGCCGTATTGGCATAGAGCTGATCGGGCATGACGTTCAGCTTGGCGAGCCGTTCGCCGACCGTGCCCGTCGTGTAGCCCTGCGACTTCAGGATCGTGTCGAGCTGCGCGGTGATCTCGGCGACCTGCGCGAGGCCGATGCGGTGGACCTCGTCGGGGCTCATCGTCGTGGTCGTCGCCTGGTTGAGCGCCATCGCATAGATCGCGTCGCCGTTCGGCACGCGCCAGATCCCGTCGCCGGGCTTGGTGGTCGGCTTCAGCCGCTCGATCAGCGCGATCTGGCGGTCGAGCGCGGGATACACCTTGTCGTCGACGATCTTCGCCGCACGTGCCTGCCAGTCGCCGGTGAGGCCCTTGGCGGCGGCCCGCTTTACCAGCGACTGGACGATGCTCGACGTCGCCGCTGGCTGACCCCGCAATTTTCGCATCTGGCCGAGCGTCAGATCGAGCGACCAGCCGGGCGCGAGCAGGCCGCGCGTTGCCTCCGCCTGCTGCATCGCGCTTTCCTGGTCGAGCACCGTACCGAACTGGTCGAGCCGCGCCAGATACGCCTCAGCATCCGCCGTCGCAGCGATCGTGTGCGCGGTGTTGAGGAAATCGGGCACCTGGAAATAGGCGCCGCCCTGCTGGAAGATGCGGTAGGGGCGGATCGGACTGTCCATGCCGAATTTTTCGGGCGCGGCGATCTGCGTGTTCAGCGAGTAGCGCACCACTTCGAGGTTCAGCTTGGCGGCTGGCGACAGCGCCGCGCCGTCGTAGCGTGCAAGGCTCGCCAACGCCGCCTTCGTTTCCGCAACATCGCGCGCGCGCTTGTCGGGCGTGCGTGGCGAAAGCTGGCTTTTCAAACCCGCGAGCGGCCCCTTGTCGAGACCCAGTGACGTGGCAAGCTCGGGCGACCGCGCTACGCTGCGCTGGAATATCCGCTCGAATTCGGCGTTCAGCCCGGTATCGCCCGCCGGTTGCGCGAGAGCTTGCGCCAAACCGCCCGATGGAAGCAGCGTGGTGGCGAGTGCGGCGACGCCCCCGGATGCGAGGAAGTGGCGACGATCCATGACGAAAACTCCCGGATGATGAACATCATACTAGGCGAACCCGATCTCCCGACGCCAGTGGGGAAAGCCCCGTAAGTTTCACATGGTATTCCGTCCGGTCGAGGGAACCAGCGGTGCCGCCACCGGTTTCTTTCGATAAGCCCGGCGGTGTCCTCGTCCCCCAGGACCCGCCGGGTATTCCGTAGGCGTATCGAGGGTAGCAGTGCGAGACGAGAAATTGAGACGCTCGCGCGACGTGCGATTGGACGAGGTGGGGGAGACCCTGCGAACCTCGTGGCAAACCCCGACCGACACGATGATCACGGACGATCTGCCGACCCTGCTCACGCTGCTCTCGAAAGTGCCGAAACGACGCAACCGGCCATGAGAGGTCGGTAGCCGCTACCGTCTGCCGGTTGCTCCACTCGCGGCGCTCGCCAAGGTTCGCAAGCGCCGGATCGGCTTGTCCAAAACCGGCGCGGTCGTGGTCCCAGGCGCAGGCGTCAGCCCTTCGCCTTCATCGCCTCGATCAGCTTCTTGACCTCCTGGCTGCGGCCGCGCGGCATGATCAGCACGTCGTTGCCGCTGGCCACCACGATCAAATCCTCGACCCCGACCAGCGAAACACGGATGCCGTCGCTGCGCACGAAGCAGTTCTTGGTGTCGATCGCGAGCACGCCGCCGTCTCCTTGGCTGCGATGCGCGTTGCCATCGCTGTCGACATCGCTGATCGCGTGCAGTGCGTCCCAGCTGCCGACGTCGTTCCAGCCCATGTCGACCGGGACCACCGCGACCCGATCGGCCTTTTCCATGACCGCGTAATCGATCGAATCGTCGGGCGACGCGGCGAAGGCGACGGCGTCGGGATAGATTCGCGCGCCCTCGACCCGCGCCTTGTCCATCGCTTCGCGCGTCGCGATGAGAATGCCGGGATCGAACTGCGCCAGCGCCTCCAGATATGCGTCGGCGAGGAACAGGAAGATGCCGCCGTTCCAGGCATGATCGCCGCTCGCGAGCATCGCCTCGGCCTTGTCGAGCGGGGGCTTCTCGACGAACCGCGCGACCCGGTGGACGCCGGGCTGGAGTTCGTCGCCGATCTGGATCCAGCCATAGCCGGTCTCGGGCGCGTCGGGGGCGATTCCGAAGGTCACGAGCCAGCCCTGCTTGACCAGCGGCATCGCCGCTTCGATCGCCGCGTGGAAGGCCGCGAGATCGCCGATGACGTGATCGGACGGCATCACCAGCAATGCATCGCCGCCGCCACCTGCAGCGATGGCCGCGAGCGCGATCGCCGGGGCGGTGTTCCGCCCGGCGGGTTCGAGGATCAGCGCCTGCGGAGTCGCGCCGGCGTCGGCAAGCTGCTGTTCGACCAGATCGGCATGGCGTGCGTTGGCCACCACGATCGGCGGGGCATAGCGTTCGCCCTGCGCGCGACCTGCAGTAAGCTGGAGCATCGTCTCGTTCGCGGTCAGCGCGAGCATCTGTTTGGGCATTTCGGGCCGCGACATCGGCCAGAGGCGTGTGCCGGAACCGCCTGAGAGTATTACGGGAATGATCGAACGTGCGGTCATGAAGCCTCCTGGGACCGCGATCTATAGCGCGGTAGGCTCGCGTGCCAATCGGCGAATTATGCTAACTCGGCGGCGGTCTTCAGGCTTTTTTGGTGTTTTGCTGCGAAACCGTCACGCGGGTGTCGGTGGCATTTACAACCCTGTGTCGGGATAGCGTGGCATGATACGGCTCTTCAAACACTATGTGCCGCACGCGGTGCTGTTGCTCGGACTGGTCGATCTCGTCCTGCTGCTCGTGTCCGCGGAGCTCGGCTGGGTCGTGCGTGCGCACCAGATCGGCATGGTCGTCGAGCCGATCGATACCCGCTTCGCCCAGTTGCTGACGTTCGCGATGGCCTTGCAGGTGTCGCTGGTCGCGGTCGGTGCGTACGGAGTCGCGTCGTTCCTGTCGCTCCGCTTCGCCGCCGCGCGTCTCGCGGTGGCGCTGGCGCTTGGCGTCATGTTCCTGTCGCTGATCTTCTTTCTGGTGCCCGCGCTCAGCTTCTGGCGTTCGAACCTCCTCTATTCCACGATCATCGCGACGCTGTTGCTCGTCACCGTCCGCGCATTGCTCGGCAAGACGCTCGGCGGCGAGACGTTCAAGCGTCGGATCGTCGTGCTGGGGGCCGGCAAGCGGGCGGCGCGCATCCTCGAACTGTCCGAACAGCCCGGCATCAATTTCGTCGTCGCCGGGTTCGTGTCGATGGGCGAGGCGGATCCGGTCGTCGCCAACGCCACGCCGCGCGGCGACATCCCTAATTTGGCGGCACACATCGTCGATCAGAATGCGAGCGAAGTGATCCTCGCGCTCGACGAACGCCGCAACGCGCTGCCGATGAAGGACTTGCTGCGGGTGCGCACGACGGGTGTGCAGGTCAGCGAGATATCGTCATTTCTCGAGCGCGAGACGGGGCGGATCGACCTCAAAAGCGTCAATCCGTCGTGGCTTATCTTTTCGGATGGCTTTGCCTCGAGCCGGATGCTGTCGAGCGTTTTCAAGCGCGCGTTCGATATCCTGGCGAGCGGGCTGCTTTTGGCGATCACCCTGCCGGTGATCCTGTTGACGGCGATCGCGATCAAGCTCGAATCGAAGGGCCCCGCATTCTACCGCCAACGCCGCGTCGGGCTGTACAATCAGGGGTTCGATATCCTGAAGCTGCGCTCGATGCGGCAGGACGCCGAGGTGTCGGGCAAGGCGGTCTGGGCGGCGGAAGACGATCCGCGGATCACCCGCATCGGCCGGTTCATCCGCAAGGTGCGGATCGACGAGCTGCCGCAGACCTGGACCGTTCTGAAGGGCGAGATGAGCTTCGTCGGCCCGCGCCCCGAACGCCCGCAGTTCGTCGATCAGCTCGAGGAGCAGCTGCCTTTCTATGCCGAGCGGCACATGGTGAAGCCCGGCATTACCGGCTGGGCGCAGATCAACTATCCCTACGGCGCGTCGATCGAGGATGCCCGGCACAAGCTCGAATACGACCTGTATTACGCGAAGAATTATTCACCGTTCCTGGACATGCTGATCCTGCTGCAAACGCTGCGCGTGGTGCTGTGGCCGGCCGGCGCGCGCTGAGCGAACGGTGACGGCAACACTCATCCTCTGGAGCCATGCGCTCGCCGCCCTGCTGTTCGGCGCGCTCGGTCTGTCGCAGGTGCGGCGCGGGGAGGGGCTATGGCCGCACGGTGCGTTCGTCACCGCGCTCGTCGCGACCAGCCTTTGGGCGCTCGCGGTGGCGGGCCTCGATTCGCAGGACGTCGCGCCGCGGATCGCCGAAAGCGCGCGCAACATCGCCTGGCTTGGCTTCATGCTGGCGCTGGTCCGGCGCGACCGGGCGGGGAATTATGCGCTCGGTGCTGTCTATTTCGTCGTCATGGCAATCGCGGCCGCCAGCGCGTTGCTTGCGGTCGTGCAGGGCGTGCCAATGGAGCATGAGGCGCTGACGGCGATCGGTTCCGCGCGGCTGGTGTTCCGGATGATGGCAGCGGTCAGCGCGCTGGTCCTGATCCATCATCTCTATCAGGCGGCGCCCGCGTCGCGCGGCGGGATCCGGCTGGTCGTCCTGGCGCTGGCGGCGATGTGGAGTATCGACCTGCTGCTGTTCACCGCGCGCTATTTCGAGATTCAGTGGGCGCCGTCGCTGGCGGTGCTGCGCGGCGTCACGATGATCGGCTGTGCCGCGCTGCTGGTCGTCGCCGTCCACCGCAGCGGCGACTGGACGTTGGCGCTGTCTCGACCGATCGCGGTACGCGCGCTCTCGGCGGTCGGGTTCGTCCTGTATGTCGGCCTGACCATTCTCGCGACCAGTCTCGCGGAGAGCTATGCCGGGCCCTATGCGCGGATCGCGCAGACCGCGATCGTGTTCGGCGCGACCGCCGCAGTGCTCACCCTGTTGTCGACGCCGTGGCTCCGCGCCTGGACCAAGGTGAAGGTCGCCAAGCACCTGTTCCGCCACCGCTACGACTATCGCGCCGAGTGGCAGCGGTTCACCGATACGCTGGGCAAGCCGAGCGCCGCCCCGGACGACAACGCGGAATCGCTTGATACCCGTGTCGTGAAGGCAGTCGCGGATCTCACCGATTCGCCCGGTGGTCTCCTTCTGGTGGCGCAGGGCGGATCGCTCGAATGCGGTGCAACCTGGAACTGGACGGGCGCGGTCGAGGGCGGCGGCGAGGTGCTGGCCCGCTATCTGGCTGGCGGTGCCCGGATCGTCGAACTCGATCCGGTCCGGGCCGGTCGCGGGGGCGACGAGGAATTCGCCAGCGTCCCCGCGTGGCTGCGGACCTGTCCCGAGGCCTGGGCGATCGTGCCGCTGCTCCACGGCGGCAGCCTGGTCGGTGCGATCGTCCTCGCGCGGCCCCCGGTCGATCGAGCGCTCGATTGGGAGGATTTCGACCTGCTCCGCGTCGCCGGACGACAAGCCGCGAGCTATCTGGCGGAGGATCGCGCGCACGCGGCGCTGGCCGATGCGGCGCGGTTCGACGAGTTCAACCGCCGCTTCGCGTTCATCCTGCACGACATCAAGAACCTCGTCAGCCAGCTGACCCTCGTGGCACGCAATGCCGAGCGCCATGCCGACAATCCCGATTTCCGCGTCGACATGGTCGCCACGCTCAAGGACTCCTCCGATCGCATGAACGTGCTGCTCGCCCGTCTGTCGCAGCACCATGCGGCGCCGTCCGAACCGCTGATGCCGGTCGATGTCGCGGCGCTGGTCGCCCGCGTCGCCACTGCCCGGCGAGGACAGCATCCGATCGTCGCGCACGGGAGCGCCGCAACGTCGCCGCTGTTCGCACAGGCGCATGGCGCACGGCTCGAACAAGTGCTGGGGCATCTCGTCCAGAACGGGATCGAGGCAAGCATGGCAGACGATCCGATCCTGTTGTCGGTCAAGCGGCTGGGTGACCGGGTGGCGATCGACGTGATCGATTCCGGCTGCGGGATGACGCCCGCTTTCGTGCGCGATCAGCTGTTCCGTCCGTTCGTTTCGTCCAAGCCGACCGGCTTCGGGATCGGCGCCTTCGAGACGCGGCAGCTCGTCCACGCGATGGGCGGCGCGCTGGACGTGACGAGTAGTGAAGGCCGGGGGACGCGGTTCCGCATCCTGCTGCCGATCGCCACCGAGATGGATATTGCTGCATGACCGAAATGCCGAAAAAGGACCGGCCGGTCCTGCTGATCGTCGAGGACGATACCGGGCTGCAACGCCAGCTTCGCTGGGCGTATGAGGGCTATGAGATCGTCGTCGCGGCGGATCGGACGCAGGCGCTCGACGCGGTCCGCTTGCACGAGCCCGCGGTCGTCACGCTCGATCTCGGTCTGCCGCCCGATCCCGACGGCGTCACCGAAGGCTTTGCGACGCTCCGCGACATCCTGGCGATGAAGCCCGATACCAAGGTGATCGTCGCCTCGGGCCACGGCGCGCGCGAAAGCGCGTTGCAGGCGATCGCCGACGGGGCCTGGGATTTCTATGCCAAGCCGATCGACATCGACGCGCTCGGGCTGATCGTCAGCCGCGCGTTCCACGTCCACGCGCTGGAGGCCGAGAACCGGCGGCTGGCCGCACGCGTGGGTGCAGGCGGGTTCGGCGGCTTGGTCACGGCGTCGCCCGAGATGGCCGTCGTCACGCGCATGCTGGAACGGGTCGCGCCCGCCAACGTCTCGGTGATGCTGCTCGGCGCGAGCGGTACCGGCAAGGAACTGCTCGCCCGCGGGTTGCATGACGCATCGCCGCGATCGCGTGGCAATTTCGTCGCGATCAACTGCGCCGCGATCCCGGAGACGCTGCTCGAAAGCGAATTGTTCGGCCACGAGAAGGGCGCGTTTACGGGGGCTGTAAAGACCACCGAGGGCAAGATCGAACAGGCCGCCGGGGGCACGCTGTTCCTCGACGAGATCGGCGACGTGCCGCTCGCGCTCCAGGTCAAATTGCTCCGCTTCCTCCAGGAGCGCGTGATCGAACGCGTCGGCGGGCGGAAAGCGATCCCGGTCGACACCCGGATCGTCTGCGCCACCCACCAGAATGTCGACGCGATGGTCGCCGACGGACGGTTCCGCGAGGACCTGTATTACCGCCTCGCCGAGATCGTGGTGCGCATCCCGGCGCTCGCCGAGCGGACCGGCGACGCGGTATTGCTCGCGCGCCACTTCGTGACGCGCTACGCAGTGTCGATGAACCCAGCAGTCACCGGCCTCGCTCCCGACGCGCGCGCTGCGATCGACGGGTGGGGCTGGCCGGGCAACGTCCGCGAACTGGAAAACCGCATCAAGCGCGCGGTGATTATGGCCGACGGCAAGCTGGTCACCGCCGCCGACCTCGATCTCGACGGCAAGGCCGAGGAGACCGCCGCGCTCAACCTGCGTGCGGCCCGCGAACTCGCCGATCGGAAGGCCATTCGCCAGGCACTGGCGCGCGCCGACGGCAACATCTCGGGCGCCTCGCGCTTGCTTGGGATCAGCCGGCCGACGCTGTACGATCTGCTCAAGAGCTACGATCTGCATGCCTCGTGACCGGCATGTCTGACGCTGCGCAACGGAGCGCGCGCTATCCGATGTTGCGCCGGCGCCGGCGCCGGCGGTTCAAGATGCCGGCCCTGCTGGCGGGCAACCGTGGCCGCCTGCTCGCGATCTGCCTGCTGTGCCTGATCGTCGTGACCGGGGCGATCGCGCTGAGCCAGCGATCGCCACGTCCCGACGCACGGCGTTCCATTAAAGGTGCGCTGACGACGCTGGAGGCGGGCAACTACAGCGCCGCGCGAAACAATGCGCAGGCTGCGATTACGGCGGCGCCGACGCTTGGCATCGCGCACGCGGTGTTGGCGCGCGCCTATCTCGAGCTAGGTGACGGGCTGGCCGCCGAGGCTGAACTCACGCGCGCCGTCGATGCGGGACTGTCGGTGGATCGACTCCACCAACTCCAGGCGCATGCGCGGCTGTTGCAGGGCGATCCGGACGGGGCAATCGATGCGGCTGCCAAGGCCCTGCCGCGCTATGCTGGCTATGCCGCGCGGATCCGAGCGCGCGCACTTGCCGCGCAGGGCGACGGCGTGCAGGCGCAGGCGGTGCTTGGTGCATTGCTCGACCGTGCCCCCAATGACGCCGCGGGTTGGACCGATCTCGGCCGGATCCGGCTGACTGCAGGGAATATCGGCGGCGCCAGCGACGCGGCGGCGCGGGCTGCGCAACTCGCACCGCGCGAACCGGCCGCGCTGACACTGCAGGGCGAAGTGGTGCGCAGCCGCTACGGGCTGGTCGCCGCGCTTCCCTGGTTCGAGGCGGCGCTGGCGAGCGATGCTTATTATCACCCGGCGCTGATCGAATATGCCGCGACGCTGGGCGAGGCGGGGCGCAACGCCGACATGCTCGCCGCCACGCGTCGTGCGCTGCAGGCACGGCCCGGCAGCGCGCAGGCACTGTATCTCCAGGCAGTGCTTGCCGCGCGGGCCGGGCGGACCGAGCTGTCGCGCGCGCTGTTGCTGCGGACCGGCGGCGCGGTCGCCGGCTTGCCGGGTACGCTTCTGGTGTCGGGAAGCCTGGATTATGCCGAGGGGAAATCCGAGCAGGCGGTCGCGTCGTGGCGCCAGATGGTCGACGCCCAACCGCTGAACGTGACGGCGCGACGGCTGCTCGGTGCGGCGTTGCTCCGCTCGGGCGATGCTCAAGGTGCCTTGGATCTATTGCGCCCGATCGGGTTGCGGGCCGATGCCGACAGCTATTCGCTGACCCTGATCGCGCGGGCGTTCGAAGCGGTCGGCGATCGTGTGCTCGCCGCGCAGTTCCTCGACCGCGCCGCCGCTGGTCCCGCGGCGTCGGCGACGATCTTCGCTACCGACGACGCGGTCGGCGCGCTCATGGCTGGGGCGGATGCCGCGGCGGGTGACCCGACCTATGTCCTTGGCGTGATCCGCGGGCAGGTTGCCGCCGGCGATAATGCTGGCGCCATCGCGCGCGCACGGTCGCTGGCGGTTGCCGGCCCGGGCGCTCCCGCGGCTCAACTCGCGCTCGGCGACACGCTCGCCGCCGCCGGGCGCTATGCGGAAGCCGCGGACGTCTACGCGCGGGCGGCGGATCTGTCGTTCGACGAGCCGACGATGTTGCGTCTTGTCGATGCGCTGGGGCGGGCAGGGCGGGCGCGGGACGCCTCGGCATCGCTCGCCGTATATCTGTCGCAGAACCCGCAGAGCCTCGCCGGCCAGCGGCTGCTGGGGCATTGGCAGGTCGCGTCGGGCGATTGGAATCGTGCGATCGAGACGCTGGAAGGCGTCCGCCGCCGCGTCGGCAATCGCGACGGCGGCGTGCTGACCGATCTGGCGCTCGCCTATGCGGGTAGCGACGACGGCGAGATCGCGGTCCGCTACGGCCGCGCGGCCTATTACCTGTCACCGATGAACCCGGCGGCGGCGGATGCCTACGGCGTCGCGCTTGCGGCCCAGGGACATATCGACGGCGCGCGCCAGTTGCTCGTCAAGGCCACGCGGCTGGCACCAGCGAACGCGACGATCGCCGCGCATCTGCGGCAACTCGGATAGAAGCCAGACCAGGAGGCGCTGGCCGACTGCCTGCTTGCCTGGATGGCGGGCGCGCGCCAGAAGCCCTGCCATGATCGACCCGCTGGACCGTATCGCTGCCGCGCTGGAGCGCCTTTTCCCGCCGCCGCCGCCTGCCGCCGATCCGCGGGCGCATCCCGCTTATGTCTGGCGTGGTGACGCGCTCCGGCCCGCCCGCGCCTTCGCGCCGCTGCCGCTGGCGATGCTGATCGGCCTCGATCGACAAAAGGCCGTGCTGGTCGCCAACCTGCGTCGCCTGGCGGACGGGCATGCATCGCAGGACGTGCTTCTCTGGGGTGCGCGCGGCACCGGCAAGTCGGCGCTGGTCAAGAGCGCGGTTGCGTCTGTGCAGGCGGACGGCGGCAATCTCGGGCTGGTCGACGTGTCCGATCTCGGTGGCCTGCCGGCGCTGTTCGCGGCGCTGGCTCCGGTGGATCGCGCGTTCGTTCTGTTCGTCGACGATCTCGGGTTCGACGAGCCTGCGGAGGCACGTACGCTGCGTTCGATGCTGGAAGGTGGGGCTGAGCCGCGGCCCGCCAATGTCCGGCTGGCGGTCACTGCCAATCGTCGTCATCTTGCGCCGCGCGACATCGCCGAGCAGGACAGCGCGATCAATCCACGCGACTCGATCGACGACCACCTCGCGCTGGCGGATCGTTTCGGCCTCAGCCTCGGTTTTCATGCGCTCGACCAGGACGGCTACGTTGCGATCGTCGCCGCCTATGCACAGGCGCATGGCCTGACGTTCGATCCGCACGAGGCGATCGGGTGGGCCACGCGCCGCGGCAGCCGATCGGGTCGCGTGGCCTGGCAGTTCATTGTCGATCTGGCGGGCAGGGCAGGCAAGTCGCTCTGACGGGGGCGGATCGGCGCTCCGCAAAACCTCGCGCGCAATTGCGTTGGGCGGGCGCTCGCCCCACATAGACGCGCAAGTTAGAATGGGGACGTAAGTGGCCGATCCGTACAAGACTCTGGGTGTAGCGCGCGACGCGACCGAAGCCGACATCAAGAAGGCGTACCGCAAGCTCGCCAAAGAGCTTCATCCCGATCGCAACAAGGACAATCCGAAGGCGTCGGAGCGGTTCAGCACGGTCACCAACGCGTACGACCTGCTGAACGACAAGGACAAGCGCGCGCGGTTCGATCGCGGCGAGATCGACGGGGACGGCAATCCCGCATCGCCGTTCGGGTTCGGCGGTGGCGGCGGCGGGCGGCCGCAGCCCGGCGGAGGCTTCCGCAGCGAAGGCTATGAGAGCGGCGCGGGCGGGGCCGACATGAGCGACATCTTCGAAGGGCTGTTCGGCGGCGCGCAGCGGGGCGGCGGCGGCGGGTTCTCCGGCGGCTTCGGTCGGCGCCCGCAGCCCAAGGGCGAGAATGCCGCGTATCGCCTGCAGGTCCCGTTCGTCGAGGCGGCGACGCTGGAGCCGCAGCGCGTGACGCTGGCGGACGGCAAGACGCTTGACCTCAAGCTGCCCGCCGGGGTCGAGACCGGCACGCAGATGAAATTGGCCGGCAAGGGCGAGCAGGGTCCGGGCGGCGCGGGCGATGCGCTCCTGACGATCGAGGTCCAGCCGCACAAGTTCTTCACGCGCGACGGCGATGACGTCCGCCTCGACCTGCCGATCACGCTTGCCGAAGCTGTGCTGGGTGGTTCGGTCAAGGCGCCGACGGTCGACAAGCCGGTGATGCTGACCATCCCCAAGGGTACGACCTCGGGCAAGACGCTGCGCCTCAAGGGCAAGGGTTTTCACAAGAAGGGCGGCACGCGGGGCGACCAGTTGGTCACCCTCATGATCGACATTCCCGCGAGCGATGCGGCGCTGACCGCGTTCGTCGAAAGCTGGGATGGTCGCGAAGCGGGGAACCCGCGGGGGGCCATGGGCGTCTGAACGCCTTGTGAATGATAATACCCTAACGCCCGAAGCGCGCGCGCACGATCATGGTGCGACGCGCGCCCGTCTCACCCGCGGTATGGCGAAGGTCAGGCCGGGCAGCTACGCGTTCGAAGTTTTCAAACGTGCTGCCGTCGGCGTGTTCAACGACGGGTTCATCCACGCGGGGAACCTCGCCTATCTCGCGTTGATGACGGTGTTTCCGTTTTTCATCGTCGCGGCGGCGATCCTGTCGATCTTCGGGCAGAGCGTCGAGACCGTTCGCGCGGTCGAGTCGTTCCTCAACGTCCTGCCGCCCAATGTCGGCGACCTGTTGCGCAAGCCGATCGCCGATGTGCTCGCCGCGCGGACCGGGTCGCTGCTGTGGCTGGGCGCACTCGTCGGGTTGTGGACGGTCGGCAGCTTCGTCGAGACGATCCGCGACATCTTCCACCGCGCGTACGGGATCAAGGCGACCGCGCCGTTCTGGAAATCGCGGCTTGGATCGTCCGCGGTGATCATCCTGTCGGTGGTGATCGCGCTGCTGTCGTTCCTCGTCCAGGGTATTCTGACGGCGGCCGAGCAGTTCATCTACCGCCTCGTCCCCTTCGCGCAGGACGCCGCCGGCTGGGTGGGGCTGTCGCGACTCATTCCCGGCCTGCTTATGTTCGGCGCGCTGTACCTGCTGTTCTATTCGGTGACGCCGTCGCGCTATCGCTATTCGAAGTGCCGCAAATGGCCGGGCGCGCTGTTCACCACCGCCTGGTGGGTCAGCGCGACCGCGCTGCTGCCGGTGATCCTGTCGCGGCTCGGCGGCTACGACCTCACCTATGGCAGCTTGGCGGGCGTCGTCATCATGCTGTTATTTTTCTATGTCATCGGGCTCGGGCTCGTATTCGGCGCGCATCTCAACGCAGCACTGGCGGAACCACCCGAAACAACGCTAGAGCAGCCTGCTACGGATATGCAGGTATAGGCGGGGACGGCGTGAACGGTTTGATGGCGGGCAAGCGTGGGCTGATCATGGGCTTGGCGAACGACAAGTCGCTGGCCTGGGGGATCGCCAAGAAGCTGTCCGAGGCGGGCGCCGAGCTCGCGTTCAGCTACCAGGGCGAGACGATGGAGAAGCGCGTCCGCCCGCTCGCCGAGCAGCTTGGCGTAGCGCGGCTGTTCGACTGCGACGTTTCGGACATGGGCGCGCTCGATGCGACCTTCGACAAGCTGGCCGAGGAATGGCCGACGATCGACTTCGTCGTCCACGCGATCGGCTTTTCGGACAAGAACGAGCTGCGCGGGCGGTTCGTCGATACCAGCCTCGACAATTTCCTGATGACGATGAACATCTCGGTGTATTCGTTCGTCGCGGTGGCGCAGCGTGCTGCCAAGATGATGACCGAGGGCGGCGCGATGCTGACGCTCAGCTATTACGGCGCCGAGAAGGTCATCCCGCATTACAACGTGATGGGTGTGGCGAAGGCGGCGCTGGAGACGAGCGTGCAGTATCTCGCGGTCGATCTGGGTCGCGACAACATCCGTGTGAACGCGATCTCGGCGGGGCCTATCAAGACGCTGGCAGCGAGCGGGATCGGCGATTTCCGGCTGATCCTGAAGTGGAACGAACTGAACTCGCCGCTGAAGCGCAACGTGACGATCGACGACGTCGGCGGCGCTGGGTTGTACCTGCTGAGCGACCTAGCTTCGGGCGTGACGGGCGAGACGCACCACGTCGACGCCGGCTACAACGTGATCGGCATGAAAGCCGAAGACGCGCCTGATATCGCTTTGGCATAAAGTTTAGCGATGCCCGTGATCTTCTCCGATCGCGGGTTTCGCTTCCATTTCTACTCCAGCGAAGGCGATCCGCGCGAGCCTATGCACGTCCACGTCGCAAAGCGCGGCGAGGGCGATGCGAAATTTTGGCTTTATCCCGAAGTGGCGATGGCCGATAACCGTGGACTGGATGCACGCACCCTGCGATGGCTCACCGAGCAGATAGGTCGTCGCAGGCCAGAGATCGTGAGCGCATGGCATGAGCATTTCGGTACGCCCGACGAGCGTTGAATTCGACGAGGACCAGATGTGGGTCCGGCTCGACGATGGCCGCACGCTGGGTGTGCCACTCGCCTGGTATCCGCGATTGCTGCACGGCTCGCCCGCCGATCGCGGCAAGGTCTGGATCAGTCCGAGCGGTTTGCACTGGGACGAGCTCGACGAGGATATCTCGGTCCAGGGCCTGATTGCCGGTCGTGGTGACATGACACGCACGAACCGCAACGCCGCATGAGCTTCAATACGTTTGGACGGCTGTTCCGCTTCACGACCTGGGGCGAATCGCATGGGCCTGCGCTGGGGGCGATCGTCGACGGGTGCCCACCTGGCATTCCGCTGACCGAAGCCGACATCCAGCCTTGGCTCGACAAGCGCCGCCCCGGCACCTCGCGCTTCACGACGCAGCGGCGCGAGCCGGATACGGTGCGCATTCTCTCGGGGGTTTTCGAGGGGCGCACGACGGGCACGCCGATCAGCCTGATGATCGAGAATGTCGACCAGCGTTCGAAGGACTATTCGGACGTCGCCACGGCCTATCGCCCCGGCCATGCCGACTATGCATACGATGCGAAATACGGGTTTCGCGATTTTCGTGGTGGTGGTCGCTCGTCGGCGCGCGAGACGGCGGCGCGTGTTGCCGCTGGTGCGTTAGCGCGGCTTGTTGTCCCGCAGGTCCGTGTCCGCGCGTGGGTCGAGGCGATCGGTGGCGATGCGATCGATCCGGGAAACTTCGACGATGCACAGATCGACCAAAACCCGTTTTTCTGTCCCGACGCCAAGGCCGCGCTTCGCTGGGAGGCGCTCGTCGACGCGGCACGAAAATCCGGGTCGTCCCTCGGCGCGGTGATCGCGTGCGAGGCGACCGGCGTCTCCGCCGGCTGGGGGGCGCCGCTCTATGCCAAGCTTGATTCCGAACTCGCCTCCGCCTGCATGAGCATTAATGCGGTCAAGGGCATCGAGATCGGCGACGGGTTCGCCGCTGCCGCACTGTCGGGTGAGGCGAATGCCGACCCGATGCGTCCCGGTGTCGATGGCCCGGAGTTTCTCGCCAACCATGCGGGCGGCATTGCTGGAGGCATCGCCACAGGCCAGCCGATCCGGCTCCGCGTCGCGTTCAAGCCGACCAGCTCGATCCTAACCCCGGTCGAGACGATCAGCCCGACCGGCGAGGCCGCGACGATCGCCACCAAGGGGCGTCACGACCCTTGCGTGGGCATTCGCGGTGTCCCCGTGGTCGAGGCGATGGTGGCGCTGGTGCTCGCCGACCAGGCGCTGCTGCATCGGGGCCAGTGCGGCTGACGTCGGAACATAAGCAGGACTTAAGCGCTTGCTCTTCAATAACATAGGAGAGCGAAATGCGTATTCTGACTTCGATCGCAGCGGCAGCGTTGATTATTCCAGGCGTGGCACTGGCACAGACGGGCACCGGCGGCTCGATGGGCGGCACCACGGGTGGCACGATGAGCGGCGGCACCGTGGGCGGTTCGACCGCAGGCAGCACGACCGGCGGCATGTCGACCGGCACGATGAATCAGGCCAACCCCTCGACCAGCACCCGTTCGACCACAACGCGCACGCAGCGTGGCACCAAGGCTCGCAGCCGTACGCGTGGCACGACGTCGGGCACCATGAGCGGCACCGGCACGACGGGCAGCACGATGTCGGGCACGACCGGTAGCACGATGGGCGCCGACACGATGGGCGGCACGACTGGTACGATGGGCACCACCGGCACGATGGGTGGCTCAACCGGAACCATGGGCACCACGGGCACGATGGGTGGCACGACCACTGGGACGATGGGCTCGACCACGGGCGGGACGACCGGCACGACCACTCCGCGCTGATCCCACCGTCATAGAGTAACTGAAAAGCCGGGCGAGTGATCGCCCGGCTTTTTTCGTATCAGTCCGAGAATGGATCGCGGACGAGGATCGTGTCGGCACGCTGCGGGCTGGTCGACACCAGCGTCACCGGGCAGCGGATCAGCTCCTCGATCCGGCGGATGTACTTGATCGCCTGTGCGGGAAGGTCGGCCCAGCTGCGTGCACCCGCAGTCGTTTCCTGCCAGCCTTCCATCGTCTCGTAGATCGGCTCGACCAGCGCCTGATCCGCCGCATGCGCCGGGAAATAATCGAGCGTCTCGCCGCGCAACTTGTAGCCGGTGCAGATCGACACGGTCTCGAACCCGTCGAGCACGTCGATCTTGGTGAGTGCGATCCCGGTAATGCCACCGACCGCCGCCGCCTGACGCACCAGTACCGCGTCGAACCAGCCGCAGCGGCGCTTACGCCCGGTGACGGTGCCGAACTCATGCCCGCGCACGCCAAGGCGCTCGCCGGTCTCGTTCTCGAGCTCGGTCGGGAAAGGCCCCGAGCCAACGCGTGTCGTGTACGCCTTGGCGATGCCGAGCACGAAGCCGACCGCCGATGGCCCGAGGCCCGACCCGCCCGCCGCGGCGCCTGCGATGGTGTTGGACGAGGTAACGAACGGATACGTGCCGTGGTCGACGTCGAGCAGCACGCCCTGCGCGCCCTCGAACAGGATGCGCTTGCCGGCCGAACGCGCGGCGTTGAGGTCGCGCCAGACGGGCTTGGCGAATGGGAGGACGAAACCGGCAATCTCGCGCAATTCGGCGATCAGGCGCGCGCGATCGATCGGCGGCTCGCCGAAGCCGGCACGCAGCGCATCGTGATGCGCGGTGAGGCGATCGAGCTGCGGCCCGAGATCGTCGAGATGCGCGAGGTCGCAGACGCGGATCGCGCGGCGACCGACCTTGTCCTCATACGCAGGCCCGATGCCGCGGCGGGTCGTGCCGATCTTGCCCGCGCCGCTTGCGTCCTCGCGCAGGCCGTCGAGATCGCGGTGGAACGGGAGGATCAGCGCGCAGGTGTCGGCGATCCGCAGCGTCTCCGGGGTCGCGACGACGCCCTGTGCACCCAACCGCGCGATCTCGTCCTTCAGCGCCCAGGGATCGAGCACCACGCCGTTGCCGATGAACGACGGCGTCCCGCGCACGATGCCCGACGGCAGCAGCGACAACTTGTACACGTTGTCGCCGACGACCAGCGTGTGGCCGGCATTGTGGCCGCCCTGGAACCGCACGACCATGTCGGCGCGCTCGGCGAGCCAGTCGACGATCTTGCCCTTGCCTTCGTCGCCCCATTGCGCGCCGATGACTGCTACGTTGGCCAAACTCTATCTCCTGAAATTACGCGCAGCGCCTACAGCGCGCGGGGCTCGCCCGCCACCCATAGATGCGTGCAGACTTGTGCTTCGGGGGTGTCGCCGGCTTCGAGCGCGGCGACGGTAATCCAGCCTTGCGCGCGCATGGCGGCGCCTTCGGTGGCTGGCGTGCCGAACGGAAGGAAGAGGCGACGGCGATCGACGGTGGCAACCCGCTCGACCAAGGCGTCGGCGAACAGCGAGAAGCCCGTCGCCGCTTCCTCGGCGCCGGTTTCGTGAACGATGGTGTAGGTGCCACCGCGGCCGACTTCGCGTGCGCTGCCGTCGGCGAAGAGCGAGAAGCCGAGCCAGGTCTGGTATTCGAAGCCGTGCCGCTCGGTCGGGTCGAGCGTCAGCGCAACGCGGCCGTCAATCGCTTCAGCAATTCGCGCAAGGCCGTCGAGGCGGGAGGCGAGCGCGCCGGTCGTGTCGAACGCGCGAAGGCGGTCCATCGCCTGGTCGAACGGCCCTGCGGCTTCGATCAGCGGGAGGTAGGCGGGCGCGAGTGCCGCGACGGCACCGGCGTCCTTCGCATCGAGCCGATCGCGCAAGGTTGCGACGAGGTCATCCGCGACCGGCAACGGCCCAGCGGCGAGCGTCGGCACTAGGTCGGGCAGCGTGAAGTCAATCGACGCACCGGTAACGTCGGCGGCCGCGATCATGTCGACCGCGACCGCGACGAGTTCCTGCGCGGCGGCGACCGAGTCCAAGCCGATCAACTCGCAGCCAATCTGCCGGGTCTCACGCGCGGGCGCGAGCTGTGACGCCCGCAGCTTAAGCACCGACCCCGCATAGCTCAGCCGAACCGGCCGAGGGTGGTGCCCCATCCGAGTGGCGGCGATCCGCGCGACCTGCGCGGTAATGTCCGGCCGGATCGCGAGCGTGCGCTGCGACACCGGATCGACGAAGCGCACTGCGTCGTGGAGGCCACCCGCTTTGAGGCGCATCTCGAGCCCGTCGGCGAATTCGGCGAGCGGCGGATCGACGCGCTCGTAGCCATGGAGACGCGCGGCTTCGAGCACGCGGGCTTCAAGTGCCGCTGCCGAATCGGCGACCGGGGGGAGGCGATCTCGGAAACCTTCGGGGAGGAGTGCGGTCATCGTATCAGGTCCATGCGTGTCACAAGTGCATCGCCCAACACCTGCAACACGCCTTCGAGATTGGTCATCACATCGGTATTGGCGAAACGGATCACCCGATATCCCTGCTCTTCCAGCCACGCCGTCCTGCGGGCGTCGCGTGCTTGGTCGGTGTGCGTATCGCCGTCAAGCTCGACGACCAGCATGTGCGAACGCGCGACGAAATCGGCGATAAACGCGCCGATCACGACCTGGCGGGTGAACTTCACCCCTTGGAAGCGCTTGGCGCGAACTTCGTACCAGAACCGCATTTCTGGCCCGGTCTGCCCGGACCGCATCGCCTTCGCCCGGCCCAACATGCTGTCATAGGTTTTGGGCACGACTCCCTCTCCCCTTTGGGGAGAGGGCCGGGGAGAGGGGCCGCCCCAAACGCCGCCGCCCGGTACTGCCCCTCTCCCCTACCCTCTCCCCAAGGGGAGAGGGAGTCTTGTTAGAAGTTCAGGCCCATTGCGGTCTTTACGCCGGGGAGCGCGCGGACCTTGGTCAGCAGGTCGGGCGTCACGGCTTCGTCGACCGAGAGGAGAAGCACAGCCTCGCCACCCGCCGAGCGACGCCCGAGGTGGAACGTCCCGATATTCACCCCAGCCTCGCCAAGCGCAGTCCCGAGACGACCGATGAACCCCGGCGCATCCTCGTTGACGACGTACAGCATCGGCCCCGCCAGATCGGCCTCGATCTTGATCCCCAGCAGCTCAACCAACCGAGGTGCCGAATCACCGAATAGCGTGCCGGCGACAGACCGCTCGCCATCCTCGGTCTTCACCGAAACGCGCAGCAGCGTATGGTAATCCGCCTCACGCTCGGTACGCACTTCACGCACCTCAAGACCACGCTCACGCGCCAGCACCGGCGCGTTGACCATGTTGACGGTCGCCGTCTGCGTCTGGAGATAGCCCGCCAGCACCGCACTCACGATCGGCTTCGCGTTCAGATCGGCCGCCGCGCCCTCGGTATGCACCGAAATCCGTGACACCGCGCCGGTGGTGAGCTGCCCGACCAGCGACCCCAGCTTCTCCGCCAGCGCCATGTACGGCTTGAGCTTCGGCGCCTCCTCCGCCGACAGCGACGGCATGTTGAGCGCATTGGTGACGCCGCCCGACATCAGGAAATCGGCCATCTGCTCGGCGACCTGGATCGCGACGTTGACCTGTGCCTCGGTCGTCGACGCGCCGAGATGCGGCGTGCTGACGAAGTTCGGCGTGTTGAACAGCGGCGAAGTCTTGGCGGGCTCCTCGACGAACACGTCGAGCGCGGCGCCGCCGACCTGCCCCGAATCAAGCGCCGCCTTCAACGCGACCTCGTCGATCAGGCCGCCGCGCGCGCAGTTGATGATGCGGACACCCTTCTTGGTCTTGGCGAGCGCCTCGGCCGAGAGGATGTTGCGCGTCTGGTCGGTCAGCGGGGTGTGCAGCGTGATGAAGTCGGCGCGCGCGAGCAGTTCGTCGAGCGTGACCTTCTCGACGCCGATCTCGATCGCGCGCTCGGGCGTCAGGAACGGATCGAACGCGACGACCTTCATCTTAAGGCCGCGCGCACGGTCGGCGACGATCGAACCAATATTGCCTGCACCGATCAGGCCGAGCGTCTTCGACGTCAGCTCGACGCCCATGAAGCGGTTCTTCTCCCACTTGCCGGCCTGCGTCGAAGCGTCAGCTTCCGGGAGTTGCCGGGCGAGCGCAAACATCAGCGCGATCGCGTGCTCGGCGGTGGTGATCGAGTTGCCGAACGGCGTGTTCATCACGACCACGCCCTTCGCCGAGGCGGCGGGGATGTCGACGTTGTCGACGCCGATGCCGGCGCGGCCGACGACCTTCAGGTTGGTGGCGTGCTCGAGGATTTCCTTGGTAACCTTGGTCGAACTGCGGATCGCGAGGCCGTCATACTCGCCGATGATCGCGATCAGTTCGGCGGGCGTCTTGCCGGTGATCTCGTCGACCTCGACGCCGCGCTCGCGGAAGATCTGCGCCGCGCGGGGATCCATTTTGTCGGAGATGAGGACTTTTGGCATGGGATTTCTTTCTTCTCCCTCTCCCCTCCGGGGAGAGGGTCGGGGTGAGGGGTGGTACGGGGAGGTGGCGTGCGTGGCAGCCCCTCACCCCAGCCCTCTCCCCGGAGGGGAGAGGGAGCGAGAAAATTAAGCGGCCTTGGCGGTCGCGTAGGCCCAGTCGAGCCAGGGGCCGAGCGCTTCGATATCGGCGGTGTCGACGGTCGCGCCGCACCAGATGCGCAGGCCCGGAGGCGCGTCGCGGTAACCCGCCACGTCGTACGCCGCGCCAGCGTTTTCGAGCGCCGAGGCCATCGCCTTGATCAGCGCCTCGTCGGCACCCTCGACCGTCAGGCACACGCTGGTCTTCGACCGCGTCGCCGGATCAATCGCAAGATGGCCGAGCCAGTCGCGCTCCGCCACGATCTTGTCCAAAGCCGCCGCGTTCGCATCCGAACGCTTGATCAGCCCGTCCTGCCCGAGCGACTTCGCCCATTCGAGGCTGAAGATCGCGTCCTCGACGGCCAGCATCGACGGCGTGTTGATCGTCTCGCCCTTGAACACGCCCTCGGTGAGCTTGCCCTTCGAGACGAGGCGGAACACCTTCGGCAACGGCCACGCCGGCGTGTAGCTCTCCAACCGCTCGACCGCGCGCGGCCCGAGGATCAGCACGCCGTGCGCGCCCTCGCCGCCGAGCACTTTCTGCCACGAGAAAGTCGCGACATCGATCTTCGTCCAGTCGATGTCGTACGCGAACACTCCGGAGGTCGCATCGGCGAAGGATAGGCCTTCACGGTCGTCCGGGATCCAGTCCGCGTTCGGCACGCGCACGCCACTGGTGGTGCCGTTCCAGGTGAACAGCACGTCGTTCGACCAGTCGACCGAACCCAGATCGGGCAGCTGGCCGTAATCGGCGCGCACCACCGTGGGGTCGATCTTGAGCTGCTTCACGGCATCAGTGACCCAGCCTTCGCCGAAGCTTTCCCACGCCAGCGCGGTGACCGGCTTGGCGCCCAGCATCGTCCACATCGCCATCTCATACGCGCCGGTGTCGGAGCCGGGGACGATGCCGATGCGGTGCGTATCGGGGAGCTTCAACAGTTCGCGCATCAGGTCGATGCTGTACTGAAGGCGGGTCTTGCCGATCTTCGAGCGATGCGAGCGACCGAGCGATGCGGTAGCGAGCTTGTCCGCGGACCAACCCGGAGGTTTCGCGCAAGGACCGGAGCTGAAAAAGGGACGTGCCGGCTTCGTAGCAGGCAGCGCAGGCGCACCTGTAGCGGGTGCGTAGGTCGTATCAGTCATGTATCTCTCCTCACAGAGAGCACGCGCGGCGTTGGGACCGCGTGGCCCGTCGCCGGCCCTAACGGCGTTCGCGGGGGTGTCAACCTTCCCTTGTCCGTTCGCCCTGAGCGAAGCCGAAGGGTACCTTCCCATACAGCCAAGTGCTTCAACTTCGCTCAGCACGAACGGAGAAAGGGTGACAAGCAGGGCCAAGGCAGGGATTATACGGGCATGTATCGCGTATTTTATCCCCTTCTCGTCATCCTCGCGCTCGCCGCCTGCGGACGTGCAGATCGCCCCACGGTGCCGACCACGACCCGCCCCAATCTCTCCGTCCCGAGCAACCGCGAGACCGCGCACTGCCTTGCCGACCTGCGCGAGTTGCACGTGTCGTTCCAGGTCCTCCCCGACCGCGAGACCGGGCCCGGTTGCGGCCTCGCCGGCACTGTGAAGCTCGTCGATATCGGCGTGCCCGTCGCCAACCTCACCGCGGTCCGCTGCGGCGAAGCGCGCGCGTTCATCGGCTGGACGCGTAACGCGGTTGCGCCGGCCGCGTACCAGATGCTCGGCAGCGAACTCGCGCGGGTCGACAGCATGGGGAGCTACGCATGTCGCAACGTCGTTGGCTCCACGCGGGGTCCTGTCCGCCGCTCGGGCCACGCGATCGCCAACGCGATCGATATCGGCGGGTTCGTACTGAAGGACGGCCGGCGAATCACGGTGCTCAACGACTGGAACTCGCCCGACCCGCAGGTCCGGCAATTCCTCCAGACGATCCGCGCGTCGGCGTGCAAGCGGTTCGGCACGGTGCTCAGCCCGGACTACAACGCCGCGCACCGCAACCACCTCCACCTCGAAGACGATCATGCCAATTTCTGCCGCTAGCGCACCGCTCTAGCCCTCCTCTCGCGTTTCCTCTAATCTCGCCTGAATGACCGATACACGAGTACCATCGCGCGTTTTTCCGAACGCCAGCCAGGATGCCGAGTCCGCCCGCGACTCCGTTTCCACCCCCCAGACGCAGCACCCGCATTACCGGCTCGCCTTCCAGGACATGGATTTCCTGTTGCGCGAAGACCTGCGGCCGGTGCGGTTCCAGCTCGAACTGCTGAAGACCGAACTCGTCCTCGACGAGGCGAAGATCGGCTCGACGTTCGTGTTCTACGGCTCCGCGCGCATTCCCGAGCCATCGAAGGCGCAGGCGTTGCTGACGCTCGCCACGGACGAGAAGTCGAAGAAGATCGCCGAGCGGCTGGTCGAGAAGTCGAAATATTACGACGTCGCGCGCGAGCTGGCCGCGAAGGTCAGCGTGCTGCCGCGCGACGAGCGTGGCTGGCGGCAGTTCGTGGTGTGTTCGGGGGGCGGTCCGTCGATCATGGAAGCCGCCAATCGCGGCGCGGACGACGTCGGCGCCGAGTCGATCGGGCTGAACATCGTCCTGCCGCACGAGCAGGCGCCGAACCCGTACGTCACGCCGTCGCTGTCGGTGCAGTTCCACTATTTCGCGCTGCGCAAGATGCACTTCCTGCTCCACGCGCGCGCGCTCGCTGCGTTTCCGGGTGGGTTCGGGACGTTCGACGAACTGTTCGAGCTGCTGACGCTGATCCAGACGGGGAAGATCCAGCCGATCCCGGTGCTGCTGTTCGGGCGGGCTTTCTGGGAGCGGGTCGTGAACTTCGACGCGCTGGTCGAGGAAGGCGTCGTCAGCGAGAAGGACCTCGGGATTTTCCGCTACGTCGAGACCGCGGACGAGGCCTGGGACGCGGTGCAGTCGTTCTACCGCGAGCGGGCCGAGAAGGAAGCGGCCGAGGGCTGAGCTTTTCCCTTTTTCTAACAACCACCTCAAATCCGTCATCCCGGCGCACGCCGGGACCCATGGACACGGAGCGCCCGCTTATGACGCGGACCGCAACCGTGGGTCCCGGCTTCCGCCGGGATGACGGGGGGGGCGGTAAGCGGCACCCTTGTTCCGTCTTCTTCCGCCGTTTTCAGCCCCCCCGGGGCGGGGGAAGACCTGACGAAGAGGATGAGCCTCGCCGACCATTCTAGCCATAACGGCAATTCTGCTCCCTCTCTCCCTTGCGAAGAGAGGGCTGGGGTGAGGGGCTGTTCCAGGCGCTGTACTGCTTGGCAGCCCCTCACCCCGACCCTCTCCCCGGAGGGGAGAGGGAGTAGGAAGGTTACTTCTCCGAGCGGGCGCCCTTGCGTGCTGCTTCGGGATCCACCGACGGTGCACCCGAGGCGGGGGTCCCGGTGTTCGCGATGTCCGCGGTCGGCGCGCCCTTCGTAGCAGCAGCTTCCGCCGCATTCGCCGTCGCCGGCTGATCCTTCGCCGCCGCATCCTTAGCCGCAGGAGCAGCGCCAGCCGCAGGCGCCGCCGGCAACGGCAGGTTCGAACCCTGCTGGTTCAGATACAGGATCACGTTCGCCCGGTCCTGCGCGTTGCCGAGCCCGGCGAACGTCATCTTCGTCCCCGGCGCGAACTTGCGCGGCGAGGTCAGCCACGCGTTCAGCTTGTCGAAGTCCCACTTGCCGCCGACCCCGGCCAGCGCCGACGAGAAGGCGTACCCGGCCTTGCCCTTGGCGATCTCCTCGCCGACCGTGCCGTACAGGTTCGGGCCGACGCCGTTCGCGCCGCCCTGGTTGATGGTATGGCAGGCGGCGCACTTCTTGAACACTTCGGCGCCCTTGGCGGCGTCGGCGGTCGGCAGCAACGAGGCGATCGGCACTTCGGCGGCCGCGCCCTCGCCGCCCTCGGCGACGACGCCCTCGATCGCATAGCCCATCTTCTCGGGGCGCTCGCCGTGGAACATCATCCCGCCGACGATCGACAGCCCGAGCGCCGCACCACAGCCTGCGAGCACCCAGCCGGCGATCGTATTGGTCCGATTGTCCATCTTGCGCATCCGCCCTGTTCTGTTTGGGATAGCCATAGAAAACGCGAGCGCGCACCGCAAGCCGCGCTTGAACATGGCCTCTCCGCTCTCTAGGCGCCCGGCTCATGGAAAACTTCGCCGTACCCGCCCGCCCGATCGTCGCGCGGATGACCGAGGCCGCCGCCGCCGAGCCCGCGCGTGCCGTCGCGTTCCAGGGTGCGCCGGGTGCCAACAGCCATGTCGCGGCGGTCGAGGCATTCCCCGATGGCCTGCCGCTCCCCTGTTTCGATTTCTCCGATGCGATCGACGCGGTGAAGGACGGCCGTGCCGACTGCGCGATCATCCCGATCGAGAATTCGTTGCACGGCCGCGTCGCCGACATCCATTTCCTGCTGCCCGAATCGGGGCTGGTCATCACCGGCGAGCATTTCCTGCCGATCCGTCACGCGCTGATGGGGGCGGGACCCCGCGACGGTATTCGCCAGGCGATGAGCCATCCGCAGGCCTTGGGCCAATGCCGGCATTGGTTGAAGGCGCATGGTATCGAGCCTGTGAGCTATCCCGACACCGCAGGCGCTGCTGCGGTGGTGGCGGAGCTAGGCGACCCGGCGATCGCTGCACTCGCACCGCCTGCCGCCGCCCGGCTTTACGGGCTTGAGTTGCTGGCGACCGACATCGCCGATGCGGACCACAACACGACGCGGTTCGTGGTGCTGGCGCGTGGCGGCAAGCCGCCCGCGGCGCAGGACCCGGTCGGCGGGGATTGGATGACGACGCTGATCTTCGAGGTGAAGAACGTGCCCGCCGCGCTGTACAAGGCGGTTGGCGGGTTCGCGACCAACGGCGTCAACATCACCAAGCTCGAGAGCTACCAGCGCAACGCTAGCTTCTCCGCGACGGAGTTCTACGCGGACGTGGTCGGGAAGCCGGGCGACGCGAATCTCGATCATGCGCTGGAGGAACTGGGGTTCCACTCGAAATGGCTGCGGGTGCTGGGGACGTATCGGCAGGCGCGGCCTCGGGGGTGATGCGATCCTGATCCTCCCCCGCCAGGGGGAGGTGGCGCCGTAGGCGACTGAGGGGGAGGGCGCGGAGCAAGCGTGGCGCCTGCCTCCCCCTCCGTCTGGCAAGGGCCAGCCACCTCCCCCTTGCGGGGGAGGATTGAAGCGACCTCAGTTCGCTGCCGGCAACCGCAACCGCACAAGCAATCCACCGAGGTCCTCGCTTTCTTCGAGCGCAACGGTCCCTTCGTAGATCTCCGCCACGTCGCGCACGATCGCCAAGCCGAGCCCAGTCCCCGGCTTGCCCGTATCCAGCCGTACGCCCCGGTCGAAAATCCGCACCCGTTCCTCTTCCGGAATCCCGACGCCGTCGTCCTCGACCAGGAACTCGACGAAACCCGATTGCGCGCCGACCGTCACGAACACGCTGCCGCCGCCGTATTTCGCGGCGTTCTCGATCAGATTGCCGAGCATCTCGTCGAGATCCTGCCGCTCGACGTGGACCTGGAGCCCGCGCGGGCCGGTCACGTCGATGCGGACGTGGCGATAGAGACGCCCGACGGCGCGCTCGACCGATTCGAGGCTCGGCCACACGTCGGCACGGCTATGCGCAGACCCGCGGCGCCCGACCGCCCGCGCCCGAGCAAGATGATGGTCGACCTGCCGCCGCATCGTCCGCGCCTCGCGTATCACCGTATCGGCGAGGTCGTCGGACTGCGCGGTGGCGGCGTTCATGATCACCGTCAGCGGCGTCTTGAGCGCATGCGCGAGGTTGCCGGCGTGGCGCCGCGCCTCCTCCGCCTGGCGCTCGTTATGCTCGATCAGCGCGTTCAGTTCCTCGACCATCGGCGCGACCTCGACGGGCATCGCGCTCGACACGCGGTTCGACTGGCCGGCGCGCATCCGGGCGATTTCCTCGCGGACGCGGCGCAGGGGCCAGAGTCCGTAGAAGGTCTGCAGCGCGGCCATCACGATCAGTCCGAGCGCGAGCAGTGCGAAACTGCGGACGAGCGTGCGGCGCAGGGTGGTGATCTGCGCGTCGAGACCGTCGCGGCTTTGCGCGACCTGGAACCGCCAATGCACCTTGGAGCCGGGGATGACCGCGTCGCGCTCGACGATCCGCAGTTTTTCGTCCGGGAATTGTGTGCTGTCGTAGAAATGCGCATTGCGGTCGTCATGCGTCCCGCCGAACGCGAGCCGCCGATCCCAGAGCGAACGCGACGGGAAATCCTCGCGACCCTTGCCGGAGACTTGCCAGTACAGCCCCGAATAGGGCTCGACGAAGCGCTGGTCGGCGGCGGCGTCGCGCGTGAAGATCACTTCGCCATCGGGGCCGATCTCGGAGGAGTTCAGCAGCGAGCGCAGGACGTATTCGAGCTGATCGTCGAAATTGCGTGTCACTGCCTGCGACAGAACGCGGTCGAGCGCGAACCCGCCGCCGCTGAGCAGCACGACGATCCACACCGCGGCGATCAGGATCATCCGCCGCGACAGCGATCCTTTCACGGCCGCCGGTACGCGGATCGGTACATCTGTCGGCGGTGCAGTATCCATCGTCAGACGATCAGGCGTCCGGATCTTCGAGGCTGTAGCCGAGGCCGCGGATCGTCGTGATCACGTCCTGGCCAAGCTTTTTGCGGATGCGCGTCACGAAGACCTCGATCGTGTTCGAATCGCGATCGAAATCCTGATCGTAGATATGCTCGATCAGCTCGGTACGGCTGACCACCTTGCCCTTGTGGTGCAGCAGGTAGCTCAGCAGCTTGTATTCCTGCGCAGTCAGCTTCACCGGCTCGCCGGCGCGCGTCACCTTGCCGCTGCGCGTGTCGAGGCGAATGTCGCCCGCGGTCAGCTCGGACGACGCATTGCCCGACGCACGGCGGATCAGCGCCCGCAGACGCGCGATCAGTTCCTCGCTCTGGAACGGCTTGGCGACGTAGTCGTCGGCGCCCGCATCGAGGCCCGCGACCTTGTCCGACCAGCTGTCGCGCGCGGTCAGGACAAGGACGGGCATGACCTTGCCCTCTTTCCGCCAACGATCGAGCACGGTCAAACCGTCGATCTCGGGCAGGCCGAGATCGAGCACGACCGCGTCGTAATTCTCGGTCGAGCCGAGGAAATGCCCCTCTTCGCCATCAACGGCGAGGTCGATGGCATAGCCGGCACCTTCGAGGGTGTTCTTCAATTGCTGGCCGAGATTCGGCTCGTCCTCGACGATCAGAACGCGCATGATTCTCCTCTCTATTGGGGTTTTCAGCGACCCGTGCGGCCGACGATCTGGCCGGTACGGCCATCTACGTCGACCCAGATGACGGTTCCATTGCGCAGGTATTTGAGCGTGTAAATGGCACTGCCCGAATCATAGTCGAAGCCGAGATACTGCGCGTCTCCCATGGTCGGACGCACGCGCGCCTCGATCTCGCGGACCGACAGCAGGCGACCCGTCTTGCGCCCCTCGAACGCGGACATCTGATCGCTGCGGCGTTGTTCGGCGCCCGCTCCCATAGGAGCGGCACCGATCAGCACGGGCGCCGCGGCCAGGGTTGCAAGGAAAAGCAGCATCTTCATGGGCGTGGCATAGCGGCCCGGCATTGAACAGCCTGTGAATGGGGCGGCCCCCGGTACTGAGGCACGTTACCATGACGGTGTAACTTGCCTGCATCACTTCGCACCCCTACGTGGCGCGAACATGGCAGCACCAATCTTAGCATTCGAAGGCCTCGGACTCGTCCAGGGCTCGGGATGGCTCTTTCGCAATCTCGACATCCATATCGGACCGCGCGACCGGCTCGCGCTGATCGGCCGCAACGGCGCCGGCAAGACGACCTTGCTCAAGCTGCTCGGCGGCAGCGTCCAGGCGGACGAGGGACGCAGGACGATCGTCCCCGGCACGCGCGTCGTCATCCTTGAGCAGGAGCCCGATCTGCGCGGCTTCGCGACGCTGCGCGATTACGTGATGGCGGGCGACGATGCGCCGGTGAACTACGAGGCGGATTCGATCGCCGACCAGCTCGGCATCGACCTGTCGCGCGAGGCGGCCTCCGCCTCGGGTGGCGAGCGGCGTCGCGCGGCGATCGTCCGGGCGCTGTCGCAGGACCCCGATGTGCTGCTGCTCGACGAGCCGACCAACCATCTCGACATCGGCGCGATCGAATGGATCGAGGACTGGCTCAAACGCTTCCGCGGCGCCTTCGTCGTCATCAGCCATGACCGTACGTTCCTGACCCGCCTGACCAAGCAGACGCTGTGGCTCGATCGCGGTGCGATCCGACGTGCCGAGATCGGCTTTGGCGGGTTCGAGGCGTGGACCGAGCAGGTCTATGCCGAGGAACAGCGCCAGGCCGAGAAGCTCGATGCGCGGCTGAAGCTGGAGGAGCATTGGCTGCTCCGCGGCGTCACCGGGCGGCGCAAGCGCAACCAGGGCCGCCTCACCAAGCTGCACGAGATGCGCGCCGAACGCGCGTCGATGATCGGGCCGCAGGGCTCGGCGAACCTGACGACCGCGAGCGACGACACCAAGTCGAAGGTCGTGATCGACGCGAAGAACGTCACCAAGGTGTACGGCGACCGCACGATCATCGGCGACTTGACGCTTCGTGTGACGCGAGGCGACCGCATAGGCATCGTCGGCCGCAACGGCGCGGGCAAGTCGACCTTGCTCAAGCTGCTGACCGGCGAGATCCAGCCGGACAGCGGAACGATCAAGCTCGCCCAGACCCTGGATGCGGTGGTGATCGACCAGCAGCGCAGCCTGATGGCACCAGAGAAGACGGTCCGCGAAGTCGTCGTCGACGGCGGCGAATGGATCGACGTGCTCGGGGTGCGCAAGCACATCCACGGCTACCTGAAGGACTTCCTGTTCGACCCTAACATGGTCGATGCGAAGATCGGTTCGCTGTCAGGCGGCGAGCGCTCGCGACTCCTGTTGGCGCGCGAGTTCGCCAAGCCGTCGAACCTGCTGGTGCTCGACGAGCCGACCAACGATCTCGATCTCGAGACGCTCGACCTGTTGCAGGAGGTGATTGGCGATTACGACGGCACCGTGCTGATCGTCAGCCACGACCGCGACTTCCTCGACAGAACCGTGACGATCACGCTCGGGCTTGATGGCTCGGGCACGGTCGACGTGGTCGCGGGCGGCTACGAGGATTGGGAAAAGCGCCGCGTCTCGACGACGACTGGCAAGCGGGCGTCGAAGAAGGTCGCGGCGACGGCTCCGGTCGCTGCGGCGCCTCGTGCAAAGCTGACGTACAAGGACCAGCGCGATTACGAGTTGCTGCCGAAGCGGATCGAGGAGCTCGACAAGCAGATGGCCAGCGATGCGGTGAAGCTCGCCAAGCCCGACCTGTACATGCGTGACCATGCGACGTTTGCTAGGCTGACCAAGGCGATCGAGACTGCACGCGCGGAAAAGGAAGCCGCCGAATTACGCTGGCTCGACCTCGCCGAGATGGTCGAAGGCACAGCGTGATACGAAAGCAACACTGTCCGATTGGATACGCTTTAGTCGCGGAACGAATTGACAAATGTTGCGTTGCAATGCACGGACGTGGGAATAACTCTGGAGATGTATATGAAGCTTAAGGCACTTACCGGCGGTGCGCTTGCACTTGCCATGATGACCACTTCGGTTGCAGCGACGGCTGCTCCTGTTTCCGTGCGCGCCGGTTCGGTGACGACGGACAAGAGCGAACTCGCCGGCGGCGGCGGCATCTTCGCGATCCTGATCGCAGCAGGCGTTGCTGCTATCGGCATCGTTGCGATCGTCAAGGACGACAACTCCGACAGCAACTGATTTCCTGGCCGACTCCGAAAGGAGTGGCCAAATCAGTTGACGACGAGCCGGTTCCGAAAGGGGCCGGCTTTGTTGTTTTTGGCGTTGATTGCCTTGTGGCGCTTCTCCGATTTGGCAGGGCCTCGTATTTGCAATCGCTACGGACCGTATGAGGGCGCCACATCGACACTGACGTCCATGTGTTGCGCGCCCGACCCCAGGACGACTCCGTCGACGGGCGCGATCTCCGCATAATCGCGGCCCACCGCCATCACGATGTGATCGCTTGCCATCCAGATCCCGTTGGTCGGATCGACCCCGACCCAGCCGCGCACCGGTCCGCACCACAGCAGCACCCACGCATGCGTCGCATCCGCCCCGACCAGCCGCGGCTGGCCCTCGGGCGGGATCGTCCGGATATACCCGGACGCATACGCCGCCGGCAGCCCCGCCGCTCGCAAGCCTGTGATCATGATCTGCGCGAAATCCTGGCACACGCCCTTGCGCTGGAGGAACGCCTCGTGCGGCGGCGTATCGACCAGCGTCGCGTCGGCGTCGAATTCGAACTCCACCTGGATCCGTCGCGCGAGCGCGATCCCCGCCTCCAGTGCGCCGCGCGAAGGATCGAGATCGACCGCGCAATAGTCGGCGATCGCCTGGTCGAGCGGGATCAGCGGCGAGGGATAGATGTAGTTCGCCGGACTCGCCGCGGAGAGGTCGGTGCTGGCCCGCGCCATCGCCGCGATCTCCCCAAGCGTCGGATCGCTCGCGTCGGGCACCGGCACGAGCCGATCCACCGTCATCCGCGACCTGCTCTCGATCGTCAGGTGGCGAACCGGGCTGTCGACGACCAATCGCGTCACGTTGGCCAGCCCCGCCTCTGCCCGCGCCGCGCTGGTACGCCCGGCCGGATGCACCGACAGCGCATAGCTATCGAGATGCTGCCCCGGCCAGTCGATCGGCTTCAACCGCAGATTGCACCGCGCAAACTTCACGCTCGCGCCGTAATCGAACGTCGTGACGTGGCGAATATCGTAGATCATGAACGGAACCCGCTGCCCATCGACGAGAGGGAAGCGCTTTTCTTGCCCCCTCTCCCCTCCGGGGAGAGGGCTGGGGTGAGGGGCTGTTCCGGGCACAGCATTGCTTGGCTGCCCCTCACCCCGACCCTCTCCCCGGAGGGGAGAGGGAGTAGGTTGCGCACGGTCACGCCCCTCACGCCAACGTCAGCCCACTAGTCCGCAACGGCTCCGCACCCTGCAAGAAATACCGCCGCGCCAGCGCATCCGACACTGCGCCGAGCCGCCGCTCGATATCCCCCAGCGTCTCCGCATCCAGCTCCGCCGCGGTCGACGTCATCACGATCGCCTGCAACCCGGTCGCTTGAGCCTGTTGCGGCTCCGCCATCTCGTCGTCGCTCAGCACCGGCAACTCCGCCAACCGCGCCGCAATCCGCTCCGCCGAAAACGCGAGGCTGCGCGGATTGCCCGGATCGAGCGCCACCAGATCTATCACCGGCACCCGCGCGATCCCCGTCGGATAGCGCTGCCGATAACTGATCTGGCTATCGGCCAGGTCGAGCAGCACCGACAGATCGTCCGGCGACGCGCCCGGCATCCCGAACAATCGGATCGCGCGCGCCATCGCCATCGCCCGCTCGATCCGCCGCCCGAGATCGTGAAAGCGCCACGCCGCCGTCCGCCCCATATGCTCCGCCGACAACCCGGCGATCGCGGCATAGCGCCGTTGCAGCGAGCCAGCCCGTTCCAGCATTCCGCGATGCGTCGGGAAGGGCGCCTCAAGCAGCCGCACCATGTCCGCCGACAACCGATCGCGCGAGCCTTCGCCGATCTCGCGCGCGTGGCGGTTGAGCGTCAGGATCGACTGCCAGCGCTCGTCCTCCATCGCGGTGCGGGCGAGCGCGGTCAGGTCGGCGCGGCGCAAGCTCGGCGGATGTGGCGCGCTGCCCGCCCCGACGATCAACCCTACCAGCTTGCCGACCGTGGTAGGGGACAAAACAGCGCCGCCGTCGACGTCGATCGAATTGCCGAGCATCACCCGGATCGCGCCGAGCAGCGCTTCGCCGCGCTCCAGATAGCGCCCGAGCCAGTAGAAATTGTCCGCTACCCGGCTCGGCAACGTCCCCGGATTGCGGCGGACCTGGAGCGAGTCCGCGGCGGTCAGCAGCGACACGGGCGCGACTGGCTCGGCGCCATAGATGCAGACGTCGGCGGACCAGATGCCTTCGCCCATCACCGCCGCCCGCGCGTCGGGATGCTCGCCGATCCGCGCAAACCCGCCGGGGAGGACGGTCCATTCGCCGTCGCCGTTACGCGCTGCGAAGACGCGCAGAGTAAACGGGCGAGGGACGAGTGCATCGCCGACCACGACCGGCATCGTCGAGAGCTGGACCAGCTCTTGCCCCACGTAATCCTGCGGCCGATTCGCCATGTCGGCGAGCAGGCGCGTCCTGTCTTCGCCGGCGATGTCGGCGCCAGCGATCGGGCCGCCGGTCATGCCGAGCGGACGCGAGTGGAACGCCGGACCGATCAGCAGGCGATCGAAATTGGCTTCGACCTGCGCGCGCGCGCCGTCCTGCCCACACCACCACGTCGCGATATTGGGGAGGAGCAAATCTTCGCCGAGCAGCGACTTCGCGAGCTGTGGCAGGAATGCCGAGAACGCGGGCGCCTCCAGCACGGCCGAGCCCGGCGCGTTCGACAGCACGACGTGGCCGGCGGCGTAAGCATCGATCAGCCCGGGCACGCCGATCTGCGAATGCGTGTCGAACGCCAGCGGATCGAGCAGCCGCGGGTCGAGCCGCCGCCACAACGCATCGATCCGCTTAAGCCCGCCAATGGTGCGGACATACACCTTGTCCTCGAGCGCGGCGAGATCGGCGCCCTCGACCAGCAACAGCCCGAGATACCGCGCGAGATGCGCCTGTTCGGGATAGCTCGGGTTGAACCGGCCGGGTGTAAGCAGCCCGATCCGCGGGTCGGTTCGCTTGCACATCGCCGCGATGCCGGCGCGGAAGGCGGCAAAGAACGGCGCGTGCCGCTGGACGTTGAGCCGATCCTGCAACCCGCCGAGCGTACGGCTGACCGCGATCCGGTTCTCCAGCGCATAGCCGGCGCCGGCGGGTGCGCGGAGGTGATCGGCGAGCACGCGCCACTCACCGGTCGGGCCGCGGCCGAGATCGATCGCGATGAAATCGAGATGGCGGCCGCCGGGCGGGTCGAGCCCGACCATCGGCCGCAGGAAGAACGGACTGCCGGTGACGAGCGCGGCGGGGATGTTGCCATCGGCGACCAGCTTTCCCTCGCCGTAGAGGTCGGCGATCACCGTCTCCATCAACGTCGCGCGCTGGATCACGCCGCGCTCGATCCCCGCCCATTCGCCGGCCTCGATCAGCAAGGGTACGGGCGAGACGGGCCAGGGGCGCTCATCGGGTTCGTCGGCGATGCGGAAGCCGGTGCCGATGTCGACCGCATGCCGCTGGACGCGTTCGCGGATGTGGCCGAGGTCGTCCGAGGCGACCATCGCGAGTTCTGCGAACATCGCCGCCCAGGCGGGGTCGGCATCTTCGCAGAGCACGTCGGCACTGGTGCTGCGCGCGCAATAGTCGGCGATCCAGCGCTCGGCATGAACCGTCGCGTCGAAAAGGGGCGCGGTGTGCGTCGCCGTGTCCGCCGTGTTCAATGCCTCAAGCCCCCGAATACAGGCGGTGGTGTTTCACCTTTCGACGCGGCGGTGCAACATAAATTGTCGCGGGGGCTATACCTTACTGCAGTTCCCTCGCGAACGCGGGGGGCCAGGAATCCCAGGCGCTGCGTTCAGTTATCCTGGACCCCCGCGTTCGCGAGGGAACAGTAAGGGGGCCAGCTGCCGCCTCCACAAACCACCACCCCGGCGAAGGCCGGGGCCCAATTGGGGGATGGCGATAATGGAGGGCATCGCTCCGTTACCACCACCTTTCCAATTGGGCCCCGGCCTCCGCCGGGGTCGCAGCTAAAGTAGGGGGCAGCTCACAAATCTGGCAAAACCTGATCCGCCACCCCCCACCCCGCAAGCGCCCGCGACCCAGCCCGCTCGATCAACTCGGCCCCATCCTTCACGCCCCACCGCGCCGCAGTCTCGATATCCCGCAACTCAGTCCACGACACTGGCGCCGCCACCGGCGCCCCAGCCCGAGCCCGCGCCGAGTACGGCATCACCGCGGTCGCCCCGCGCTGGTTGCGGAGCCAGTCGATGAAGATCCGCCCCTTGCGCTTGGCCTTCGCCATCGTTGCCACGAAGCGCTCGGGATCCGCCCCCGCCATCGCCCGCGCGAAACGATCCGCGAAGTCCTTCACCGCCGGCCATTCCGCCTCCGGAGTCAGCGGCACGACCACGTGGACGCCCTTGCCACCGGACAGCATCGGGAAGCTGACCAGTCCCAGTTCGGCGAGCTGGTTCTTAAGATGCTCGGCCGCCTTTTTGGTGTCGCCGAAGTCGAGGCCTTCGTCGGGATCGAGATCGAATATCAGTCGGTCGGGCTTCTCCAAGGCGGAGTTCGACGAGCCCCAGCCGTGGAACTCGATCGTCCCCATCTGCACGCACGCGACCAGCCCGTCCGCGTCGTCGACGTAAAGATAGTCCTCGGTCGAGCCGTCCTTCTTGCGGATCGGCACGTTGTGCACCGCGTCGCCGAAGCTCCCCGCGTCGTGTTTCTGGAAGAAGCACGCGCGCGACCGGCCCTGGGGGCATCGGACCAGGCTGATCGGGCGATTGCCCGCGACCGGCAGCATGATCCCCGAGACCGCGACGTAATAGTCCGCGAGATCGCCCTTAGTGACGTCCGACTGGTCGAAGATCACGCGGTCGCGGCTGCTGACCTTGATACTGGTTGCTGGCGCGGCGCTCTCCTCCACATCGGGCAGTGGCGCGGGCGTTTCGGCGACGACGTCCTTCGCAGCCTTGTCCTCGCGCAGGCCGATGAAGCTCGAATGGCGGAGTACGCCGTCGGGGGTGACCTCGGCAAACGCAACTTCCGCGACCAGTTTCGGCGTCACCCATTTCGCGCCGCGGACCGCCGCCTTGGGCGCCTCGACCGTCGGCGTCTTGCGATCGAGTGCGTCGAGCTTGTCGCGGATCTCGTCCATCAACGCCTGGTCGAACCCGGTGCCGACCTTCCCCGCATAGCGATACCCTTTGCCCTCGCGGACGCCGAGCAACAGCGACTTGAACCCGCGCTTCTTGTCGGAGGGCAGCCAGCCGACGATCACGAATTCCTGGCGGTGCGTGCATTTGACCTTGAGCCATGCCTTGGTCCGCTTGCCCGCATAGGGTGCGTCGGCGCGTTTCGAGACGATGCCTTCGAGGCCTTCGCGGCACATCGTCTCGAACAGTTGCTCGCCCGCGCCGATGACGTGGTCGGAGTAGCGGAGGCGGTCTTCGTCCTCGGGGATCAGCGGTTGCAGCCGTGCCTTGCGGTCGAGGTTGGAGAGGCCGGTCAGGTCTTCGCCGTCGAGCGCGAGCAGGTCGAACGCGAACAGCGTCATGTCGCCGCCCGCGGAGATCGCGTCCTTCAGCGTCGAGAAATCGGGGTGGCCGTCCTTGAACGCGACGATTTCGCCGTCGATCAGCGCGGATTTTACGGGGAGTTTTGCGGCGGCCTCGGCGATCGCGGCGAACTTGTCGGTCCAGTCGAGGCCGGTGCGGGTGAAGACTTTCGCCTTGCCGCCGGCGACGGAGAATAGCGCGCGGTAGCCGTCGTATTTGACTTCGTGGAGCCATGCGGAGCCGGTGGGGACGGCGTCGACCAAGGTGCAGAGTTGGAGGTCCTGAAATTCCTCCCCGGCACGGGGAGGGGGACCGCCGCGACCTTTCGCGGGGGTGGAGGGGGGCTTGTTGCTGGCGATACCTTTACGGCTGGCGGTACTCTTGCGGGCCGCCCCCTCCACCAGCTTCGCTGGTCCCCCTCCCCGTGCCGGGGAGGATTTGCCCTCTTCGATCTCGATCATCGTGCGGCCGGTCGAGACGCTGGTCAGCGCTTCTTCAACCAGCGTGTCGGTGCCGCCGGCTGCCGCATCGTCGATCTTCCTGAGCAGCCAGTTCTCGCGCTTCTCCTTCGCGCGGGGCTTCAGGCGGATCAGCAGCCATTCACCCTTCATCCGCTCGCCATCGAGGACGAAGTGGAGGTGGCCCTTGTCGAGGTCCTTGGCCGACTTGCCCTTGATCGGCGACCATGTGCCGCGGTCCCACAGCATCACCGTGCCGCCGCCATATTCGCCCGCGGGGATCGTGCCTTCGAAGGTGGCGTAGCTGAGCGGGTGGTCCTCGGTGCGGACGGCGAGGCGCTTCTCGTTGGGGTCGAGGCTGGGGCCGCGGGTAACCGCCCAGCTTTTCAGGACGCCGTCGATTTCGAGGCGGAAGTCCCAGTGGAGGCGGGTGGCGTCGTGCTTTTGGACCATGAACGAATTGCCGTTGTCGGGGGCTAGCGTGCCCGCGGGTTCGGCGGTCTTGGTGAAGTTCCGCTTGGAATTGTAGAGGGCGAGGGGATCCGGGGGCGTGGCCATCAATAGCGTCCCGTCTTCGTCATCCCGGCGAAAGCCGGGACCTCGCGCGGCGAGGGGGTGGGCTGCAACCGGGAGATCCCAGCTTTCGCTGGGATGACGGGGCAGGGTTCGGTCGCTTGAAGAAGTTTGTTCTCCCGCGAAGGCGGGAGTCCAGTCTGGGCCCCCGCCTTCGCGGGGGAACAAGGGAGGGGGTTACGCACGTTTCTTCGCGGGAGCTTTGGCAGCGGTTTTTGCCGGTGCGCGCTTGGCGGGGGCTTTCTTCGCCGGCGCCTTCTCCGCACCCCCACTCTTCTCCATCGACTTCTTCAACGCCGCCATCAGATCGACCACGTTCGACCCGGTCTTCCCGCCGGTGTCCTTGTCCTCGATGATCTTCTTCCCGTTCGCCTTGCGCTTGCGTTCGATCAGGTCCTTCAGCGCATCGACATAGCGATCGTGGAACTCCTGCGGATGGAAGTCAGCGCTGCGCTTCTCGATCAGCGCCTCCGCGAGTTCCAGCAGTTCCTCGGAAGGCTTGTCGTCGGGGATCTCGCGGAAATACCCCTGCGCCTTGTGCACCTCGTCGGCGTAGCGCAGCGTCTCCAGCACCATCCCGCGCCCACACGGCTTCAGGCTGACGACATATTCGCGCCCGCGCATCGCAAGCTGGCCGAGCCCGACCTTCTTCGTCCGCTTCAGCGCCTCGCGCAGAACGATGAAAGCCTCCTCCGCGAGATCATCCGCGGGCACCACGAAATACGGCTTCTCGTAATAGAGCACGTCGATCTCGCTCGCATCGACGAACTGGGTCAGCTCCAGCGTCTTCTTCGATTCGAGCTTCACCGCATCGATCTCGTCCTGCTCCAACAGGACATATTCGCCCTTCGAGACCTCATACCCCTTCATGATCTCGTCGGCGTCGACCGGGCCGACGCCAGTAACGACCTTGTCGTAATGGATCGGCTGCCCAGAAGGCTCGTGAATCTGCTTGAACGACACCGCCGCACCGGACTTGGTCGCGGAATAGATCTCGACCGGGATCGAGACGAGAGCCAGACGGATCTGCCCCTGCCAATACGCGCGCGCTGCCACCTTGCGTGTTCCTTCGTTGCGGAAACGATTCGATTACCTGGATCAATCATCGGCGAGGTCGAGTCGTTCCAAAGTTTCGTTCCGCGCCAAATCCCGCTATGGCGCGCGCCATGTCAGACGATCCCTTCACGCTGTTCGACAGCTGGTACGCCGAAGCCAAGCAGTCCGAGCCGAACGACCCGAACGCAGTCGCGCTCGCGACGGCCGATGCCGAGGGGCGACCGTCGGTGCGCATGGTGCTGCTGAAGGGCCACGGCCCCGATGGCTTCGTGATCTACACCAACCGCGAAAGCCGCAAGGCGGGCGAACTGGCGGCCAATCCGCAGGGTGCGCTGCTGTTCCACTGGAAGTCGCTGCGCCGTCAGATCCGCATCGAGGGCCCGGTGACGCACGTGACCGACGCCGAATCGGATGCCTATTTTGCGTCGCGCGGTCGTGATTCGCAGCTGGGTGCGTGGGCATCGGAGCAGTCGCGCCCGCTCGACACTCGCGAAACCTTCGAGCAGCGCTTTGCCGAAATGACCGCGAAGTTCGACGGGCAGGACGTGCCAAGGCCGCCGCATTGGGGTGGCTACCGCGTGACGCCGACGCGGATCGAGTTCTGGCAGGACCGTGCGCATCGGCTCCACGAACGGCGGCTGTTCACGCGCGAAAGCGGCAACTGGAACGAAGGGCTGTTGTTCCCATGACACAGGACGAACGCCGCAAGGTCATACCCCTGGCAACCCGCGCGGCGCTCGCCAGCGTTGCGATGGCGTGTTTCCTGTTGCTGTTGAAGGGCTTTGCGGCGTGGTCGACGGGCTCGGTCGCGATGCTCGGTTCGCTCGCCGATACCGCGCTCGACCTGCTCGCGTCGCTGGTTACGCTGTACGGTGTGCGGCTCGCGGCGACGCCGGCGGATCACGACCATCGCTTCGGCCATGGCAAGGCTGAGGCGCTCGCGGCGCTGTTCCAGGTCATGCTGATCACCGCGTCGGCGGTCGGCATCGCCTGGCGCGCGATCCTCGCGTTCGGTGACCCGCAGCCGACCACCGGCGCCGATTTCGGTATCGGGGTGTCGGTGATCGCGATCGTCGCCACGGTGTTCCTGCTATCCTATCAGCGTCGCATCATCCGCCAGACGGGTTCGGTCGCGATCCTCGCGGACAACGTGCACTATCAATCCGACGTGCTGCTCAACGGTTCGGTGATCGTCGCGCTGGTGCTCGATCAATATGTGGGGTGGAGCGGGGCGGATCCGATCTTCGGCATCGTCATCGCGTTGTGGCTGGCTTGGGGCGCGTTCCAGGCGTCGTCGAACGCGATCGACCAGCTGATGGACAAGGAATGGCCGGAGGATCTGCGCACGCAATTCCTCGACGTCGCCGCGCGCCAGCCCGGCATCCGCGGCATCCACGATTTCCGCACACGGCGCTCGGGGAGCCACGACTTCGCGCAGTTCCACATGGAAGTCTCGCGCGACCTGACGGTGGCCAACGCGCACGACATCGTCGAAGCGGTCGAGCGCAACCTGCGCACCGCCTTCCCCAAGGTCGAGGTGTTGATCCATCTCGATCCCGAGGGACATGTCGACACCGACAATCCGCTGGTCGAAGCGGACGTGACGCCGCATTGGTTCGGCAAGCGGGTTTGAACCAGGGTTCGGCACGCGCGTCTAAGGGGCTTAAGGCATGAGAATACCGTTCGCGCAGATCGATGCGTTTTCCGACACGCCGTTCGGCGGCAACCAGGCGGCGGTGATGCCGCTGTCGACCTGGCTCGACGACGCCGTGCTGCTCAACATCGCGCAGGAGAACAACCTGAGCGAGACCGCGTTCATCGTCGCGTCTGATGACGAGGGCGTCGATTTCGACCTGCGCTGGTTCACGCCGGGCGCAGAGGTCGCGCTGTGCGGTCATGCGACGCTGGCGAGCGGGCATTTCGTGCTGTCATCGGACACCGCGCTTGACCGTGTGCGGTTCCGGACGCGGCAGGCTGGGATACTGGAGGTCGCGCGGGCGGGCAGCGGCTACACGCTCAAGTTGCCGGCATGGGGACCAAGCCCGAAGTCGATCCCGGAGATCGTCGCGGCGCTGAATGTCGCCGAGCCCGTCGAAACCCTGTGGCACGACAAGGGCTATGCGCTCGTGATCGTCGAGGACGAGGCCGTCGTGCGCAATCTCAAGCCGGATTTCGCCGCGCTGTCGGCATTCCCGATCGTCGCGATCGTCGCCGCGCGCGGCGAAGCGACCGACATCGTCAGTCGCGTCTTCACGCCGTACTATGCGATCGACGAGGATCCGGTGACGGGTTCCGCGCATGCGGTGATGGTGCCGTATTGGGCGCCGACCTTGGGGAACAGCTTTACCGCGTATCAGGCGAGTGCGCGTGGCGGGAAGCTGACGTGTCGTCTTGAGGGCGACCGGGTGGTGCTGGGCGGATCGTGCGTGACGACGATCGAAGGCACGTTCCTGCTGCCGTAAACGCAGCCAAAATACCTCCGTCATCCTGACGAAAGTCAGGATCCAGAGCGACGAACGTCATCGTTTGATATCCTGGATCCTGACTTTCGTCAGGATGACGGGGTAGCCTTACCGCTTCCGCCCCTTGGTCATCGGATCGGGTTTCTTCGGTTTCACCCAACCCGGCGGCGGCGTCATGCGTTGCTGGCTTGTGCCAAGCCCCATCGCCCCCGGCTGCTGGCGGGTCAGACCAGCAGTGTCCGCCACTTCGCCACCGCCCCGCAACACGCTGATCTGATCGCGCAACTTTCCCGCGGTCTCGAAATCCATCGCCGCGGCGGCGGCTTCCATCTGGCGGCGTAGATCTTCGATATCCATCCGCCCTGAACGCGTCAGGCGGCGACCAGTGCCGCCTCGGTGTCCGCAATCCAGCCGCCGCCAAGCACGCGCTCGCCTGCATATAACACAGCAGCCTGCCCCGGCGCGACGCCGTATTCCGGCGCATCGAACACCACGCGGTCGCCGATCAGACGGGCAGGGACGGGCTTTGCCATCGACCGTACCTTGGCCGTCAGCGGCCCGGTGAAATCGCCGCCCAACCAGTTGATGTCCGTCATCCGCGCCGCCTCGACGGCGAGTGCGCGACGGGGGCCGACGACGACTCGCTTCGTCTCCGGCTCGACGCGCACGACATAGAGCGGCTCGGGACTGCCGCCGATCTCCAGCCCGCGGCGTTGGCCGACGGTAAAGTGGATCAGCCCGCGATGCTCGCCGAGCTTCGTGCCGCCGAGATCGACGATATCCCCCGCGGTCTCCGCCGCCTCGGGCCGTAGCTTTTTCACGAGCCCGGCGTAATCGCCATCCGGCACGAAGCAGATATCCTGGCTGTCCGGCTTGGCCGCGACGCCGAGGCCGAGTTCCGCCGCAATCTCGCGCACCCGCGCCTTGGGCAGGCCACCCAACGGAAAGCGGAGGTAATCCAACTGGCTCTGCGTGGTCGCGAACAGGAAATAGCTCTGGTCCCGCGCCGGATCGGCACCGCGGTGCAGTTCGGCTCCGTGCGTGCCCTCGACCCGTCGGACATAATGCCCGGTCGCGAGGCAGTCCGCGCCGAGATCGCGCGCGAGCTTCAGCAGGTCGGTGAACTTCGGGCCCATGTTGCACTGGACGCAAGGGATCGGCGTGCGGCCGGCGAGGTATTCGTCGGCGAACTTGTCGACCACCTGCTCACGGAAGCTGGTTTCGTGATCGAACACGTAATGCGCGATGCCCAGCCGGTCGCACACCGCGCGGGCGTCGCGAATGTCGCGGCCGGCGCAGCACGATCCCGCGCGGCCGACCGCCTCGCCGTGATCGTACAGCTGCAAGGTCACGCCGATCGTCTCGGCACCGGTGGCATGCGCGAGCGCGGCGACGACCGAGCTGTCGACGCCACCGGACATCGCCACGACGATGCGCTTCCCGGCCAGATCGGGGCCGAGCTGAAAATCACGCTGTTCCATGGAGGTCACATAGGCGCGACGGGGCGACGTTGCAAAAAGATGCGCGGGTTGACGTGGATCAGGACGAGTCGAGCAGAAAACGCGACCGACGATTGGAAAAAAGCGACAAGTTCACGAACTCTTTCGCCGGGTTTTACGGTCCCTTCACCCCCTCGCGCTATACCGGCCATCCCAAGAGTTGTCGCGAGTACCCCGTTGGACCTGAGTTTTCCCCGTTTCGATCGCGATGCCGAGGTCACCGTCCTTCCGGGTGATCTCGCGGTCCTGATCGTCGGTATCGCCGCCCGGCAGGCAGCGAGCCCGACCGCGGTGGTGCAGGCCAGCTTCGCAAGGTCGGCGATCGACCCAAAATTGTTCGCGCCGCTGCACGGTGCGTTCAACGGGCCGATGGCGACAGCTTTAACCCGGTGGAAGGACGAATGAAGATGCTGTTTACCGCGGCGTTTCAGCCGATCTTCAAGACCTGTGCGTACAGGTCGTGTGTGCGTATCGTGAGGGGGCCCCCCGCCCCGATCAGAGGTTTCAAATGATCGAGAACCAGAAAATCCGTCCCGGCAAAGTCATCGGGCCGCTCGGCGAGCAGTTGACGCTCGATACCCTGCCACCGCCCAGCACGACCCGGTGGGTGGTACGGCGCAAGGCCGAGGTGGTCGCCGCCGTGAATGGCGGTTTGCTGAGCGTCGACGACGTCTGCGCCCGCTATGGCCTGACCGTCGAGGAATTCGCGAGCTGGCAGCGCGCGATCGATCGGTCGGGGATGCCGGGGCTGCGCGTGACCCGGATCCAGCACTACAAGTCGTTGTACGAACGCCAGCAAAAATACTGAGATCTAAAACTCAAAACGCGAGCGGAACAAAAAACGCCGCTCGCACGTCTTTCCGCCATCGCCCGGATACGGGTTCAACGGAGGGAAAATATCATGGGTCTCATTCTTTGGCTGATCATCGGCGGCGTCATCGGCTGGATCGCTAGCATGATCATGCGCACCGACGCGCAGCAGGGCATTTTCCTGAACATCATCGTCGGCATCGTCGGCGCGTTCATCGGCGGCCTGATCCTGTCGGGTGGTTCGATCAACAACGCCCCGCTCACGCTGACCTCGTTCATAGTGTCGCTGCTGGGCGCCATCGTCCTGCTCGCGATCGTGAACCTCGTGCGTCGCGGTAGCGTTCGCTAAGGTTCGCTTCGTCACGCGAAGTTGAAGAGGGGCCGCCCGGGCAACCGGGCGGCCCTTTTTTTGTCAATTCAACAAGAAGCGCACCGACACCGTTACGGTGACATCCTTTTCGCCAGGCGCGATCTGCGTGCTGTCCTTGGCCATCGATGCGCGCATCATCATCATCGGTTGCGGCGAGCCACCCGTGTCCTGCCCCGATTCGGCGATCGAGACGATCCGCGAGACTCGCAAGCCAGCGGCCTTCGCGTACAGATCGGCGCGACGCTTGGCCTGCGCGATCGCATCGGTCCGGGCTTCGTCGAGCACGGCATCGGGCTGGTCGATCGACAGGTTCGGCCCGTCGATTTGGTTCGCACCCTGCGCCACCAGCGCGTCGAGGATCGTGCCGGACTTCGCGACATCGCGGAACCTGATCGAAACGGTATTGGTCGCCTGGTAGCCGGTGATGACCGGCGGCTGGTTGTCGGCATAGCGATATTGTGGCGCGAGGCCGACCGACGACGTCGCGATGTCGCGGGGCGCGACGCCCGCGCGTTTCAGCGCCGCGAGGACTTTCGCCATCCGCTGCGCATTGTCCGACAGCGCGGCGGCCGCGGTCGGCGACTGCGAGACGACGCCGGCCCGGATCGTCGCCAGATCAGGTACGCGGGTTGTGCGACCCTCAGCGGTCACGTCCAGCACGGTGCCAGCGGCGGGGACCATCGGCTCGACGGTCGTCGGCGTCATCTGAGCGGTCGCCGCCGTGGCGAGGGGCAGTACGGCGATAGCAATCAGTAGCGAGGTGGTGTTCATTGCGTGGGTCTCCCAGAAACGATGCGTCTGCGTGTGACGGTGGGCGCCGCAACGCAAGCTGAACGCCATTGCGGATGGATCGAATTCGAAGCATGTATTCGCCCTGCGTTCGTCGGGGGGCTTGAGCGCGGTGACTTATTCAGATAATACAGCTTGCGAACGATGGTGCGGGTCGAGACAAGACCGGTCGGATTTGGGATTGTGACGCGCATGAATTACGAGACGAAGATGGTCGGCGGCGAGGGTGAAGAGCAGCTGGCGTTGCCGGATTACACCGCGCCTTCGCATCGCCGCCGCAACATCATCATTATCATTCTTGTCGTGCTGGCGATCGCGGTGGCGGTCTATGCTCTTAAGTCCGGCAAGAAGGACGTCGCGGCGGCGTCGCCGGGCGCGCAGTTGCCGACCGTGTCGGTCGTCGTGCCGGGCCGTCAATCGGTCGACCGGACGATCTCCGCCACGGGCACGCTGGCGGCGCGACGCGAAATGCCGGTCGGCGTCGCGGGTGAGGGCGGTATGATCACGCGCGTACTGGTCGAACCCGGTACGTGGGTCGGTGCTGGCCAGGTGCTCGCGACGGTCGATCGCTCGGTCCAAAACGAGACGGCGGCGTCGCTCGCCGCCTCGATCAGCGTCGCGCGTTCGGACGAGACGATCGCGCAGGCCGAACTCGATCGCGCGAAGCAACTCGTCGATCGCGGCTTCATCTCGAAGGCCGATCTCCAGCGCAAGGCGGCGACTCGCGATGCCGCGGCGGCGCGCGTGAAGGTGGCACAGGCGACGCTCGGCGAGGCGCGCGCGCGCAACGGCCGGCTCGATATCCGCGCCCCCGCCGCCGGACTGGTGTTGACCCGCGGCGTCGAGGCCGGCCAGATCGTCGGGCCATCGGCGGGCGTCCTGTTCCGCATGGCGATGGGCGGCCAGATGGAGATGCGCGCGCAGTTGAGCGAAGCCGATCTGACCGGGCTGCATGTCGGCGCCCGCGCGACCGTCGTGCCGGTCGGTACCACGCAGGGCTATCCCGGCGAGGTATGGCAGGTTTCGCCCGTGATCGATCCGCAGACCCGCCAGGGTATCGCGCGCATCGCGGTCAAGTACGATCCGGCTCTGCGCCCCGGTGGGTTCGCCGCGGCGACCATCGTCGGCGGCGTGACGCAGGCACCACTGCTTCCTGATTCCGCGCTGCAGAGCGACGAGAAGGGCAATTATGTCTATATCGTCGGTCCGGGCGACAAGATCGTGCGGCGCAACGTGAAGATCGGCCAAGTGTCCGACGCCGGCGTGACGATCATCGGCGGCCTCGACGGCTCGGAGCGCGTCGTACAGTCCGCGGGCGGCTTCCTCGCGCCCGGACAGACGGTCAAGCCGATCACCAAGAAGGCGAGCTGAGCTCATGAACTTCCGCAACATCTCGGCCTGGTCGATCCGCAACCCGGTTCCGCCGATCGTCCTGTTCTTGGCCTTGATGCTTGCGGGCGTCGTCAGCTTCATGCGGATGGACGTGAACCGCGATCCCGACATCGATTTCCCGATCGCGGTCGTCGTCGTCAACCAGCCGGGCGCCGCGCCGACCGAGATGGAGACGCAGGTCACGCAACGCGTCGAGGCGGCTGTGCGCTCGCTTCAGGGCATCGACGAAATCAACTCGACTGTTACCGAAGGCAATTCGGAAACGGTGATCCAGCTCACGATCGGCACGCCGATCGACCGCGCGGTCAACGACGTGCGCGACGCGATCGCGCAGATCCGCAGCGACCTGCCCGAGGGAATCCTCGAGCCGCAGGTGTACCGAGCGAACACCAGCGGCAACGACGTCGCGAGCTTCGCGGCGATCACCAGCGACATGACCGTCGAACAGCTCTCCTGGTATATCGACGACACCGTCACCAAGGACCTGTTGTCGATTCCCGGCATGGCGACGATCAGCCGCAACGGTGGCGTCAGCCGCGAGATCCGCGTGATCCTCGATCCGCTCAAGCTCCAGAGCCAGGGCCTGACCGCCAGCCAGGTCAACGCGCAGTTGCGCCAGGTCAATCTGAACGCGGCCGGCGGTCGTGCAGAAATCGCCGGCTCCGAACAGTCGATCCGCGTGCTCGGCAATGCCCGCGACGCGGCCGACCTCGGCCAGACCCAGATCAACGTGGGCAACGGCCGCACCGTGCGCCTGGCGGACATCGCGCAGGTCCGCGACCTTTACGCCGAGCAGCGCAGCCGCGCGACCGTCGACGGGCGCCAGGCGATCACCTTCGATTTCCAGCGTGCCAAGGGTGCGTCCGACGTCACCGTCTATCACGCCGCGGTCGAGAAGCTGCGCGCGCTGGAAAAGCGCAATCCGTCGGTCAAGTTCGTCCAGCGCTATACCAGCACCGACTATACCGAAGCGCAGTATGAAAGCGCGATCCACGCGATGATCGAGGGCGCGATCCTCGCCGTCATCGTCGTGTTCATCTTCCTGCGTGACTGGCGTGCGACCGCTATTTCCGCGCTGGCGATTCCGCTGTCGGCGATTCCCGCCTTCTGGTTCATGGACCTGCTCGGCTTCGACCTGAACGGGATGACGCTGTTAGCGCTCAGTCTGGTCGCAGGCGTGCTGGTGGATGACGCGATCGTCGAGATCGAGAACATCGTCCGGCATATGCGAATGGGCAAGTCCGCCTATCAGGCGTCGATCGACGCCGCCGACGAGATCGGTCTCGCCGTGCTGGCGACGACGATGGCGATCGTCGCGGTGTTCCTGCCGGTCGCGCTGATGCCGGGTATCGCCGGGCAGTTCTTCAAGAATTTCGGTCTTACCGTGGTCGCCGCGGTGCTGATGAGCCTTGCAGTCGCGCGTCTCGTCACGCCGATGATCGCGGCATATTTCCTCAAGTCGTTCGGCCATGCCAGTCACGGCGAGGGCAAGGTCATGGACTGGTACGTCCGCACGCTCCACTGGACGCTCGACAGCCGCAAGGCCGCGGCCTGGCGCGCGCGCGGCGGCATCCGGAAAATGTTCAACCGCGTGGTGGATCACCGCATGTGGGCGATCGGTGCGGGCGTGCTTGCGTTCGCACTTACGCTGTTCATGTTCACCGTCATCCCCTCGCAGTTCCAGCCGACCCGCGACGAGGACGACGCGACCGCGCAGATCGAGATGGTGCCCGGCACCACGCTGGCGCAGACCGATGCGGTGGTCTCACGGGTCAGCGCCCTGCTCGGCCAGCAACCCGTGGTCAGCACGGTGTATGCCCGCACGCGTGTCGGCAGCGGCACCGTGACCGCCAATCTGCGCGAGGACCGCAAGGAGAAGTCGGTCGACTTCGAACGCCGCCTGGCGCCGCAACTGACCGCGATCCCCGACGCGCGCGTCTCGTTCCGCTCGCAGTCCGGCTGGGGCGGCAGCGGGCGTGACGTGACGATCGTCCTGGGCGGCAGCGATCCCGCCAGGCTACAGGAGGCGGCGGACAAGATCGTGGGCGAGATGGGATCGCTCAAGTCGCTGACCGCGCCGCGCGTCTCGGGTGGGATGCAGCGTCCCGAGATCGTCATTCGCCCCCGCTTCGATCTTGCCGCCAATCTCGGCGTGACGACGCAGGCGCTATCGTCGGCGATCCGGATCGCGACGCTCGGCGATATCGACCAGAACTCCGCACGCTTCTCGCTCTCCGATCGGCAGATCCCGATCCGCGTCGCGCTCGACCAGTCGGCGCGGACCAGCCTGTCGACGATCCAGAACCTGCCTGTCGCGACCGCGTCGGGTGGCTCGGTACCGCTCAACCTGGTCGCGGATATCGGTCTGGGCTCTGGGCCGACCAAGATCGACCGCGTCAACCAGCAGCGCCAGATCACGCTGGGCGCCGATCTCGCGCCCGGCGTCGTCATCTCGAACGCGATGAAGCAGGTCCATGCACTGCCCGCGATGAAAAACCTGCCGGTCGGCGTCAGCGAACTCACGCTCGGCCAGAGCAAGTGGCAGGCCGAGATGATCGTCAACTTCATCACCGCGGTAATCTCGGGGACGTTCCTCGTGTTCGCGGTGCTGGTGCTGCTCTACCGCCGCGTGCTGCCGCCGTTCGTCAACATGGGCTCGCTGCTGCTCGCGCCACTCGGCGGGTTGCTCGCGCTGTGGGCGACCGGCCAGCCGCTGTCGCTGCCGGTCTATATCGGTCTGCTGATGCTGCTCGGAATCGTCGCCAAGAACTCGATCCTGTTGATCGATTTCGCGCTCGACGAGATGAGCAAGGGCGTCGATGCGTTCACCGCGATCATCGACGCCGGGCACAAGCGCGCGCAGCCGATCGTGATGACCACGGTCGCGATGGTCGCCGGCATGGTGCCGACCGCGATGTCGCTCAGCGGCGATTCGTCGTCGCGCGCGCCGATGGGCACGGTCGTGATCGGCGGCCTCGCGCTGTCGACGCTGCTGACCCTGCTGATCATCCCCGCGGCGTTCAGCCTCGCGGTGGGGATCGAGCGCTATGTCGGGCCGCGGCTCGGTCGTCGTCTGCTCACCTATCGCCCGGGCGACAATGGCGACGACGTGATCGGGATCGCCGGTCCCAATCCGGGGCCGTTGCTCGGGCCGGCGACCGGCAAGCTCGGTCATGGCCGCGATCAGGGGGACGGCACGCAGCCCGCCGAGTGAGACACGAACGGCGCGCTTCGCGACACTCGAGTATCCGAACCGCCCCACGCGCATGAACATTCGGCGCGCTGGGGGATTGTTTCGGGTATGACGCTTTTACCCCGCACGCGCCCAGTCGGCGAAGCCCCCCCGCCAGCGCTCGTCCGGATGCGGATCGTCGCAACCGGCCTGCTGGTGTTCATGGCCGCGACGTTCTTCGTCAGCCGCGCGCTCGTTCCGGTCCACCCCGCCTTCGCGTTCGTCCGCGCGTTCGCCGAGGCGGCGATGGTCGGCGGCCTCGCGGACTGGTTCGCGGTGACCGCGCTGTTCCGCCATCCGCTCGGCCTGCCGATCCCGCACACCGCGATCGTGCCGCGCAACAAGGACCGCATCGGCGACACGCTCGCGCAGTTCCTCCGCGCGAATTTCCTGATCCCCGTCGTCATCGCCAGGCGAACCCGCCGCCTCGACGTGGCGGGTGCGATCGCCCGCTGGCTGACCGATCCGCCGGAGGGGGCAGGGGGGCGCTTCCGCCAGGGCGCGTCGAAGCTGGTCGCGCAAGTGCTAGAAGGTCTCGATCCGGCGCGGCTCGGCGGGATGGTCAAGGCCGGGATCGGCGCCCGCCTGCGCGCGACGGAGGTGTCGCCGATCCTCGGCCAGTTGCTCAAGGCCGCGATCGCCGAGCGCCGCCACGCGCCGCTGCTCGAAAGCGCGATCCGCTGGACGGCCAAGACGCTGGCCGCGAACGACCACCTCGTCCGCGCGATGGTCCATGACAAGGCCGGCTCGATCCTGCGCTGGACCGGGCTCGACTCGACCGTCGCGGACAAGCTCATCAGCGGCTTCGACAAGCTGCTCGCGGAGATGGCGGAAGACCCCGAGCATCCGCTGCGCCTGAAGGCAGAAGAGGGGCTCGATCGGCTCGCCTGGGACCTGCAATATGACCGCCGGATGCGCGAGCGCGTCGAGACGATGAAGAACGACCTGCTCGACAATCCGGCGATGCAACGCTGGCTCGACGGGCTGTGGGAGCAGGCACGCGGCGCGCTTCTGGCGATCGCGCGCGACCCCGAGCGGGCGATGGCCGGCAAGCTCGGCGACATCCTCCGCCAACTGGGCGAGACGTTGCAGCACGATCCGCGCATGTCGCGGACGATCAACCGGTTCGTGCGGCGTGCGGCGGTCGGCGCGGCGGCGGACTACGGCGACGGCATCGTCAAGCTGGTCTCGGAAACGGTCCGCAGCTGGGACGCCGACACGATCACCCGCCGCCTGGAAAACGCCGTCGGCCGCGATCTGCAATATATCCGCGTGAACGGGACGATCGTCGGCGGACTGGTCGGGCTGGTGATCCACAGCGTCGATGTGCTGTTGTGATGGGGACGGTGTAGGGTTGTCCGATGTCATTCGGGGCGCCAAGTGTTTCCGAGTATAGACTGGTAGTCGGTATCAGGCTGGCGGTGAGCAAGTTATTTAGCGAAATCATGCCACCTGACTAAATCCAACCACCGTGCATAAGTTAGAGTTCTGTGGGAATGCACCAGTTCTCATCGTCCTGTGTATGGTACAAACGATAAGCTTTGTAGAGCCACGTCGTCAGTTTGCGCTGCACTGCCGTAAACTGGCGGCTGCAACCCTATTTTATTTGCGTATCGAGCTAGCGCTATGGCTATAAAGCAGAAAATTCTTCGTCATCATTTGGGAGCGCCGAGGAGTTGAAAATGCTGCTGTCCAGTTCCGTCCAACGGCGGCAGGTCAACTGCGACACAGGCTTAGTGCCATTCATTACCGTCAGACCCGACACTGCCTGCGCGCCTACAGACGGGTTTCCGCCGACGCTGAACACGATGTAGCTAAAGCGTCCATTGATAAAGCGTAGCTGGTTCTCGATGTTGGCGTATCGCGCGGTCCGAAAAAACACGTTATGGCGCGCAACGCTGCCGAATATCGTCAATTCCGCTTTTGCTTTGGTTCCGAACTTGTACACGAGCTGATTGCCAAGCGCGTGTACTGACACCTGCTTCTGCCCAAGCGAGCACAAGAAAACCGTCTTGCCCGTGTTCGGTGCTTTATCGGCGCCAACCGCCATAAAGCTCAACAGTGCCAACCAAATCTTCATCGCTTCACACTCCTTCCGCCAAGGGCATCCCATGCGCGCTGGTACGCCTGCCACCGAGCGCGAGCTTCCAGATGGGCTGTAATGACGCGTCCCACCAACGTATAGAATTGTGGATAGCTTAGCTCCCGCGCGCTGCGCTTGTTGAGTCCTCGTGCGCGCCAATACCGTGCAGCAGAGATGGCTGAATACTGCGGTTTGGTCACGATCTAAGGATCGTACGTCGCTGCATCACCTCTGACCCATCCAAGCTGGCAAATCATGGAGTAATACGTATTTCGCGTTAAAAAGGGATCGACCCATCATTCCCGAAAAGGACGGTAGGATCGAAACAATGACAGCGACCCTGACTGGGATCGCCAGAGCGTATCATTTGCGGAGCAGCCACTCGAAAGCATGAGCGATCGCATCGCAACCATCATGCGTGATTGGCGCGCCATGAGCCGTCAGCACCGAAACTGTATTCCATGACAAAATCCGCTGCACCGCGTTTCGGGCATCGTCTCGATCGCGAAACGTCATTCGAAACTTCCGCGGAACGGTTGGCCGGATAGCGGTAAGTAAATCGAGCTTTGCAACGATGGCTCGCCACCCCTTGAACCAGCCCGGCTCAAAATTTTGGATGAGGTCGGTAAAGATTGCTGTTCGGCTTGGACGATGGAAGAATACGACCTCTGTCGTGATCCTGTTTCCCCCAACTACCACCTGATCGATCTCACTTGACCATTCCGGCGGGGGTGTATCCTCTAGGGCGCAATCCCAATTCAAGTCGGGCCGCTTGGCGCGCAAGGCTGGTACCGCATAGGATTTTGCTGCCGGGTACGCCGTTTGCCACTCGTCAACGAACATATGATGCAAGGTATTCGGCGCTATGATGTGACGCACTCGCCCAAGGCTATCGATCGCTGCTCTGAGTTCGCCGGATAGTGCCGTGGGGGACCAGACGAATAATTCGCTGTTTGTTAGCCGGATGACGATCATCCGCGTTGGGTATGAAAACCCTGCAACAGAAACGGTCGGCCCGGTAGCCGTCCATATTTCTTCCCCGAACTGTCGCAGCATTGTTGCTTCCGCAGCATTGTTGCTTCCCCTGTCCCCCCCCCCCCCGACTTTAGAACACGCCCGACGTGATGGGTAGTCGGTGCAGCGACCTGTCCGATTGTAAACCTATCCCAAAGCAGTAGCTAAGCCGACCACGCTGACAGACCTCAGGAGCATCGTCTTTCGGAGAAGCTGTTCCAGATGCTCCTTGACAGAACCGACGTCTGTGGATCGAAAAAGGGAATCGTTATCCCGGAAAGAATGGCTGTTCTTGAGAGCCGCGCTTGCTATTCCGCGCGTCCGGATGTGGGCCTAGTTTGCGGCCGAGCTTTCTTACCTCGTCACTCGCCGCACGGCAGAGCTACCGTTCCCAATCCGGCATCGGCCAACCCTTGGCCTTCGCCAACAGCCGCAACGGTCCATGCGCATTCACCGCGAAGGGTTCGTCGGCCCATTCGAAGGTCGGGGCGTCCGAGACGTGGTCGGAATAGAAACGGACGTGCGCGCCGTCTCGGGGGATGCCTTCGCGGTCCATCCAGGACTGGATCATCCGTAGTTTGGCCGGGCCGTAGCAATTCTCGCCTTCGATGCCGGCGAGCAGTACGCCGTCGCGGTCGCGCACGCTCTCGGTGCCGATCACCGCGTCGAAACCCAATCGTCGCGCGATCGCCTCGACGTAGAATCGGTACGATGCGGTCGCCATGACCAGCCGGTAGCCGGCGGCGCGGTCGGCCTCGATCTGCGCGCGGGCGCTGGTGAAGACGCCGTCGCGCATCACGCGGTCGGCGAAGGCTTCGGCCGCGCGGCGTTCTTCGGCGGGGGTCATGCGCTTGCCGAGCATCATCCGCTGCATCAGGTATTTGAGCCGACCGCGGCTGATCAGCTTGCCGACATAGCCGAGCGCGGCGACTCCGGCGAACGGGACGAGCGCCAGCCGCCACGGTGCGCCGCTTTTCTTCGCGGTGTGGAGCAGGAACGGCGTCCAGGTCGGCGCGTGCGTGATCGTCTTGTCCATGTCGTAGATCGCGAGACGGATGGACGGGGAGGCGGAAGGCAATTCGGTCATCGTCGCGACTTACGCCGCATTCATCTTGCCGATCCAGTCACTTTGCCGCAAAGGTGCCCCCGATGAGCGCGATGGCCGATTTCCAGCAGGACGGTGCCGATACCGGCACGCTTCGCTTTACCGGCGATCTGTCGCTCGCGAAGATCGGCAATCTGCCCGATCGGCTCGAGGCGATCGACGCGGCGTCGGTGAAGCATGTCGACCTGAGCGGCGTCGACCGGATCGACACGATCGGCGCTTGGGTCGTCCACCGGTTCGCGGCACGCAACGATGCGACGATCGATGGGCTCGACAAGAACGACCAGGCGCTGTTCGACCAGGTCGTCGCCTCCGACCAGCCGATCGCCGCCAGGCCTGCGAAGGTCGGCGCGGTCTCCCGCGTGGCCGGCGAGATCGGCGACGCGGTCGTGTTGTCGGGCAAGACGATGCTCGGCCTGCTCGGGTTTCTCGGCGCGACGACGATCGCATTCGGCAGCGTCATCCGCCACCCGCGCCGCTTCCGGTTCAACGCCGTGGTCCAGCGGTTCGAGGTCGTCGGCGTCGCCGCGCTCGGCATCGTCGGGCTGATGAGCTTCCTGATCGGCATGGTCATCGCGCAACAGGGCGCGGTCCAGCTGCGGCAGTTCGGCGCGGAGGTGTTCACGATCAACCTCGTCGGTCGCCTGACGATCCGCGAACTCGGCCTGCTGATGACCGCGATCATGGTCGCGGGGCGCTCGGGTTCGGCGTTCGCGGCGCAGTTGGGCACGATGAAGCTCACCGAAGAGATCGACGCGATGCGGACGATCGGCGTGTCGCCGATGGAGGCGCTGGTGCTGCCCCGCGTGCTCGCCGCGATCGTGATGATGCCGTTGCTCGGCTTCTATGCGTCGATCATCGCGATCATCGGCGGCGGGCTGCTGTGCTGGGTGCAGCTCGGGATCCCGCCGGTGACGTTCATCGCGCGCATCCGCGAAGTCGTGCCGATCACCGATCTCTATATCTCGTTGATCAAGGCGCCGGTGTTCGGCGCGATCATTGCGATCGCCGGCTGCTTCCAAGGGATGCAGGTCGAATCGGATGCCGAGCAGGTCGGGCTGCGCACCACCTCGGCGGTCGTCCAGGGGATCTTCCTGGTGATCGTGCTCGACGCGTTCTTCGCGGTGTTCTTCACCTGGTTGGGTTGGGACTGATGCCCCGCAAGACGGACAACAAGACAGACGATTTCATCATCTCCGTGAAGGGGCTGAAGAACGCGTTCGGCGATTCGGTGGTGCACGAGGGGCTCGACCTCGACGTGCGGCGTGGCGAGATCCTCGGCGTGGTCGGCGGGTCGGGTACCGGCAAGTCGGTGCTGATGCGCTCGATCATCGGGCTGCAGACGCCGGTCGCGGGTGAGATCACGGTGTTCGGCGAGCCCAATATCGGCCGCGAAGAAACCGAGGCGACCGAGATCCGCAAGCGCTGGGGCGTGCTGTTCCAGGGCGGTGCGCTGTTCTCGACGCTGACGGTGGCCGAGAACGTCGAAGTGCCGTTGCGCGAATTCTATCCGGATTTGTCGCCGGCGCTGCTCGCGGAGATCGCGTCGTACAAGGTGGTGATGACGGGCTTGCCCGCCGATGCCGCGAACAAGTTTCCGGCCGAGCTGTCGGGTGGCATGAAGAAGCGTGCGGGTCTTGCTCGTGCGCTGGCGCTCGACCCGGAGTTGCTGTTCCTTGATGAGCCGACCGCGGGGCTCGATCCGATCGGTGCTGCGGCGTTCGACGGGCTCACGCAGTCGTTGCAGAAGACGCTCGGGCTGACGGTGTTCCTGATCACGCATGATCTCGATACGCTGTACGCGATCTGCGACCGGGTCGCGGTGCTGGCCGATAAGAAGGTTATCGCGGTCGGCACGATCGACGAACTGATCGCGCTCGATCATCCGTGGATCGAAGAGTATTTCAAGGGGCCACGCGGTCGTGCCGCGGTCGCGACTCAGGAGGCGCACGAGCGCGCCGACGAAGAAGCAGCCCGACATCCTACTGAAGTCCAGTCCAAGCAGTCCGCGCCGGACGACGCCGACGCGACATACGCCGAGAAAGAAGCAAGGACGCGCTGATGGAAACCCGTTCGAACCACGTCCTAGTCGGCGCCGTCGTGCTGATCCTGCTGGCCCTGCTGGCGCTGTTCACCGTGTGGATCGCGCGGATCGGCGGCAAGGAGGAGAAGGAATACGACATCTTCTTCCGCCAGTCGGTCGATGGGCTGGCGCGCGGCTCCGCCGTGGTGTTCTCCGGCGTCCCGTCGGGGCAGGTGAAGACGATTTCACTGTGGAAGAACGATCCGCAGTTCGTCCGCGTCCGGATCAGCGTCAACGACGAGACGCCGGTGCTGCAGGGCACGACCGCGTCGATCTCGGGCGTCGGCTTCACGGGCGTCAGCCAGATCTCGCTTGATGGCGCGCGCAAGGGTGCGCCGGCGATCGGTTGCCCCGACACGAAGACGCCGACCGAATGCCCGTACGGCGTGCCGGTGATCCCGACCAAGCTTGGTGGCCTGGGCGCTATCCTGAACTCGGCACCGCAGTTGCTCGAGCGTCTGTCGACGCTGACCGAGCGCCTGACGGGCTTGCTGACCGACCGTAACCAGGCGTCGATCGCGGGTATCCTCGAGAACACCAATCGCCTGACCGATGCGCTCGCGGATCGCGGTCCCGAGATCGCCGCGACGCTTGCGCAGACGCGGGTTGCGATCCAGCAGGCGGGCGATGCCGCGCAGCAGTTCGGTGTGCTCGCCAAGACCACCAACGGCGTGCTGTCCGAGGACGTGAAGCCGGCGATGGCGAACCTGAACAAGGCGATCACCTCCGCACAGCAGAGCGCGGAGACGTTGAACGCCGCGATCGGCGATGCTCGACCAGGCTTGCAGGCCTTCTCCAAGACGACGATCCCCGAGGCCAACCGTCTGGTTCGCGATCTTCGGACGACTGCGGCAGCGCTGTCGTCGGTCGCCGAGAAGGTCGACCAGCAGGGTGCGAGTTCGCTGATCGGGCAGCAGAAGCTCCCGGATTACAAGGGTAAGTGAGGCACGCCATGAAGACACCGCTCATCCTGATCGCGATGCTGCCCCTCGCCGGATGCATCAGCTTCGGCGCGAAACCGCCCCCCACGCTGTTGACGCTGACGAGCGCATCGTCGGTGCCGGTCGGCCAGAACCAGGATTCGGCGACCGCGAAGTCGATCACGATCCAGGTCCCGGTCGTGCCGCAGTCGCTGGCGACCGCGCGCGTACCGGTGCAGGCGACGCCGACCTCGATCGCGTACGTGACCGACGCGCAGTGGGCCGAGCCACCGGCGCGGCTGTTCTCGCGGCTGGTGTCGGATACGGTCGCGGCGCGTACCGGGCTGGTGGTGCTGTCGACGGCACAGTCGATCGGCGATCCGGGCGGGTTGCTCGGTGGCGAGCTGCGGTCGTTCGGTCTCGATGCGACGACGCGTGAAGCGGTCGTGACGTTCGATGCGTCGCTGACCCGCGTCGGCAAGACGACGGTCGAGAAGCGCCGCTTCGAGGCGCGCGTGCCGGTCTCGGCGATCGATGCGCCCTCGGCGGCGGCCGGGATCAACCAGGCGGCGAACCAGGTTGCGACGGAAGTGGCGGACTGGATCGGTCGGTGAACGCCCCTTCGCTCTGAACGCGGCGTCGGCCTGAGCGTTAAGGCTGTCCGAGAAGGAGAGCCGCGATGCCACAGGGCGACAAGAGCGCGTACACCAACAAGCAGAAGCGCAAGGCCGCGCATATCGCGGACGGCTACGAAGAGCGCGGCGTTCCCGAGAAGGAAGCCGAGGCACGGGCCTGGGCTGCGGTGAACAAGGATTCGGGCGGGGGTAATTTGTCCGGCTCGGGTCGTGACAAGCCGGATACGCACGCGTCTTCGCATCAGGTCGGGAAGCAGGCGGCTGGGCGTAGCGCGGCGGCGAAGTCTGCGGCTGCGAAGAAGGGTTGGGAGACCCGGCGGAAAAAAGCCGAGTAAAGCTGGGGCGCATGGTCGGAGCGAACCGTCATCCTGACGGAAGTCGAGATCCAGAGCCACAAGCGTGGCACTCGTTACCCTGGATTCTGACTTTCGTCAGGATGACGGACGGTATTTGCGAATCATGCTTGTCGGCGCGTCAGCAGGCCAGCGTCGCTTCAGCCTCCGCTAGATGCAGGCGCTCTACCATCTGGCCATTGAGGCGGATGGCACCCTTGTCGGCATTTTCCGGTTTCGCGAATGCAGCGACAATCTGGCGCGCCCATGCCAGCTCTTCCTCGCTCGGCCCGAAACCGGCATTCGCCGCATCGATCTGGGAAGGGTGGATCAGAGTCTTCCCGTCGAACCCCAGCGTGACGCCCTGGTCGCACTCCGCCGCGAACCGGGTCGGGTCGTCCAGCGCGTTGCAGACGCCGTCGAGCGCGACGATGCCGGCGGCGCGGGCAGCCATGATCGTGGATGTGAGCGCCGGGATCAGCGGCATGCGATCGGCGCCGAGCCGGCAACGCATCTCCTTGGCAAGATCGTTGGTCCCGGCGATCAGCGCCGTGAGGCGTGTTTCGGCAGCCGTTGCGGATAGGGCGGGAAGCGCCAGGATCGCGGCGCAGGTCTCGATCATCGCCCAGATCGGCGGGCCGTCTTCGCCGAGCGATGCCCGGACCGCGCGCAGATCGGCGACAGACGAGACCTTGGGGACGAGGACCGCGGCGATACCTATCGCGCGTATCGCGGCGACATCCTCGGCATACCAGGGAGTATCCAGGCCGTTGACCCGCACGACCAGTTCGCGCTTGCCGAACCCTCCTTCGCGGACCGTCTCGACCACCCGGTCGCGGGCAGCCGTTTTTTCATCCGGCGCGACCGCGTCCTCCAGATCGAGGATGACGACGTCGCAATCGAGCATCCGCGCCTTGGCGATCGCCCGCGCGTTCGAGGCAGGCATGTAGAGCGCGCTGCGGCGCCGACGGAGCGTCACGGCCGACCCGCCATCAGCGCTCGTGTCACCCCATTGGTCCAGCCGAAGCCATCCTGGTTGGGATATTCGCCACCGCCGCCCGGCTTGCGTTCGACGACGTCGTATTTCTCGAGGAGTTTGCCGCTCGCCTGATATTCGCGCTCGACCGACGCGATCCAGGCCTTTGTGATCTGCTCGGCCAGACCGGTTTCACCGTAGTTCCGCAGGCCTTCGATCCCGATCCACTGGAGCGGCGCCCAGCCATTGGGGTCATCCCATTGCTGGCCGCTGCCGATCAGGGTGGTGCGCAGGCCGCCTTCGCCGATGAATGGGCGTAGGGCGGTGGCGGTCGCCTTGGCCTGGTCGGGCGTGGCAACCTTGGCGAACAGGGGGAACGCCATCGCGGCGCTCGCGAAGGCGTTCGCGCGGTTGGTGTCGAGGTCGTAGTCGGCGAAGAAGTGGCCGTTCCACAGATGCTGGCGGATCGCGGTGGCGCGGGCGGTCGCCTGGGAGGTGTAGGACGTTGCGCAAGACGTGTCGCCGAGTGTCCGGCAGTTGGCGGCGATCGCCTGTTCCAAGCCGACCATCAGGCTGTTGAGATCGACCGGTGCGAACCGCGTCGTGCGGATGGTCGCGAGCGTGCGACCGTCAGCGAGCCAGCGCGACGAGAAATCCCAGCCGCTTTCGGCGGCGGCTCGCAGGTCGCGGAAAAGTTCGCCGCGATTACGCGACGGCGTACGGTCGGCGAGCGCGGCGTCCTCGCGGTAGCTCTCGTCGCGGGGGTCGTCGCGGTCGTCCCAGTAGCGATTGAGCAGCGCGCCGTCAGGCAGGCGGACGGCACGGCGGGACTGCTGGCCGGGCTTGAGTGCATCCGCGCCCGCCATCCAGAACGCGTGTTCGGCGCGAAGCTGCCGAGTGCGGGTGGCGAGAGTTTTCGGATCGCGTGAGAGACCGGCGATCAGGTAGAAGAACGGCGGTTGCGATCGGCTTAGATAATAGGTGCGCGTGCCGTTCGGGATGTGCCCGTAGCGATCGATCAGGCTACCGAAGTCGACGATCATGTCCTCGACGAGGTCCTGCCGGCCGGAACGCTGGACGCCGAGTAGCGTGAAATAGCTGTCCCAGTAATACATCTCGCGGAAACGGCCGCCGGGGACAACGTAGCGTTTCGGCAACGAGAGGGCGGAGGAGCCGGCGGGAACGCTCGTTTGGGTGCGCGTGAGTTGCGGCCACAGCGCATCGATATGCGCCGTGAGCGTGAGACGTTCGGCAGACGGTGGCGCGGCGGGCGTCGTCGGGATCGTGAAGTTCGCCGCGACGAACTGCCGCAGCGCCGGCTCGGCGTCGCAACGGCATTTGGCGTAGTCGGCCAGGATCGCCTTCGCCGGTCGCTTTGGCGTCGCGTCGGCGAAGGTCTTCGAATCCGGGAACAGCCCGCGCATCTGCACCGCTCTATAGAGCGGGCCGAAGAGCTGGGCAGGCGACTGCGGAACGGGCGAGGCTGCGACGAGCAGCGTCGACAGCGCGAGCAGGGCAGCGCGGCGCATCACGTCACCACGTCCGGAGCGGTGCGGCCGGTATGCACGGCGATGCCTGCGATCGTTTCCGCCGCGGAGACTATGCTGGCGAGCATCTCTCCGGTGTCGCGGTCGAGGTTGCCGCCGACGGGCTCGTAGCGTTCGAGATACACGCGCAGCGTCGCGCCGGTGGTGCCGGTGCCCGAGAGGCGGAACACGACGCGGCTGCCGCCTTCGAACAGGATGCGGACGCCCTGGTTGCGGCTGATCGAGCCGTCGGTCGGGTCGGTATAGGCGAACTCGTCCGCGGTCTCGACGGTGAGGTCGCCGAATTGCTGGCCGGGGAGGGTGGCGAGGCTGGCGCGCAACGCCGCCATCAACGCGTCGGCGCGCGGGGTTTCGACGCCTTCGTAATCGTGGCGCGCGTAATAGTTGCGGCCGAACTTCGCCCAGTGATCGCGCGCGATCGTGTCGACGCTTTCGCCGCGGACTGCGAGGATGTTGAGCCACAGGAGGACTGCCCACAGGCCGTCCTTCTCGCGGACATGGTCGGAGCCGGTGCCCGCGCTTTCCTCGCCGCAGATCGTCGCCATGCCGGCGTCGAGCAGATTGCCGAAGAATTTCCAGCCGGTCGGAGTTTCGTAGGCTGGGATGCCGAGCGCTTGCGCGACGCGGTCGGCGGCGGCGCTGGTCGGCATCGAGCGCGCGATGCCCTTGAGACCGCCTGCGTAGCCGGGCGCGAGGTGCGCGTTGGCAGCCAGCATCGCGAGGCTGTCCGACGGGGTGACGAAGCGGTGCCTGCCGATGATCAGGTTGCGGTCGCCGTCGCCGTCCGACGCTGCGCCGAAATCCGGCGCGTCGGGTGCCATCATCGTCTTGTACAATTCGTGCGCGTGGACGAGGTTGGGATCAGGGTGGTGACCGCCGAAGTCGGGGAGAGGCTGGCCATTGCGCACCGTGCCGGGCGCGAAGCCGAGGCGGCGTTCGAGGATCTCGGTGGCGTACGGCCCGGTGACGGCGCTCATCGCGTCGAATGCCATCGTCAGCTTTGCCGCACGGATCGCGTCGAAGTCGAACAGCGTCTCCATGAGCGCGGCATAATCCTCGACCGGGTCGACCACCTCGACGGGCATATCGCCGACCGTGACTTCGCCGTCGGTGTCGAGGTCGATGTCGTCGGCGTCGATGGTCAGCCAGCGGTCGATCTCGAGCGTGCGCGCATTGATCGCGTCGGTGACGACTTCGGGCGCGGGACCGCCATTGGCGATGTTGTACTTGATCCCGAAATCCTCGTCGGGACCGCCGGGGTTGTGGCTTGCCGAGAGGACGAGGCCACCGATCGCGCCACGCTTGCGGATCATGTGGCTGGCGGCGGGGGTCGAGAGGATGCCGCCGCGGCCGACGATCACGCGGCCGAAGCCGTTCGCCGCTGCCATGCGGATCGCGACCTGGATGACTTCGCGGTTGAGAAAGCGGCCGTCGCCACCGATGACCAGCGTCGCGCCGGACTTGTCCGCGACGACGTCGAACACGCTCTGGACGAAATTCTCGGCGTAGTTGGGCTGCTGGAAGACCTTCACCTTCTTGCGCAGGCCCGACGTGCCGGGCTTCTGATCGGTGTAGGGCGTGGTCGATACGGTGCGGATCATGCGGTCCCCGTCAGGCTTGCGTAAAGGTCTGCGTAGCGGCGGCCGCTCTCGTCCCACGAGAAGTCCGCGCGCATCGCGTTGCGCTGCAACATGGACCAGCGATCGGGGCGTGCATAGAGGGCCGTCGTTCGGCGCAGCGCGTGGCTGAGCGTTTCGGGCGTGACGCCGTCGTGCTGGACGCCGGTGGCGACGCCTGCGGCGATTGCTGCTTCGTTGGCGTCGATCACGGTGTCGGAAAGCCCGCCGGTTCGCGCGACGACCGGAATGCAGCCGTAAGCGAGGCCGTAGAGTTGCGTCAGGCCGCACGGTTCGAACCGCGACGGGATCAGGATTGCGTCGGCGCCACCTTGCAGCAGGTGCGAGACGGGTTCGTCATAGCCGATGCGTGCGCCGATGCGGCCGGGGTGGCGTTCTGCAGCCTCGAGGAATGCGCGTTCGAGCGCTGTGTCGCCTGAACCCAGCAGCGCCAGACGGCCGCCGAGTAAGACGAGTTCGTCGAGCGCGCCAGCGAGCACGTCCATGCCCTTTTGTCCGGTGAGGCGGCTAATGACGGTGAAGAGCGGACCGTCTTCGGTATCGAGACCGAACAGGGTTTCGATCGCGCGTTTGTTGGTCCGGCGGCGGGCTAGCGTTCGCGCCGTGTAGCGGGCGGGGAGGGACGCGTCGGTCTCCGGGTTCCAGACGGCGGGGTCGATGCCGTTGACGATCCCGGTCACGCGGCCGGCCCGGTCGTTGATGAGCCCTTCGAGGCCCATGCCGAATTCGCGGCGGCGGATTTCGGCGGCGTAGGTCGGGCTGACGGTGGTGATCGCGTCGGCGGCTTCGAGACCGGCTTTCAGGAAACCGACACCGCCGTAATATTCGACGCCGTCGAGTGCGAAGGCTTCGTCGGGGAGCGCGAGGTCGGCGAAGATGTCGTGGCCGTAGCGCCCCTGGAACGCGATGTTGTGGATCGTGACGACCGTCTTGGCGGGTTTGGCGGGGCCGGGGGCGTAGCGGAGATAGGCGGGGGCCATCGCCGCCTGCCAGTCGTGCGCGTGGAGAATGTCGAAATCGTAACCGGGTATTGCGCCCGAGGCGAGGTCGGCGGCGGCGCGGCTGAACGCGGCGAAGCGGCGCCAGTTGTCGGACCAGTCCGCGCCGGTCGCATCGCCGTACGGGCCGCCGCCTCGGGCGAACAGCGCGGGGGCGTCGAGGACCAGCAGCGCGTGGTCGCCGATTTTGGTTTTGAGGATACGGGCTTCGGTGCCGAGCAGGTCGGTGTAGCGGTGGACGACTTTCGCGCGCTTGGTGACGGCGGCGAGCGCGGGGTAGCCTGGGAGGAACGTGGTCAGCGCCACGTTATGCGGCGCGAGCGCGGCCGGGAGCGCGCCGACGACGTCTGCGAGACCGCCGGTTTTTATGAGGGGGTAGGCTTCGGAGGCGACAGAGAGGACGCGCATCATCGGGGCGCTCCGGTTGGTATGGGGTGGCTGCTCCCCTCCCTGGAAGGGAGGGGCCGGGGGTGGGTCGGTGTGGGGCGTGCGAGCCGACTGCCAACGGGCCGACCCACCCCCAACCCCTCCCTTCCAGGGAGGGGGGCAGGTATCGCCAAGTGCGTCACGCGGTGAGCCGGTCGATCATGGCTTTGGTCACCAGCACGACGCCGTTGTCCGTTCGGCGGAAGCGCTGTGCATCCGCCTCCGCATCCTCGCCGACCACCAGCCCGTCGGGGATCACGACACCGCGATCGACCACCACCTTCGACAGGCGTGCACCGCGACCGATCTCGCAGTGCGGCAGGATCACCGCCTGATCCAGCATCGAGTAGCTGTGCGCGCGGGTGCCGGTGAAGATCAGGCTGCGGTGGATCGATGAGCCGGAGATGATGCAGTCGCCCGATACCAGCGACGACACCGCCTCGCCGCGGCGGCCGTCGTCGGCGTGGACGAACTTCGCCGGCGGCGTGACCTCCGAATAAGTCCAGAGCGGCCAGCTGCGGTCGTAGAGGTCGAGCTTGGGCACGACATCGGTGAGGTCGATGTTCGCCTCCCAATACGCGTCGACCGTGCCGACATCGCGCCAATAGGCCTCGACCTCGAGCCCCGAGCGGACGCAGCTGTCGGAGAAGCGGTGGGCGACCGCCTTGCCGTGCTTGACGAGGTACGGGATGATATCCTTGCCGAAGTCGCGCGACGATCCGGGGGTTGCGGCGTCGCGACGAAGCTCTTCGAACAGCAGCTTGGTCGTGAAGACGTAGATCCCCATCGATGCCAGCGCGATGTCCGGGTTGCCGGGGATCGCGGGCGGATCTGCGGGCTTCTCGACGAACGCGGTGACGTTGTCGTGCTCGTCCACGGCCATCACGCCGAAGCCGACTGCCTCCATTCGCGGCACTTCGAGGCAGGCGATGGTGACGTCCGCGCCGGTCTCGCAATGCTGTTGCAGGATCAGCTCGTAATCCATCTTGTAGATGTGGTCGCCCGCCAGGATGACCATGTATTCGGGCGCGTGGCTCTCGATGATGTCGATGTTCTGGTAGACCGCGTCGGCGGTGCCCTCGTACCATTGGAACTCGCTGATACGCTGCGACGCGGGCAGGATGTCGAAGCTCTCGTTGCGCTCCGAGCGCAGGAAGTTCCAGCCGCTCTGCAGGTGGCGGATCAGCGAATGCGCCTTGTACTGCGTCGCGACGCCGATCCGGCGGATGCCGGAGTTGATTGCGTTGGACAGCGCGAAATCGATGATGCGCGCCTTGCCACCGAAATACACCGCGGGTTTCGCGCGCGTATCGGTCAGCTCCATCAGGCGACTGCCGCGGCCGCCGGCCAGCACATACGCCATCGCGTCGCGCGCCAATGGCTGTCCCCGCCGTTCCACCATGTCAGTCTCTCCCTAATATTCAGCAGTATAACGCGCCGTCACCCGCCGGTTGTTCCGTCGTTGCGCCGGATCGGTCTTCGAACTCGATCAGCCTTCGTATTCGAGCATGATCGTCGCCAGCGGGGGCAGGGTGACCCAGGCCGCACCGTCCTTAGCGACGACGCCGCCGAGATTGCCGAGCCCGCTGCCCCAATAATCGTGCGCGTCGCTGTTGATGATCTCGCACCAGCGGCCGTCGAGCGGCAGCGGCACGCGGTAGGGCGCGCGGGCGATCGGCGTCATGTTGGCGACGATCGCGATCGGCTTCGCGCCGGGGGCCTTGCGCAACCACGCGAACACCGAATTGGCGGCATCGTCGGCGACCAGCCATTCGAAACCCTCCGCCTCGCAGTCGCGCGCATGCAGCGCCGGCTTCTCGCGGTAGACGGTGTTGAGGTCGCGGACGAGATTGCGGATGCCCTCATGACTGCGCGCGTTGCGCAGGTCCCAGTCGAGCGCGCGCGCTTCGGACCATTCGCGGCGCTGCGCGAATTCCTGCCCCATGAAGAGCAGCTTCTTGCCCGGATAGCCCCACATGAACGCGTAATAGGCGCGTAAGTTTGCGAATTGCTGCCAGTCGTCGCCGGGCATCTTGGTGAGCAGCGAGCCCTTGCCGTGGACCACTTCGTCATGGCTCAAGGGCAGGACGAAATTCTCGCTGAACGCGTAGACGAGGCCGAAATTGATCTCGCCGTGGTGGTGCTTCCGGTGCAGCGGATCGCGCGCCATGTACTGGAGCGTGTCGTGCATGAAGCCCATGTTCCACTTGAACCCGAACCCCAAGCCGCCGCTCTTGCCGTCGTCGCTTACCGGTGCGGAGACGCCCGGCCACGAGGTCGATTCCTCGGCGATCGTGAAGACGCCGGGGTGCTGGCCGTAGATCTCGCGGTTCATGTCGCGGAGGAACGCGACAGCCTCCCAGTTCTCGCGGCCGCCGTCCGCGTTGGGGATCCATTCGTCGGCTTTGCGCGAGTAATCGCGGTACAGCATCGACGCGACCGCATCCACGCGCAGGCCGTCGATATGATAGCGCTCGGCCCAGAACAGCGCGTTGTTGACGAGGAACGACGCCACTTCGCGACGCCCGAAATTATAGATCGCGGTGTTCCAGTCGGGGTGGAAGCCTAGCCGCGGGTCTTCGTGTTCGTACAGCGCGGTGCCGTCGAACTTGGCCAGCCCGAACGCGTCGGTCGGGAAGTGCGCGGGCACCCAGTCGAGCAGCACGCCGATCCCGGCGAGATGCGCGCCATCGACGAACCGTGCGAAGCCATCGACGTCGCCGAAGCGGGCAGACGGCGCGTAGAGACCGGTGGTCTGGTAGCCCCAACTCGGGTCGTACGGGTGTTCGCTGATCGGCAGGAATTCGATGTGCGTGAAGCCCATCTCGACCACGTACGGGATCAGGCGATCGGCGAGCGCGTCCCAGGTCAGGAACCAGCCGTCGGCGTCGCGGTCCCACGATCCGGCGTGCACCTCATAGATACTGATCGGCACGCGACGCGGATCGACCGACGCCCAATGCTTGCGGTGATCGGTGTCGGCCCAGTCGTGCGCGAGTTTCCGCGTGATCGAGGTGTTGGCGGGGCGTAGTTCGCTGGCGAAGGCGAACGGGTCGGCCTTGAGCGGTTGTAGCTGGCCGTCGGGGCCTACGATCTCGAACTTGTAGGCGCGGTATTCGGCGATGTCGGGGATGAAGATCTCCCACACGCCGACGTCGCCACGCTTGCGCATCGCGTGGCGGCGGCCGTCCCAGTCGTTGAAGTCGCCGACCACCGAGACGCGCTGCGCATTGGGGGCCCATAGCGCGAAGTGGACGCCGTGCGCGCCTTCGTGCTCGATCAGGTGCGCGCCCATCTTGTCGTGGAGGCGGCGGTGCGTGCCCTCCGCCATCAGCAGGTCGTCGATCGGGCCGAGGACGGGGCCGAAGCTATAGGGGTCGGTGACCCACCACGACGTGTCGCCCGCCTCGGCGTGGTATTTCACCGGCTGTTGCGTGCCGTCGATCGGGCCCTCGAACAGGCCGCGATCGTCGATCCGGGGGAGGGTGCCGAGCGCGGTGCCGTCGAGTGCGTGCGCCTCCGCCGTATCCGCGCCCGGCAGCCAGACGCGCGCGAACACGCCGGTCGGGCCGCTGTGGACGCCGAGCAGCGAGAACGGATCGTCGTGACGGCCCTCCAGCAGGGCAACGATGGCGCCTTCGGGTGGCTTCACATCACCGTCCAGATCTCGCGTGCGTACTCGCGGATCGTGCGGTCGGACGAGAACCAGCCGACGCGCGCGACATTGCGGACGGTCGAGGCGACCCATGCGTCGCGGTCGTTCCAGCGTGTGTCGACCGCACGCTGGGCGGTGGCATAGCTGTCGAAATCGGCGGCGAGCATGAACCAGTCGCCCTCGTACAACCCGCCCATCAAGCCGGCGTAGCGCGTCTTGTCGTCGGGGGAGAACACGCCGGACGCGATCGCGGAGACCGCCTGGCGCAGTTCGTTCGAGCCGTCGATGACGCTGCGCGGATCATAGCCATTGGCGCGCTTCGCCTCGACCTCGTCTGCAGTCATGCCAAAGATGAAGATGTTGTCGTCGCCGACGCGATCCTTGATCTCGATATTCGCGCCGTCGAGCGTGCCGATCGTCAGCGCGCCGTTCATCGCGAACTTCATGTTGCCGGTGCCCGACGCTTCGAGGCCGGCGGTCGAGATCTGTTCGCTGAGATCGGCGGCGGGGATGATCTTCTCCGCCAGCGACACGTTGTAGTTGGGCAGGAACGCGACCTTGAGCAGGCCACCGACGGAAGGGTCCGCGTTGATCCGGCGCGCAACGTCGTTCGCCAGCTTGATGACGAGTTTGGCGTTGTGATAGCTCGAAGCCGCCTTGCCCGCGAACAGCTTCACGCGGGGCGTCCAGTCTCGTTCGGGATGGCTACGGATCTGGTCGTAGAGCGCGACCGTCTCGATGATGTTGAGTAGCTGGCGCTTATACTCGTGGATGCGCTTGATCTGGACGTCGAACATCGCATCCGGATCGACGCGGAGCCCCATCGTCTCCTTGATATGATTAGCCAGTGCCACCTTGTTCGAACGCTTCACGCTCGCAAAGCGCTCCCTGAAACCGGAATCGTCGGCGAAAACATCCAGATCGACCAGCTTTTCGGCGTCGTCGAGGAAGCCGTCGCCGATCGCATCGCGGATCAGCGCGGTGAGGCCGGGGTTGCACTGCTGGAGCCAACGACGCGGTGTGATGCCGTTGGTCTTGTTGTTGATCCGCGTCGGGTAGAGTTTGTGGAGATCGGCGAAGACCGTTTTCTTCATCAGCTGCGTATGGAGCGCGGCGACGCCGTTGACGCTGTGCGAACCGGCAAAGGCGAGGTTCGCCATCCGCACGCGCCGCTCTCCGCCCTCGTCGATCAGGCTGATCGCGGCGATCGCGCGATCATCTATGCCATCCGTGCCGCGCGCTTCCCGCAGAAGCTTGGCGTTGATCGCGTAGACGATCTGCATGTGCCGAGGCAGCAGGCGTTCGAACAGCGGCAGCGGCCAGCTCTCCAGCGCCTCGGGCAGCAGCGTGTGGTTAGTGTAGCCGAAGGTGGCGCGCGTGATCTTCCACGCCTCGTCGAACGCGAATTCGTGGTGGTCGATCAGCAGCCGCATGAGTTCGGCGACCGACACCGCGGGGTGCGTGTCGTTGAGCTGGATCGCGGCCTTGTCGGGCAGCGTGCGGATGTCGCCGAAATACTGGACGTGGCGGCGGACGATGTCCTGGATCGACGCGGACGAGAAGAAATACTCCTGGCGCAGGCGGAGCTCCTGACCGGCGGCGGTGGAGTCGTTGGGGTAGAGAACGCGGGTCAGCGTTTCCGCGCGCAACTGGTCGGCGAGCGCGCCGGTGAAATCGCCGGCGTTGAAGCGATCGAGCTTGATCGGATCGAACGCGCGGGCAGTCCACAGGCGGAGCGTGTTGACGTGCTTGCCGCGCCAGCCGACGACGGGGGTGTCGACGGCGGTGGCCTCGACTGCCTCGGACGGGCTCCAATGAACTTGCCCGTTATTCGCCACCGTCACTTCACCGCCGAAGCCGACGAAATAGGCGCTCTCGCGGCGTTCGAACTCCCAGGGGTTGCCGTGCGCGAGCCAGTTCTCGGGCATCTCGACCTGCCAGCCATCGTCGATCCGCTGGCGGAACATGCCGTTCACATAGCGGATGCCGTAGCCGTAGGCGGGCAGCGCAAGGCTCGCCATGCTCTCCATGAAGCAGGCGGCGAGCCGGCCGAGACCGCCATTGCCGAGCGCCGCGTCGGGTTCGATCTCTTCGAGTTCGGCGAGGTCGACGCCGTGGAGCTTCAGCGCCTGCGTGACTTCGTCGTTGCGCTGGAGGTTGGTCACCGCGTCGCGGAGCAGCCGGCCGATCAGGAATTCGAGGCTGAGATAATAGACCCGCTTGGCGCCGGCCGCGTGCGCCGCCTTGGTCGACGCCATCCAGCGTTCGACGATGTCGTTGCGGACGGTCAGGATCGTCGCGGCGAGCCAGTCGTGGGTGCGGGCGGCCTGCGCATCCTTGCCGATGCGGTGGACCAGCGTGTCGAGGATCGAGTCGGCCAGATCCTGGATGACGGGTGCTTGAACGGGCGGCTGTACGGCAGGATCTGAGGTCACGCGGTTTCCGAAATCGTTACGGTCGCGGCGATCCTAGCCTCCCGCGAGCCGATGTCACGCGGACTTCCTTCCGCGGTCGGAAAAGAAGGTTGTCGATCAATGCTTTGAATTTGGGATGATCCATCACCGCGCTGGGGCGGTGGTGGACAGGGTAGGGTTCGAACCTACGTAGGAGAAACTCCGGCAGATTTACAGTCTGCTGCCTTTAACCACTCGGCCACCTGTCCAGGCCGCTTTTGCAAGCGCCGCTCTTTCAAGCGAGGCGGCTCAATGGCGAAGCGCGCCCCGCCTGTCAACGCGGGTTTTGCGAAGTTTCGTGGTTCATAGTTGCCGCGGGAGCGGAATGCCGACAAGGACGCGGCATACACACCCCACTTACACTGGCTACGATAGAGAGCGAATATGGCACGCAAGGGACACAGGCCGAGCAAGGCACCGGCAGGCCGCCCCCGCTTCTGGGGCAAGCACGCGGTGGGCGCGGCGCTCGCCAATCCGGAGCGCACGGTGCGCAAAATCCTCGGCACGCGCGAGGCGCTGGCCGGGTTCGACCTGCCGGCCGATGTGCCGGTGACCTATGCCGAGGCGATGGATCTGGCGCGGCTGGTGCCGGGCGACGCGCCACACCAGGGCGTGGTGATCGAGGTCGAGCCGCTCGAGGACATGTGGCTCGCCGACCTGCTCGAGCACGGCAAGGACGACAACCGGCCGCTGGTGATCCTCGACGGCGTGACCGATCCGCATAACGTCGGTGCGATCCTGCGCTCGGCGGCGGCGTTCGATGCGCTGGGGATCATTACGCCGGACCGGAATGCACCGCCTGAGTCGGGGACGATCGCACGGGCGGCGTCTGGTGCGCTTGAGTCGGTGCCTTGGATCCGGGTGGTGAATTTGGCGCGTGCTCTGGAAGAGATCGCTGCGGCGGGGTTCTGGCGGATCGGGCTTACGGGTCACGCGACGCAGACGTTGTCGGAAGCGATGGGCACGCAGCGGATCGCGATCGTGCTCGGCGCCGAGGGCGAGGGCATGCGCCAGAATACCGAGCAGCATTGCGACGAGTTGGCGAAACTGCCGATCTCGGAGAAGGTGGAGAGCCTGAACGTCTCGAACGCCGCGGCGATCGCGCTCTACGCCATAACGACGCGGTGACCTGAACTCCCTCGCCCCTACGGGGAGAGGGAAGGGGCCCGCCGCCTTTGCGGTGGGAAGGGAGAGGGGCGTGAGGCTAGGGACTTCGATCCCAACAGCCCCTCTCCCTTCCGTCGCCTACGGCTCCTCCCTTCCTCTCCCCGGAGGGGCGAGGGGATTAGTCTTCCGCTGCGATCTTTACCTTCAGGCCATCCAGCCCGTCAGTCAGTTCGATCTGGCAAGACAGGCGCGAAAACTCATCACGATCACTCGTCGAATCAAGCAGATCATCCTCGTCCGGCCCCATCGGCTTCAGTTTGGCCGCAAAGTCCGGGTCGACATGGACGTGGCAGGTGGCGCACGAGCAACAGCCGCCGCACAGCGCCAGGATCTCGTCGATCCCGGCGTCGCGGATGATTTCCATCACCGAAAGGCCCGCCTCGCCGATGATCTCGCGTTCTTCCCCTTCGCGCGTCACGACGATAAGCTTGGGCATGTCATTCTCCGAAAAATCTTCGTGTGCTCATGCCGTTGCGCGGCGCTGGGATCAAGCATCATGGGCCTGAGCGCAGAGCAACTCAAAACAGCGATGGCGGCGTTGTGCGAAATCGAACCGGCTTTCGCGGTCGCGGTCGGCAATGCGGGGCACCCTGCGCCGCGGATCAGCGAGCGCGGGTTTGCGACGTTGCTGCGGACGATCGTCGGGCAGCAGGTGAGCGTCGCCTCGGCCGCGGCGGTCTGGAACAAGCTCGACGCGGTGGTCGGCGGGGCGGGCGACCCGGCTAAGATCGCCGCCGCCAGCGACGAGCTGTTGAAGAGCGCAGGCCTGTCGCGTCAGAAGCTCGGCTATGCCCGCAGCCTCGCCGACGAGGTGACGAGCGGCCGGCTCGACCTCACCAACCTGCCCGAGGACGACGAGGAGGCGATCGCCGCGCTGGTCCGCGTGAAGGGCATCGGTCGCTGGTCGGCGGAAATCTACCTACTGTTCGCGGAAGGGCGGACGGATATCTGGCCGGCGGGCGACCTCGCGATCCAGATCGAAGTCGGACGCATTCTCGGTCACGAAACCCGCCCGAACGAGAAACTGACGCGCGAGGTGGCGGAGGCCTGGCGCCCGCACCGCGGCGCGGCGGCGATCTTCGCGTGGCATCATTATCAGGCGGACATGAAGGTCGTCTGACCTTCCTTGCTCCCCTCCCTGGAAGGGAGGGGGCGGGGGTGGGTCGGTTTCCACGTGTTCGACGGTGATGGCTCAAGCGGGGCGACCCACCCCCAGCCCCTCCCTTCCAGGGAGGGGAGGCGCTTCCCATATTCGTTGTGTACGCACGCACACGTCGGCTCGGCGAAAGCCGGCATCTCCATTCGAATGGCTACACCCGCCAACCGGAATGCCCCAGTTATCGCTGGAGTGACGGGACGGAGGTGAGTGCATTGTCACCCGTCTCGCCAGCCACGCCTTGTCGCCTCTCCCTCGTTCCGGCAAAGCACCCCCCGATGTCAGCCCCCAATCTCCCCGCGTCCGGCTTCGCCAACTCGCTCGCCGAGAGTCACCGCACCGTCGTCGTCCCCGAAGGCGCGTCGTTCTGGCGTCGCCTGTTCGCGTTCGTGGGCCCCGGCTATCTCGTCGCAGTCGGTTATATGGACCCCGGCAACTGGGCGACCGACATTGCCGGCGGCTCCGCGTTTAGTTACACGTTGCTGTCCGTCGTCCTGCTGTCGAACCTGATGGCGATGGTCCTGCAAGCGCTCTCCGCGCGCCTCGGCATCGTCGCAGGGCTAGACCTCGCCCAGGCCTGCCGCGCGCAGTATTCGAAGCCGGTCTCGGTCGCGCTCTGGTTCCTGTGCGAGATCGCGATCATTGCCTGCGACCTCGCCGAAGTGCTCGGCACCGCGATCGCGCTGAAGCTGCTGTTCGGGCTGCCGTTGGTCTACGGCGTCGTCCTGACCGCGCTGGACGTGTTCCTGATCCTTGCGCTGCAACGCTTCGGCTTCCGCAAGCTGGAGGCGTTCGTCGTCGCGTTGCTCGTGATCATCGCCGGCTGCTTCATCTTCGAACTGTTCCTGGCGCGACCCGAATGGGCGGGCGTGCTCGGCGGGCTCGTGCCGACGACGCAGATCGTCACCAACCCGGCGATGCTCTACATCGCGATCGGCATCCTCGGCGCGACCGTGATGCCGCACAATCTGTACCTGCACTCGTCGATCGTCCAGACGCGCGCGTTCGCCAAGGACACCGCCGGCAAGCGCGACGCGATCACGATGGCGACGATCGACGGCACCGTGGCGCTGGGGCTGGCGTTCTTCATCAACGCGGCGATCCTGATCCTCGCGGCGGCGACCTTCCACGTCGCTGGCCGCACCGATGTCGCCGAGATCGACCAGGCGTACGAGCTACTCGCCCCGATGCTCGGCATGGGCGCGGCGAGTGTGCTGTTCGCGGTCGCGCTGCTCGCGTCGGGGCAGAACTCGACGGTGACCGGCACGCTCGCCGGCCAGATCGTAATGGAGGGTTTCCTCAACCTGCGCATGCCGGTCTGGGCGCGGCGGCTGGTGACACGGGCGCTCGCGATCATCCCGGCAGTGTTTGTGGTCGGTGCATCGGGCGATGCTGGCGCGACGAAGCTGCTGGTGCTCAGCCAGGTCGTGCTCAGCCTGCAACTCCCGTTCGCGGTCGTGCCGCTCGTCAAGTTCACCGGCGACCGCACGATCATGGGCGACCTAGTCAGCCCGGTCTGGCTGAAGATCCTCGCCTGGGTGATCGCCGCGGTGATCATCGGGCTGAACGGCACGCTGCTGTACGGGATGCTCTAGGCGACCGGCGCGCCCGCGTTGGGCAGGGCGGCGTCATCGGCTTTCGGCTTCTTGGCGAACAGCGCGCGGTCGGCGGGGCCGAACGCGTATTTCCACAGGATGTAGAGATAGGTCGCGGCGATCGCGGGTTCGCCAATCGCGAGTTCGACCCATTCGTAACGCTTGGGGAGTGCGGTGAACCCCGCCCCGACGACGATCGCGGCGAGCGCAGCCCATACCAGCGGCCAGCGCCACGGCGACACGTTCGCGCCGAGCAGATGGCCAAGCAGCTTCGACTTGATGATCGAGGTTAGGCCTACCGACAGCATCAGCGCGATCGCCGGGCCGGCCGCTTGGTAATTGACCGGATAGCCTAGCGCTCGGATCGTGAAGATCAGTGCGAAGCTGAGGCCGACTTGGAATGCGAGCATCGCCGCCGAGATCATCAGGTTGCGGTGGCGGGCGATGTAGACAAGCGCGGATTCGCTGACCGCGCCGGTCGAGGCGAGCACTTCGGCGGTCAGCAGGAACGCGAGGGCGGCGGTGCCGGCGACGAACTGCGGGCCGACCACGCCCATCACCGCTTCGCCGGGGATCGAGCCCATTAGTGCGAGGCCCCCTTGCGCGGCCATGATCCAGAACGCGACTTGCCGCACCTGGTTGGCGATGGCCGCACGGTCGTTGATCGCGAGGCTGTGGGTGATGACGGGTCCGAGGATCGGGTCGAAGCTGGTCTTCAATTTCTGCGGCAGGCTCGCGACCTGTTGCGCCATGTAATAGATGCCGACGACCTTGGGCTCGAACATCACGCCGAGGATGAAGCGGTCGACGTTGCGGCTGCCCCATTCGAGGATGTCGGCGCCGGCGAGCGGCACGTTCGCGCGGGCGAGCGCGTAGAGCGGGCGTAAATGCGGCGACCAGCCACGGGGGATGCCGTAGCTACGCAGGAACGGCACAAGGCTGGCGATCAGCGCCGCGGTCATCGACGCGACGTAGCTGAGCACGAGGCCGTCGCGGATCGTGAAATAGGAGAACGCCCAGGCGGCGATCGATATCGTCCAGGGCTCGACGACTGCGCGGGCGGTGACGGCGGCCTTGACGTTGAGGCGGTAGGCGAGCGCGGCGAGGCTGACGTCCGACCAGGCGATCGCGACGATGATCAGCGGCAGGAACCGGTCGAGCCCGGTGATCGCGCTGTTCGGATACATGATCTGCGGGAACGTACAGAGTACCGCGCTGGCGATGAGCGACGCGATGAACGCGACTGCCATCGCGTCCCACACGACGTTGGCGTGCGGGCGGTCGGCGCTGCTGAGCGCTTGGGCGAGACCACGCTTCAGGCCGAGCGTTGCGAGGAGTGCGGCGAGTTCGACGACCACGACCGCGATCGCGAACCGGCCGACGAGGTCAGGGCCGTAGATGCGGCCGGCGATGAACAGGAACGGGATACGCGCGGCGAGGCGGAGGACGAAGCCGGCAATGTTGGTCCGACCGCCCTTGGCGAGCGTGTCGATATCCTGCGTGGCCTCGGTCACTCTTCCCCCCTCCCTGGAAGGGAGGGGTAGGGGGTGGGCTGGCCCGTGAGGTTCGGTTGCGCCTGCCTCGAGCCGACCCACCCCCGGCCCCTCCCTTCCAGGGAGGGGGGAAGGTTTTCGGGCATCGACTGGATCAATGCGCCGCGCCCCAGCTGACGCCGGTGCCGATCTCGATACCGAGGGGTACGTCGAGCGTAACCGCAGGTTGCGCGGCGTTGGCCATGACGCGTTCGATAACGGGCTTGGCCGCGGCGACGTCACCTTCCGGCAGTTCGAACACGAGTTCGTCGTGGACCTGGAGGAGCATGCGGACATTGGGCAGACCCGCTTCGAGCAGCGCCGGCCCCATCCGCACCATCGCGCGCTTGATGATGTCGGCGCTCGTCCCCTGGATCGGCGCATTGATCGCCGCGCGCTCCGCGCCCTGGCGTTCGTGCTGGATCTTCGAGCGGATGCGCGGGAAGTGGGTTTTGCGCCCGAACAGCGTGGTGGTGAAGCCGCTCGCGCGGACGCTTTCGGTGGTCTCGACGATATAGTTGGAGATACCGGGGAAGCGGTCGAAATAGCGGTCGATCATCGCCTGTGCCTCGTCCGCCGAAACGTCGAGGCGACCGGCGAGGCCCCAGCGCGAGATGCCGTAGAGGATCGCGAAGTTGATCGTCTTCGCGCGGCCGCGGGTGTCGCGGTTGACCTCGCCGAACAGCTCCTGCGCGGTGAGGCTGTGGATGTCGTCGCCGTTCGCGAACGCGGCCTTCAGCGCGGGGACGTTCGCCATATGCGCCGCCAGCCGCAGTTCGATCTGCGAGTAATCGGCGGCGAGGATGACGTTGCCGGGCTCGGCCACGAACGCGTCGCGGATCTGGCGGCCGATCTCGGTACGGATCGGGATGTTCTGGAGATTGGGATCGGTCGACGACAGCCGCCCGGTCTGCGCACCGGTCAGCGAGTAGGACGTGTGCACGCGGCCCGTCGCCGGGTTGATCTGCGCCTGCAACGCATCGGTGTAGGTCGATTTCAGCTTCGACAATTGCCGCCAGTCGAGGACCTTCCTCGCGATCACTGCTCCGGGCGAGTCCTTGTCCGCCGCGATCCGCTCGAGTTCGTTGACGTCGGTCGAATAGACGCCGGACTTGCCTTTGCGGCCGCCCTTGATGCCCATCTTCTCGAACAGCACGTCGCCCAATTGCTTGGGGCTGCCGATCGTGAACGGCGCGCCGGCGAGCGCGTGGATTTCGGTTTCGAGGCTCGCCATCTGGCCGGCGAACTCGGTCGAGAGTTTCGACAGTTTGGCGGCGTCGACCTTGATCCCGTGCATCTCCATCTGCGCGATGACAGGGACGAGCGGGCGGTCGACCATTTCGTACACGCGCGTCGAGCCCTCCGCGGGCAGGCGGCGCTTGAACCGGCGCCACAGCCGCAGCGTAACGTCGGCGTCCTCGGCGGCGTAGCGCGTGGCGGCCTTCAGGTCGATTTCGTTGAAGGTCCGCTGCGTTTTGCCGGTGCCGACGATGTCCTTGAACGCGATGCAGCTGTGCGAGAGATGCGTGGCGGCGAGTTCGTCCATGCCGTGACCGTGCAGCCCGGCGTCGAGATCGAAGCTCATCACGATCGTGTCGTCGAACGGCGCGATCTGCACGCCGCCGGTCGACGCATAGGCGCGGCCGAGGACGATCATGTCGTATTTGAGGTTGTGGCCGATCTTCAGGACGCTCGGATCCTCTAGCAACGGCTTCAGTTTCTCTAGCACGAGCGCACGGTCGAGCTGGACCGGGTTTTCCGCGAGCAAATCCGTCCCGCCATGCGCGATAGGTACGTAGCAGGCGAGGTTCGGATGCAACGCCATGCTCACGCCGACGAGATCGGCGCGTGTCGCGTCGATCCCGGTGGTCTCGGTGTCGATCGCGATCCAGCCCTGGTGTTTCGCCACCGTGATCCAGCGATCGAGCGCGGCTTCGTCGACGACGGTTTCATAGTCGTCGTGCTTGCAGGGCTCGTCCTCGTCGAACTCGGCGGTGCTTGCCGGTTCCGCGACGGGGGCTTCGGCGACCGCGGAGAGCTTGGCGATCAGCGACTTGAAGCCGTGATGTTCGAGGAACGCACGCAAGGGCGCGTCGGGGATACCCTTGAGTTCGAGATCTTCGAGCGGCTCGGGCAGCGCGACGTCGCATTTGAGCGTGACGAGGACCTTCGACAGGCGCGCCATCTCGGCGTGCTCGATCAGATTGTCGCGCAGCTTGCCCTTCTTCATGCCGTCGGCAGCCGCCAGCACGGATTCGAGATCGCCGTGTTCGAGGATCAGTTTTGCCGCGGTCTTGGGGCCGACGCCGGGGACGCCGGGGACGTTGTCGACGCTGTCGCCCATCAGCGCGAGCACGTCGCCGAGCTGCGCGGGCGAAACGCCGTGGAATTTCTCCGCGACATGCTCCGCGCCGAGCCGGCGGTTGTTCATCGTGTCGTACATGTCGAGGCCGGGCTCGATCAGCTGCATCAGATCCTTGTCGGAACTGACGATCGTGACTTCCCAACCTTGCGCGAGCGCGGCCTTTGCGTAGCACGCGATGATGTCGTCGGCTTCGAGTCCTTCGGTCTCGATGCACGGCAGCGAGAAGGCGCGCGTGGCGTCGCGGATCATCGGGAACTGGGGGACGAGATCCTCGGGCGGCGGCGGACGCTGCGCCTTGTACTTGTCGTAGAGATCGTTGCGGAAGGTCTTCGACGACTTGTCGAGGATGACCGCCATGTGCGTGGGGCCGTCGGCGGCGTGGACCTCGTCTGCGAGCTTCCACAGCATCGTCGTATAGCCATACACCGCGCCGACCGGCTCGCCATGCTTGTTGGTGAGCGGCGGCAGCCGGTGATAGGCGCGGAAGATATAGCCGGAGCCGTCGACGAGATAGAGATGGGGCATCGCGCGCGGTCTAGCGGATGCGGGGGCGCGCACCAATGGGCGAAGCGTGGTTGTTGGGTATCAGGTGGGGAGAAAAGCGGTGGGGGATGACCCGCGCTCTATCTTTCCCGAGAGATACACCACCCCGGCGGAGGCCGGGGCCCAGTTGGGGGACGGCGATAACATAGCGGTGCGCGTCGTCACGACCACCTTTCCAACTGGGCCCCGGCCTCCGCCGGGGTGGTGCAATGGTCAGGGCCAACGCGTCCTTGTTCTCCCGCGAAGGCGGAAGCCCAGTCTGGGTCCCCGCCTTCGCGGGGAAACATGCTTCTTCGATTCGAGAGGAAGTATAAGCGCGGTTGAAGCCCTCCTACTTCTTGATCAGCCCGATCTCGACGAGGCGCTCGTACAAATAATCATGCGCGGTGATCGGGGTCGGATAGCGGTTCGCATTGTCCGGCGTGATCGTGCCCGGCAGCGTCTCGATCAGGAAGTCCGGCGCGGGGTGCAGGAAGAACGGCATCGAATAGCGCGAATGACCGCGGCGCTCGGGTGGCGGGTTGACGACGCGGTGCGTGGTCGAGGGCAGCACGTTGTTGGTCAGCCGCTGGAGCATGTCGCCGACATTGACGACCATCGCGCCCTCGGGCGGCTTGATCGACAGCCAGCGGCCGTTGGCGCGGTCGAGCAGTTCGAGGCCGGCTTCCTCAGCACCGAGCAGCAGCGTGATGAGGTTGATATCCTCATGTGCGCCGGCGCGGACGCCTTCCGCATCGGCGGGGATCGGGGGGTAATGCAGCAAACGAAGGATGCTGTTGCCGTCCTTCACCGCTGGATCGAACCAGTCGGGCTTGAGCTTCAGGTGGCGGGCGATCGCCGAGAGCAGCTTGTCGCCGGCGCGGTCGAACGCGGCGAACAGTTCGAGGAAGACCGGCTTGAAACCCTCGGGCCGCGTCGGCCAGACGTTCGGCGCCATCGTGTCCGCGTAACGATGCCCCTCGGGGAGCTCGCGGCCGACGTGCCAGAATTCCTTGAGGTCGACGACCTTGGCGTCCTTGGCGATCTCGGTCTTGAACGGCGTGTAGCCGCGCGCGCCGCCGCCGCCGGGGATGTGGTAGCCGCGCTTCTCGTCCTCGGGGAGGTCGAACAACAGCTTGGTCTCGGTCCAGGCGCGCTCGATCAGGTCGGCGGGGATGCCGTGATCGGCGACGATCGCGAACCCGTAGCGCTCGAACGATTCGCCGAACGCGGCGGCGAAACCATCGGGGTCGGTGTCCTGCGTGGCGAGGCTGAGCGTCGGGACCTGGGCGGCGGGGGTGTCGAGCATGGGGTTCGTGTCCGGATTGGGGGACGCCCGATATAGGGGATTGGCGAGGCGGTGCCAAATGCCTGGGTTAGTGCAGGGCGAGATTTCGATCCTCCCCCGCAAGGGGGAGGTGGCACCGCAGGTGACGGAGGGGGAGGACACGGTGCACACGTTGCGCATGCCTCCCCCTCCGTCTGGCAAGCGCCAGCCACCTCCCCCTGGCGGGGGAGGATTGCAGTCCGCCGGCCTGGCATGACGGAAGGTTGAGCCTCAGCCGCTGATGACGATCGTGCCGGTCGCCTTGTCCTTGCCGTCGGGGGCGAGCTCCAGGCGGAAGGGTTTGTTCTCGTCGGTGGTGCCGATCAGGTTCGCGCCTTCAGCATGCACCTGATAGCCGACCTTGGCGAGCCGCTGGGCGAACCAGTCGCGGACGATCGTGGGGGTGGCTGGGCTGGCGAAGGCGACGCGCAACCCGCCCGCCTTGTCGTCGCCGACGATGTTGAGCGTCTTGATCGACGACCCCGGATATAGCCGCACGCCGTTGAGATCGAAATTGCCCGTGTCGATCTTGATCTTCGGCAGCTTCACCGAACCCTGGAAGCCGGGCACGTCGATCTTCATCTCGCCGGTCTCGCCGTTGATCGCGCCAAGCACGTTGCCGCCATCGGCGTTGATCGAGACCGACGCGCCCTCGTTCGAGCGATTGCAGCCGGACAGCGCAAGAATGCCGACGGTGACCAGAAACAGGGGGCGGAACATGAGGATCTCCCGGGTGTATTGCATCCACAATACAGATAGGGCTGACGGTGCGATCGGGCAATCCCCTACGGTAAGCGCCGGTTAGCGGGTTTCGCGCGACGGCCCGAGCGGGTAAGGGCGCTGGCATCATGTCTATCCAGGATCCCCAATCCGACGCGCCGGCGATGCGCGGCGCGCCGATCGGCTTTGTCGAATTCGTCGCGCTCGTCGCCTCGCTGATGTCGCTGACCGCACTCGGCATCGACTCCATGCTGCCAGCATTGCCGGCGATCGGCGACTCGCTCGGTGTCGTCAGCGACAACAGCCGGCAATATGTCGTCACCGCGTTCGTCGTCGGGTTCGGTGTCGCGCAATTGGTCCACGGGCCGCTGGCTGACCGGTTCGGGCGGCGCACGGTGTTGCTGTGGTCGCTCGGCCTGTACGTGATCGCCAACATCCTGTGCGCGACTGCGGGCAGTTTCGCGATGTTGCTCGCGGCGCGCGTCGCCGGCGGGGCGGTGATCGCGGCCGCGCGGGTCGCGACGATCGCGCTGGTCCGCGATTGCTATCACGGGCGGGCGATGGCGCGGGTGATGTCGATCGCGTTCATGGTGTTCATGATCGTGCCGATCCTGGCGCCGACGTTCGGCTGGACGGTGCTCCAGTTCGGCGACTGGCGCGCGATCTTCTGGACGGTCGCGGTGCTGACGCTGGGCGTGCTGGTCTGGTTCTACCTGCGGATGCCCGAGACGCTCGCACCCGAGAACGTCCTGCCGATCACGCCGGGGCGGATCCTGAGCGACTGGCGGCAGACGCTCGGCGATCGCAATTCGCTCGGCTACACGCTCGCCTCGACCGCGCTGATGGGCGCGCTGTACGGGTATCTCAATTCGATCCAGCAGATCATGGCGGACGTGTTCCACAAGCCGACGCTGCTCGCGCTGATCTTCGCGACGACGTCGGTGACGATGGCGGCGTGCAACCTGCTCAACTCGCGGATCGTGATGCGGCTGGGGACTCGGTTGATCAGCCACGGCGCGCTGTCGGTGCTGATCCTGGTGTCGCTGGTCCATCTGTTCGCGATCGAGATCGGGTTCGAGACGCTGGTCAGTTTCGCCGTATTCCAGGCGCTGACGCTCGGCTGTTTCGGGCTCGCGACGTCGAACTTCTCGGCGATGGCGATGGAGAATATGGGGCGGATCGCCGGGACTGCGTCGAGCGTGCAGGGATTCCTGAGCGTCACCGTCGGTGCGGTGTTCGGCGCGCTGATCGGGCAGGCCTTCAACGGCACGACGGTGCCACTGGTCGGCGGGTTCCTGCTCGCAGGGTTGGCGGCGCTGGTCGCCATTCTCGTGACCGAACGCGGCCGGCTGTTCCGGCCGGCGTCGACGGCGCCGGTCCGCGCTTGAAGGAACCACCGCGCACGTCCACCGTTCGCTTCCGGTAAGCCTGCATATCGCGGGCGTCCTGGAACGAGGGAGTGTGACCATGGGCGGACATCAGGTGCCGAGTGCCGGTTCGGGCGACGACGGCTATGACGAAGAAGGCTATGACGAGAGCCAGCGCGCGGAAATTCTCGAAGCCACGCGTAGCGGCCCGACCGACGGCATCATCCTGACCGATCTCGACCCCGATCTCGGCGAGAACGACGTCGACGACGAGTCGATCGACGAGACCAAGATGGACTCGGAAGACGTCGGCGAGACCGACTCGTCCGTCACGATGGACGAAGCCGACATGGACGAGGACGACGTTCAGGACGAGCTGGACGATGGCAGCATCGATGACGACGATCTCGACGATGCGGACGACATCGCGCTGAAGCCCTGAGCACTGACGCGTCGTACTCCCGCCGATCGTCTGTTGAAGGACGATCGGCGGAGACGTGACGGACCAGGCTCGATCGGGCGACCGAGCTGTCGCCGGGGGCAAGCGAGCGGGTCGCGGTGCCGTCAGTTACCGATATTGGCAAGTACAGCGAGATCGTTGGCGTCGAACTCGGCGCCCGTGGCGTCTTGCCCGACAATTGCCTTGGCGCCCGGTTTCGGCGCGGGCTCCGGCGAGTCCGACGCGACGTCATACGCCGTCCACACGATTCCGGCCGCCCAGAACAGCGCCGCCCACCGGCTTCGGAACAGTCGCGAAAATCCCATGATCGATGGTTGCACGGACTCCGTTCGGGTCGCGTGAACATTCGTGCTTAACGCGGACGCGGAATGCATTGCGCCGATATTCCGCTGCAATTTCGCCATCAATGCCCTTGAATTGCCGCGCTTCGTTCATCCAAACGTCAGGAACCGTTGCTGCAACGCAACACTTCGGTAGAGTTCCACGGCACGTATCTTTTTTATGCAACAAACCGCCCGCCAACCGGTTTCGACTTGCCTGGACCAAGCCGACGCACCGTGCAGTCGGGGGCCCACGCAACACACGATATAAGGTCAAATCTTCATGCGTAAGCTTTCCCTGGCAGTCGCCCTCGCCGCCGCAACGCTCGCAGTTCCCGCATTCGCGCAGGACATGTCGGCACCGGCGCCTGCTCCTGCCGACAACAGCGCGGCAATGGGCGAAGCCGCCGCACCGGACGGCTCGAAGGCGTTCGGCATCGAGCCGTATTTCGGCATCATGGGCGGTTGGGAGCAGTTCGACAACGAGCGCGGCCACGGCATCCCGCAGGCTGTGAACGCCAACGGCACGCTCCGTAACAACTACAAGCCATCGGGTTCGCTGGTGCAGGGCGTCGTCGGCGTCAACATCCCGCTCGGCCCCGTGTTCATCGGTGCAGAAGGCAACGCGATCAAGGGCATCGAAGGCAACATCGATTGGGAATATGGCGCAGCAGGCCGGTTCGGCTTCCGCGCTGGCGACAGCGGCATCATCTACGGCAAGGTCGGCTACCAGTGGGTCAATTTCGACCATTTCTCGGGTCGTTCGAACATGGTCGCAGACACCGGTCGTGATTACAGCGCGATCACCTACGGCATCGGCGCAGAAGTCGGTCCGCAGAGCATCGGCCTGAAGGGCATCACCGGCAACGCCGGCTTCCGCATCCGCGCCGAGGTCAACACCTTCGGCGACGCGCAGAGCCTGCGTCCGATGCTCGGCGTCATCACGCACTTCTAAGCCTTTGCCTCACGCGAGGTAAAAGCTGGACGCGTAACGGGGGCGGGGAGTGGCTAGGGCCATTTCCCGCCCTTCGTGCGTCTGAGAGCGTCCCGGTTTCACGGCTCGCAATCGATTGGTCAGCGCGCGTTTCATCGCGGATTCGACCGAGCCTGGACGGCGCGCGAGAGTGGACGAAGTTCGAATGCCGGCGCGGTCGTGCAGATCGCGGGGCGCGCCGCGACCGGCCGTTCGGGATGCTAATCGATGCTGGTTCACGATGCATCCGATCACGGCCTGGCCACTGTAGGACCGTGGTTTCGCCCTTGTCCTCCAAACTATGCATCGACCGGGACGCATCGCGGTGGTGCTTTAGGAACGGGCGATCGTTCAGGCCGCTATGGCCTGGCTGGACGTCTGGTCGGGGTGGCAATCGCGAGCGTGAGCCCAGTGTGCTGCGACAACCCCGCAGTGACACTTCCGGGCGATCGCGTCCGGGATACGCGTCCTGTCGATGTTCACGATGCGTTCGCCTTGTTTCCGACTCCGGCTACCGCAACTGCCGCTATCACGAGGTGACATCGTCGCGCGCGCGCGTACGCGCGACGGACGATGGAGTATGTGTTTGATTTCATGCGGTTGCTGAGTGGCGACCGCGCAGGCGCCACGCGTGGTCGCGGCGGGGCGGGGCGGAGTGCCGCGCCGGGCGTGCTGCTGCAGCTCCGCCTGGTCTTCTACGGCGTGCTGCTCGGGCTGATGATGCCGGTGATCCGCCAGATCGACTGGTCGGCGCTGGTGCCGCCTGGATTGAAGATCGAATGGCCGACCGGGTTCGGCATCGCCTGGCCCGCCGGGCATCTGCGCGTGCCGGGTGGCTGGGGTTGGGGGGCGGATGCGGCCAAGGCGGAGGCGTCGGCCGCGGCTGCCGGATCGGCGACCACGGCCGGTGCCCCCACCACTGCCACCGGCGCGCTGGCGACCGCGGCGGGCGTCGCCAGTGCGGCGACGACCGTTGCGGCGGCGGCGTCCGCGCTGTCGGGCGGCAAGGCGGTGTCCGCGCGCTTCACGATCTGCGGCCACGCCAAGCGGATCGACTGCATGGTCGACGGCGACACGTTCTGGATGGCGGGCACCAAGATCCGCATCGCCGACATCGACACGCCGGAAACCCACCCGCCGCGCTGCGCCCGCGAAGCGCGCCTGGGGCAGGCGGCGACGGTGAAGATGCAGGCGCTGCTCAACGCCGGCCCCTTCACGCTGACCCCGATCAAGCGCGACGTCGACCGCTACGGCCGCAAGCTGCGTATCGTCGAGCGGGGCGGGGAGTCATTGGGGGCGATGCTGGTCCGCCACGGACTCGCGCGTCACTATGGCGGTGGCAAACGGTCCGGGTGGTGCGCGATCAGCCCGGTGTAAGCGCCAGCGGTATCTGGTCCGACCAGAGTTTGCCGGCCCACATGCTGCCGCCATCAAGCGAGAAGCATAATTGCCCTCGTCGATCGGCAACGTCGTCGAAGATCGCCACGTAGCTGGCCGGCGAAGAGGGGCGGGGCCGGCGTTGAACGCGACCATCGTCGCGAAGATAGCCTGCCCGCTGGGCCGCGACCTCGCTCGCCAAGGTGTCGCCGCTGCGGCAGTCCGACAACTTTGCTCTGATGAACCCGGCACGCTTGCGCTTCAGTATCGCCTCGACCGGGGTCGGTGTCGAGAAGATGACCACGATCCGTGGCGGTGCGGTAGTGCGACGAGCGTTCTCTACTGTCAGTCCGGAAATGGGTCCCCAAGGGAACAGCAAGGCGATTGCTATCACCAGCGCCGCCGCCAGCAATGCCAGCGCTACAGCTACGATACGTGCGACACGCGCCATGCGACTAGACGCCATGGCCGCCGAGCAGCGACTTTCCGCTGATACCGTTCGAGGTGGAAGTTCGCATCATTTGCGAGAACGCACCATGGGTCGCGTCCGCCGTCAAGGCATAGGTGGGAGCGCCCGGTTGGCCCGATGCGGGTGGGGGCGGGTATTTGCCGCCAAGGCTTGCGATCGTATCGTCGGTCGAGCGGTTCCCTTCGGACGGTTCCGCTCGAACGTTTAGCCAGGTGAGGCAGCGTCCGCTGATTGTTGTCCAAGCAGGTCGAAACCGGCCGACCGGATCGATGCTGATCAACGTGTTGACCGGGCGCCCACGCTGGATTGCGGAAAATGCGGTATCAGCGCCGTAGCTATGACCGATCACTGTGATGAAGCTGCCCTTTGCAGCGTTTTCTAGCGTAGAAACGATTCCGCTACCGGCAGTCCAGCTGAAATACGGACATTGATACGTCGGATTGCTCTTGCGGTATTGCTCCGCATAGCTTTCGACGATGTGACTGAACCAGTCGTCGCCGCCACCTCCGATGAAGATTTTGTAGACGTCTGGCATCGTTGCGTTCTCCCATGGACGTGGTGCCGTCAGTGACTTCAGCGAGTCAAGCCGCTGCTGTGCGGTCGAGCGCGAAATACGCGGGATCGGCGATTGGCCGCGTCATGACGGTGGCGTGTGCGATGAGATCGGCGGCGCACCAGACCGCCGCAGCGCTGTCCGAAATACGAGCTGCAGGCGGTCGTCACTAACCACGGCGGCGTACGAGCTTGACTCTATCGAGGTTTGCACCGGCGACCATCTCCAGCGGTAACAGGTCGAGGCCGCATCTGGTATGGGATTACGCTGCTTTTGCGGTCAGTTCGAGGCCGAGAGCCTTTAGCGTTCGGATGACCGAGTCTAGCGCGATATCGGGTTGGGGCGTGGGCTGTTCGGCGATACCGCGGACCTTTGCCACGTCGGCGAGCGCAGCGGCGATCAACACTGGGTCGCCATCTTCGAAAACCGCATCGAGATAGGCGAGGATCGCGGCATCGCTGTCGAGGTGGTCGGTGGCGTTCCAGCCTGTCGTTTCGACGGCCATCATTTGGACTCCCAAGCCTTGGCGATATCGCGTGCACGCTCAATATCCGCGCTTTGCTGGGATTTGTCACCTCCCGTCAGTAGGAGAACCAGGGTGGCGCCGCGTCGCGCGATATAGACGCGGTAACCAGGACCGTAGTCGATGCGGAGTTCGCCGATGCCGCCACCGAGCGATTTAATGTCCCCGAACTGGCCGAGCGAGAGGCGGCGGATGCGTACGGTAATCCGGGCCTTGGCGCGGATGTCGCGGACATCTGTAAACCAGCGGGTGAAGATTGCCGTCTGGCGGATCTCGATGGGGATCTGGTCATCCATGACTTTCCAGTCCCCAACGATTTACGAGTATTAAGCTTCATGGCGGGCATGGGCAAAGCCCATGCCGTCGGACGGCGCCTGTAGCGCCGCCGGCCGGTCGCGCCGCGGGGAGCGGGGTTTAGCTTTCGCTAAACCCTCGCGCGGTGCGACTTACTCTGCTGCAACCGAGTCGCTGAACATGTCCCGAACCTCACTCAGGTCCACATTCGCCGCAGGCCCCTTCTTCGCGGTCTGGCGCTTGTCGAACGAGTCCCAGACGTCGTTCCACTGGCCCTTGGTTGCGGCCTTCGAATATTCGGTGGCGCGCTGTTCGAAGAAGTTGGCGTGCTCGACGCCGTTGAGCATCGGGGCGAGCCAGGGCAGCGGGTGCTCGTCGATCATGTAGATCGGCTTCAGGCCAAGCTGCGTCATGCGCCAGTCGGCGATGAAGCGGATGTACTTCTTGATCTCCTTGGGGGTCATGCCGTTGACCGGGCCCATCTCGAAGGCGAGATCGATGAAATTGTCCTCGAGGCGGATCGTCGTCTGGCAGACGTCCGCGATGTCGTCCTTGACCGCCTTGGTCAGGCACTGGCGCTCCTGACAGAAGGTGTGGAACATCTTGATGATGCCCTCGCAGTGGAGGCTCTCGTCGCGGATCGACCAGGTGACGATCTGGCCCATGCCCTTCATCTTGTTGAAGCGCGGGAAGTTCATCAGCATCGCGAACGACGCGAACAGCTGGACGCCCTCGGTGAAGCCACCGAACATGGCGAGCGTGCGCGCGATGTCCTCGTCGTTGTCGACGGTGAACTGCTGCATGTAGTCATGCTTTTCCTTCATCTCGGCATATTCGAGGAAGGCGCCGTACTCGCTCTCGGGCATGCCGATGGTGTCGAGCAGATGGCTGTAGGCGGCGATGTGGACCGTCTCCATGTTGCTGAACGAGGTCAGCATCATCTTGATCTCGGTCGGCTTGAACACGCGGCCATACTTTTCGTGGTAGCAATCCTGCACCTCGACGTCGGCCTGCGTGAAGAAGCGGAAGATCTGCGTGAGCAGGTTGCGCTCGTGGTCGCTGAGCTTCTGCGCCCAATCGCGGCAATCCTCGCCCAGGGGCACTTCCTCGGGGAGCCAGTGAAGCTGCTGCTGGCGCTTCCAGAACTCGAACGCCCAGGGGTATTCGAAGGGCTTGTACTGCTTGGAGGCGTGAAGGAGGGACATGGGGTAAGCCTTTCGGACTAAAAAACGAAGAGAAGGATAAGAGCGATCGCGCCGATGGCGGCGATGATGAAGGCGGTGCGGCGCTGGCTTTCGCGCGTGGGGTAGGCGGCGTTGACGCGCCCGGCCTGCGCGTCGCGTTCGCGCATCCGGTCGCCGAAGACGAGGATCGCCACGCCGCCGAGCAGGGCGATCGTGCCGCCGATGCCCATCATGAGCTTTGCTATGCTTTCCATGTCGGGGCTTCCTCGTGGAGGCGCGCGGGATGGCCGCGGTCGCGTGAAGGACAATCGACGAACGCGGTCATGTTTCCGTGCTCCACTGCCACATCGCGGCGGCGGACATGGCGAGGACGATCGCGCCGGAGGTGAGCATGATGCCGATCATGCGGAACGCGTAGGTCTGTTGCTCGGTGATGCTCGGGCTGCGCAAACGGAGCAGCATCGCGGTGCCGACGATTCCGAGCACGCCTGCGACCACGAACATGATAGCTGAACCATACGTCATGCGACCAACTCGCCCGGCGCGCGTTCAGCACCCGAACCCAACACAGGAGAACGACCATGGTCGATGCAACCAAGATCCAGGAACATGCCGAAGTCATCGGCGCGGACGGCGTCCATGTCGGCACCGTCGACAAGGTCGAAGGCAACCGCATCAAGCTGACCAAGAAGGACTCGGGTCCGCAGGTCGTCGAGGGCACGGGCAGCCATGAAGGGCATCATCACTTCATCTCGCTCGGGCTGGTCGCGGATATCGAGGACGGCAAGGTCCGGCTTTCCGCCAACGCCGACGTGGCGGTGACGTTCGAAGAAGAAGAGTGAGGCGCTAAATCCCTCTCCCTTTGGGAGAGGGAGGTAGGTCCGCAGGACCGGAAGGGTGAGGGCGTTCTGGGTCATACCAGGGCGCTCTTTTCTTTTGCGTGGTCGTATTGGTCGCCCTCAACCTTCCCACAAGGCTGCGCCGCGCGGGCCCGTTCCTTCTCCCGGAGGGAGAAGGAGATCTGGGTTAGGATGCCTTCCAAGTTGGTCATGACGTCTGGGTTTCCGAAGCGGAGGACATTGTAGCCCTCGTGCTTGAGGAACTGCGTGCGGCGGGTGTCGTAGTCGTCGGCTTGTGCGTGCGTGTCGCCATCGACTTCGATGATGAGCTTGGCGGTGAAGCACAGGATGTCGGCGTAGAACGGACCGACCTGTGCCTGGTGGCGCCATTTCAGGTCGGGGAACGCTTCACGCAGGCCACGAAGCAGGCGCTTTTCAGGGGCGCTCGCGTTGCGGCGAAGGGCTCGCGCGCGGAGCACGGTGCCGGACTGCTTATTGTCGTAGAGACGCATGGCCATCCTCACCCTTCCGCGGCTTCGCCGCTCCCTCCCTCTCCCAGAGGGAGAGGGGCTTCACACCTCTCCCTCTGGGAGAGGGAGGGGCCCATTGCATCGGCAATGGGAGGGTGAGAGTGGCGCACCTTGCATCACCTCGCCCGTTTTACCTCACTGGCAGGCAAGGCACTCATCGTAATCCTTCGACTCGACGTCGATCTGGCGCAGGTCGATGGTGTTGTCCGCCTCGACGCCGCCGGCGAAGCCCGCGCGCTGGACCGACTTCGAGCGGAGGTAGTAGAGCGACTTGATGCCGAGTTCCCATGCGCGGAAGTGGAGCATCAGCAGGTCCCACTTCTCGACGTCGGCGGGGATGAACAGGTTGAGCGACTGCGCCTGGTCGATATAGGGCGTGCGATCGGCGGCGAGTTCGAGCAGCCAGCGCTGGTCGATCTCGAACGACGTCTTGTAGCAATCCTTTTCCTCGACCGAGAGGAAGTCGAGATGCTGGACCGAACCGCCCTGCTCGAGGATCGAGTTCCACACCGCGTCGCTGTTCTTCGACTTCTCGCTCAGCAGCTTCTCGAGATACGGGTTCTTGATCGAGAAGCTGCCGGACAGCGTCTTGTGCGTGTAGATGTTCGCCGGGATCGGCTCGATGCACGCCGACGTGCCGCCGCAGATGATCGAGATCGACGCCGTGGGCGCGATCGCCATCTTGCAGCTGAACCGCTCCATCGCGCCGACGTCGGCGGCATCGGGGCAGGGGCCGCGCTCGATCGCGAGCTGCATCGAGGCTTCGTTGGCCTGGCTGCTGATGTGCTTGAACATGCGCAGGTTCCACGACTTCGCCATCGCGCCCTCGAACGGGATGCCGCGTGCCTGGAGGAAGCTGTGGAAACCCATCACGCCGAGCCCGACCGAGCGCTCGCGGCCCGCGGAATACGCAGCGCGCTCCATGCCGGGCTCGTGGCGGTCGATGTAATCCTGCAGGACGTTGTCGAGGAAGCGCATGACGTCCTCGATCAGGCCCTTCTCGTCCTTCCACTGATCCCATGTCTCGAGGTTCAGCGACGACAGGCAGCAGACCGCGGTCCGCTCGTTGCCGAGGTGATCCTTGCCGGTCGGCAGCGTGATCTCGGAGCACAGGTTCGAGGTCGAGACCTTGAGGCCGAGCTCGCGGTGATGCTTCGGCATCGCCTTGTTCACGTGATCGGCGAAGACGATGTACGGCTCACCGGTCTGGAGGCGGGTCTCGACGAGCTTCTGGAACAGTGAGCGCGCGTCGACGGTGGCGCGGATCGCCTGGTCCTTCGGCGAGCGCAGGTGCCATTCGTCGCCGTTGCGGACGGCTTCCATGAAGTCGTCGGTGATCAGCACGCCGTGATGGAGGTTGAGCGCCTTGCGGTTGAAATCGCCCGAGGGTTTGCGGATTTCGAGGAATTCCTCGATCTCGGGGTGCGAGACGTCGAGATAGACCGCGGCCGAACCACGGCGAAGCGAGCCCTGGCTGATCGCGAGCGTCAGCGAATCCATGACGCGGACGAACGGGATGATGCCGCTGGTCTTGCCGTTGAGGCCGACCGGCTCGCCGATGCCCCGGACGTTGCCCCAATAGGTGCCGATGCCGCCGCCGCGCGAGGCGAGCCAGACATTCTCGTTCCAGGTGTCGACGATGCCGCCGAGGCTGTCGGGGACCGAGTTGAGGTAGCACGAGATCGGCAGGCCGCGGCCGGTGCCGCCGTTCGAGAGAACGGGGGTGGCGGGCATGAACCAGAGCTTCGAGATCGCGTCGTAGAGGCGCTGCGCGTGGCCAGCGTCGTCGGCGTACGCGGAGGCGACGCGGACGAACAGGTCCTGGTAGCTTTCGCCCGGGAGGAGGTAGCGATCCTTGAGCGTGTCCTTGCCGAATTCGGTCAGCAGCGCGTCGCGGCTGTGATCGACCTCGACCGGGTAGATCTGCGCGCGCACGGAGTGGCTGTCCTGCGCCTGGCGCGGGGCCTTCGGAGCCTCGGCGGCGGGCGTGGCGGTGGTCTGTTCGATCGTGTCTGTGGTCATGTCGCTATCCCGGCTGCTGTCTCTGAAATCCATCGAAACCGCTCCTAGTGTTCTGTATTCGTTCGAATCGGCGTCATGTCGCCATGCTACCATCGGACGGCCCCGAACGGGAGAACAAAAAGTGACCATCGCGGCGGTGGAAGGCGCGCTTATGGTCATATCGCATATGGCTATGCGAGGGTTGTTCTACCAGCGATTGGGTCCGCCCCCGAACGCAACCCCAAGAGATTGTGCCAAAGCGCGAAGAGACGCAAGGGGGTGCGGGGGTGATCGGGGGCTCGGTTCGTCGCGTTCATCGCGGGGTTGGGCGAGCGGGATATTCGCGACGCGTGGACTTCTGCGGGGTTCGCGAAGCGCAAGGGGGCGAAGCGGGAACGAAAAATTATTTAAGGGCGGAAGATGGCAAATGTTGCTTCGAGGAAGGTGTCGGAGTGGGGCACTGGATATGGGGGGCCGCTCTAGTTCCCCCGCGAAGGCGGGGGCCCAGGAACCACGAACGTCGTCCTGCTTGGTTCCTGGACCCCCGCCTTCGCGGGGGAACGGGATGGGGCGTTCTTCCACTTCCAAAACGAGAGCACCACCCCGCCAAAACCTCACCGCCCCGCCAGGACCTAGCCACCCCGCCAAAACCTCACCACCCCGGCGAAGGCCGGGGCCCAGTTGGGGGACGTTGCCAACTGAGCGATGCGTGTCGTTACTGCGACCTTTCCAACTGGGCCCCGGCCTTCGCCGGGGTGGTGGCGATTGGTTGGCGCGTCCTGTCCGCCTCAGCCCTCGATGATCGTCCGGATCTGCGTCGCCAACGCCTCCATCGCGAACGGCTTGGTGATCATCGACATCCCCGGCTCCAGGAAACCCGATGCCAGCGCGGCGTTCTCCGCATAGCCCGTCATGAACAGCACGCGCAGATCTGGGCGCAGCGCACGACCGGCGTCGGCGACTTGCCGCCCGTTCAGGCCGGGCAGGCCGATGTCGGTGACGAGCAGATCCACGCGCTCCATCGTCCGCAGGCGGTCGAGTCCGGCCGGACCGTCATGCGCCTCGACCGCCTGATAGCCGAGTTCGCCCAGCACCTCGACGATCAGCGCGCGAACGACTGAATCGTCTTCGACCACCAGCACGATCTCGCCGTCGTCGGTCGCATGCGCCTGGGTCAGGCCAGGCAGCGCCTCGTCCTGCTCCGCAGCACCGTAGTGGCGCGGCAGGTACAGCTTGATCGTCGTACCCTGGCCGACCTCGCTGTAGATCCTCGCATAGCCTTCGGACTGCCGCGCAAAGCCGTAGATCATCGACAGGCCAAGCCCCGTGCCTTGCCCGATCGGCTTAGTGGTGAAGAATGGTTCGAACGCCTTGGCGATCGTGGCGGCCGACATGCCGGTGCCGGTGTCCGAGACGGAAATGCAGACATAGTGACCCGGCCGGACGTCGCGTTGACTGGCGGCGAAATGGTCGTCGAGCAGCGCGTTGTCGGTTTCGATCGTCAGCTTGCCGCCGTGCGGCATCGCGTCACGCGCGTTGATGACGAGGTTGAGCAGCGAATTTTCGAGCTGGTTGGGATCGCACAACGTGGTCCAGAGACCGGTCGCGAGCACCATTTCCAGTTCGATCTGCTCGCCGATCGTACGGCGCAGCAAATCCTCCAGCGAGGCGACCAACGGGTTGACCTTGACCGGGCGGGGATCGAGCGGCTGGCGACGCGCAAAGGCGAGCAGCCGGTGGGTCAGCGACGCGGCACGGTTGGCGGCGGCGGTTGCGCCGGTGATGAAGCGGTCCAACTCGCCCACCCGCCCCTGTGCGACACGGCGCTGGACGATCTCCAGGCTGCCGGTGATGCCCTGCAGCAGATTGTTGAAGTCATGCGCGATGCCGCCGGTAAGCTGGCCTACCGCCTCCATTTTCTGTGCCTGGCGAAGCGCTTCCTGCGCCTCGACCAGTTCGCGCGTGCGATCGGCGACGCGCTGTTCGAGGTCGGCGTTGAGCGATTGCAGATCACGTTCGAGCATCTTGCGATCGGTGACATCGGCGCCTTCGACGAAGATCCCGACGACCGCACCGCTCGCGTCGCGGATCGGCTGATAGACGAAATCGACGTAGCGATTGTCGATCGGTCCGTCGGATTCGGCCCGGACCGCAAAGAGCATGCCCTGCGCCGTAAACGCCTCTCCGCTGGTGAATACTCCGTCAAGCAGGTCGAGAAACCCCTGTTCGACCGCGTCGGGTAGCGCCTCCGCCACGGTGCGACCCAGTACCTCGCGGTGGCCGATCAGCTTGTCGTAGCCGGGATTGGTCAGCTCGAACCGATGCTCGGGACCGCGCAACATTGCCATGAAGGTCGGTGCCTGCGCGAACATCTGGCCCATCCGCTCGCGCTCGTCGCGCAGCGCGCGTTCGGCCACGACGCTCTCGGTGCTTTCGTAGGTCGAGCAGAACATGCCCGCCACCGCGCCGCTTTCATCGCGGACCGGTGAGTATGAGAAGGTGAACCAGGTCTGCTCGTCATAGCCCTTCCTGTCGGTGACGAGCGGCAGATTCTCGAAATACGACGCCTTGCCGGCCAGTGCGCGGTCGACCAGCGGGCCGATATCCGACCAGAGTTCGGCCCAGACGACGTCGAGCTTGCCGCCGAGCGCGGCAGGATGCTTGTCATGCAGAATGCGCGCGTAATGATCGTTGTAGAGGAAGCCGAGTTCCGGCCCCCAGGCGACGCACATCGCGAATTCGGAGGCGAGCATCAGCGACACGATCGACCGCAGCGATTGCGGCCAGCCCTCGATCGGGCCGAGCGGCGAGCGCGACCAGTCATGCGTGCGCATCATCGCGGCCATCTCGCCGCCGCCGGTCAGGAAATCGGCTTCGGCCGTGTCTGAAGTCATATCAATATCCTGCCGGGTCGCACACCGGGCCGAATTTTACCTCGGCAGGCACGCGATACGGCGCGGTGAAGCCCGTTGCTACCGGTTCGGCGTCGGGTCGGCGGGTCATCGGCACAATTCGTCGGCCAGTTGGGTCAGGCTGGCGACGCTGAAATCCCAGTCCTGCGCCGCGCTCGCGTCGGGCGCGGGGCGGCCGCCATATTCCTGCGGCCGGTCGACATAGGCGGTTTGCAGACCGGCGGCCCGCGCCGCGGCGAGATCGCTGTGGTGCGCCGCGACGAGACAGAGTTCGGCGGGTTCGACGGCGAGCATGCGGGCGGTGGCACGGTAGGATTCGGGGAGCGGCTTGTAGACGCCGCTGACTTCGGCGCCGAGAATGGCGTCCCACGGCAACTGCGCACGGCGAGCCATTGCGAGCATCAGGGCGATGTTGCCGTTGCTGAGCGTGACGACCGGGTAACAGGTCTTCAGGCGGGTGAGACCCTCGACTGAATCCGCCCACGGATCCAGCCGATGCCAGGCATGGGTAAGGTGAACCAGCGTCTCTTCGTCGAATTCGCCGGGATCGATGGCGTGGTGGCGGAGCAGGTCTTCCAGCGCTTCGCGGTGCAGCGTATCGAGGACGACGAACGCCCGACGGCCGCTACGGACCTCTTCGAGCGCCGGCTGATAGCGTTTGCGCCAGCCGTCGGCGAACGCATGCGGATCGATGTCGCTTCGGTGCAGGCGCGCGAGGACGGGGGCGGCGTCGCGCGCAATGCCCGAACGCCAATCGACCACGGTGCCGAACACGTCGAACGCGAGCGCTTTGATCGGGGAGCGGTGAGCCATGGAGGAAAGACGGCAAGCGAGGGTGGTTGGTTCCAGCCACTGCTACAGATACTGTACCATCAGGACCTGTTTGGAACGAAGACGCGCACCGCGGATGATGCGCGCTGGTGCTGCGCAACTGGGGCCCGGCGCCAGCAGGGGGCGAAGCGGATTGCTCCCCCCTCGGCTATCGGATCAGCCGGTGCGGCGGATGCGGGAGGCATACCCCTGGTTCAGCCGCTCCAGGCTGAACGCCTCGTGGAACTCGATCCCGGCCTTGCCGCCGCGCGCCCAGCGGACGCGGGCAGGGGTCATCTGGTCCTCGATCAACTCGATTTGCATCTCGACTCCGTCGGGATTGCCGTCGATCGTGAGGCCGTCGAGCATCGCGCCGGAGGTCGAGATGTCGCGGATGCGCACGTCGCCGCGGACGCCGTCGATCAGGATACGCGCCGAGCGCAGCATCTTGGTGCGCGGCGCGCGGCTGACCTTGAAGCCGCTGGCGGTGGCGACGCCGTCCTCGACGCCCAATTGTCGCAAGGCCTCGTCGGCGCGCACCGGTCGACCATAGACATAGCCCTGGATGTGGCTGCACCCGAGTTCGCGGACGAGGTCGATCTCGTCCTGAATCTCGACGCCTTCCGCGGTCGTCTCCATGCCGAGCGTGTCGGCCAGCGTGACGATCGCCTTGATGATCGCGGCGTTGCGGTTGCCGGCCTCGGCAGCGCCCTTCACGAACGACTGATCGATCTTGATCTTGTCGAACGGCGCGTTGCGTAAGTAGCCAAGCGACGAATAGCCGGTGCCAAAATCGTCGAGCGCGAGGCGGACGCCGACGCCTTTCAGCGCCTTGAACATCTGCTCCGACGACGTCGTCTCGTCGAGGAACACGCCCTCGGTGATCTCCAGCTCCAGCCGACCGGGGGCGATCCCCGACTGCGCCAGCGCGCTGGTGACGAGCGCCGGCAGCACCGGGTTGGCGAACTGGATCGGCGAGACGTTGACCGCGACGCGGACGTTGCCGGGCCAGCGCGCGGCCTCGTTGCACGCGGTCCGCAGCACCCATTCGCCGATCGACTCGATCAGCCCGCATTCCTCCGCGACCGGGATGAAGTCGGCGGGCGAGACGAGGCCGCGGGTCGGATGATCCCAGCGGATCAGCGCTTCATAACCGACGATCCGCGTCGTCTTGGTGCTGACCACGGGCTGGTAGCAGAGGTGGAACGCGCCGGTCGCGACCGCGGTGCGTAGATCGTCTTCGAGCAGCTTGCGCGTCCGCGCGCCGGTCAGCATCGAATCCGAGTAGAAACGATGCACGCCGCGGCCGTCGGCCTTGGCGGCATACAGAGCAAGATCGGCGTTGCGCACCAGCGTCTCCGACGTGGCGCCGTCGTCGGGGGCGATCGCGATCCCGATCGAGCAACCGATCGTGACCGACGTCCCGCTGATGAAATAGGGTTCGGACAGCGACGCGATCACCTCGCGGGCGAGCGCGGCAAGCATCTCCCGATTGTCAATTCCCGGTAGCACGACCTGGAATTCGTCGCCGCCCAGTCGCCCGACCAGTCCCGCATCGGCGATACCGCGCTGCAGCCGCTGCGCCACCTGCTGCAGCAGCGCGTCGCCGGCCTGGTGGCCGAGCGTGTCGTTGACCGCCTTGAACCGATCGAGATCCATCAGGAACAGCGAGGTCGCCCGGTACGGCCCGGTATTCTGCGCCAGCGTCTTGTCGAGCGAAAGCCGCATCCGCTGGCGGTTGGCAAGCCCGGTCAGGCCGTCGAACAGCGCGAGCCGGGTAATCTCCGCCTCGGACTTGCGCTTTTCGGTGAGGTCGCTGCCCGAACCGATGAATCCCTGGAACCTGCCGAGTTCGTCGACCACGGGGCGCCCGGAGATCGACCACCAGCGTTCGCAGGACGCGTCGGCGGCGGCGCAGACCGAATAGTCCGCGAACGAGGTGCGCGACGCGATATGGAAGGCGAGCGTACGCTCGGTGCCGGGCGCATCGCTGTCCATCCGGAACAGCTCGATCAGCGGGCGGCCGATCACGTCGTCGGCGATCCCCAGTTCCCCCGCGACCTTGGCGGAAAGATAGGTCAGGCGGCCTTGGCGATCGGCTTCCCAGAACCAGCCCGCGCCATGGGCTTCGAACTCGGCGATCATGCGAACTGCAAGCCGTCCCTCGCGCGCCTGTTCGGCCCGATCGAGATCCAGCTGATGATCGATCCGGGCGAACCGCTCGGTGACGATCCCGAGGCAGCCGAGCGCCAGGATCGCTACGCCGAACGGCAGGCCGATACCCGACAGAATTGCGACCATCGCGACGGCGCCCACACCGAAGCCGAACGTCGCGGCCCGGAGCGGTTGGACGGCGGCGGCGGTGACGACGAACGCGCCTGCCAGCGCGACGACACTGGCAAGGTGCGACGGGTCCGCCGGCAGATGCGCGATCTGCCACAACAGCGACACCAGGACCGCGGCGATCGCCGCGACGCACGGCATCACGATACGGTTGCGGCGATAGGCGCGCCATCCGCGTGACGCCCCGAGCCGCAGCGTGCTGGCGATCGCCACCGACAGGACTGCAAGGATCGCTGCATGAAGCCCGATCGAGGGAAACAACGCATGGAGCGGCCCGGTGTGCGGGCCAGCGATGCCGACCAGCAACGGTACGGCGCAGGCCAGCATCTGCACCGCGATGGCAAGCGGCCATACCGCCGCCAATTGCGTCAGCGTACGTTCCAGCACCTCCGCCATCTGATCGCGGGAGCTTGCACCCAACCCGAACAGGGCAGGCGAGGGAGATCTATCGCGGGCACGGCGATCGGCAACGGGAAGAGGCGCATACATGCACCCGTTCTGGCTTCAATATCTTGCAGATATCGTAAGATACTGGAGCCTGACGAAAAAATCGCCGCCGGTACGGCAAACCTCGCCGGACGTGGCGGTTTGGCTTAGTTCGTCTCTGCTCTTGGCGTACCGTTCGCGCTGACCGGGCGCGGTCCATCCGCGGTGGCCTCCAGCGTCGAATCGCCGCCCAGCACGCGGTACAGCGTTACGCGGTTGCTCGCGCCGACGAGCTGCGTCGCGACGAGGTTGCGTTGCGCGGTGTAGAGCGAGCGCTGTGCGTCGAGCGAGCTCAGGAACGTGTCGATGCCGCCGCGATAACGCGCGTCAGTGAGGCGGTACGTGTCTTGCGCCGCAGCCGAGAAGTTCTGGTTCGCCTTCAACTGGTCGGCGATCGTGCCTTGGCGCGCCAGCGCGTCGGCGGTCTCCTGGAACGCGGTCTGGATCGTCTTCTCGTAGGTCGCGAGCGCGGCGTCGCGTTGCGCCTTCGAATAGGCGACCCCGGCGATCCCGGCCCCTGCGCGGAAGATCGGATAGCTGACCGAGGGCGCGACCGAATAATTGAACGCGCCGCCGCTGAACAGCGAGGTCAGCGACGTGCTGGCGAAGCCGAGGATGCCGGTCAGCGAGATCTTCGGGAACAGTTCCGCGCGCGCTGCGCCGATCTCGGCATTGGTGGCGCGGAGCTGGTATTCGGACTCGACGACGTCCGGACGGCGCAGGAGGATGCTGCTGTCGAGCCCGGCCGGCAGCGTGGCGACGGTCGGTAGCGCCTGCTCGATCGACGTGGGCAACAGGCTGGCGTCGACCGGCGCGCCGACGAGCAGTTGCAGCGCGTTGACGTCCTGCGCGAGCGCGGTGCGCTGTTGCGCGAGGTCGGACTGCGCGGTGAACAGGATCTGCTGCGCCTGCCGAAGATCGGTGCGCGGCGCGACGCCGCCGCGCAGCCGCGCGTTGGTCAGCGTGACGCTGCGCTGCGAACTCGTCACCGTGTCCTGCGCGATCTTGAGCAGGCTCTGGTCCGACGCATAGGTGAGCCACGCATCGGCGATGTCGCCGACGAGTGTCAGGCGAGTGGCGCGCGCGGCGGCTTCGGTCGCGAAATAGCGGTCGAGCGCGGCGCTGGTGAGCGAGCGGATGCGGCCGAACAGGTCGAGCTCGAACGCCGTCGTGCCGAGGTCGACCGAGAAGGAGCTGTTCGAGCTGGAGGAACTGACCACCGATCCGGTCGAACCGGTGCCGGTTCCGACGCCGCCCGTACCCGTACCGGTTCCCCCGGTCCCGGTACCCGTTCCACCAGTCCCGGTACCGGTGCCCGTTCCGGTCCCGGTATTGCCGCCTGTTCCGCCACTCGTGACGGTGTTGCGTGTGCCGTTGCCGCCACCCGAATAACTGTAGCGGCCGCTGGCATCGACCTGCGGCAACAGGTCGGCGCGCTGGATGCGGTATTGCGCGCGGGTCGACGCGATGTTGGCGGCGGCAACGCGGAGATCGCGGTTGTTGGCTAGCGCCTGGACGATGATCTGCTGGAGGCGCGGGTCCTTGAAGACGTCGCGGTAGGTGATCGCGGGAAGCGTCGCTTCGGATTGCCGCAGATACGCGTCGCCGACCGGGAGCGACGGCGGCACGGGGAGTTCGGTCCGTGCGTATTTGGGCGCGAGCGAGCAGCCGGCGAGTGCGGTCGAGGCGGCGAGGATCAGGACTAGCGAGCGCATCATGCGGGCTCCGGCCGGTGAGGGCCCTGTGGTTCGGGTGGTCCGAGCGGTTCGTTATGATCGCCGTCATGGTCATCATGACCCTGGAAGCCGGTCGGCTTGCCCCGCAGCTTGGCGATGCCGTCGCGCGCGCCACGGCGGACGAGGACGAAGAACAACGGTATGTAGAAGATCGCGAGGATCGTCGCAGTCAGCATGCCGCCGACCACGGCCGTCCCGATCGCGATGCGGCTGTTCGCGCCCGCACCGGTCGACAGCGCCAGCGGCAACACGCCGAGGATGAACGCGAACGACGTCATCAGGATCGGGCGCAATCGGATCTTCGCCGCGGACAGGGCCGCCTCGATGACGCGCTTGCCCTTCTTCTCCTCCTGCTCGGCGAACTCGATCATCAGGATCGCGTTCTTCGCGGCCAGCCCCATCGTCGTCAGCAGGCCGATCTGGAGATAGACGTCGTTGATCAGCCCGCGGAGCGTCACCGCGAGGATCGCGCCGACGAGGCCGAGCGGGATCACGAGTAGCACCGCGATCGGGATCGACCAGCTCTCGTACAGCGCGGCGAGGCACAGGAACACGACCAGCAGCGACAGGCCGTAGAGGATCGGTGCCTGACCCGAGGACAGGCGTTCCTGATACGACAGGCCGGACCATGCGACCGACGTGCCGGGGATCTGCCCAGCAAGCTCGGCGATCCGGTTCATCGCATCGCCCGAGCTGACGCCCGGCGCGCCCGAGCCCTGGATCTCGTACGAGGCGATGCCGTTGAAGCGCGACAGCGTCGTCGGTGCCTGGCCCCAGCTGGTCTTCGCGAACGACGAGAACGGCGCCATCTGGCCATTCGATCCACGCACGAACCACTGGCTGAGGTCGGACGGCTGCGCGCGGAACTGCGCGTCGCCCTGGACATAGACGCGCTTCACACGGCCGCGGTCGATAAAGTCGTTGACGTATTGCCCGCCCCAGGCGGTCGACAGCGTCGAGTTCACGTTCGCGTGGGTGAGGCCGAGCGTGGACAGCTTCTGCTGGTCGGCATCGACGCGCAACGTGGCGACGTCGGGCAGTTCGGTCAGGCGGATCGCGGTCAGTGACGAGTCGGCGCGGGCGAGCGCGAGCAGCTTGTCGCGCGCGGCGTTGAACTCGATCTGGCTAAGCCCGCCGGCGTTCTGCAACTCCATCGTGAAGCCGTTCGACGAACCAAGACCGCGGACCGCCGGTGGCACCAGCGAATAGACCTGCGCGTCGCGGAACCCGGCGAACGCCTTCGATGCGCGACCGGTGATCGCCTCCGCGGTGTTTTCCTTGCCCTTGCGATCGTCCCAAGGCGCGAACGCGATGAAGCCTTGCCCCGTATTCTGACCGCTTGCGCCGCCGCCGCCGCCACCGCTGACGGTGAACATCGTGCGGACGTTGGCCTTCTCGTTGGTGTAGTAATATTGCTCGATCTGCTTCTGCAGCGCGAAGGTACGGCCTTGCGTGGCGCCTGCGGGAAGCTGGAACTGGACGATACCCGAGCCTTGGTCCTCGGTCGGCAGGAAGCCCGTCGGCAGCCGCAGGAACAGCACCGCGAGCACCGCGACGATCACCGCGTAAATGAGCAGGAACAGCCATTTGCGGTCGATCACCGACTGGACCGCACTGGTGTATTTCTGCGTGCCCTTCTCGAACCCGTCGTTGAACTTGTCGCCCGCGCGCGTGAAGAAATGCGCGACCTTGGGGAATTTGCGCTCGCCCCAGCTCTTCTCGGTGTTGCCGTCCGCGTCCTTCTTCTTCTGCTTGAGCAGCGTCGCAGTCAGGGCGGGGGAGAGGATCAGCGCGACCAGCACCGACAGGACCATCGCCGACACCATCGTCAGCGAGAACTGGCGGTAGATCACGCCGGTCGATCCACCGAAGAACGCCATCGGCAGGAACACCGCCGACAGCACCAGCGCGATCGCGACCAGCGCGACGGTGATCTCGTTCATCGATTCGATCGTCGCCTCCCGAGGCGTCATCTCGGGATTTTCCTCCATCAGGCGCTCGACGTTCTCGACCACGACGATCGCGTCGTCGACCAGCAGGCCGATCGCGAGCACGAGCCCGAACAGCGTCAACGTGTTGATCGAGAAGCCGGCGAGATAGAACACGCCGAACGTGCCGAGCAGCACGACCGGGACGGCGATCGTCGGGATCAGCGTCGCGCGCCAGCTTTGCAGGAACACGAACATGACGATGACGACGAGGATGACGGCCTCGATCAGCGTCTTCACGACCTCGTCGATCGACAGCTTGATGAAGTCGGTGGTGTCGTTGGCGTAGGCGAATTTCAGGCCGGGCGGGAAGCTCTTGGCGGACTTGGCGACGAACGCCTTGACCAGTTCGGCGGTCTTGAGCGCGTCGGCGCCGGGCGCGAGCAGCACCGCGATACCGGCGCCGGGATGCGCGTTGACGCGGCTGCGCGCGTTGTAGTTCTCCGCGCCCAGCTCGATCCGGGCGACATCGCGCAGCTTGACCACGGCGCTGTCGTTGGTGGTCTTCAGGATGATGTTGGCGAACTGCTCGGGCGTCTGGAGGCGCGACTGCGCGGTGACGGTCGCGTTGAGCATCTGCGTGTCGGGCTGGGGCTGGCCGCCGAGTTCGCCGGCCGCGACTTCGGTGTTCTGCGCCTGGATCGCGGTCGTCACGTCGCTCGGAATCAGCTGGTAGCTGGCGAGCTTGTTCGGGTTCAGCCAGATCCGCATCGCGTATTGCGCGCCGAACACGTTGCTGTCGCCGATCCCCGGAATACGGCCGAGCGGGTCCTGCAGGTTGGAGACGAGATAGTCCGAGACGTCCTGGTTGGTGAGCTTGTCGGTCTCGTCATAGACGCCGACGATCAGGAGGTTGTCCGGATTCGACTTGCGGACGACGAGGCCCTGCTGCTGGACCTGTTGCGGCAGGCGGGACAGCGTCTGCTGGACCTGGTTCTGGACCTGGACCTGCGCGATATCGGGATCGGTGCCCTTCTCGAACGTCACCGTGATGTTCACCGAGCCGCGCGACGACGAGGACGAGCTGAAATAGATCAGCCCGTCGATACCCGTCAGCGACTGCTCGACGACCTGCGTGACGCTGTTCTGGATCGTCTGCGCGTTGGCACCCGGGAAGGATGCGCGGACGGTCACCTGCGGCGGCGCGACGTCGGGGTACTGCGCGATCGGCAGGCTCATGATCGCGCCGATGCCGCCAAGCATCACGATGATCGCGAGCACCCAGGCGAAGATCGGGCGATCGATGAAGACACGGGATAACATAAGGGCTTAGCCGGCCTTTTTCTGGCTGGAGTCGCCACCCGAGGAGTCCCCCTTGGGCGCTTCGATCTTCTGCGCGGTGTTTTCCGGCACCGGCTTCACGCCCTGGTTCGGTGCGATCTTCGACAGGCCCTGCGTGATGATCTTGTCGCCGGGGTTGAGCCCGCTGGTGACCACCCAGAACGCGCCCTGCGTGCGGTCCGCCTTGATCTTCTTTTGCACCGCCTTGTTGTTCGCACCGACGACATAGACCGTCGCATTGCCCTTGGCGTCGCGCGACACGCCCGCCTGCGGCACGAGGAACGCGCGCTGGTTGATCGCCTGTGCGAACTTCGCCTGGACGAACATGCCGGGGAGCAGCAGGCCCTGCGGATTGGGGAAGCGCGCGCGCAGCGTCACGGTGCCGGTCTCGGTATTGACCAGCGCTTCGGCGAACTCGACGGTGCCGGTCGCACCGTATTCGCTGCCGTCCTCGAGCGTGAGGCGGACTTCGGCGCGGGTCGCGACGATGCCGTTCTGGCCGAGCGAGCGACGCAGCGCGAGCAGGTCGCCGGACGATTGCTGGATGTCGACGAACATCGGATCGAGTCGCTGGATCTGCGCTAGCGGATCGGTCTGCGTCGCTGAGACCAACGCGCCGACGGTGAACAGCGAACGGCCGATGCGGCCGGTGATCGGCGCGGGGACGGTCGTGAACTTGAGGTTGATCTGCGCCGTCTCCAGCGCGGCGCGGGTCTGCGCGACCGAGGCGGTGGCCTGGCGCGAGGTGGCAACCGCGTTGGTGTAATCCTGCTTGCTGATCGCCTCCATCTCGGCGAGCGGCTTGTAGCGCTGTGCGAGGATGGTCTGCGCCTGCTGGTTGGCGCGTGCGCTCTGGAGGTTGGCCTGCGCTTCGTTGGCGGCAGCGCGATAGAGGCGCGGGTCGATCTCGTAGAGCGGCTGGCCCTTCTTGACGAGCGTACCCTCGGTGAAGAAGCGGCGGCGGATGATGCCGGTGACCTGGGGCCGGACGTCCGAGCTTTCGAACGCGGTGGTGCGGCCGCTGAGTTCGGTGGTCATCGCGACGCTGGTCGGCTGGACGACGACGTAGCCGACGGTGGGGGTGCCTTGGCCGGGCTGGCCACCGCGGCCCGCCTTGCCTTGGGCTTTGTCGCCGCCGCCGGAGCAGGCGGCGAGCGCCAGTGCGGGCACCAGCAGGATGGCGCACTGCCGCGCAGAAAATCGTGTGGCTATCAAGTTTGGTATCCGCTCGCGATCGGTGGTGGCAGCTGTTGGTCGGCCTAAACCACGAGGATGTACCAGAAGTATGTCAGTTGAAAAGCGGGGGTGAGAAATAGGGAAGAAAGAGTAACCTGTTTGATTGTTTGGGGGTGTTTTTCGCGTTCGTTGCGCTTCGATGCCGAAGATTGTTCTCCCGCGAAGGCGGGGACCCAGACTGGGCTCCCGCCTTCGCGGGAGAACAAGGAGCGGGCGGGCGCCCCAACCATTACACCACCCCGGCGGAGGCCGGGGCCCAGTTGGGAGGCGCCGTTAACGGAGGGCGGTCCGTCGTTACTGCGACCTTTCCAACTGGGCCCCGGCCTCCGCCGGGGTGGTGCTTTGTGCGGGAGTCCTCCAAACCAAATTATCGCCAGGGCGTTGAGCAGTGGTCGCCGGAACGAGCCCGGCATGACGGATGGGGTGGGCTGATGGCCTCGATCGATGATGACAAGAAGGCGGCTGCCGTTGCGGCTGTGGCGGAAGTTCGGGACGGGATGCTGGTCGGACTCGGGACTGGCTCGACCGCGGCGTTCGCAATCCAGGCGCTCGGCGAACGAGTCGCTGAGGGCCTGCAAATCCGCGCCGTCGTCACCTCCGAAGCCTCCGGCAAACTCGCCCGCGAACTCGGCATCGAGATCCTCGACTTCGCCACCATCGCCCAAGTCGACCTAACGATCGACGGCGCGGACGAGATCGACTCGCGGTGTTTCGCCATCAAGGGCGCAGGCGGGGCGATGCTGCGCGAAAAGATCGTCGCCGCAGCCTCGGCACGGATGGTCGTGATCGCCGACGGCTCCAAGCGCGTCGACCGGATCGGCGCGGCGAAGCTGCCCGTCGAGGTACTCCCATTCGCCATCGCCTACGTCATGCGCGTTCTCACCGACCTCGGCGCCGCCCCAACGGTCCGCGACAACTACCGGACGGACCAAGGCAATCTCGTCGTCGACTGCCACTTCGCGACCCTCGAAGACCCCCGCGCAACCGCCGCGACCCTTGCCGCGATCCCTGGCATTCTCGGCCACGGACTGTTCCTCGACGAGGTCAATGCCGCATATATTGCAACGAACGGCGTCGTTACGCGACTGGAACGGATGGGTGCATCCGACTAAAGGCATCCTATGTTGGCAACCAGATCGGATGCGCGGCGTTCGGTCACCGTCTAGAGCGAGGCTTCTTTCATGACCGATACCGCAACCGCCCCCACCAAGGCGGACCCTATGCTGCACGAGGACGGCTCCCCCGAGCGTCTGGCGATCGATACCATCCGCACGCTGTCGATGGACGCGGTGCAGAAGGCCAATTCGGGCCATCCCGGCACGCCGATGGCGCTCGCGCCGGTCGGCTACACGCTCTGGTCGAAGTTCCTGCGCTATGATCCCAAGCATGCCGACTGGCCCAATCGCGACCGTTTCGTGCTGTCGGTCGGCCATGCGTCGATGCTGCTCTATTCGCTGATTCACCTCGCCAAGATCGAGGAGATCGACGCGGACGGCAACAAGACCGGCAAGGAGGCCGTCAGCCTCGCCGATATCGAGCAGTTCCGCCAGCTGTCCTCGAAGACGCCGGGTCACCCCGAATATCGCCACACGACGGGCGTCGAGACCACGACGGGGCCGCTCGGCCAAGGTTGCGGCAACTCGGTCGGCATGGCGATTGCCGAGCGTTGGCTCGCGGCGCGCTACAACAAGGATGGCTTCACGCTGTTCGACCATGACGTCTACACGATCTGTGGCGACGGCGACATGATGGAGGGCGTCTCGGCCGAGGCTGCGAGCCTCGCCGGGCACCTCAAGCTCAGCAACCTGTGCTGGATCTACGACAGCAACCACATCTCGATCGAGGGCGCGACCGATCTCGCATTCGACGAGGATGTCGGCCTGCGCTTCGATGCGTATGGCTGGAACGTCATCCACATCGACGACGCGAACGACACCGCCGCGCTGAGTCGCGCGATCGAGACGTTCAAGGCGACCAACGACAAGCCGACCTTCATCGTCGTGCATTCGGTGATCGGTTACGGCAGCCCCAAGGCGGGCAGCGAGAAGGCGCACGGTGAGCCGCTCGGCGAGGAGAATATCCGTCTCACCAAGCAGGCTTACGGCTGGCCCGAGGACAAGTCGTTCTACGTGCCCGACGGCGTGATCGAGCATTTCAACGGTGCGATCGCCGAGCGTGGCGCGAAGCTGCGTGACGAGTGGGTCGCGCTGACCGACAAGTATCGCGGTGCCTATCCAGAGCTTTCCGCGGAACTCGATCTGCTGCTCAAGGACGAGCTGCCCGAGGGCTGGGATGCCGACATCCCGACCTTCGAGGCGGACGCCAAAGGCGTCGCCAGCCGTGATTCGGGCGGCAAGGTGCTCAACGCGATCGCCGCCAAGGTGCCGTGGCTGATCGGTGGTTCGGCCGATCTCGCGCCGTCGACGAAGACCGACATCAAGGGTCAGCCCTCGTTCGAGGCGGAGAACTACGCCGGCCGGAACTTCCACTTCGGCATCCGCGAACACGGCATGGGCGCGATCGTCAACGGCATGGCGCTGTCGCATTTGCGTTCGTACGGCTCCACCTTCCTGGTGTTCGCCGACTACATGCGCGCGCCGGTGCGCCTGTCGGCGATCATGGAGGTCGGCGCGATCTGGGTGTTCACGCACGACTCGATCGGTGTCGGCGAGGACGGCCCGACGCACCAGCCGATCGAGCATCTCGCCACGCTGCGTGCGATCCCCGGCCTCGACACGATCCGTCCAAGTGACGCGAACGAAGTCGTCGCGGCATGGAAGGCGGTCCTCAAGGACGCTAGCACGCCAGCCGCGCTGATCATGTCGCGCCAGGCTCTGCCGACGCTCGACCGGACCAAGTACGCAAGCGCCGATGGGCTCGAGAAGGGTGGCTATGTGCTGGCTGACAGTGATGGCACGCCCGACGTGATCCTGATCGCGACCGGCAGCGAAGTGTCGCTGGTCGTCGAGGCGCACGAGAAGCTGACCGCGGACGGCGTGAAGAGCCGGGTCGTGTCGATGCCGAGCTGGTATCGCTACGAACTGCAGGACGCCGCGTACAAGGAAAGTGTGTTGCCGCGCGAAGTGCGGGCGCGCGTTGCGGTCGAGATGGCCGGGTCGATCGGTTGGGACCGCTATGTCGGGCTCGACGGCGCGACCGTGACGATGTCGACCTTCGGGGCTTCGGCACCGCTCGCCAAGCTGCAGGACAAGTTCGGGTTCACCGTCGACAATGTCGTCAAGGTCGCCCGCCAAGTGATGGAGACCAAGTGATGGGTGCGCTCAACGATCTCGAAGGCTTCGGCCAGGCGGTATGGCTCGATTTCGTCGACCGGAAGTTCCTGGAGGCCGGTGGCCTCCAGAAGCTGGTCGACGAGGACGGCCTGACCGGCGTCACGTCGAACCCGTCGATTTTCGAAAAGGCGATGGGTCACGGCGATGCCTATGACTCGACGTTGGCCGAGTATGACAAGCAGCATGCCGGCGCGGCGACGATCGACCGCTACGAGCATCTGGCGATCCAGGACATCAAGGCGGCGGCGGAGACGTTGAAGCCGGTCTACGACAAGCTCGACGCGAAGGACGGCTATGTCAGCCTTGAGGTGTCGCCGTACATCTCGGACGATACCGATGCGACGATCGCCGAGGCGAAGAAGCTGTGGGGGATGGTCGACCGGCCGAACCTGATGATCAAGATCCCGGGGACGCTCGCGGGCGGTCCGGCGATCTCGTCGACGATCGCGAGCGGGATCAACGTCAACGTCACGCTGCTGTTCGCGCTCGACGCGTACATTCGCGTTGCCGAGGCGTATGCGGCGGGGCTGGAAGAGCGCGTCAAGCAGGGGCAGCCGATCGACAAGATCGCCAGCGTCGCGAGCTTCTTCGTCAGCCGGATCGATTCGTCGATCGACAAGGAGATTGATGCGCGTCTGGAGAAGGGCGATGCCGAGGCCGAAGCGCTGAAGGCGGTGCGCGGCAAGGTCGCGATTGCCAACGCCAAGATGGCATATCAATGGTATCTCGACTTCCTGAAGTCGGATCGCTGGCAGGCGCTTGCCGCCAAGGGCGCGCAGCCGCAGCGGCTGTTGTGGGCGTCGACCGGCGTGAAGGACCCGAGCTATCCCGACACGCTCTACATCGACACGCTGATCGGCAAGGATACGGTCAACACGATGCCGCCGAAGACGATGGACGCGTTTCGCGACCATGGCACCGCGGCGGAGACGATCACGCAGGATGTCGAGGGCGCCAAGCACATTCTGGCCGAAGCCGAGCGGCTGGGCCTCGACCTGAACGGCGTGACCGGCAAGCTGGTCGAGGAGGGCGTCGCGTCGTTCGTCAAGGCGTTCGACGACCTGCTCGGCTCGATCGCGCAGAAGCAGCCCGCGACGGCGTAAACTTCTGCTCCCTCTCCCCGTTGGGGAGAGGGCCCGGGTGAGGGGCGCCGCGAGCGCTACCCTCCCCAACTGCCCCTCACCCCAACCCTCTCCCCGGCGGGGAGAGGGGGTAAGCAAGGAATTCCCCATGAAGATCGGACTGATCGGCCTCGGCCGGATGGGCGGCAACATCGCGCGCCGGTTGATGAAGAACGGCCACGAAGTCGTCGCGTTCGACCGCGACGCCGAAGCCGTGAAGAAGCTCGCCGCCGATGGCGCGATCGGTGCGGACTCGCTCGACGACATGCACGCCAAGCTCGACACCCCGGCGATCTGGTGGGTGATGGTCCCGGCGGGCGAGCCGACCGAGAGCACCGTCCAGGCGATCGCCGCGAAGTCGAATTCGGGCGATATCATCATCGATGGCGGCAACAGCTTCTATAAGGACGACGTCCGCCGCGCGAAGGAACTGGCCGAGAAGGGCATCCACTATGTCGACGTCGGCACGTCGGGCGGGGTGTGGGGCCTCGAGCGCGGCTATTGCATGATGATCGGCGGCGACAAGGAAACCGTCGACCTGCTCGATCCGATCTTCGAGACGCTGGCGCCCGGCATGGGAACGATCGTCCGCACGCCGGGCCGCGTCGAAGGCCAGGCCGATCCGCGCGCCGAGAAGGGCTATATCCACGCAGGCCCCTCGGGCGCCGGCCACTTCGTCAAGATGGTCCATAACGGCATCGAATACGGCCTGATGCAGGCCTATGCCGAGGGCTTCGACATCCTCAAGGGCAAGTCCGGCGAGCATGTCGTCGAGGAGGAGCGCTTCGACATTAACCTGACCGACGTCGCCGAAGTCTGGCGTCGCGGCAGCGTGATCTCGTCGTGGCTGCTCGACCTGTCGGCGATCGCGTTGGCGAAGGACGGCACGCTCGAAGGCTTCAGCGGCAGCGTCGCGGACTCGGGCGAGGGCCAGTGGACGATCGACGCGGCGATGGAAGAGAAGGTGCCGGCCAACGTGCTGAGCGCGGCGCTGTATGCACGCTATCGCAGCCGCGTGGACCACACGTTCGGCGACAAGCTGTTGTCGGCGATGCGCTATGGCTTTGGCGGTCATGTCGAGATGCCCCAGTGAGCGGTGGCATGAGCGGGGCGATCAAGCTCCTCGTTTCCGATGTCGACGGTACGCTCGTCGACAAGGAGAAGAAGGTCACGCCCGCCACAGTCGACGCGGTCAAGCGACTGAAGGCGGCCGGCCTCGGCTTCACGATCATTAGCGCGCGGCCGCGCTCGGGGATGATGCCGATCGCGGAATTGCTCGGCATCGACGAGCCGATGGGCGCGTTCAACGGCGGGATCGTGTTCAAGCGCGACGGCACCGTGATCGAGCACCACATGATCGACGTCGACGTCGTCCGCGGCGCGATGGAGATCATCGGTGACGCGCCGGTCGACACGTGGTTCTTCGCGGACGACGTCTGGTACGCGAGCACCGACCAGGGCGGCCATGTCGGCAGCGAGAAGAAGGCCTCCGCGCAGGATCCGGTGATCGTCTCCGACTTCACCGACTTGCTCGCCAAGGCGGACAAGGTGACGTTCGTCAGCGACGACGAAGACCTGTTGCGCGACCTGCACGCGAAGGTCGCGGCGAAGTTCGATACCAAGGCGACGATCGTCCAGTCGCAGACCTATTATCTCGACATCACGCCGGTGGCCGGGAACAAGGGCAGCGGGATCGAGGAACTGGCGGACGCGTTCGGCATCAGCTTGACGCAGACCGCGGCTATCGGCGATCAGGCCAACGACATCGCGATGCTCAAGCGCGCCAAGCTGGCGATCGCGATGGGCAACGCACCGCAGACTGTCCGCGACGTCGCGCACGAGATTACCAGCGCGAACGATGCCGACGGCGTCGCCCACGCGATCGACACGTTTATCCTTACTGGAGTTTCCGCATGAAAGAGTTGGTTGCCTTCGACCTCGATGGAACGCTGGCCGAGAGCAAGCAGCCCTTGCAGGAGCCGATGGGCGAGGCTCTGGCGAACCTGCTAGACGTCGCGCATGTCGCGGTGATCTCGGGCGGCGACTGGCCACAGTTCGAGAAGCAGGTCGCGTCGCGCTTGCCCGAGCGTGCCGATCGTACCAAGCTGTGGCTGATGCCGACGACGGGGACCAAGCTGTACCGGTTCGATGGCGAATGGCGCGCGGTGTATGCCGAGCTGTTCGAGGACGACGAGAAGCAGAAGATCCTCAAGGCGTTCGACGAGTCGTTGGAAGCTACCGGGTTCGTGCCGGAGAAGACCTGGGGCGAGCGGATCGAGGATCGTGGCAGCCAGATCACGTTCTCTGCCTTGGGGCAGGAAGCGCCGATCGACGCCAAGCACAGCTGGGATCCGGATTTCGCCAAGCGGAAAGTGATCCAGGCGGATTTGCAGAAGCGCCTGCCGGGGCTGTCGATCAACATGGGCGGCGCGACCTCGATCGACATTACGCGTGAGGGTGTCGACAAGGCGTATGGCCTGAAGAAGCTTAACGAGGCGAGCGGCATCGCGCTCGACAAGATGATGTTCATCGGCGACGCGATCTTCCCAGGCGGGAATGATTATCCGGCGGAGCAGCTTGGGCTCGACGTCGTGAAGGTGAAGAACGTCGATGGCACGTTGGCGGCGATCGCCGGAATCGTCGCGTGCCTGAAGTAAGGGCATGAGCGTTGCCTTCCGTCGCGAGAGTGACGAGGAACATCTCGAGCCGAAGTTCGAACAGCCGATCGCGCCGGGGCCTAATCTGGTCACGGCGCGGGGGCTGCGGTTGCTTGGCGAGCGGGTGACCGAGATCGAGGCTGCGGTTGCGGCGGAGACGGACGAGGAGGCGCGGAAGTTGCTTCTGCGCGACCTGCGCTATTGGCACACGCGCCAAACGACCGCCGAACTCGCGCCTTCGCCGGAAGAGGATGAGGTCGGGATCGGTTCGCGTGTCCGCGTTCGGATGAACGGGGTTGAGCGCGTGATCGCGATCGTCGGTGGTGACGAGGCGGAGCCCGGCGAGGATCGGCTGGCGTTCTCGGCACCGTTGGCGCGCGCGCTGATGGGGGCTGCGGTTGGCGAGATGGTCGCGTTTGCTGGCAAGGCGGACGCGATCGAGGTTCTGGCGATCGACAAGGATGACGGCTGATGGCTGAAGCGAAATTCGAACGGCACCGTCAGGCGTGGACGCAGGACGAGATCCAGAAGCTGCACACGCTTGCCAAGAAGGGCATGGCGTTGAAGGCGATCGCGAAGGCGCTGACGCGGAGCGAGGAGTCGGTGAAGGTGCGGGCGAAGGAAGACTCGTTGAATATCGCCAAGCTGCGGTAATTTGTGCGGGCTTAGCCTTCTTCCCTACGGGGAGAGGGTTGGGTGAGGGGCTGTTCTGGGTGGTGTACCGCTTGGCTACCCCTCACCCCGACCCTCTCCCCGAAGGGGAGAGGGAGCAGAAGGGGCGTTATCGCGCTCCTCCACGCCGTCGGACGCTTCCGCGCCCCCGCATGGCGCCATTTCGAACAGCACCACCGTGAGAGACATTGCCGCGATAGGCACCACCCCCGCTCATATGGCACCCCCCCGGCGAAGGCCGGGGCCCAATTGGAAAGGTCGGAGTAACGGTCCGCGACCTAGGCCATTGCCGTCTCCCAATTGGGCCCCGGCCTTCGCCGGGGGGGTGTTAGCCGGCGGATCGGGATGTTTCGCTGATTGCAGATCACTACCTTTGTGGCCAATCCCGAACACGCTACAGCGGCCACCCCTTGTCCTCCCGCGAAGGCGGGAGCCCAGTCTGGTTCCCCGCCTTCGCGGGGAAACACTCTTAATTGGCGGCTGCTGACCGAAGCCGCACGGAGCCACACTTGTCCGAATACGACGCGATAATCCTCGGCGCCGGCGCAGCCGGTCTCATGTGTGCCGCCGTCGCAGGCCAGCGCGGGCGAAAAATCCTGCTCGTCGATCACGCCGACCAGGCGGGCAAGAAGATCCTGATCTCTGGTGGCGGACGGTGCAATTTCACCAACGTCCACACCGCTGCCGACCGCTACATCTCCGCCAACCCGCATTTCGCCAAGTCCGCACTCGGCCGCTACACCGCACAGGATTTCCTCGCGCTCGTCGAATCCTACGGCATCGCGTGGCACGAGAAGACGCTCGGGCAGCTCTTCTGCGACGGCTCGGCACGCCAGATCGTCGAGATGCTGCTCGACGAATGCGACAAGGGGCGAGTCGATTTGTCGCTCGGCCGCGCGGTCACCGGAGTCGACCACGCAGACGGTCGCTACCGCGTGTCGCTAGACGGCCGCACCGTCACCGCGCCTGCGCTCGTCATCGCCACCGGCGGCCCGTCGATCCCGAAGATGGGCGCGACCGGGTTCGCCTATGACCTCGCGCGGCAGTTCGGGCTGAAGGTCGTCGAGCCCCGCCCCGCACTCGTCCCGCTGACACTCGGCGGCGACGAGACGCTGTTCCGCGAACTGTCCGGAGTCGCTGCCGAGGTCGTCGCGACCGCCGGCAAGACCGCATTCCGCGAGGCCGCGCTGTTCACGCACCGTGGCCTGTCCGGCCCCGCGATCCTCCAGGTGTCGTCCTATTGGCGCAACGGCCAGCCCGTCGGCATTGATTTCCTCCCCGATCACGAGTCCGGTTGGCTCCCCGCCGCCAAGCGTACCACGCCGCGCGCGACTCTCCGGAAACTGCTCGGCAACACGCTCCCGGACCGACTCGCGGAGACTTTGAGCGAGCGTTTGGGCCTGGTCGGCGAGATTTCCACGCTCACCGATCGCAAGCTTCAAGACGCTGAACGCGCGCTAAGCCATTGGCAATTCACGCCAAACGGCTCCGAAGGCTATGCCAAGGCCGAGGTCACCGCGGGCGGAATCAGCACCGCGGAACTCTCTTCGCAAACAATGCAAGCCAAACGCGTACCAATGCTGTATGCAGTCGGCGAAGCGGTCGATGTCACAGGGTGGCTCGGCGGCTACAACTTCCAATGGGCATGGGCGAGCGGGTGGGCCGCGGGTCAAGTCCTGTAGGGACCACCACGCCAGTGCCTTGCCGTTGCGTAAGCCGGCCACCAATTAGGACGTACATGCCTTTTACAAATATTCCGTCGCTTCTTTCCGAGGCGCTCGAAGCGCGCGGCTATACCGCGCTCACCCCCGTCCAGGCTCATGTGATCGAGGACAATGCGATCGGTCGCGATCTCGTCGTGTCGGCGCAGACCGGCTCGGGCAAGACCGTGGCGTTCGGCCTGGCAATGGCCGGCGAACTGCTTGGTGAAGCCGGCGAGGACGGCGTCCAGCGCCTGCCCGCGCCGCACAAGCCGCTCGTCCTCTGCATCGCGCCGACTCGCGAGCTCGCGCTCCAGGTCAGCCGCGAGCTGATGTGGCTTTATGCCAAGGCCGGTGCGCGCATTTCGACCTGCGTCGGCGGCATGGACGCCTCGAAGGAGCGTCGTTCGCTCGCCCACGGCGCGCATATCGTCGTCGGCACGCCGGGCCGTCTGCGCGATCACCTCGAGCGTGGCGCGCTCGACCTGTCGGCTCTCAAGGTCGCCGTGCTCGACGAAGCCGACGAGATGCTCGACATGGGTTTCCGCGAGGACCTTGAGCAGATCCTCGACGCGTCGCCTGAAGCACGTCGCACGCTGCTGTTCTCGGCGACGATGCCGCGGCCGATCGTCGCGCTCGCCAAACGCTACCAGAAGGATGCGCTGCGGATCTCGACCGTTGGCGAGGATCGCGGTCATGGCGATATCTCGTACCAGGCCGTCACGGTCTCGCCGTCCGAGATCGAGCATGCGGTGATCAACCTGCTGCGCTTCCACGAGGCGGAGACGGCGATGCTGTTCTGCGCCACGCGTGACAACGTGCGTCACCTGCATGCGAGCCTGGTCGAGCGTGGCTTTGCCGCCGTCGCGCTGTCGGGTGAGCATTCGCAGAACGAGCGTAACGCGGCGCTTCAGGCTTTGCGCGACCGTCGTGCGCGCGTCTGCGTCGCAACCGACGTCGCGGCTCGCGGCATCGATCTGCCGACGCTGAGCCTCGTCGTTCACGTCGAACTGCCGCGCGATGCCGAGACGCTCCAGCATCGCTCGGGTCGTACCGGTCGTGCGGGCAAGAAGGGCACCGCCGTCCTGATCGTGCCGTTCCCGCGTCGTCGTCGCGTCGAAATGATGCTCCGTGGTGCGAAGATCAACGCGGAGTGGGTCAACGCCCCGACCGCGGAGGACATCCGCAAGAATGATCACGAGCGGCTGATCGGCATGCTGTTGCAGCCGGTCGAGGTCGAGGAGGAGGATCGCGCACTCGCCGTCCGCCTGATGGCCGAGAAGACCCCGGAGGACATCGCCGCCGCGCTGGTGCACATGCACCGTGCGACGATGCCGCAGGCCGAGGACCTGATCGACCAGAGCAAGCAGCCGACTCAGGACGAGCGTTCGCAGGGGCCGCGCGCCGGCTTCGAGGACACGGTGTGGTTCCGCATGGACATCGGTCGTCGCCAAAACGCCGATCCGCGCTGGATCCTGCCGCTGATCTGCCGTCGCGGGCACATCACCAAGTCGGAGATCGGTGCGATCCGGATCGGTCCGAACGAGACGGCTTTCGAGATTCCGCGCGCGGTTGCGTCGCGGTTCTCGGCGGCGATCCAGCGTACGGCGCAAGCTGGTGAGGAAGAGAGCGGCGTGGCGATCGAGGCAATGCAGGGTGCGCCGGAGAGCGGCGCGCGGCATGATGGCGGCGGCGGTGGTCGCAGCAATGCGAGCGGCCCCCGCTCGACGCTGCACCGCGCCGCTCCGCGTGGCGGCCCGGCTCCGACGCGGAAGCCGCCGTACCGTGGTAACCGCGAGCGTAGCTGAGTTGGAACGATCCTCCCCCGCAAGGGGGAGGTGTCGCCGAAGGTGACGGAGGGGGAGGATACGCGACAGATGTGGTGGGTGCCTCCCCCTCCGTCAGGCTACGCCTGCCACCCCCCCCTGGCGGGGGAGGATTGTGAATGACTGACACCCCGATCCGCATACTCGTCGATGCCGACGCATGCCCCGTCAAAGACGAGATCTACAAGGTCGCGTGGCGCCACGAAGTCCCCGTGACGATCGTCGCCAACAGCCATTTCCGCATCCCCGTCCACCCGCTGATCGCGCGCGTCGTGGTCAGCGACGGGTTCGACGCCGCCGACGACTGGATCGCCGAACAGGCCGATGCGAAGTCGGTCGTGATCACCGCCGACATCCTGCTCGCCGACCGCTGTGTGAAGGCGGGCGCGACCGTGCTCGCCAACACCGGCAAGCCGTTCACCACCAGTTCGATCGGCGGCGCGATCGCTACGCGTGCGATCATGGCGGACCTGCGCGCGGGCGGCGACATCATCGGCGGGCCGGCGCCGTTCTCCAAGACCGACCGGTCGAGCTTCCTCTCCGCGCTCGATGCGGCGTTGGTGCGGCTCAAGCGACTTTAGGGCAGATCGCCATCGATCTCTCCCCTCCCTGAAAGGGAGGGGCTTGGGGGTGGGTAGGCCGGCTCTGGCCGCAACCGTTCCATGATCCGGAACCCGACCCAACCCCGACCCCTCCCTTTTAGGGAGGGGAGAGAAGAGTTGTGCAGACGCAGTGGGATTGGATGTCGATCTGTCCTGATCCCTCAGACCAGACGGCCGGGGCTGCTGATTATGGTCGCGTCCGTGGTCGCACTTTGCCTGCACGGGGTTGCCATCACGCACCCCGTATCGCCATAGGCGCGCGTTCACGGAGAACATGCGATGCACACGAACGCTGGCGGCCCCGCTTTGGGGCTGGATTTCGGCACGACCAACAGCGTCGTGGCGCTGGGGACGCGCGGCGGGACGCCCGAACTCGTGACCTTCGCCGCTCCCGCAGAGACGAGCCCGGTGTTCCGCTCGGCGTTGTGCTTCTGGCAGGACGACAGCGGCAAGGGCCTCGCGTCGGACGCGGGGCCGTGGGCGATCGCCGAATATATGGAGTACCCGCTGGACAGCCGGTTCATCCAGTCGTTCAAGTCGGTCGCGGCGATGAAGACGTTTGAGCAGGCGTCGGTCTTCGACAAGCGTTACCGGTTCGAGGAAATGGGGCAGCTGTTCCTCGAAAAGCTGATCGCGCACGCGGGCGGCAAGCTCGACACGCGGCCGCACCGGATCGTCGTCGGGCGGCCGGTCGAATATGCCGGCGCGCGACCCGACGAAGCGTTGGCGCGCACCCGCTACGACGCGATGTTCAAGGGCTTCGGCGCGGAGATCCATTACGTCTACGAACCGCTCGGCGCCGCGTACAGCTACGCGACGCGGCTGACCGAGCCGGCAACGATCCTCGTGGCGGACTTCGGCGGCGGTACGAGCGACTTTTCGGTGGTGCGCGTCGCCGAGCCGGGTGCTGCGCGACGGTGCACGCCGCTCGGGCATGCGGGCGTCGGGATCGCGGGCGATCGGTTCGATTATCGGATCCTGGACCGGCTGGTGCTGCCGATGCTCGGCAAGGGCGGCGCGTACAAGTCGTTCGACAAGGAGCTGGAGATTCCGCGCGCCTATTTCGCCGATTTCGCGGACTGGTCGCGGCTGGCGTTAATGCGCAACCGCAAGACGATGACCGAGCTCGAGCGGTTGCAGAAGACCGCGGTCGACCCCGACGCGATCGGGCGGATGATCGCGGTGATCGAGAACGAACTCGGCTATCCGCTGTACGATGCGGTCGGGTCGCTCAAGCGCGCGCTGTCGAGCGGCGAGGATGCGCATTTCCACTTCGCGGGTGCGGGGCTGGAGATCGAGGCGGACGTGACGCGCGCGCAGTTCGAGGGCTGGATCGCCGACGACGTCGTGCGGATCGAGGCGGCGGTTGATCGGGCGCTGGCGGTGGCGAACGTCGGGGGCGGCGATATCGACCGGGTGTTCCTGACGGGCGGGTCGTCGCTGATCCCGCGTATCCGGCGGATCTTCGTCGAGCGGTTCGGCGAGGCGGCGATCATGAGCGGTGGCGAGCTGACCTCGATCGCGCACGGGCTGGCCTTGATCGGCGAGCAGGACGACATCGCGGCGTGGTCGGCATGATTTCGCGCGTGCTTCTTGGGACGGCGCAGGTGCCGGGCGGGGGTGAACTCCGGTTGCTGCAACGTGGCGCGGAGTTCTCGATCATGCTCGGCGCGAACGAGTTGATGAACAGTCGGCTGAGCGGGTCGGAAGAGGCGCTGGCGGAGCAGGCGTGCGACCGGATCGGTTGTCGGCCCGGCGTGCGGATGTTGATCGGCGGGCTCGGCATGGGTTTCACCCTGCGCGCGGCACTCGCGCGGCTCGGCCCCGACGCACGTGTAGCGGTTGCGGAGATCGTCCCCGCGGTCATCGAATGGGCGCGCGGGTCGATGGCGTCGTTCCACGGCGACAGCCTGACCGATCCGCGAACCCGCATCATCGAGGGCGACGTCGCCGCGGCGATCGCGGAGGGGGATTGGGACGCGATCCTGCTCGACGTCGACAACGGTCCGGACGGCCTGTCGCGCCCGGGGAACGACCGGCTCTACGGCTTGCGCGGACTGGCGGCGGCGCGCGCGGCGTTGCGGCCCGGCGGCGTGCTGGCCGTGTGGTCGGCCGCGCCGAGCAAGCCCTTCGCCAACCGCCTCGCCGATGCCGGGTTCGCCGTGGACGAGGTCGTCGCCCGCGCCACGCGGAAAGGTGGCGGACGACACGTCATCTGGTTCGCGACGAAGGCTTAGGCCGCTTCCGCCGGCTGCGTCGTCCAGCCCAGCCGCGGGATCGTGATCGATCGCTTGCCCGACAGGTCGACCCGGCACACGATCAGGTCGCGGCTCTCGATATAGCCGACCAGCCGCCGGATGCGTCCGAGCGAACTCGTCCCGTAGGTTTCCGCGATCCGCGCATCCGACGGGCAGGGCTCGCCCTCGCGTGCGGCCCGCGCCATCAGCAGGAACGCGCCGAGCATGTCGTCGGGCAGCGCGCTCGCCAGCTCCAGCGCCTCGGCCCATTCGGGATCGGTCGCGTCGAAGATCCCCGCGCGCGCGCAACTCAGGCGGCGCGTGAACCCAGGCAGGTCGAGCGGTGGCCGCGCGAGCCCGCCCATCCGGCACCGCACCTGGAAATCCTGGAACAGCACCGAGGGCGGTCGCAACGCGGACTCGCGGTCCTCGACGATCGCGCGGAACACGTCGGCATAGATCGCCTCCACCTCGGCGTCGGTCTTGTCGGGCGGTGGCGCCGCCGCGGTGCGCGGTTCGGGGGCGCGGCCGATGCCGTCGATCAGTTCGTCGGCGGGCACACGACGCGGGCGCGAGTCGAAGAGCAGGCCGAGTTCGGGCGCGTCGACCACCGGCTCGAACAACAGGCTTTCGAGATCCATCGGTGCCGCGGTGGGGAGGGGGGTAAGCTTCGGGCTGCCGCTGCGCGCCGACGTATCGACCTCGCCGATCTTCACGGTAATCGGTCGCCGCGACACCGCCGGACCGAGCGCCATGAACGTGCCGCGCTGGAGATCGCGAATCGCCTCCGCCTGGCGCCGCTCCATCCCGAGCAGATCGGCCGCGCGCGCCATGTCGATATCGAGGAAGGTGCGGCCCATCAGGAAGTTCGACGCCTCCGCCGCGACGTTCTTGGCAAGCTTCGCCAGCCGCTGCGTCGCGATCACGCCGGCGAGGCCACGTTTACGCCCCCGGCACATCAGGTTGGTCATCGCCGCCAGCGAGGCGCGGCGCACTTCCTCTGAGACTTCGCCACCGGTGACGGGCGCGAACATCTGCGCCTCGTCGACCACCACCAGCACCGGATACCAATGCTCGCGCGGCGCATCGAACAGCGCCGACAGGAACGACGCGGCGCAGCGCATCTGGCCCTCGACCTCGAGCCCTTCGAGGCTGAGCACCGCGGACGTGCGATGTTCGCGCAGCCGCCCCGCCATCCGTGCGATCTCGCGTTCGCTATACTCGCCGGCCTCGATCACGACGTGACCGTGCGGGCCGGCGAGCGTCACGAAATCGCCTTCCGGATCGATCACGATCTGCTGGACATGCCCCGCCGATCGCTCGAGCAGACGGCGCAGCAGATGCGATTTGCCCGATCCTGAGTTGCCCTGGACAAGCAGTCGAGTGGCGAGAAGTTCCTCCAGGTCGACGCCCACGGACGCGCCGGTGCCGTCCGTTCCCATGTCTACGCTTACGGTCATCCGGCGCGTGTGGCAGGTGCGGGCGCGTCGGGGCAAGGAGTCTTTGTGGCTTTTGCCGAGAACCGGGATAAGGCGCGCGTCATGGCCACGAATCTATCCCGCCTCGCCGAACTCTCGCAACGCTTGTTGGGCAAGGCGCCTGGCGATCTCGACGACGAGGAGCGCCGCGTCCTTGCCGGCATCGAGTCAGGCACCACCGTCAGCCGCGACGCCGCCGACGTGTCGGACGAACAGTCGACCTTTGGCGAACGACTGTCCGACCGGGTCGCGGCGATCGGCGGGTCGTGGGGGTTCATCATCGCGTTCACCGCGGTGCTCATTGGCTGGATGCTGCTGAATTCGGACATTCTCGCGCATTTCGGGCGCGCGTTCGATCCGTACCCCTACATCTTCCTCAACCTGCTGTTGTCGACGGTCGCGGCGATCCAGGCGCCGGTCATCATGATGAGCCAGAACCGGCAATCGGCGAAGGATCGCTTGGCGGCGAGCCTCGACTACGAGACCAACCTGCGCGCCGAACTCGATATCTTGCGCGTGCATCACAAGATCGATCACCTGGTGCTCGCGCGGCTCGACGCGATCGAGCAGAAGATCGACGCTCTGGCGAAAACGGCCTCACCGTCCTAAAGCCACCGCATCAGGCTATTAGAGGCACCGATGGCAGGCCATTCCAAATACAAGAATATCATGTACCGCAAGGGCGCGCAGGACAAGAAGCGCTCGTCGGCGTTCAGCAAGCTCAGCCGGGAAATCACGGTCGCAGCCAAGATGGGCCTGCCCGACGTCGACATGAACCCGCGCCTGCGCGCGGCGGTGAATGCGGCCAAGGCGGCGTCGTTGCCGAAGGAGAACATCCAGCGCTCGATCGACAAGGCGAGCCGCGGCGATGCCGAGAATTACGAAGAGATCCGCTATGAGGGTTTTGGCCCCGGCGGCGTCTCGCTGATCATCGAGGCGCTGACCGACAACCGCAACCGCACCGCGACCAACGTGCGCGTCGCGGTCGGCAAGAACGGCGGCAACCTCGGCGCGGGCGGTTCGGTCAGCCACGCGTTCGACCGCGTCGGGCTGATCTCGTATCCGGCGAGCGCAGGCGACGCCGACACGGTGTTCGAAGCGGCGCTGGAGGCTGGCGCCGAGGACGTCACGTCGAGCGAGGACGGCCATGAAGTCTGGACCGCGCAGGGCGACTTGCACGAGGTGGCCAAGGCTCTGGAAGCCAAGCTCGGCGAGGCCGAAGGCGCCAAGCTCGCCTGGCGCCCGCAGGTGATGGTCGCGGTCGGTGCGGACGATGCGGCAACGCTGTTCAAGCTGATCGACGCGCTCGACGACGACGACGACGTGCAGACGGTGTGGGGCAATTACGAGATCTCCGACGAGATCATGGAGTCGCTGGGTTGAGATGAAGATTGGTTCACGCGAAGGCGCAAAGGCGCAAAGAGGTTCGCGTGGGCTAGTGGTCCGCGAAGGCGGAATGTATGTTTGGTGGCCAAGAGCACTGATGAGGATGCCGCTAACGCGGCAGGGCTGTCGAGCACGTGACACCTTCGCGCCTTTGCGCCTTTGCGTGAACCAATCTTCATGATCATCCTCGGACTAGACCCCGGCCTCGGCACCACCGGCTGGGGCGTCATCCGTGCCGATGGCAACCGCCTGAGCCATATCGCCAACGGCCAGATCAAGACCGATCCGTCGATGGCGCTCCCCCGCCGCCTTACCGCGCTCTACAACGCGCTGATCGACGTCATCCGCACCGAACGCCCGGACGGCGCGGCGGTCGAGGAAGTGCTCGGGAACACCAACGCGCAGTCGACGCTGAAACTCGGGCAAGCGCGCGGCGTCGTCCTGCTCGCCGCCGCCGGCGCCGGGCTGCATATCGGCGAATACCACCCTTCGACCGTCAAGAAGGGCGTCGTCGGCACTGGCGGCGCGGACAAGAAACAGATCCAGGCGATGATGGCCGTGCTGCTGCCCGGTGCGAAACTGGCCGGCCCCGACGCCGCCGATGCGCTTGCGGTGGCGATCACTCACGCGCATCACGTCGCCAGCGCGGCTGCCTTGTCGCGACGAAGCGGCATCGGTGCCTGAATCGCCCGATGGCAATGGGTTAGGCGGCTGAGCACCAGATTGATGATCGTCCTGACCACCAACAGGACACCGCTACATCGATCGGCGTCCATGACCAAACACAGCACGTCGATGAATCTAGTCCAAAATGATCCTATTTCTTGCGCGATTACAGTCGTTAAGAGTTTTTGTAGCCAAAGCGAGAATGCTGTGGCACGCGGCTGCCCGCCGAAACTTTATAACCTGAATCAATGGCGGGGCGATGAAACTCGATCAAATGCGAGGGGGCACGAACATCGACGGCGTGTCGGATGATGCGTTCGCGATGCCACCCGGAATGCGCATGCGCTACGATCGTCCCGCGCCGGAATTGTCGGCGTATCTGACCGGCTACGCGATCTATGCCGCCGACGATCCTGCGCCGATGATCAATTGGTACCTGCCCTCGCCGGCGATGATATCGGTGCTGGTCGAAGCGGGGCCGGTGAATGTGTCGATCGGCAATCATCGATTTGGCCCGCTGGATCGCGCCAGTCTTTACGGTCCTACCAGCCGTGCCTTGCGCACGGAGACGAGGACTGGGATTTCCGTCGGTGTCGGCTTGAGCGCGCTGGGCTGGTCTCGATTGACGATGCGGTCGGCAGGGGATTTTCACAATCGGGTGGCGCCCTTGTCGACCGTGATGGGGTCGGCGCTGGCAAAGCGCCTGATCGATGGGCTTGATGCGCTCGACGACGACGCGCAGATCGCGCCGCTGCTCGACGGCATTTTCGCGCCGCTGTTCGGGCATCGCCATCCGCGCGACGACCTGATCCGGGCGTTCACCGCACTCAGCGTGACCGACGGCGTGATCGAGATGAAGGACGTCGCCGAGCGGCTCGGCGTCGCGACGCACGAGTTGCGGCGCATGGCGACACGGCATTTCGGCATGCCGCCCAAGCTGCTGCTGCGGCGCGCGCGGTTCCTGCGGTCGTTCATCCGGTTGATGACGGCCGAGGGGCTGGCCGATTATTCGATGATCGACAGCAGCTATTTCGATGCGTCGCATTTCCTGCGCGACGCCGGCACGTTCCTCGGGACGACGCCGCGACGGTTCATCGCATCCGATACGACGTTCCTGCGCGCCAGCCTGCGCGCGCGCGCCGCCGTGATCGGTACGCCGACGCAGGCGCTGCACGGTGCCTCCGCATCGTCGCTTGCGGCCGTTCCAGGTCTGGCGCAATCGGAGATCCTGCGCCGTCACTCCAACGGCTGACGCGTACGACCCGCGAAAGGCGTGGGATCAGCGATTCGGTGTCGCTGGGTCTTTGCCGGGATGACGCCGCCGTCGCAGTGTTCTACCCCGGCGCCATGATCGTGCATCTCAAAGGACGGCTGGACTCGACCGGCATCGACCATGCCGTGATCGACGTCGGCGGCGTCGGCTATCTCGTCGGCGCATCGGCGCGCACGCTGTCGGCGCTCGGGCCGATCGGCGAGGCCTGCACGGTGTTCACCGAATTGCTCGTTGGCGAGGATTTTCAGCGGCTGGTCGGGTTTTCGAGCGCGGACGAGCGCGACTGGTTCCGGTTGCTGACGGGCGTGCAGGGTGTCGGCGCGCGCGTGGCGCTAGCGATCCTGTCCGCGCTGGAGCCCGTCGATCTCTCACGAGCGATCGCCAGCGGCGACAAGGCGATGGTCGCGCGCGCGAACGGCGTGGGGCCGAAGCTTGCCCAGCGTATCGTCATGGAATTGAAGGACAAGGTCGGCGGTATAGCGCTCGGGCTCGGGCCGGCGGTGGTCAATGCCGCGCCGGGCGCGTCGGCGGATGCGGTGTCGGCGCTACTCAACCTCGGGTTCCGCCCGAACGAGGCGAGCGTCGCGGTGGCGGCGGCGGACGAGGAGTTGGGGCCGGGAGCCTCGCTCGACGCATTGGTCCGGCTGGCGTTGCGGAAAGCGTCGAAGGCTTAGCGTCGGCAAAAATTGCAGGTCGCGTATCTAACAATCCTCCCCCGCAAGGGGGAGGTGGCTGGCGCTTGCCAGACGGAGGGGGAGGCACGCGACACGTTTGTTGCGTGTCCTCCCCCTCCGTCACCTGCGGTGCCACCTCCCCCTGGCGGGGGAGGATTGCTATCCAGCTCGGTTCAAAGCGGGGTGAGCAGCGCTTTCCCGCCGAAATGTGCATCGAGGTTCGCAACCACCAACGCCGCCATCGCCGCCCGCCCATCGACGGTCGCGCTACCCTGATGCGGTGACAGAACAACCTGATCCATCGTTTTAACCGCGTCGGGAACCGCAGGTTCGTCGGCGAACACATCGAGCCCCGCCCCGGCGATCGTCCCGTCTAGAAGTGCCGCCACCAACGCCGGTTCGTCGACCAGGCTACCGCGAGCAATGTTGACGAAAATACCGTCCTCGCCAAGCGCCGCGAGAACCCCCGCATCCACGATATGCGACGTCGCCTCGCCCCCAGGCGCGGCAATGATCAGCACGTCGCACGACGCCGCAAGCGAAGCGATGTCGGCATGGAACACGCCTGCGAAATCTGGCTTGGCGGAGCGCGCCGTATAGTGGAACTCACTCGCAAAGGGCGCAGCGCGCTTGGCAATGGCCTTGCCGATCCTGCCCAGTCCGAAGATCCCGATCCGCCGTCCGCTAGCACGTCGAGCGAGGTCGACCGACCACCCGCCGCCCCGCACCGCACGGTCGTTCGCGACGATCCGCCGCTGCACCGCCAGCATCAGTCCGATCGCGAGGTCCGCGACGTCGTCGGTCAGCACGTCGGGCGTCGTCGTCACCGCGATGCCGCGCGCCTTGGTCGCGGCAAGGTCAATTCCGTCGTAGCCGACGCCGTGGATCGCTATGATCTCCAGCGCGGGCAGGCGATCGAGCAGCGCCGCACCCACCACGCTGCTCCCGCCGCCGACGATCGCGCGCGTCGTCGCCGGCGGATCCTTGCGGTGCAGCGCAAAGCGCTCGGCGAGCGTCGCCTCCAGCGCGGGCGAAACTCCGCCCAGCAGATACAAATCGGGGTGCGAGGTGTCGTTGGTCATCCCGCACCCATAGCCGCCTTGCCCCCTTCACCGCGAGCGCGCTATCGCAGGGTGTGACCGATACAGACCGCATCCTGACTGCCGCCAAGCGTCCCGAAGACGTCGACGCCGCGCTGCGCCCGAAGACGCTCGACGAATTCGTCGGGCAGAAGGCCGCGCGCGAGAACCTGCGCATCTTCATCCAGGCGGCGAAGTCGCGTGGCGATGCGCTCGATCACGTGCTGTTCTTCGGGCCGCCGGGGCTCGGCAAGACTACGCTCGCGCAGATCGTCGCACGCGAGATGGGAGTGGGGTTTCGCGCCACCTCGGGGCCGGTGATCGCCAAGTCCGGCGATCTCGCCGCTCTGTTGACCAATCTTGAGGACGGCGACGTCCTCTTCATCGACGAGATCCACCGGTTGCAGCCTGCGGTCGAGGAAGTGCTCTACCCGGCGATGGAGGACCGTGCGCTTGACCTGATGATCGGTGAGGGCCCGAGCGCACGATCGGTGCGGATCGACCTGCCGCGGTTCACGCTGATCGGTGCGACCACGCGGCAGGGGTTGCTGACGACGCCGTTGCGCGATCGCTTCGGCATCCCGGTGCGCCTGCAATTCTACACGGTCGAGGAACTGGAGCGCGTCGTCACGCGCGCCGCCGGGCTGCTCGGGCTGGGGATCGCCAAGGACGGTGCGATGGAGATCGCGCGCCGCGCCCGCGGGACGCCGCGTATCGCCGGGCGCCTGCTGCGGCGTGTACGAGATTTCGCCAATGTCGCGGGGCACGAGACGGTCGACGCGCGGGCGGCGGATGCGGCGCTTAACCGGCTGGAGGTCGATTCGCTTGGGCTCGACGCGATGGATCGACGGTACCTGATGATGATCGCCGACATCTACCGCGGCGGCCCGGTCGGCGTGGAGACTCTTGCGGCGGGCCTCAGCGAGCCGCGCGACACGATCGAGGAAGTGATCGAGCCCTATCTGATCCAGTTGGGCCTGATCGCGCGAACGGCACGCGGCCGGTTCCTGAACGCTGGCGGCTGGAAACACTTGGGCTTGAACCCGCCAGCCGGCAGCCAGGACGGCCTCTTCGACACCTAGACTATTCTGCAATCCTCCCCCGCCAGGGGGAGGTGGCTGGCGCTTGCCAGACGGAGGGGGAGACAGGCGAAACGCCTGTTCCGGGTCCTCCCCCTCCGTCGCCTACGGCGCCACCTCCTCCTGGCGGGGGAGGATTAGTTTAAGTTCGTCGGCAATGAGCGCTTTTCCGCTAACGCCGATGTCACGCTTGTAAAAAATCGCATCTGAAGATCGATCGAACTTGGGTGCGACACTGCTTTTGTTGCGTGGCACCCAGGCGCGTCATCTGATAGCCGTACCGCCATGCCCCTTTCGGCCGCCGCCTCCGCCCGCGAAATCCTCACCAGCCTTCACGACGTGATGGCCTCGCGCACGTCCGCGCAAGCCAAGCTGAACGCCGTCGTCGGCATCATCGCCACCGCGATCAACAGCGAAGTCTGCTCGATCTATCTGTTGCGTGAAGGCGTGCTCGAACTGTTCGCGACCCGCGGCCTCGACCAGGCGGCGGTCCACGTCACGAAGCTCGCGCTCGGCGAAGGTCTGGTCGGCACGATCGCCGAGGACGTCGAGGTGCTCAACCTCGACGAAGCCGCCAGCCACCCCGACTTCGCCTACAAGCCCGAAACCGGCGAGGATCGCTTCCACAGTTTTGCGGGCGTGCCGATCATCCGCCGCGAGCGCTCCGTCGGCGTCCTGGCCGTCCAGCACACGGACCAGCGCAAATATGCGGACGTCGAGATCGAGGCGTTGCAGACGGTCGCGATGGTGCTCTCCGAACTGATCGCCAACGCAGGCCTGATCGACACCACCGGCGGCGGCGCGGACCGGCCGCAGTCGACCGCGGCGATGCGCATCCCCGGCCAGAAGCTCGTCGACGGCATGGGCGCAGGCTTCGCGGTCTATCACCAGCCGCGCATCCACATCGAACACACGGTCGCCGAGGATACCGACGCCGAGCGCCACCGCGTCTATGCGGCGTTCGACAAGATGCGCGAAGGCATCGACCGGATGACGCGCGAGGCCGAATTCGGTGTCGGCGGCGAGCACGTCGAAGTGCTCCAGACCTACAAGATGTTTGCGTACGACGAGGGCTGGGCGCGGCGGATCAATGAGGCGATCGACTCCGGGCTCACGGCAGAGGCGGCGATCGAACGCGTCCAGCAACGCACCCGCCAGCGCATGCGCCAGATCGACGATCCGCTGCTGGCCGACCGGATGCACGATCTGGAGGATTTGTCGAACCGACTGCTCCGGATCGTCTCGGGCCAGATGGGCACCGCCGCACAGATGGGCCTCCGCCAGGACACCATCCTCATCGCGCGCAACCTCGGCCCCGCCGAACTGCTCGAGTACGACAAGCGGCGGCTCAAGGGCGTAATCCTCGAAGAGGGATCGCTCACCGCACACGTCACGATCGTCGCGCGCGCGATGGGCGTGCCCGTGCTCGGCCGCGTTCGCGACATCCGCCGGTTGGTCGCAGAGGGCGACATGCTGTTGCTCGACAGCGCCGAGAGCAACGTCTTCGCGCGGCCCTCGGCAGCGATGGAGGAAGCGTTCGAGGCGCGCCTCGCGATGCGGCAGAAGCGCAAGGCGGCGTTCGCGGCGCTGCGCGACGTGCCGCCGATTACCAAGGACGGCCACCGACTGACCCTGATGGTCAACGCCGGGCTGCGCGACGACGTGGCCGCGCTCGACGTCACCGGCGCGGACGGGATCGGCCTGTTCCGCACCGAATTCCAGTTCCTCGTCTCCGCGACCCTGCCGCAGCGCGAGCGTCAGCAGCGGCTCTACCGTGAGGTGCTCGACGCGGCGGGCGACCGCCCGGTGATCTTCCGCACCGTCGATATCGGCGGCGACAAGGCGCTGCCGTATCTCAACAAGGAAGATTCGGACGAGGAGAACCCGGCGATGGGCTGGCGCGCACTGCGCCTCGGCCTGGAGCGCGACGGGTTGATGAAGGTCCAGGCGCGCGCGCTGCTCGAAGCCGCCGCCGGTCGCACGCTCAACGTCATGTTCCCGATGGTCAGCGAGCCGTGGGAGTTTGACGAGGCACGTGCGCTGTTCGAGGCGCAGCGGACCTGGCTCGAGGGGCGCGGACGGAAGATGCCGCTCGCGATCCGCTACGGTGCGATGTTGGAGGTGCCGGCGCTCGCCGAGATGCTCGACATTCTGTTGCCGAAGATCGAGTTCCTGTCGATCGGCACGAACGATCTCACGCAGTTCCTGTTCGCCGCCGATCGCGCCAACCCGAAGCTCGCCGAGCGCTACGACTGGCTCAGCCCGTCGATCCTGCGCTTCATCGCGCGGCTGGTATCGCCGGTCCGCGACGCCTCCGTCGATCTGGCGGTCTGCGGCGAGATGGGCGGACGGCCGCTGGAGGCGATGGCGCTGATCGGGCTCGGCATTGAGAGGTTGTCCATCACCCCCGCGGCCGTCGGCCCGATCAAGGCGATGACGCGCTCGCTCGATCGCGCTGCTCTCGTCGCATTCATGGCAGGGCTGCTGGCCAACCCGCCGCGCGACATGCGCGGTGCGCTGACCAACTGGGCGACCGAAAACGGCGTCGAAATCGTCTGATCGGCGGAAAGCTGCGGTTAAGACGTTCGGTGCGTTGACACGGCTAAGGGCCTCTGAAAGACGGGTGACATGGCGGGCAACGCTACGCGCCCGCACTCGGAGATAAGAATGGACGAGGTCGAAACCGGCCAGAACACAGCACCCGCTCAACCAGAGCGTGCTGGCGACATTCTCCGTAAGGCGCGCGAGGCGCAGGGCCTGACCGTCGCAGATATCGCGACGCGTACCCGCGTGCCGCTGCGTCATCTCGAAGCGATCGAGGCGTCCGATTATTCGACGTTGCCGTCCTCGACCTACGCGGTCGGGTTCAGCCGCGCCTATGCGCGCGCGATGGGCATCGACGAGGTGCAGATCGCGAACATCGTCCGTAGCGACGTCGCCAAGCTGGGCAGCAAGAAGCCAGAATACGAACCGTACGAGATGACCGATCCGTCGCGCGTGCCTTCGCGTGGTTTGGCGATCGTTGCGCTGGGCATCGCGATCGCGGTGCTGGTGCTGGTCGGGCTGTGGTACGGCACCGACATGTTCCGCGGCTCGAACAATGCCTCGATCACGACGCCGATCGCCGAGACCGCGCCGAACCCCGCCGCGCAGACCGCGCAACCGGTCCCTGCGCCGGCCACGCCTGCCAACGGACAAGTCACGCTGACCGCCTCGGACGAGGTGTGGATGCGCGTCTACGATGCCGACAACAAGACGCTGTACCTCGGCACGATGAAGCCCGGCGAGAAGTTCGACGTGCCGAAGGATGCCAAGGACCCGAAGATCAACATCGGTCGCGCGGACAAGCTGGCGGTGACGCTCAACGGCGCCGCTGCCCCTGCGCTCGGCACGGGTGAGCGCGCGATCAAGGACGTGTCCGTGGGTGCGCCGGCGATCGCGGCGCGGATTGCCGGCACGCCCAAGCCTCAGGCCACGCCGACCGCGACCGAAGCGACGTCGACACGATCGTCCGAGCGTCCGCGCACGGCTAGCCGACCCCGCACGCCGCGTCGTCCACTGAGCGAAACGCAGCGCGCAAACCTGGATGCGGCTGCCAACCCGCCGCCCGCCGCTACGGCAACGCCCAATCCGTAACGGCGGCAGATCGGCGCCAAGGTCTTAAGGCTGGCGACAGGATGGGTAGTGCAGCTATACCCGGACGATTAACCAATCACCGGGGGGTGTGACCCATGCTTAAGTCAATTCTGGTCGGCGTCTGCCTCGCGGCGTTCCTGCCCGCCGCCGCACAGGCACAAAATGTCGAGGGCCGCGTCGGCAAGCTCGAAAGCGAAATGCGCGCGGTCCAGCGCAAGGTCTTCCCGGGCGGTGCGGGCCAGATGCTCCAGCCCGAAGTCCGTGCGCCACAGAGCGAGCAGGGCCCCGGACCGGGCTCGCCCGCGACCAGCGCACTCGCCGACGTAAACCAGCGCGTGACGTCGCTCGAACAGCAGATGACTTCGCTCACCGAGCAGATCGAGCAGAACCAGAACCGCACCCGCCAGTTGCAGGACGCGTTCGACAATTATCGCCGCTCGAACGACGCACGGCTGAAGACGCTCGAGACCGGCCCCGCGCCGATCGCGACGGGGGCAGGCGGCCCGATCGAGTCCGATGACCAGTCGAGCGGCCCCTCGCGCCCGACCACGCGCCCCGAAACCGCGAGCAAGCCCGGCGCGGCGACACCGACCAAGGTCTCGGTCGAGAAGCCTTCGACCGGCGATCCGGCGGAAGACGAGTATATGTACGGCTATCGCCTCTGGGCAGCCAAGCAATACCCGCAGGCTGAGGCTCAGCTGAAGAAGGTCGTCGCCGAATACCCGAAGAGCAAGCGTGCCAGCTATGCGCAGAATCTGCTCGGCCGGTCATATCTAGACGAAGGCAAGCCGAGCCTCGCGTCGATGGCGTTCTACGACAATTACAAGAAGATGCCCGAGGGCGAGCGTGCGCCGGACAGCCTGCTGTATCTGGGGCAAGCGCTGACCAAGCTCAACAAGCCGGCGGATGCGTGCAAGGTGTATGACGAGTTGAACGACGTCTACGGCGCGAAGATGGCGTCGGCGATGAAGGGGCAGGTTGCCGCCGGGCGCAGCGCGGCGAAGTGCAAGTAAGCGATATCTTGATGGTCAAGCGTGATCGCCTGCTCGTGTCTGCACCTCGCGAACCGGCCCCACCCCGGCGGAGGCCGGGGCCCAGTTGGAAAGGTCGCAGTAACGGATCGCGGCGCTCGATCAGCACCGTCTCCCAACTGGGCCCCGGCCTCCGCCGGGGTGGTGAGCTTTTGACGATGATGACGCACACCGCATGACCGAAGAAGGACGCCGCTTCGCCGCCGACTTCGCGCGGCTCGCCAGCGACATCACCACCCCGCTGTTTGCGGTCTCCGGCGGCCCCGACAGCATGGCGATGCTCACCCTCGCGCACGAAGCACTCCCCCCCGGCTTCACGGTCGCCAGCATTGATCACCGCCTTCGCCCCGAAGCGGTTGAAGAGTCCGCGATGGTCGCCGCGCATTGCGCAACGCTCGGCATTCCCCACGCCACGCTCGCTCCCAGCGAACCGATCACCGGTGCCAGCATCCAGGCGCAGGCCCGCACCACGCGCTACGCTCTCCTCACCGATCACGCCCGCGCGATCGGGGCAGGGGCGCTCGTCACTGGCCATCACGCCGACGACCAGGCCGAAACCTTCCTCATGCGCGCCGCACGCGGGTCGGGGCTCGCCGGTCTCGCCGGGGTCCGGGCGCGCACCGAAGTCCACGGCATCACGGTGATCCGCCCCTTGCTTGACTGGCGCCGCGCCGAACTCCGCGCGATCGTCCGCCGTGCGGAGGTACCGTTCTTCGACGACCCCTCGAACCACGACGACCGTCACGATCGCACCCGCTTCCGCCGGTTGCTCGACGAGAACGAATGGCTCGGCACGCCCAACCTCGCCCGCGCCGCAGCGGCACTCGCCGAGACCGACACCGACGTCCGCGCGATGGTCGACTGGATCTGGACCGAACGCGCCAAGGTCGGCGGCGGCGAGGTGAAGCTCGCGGTCGAGAACCTCCCCCGCGAAATCCTCCGCCGCCTCGCCCGCCGCGCGATCGCCGTGGTTCGCACCGAGGCTGGCATCGTCGCGCCCGCGTGGACCGAGGCCGCGAACATCGAAAGCCTGCTCGACTCGCTGATGGCCGGCAAGCGCACGACCCAGGCAGGCGTCATTGCCAGCATACGCGGCGACGTGTGGCGGTTCCGCGAAGCGCCCCCGCGCCGGGTAACGTGACCGCTCGTTCACACTGATCAACGCAAGTCGCGCGTTGTTCCATTGCCATTAACCTGCGCACGCTTATCTTGTGGCGTGAAAGGTATCGTGCACCCATGAGCGACAACGACAACCGCGGTCAGAAGCCCCAGGGGCCTGGAAACGGTGGCCCCGAAAACGGCGGTGGCAATCCTTGGATGAAAAGCCTGCTGATCTGGGTGGGCATCCTGCTCGCGCTGGCGCTGTTCGTGACCATGTTCGATGGCCGCACGGCGACGACGGGTGGTAACACGATCGCGTATTCGGCGTTCCTGGACAAGGTCGACGAGGGCACCGTCAAGGACGTCAACATCTCGCGCGATATCATCTCGGGGACGCTGTCGTCGGGCGAGAAGTTCAAGTCGTACCCGATTCCGGATTCGACGCTCGTGCCCAAGCTGCGCGAGAAGGGCGTGTCGATCAGCGCCAAGCCCGAAGAGGGCCCGTCGATGCTGGCGTTGCTCCTTTATCAGTCGCTGCCGTTCCTGCTGTTCCTCGGCATCGCGTTCTTCGTTCTGAAGCAGATGCAGAAGAATTCGGGCTCCGGCGCGATGGGCTTCGGCAAGTCGCGCGCCAAGATGCTGACGCAGAAGGAAGGTAAAGTCACCTTCCAGGACGTCGCCGGCATCGACGAGGCTCGCGAAGAGTTGGAAGAGATCGTCGAGTTCCTCAAGGACCCGACCAAGTTCGCGCGTCTAGGCGGCAAGATCCCCAAGGGCGCGCTACTGGTCGGCTCGCCGGGTACCGGCAAGACGCTGCTCGCTCGCGCGATCGCGGGTGAAGCCGGCGTGCCCTTCTTCACGATCTCGGGTTCCGATTTCGTCGAGATGTTCGTCGGCGTCGGCGCGAGCCGCGTTCGCGACATGTTCGAGCAGGCGAAGAAGTCCGCACCGTGCATCGTCTTCATCGACGAAATCGATGCAGTCGGTCGTCATCGCGGTGCCGGTCTCGGCAATGGTAACGACGAGCGCGAGCAGACGCTGAACCAGCTGCTGGTCGAGATGGACGGCTTCGAGGCGAACGAAGGCATCATCATCATCGCCGCGACCAACCGTCCCGACGTGCTCGATCCCGCGCTGCTGCGTCCGGGCCGTTTCGATCGCCAAGTCACGGTGCCGCGTCCGGATATCGAAGGCCGCATCAAGATCCTCGAAGTGCACATGAAGAAGGTGCCGCTCGCCCCCGACGTCGATGCACGGGTTATCGCACGCGGAACGCCCGGTTTCTCGGGTGCCGATCTCGCCAACCTTGTTAACGAGGCTGCGCTGCACGCGGCGCGCAAGGGCAAGCGCCTGGTGGCAATGGCCGAGTTCGAGGAGGCCAAGGACAAGGTCATGATGGGCGCTGAGCGTCGCAGCATGGTCATGACCGACGACGAGAAGCGGATGACCGCGTATCACGAGGCCGGCCATGCCGTCGTTGCGATGCACGAGGCCGCCTCGGATCCGATTCACAAGGCGACGATCATCCCGCGCGGTCGTGCGCTGGGCATGGTCATGCGGCTGCCCGAGCGTGACTCGTACAGCTATCACCGCGACAAGATGTACGCGAACCTCGCGGTCTCGATGGGTGGCCGCGTCGCCGAGGAGGTCATCTTCGGCTACGACAAGGTTTCGAGCGGAGCCTCGGGCGATATCCAGTATGCCACGGGTCTGGCCCGAGACATGGTCACGCGCTGGGGCATGTCCGACAAGGTCGGCCCGCTCGAATACGGCGAGCCCGAAGGCGAGTCGTTCCTCGGTTACTCGTCGAGCCGTCCGTCGCGCATGTCGAACCAGACCGCGCAGCTGATCGACGACGAGATCAAGCGGATCGTCGAAGGCGGTCTCGACCGCGCCAAGCAGGTGCTGAGCGATCATGTCGACCAGCTCCATACCGTGGCCGGCGCACTGCTCGAATTCGAGACGCTCACGGGTGACGAAATCAAGAAGCTGATCGCCGGCGAGGATCTTGATCGTCCGGATCCGGGTGCGAAGGCGTCGACCGTCCCACGTGCGGGTACGTCGATACCGAAGACGCGGCGTCCGTCTGGTCCGTTCGGTACGCCAACACCTTTGGGGGCGTGATCCGGTTCACCGGGCAGTCACCTAAGTAGCTCTATGGGCGGTCTTTTCTCGGAAAGGCCGCCCATGTCGTATTCGCGTTCCAAGGCTGTAGTCGCAGCGCTGATCATGGTCGGGGTGGCAATGCCGGCAAGCGCGGCGATGACCGTCGGCACCTTCCTGAACCGCGCTAACGCGCTGCGTGACCAAGGCCCGATGGCACTGATGTCCCCTGACCTCCCAGCACTGAAGGCCGAAGCCAAGGCCGCAACCAATCAGTTGAAGGCAGAACGCGCCGCCCGCGCCGCGGCAGGCAAACCACCGATCGCCTGCGTTCCGGAAGGCGAGTCCGTCGGCATCATGGACATGCTCGACGGCCTGAACGAACTCCCCGCCAGCTACCAGAAGCGCCCCCTCAAGGACGGCTACGCCCGCGTCCTGGCGAACCTCTACCCCTGCCGCTGAGGTGTCTGGGGGAGGTTGAGCAGGTCTTCTTTCATCCGTTCGCCCTGAGCGAAGTCGAAGGGCATGCCCCGCACGCAGGTGCTTCGACTTCGCTCAGCACGAACGAGAGTTGGCAGAATCGACCTAGTCGCGATCAGTCCGTCAACCCATGCAGCAACAGCAGCACGATAAACGCCAGCAACACCGTGAACGCGAACGTCAACAGCGCCACCGTTCGCCAAGCCGCCGACCACTTCCGCAACTTATAAGCGCCCCGAAGCTGCGCGAACATGTGGATTGGCGGCACGCATATCGCGGCCATCACGATCCATCCCTCCGCGACGCCGATCACGCCCGCGATGATCAGCGCGATCGTCAGCAGCATCATGAACGCCAGCGAATAGGTCACGAAGATTGCGTGATCGTAGAGGTGATGTTGGCGGCGCCAGAGGAAAAGAAGCGCCATAAACGGCACGGATAATGGAATCAGCCCCCAGCTGTATTTATACGCGCTGGTCTGCAGCTTGTAGAACATCAGGCCCGGATTGCCGTTCGCCTTGGCGATCCCGTGGTCCAGCCGCTTCCAGCCGGTCCTGAAGTCGCCGAGGTCGAAAAGCGTCCCGTTGGCGTCCCCATTCTGCATATCGGCGGCGACCCTCAGTGCACGGACAGTGGTACGCAGCGCGCTCGCCTGCCGATCGAGAGTGGCAAGCTGTTCCCCCGAATATTTGGCGGGTTCACGCTTCGCAACCTCCTGCTGCGCCTCCACTTTGTTCAGCGCGAGGCGAGCCCTGGCGGCCTCGTGTGCATAGTCGGAGGTCTTGCCGGTGCGATCGTCCCGGATGAAGTCCTTCGTCATTTCCCCGCCGACCGCGCCGATCGTCGCGAACATCAGGAAGACGGTGAACAGGAACAGCGCCAGCGGCGACACGAACCGCGCCCGCTCGCCATTGACGTACCGCCGCGTGAGCGCACCCGGATGCAGCACAAGCAGCGGCAAGGTCCGCCAAATCTTGCCTTCGAAATGGAAAACCCCGTGCGCGATCTCATGCCCGATCCCGCCGAGCGAGCGGTGGACATGCGCCGATTGACCGCAGGCATGACAATGCTCGCCCAGTAGCCGCGTCCCGCAATTCAGGCACAGCGCGTCGTCCGGATCGTGGCCGGTATGCGCGCGATGCGCTTCGCCCGCGCCCGGTTCGAACGCGCGCCCGACGATTGTACCCGTGGCGATATCCGCCGCTGCCCCGATATCCCCAGTCATGCGTCCCCCTGCAATATCGGCAGCGTAACGAGTTCGCGACGTTGGCGCGAGAGGCTTCGCATGGTAGCGCGTGCGGCATGGCCGACGCAGAGAATCCGACCGAAATGATCGCCGAAATGGGCGCGCGCGCGCGCGCTGCCGCGCTGGTCTTGGTGGCGATGCCGTCCGAGAGGAAGGCCGCCGCGCTGGTGTTGGCATCGGAGTCGATCCGGGCGGCATCTGCTGAGATCGTTGCGGCCAACGCGGAGGACATGACGCGCGCGGCAGAGGCGGGTCTGTCGGGTGCGCTGCTCGATCGGTTGCGACTGAACGAGGCGCGCGTAGCGGCGATGGCGGACGGCGTAGCGGCGGTGGCGGCGCTCGCCGATCTGGTCGGGCAGGTGATCGACGCCAGCGAGCGTCCGAACGGCCTGAAGCTCTCGCGCGTCCGCGTGCCGATCGGCGTCATCGGCATCATCTACGAAAGCCGCCCGAACGTCACCGCGGACGCCGCAGCGCTGTGTGTGATGGCCGGTAACGCGGCGATCCTGCGCGGCGGATCTGAAGCGGTGAAGAGCAATCGCGCGATCCACGCGGCACTGGTCGCGGGGCTGAAGGCTGGCGGCGTGCCCGTCGACGCGGTGCAACTCGTGCCGACTACCGATCGCGCGGCAGTCGGCGCGATGCTGAAGGCGGACGGCGTGATCGACCTGATCATTCCCCGCGGCGGCAAGAGTCTCGTCGCGCGCGTCCAGGCCGAGGCACGAGTCCCCGTCCTCGCGCATCTCGACGGTATCAACCATGTCTACGTCGACGCCTCCGCAAACCCGGCAATGGCGGCGGCGGTCGTCGTCGATGCGAAGATGCGCCGCACGGGCGTCTGCGGATCGATGGAAACGCTGCTGATCGACCGTGACTACGCAGACGCACCTGCCCTGATCCGAAGACTCGCTGCAACGGGCTGCGAAGTACGCGGCGATGCAAGCGCGCGCTCTCTTGTTCCAGAGATCGCCGCCGCTGCCGCAACCGACTGGGATACCGAATATCTCGACGCAATCGCCTCGGTCGCGATCGTCGACGGCCTCGACGCGGCGATCGCGCACATTGCCCGCCACGGCTCGCACCACACCGACGCGATCGTCACCGAAGACGCCGCCGTTGCCGAACGCTTCCTCACCGCGGTCGATAGTGCGATCGTGTTGTGGAACGCGTCCACCCAGTTCGCCGACGGCGGCGAGTTCGGCCTTGGTGCGGAGATCGGCATAGCCACCGGCCGCCTCCACGCCCGCGGCCCGGTCGCGCTCGAAGGGCTCACCACCTACAAATGGATCGGCCGCGGCACCGGCCAGGTGCGCGGTTGATAAAGAGCGGGCAGAGGCATATTCTCGCTGCATGACAGAGCGTGCTTCGCTGACCCTCGATCTCGACATTGAGTCGCTGGCATCGCTGAAGGCTGCCGCCGCATGGCGTGATATGTCGGTCGACGCTTATGTGAAGTCGGTCGTTGAAACCGCCACGCGAATAGATATCGAACTCGCAGCCTTCGTGCAGGAAGGTATCGACGATATTGATGCCGGCCGCTCCTACACGCAGGAACAGGTCGAAGCGTGGTTTGAGGCGCGTCACCGCGACATAGCGGCCGAGTGACGCGTGCGATCTGGTCCGCCTCGGCGCTCGCGGACCTCGGTGAAGTCGATCGGTATCTTCGAGAGTATTCGGCGGATCATGCGCGACGCGTCGGCGGCATGGCAGTCGCCGCGGTACGTCTGCTGGCTGACAACCCGTATTTGGGGCCAGTCGCCAACGGCGATCTCAGGAAATGGTCGATCCGTGGAACGGAGTATCTGATCCTGTACCGGCCAATGCCTGACGGCGTCGACGTGGTTCGCCTGATGCACACCAAGCAAGACCGGCCCTTCCAAGCTTGACCCACGTTGGCATCCTAGGCGGGTCGTTCAACCCCGCACACCGTGGCCACCGCGGCATCACGTTGGCAGCAATCGACGCGCTCGCGCTCGACGAGGCGTGGTGGCTGGTGTCCCCCGGTAACCCCCTTAAGGACGCCGCCAACGACATGGCGCCGCTCCCCGCGCGCCTCGTCTCGGCGCGACGCATGGCCCGCCGCGCGCCGATCCGCGCGACCGATATCGAGGCGCGGCTGCACACCCGCTACACGCTCGATACGATCCGCAAGCTCAAGCGGCGCTACCCGAAAATCCGGTTCATCTGGCTGATGGGCGCGGACAATCTCGCCGACTTCCACCGGTGGAGAAACTGGCGCCAGATCGCTCGCGAGGTTCCGATTGCGGTAATCGCGCGTCCGGGATATGACGGGCGCGCCCTCGCGGCCCCCGCGATGGGTTGGCTGCGGCGCTTCCAACGGCGCACAGACCATGCGAAGAGCTGGACGACGTGGAGATTGCCGGCCCTCGTGCTGTTGCGCTTCCGACCCGACCCGACCTCCGCAACCGGCCTGCGCGCCGTGAATCCCGACTGGTTCCGGCACGTTGCTGGGCCGCCCGACCGTTCCGGCACGTTGCCGGATTGATACCCTTACCCAGGAGCTGACTTGGCCACTTCCCCTACTGCCCCTCGCGCGACCGACCCCGAAGAGGTTGAGGCGCTGCATCGCCTGATCCTCGCGTCGCTCGACGACGACCAGGCGGTCGAGACCATCTCGATCCCGCTCGCGGGCAAGACCAGCATCGCCGATTACATGGTGATCGCCAGCGGTCGTTCGACCCGCCAGGTCGCCTCGATGGCGCAGAAGCTGGCCGAGCGGATCAAGGCCGAGTTCAAGCGCCCGGTGAAGATCGAGGGGCTCCCCACGGCTGACTGGGTGCTGATCGACGCGACCGACGTCATCGTCCACCTGTTCCGCCCCGAAGTCCGCAGCTTCTACAATCTCGAGCGGATGTGGGCATTCGGCGACGCACCGACGCCGCCACCCGTGCCGACCTTCACCGACGAAGACTAGACCTCGAGGCGGCCCCAGGTCGGATCATGCTGCTCCACATCGTCGCCCGCGGTCGGATCGGGCGTTCGCCCGAGGCGGACCTGGTCGACCGCTATCTGAAGCGGATCGTCTGGCCAACCAAGGTCAGCGAACTCCCCGACACCGGCGGTAAGATCCCGCTCGTCGGCGAGCAGACCAAACGCATCCTGCTCGACGAGAAGGGCGAGACCCTGTCGTCGACGCAGTTCGCGCGACACCTCGAACGCTGGCGCGACGACGGCGTGCGCGAGGCGCGGTTCATGATCGGCGCGGCCGACGGCTTCGACGACGCGGCGCGCGACGAGGCGGACCTGCTATTCTCGTTCGGCCGCGCGACCTGGCCGCATCTGCTCGCGCGCGCCATGCTCGCCGAGCAGCTCTTCCGCGCGACCAGCATCCTTGCCAATCACCCCTATCACCGCGAAGGGTGATGCATGAGAATGGGGAGGGGCCTGGTCGTCGCGGCACTGCTCGCGGTGGCGGGCGGCGTGACCGCGCAGACCAACGACACGGCGGAGGTCGCGAGCGAGCAGGCGCGTCTGGTTGCAGCCAAGCGCGATGCCGCGATCGCCGCGCGTCGCGCTGTGAAACTCGCCGCAGCCGCTACCCAGGAGCGCAACGCCGCCGACAAGGCGCGGCGTGAGGAACAGGCTCTGGCCGCCCGCGTGACGGCCGCCGAAGCTAATCTTGCAACGGCCAGCGCTCGCGTGGCGCTCGTCGACCGTCTCCTGACCGATCAACGCGCCAAGCTCGGTCGCGCGCAAGCCCCCGTCGCCCGGTTGCTCGCCGCGCTGGAATCGCTCGCCCGCCGCCCGACGATCGTCGCGGTTGCGCAGCCGGGTTCGGTCGACGACCTCGTCCACGTCCGCGCCGTCCTCGGCAGCGCGCTCCCCGTCGTCCGCCAGCGGACCGAAGCCGTTCGCACCGAACTTAGCGAGACGCGGCGCCTCCAAGCTAGCGCAACGCTCGCCGCCAAGGCGCTCTCCGATGGCCGCGCGCGCTTGGAAAGCGACCGGCAAGCGCTGGCCAACTTGGAGGCTCGGCACCGTCAGCGCAGCCAGACGCTTGGCCGCGGCGCGCTCAGCGAGTCCGATCGCGCGCTGGCGCTGGGCGAACGCGCGCGCGATCTGGTCGACGGTATGGTGGCCACGACCAACGCAAAGGCGACCGCCGCTTCCCTGATCGCGCTGTCTGGCCCCATCCCGCGCCCGATCGCGCCGGGTACGACGCCGCCCCCGCCCCCGAGCGGCGTGTATCGCGCGCCGGTAGCGGGCAGGCTCCTCACAGGCTTCGACGAGGTTTCGGACTCCGGCGTCCGATCGCGCGGGCTGACCTTTGCCGCCGCCCCCCGCGCGCGCGTCGTCGCGCCCGCTGCAGGGACGATCCGCTACGCCCGTCGTTTCCGCGACTACGGTGTCATCGTCATCATCGACCACGCCGATGGCTGGACGAGCCTCGTTACCGGCCTTGCGGCAACCTCCGCCAAGCCCGGCGACCGTGTCACGATGGGCGCGCCGCTTGGCAACGCCCCCCGCGAAGACCCGCGCATCACCGTCGAACTCCGCCGCCGGGGCCGCCCGGTCGATGTCGCCGCGTTGATAGGATCGCGCTGATCGGCTGATGGAACGGGCGGCCATGCTCCGATCCTTCCCCGCCAGGGGGAGGTGGCTGGCCCTTGCCAGACGGAGGGGGAGGCAAGCGGCAACCGATGTTCCGTGTCCTCCCCCTCCGTCACCTTCGGCGCCACCTCCCCCTTGCGGGGGAGGATCGATGCAATAGGCGATCGTTAACGACCAAGCCCCCAGTCATCCCCCATTAACCCCAACCCGCCTTCACTCCGCGCGCGCGTTGCCGCCGGCGTTCGGCTACGCTACGCCGTCACGACCGTACGACACGTCATTTCTCAGGTTGCAGGACCATCGATGCCTCGTCCTATACTGCGTACCCCGTTCCTTGCCGCGACCGCGATCGTCGGCGCGCTGACGCTGATCCCGCTTGCCACCTCGGCGATGGCGGCGGTCGACACCGACACGTACCGCGAGTTCGACCAGTTCCTCGACGTCTTCAACCGCGTGAAGGCGGAATATGTCGACAAGGTCGATGACAAGACGCTGATCAAGGGCGCGATCCAGGGCATGCTCGCCAGCCTCGATCCGCACTCCAGCTATGTCGACGCGCTCGACTACGAAAACCTGCGGATCATGACCGAAGGCAATTACGGCGGTCTCGGCCTGACGGTGCAGATGGAGGACGGCGCGATCAAGGTCGTCGCCCCGCAGGAAGACTCCCCCGCCGCGCGCGCAGGCGTAAAGTCCGGCGACTACATCACGCATATCGACGGCAAGCTGATCTACGGTGATTCGCTCGACGAAGCGGTCGGCAAGATGCGCGGCAAGCCCGGCAGCAAGATCACATTGGGCCTCGTCCGCCCGGGCCGCGACAAGCCGCTCGACGTGACGATGATGCGCGAGATCATCGTCCAGAAGCCGGTGAAGTGGGAAGTCCGCGGCGACGTCGGCTATATCAACATCAACACCTTCAGCGAGAACACCGGCGCCGACACCCGCGCGGCGATCATGGCGATCGACAAGTCGCTCGGTCACCGCCCGCTCGGCTATGTCGTCGACCTTCGCGAGAATGGCGGCGGCCTGCTGACGCAAGCGATCGAAGTCAGCGACGCGTTCCTCGATCACGGCGAGATCGTCTCGCAGCGTGGCCGCGAGAAGACCGATATCGAGCGCTATTACGCCAAGCCCGGCGACGACGCGCACGGCCTGCCGGTCGTCGTCCTGACCGATCCCGGCACCGCGTCTGCGTCCGAGATCGTCGCCGGCGCGCTGCAGGATCATCACCGCGCGCTGATCATGGGCGAGCGCAGCTTCGGCAAGGGCTCGGTCCAGACCGTGCTTCAGCTCGGCCCGGAGACCGCGCTCCGTCTGACCACCGCGCGCTACTTCACGCCGTCCGGCCGCTCGGTGCAGGAGGGCGGAATCGAGCCCGACATCAAGGTGCCGCAGCTCACCGATCCCGACTACAAGTCGCGGCCGGTGTTTCGCGAGGCCGACCTGCGCAAGCATCTGATCAACGAGGTGAAGGCCGACAACGCGGTGCTCGAGGAGGATACCAAGACGGACCCCCGTTTCTCGCAGACCCCCGACCAGTTGAAGAAACAGGGGATCGACGACTTCCAGCTCTACTACGCGCTGAAGACCGTCGCGCGCCTCGGCGGGGCAACGCAGGTCGCCGCCGCGACCAAGCCGCGCCCGATCAAGCCCGATCCCACTGACGCCACCAAGGCGCCCACCAAGTGAGCGTGCGTCGGGGACTTGGCATGACCAAGAACGAAGAGATCGCGCGCGCCATCGCGCTGCTGCTGCCGGCATTCCTGCTGCTCGGCGCACTCGGCTCGCAATATCTCGGCGGGCTGTACCCGTGCGAGATGTGCCACTGGCAGCGCTGGCCGCACTATGCCGCGGTGCTCGTCGCCGGCGCGACGTTCCTGGTCCCGGGTCGCTCGCTACGCGCCACGCTGGTCATCATCGCCGGGTTGCTGATCGGCCTCAGTGGGCTGATCGGCGTTGCGCACGCGGGTGTCGAATATCACTGGTGGAACGGGTTCACCGCCTGCACCACGACCGTCTCGATGGCCGGCACCACCGCCGCCGAGCGGCTCGCGGCGATCATGAACGCGCCGATGGTGCGCTGCGATTCGCCACAGTGGAAACTGCTCGGGATTTCGCTTGCCGGGTTCAACGCGATCTTTTCCCTCGTCGGTGCGTTCACCATATTCGCACTCATGAGGAAGACGAGATGAGCGGCTGGAAGCCAGGAGACGCCAAGCGGGCGACGGACTCGATGATCCGCGTCGACCAGGCCGGCGAATACGGCGCGATCCGTATCTATGCGGGCCAGCTTGCCGTGCTTGGCGATTGTCACCCGGCGTCGCGCTCGATCCATCACATGGCGCAGCAGGAGGAACGCCACCGCGCGTTTTTCGACCGGATGATCGTCGAGCGCCGCGTGCGGCCGACGGTGCTGCAGCCGATCTGGAAAGTCGCCGGCTTCGCGCTCGGTGCGGTCACCGCGGCGATCAGCCCGCGGGCTGCGATGGCGTGCACCGCCGCGGTCGAGACCGAGATCGACAAGCATTACGAGGAACAGCTCGTTCAGCTTGGCGCCAGCGACCCCGCGCTATCGGCCGCAATCCTGGATTTTCAGGCCGAGGAACTCGAACACAAGGCCACTGCGATCGCTGCAGGGGCCGAGGAGACGCCGGGTTACCCGGTGCTGAGCGCCGTGATCCGGTTCGGTTGCAAGGTCGCTATCGCCACGGCGAAGCGGATATAACGAGCGTACCAAGCGCGTGGGAGTGATGCGTATGAAGATGCTTTTTGCGACGGCGCTGCTCGTCGCCGGACCCGCGGTCGCTCAGATGGCGAAGCCGATGTCGACTCCGAACACCGGCCCAACACTCGCGCAGTTGCCCGTCAAGGCGCCGGCGCAAGTGCCAGCGTTGCCGGGTGCGATCGCCAAGCCCAAGCCGGTCGAAGCGCCACCACAGGTGTCGCGCAATGCGCCGATCAATGGCGTGCTGACGCTGTTCGGCAACGAGCGCTGCCCGACCAACCAGAACGGCGAGGAAATCGTCGTCTGCGTCCGCCGCAGCGCGCAGGAGCAATACCGCGTCCCCAAGGAACTCCGCGAGTTTGTCGTGACCCCCGAGAACGCCAGCTGGGCGACCAAAGCGCAGGGCACGCTCGACGCCGGCTCCGGAGTGAACACGATCGGCAGCTGTTCGACCGTCGGCGCCGGCGGCGCTACCGGCTGCTTCGGCCAGCGCGTCCGCGAGTCGCGTCTCGAGAACAAGACCCGCGCCGCGGAAGTCCCCGTTCTCCCGTAAAACTAAAACCGCCCCTCCTTCCCCCTCCCTGGAAGAGAGAGGTAGGGGGTGGGTCGGCGTCCCCAAGCGCGAACCCACGCGACTAAAACAACGCGGCCCACCCCCAGCCCCTCCCTTCCAGGGATGGGAGCGCATAGCGGTCGTGGCCCGCCGCTCGCCGAAATCCATGGGATACGCCATTAAGGAAGATGCCCCGCTACTCACCCCCCCCCGGCGAATGCTGGGGCCTAGTTGGGCGGCGGTAATCATCGAATGCCGCGTTTCGTTATGCCAACCTTTCCAACTCGGCCCCGGCCTCCGCTGGAGAGGGCGCTCTAGCTCTCCCACCTGCGGTCCCCTAGCGTCACCGCCAAACAGGGGCACGGGCAAACGCAATGACATTCGCACGCGGCCGACGCAAAACACGCCTGAGGCCTATCCGCGCCGACGGCTACGAAAAGCTCCTCGCCTATGCTGCCATTCTCCTACTCATTGCCGTCCTGACCGCGCTGATCCGCGGCCGCCCGCATTGGCCCGAGGTTCCGAGCATCGTCTGGATACACCTCGCCACCATCCTCGTCGCGCTGGCGCTCACGCCCATCATGCTTCTGCGCACCCGCGGCGACCGCCCGCACCGCGCGCTCGGTACGATCTGGGTCGTCGCCATGCTCGCCACCGCGCTGGCCTCGTTCGGCATCCGCACGAGCGGCGGCGGGTTCGGGATCATCCACATCCTGTCGGTCTGGACGCTGATCCAGGTGCCGATCATCTGGTGGTCGGCGCGCACGCACGAGCTGGCGCGCCACCGGAGCGCGGTCCGCGGCATGGTCACCGGCGCGCTGCTGATCGCAGGGATCTTTACCTTCCCGTTCGGCCGCATGCTCGGCACCTGGCTGTTTGCCTGAGCCACGTCACCGGCCGCTGTCCTCCACCGATCGTTCGTGAGATGACGCACCCATGATGTCGAACGCTTCCCTCACGACGGCCCGTCGCCCCCCCTGTTGCGGTGACGGCGCCGTAACTGGACTATCCGGGCCAGCGTCTGCACTTTGTGCACTTCGCTCCGATCGCGTGCCTCCACGGTATGCATTGGCGGGTGTTCGATGACCTTCGACAGGCCCGCGACAAAGGCCGATCGCAAGACGCAGATCGTGCTGTTTCTGCTCGTCTGGTTCTCCTGCGCCTGGTTCGGCTCGTGGGAAATGAACCCCAACCAGGCAACGCGGCTTTATGCGGCGCTGTCGCTGGTCGAGGAGCACGACGCGACGATCGACGACTATGCCGATGCCACGATCGACAAGGCGGTGTTCGGCGGCCATATCTATCTCGACAAGGCGCCGGGCATGACGCTGATGGCGATGCCGGCGGTGGCGGTGGCCGACGCGATGACCGGCCAGACTGCGGCGGGTCAGGCGGCAACCGGACTTTCGAAGACGATATACGATCCCGCCTTCGCGCAGTTCATGCGACTCCGCACGCGGCTTGCGGTCGCGACAGGGCCCGCCCTGCTCACCGCGCTTGCCGCGATACTGCTTTACGATCTTGCGCTGGGGCTGACCGCGAGCCGCGGCGCCGCGCTGTTCGCAGCGCTTGGCTATGCCCTCGGCACGCCCGCCTGGGGCTGGTCGACGACCTTGCTCGGCCACGCACCGGTGGCGGCGCTCTATATCGTTGCGATCTGGGCGATCTGGCGCGGAACGATCGGCGACGTGACGCGCCCGCGCCTTGCCGCCGTCGCCGGGTTCGCACTCGGCTGGGCGGTCGTGATCGAGCACCAGGCGGTGATCGCCGGCGGCATCATTGGACTATGGGCGCTCTGGCGGATCCGCCACCGTGCCGATCGCTGGCGCCTCATCCGCAGCGCACTGGCGGCCGGCAGCGTCGCGCTGTTGTTGCTCGCCGCCTACAACATAATCGCGTTCGGCACCCCGTTTCGCGTTGGCTATCAGGGCGTGGTCGGGTTCGAGGGCATGGATCGTGGGCTGTTCGGCCTCGTGACGCCCAGCCTGTCGATCTTGCGCAAGATCGTCTTCGGGTTCGATCGCGGCATGATCTGGGTCGCGCCGATCCTCGTGCTTGCGCCGTTCGGCCTGTTCCTGCTCGCCGAACGGAGATCGACGCGGGGCGTGGCGGTGATGGCAGCGGGGGTCGTCCTCGCGGTGCTGCTAGTCAATGCCGCCTATGTCTATTGGGATGGCGGCAATTCCACGGGCCCGCGCCATGCGATGCCGCTGGTCGGCGCGCTGGCGATCGGCCTGGCGCCGGTCTGGGCGATCTGCCGGCCGATCGCCGCGCGGGTCGCACTAGCCGTGGTTCTGCTGGCATCGATCGCGCTCAACGCCGCGATCGCCGCCGCGGAAATTTTCGCGCCGCCCGCATTCCATTTCCCGATCTGGACCGCGGTGCTGCAGCCGCGCTTTTTTCGCGGTGATCTGCGGACGATCGGCAGCGAATATTGGGGATTGTCGCCGTGGCAGGGGTTTGCGGTGTGGGTGACCATAGCCCTGCCGACGTTGGCGTGGCTTGCCTACCGCGCGCACCGTGCCTACCCTGACGCGGTTCGCGTGACTGGCGCCGAGTGGATCACCACAGGGGAGCGCGAACCGATATGCCGCGCGCCTGGGCAGCCCTCGTAACCGGAGCGCCTGCCATGTCCGATCCCCTGCGCATCGCCTTCCTGCTGTTCCCGAACGTGACCCAGCTCGACCTGACCGGACCCGCGCAGGTATTGTCGCGGCTCGGTAACGCCCGGCTCGATCTCGTCTGGAAGACGCTCGACCCGGTGGTGACCGATGCCGGTTTCTCGATCCTGCCGACCGCGACGTTCGCCGAACTGTCGTACGCCGACATCCTTTGCGTCCCCGGCGGCTTCGGCATCAACGATGTGATCGCCGACGATGAGGTCATGGCCTGGGTAAAGGCGGTCGGAGCCGAAGCGACCTGGGTAACGAGCGTCTGCACCGGATCGCTGATCCTCGGTGCGGCGGGCTTGCTCGAAGGGTATCGCGCAGGGTGCCACTGGGCGCAGCGCGAGATGCTGCCGCTGTTCGGCGCGATCCCGGTCGATGCGCGCACCGTGGTCGATCGCAACCGCGTAACGGGCGGCGGCGTCACCGCAGGGATCGACTTCGCTCTGACGCTGACCGCGATGATCCGCGGCGAGGCACATGCGAAGGCGGTCCAGCTCAGCCTGGAATATGATCCCGCACCGCCGTTCGACTGCGGCTCACCCGAGAAGGCCGACGCGGACATCCTCGAGGCGGTGAAGCGGCGAACGGCGCAGCTTGTGCCAACGCGCGACGCCGACCTGCGCGCGCTGGCGAAACGCCGAGGCTACCCCAGAGAGGCTTAAGGGTGGCGCTTCAGCCCGCGCACCCGGTGCCAGATGTAGAAGCCGACCAGCGCGATCAGGACGACCCCGATCAGCAGGTCGGCGCTGTGGAAGGCGGCCTTCACGCGCGGATCGCTGTCCCACTTGTCGCCGAGCTTCATGCCAACCCAGGCGAGTCCGAAGCACCACGGCCACGATCCGACGAACGTGTAGACATGGAACGGCACCAGCTTCATCCGCGCGACGCCGGCGGGAAAGGCTATGAACGAGCGGATCACCGGCAGCAGTCGCCCGATCAGCACTGCCATCGAGCCCCAGCGGGCGAAGAACCGGTCTGCGGCATCGAGCTCCCCCGGCCCGATCAGCAAATACTTGCCCCAGCGTTCGGCCATCGGGCGTCCGCCACGCTTGCCGATCTCGTACGCGACGATCGAGCCGAGGTTGCAGCCGATCGCGCCAGCGGTGGCGGCGAGATACAGGTCGAACCGCCCGGTCGAGACGAGATAGCCGGCGAACGGCATGATGATCTCGGACGGCAGCGGGATGCACGCGCTCTCGATCGCCATGAGCAGCGCGATGCCGACATAGCCACCCGACGAGATGACGCCGATCGTGAAGGTGGCCAGCACGGCCAGGATCTTTTCGAACATGGATCGGTCGATTGCGCGAACCGGGCGACGAAGGAAAGCGCTAAAATCGGAACCGGCACGCGCTTCGTTCGCTGGTGCGGCATGACAGATCTCACACTCAACGACGGCCGCACCATGCCACAGCTCGGCATGGGCACATGGCAGATCCCCGACAGCCAGGCCGCGGCGATCGTCCGCTCCGGGCTCGATATCGGCTTCAGGTTGGTCGACACTGCCGCCATCTACGACAACGAGCGCGGTGTCGGCGACGGCTACAAGGGCTCCAACGCGTTCCTGACGACCAAGCTCTGGAACGACCGACAGGGCGACGCCGAAGCGGCGATGGACGAGAGCCTCGCGCTGCTCGGTGTTGAGTCGGTCGACCTGTACCTCATGCACTGGCCGGTGCCGAAGCAGGACAAGTATGTCGACGCGTGGAAGGCGATGATCGCGCTGCGCGATGCTGGGAAGGCGAAATCGATCGGCGTGTCGAACTTTTTGCCCCAGCATATCGACGCGATCGTGGCGGCGACCGGCGTGACGCCGGCGGTCAACCAGATCGAACTCCATCCGAACTTCCAGCAGCGCGAACAGCGCGCGTATCACGAGGCACACGGCATCGTGACGCAGAGCTGGAGCCCGTTGGGGCAGGGTAAGACGCTGCTGCAGGACGGCGCGATCGTCCGGATCGCTGACAAGCATGGGCGAAGTGCGGCGCAGGTTATCTTGGCGTGGCATCTTGCGAACGGCTTCTCGGTAATCCCGAAGGCTTCGGATGCTGAGCATCTGGCCGACAATTTTGAGTCGTTAGACCTGACGCTTGATAACGAGGACATGACCGCGATCGAAGCGCTCGACGATCCTGCTGGCCGCCTGGGACCAGAACCGAACGCGATGTGAGTAGCGGAGATGCCGCTCTAACTTGCTCCGTCATCCTGACGAAAGTCAGGACCCAGGGTTACGAGGATAGCTCTTGCGGCTCTGGGTCCTGACGTTCGTCAGGATGACGGGCGGGGGACATTCAAATTGCGACGATGCCGACAAAGCTTAGTCGGTCCGCCCGCCTATGACCCGTAGATCCTCGACGAACCGCGCATATTCTTCAGCAGCCAGCACCGGATCCGGCAATCTAAGCAAATAGCTTGGATGCACCGTAATCCACGCCTCGCCGCCGTCGGGCAATTGCAGCGCCCGTCCACGCTCCCGGCCGATCGTCATCACCTTGCCGAACAGCGACCGTGCCGCCGTCGCACCCAGCGCCACCGTCACCTTCGGCTTGATCAGCATCTGCTCCTGCTCGATCCACCAGCGGCAGGCGTCGACCTCGCCGGCGCCGGGCTTGGCGTGGATGCGTCGTTTGCCGCGTTGTTCGAACTTGAAGTGCTTCACCGCGTTGGTGACGTACGCACGCGATCGGTCGACGCCGGCTTCCGCCATCGCCTTGTCGAACATCTGGCCGGCGGGGCCGACGAATGGGCGGCCGGCGATATCCTCCTGGTCGCCCGGCTGCTCGCCGACGAACATCAGCGGCGCGTCGACCGGGCCTTCGCCGAACACGGTTTGCGTCGCGGGCTTGTAGAGCGGGCAGCGGGTGCAACCGGCGGCCTCGTCGCGCAGCGCTTCCCATGCGATCAGGCTGTTGCCGCCAACGTTGTCGCGCGCTTTCGCAATCATCCCACTTTCTCTCGCTTGCGCCGCTGCTAGCAGGCCCGGGACCAGCGCGGTTTCGGGCATGTTCTTCCAGTATTTCTTTGGCATCTCCTTCAGCATCGCGCCGATCTTCACCCGCGCCGGGTTGAAGATGCTGGCGTAATAGGTCTTCCAGACTTCCTCGGTCGGGTCGCCGTCGGGGGCGTCGGCCTTGCTCGCGCCGGGGCCTTCGCTGAGCGCCTTGCCGTCCCAGTGGATCGAGACTTCGGGCGTCAGGATCGACCAGCGCATGCTGGCGAAGCGGTTGACGAAGAATGCGGCGTTGGCGCGGACGATGTGGTGGTCGGGCTCGAACCACGCGACGAAGCGCGTCGTGCCGTCCTCCTCGACCTCGCGGAAGCGGAGGAAGGCGCGCATCTTGTGGATGTCGCGGCGGACGTCCTTGGCGATCCTGTCGAGGCGGCGGACGAGCGGATCGGCGCGGTCCTCGATCAGTTTCGGTTCGCGGCGGAGACGCGCGAGCAGCGTGTAGAGCAGGGCGAACCGTTCGGGATCGCTGCCGAGGATGGCGCTGCGGGCTAGGTCTATGAAAGCGCGGGGGACGGAGAACGCGCCTGGGGGCGGGGCGGGGGCGGGGTCCGCTACGATTGCGAACAGGTCGACGGGTTCGTCGCCAACTTGCCAGACGACGTCGTCGGGGGGGACGTCCTCGGTAATCAGGCCACGCGCGGCGTCGCGCCAGCCGTCGAAGTCGTCGGGTTCGGAAAGGGTTACGACCCGCATAATCCTCCCCGTGCCGGGGAGGAATGCGTCGGCGTCACGCGAACATTTCCATTTGCTTGGGTTTTGGGGCGACGATGGGGCGGAGTTCGGCCTTGTCCGCTAGCGTCACGGGGCGCCAGTCTTCGGCGATGATGAAGGGGCGGAGCTTGGCGACCGACACGGTCAGCCGGGCGATGTCGGCGAGGTGCAGGCGGCGCCAGCGGCGGCTGGTGAGGATGCCGTTGACTGCTTTCACGCCGAGTCCGGGGACGCGGAGGAGCATTTCGCGGGGGGCGCGGTTGACGTCTACCGGGAAAGATCCGCGGAATTTGAGCGCCCAAGCGAGCTTGGGGTCGATGTCGAGCGGGAGCATCCCGGTGGCGTCGTCGGCGGCGGCAACCACCTCGTGAGGCTGGAATTCGTAGAAGCGCATCAACCAGTCGGACTGGTACAGACGGTGCTCGCGCATCAAGGGTGGGCGTTGCAGCGGTAGCACGGCGCTCGCATCGGGGATGGGGCTGAACGCGGAATAATAGACGCGGCGCAGGCCGAAGCGGTCGTACAGGGTCGACGCCTTCCGGACGATGTCGCCGTCGGTCGCCGCGTCTGCGCCGACGATCATCTGCGTCGACTGGCCGGCAGGGGCGTAGCGAGGCGCCGACTTGTACTTGGCCTTGGCGTCCTTGCCGTCGATGATCGAGGCTTTCACCTCCGCCATTGCGGTCTCGATGCGGACGCCGTCCTTTTCCGGGGCAAGGCGCTTCAGGCCGTTCGCGGTCGGGAGCTCGACGTTGATCGAGACGCGGTCCGCGTACAGCCCGGCCTGGTGGACGAGTTCGGGATCGGCGTCGGGGATCGTCTTGAGGTGGATGTAGCCGCGAAAATGATGGTCCTCGCGCAACGACCGCGCGACCTCGACCATCTGCTCCATCGTGTAGTTCGACGACGCGATGATGCCCGAGGAGAGGAACAGGCCCTCGATATAATTGCGCTTGTAGAAGGCGATGGTGAGATCGACGACTTCCTTCGCCGTGAAGCGGGCGCGGCGGACGTTCGAGCTCTTGCGGTTGATGCAGTAATGGCAGTCGAAGATGCAGCTGTTGGTCAGCAGGATCTTCAGCAGCGAGATGCAGCGGCCGTCGGGCGCATAGGCGTGGCAGATGCCCATGCCTTCGGTCGAGCCGAGCCCCTTGCCGTCCTTCGAATTGCGCTTGGTCGTCCCCGACGACGCGCAGGACGCATCGTATTTGGCCGCATCGGCGAGGATCTCGAGCTTTTCACGGGTGTCGAGTTGGGCCATCCGTTCGTCTTACGTTCCGCGAAAAGGGGTGTCGAGTGATGGAGATCAACTTGTTGCTATGTCGCTGATGCGGGGCGGTTCTCGGTCGTGGCGGCAGAGTGAAGTATAGAAAGTGCAGACGCTGGGAGCGTTTTCGTGAGGGCAGTTTCGTGGGTAGGAAAATCTGGCGATCGAGGCGTCGGAACGCTGTCAGGATCGGGGCGTGTAGGACAGCGATCAGTCAGTCGAACACGTAGCGGATCAGGTCGACCATGCCGCCGAGGCTCACGGGGAGGAGCAGCAACAGGAAGAGATAGACGAAGATCAGGCGGGTCAGCGCTTTCTCGTGCCGATACACGGGCTTGCGTGGAGGCAGGTCCTCCTTGCGTGGCCAGATGCTGGATTCGTCGAGGAACATCGACGTTCAACGTCGCGAGCGGGGATTGTCTCCCTACGCGGTTGCAATGAGTCCGGTCGCGGCTTGCAGATCGACCGAGACGAGGCGGCTGACACCGCGTTCGATCATCGTCACGCCGAACAGGCGGTGCATGCGGCTCATCGTGACGGCGTTGTGCGTGACGACGAGGTAGCGCGTGTCGGTGTCGCGCGACATGCGGTCGAGCAGGTCGCAGAAGCGCTCGATATTGGCGTCGTCGAGCGGCGCGTCGACCTCGTCGAGGACGCAGATCGGCGCGGGATTGGTGAGGAACAGGCCGAAGATCAGCGCGACCGCGGTCAGCGCCTGTTCGCCGCCGGATAGCAGGGTGAGCGATTGGAGGCGTTTGCCGGGTGGCTGCGCCATGATCTCTAGTCCAGCTTCGAGCGGGTCGTCGGAATCGATCAGTTCGAGGTGCGCGGCGCCGCCGTCGAAGAGCGTGGTGAAAAGGCGCTGGAAATGGCCGTTCACCGCCTCGAACGCGGCGAGCAGGCGCTGGCGGCCTTCGCGGTTGAGCGTGCCGATCGAGCCGCGCAGGCGGTTGACCGCTTGGCCGAGTTCGTCGCGCTCGACCGCGTTGCCGCGCGCGAAATCTTCCAGTTCGGCGAGTTCGGTTTCGGCGACGAGGTTGACTGGGCCGATCCGCTCGCGATCGGTGGTGAGGCGGTCGTGCGTGGTGGACTCCTCGGCTGGCGCGCGGACGTCTGCGACCGCGAAGCCGAGGCGTTCGGGGAGGACGGGAGCGGGGCATTGGAAGCGCTCGCCCGAGAGGCGTCCGAGATCGAGGCGGCGCGCTTCGTGGTTTTCGACGCGGGCGATCGCGCCGGCACGGGCTTCGCGGGCGACGGCGAGCGCTTCGGTGGCGGCGCGGTGGGCGTCGTCGGCGGTGCGGGCGGCGGTCTCCGCGGCGCGTTCGGTGGCGAGGAGCGCGTCGGCGGTTGTGCGCGCGTCCTGGTGTTCGGCGCCGAGCGTCTCGATTTCAGGGTCGAGGGCGGCGGGGCGAGCGGCGATCGCAGCCAGGTCGGTGCCGAGCGTGGTTTCGCGCGAGTCCATGGCGGCGATGCGCTTGGCGGCTTCACCGGCGCGCGCACGCCAGCTTCGGGTGTCGGCCTGGGCGGCGGACAGGCGTTCGCGGTGCGTGGCGATGCTGCGGTCGAGCGTGGTGCGATCGGCGCGGGCCTGCGCGACGGCGGCGCGGGCATTTTCGGCGTCGTATTGGAGCGTGGCGACCTGGCGCGCGTTGGCGGTGCCGTCGGGGACGGCTGCCATCGCGGCTTCGGCGCGGGTGCGGTCGGCGTGCGCGTCGGCGACGTCGTCGGCGATACGGTGCGCACGGACGTCGAGGTCGGCGCGCTGGGTGGCGAGGCGTTCGAGCGCGGCGGCGGCGCGGTCCTCCTGGCGGAGGGCGTCGCGCGCGGCGGTTTCGGCGCGTTGCAGGGCGGCGCGGGCGGTTTGCGACTGGCCTCTAGCCTGGGCGATCCGCTCGTCGATCGCGGCGCGGGTTCGTTCGGCGTCGTCCAGCGCCTTCGCTGCGGCGGGGCGGGCGGCTTGGAGTGCGGCGAGGCGGTTGCGGCGGACGAGGCGTTCGGCGGCGGCCGCGCCGGTGCCGGTTGCGGTGAAGCCGTCCCAGCGGCGGAGTTGGCCGTCTCGCGTGACGATGCGCTGGCCGACGGCGAGGTGTTGCTGGCCGTCGGTGTCCACGACGAAGATTTGCGCGAGCCTGCGGGCGAGGGCGGGGGGCGCATCGACATGCTTTGCCAGCGGTTCGGCACCGGCGGGCGCGGCGGGGTCGTCTTCGCGGGGTTCGGCGCCTGCCCATGCGTCGAGGCCAGTGTCGAGATCGTCGCCGAGCGCTGCGGCGAGCGCGCGCTCGTAGCCGGCGCTGGCGGAGACGTGGTCGAGCAGCCTGTCGCGACCGCTGCGCTGCGTCGCCTTGGTGAGCGCGGTCACTTCGCCGTCGATCGCGGCGAGGTCTGCGCGGGCGGTGGCGCGGGTGGTTTCGACGGCGTCTTGCGCACTGGTCGCGGCGGCTTCGTCGGTGTCTGCCTGGGTGATGGCCTGGCGAGCGGACTCTGCGGCGGCGGTCGCGGTGCGCCGGGTTTCGGCGGCGGTCTCGCGTTCTGCGGCTAGCGGCGTCGGGTCTCCGAGGGCGCGGAGGGCGGCGGCGATCTGCGCGGCATCGCGGTCGGCGCGGTCGGCGCGCGTGCGGGCGGCGGCCAGGGCTGCGCTGGCGACGCGGACTTCGGCGGCGTCGCGGGCTTGCGTGGCGAGCGCCTGGGCGAGGGAGACTTCGGCGTCTCGGGCTTTGCGTTCGGTGTCGGCGAGTGCGGCGTCGAGATCGGGGATCGCGGCGGTGGCATTGGCGATCGCGGTGTCGAGCGCCCTGGCCTCGTTGGCGAGGCGGGCGAGCGCGGCGGCGGCGTCGCTGGCGAGCGATCCTTCGCGGGCGCGGTCGTCGGTGATGCGGGCGCGGGCGTCGGTGAGGTCGGCGATCCTGCGCTCGACGCTGGCCTTCTCGGTCTTGAGCGCGGCGAGGCGGTGGGCGAGATCGCCGACCAGGTCGCGCGCGGCGAGCGCTGCGGTGCGGGCAGTGGCGACGGCTTCGATCGCGCGATGCTGGTTGGCGGCGGCTGCGCGTTCGGCTTCGGTGGTGGCGTGGACGCGGGTTTCGGTAGCGGCGGCTTCGGCTTTGGCGGCATCGGCTGCGGTGGCGGCTTCGCGCCAGCGGGCGAACAATGTGCGTGCTTCGGCGACGCGGATCTGTGCGGAGATGAGGCGGTAGCGTTCGGCGGCGCGGGCCTGGCGCTTCAGCGTGGCGGCGCGCGCGTCCTGGTCGGCAATGATCTCGTCGAGCTTGGCGAGATTGGCTTCGGTGGCGCGGAGTTTGCCCTCGGCGTCTTTCCGCCGGACGTGGAGGCCGGCGATCCCGGCGGCTTCCTCGAGCATCGCGCGGCGGTCGGCAGGCTTGGCGGCGATGACCGCGCCGATCTTGCCTTGGCTGACGAGGGCGGGCGAGTGCGCGCCGGTGGCGGCGTCGGCAAACAACAGCCCGACGTCCTTAGCGCGAACGTCGCGGCCGTCGATCCGGTAGGCGGAGCCGGCGCCGCGTTCGATGCGGCGGACGATCTCGCGTTCGTCACCGGCTATTTCCGCAAGGATCGAGACTTCGGCGAAGTCGCGCGGCGGGCGGGTCGCGGTGCCGGCGAAGATGACGTCCTCCATGCCGGCGCCGCGCAGGGACTTGGCGCTGGCCTCGCCCATCGTCCAGCGGAGCGCCTCGAGGAGGTTGGATTTACCGCAGCCATTGGGGCCGACGACGCCGGTGAGACCGGGTTCGATGCGGAGATCGGCGGGGTCGACGAAGCTCTTGAAGCCGGTGATGCGGAGGCGCTTGATCTGCATTCTTGCGCCCCCCGACGACTGATGTTGCTGTTATCCCGAACTGAAAAGCTTGTGTCTCCGCGAAGGCGGGGACCCAGACTGGGCTCCCGCCTTCGCGGGAGAACAAGAAAGAGCTGCCGCCAGCCCAAACTCCACCTCCCCGGCGGAGGCCGGGGCCCAGTTGGAAAGGTGGCAGTAACGGAACGCAGCGCTGATCAGCGACGTCCCCCAACTGGGCCCCGGCCTCCGCCGGGGTGGTGCGATGGGTTAGGTTGCCGTCTACCTTCTTAAGAGGCGGCCGCGCTTACGCCCCAGCGGCCTTCAGCGCCTTCTCCATCTGGTCCCAGCTCACGACCTGATCGAGCTTCTTGTCGTTGATCAGGAAGGTCGGCGTGCCCGTGACCGTGCCGGCCTGCATCGCATTCTCGGTCGGCTTGGCCATCACTTCGAGCTGCTTCTGATCCGCGAGGCATGCGCGTGCCTTGGCTTCCGGGATCCCGCGCTGCTTGACGAAATCGATCGCGCCCATCTGCTCGGCGAGCTTGGTCGCGACGACCGTCGGCGGCTGGTTGGCAAGCGCCTTCTGCTGGTCGGGGGTCATCGCCTGGAGCTTGTCGAGGAAGGCGATCTGGTTGCCGTACATCTGCTCGAGGATCGGGAAGAACGGCGCGACGCCGCCGCACTGGCCGAGCAGGGTCAGCGCCACGTCGGGGGCGCCGTGGACAAGGAAGTCGCGGAATTCGAAGCTGACCTTCCCGGTCGAGACGTATTTTTCGGTCAGCGGCTTGTACGCCTCGCGACCGAACGCGCCGCAGGTCGGGCACGAGCGCGCGCCGTATTCGACGAGCTTGATCGGCGCGTTCGGGTTGCCCATCAGGTAACCCTCGGGGGTCTTCACGACCGTCTCGGTCCAGTTCTGGCCGGCGGGGGCTGCGGCGGCCGCAACCGGCGCGGCGGCGGGCTGGTCGACGTTGCCGGTCGAATCGTTCTTCGAGCAGGCGGCGAGCGCGAGCGGCAGGACGGCGAGCGTGGTCAGGAACTTCATCGGGTTACTCCAGTGGATCACGTGAATTAACGAGCGCCTGCCTTGCGGAGCGCGGGTTCGAGCTGTTCCCAGCCGACATGCGGGACGAGTCTGCCGTTGAGGTAGAAGGTCGGCGTGGAGTCGATCTCCTTCGGCGCGTCGGCGGTCAGTTTGACGATGCGGTCGATCTCGGGCTGGTTGGCGAAGCACGCGTTGATCGCCGCATCCGAGAGCCCGCGCGCCTTGACGAATGCGGTCAGGCCGGAGCCGTCGGCGTTGGCGCGGATCTGGGCCGCCGCCGGGTACATGTTCAGGCGCGCGGCGTTGCCCTGCTGATACTCGATCCCGCGCTCCAGCCATTGCGGTTGCGCGGCGAAGATCGCCGACGAGGTGGCGGAGAAGCCTTTCGGGCCGGTGCAGCGGGCGAGGATCGCTGCCGCCAGATCGAGCCGGTCGCGGATGAAACTGCGGACTTCGAGGCTGGTCGAGCCCGACGCGATCATCTGGCGCTTCAGCACGGGTTCGGACTTCACCGAGAAGTCGGCGCAGTGCGAGCAGGTGTAGCTGGCGTATTCGACCAGTTTCACGCGCGCGGCGGGGTTGCCGATCAGGTAGGCGCCCGAGGGGAGGATACGCGCGGTTTGCGACCAGTCGCGCTTCGGCGCGGCACCGGTCAGCAGGAAGAGGGCGAAGACGGCAAGGAGGACGCGCATCAGTTGATCCTGGGAAGGCCGTGCGTCGAGGCGACGCCGGCGGCGAGGGATTCGAGGACGGCGCGCAGTTCCGGATCGGCGATGCCCTTCAGGCTCATACCGAGATCGACGGGCACCGGGCGCAATGAAGGCGGCGCCTTGCGTGGGACGGGCGCGGCGACCTCGCCCTGCCGGATCGCGACCTTCACGATCGCGGCGTAGCCGAAGAAGCGGTTCACGCGCTCGATGATCTCGGGCGCGATGTGCTGCATCATCGGGGCGTGCGCGCCGCGGACGGTAAGGGTTAGGACGCCGTCCTGTTTCTTGCCGACCGGGAAGCGGATCGATTCGGGAATGCTGGCCCCTGCCAGTTTTGCGCCGACGATCTCGGGCCAGCGGCTGACGATCGACGACTGGACGAAGCCGAATCGCCGGAATGCCGCGCCGCCGATCGCGGGCAACAGTTCGGCGACCGCGCGTGAGCGGTTCTCGCGCGGGGCGTCTGGGTCGGTCCTGCCTTTAATGCGCTTCGTCGCCGGCTTGGGCGTCGCGGGTTTAGGCAGAGAAACGGGCGGCTTGCTCATCCGCAATCCCATGCCATAGGCGACGCGTGAACGCCAAGCGCTCTTCGGTCTCCGGGGCCCTGCTAGACTGGTATGACGCGCATCGCCGCGACCTGCCGTGGCGCGCCAAGCCGGGCGAGGTGGTCGATCCGTACCGGGTCTGGCTGTCCGAGGTGATGTTGCAGCAGACGACGGTGGCGGCGGTGACGCCGCGGTTCCTGGCGTGGACCGCGCGGTGGCCGGATTTCGCGAGTCTGGCGGCGGCTGAGGATGCCGATGTGATGGCGGCTTGGGCGGGGCTTGGGTATTACGCTCGGGCGCGCAATCTGGTGAAGGCGGCGAAGGCCGTGGTCGCTGAGCATGGCGGCGTGTTTCCGCGGACCGAGATGGAGCTGCGCGCTTTGCCCGGGCTCGGCGCTTATACGGCGGCGGCGGTGGCGGCGATCGCGTTTGGCGAGCGCGCGGTGGTGGTCGATGCGAATGTCGAGCGGGTGGTCGCGCGGTTGTTTGCGATTCAGACGCCTTTGCCGGCGGCGCGGCCTGCGATTCGGGTGGCGGCGGATTCGATCACGCCGGATGCTCAGGCGGGGGATTTCGCGCAGGCGATGATGGATCTGGGGTCGGGGATCTGCACGTCGCGCGCGCCGAAATGCCTGCTGTGTCCGATCCGCGCGGTTTGCGAAGGCTTCAAGCAGGGCGCGCCGGAGCGGTTGCCGGTGAAGGCGAAGAAGGCGGCTAAGCCTCAGCGGTACGGGACGATCTTCTGGCTGGAGCGCGATGGGCAGGTGTTGCTGGTGCGGCGGCCGGACAAGGGTTTGCTGGGCGGGATGCGGGCGTTTCCGACCGGGCTTTGGGGTGATGTTGCGCCCGGTTTCGAGGATGCACCGGCGCAGGCGGACTGGCGGATGCTGGACGTCACCGTCGCGCACGGATTTACGCATTTCGATCTGCAACTGACGCTTGCGGTGGCGACGGTCGAGGCGCATCAACCGCGCGTTCCAACGGCAAGCGAATGGTGGCCGATCGACGAGCTGGATACCGCCGGGCTCCCGACCGTTTTCGCCAAGGCCGGCAAGACCATACGGAGAGCTGCATGAAATTGGTGCACTGGATTTCGACGGGCGGACTTGCCGCGCTGGCAGCCGCCACGGCTTATGCCCAGCAGGCGCAGCCGCGTCCGCAGGTCAGCGCGCAGGCTCGGCCGACGCCGCGGATGACGATCCCGGTCAACGCGCTGCTGCCTGCCACGTCCGCGCTGTTCGACAGCTATGTCGCGCAGAACAAGATGCCGGGGATCGTCGGTGCGTTCGGGGCTGGCGACGGTCCGACGTTGTTTCCGTCGGCGGGCAAGATCAGCGACGACCCCAATGCTCCGGCGGCAGGCCCCGATTCGCTGTGGCGCGTCTATTCGATGTCCAAGCCGATCACCGGGATGTCGGCGATGATGCTGGTCGAGGACGGCAAGCTCAACCTCGACGATCCGGTTAGCAAATATATCCCGGCGTTCAAGGACATGAAGGTCGCGACCAGCCCCGACACGTCGCTCGCCACGCGGCCGGCGACGCGGCCTATCACGATCCGCAACCTGCTGACGCATACCGCCGGGCTCGGCTACACGATCGTCACCAAGGGGCCGCTGCTCAAGGAATATGAGCGGCTCGGCATCCTGCCGCTGTCGGTCAGCGCGGCGATGGAAGAGAAGATGCGGCCCGTCCGGCCGAAGTCGCTGGAGGAGTTCGCCAACCGTGTCGCGAAGCTGCCGCTGATCGCGGACCCTGGCACCAAGTGGAGCTATTCGATCGGGCTCGACGTGATGGGTCGCGTGATCGAGGTCGCGAGCGGCATGAGCTTCGAGCGGTTCGTGCAGACGCGACTGTTCGATCCGCTCAAGATGAAGTCGAGCTTCTGGCAGGTGCCGCAGAGCGAGGTCGGGCGGCTGGCGACCAACTATGCGTTTGTCGGCGACACGCGGACGCCGCTCGATCCGGCGGCGACGTCGGTGTTCCTGCAGAAGCCGAGCTTTCCGTATGGCGGTGCCGGTCTCGTGATGTCGGCGCGTGACTACGACCGGTTCCTCCACATGATCCAGGACGGCGGCACGCTTGATGGCGTGCGCGTGATGAAGCCCGAGACGATCGCACTGGCGACGTCAAACCTGTTGCCGGCGGGTGTGACCTATGGCGGCGTGAGCGGCGGTACCGGTGGTACGAAGGGCAGCAACATGGGCTTCGGCGCGGGCGGATCGGTGGTGCTGGCCACTACGCCGAACGGGCCGGGCAAGGGCACCTATGCCTGGGGCGGCGCGGCGGGCACGATCGCGTGGGTCGATCCGCTCAAGCGGTCCCGCGGCAACGTGATGGTCAATTACTTCCCCGCGGACCGCATTCCGCTGCGGGAGCAGGTGGTCGCGGCATTGATTCAGGATGCGGCGAGGTTGCGCCGATGAGCGTGATCGAGGCACCTGGGTTTACCGGTGGGACGCTCGACCGGTCCGATGCGCTGCGGCACGATCCAGAGGGGCTGGCGGCGGCGCAGCGCGACTGGCGTGCGCGGTTGCTGGTGCTCGATGGGCTGCTGCCCGGCACGACCGACGACGGGCATCTCGCCTGGACGTCGATGGCGGACATGCCGGACGATTCCGAGCCGATCCTGCTCGGGCTCGACGAGAGCGGGCGGCCGCATTTCGCGGCGCTGCTGAACGGAATGCGCGTCGACAATGCGCCGGCGATGCGCTCGCCTGCGCTGATGGCGGTGCTGGCGGCGCTCGCTCCGGGCGAGGCGGCGACCTATGCGGCGGCGCGGAGTGTGATCGACTGGCATGTCCGGCATGGTTTCTGCGCGAAATGCGGTTCGCCGACCGAGATGTTCCGGGCGGGGTGGGCGCGGAAATGTCCGAACTGCGGGACCGAGCATTTCCCGCGGGTCGATCCGGTGGTCATCATGATCGCCGAGCATGACGGGCGTGCGCTGCTCGGGCGCGGCAAAGGGTGGCCGCCGGGGCGGTATTCGGCGCTTGCCGGTTTCGTCGAGCCGGCCGAGTCGATCGAGGAGGCGGTCGCGCGCGAGATCCTCGAGGAGTCGGGCGTGCGGGTCGGCAAGGTGCGCTATGTCGCGAGCCAGCCCTGGCCGTTTCCGTCTTCGCTGATGATGGCGTGCGTCGCGGAGGCGGAGGACGATGCGATCACGCTTGACGTGAACGAACTCGAGGATGCGATGTGGGTGCCGCGTGAGATGGTGCGCGCGGTGTTGCGCGGGGAGGAGGGGCCGTTTGTGGCGCCGCCGCCTTATGCGATTGCGTATACGCTGTTGAAAGAATGGGCGGGGGAGTAGGTCGCCCAGAAGATAACTCGCCCCCCCTCCCTGGAAGGGAGGGGTTGGGGGTGGGTTGGCCGGTTTTAGCCGCTCCGGTTGGAGCTTGCGGAAACCGACCCACCCCCGTCCCCTCCCTTTCAGGGAGGGGGGAAGTCGCTGGCTTACGCCGCGATCTTCAATTCCTGCATCACATCCGCCGTGATCGACAGACTCCGCTTGCGGGCCTCGTGGTCGTAGATCGCGCTGGTCACCATGACCTCGTCGACGCCGGTCCGCTCGACGAACGCCGCGATGCCGCGGGCGACCTTGGCCGGGCTGCCGACTGCCGAGCATTGCAGGACGTGGTCGAGGATCTGGTTGCCCTGCGCACCGAGCGACTCGCGATAGCCGGCGAGGGGCGGCTTCATCTGGCCGGGGTTACCGGTGCGCAACGCCACGAACGACTGTTGCTGCGAGGTGGCGAGCAGTTCGGCCTCCGCATCGGTCTCGGCTGCGAACACGTTGAAGCCGGCCATGACGTGCGGCTTGGCGAGCCGCGCCGAGGGGCGGAAGTCGCGGCGGTAGATCGCCAGCGCGGCATCCAGCGCATCGGGCGCAAAGTGCGAGGCGAACGCGTAGGGCAGGCCAAGTGCTGCCGCCAATTGCGCGCCGAACGTGCTGGAGCCGAGGATCCACATCTCGACATCCGCGCCTGCGCCCGGGGTGGCGACGATGCCGGTCTGGCCGTCGTTGGCGAAGTAGCTTTGCAACTCCATGACGTCCTGCGGGAAGGCGTTGGCGTCGGTCTCGAGCGTGCGGCGCATTGCGCGCGCGACGCGCTGGTCGGAGCCGGGTGCGCGGCCGAGGCCGAGGTCGATGCGGCCGGGGAACAGCGCGTCGAGCGTGCCGAACTGCTCGGCGATCGTCAGCGGCGCGTGGTTGGGGAGCATGATGCCGCCCGAGCCTACGCGGATCGTCTTCGTGGCGGCGGCGATGTGCGCGATCACGACGGCGGTCGCGGCCGACGCGATGCCGGTCATGCCGTGGTGTTCGGCGACCCAGTAACGCTGGAACCCGACGCTCTCGGCGTGCCGCGCGAGGTCGGCCGCGTTGGCGAGCGATTGGGAGACGGTGCCGCCTTCGATGACGGGGACCAGATCGAGCAGGGAATAACGTGTCATGCACCAGAGATAGGTACCGAGCGGTAGCTTATCCAGCCCTTATGCGTCCGCCGCACGTTGCGAAGGCACCGTCGCCTTGCCCCGATCGGTCGCGGTGCCTAGAGGTTCGCGCGATGCTTGCCCGCCTTGACCACGTCCGCAACTGGATCTTCGATCTCGACAACACGCTGTACCCGGCGAGCGCGGACCTGTTCGCGCAGGTCGATGCGCGGATGACCGGGTTCATACAGGATCTGCTCGGGCTGGAGCATGACGAGGCGCGCCGCGTGCAGAAGGGGTATTTCCACAATCACGGCACGACGCTGTCGGGGCTGATGGCCGAGCACCACGTCGATCCGCACGCGTTCCTGGCGCATGTTCACGACATCGAGATGGACGTGATCGAGCACGACGCGCCTTTGGTCGCCGCGATCGCCAGGTTGCCGGGGCGCAAACTCGTCTTCACCAACGGCGACACGCCGTATGCGACGCGGATCCTCGATCGGCTCGGACTGAGCGAGAGCTTCGAGGCTATCCACGACATCCACGCGATGAACCTGATGCCGAAGCCGCATGCGTCGGCCTATGCAGGGTTCTGCGCGGCGTTCGACATCGATCCCCGCGCGTCGCTGTTCGCCGACGACATGGCGCGCAACCTGACGCCGGCCAAGGCGATCGGGATGACGACCGTGTGGATCGACAACGGCTCCGAGCAGTCGCCCGACGTCGCGCGCGATCACATCGATTTTACCGTGCCGGTGCTTGCGCCATGGCTCGAAACCATCCTGGAGACATCATGACCTTGCAGACCATCATCGACGCCGCCTGGGATGATCGCGCGAACCTCGGCCTGGATACCAAGGGCGAGGTTCGCGACGCCGTCGAGTCCGCGCTGGCGATGCTGGACGCGGGGACCGCGCGCGTTGCCGAGCCGACCGCTGATGGCTGGCAGGTCAACCAGTGGTTGAAGAAGGCGGTGCTGCTCTCGTTCCGGCTCAACGACAACGTCGTGATCGACGGCGGTTCGGCCGGCTCGCCGGGGTTCGACAAGGTGCCGTCGAAGTTCGCGGGCTGGGGCGATGCCGAGTTCCGCTCGGCGCGGATCCGCGTCGTGCCGGGTGCGGTCGCTCGCCGCGGGAGCTTCATCGCCAAGGGCGCGATCCTGATGCCGAGCTTCGTCAACATCGGCGCCTTTGTCGGCGAGGGGACGATGGTCGACGCCTGGGCGACGGTCGGGTCGTGCGCGCAGATCGGCAAGAACGTCCATTTGTCGGGCGGCGCCGGCATCGGCGGCGTGCTCGAGCCGTTGCAGGCCGATCCCGTCATCATCGGCGACGGCGCCTTCATCGGCGCGCGCGCCGAAGTCGCCGAGGGCGTCCGCGTCGGCGAGGGTGCGGTGCTGTCGATGGGCGTGTATCTGGGCGCCTCGACCAAGATCGTCGACCGCGCGACCGGCGAAGTCTTCAAGGGCGAAGTGCCGCCCTATTCCGTCGTCGTGCCAGGCTCGATAGGTGGCGGTGACGGCAAGCCGGCCTTGTACTGCGCCGTCATCGTCAAGCGGGTCGATGCGCAAACTCGTTCCAAAACCTCGATCAATGACCTTCTAAGGGACTGATCGGGTCGACAACCCGGCGGGCGCTGCCTATCCGGGTCGAAACATACCGAGGAGATAGATTTTGACCGCTGCCGCCAGCCAGGTTCTCGACCGCGTACTCGTCCTCGAAATGGTCCGCGTGACCGAAGCGGCGGCGATCGCCGCGTCGACGCTCGTCGGGCGCGGCGACGAGAAGGCGGCGGATGCGGCCGCGGTCGAGGCGATGCGCGAGGCGCTCAACTCGCTCTACATGGACGGCACCGTGGTGATCGGCGAGGGCGAGCGCGACGAGGCGCCGATGCTGTTCATCGGCGAGAAGGTCGGCTCGGCGATCGGCAAGGGTCCGAAGATCGACATCGCGCTCGATCCGCTCGAAGGCACGACGATCTGCGCGACCGCGGGGCCGAACAGCCTCGCCGTGCTGGCGATCGCCGAAGAGGGCGGGCTGCTCAACGCGCCCGACGTCTACATGGACAAGATCGCCGTGGGCCCGGGCTATCCCGAGGGCATCATCGACCTCGACAAGACGCCGACCGAGAACATCAACGCCGTCGCCGCTGCCAAGGGCGTGCCCGCGCGCGACCTGATCGTGTGCGTGCTCGATCGGCCGCGTCACGAGGCGCTGATCGCCGAACTGCGCAAGGTCGGCTGCGGGATCATGCTGATCGGTGATGGCGACGTCGCCGGCGTGATCGCGACGTCCGATCCCGAGACCACGGTCGACGTGTATATGGGCTCGGGTGGCGCACCAGAGGGCGTGCTGGCGTGCGCGGCGCTGCGCTGCGTCGGTGGCCAGTTCAAGGGCCGGCTGTTGTTCCGCAACGACGACGAGCGTGGCCGTGCGGCGAAGTGGGGGATCACCGATCTCGACAAGCAGTATGACCTGTCCGAGCTGGCCAAGGGCGACTGCATCTTCGCCGCGACGGGTGTGACGGATGGGTCGCTGCTGGCGGGCGTGAAGCGGAAGAAGGGCAAGATGACCACCGAGAGCGTGGTGATGCGCGCGTCTTCGGGCACCGTCCGTTGGGTCAAGGGCGAGCATCGCACCGATTGATCATGTTCGATCGATGATGCTCAACCGATAGTGGCCGCCGTCCTTCTTGCGCTCGTGGCCATCTATCTGGCCGCGATCCTGTGGCGGGGGCGGCTGTTTCGTACCGATCTGCTGAGGCGGCGCGCCGGTGACGGTCGCGCCGCCTCTTTGCGTATCTGGGCGCTGAGCGTCGCGATCTCGTTCGGATTGCCCGCACTGATCGGGCTGATGATCCTCGGTCAGCGTACCGTGTTAGACACGATGCCCGCCGCGTTCCTGCCGCTGGTCTTCAGGCTGGCGTCATTTGGTCTGTTGGTGACGCCCGAACCACTGATGATCGGCATGGTGGGCGGGACGATCGTCAACGTCCTCTTTGGGGTCTGGCGGGTCCGGACCGGCCGCGCGCAGATCCAAATCGGCAATTTTCCCGACGTGAAGCCAGCCGTACGGAGCGACCTGCTGCCGGCGGTGTTGCTGTCGATCTCCGCCGGGGTGTCGGAGGAAGCGTTCTTTCGCCTTTTCGTACCTTTGCTGGTCGCGCTTGTCAGCGGCAGCGCGCTGCTCGGGTTTGTTGCCGCGACGCTGCTGTTCGGCGCGGTGCACCGGTATCAGGGGATGCGCGGCGTGATCGCGACGACGTTGGTCGGCGCGGTGCTGGGCTACGTCTATCTGGCGAGCGGCGCGTTGTGGCTCGCAATGCTGTTCCACATCGTCATCGACCTCAACGCGCTGGTCGTGCGCCCGGTCGTGACCGGCGCGTGGCGCGTCAGTTCTTCATCCGCCAGCCGGTCTTGAAGATCCAGGCGATCGCGATCAGGCACACCGCGAGGAAGCCGGCCGTCACCGCGAGGCTGACCCCGACCGCGACGTCGCCTACCCCGAAGAAGCTCCAGCGGAAGCCGCTCACCAGATAGACGACCGGGTTGAAGAGGCTGAACGTGCGCCACGGCTGGGGCAGCATGTCGATCGAGTAGAACGCGCCGCCGAGGAACGTCAGCGGCGTGATCAACAGTGCGGGGACGAAGTTCAGCTGTTCGAAGCCGTTCGCCCACACGCCGATGATGAACCCGAACAGGCTGAACGCCACCGCGGTGAGGATCAGGAACGCGATCATCGCGAACGGGTGTTCGATCCGCAGCGGCACGAAGAACGACGCGGTGGCGAGGATGATGAGCCCGAGGATCACCGACTTGGTGGTCGCCGCGCCGACATAGCCGATCACCATCTCCATTGCCGACACGGGCGCGGACAAGAGTTCGTAGATCGTGCCGGTGAATTTGGGGAAGTAGATGCCGATCGATGCGTTCGAGATGCTCTGCGTGAGCAGCGACAGCATGATCAGGCCGGGGACGATGAAGCTGCCGTAATCGACGCCGCCGACCTGCTGCATCCGGCTGCCGATCGCGCCGCCGAAGACGATAAAATACAGCGATGTCGTGAGGACGGGCGTGACGAGGCTCTGCCACAGGGTGCGCAGCGCACGCGCCATTTCGAAGCGGTAGATCGCCCAGATGCCATGGGTATTCATGCGCGTTCCCCCACCAGGTCGACAAAGATGTCTTCGAGGCTCGATTTGCTGGTTTCGAGGTCCTTGAAGCCGATGCCGAGTTCGCTGAGCTTGCGGAGCAAAGACGGGATCCCGGTGTGGTCGGCCTGTGCGTCGAACACGTAGCGCAGGCGCTTGCCGTCGTCTTCCAGCGACACATCCCAGTCGGCGAGGTCGGCGGGAATCGTCGTCATCGGATCCTGGAGCGCGATATCGAGTTCGCGCTTGCCGAGCTTCTTCATCAGCGACGCCTTGTCGTCGACGAGGAGCAGCTTGCCCTTGTTGATGACGCCGACGCGGTCCGCCATCTCCTCGGCTTCCTCGATGTAATGCGTCGTCAGGATGATCGTCGTGCCGCCTTCGCGCAGGCGGTGGACGAGCTTCCACATGTCGCGGCGCAATGCCACGTCGACGCCCGCGGTGGGTTCGTCGAGGAACAGAATTTCGGGTTCGTGCGCGAGCGCTTTCGCGATCAGCACGCGGCGCTTCATCCCGCCCGAAAGTTCGCGGATCTTCGCGTCGCGCTTGTCCCAGAGCGAGAGGTCGCGGAGCACCTGTTCGATGTACGCGCTGTGGCCCGAGCGGCCGAACAGGCGGCGGCTGAAGGTGACGGTGGCGAGCACCGTCTCGAACATGTCGACGTTGAGTTCCTGGGGCACGAGGCCGATGCGGCTGCGCGCTTGCTTATAGTCGCGGATCGCGTCGTAGCCGGCGACCTTAATCGTGCCGGCGGACGGCGTGACGATGCCGCAGATGATGCTGATGAGCGTCGTCTTGCCCGCGCCGTTGGGGCCGAGGAGGGCGAAGATCTCGCCCTTTTGGATGTCTAGGTCGACTGGGTGGAGGGCGGTGGTGCCGCTCTTGTAGGTCTTGGTGACGCCCGCGATGGACAGGATCGGTTCGGTCATTGGCACCCCTTTTTGTGAGGGGAAGATGGGGGTGGGGAGGGGGGAATGATAGGCCTTCCCGCACCTTCTTGTTCTCCCGCGAAGGCGGGAGCCCAGCCTGGGTCCCCGCCTTCGCGGGGAAACAAGGAGGGGTCAGCCGGCGCGCGCTGCTGCTACCGCTTTCTGGAGGTCTTCGAGCGGCAATGCGCCGGACAGGACTCGGTCGCCGACCACCCAGCTGGGCGTCCCGGTCATGCCGAGCTTGGCGGCGGTTTCCATGTTTTTGGCAATTTCGGCGTCGGCGGTCTTGGTGAAGCTGGCCTGCGTCGCGTCGACCCCAGCCTTGCTCGCAGCCGCTGCGATCGAGGCGTCGCTGACGGGGCCGCCGGCGTAGAGCGCGTCGTGGAAGGTGGCGAACTTGCCCTGTTGCGCGGCGGCGAGGCTCGCGCGGGCGGCGATGCGGCTTTCGGCGCTGAGGATCGGGAGTTCGCGGAAGACGACGCGGACCTTCGGGTCGGCGGCGATCAGCTTGGCGATCATCGGCAGGCTCGCGCGGCAATATCCGCAATTGTAATCGAAATACTCGACGAGCGTGACATCGCCCTTGGGGTTGCCGGCCCAGGCGCTGCCGAACGGCGTGACGATCGCATCGCGGTTGGCGGTGACGGTCTTGCCCGACTCGCGGTCGCGCAGTTTCTCCATCGCCTCGGGGAGGATTTCGGGGTGCGCCAGGACATAGTCGTGGACGATCGATTCGACCTGCGCGCGCTCTACGCCGCCGCCCTGGCGATCATAGCCCCAGACCGCGAGGCCTCCGATGACGGCGCCAGCGACTGCGATCGCGGGGAATGTAAGTTTGCTCATTTGCGGCGCTTATACTGCTTGGGATTATCGTCCATCTCGTTCTGCGCGGCCATCGCGATATCCTGCGCGCGGATCCAGTCGGTGGTGTTCGCCGGGATGTTCGCGAGCGCATATTGTGCGCTCGCCGAGGCGGTCCGCATGTCGCCGCCCATGCTGGCGCGCTCGGCGGTGGCGAGCGCGGCGCGCGCGGTATCCCCCGTCAGCTCGTAGACGGTGCCGAGCTGCATCCAGGCGAACGGGTTCTGGTCGTCGCGGCCGACTGCTGTGCGGAGTACCCTGGTGGCCTCGGGGTAGTTCGCCTTGTTCTCGGTCGCGATCAGCGCGTGGCCGAAGGTGGTGGCGATCAGCGGGTTGTTGCGCGACCCTTCAGTGGCTTCCCGCAGAGGGATGAGCGACTCGGTCGGCTTGCCGGCTTCGAGCAAAATCTGCCCCTTGATCTCGAGGAAATACGGGTCGGTGGGTTCGGCCTTCACCAGTGCGTTGGCCTCGGCGTCGGCTTTCTCGGGATAGCCGGCTTTGTGATACGCGTAGGCGCGGGCGTAGTGGGCGTAGATCGACTGGTTGCTGGGTGGGTAGGCCTGCAGCGTCTGGTCGGCGGGCATGACGTAGCCGGCAAGCTTGGCCTTCACGCGGCGGAAGCGTTCTTCGAGCGCGGCGTCGGGTTTGTTGGCCCAGGCGGGCGAGGCTTGGAGGTCGGCGGTGAGCGTCGCGACGCGTTCGCCCGAGAGCGGGTGCGACTGCATGAACGGATCGATGTTGGCGGTGCCGAAGCGGTATTCCTGCTGCTGCAATTTCTTGAAGAAGCTCAGCATCCCGCGGCCGGAGATGTTTGCCTCGCGGAGGAACTTCGCGCCGGTTGCGTCTGCGGTCGATTCCTGGACGCGGCTGAACGAGAGGTAGGTGCCCATCGCCGCCTGCTGTCCAGCCGCCATGATGCCTGCGCCTGCTTCGCCGGACCCGGCCGCCATCGCGGCGAGGCCGAGCACCATCGAGAGCAGGTACATGCCCATTGCCGGCTTGGTGCCGCGATCGGCGAGGACGACATGGCCGTCGGCGATGTGGCCGAGTTCGTGCGCGATGACGCCCTGGACTTCGTTGGCGTTGTCGGCGGCCTGGATGAGGCCAGAGTGGACGTAGACGGTCTGCCCGCCGGCGACGAACGCGTTGATCGATTCGTCGTTGATAAGGACGACCTTCACGTCGCGCGTCGAGAGGCCGGCCGCCTTGATCAGCGGGTTCGACATCTCCGCGAACATGGTTTCGGTCTCGGCGTCGCGGAGGATCGACTGGGCCTTGAGGGGCGTCGTCCAGAGAAGGAGGGCGGTGGCTGCGGCGGCTACTAGGCGCTTCATATTACGGGGTATCGTCGATTGGGGGCGGGGGGGCAATGGTCGTGCGGTCGGGCGTGCGATGGTCGGGGGGCGTCTGGGGTGCCGCCGTGGTCCCCGGGCTTTGTCCCACAGGCCGTCATCTCAGCGGAAGCTGGGATATCGTCGTTTGGCGGGTGCCGCGTGCCACGGGGGGATCCCCCAGCTTTCGCTGGGGTGACGGATCTGGTTTGGATCGCAGTATTGGTTTGGATGACGGGTCGTCATTGGGATGGCGGTTTAGGGGCTGAGGCTTTGGCAGGGCGCACTTTGATCTGAAGGCGGGCGCAATCGGGCTGCTCCATGCGCTACCGCCCCGGCGTAGGCCGGGGTCCAATTGGGGGACGTTGCTAACGAAGGACGGCGCTTCGTTATTGCCACCTTTCCAATTGGGCCCCGGCCTTCGCCGGGGTGGTGGTGGGTGGGTGGAGTTCGGCGTGCCTCACTACGGGGCTGGAACACAAACCCCGGGCTGCCCCCGTGTCTTGTTCACCCGCGAAGGCGGGTGCCCAGTCTGGGTCCCCGCCTTCGCGGGGAAACATGCTTTTATCGTTACCGCGGGGCGGTGAACGCTGGAGGAGACCGCGCAGTCGACGACGTCCTGCTTCCCTACAAATGAAAACGGGCGCGGCCTTTCGGTCGCGCCCGTTTTTTGGTCACTGCGTCCGGCGTTAGCCGAAGGTGCGCTGCCACCAGCCGCGGCGGGGGGCGCCGTCGGGGTCGTCGTTGGCGCCGTCGTTGGTGTCCGACGTCGTGACGTCCTGGGGCTGGACTTCGGCCTTGGGCGGGGTGGTTGCGATCGGCTCGGCGAGAGGCTCGCTGGTCGGGGCGGCATCGCCGGCATCGACCACCGCTGCCTTGCGCGGACGACCGCGGGGCTTGGCGACCTTGGCGGGCGCTTCCTCGACTACCTCTTCAACCGCTGGGGCTTCGACCGCCGCGTCCGACGCCTTGCGACGTGCACGCTTGGGCTTGGGCGCCGACGCTTCGATGGTCTCGGCGGGCGTTGCGCTCACCTCGTCCATCGTCGCTTCTGCGACCGCTTCGCGACGGCGACGACCGGGCTTGGGTGCAGCCGGCTCGGCAGCGACGGGCGCCGGAACCACTGGTTCCGGTGCGACCGACTCGGCGTCCGCCTCGACCGCGCGTGGCTTGCGACCGCGGCGTGGCTTGGGTGCTGCATCGGCCACCGCCTCGGCGATGTTTGCCGCAGCTGCTGCTGCACGAGCACGCGGACGACGGCGCATCTTCGGACCCTCGGCGACTTCCGCCACCGGCGCTTCCTCGACGGCGGGCTCAAATGCCGGCTCGTAAGGCGGCTCGGCATAGGTCGACTCGACCGGCTCGTACGCTTCCGGCTCGGGCGCCTCGGCGATCAGCTGGGCGTCGTCTACGCTGCTGACGGCGACCGACTGGCCGTTCTCGGCGCCCTGCTCGTTGCGGCGACCACCGCGACGTCCCCGGCGACCGCGACGACGACGGCCTTCGCCCTCTGCGCCATTCGCCTGTTCGGCAGGTGCGCCAGCCTCGACCGCTTCGCCACCGCCGACTTCGACGATGTCGCCCTCGACCTCGTCGATCTCCTCGACGTTGGTGTCGGCGTCCTCGAAATTACCGTCCTCGTTGACGCCTTCTGCCGCACCTTCCTCACCGGGACGTGCACGACCGCGACGGCCGCGACGACGACGGCGCTTCTTGCCGCCTTCACCGTCTGCATCGCGAGCTTCACGGGGCGCACGCTGCTCGCCATTGCCTTCACGACCGCCTTCACGACGACGCGGCTGCTCGGCTTCGGCCTCCTCGACCTCTTCTTCCTCGATCTCGTCCTCGATCTCCTCGGGGAGGTCGTCCTCGTCTTCCTCAATGATCTGGACGAACTTCGGGGCGTGCGCGGGCGGCGGGCCGCTGGCCTCGACCGTCATGTGCGCGCCTTCCTCGTCCTGGCCGGGGATGATCTCGACGATCACGCCGTAGCGATCCTCGATCTCGGCGATGTCGGCGCGCTTGCGGTTGAGGATGTAGACCGCTGCTTCCTGGCTCGCGCGCAGGGTAAGTAGCGAACCGCGACCGCGTGCCGCCTCGTCCTCGATCAGGCGAAGTGCGGAGATGCCCGACGACGATGCGGTGCGGACCAGGCCGGTGCCCTCGCAATGCGGGCAGGCGCGGGTCGACGCTTCGAGTACGCCGGTGCGCAGGCGCTGGCGGCTCATTTCCATGAGGCCGAACGACGAGATGCGGCCGATCTGGATGCGCGCGCGATCGTTCTTGAGCGCCTCCTTCATCGCCTTCTCGACCTTACGGACGTTGGAATTGTTATCCATGTCGATGAAGTCGATGACGACGAGCCCGGCCATGTCGCGCAGGCGGAGCTGGCGGCCGATTTCCTGGGCCGCCTCGAGGTTGGTCGCGGTCGCGGTTTGCTCGATCGAATGCTCGCGCGTCGACCTCCCTGAGTTGATGTCGATCGAGACGAGCGCCTCGGTCGGGTTGATGACAAGGTAGCCGCCCGACTTCAGCTGGACGACGGGGTGGTACATCGCGGCAAGCTGATCCTCGACGCCGGCGCGCTGGAACAGCGGCACGGGGTCGGCGTAATGCTTGATGCGGCGGGCGTGCGTCGGCATCAGCAGGCGCATGAACTCGCGCGCCTGGCGATAGCCGTCCTCGCCCTCGACGATGACCTCTTCGATTTCCTTGTTGTAGATGTCGCGGATCGCGCGCTTGATCAGGTCGCTGTCGCCGTAGACGAGCGCGGGAGCCGACGCCTTGAGCGTGGCCTCGCGGATGCCGTCCCATAGGCGGGCGAGGTAATCGAAGTCGCGCTTGATCTCGACCTTCGAGCGCTGGAGGCCCGCAGTGCGGACGATGCAGCCCATCGACGGCGGCAGCTGCATGTCGGCCATGATCGTCTTGAGACGCTTGCGATCGCCCGCGTTGCTGATCTTCCGCGAGATGCCACCGCCGTGCGACGTGTTCGGCATCAGCACGCAGTAGCGACCGGCGAGCGACAGGTACGTGGTCAGCGCCGCGCCCTTGTTGCCGCGCTCCTCCTTGACGACCTGGACGAGCAACACCTGGCGGCGATGGATCACGTCCTGGATCTTGTAGCGGCGGCGCAGGTTCATGCGACGCTCGCGCAGGTCCTCGACCGCGGCATCGTCGGCGCTCGGCTTGCGCTTGCGACGGGGGGCTTCACCGGCCTCTTCGCCGCCTTCGAGTTCCTCGGCGACGTCGGGATCTACCCCGCCATCGTCCTCGAAGCGCTCGATATCGTCCTCGTCGTCACCCTCTTCGTCGTCCGAGTCGTAGTCGGCACGAAGTGCTGCCTCCTCGGCGGCGTGCTCGGCTTCCTCACGGAGCAGCGCGTCGCGATCTTCCTTGGGGATCTGGTAGTAATCGGGGTGGATCTCGCTGAACGCGAGGAAGCCGTGGCGATTGCCGCCGTAATCGATGAACGCCGCCTGGAGCGACGGCTCGACCCGCGTGACTTTGGCGAGGTAGATATTGCCCTTGAGCTGCTTGCGTTCGGCACTCTCGAAATCGAATTCCTCGATCCGGTTACCCTTGACGACTGCGATCCGGGTTTCTTCCCGGTGGCGTGCGTCGATCAGCATGCGCGTTGTCATTATAGATTCTCCGCGCGCGCGCCGGGCCTGTCGGCAGCCGTCGCGCGCTTGATGGTGGTGCGGTCAGGCACGGACGCCCGGACTCGCGGATGGTATGCGAAACTGCCTCTGCGCGAAGTGCATGCCGCGGGAACTCTCCCTGCGGCGCCCGCACGACCGCGAGTCCGTCGGCGAAGGCCGGTCGGAGTGCGGGGCGGGGGGAATGCGTCATTCGAGCGTCAACCTGAATTGCCGCGCCGGCGAGAATCCGCAGGCGGGCGTCGAGACCGGCGCGTCGCTGGCAAAATCCAGGCGACACACGGCTGTACGACAGGACTAGCACTGCATACCCGATCCCGCAACTAGCCCCGGAACCGTCGCTTTCGCGGGCGTTTCGGCTCGAATTAAGGGCGGGGGGACGCAGACTTGCTGGGGCGGCAGAGCCTTGCCGGCCAATACGTGGCAAACGGCAAATTAACCGCACTGCGCAACCGCGTCTTGTGATGCGAGGCGCTATCGCTCGCTCACAGAGATCGGATGTATCGATCAAAGGGGTGTAGCATGGGTTTTCGCTGGACCGGCGGCAGGGCCGCACGGCAAGGACGCGAGGTGTTGACGGTCATCGCCCTCATCGCCGGCTGGCTGGCGAGCGTCCCCGCCTGGGCGGCGACCGTGCAGAGCGTCGCCATCAGGGACGGGCGGATCGTCATCCGCTTCGACGAGGCAGTCGGCGATGCCGTCAGCCGCGTGCTGACCGGACCGCGCCAGATTGCGGTCGACGTGTCGGGTGCGACTCCAGGCCGCGAGGTCGTCGGGCGCGGGCTGGTGACCGGCGTCACGCAGATGCGCAGTGGCCGGTCGGGGATGCGGATGGTGTTCGATCTGGCGGAGCCGGCGATCGTGACGGACGGCGGGTTCGACTCCGATGGCCGCGAGCTGACGCTGGCGTTGCGCACGGTCGATTACGATCAGTTCGCGGAAGCCGGGATCGCCGGGCCGCTGAACTTCTTCCCGTTCAATTTCGGGGCTGCGTCGCGGCCGAAGTACAAGGTGTCGGTGCCGGTGCCACCCAAGGCGCGGGGCATGAAACTGCCGCGCGTGCAGGGCGACGATACGCGGCCGCTGGTGGTGATCGATGCGGGGCATGGCGGTGTCGATCCGGGTGCGATCGGGCCGAACGGACTGCGCGAGAAGGACGTGACGCTGAAGGTCGCCAAGGCGATCCGCGACGAGCTGCTCGCATCGGGGCGCGTCCGCGTGGCGCTGACGCGGAACGACGACCGCTATCTGATCTTGCGCGAGCGGTATGGGGTTGCTCGGCGGTTGAAGGGTGATCTGTTCATCTCGATCCATTGCGACAGCACGGGTTCGGAGAACGCTACCGGCGCGACCGCGTACACGCTGTCCGAGGTGGCTTCGGACAAGGAAGCAGCGCGGCTGGCGGCGCGCGAGAACAAGGCGGACGTGATCTCGGGCGTGAACCTCGGCGAGGCGCCGGCGGACGTGTCGTCGATCCTGATCGACCTGACGCAGCGCGAGACGATGAACGCCTCGGCGACGTTCGCGCGGCTGCTCGGGCGCGAGGCCAGGCCGTTGATGCCGTTGAAGGCGAACTTCCACCGGATGGCGTCGTTGATGGTCCTGAAGGCGCCGGACATGCCGTCGATCCTGTTCGAGACGGGGTATATCTCGAACCCGCAGGACGCGGCGTTTCTCGACAGCGAGGAAGGGCGGCACCGGATCGCGGAAAGCGTAACGCGGGCGGTCGAGGTAAATTTCGCACGACGGATGGCGACGCGGTAGAACCGGTAGCGGTAGGCAAGGTAAACCCGCCCTTCCTTGTTCTCCCGCGAAGGCGGGAGCCCAGTCTGGGCTCCCGCCTTCGCGGGAGAACAAGCTAGTAACGTTCGATACGGTTTCCTCTGGCCGCACATCATGCCACAAGTCGCCCAAATTGCTTTGAGGCTGACTAGATGACCGACGCAACGCGGGGCGTATCCGAGACGGGCCCCGAGACCAGCATGCGCGAACTCACATTCCGCGGGATCGTGCTCGGCGGGATCATCACGCTGCTGTTCACTGCGGCGAACGTCTATCTCGGGCTCAAGATCGGGCTGACGTTCGCGACGTCGATCCCGGCGGCGGTGATCTCGATGGCGGTGCTGCGGTTGTTCAAGGATTCGACGATCCTCGAGAACAACATCGTCCAGACGATCGCGTCCGCCGCGGGCACGCTCGCGGCGATCATCTTCGTGTTGCCGGGGCTGGTGATGATCGGCTGGTGGCAGGGCTTTCCGTTCTTCACGACCGCGGCGATCACGATGTTCGGCGGCGTGCTCGGCGTGCTGTTCTCGGTGCCGCTGCGCCGTGCGCTCGTCGTCGACACCGTGCTGCCGTACCCTGAGGGCCGCGCGGCCGCCGAGGTGCTGAAGGTCGGCGCGGGTAGTCGCGAAGGCGGCGAGGAGAGCGCGCGCGGGCTGGGCATCATCGTTGCAAATGCGGTCGTCTCGGCCGCGTTCGCGATCCTGACGCAGACCAAGCTCGCCGCCGCCGAGGCCGCGACGTGGTTCCGCGTCGGCGCTGGTGCGACCGGGATTTCGGGCGGGCTGTCGTTCGCGTTGCTCGGCGCGGGGCATCTGGTCGGCATCTCGGTCGGCATGGCGATGTTCGCGGGCGTGGTGATCGGCTGGTGGATATTGCTGCCGATCCTGACCTCGGGCGGGAGCGTCACCGGGACCGCGGAAGTGATCGCCAATACCGTGTTCCGCTCGGACGTCCGCTTCTTCGGCGCGGGCGTGATCGGCGTCGCGGCGATCTGGACGTTGTTGAAGATCGCCGGGCCTGTCGTCGGCGGCGTGCGTTCGGCGTTGGCGGCTTCGGCGGCCAAGCGTGGCGGCGAAGTGCTGGCTCTCGAAGAGCGTGACATTCCGATCGGGATCGTCGGGATCGGCTCGCTTGCGATGCTGGTGCCGATCGGCGTCCTGCTCTGGACCGTCTTGCAGGGCGGACCGCTGGAAGCGTCGGCGATCGGGCTGATCGCGGGGAGCCTCGTGTTCATCCTAGTCATCGGCCTCGTGATCGCGGCGGTGTGCGGGTACATGGCGGGGCTGATCGGCGCGTCGAATTCGCCGGTGTCGGGGATCGGCATCCTCGCCATCCTCGCGGCGTCGATCCTGCTGGTGTCGTGGTTCGGCCGCGCGGTCGAGCCGGGGACGACGCAGGCTTTGGTCGCCTACGGGTTGATCGTGACGGGCATCGTGTTCGGGATCGCGACGATCTCGAACGACAATCTGCAGGATCTGAAGACCGGGCAGCTGGTCGGCGCGACGCCGTGGAAGCAGCAGGTCGCGTTGCTGATCGGCGTGGTGTTCGGGTCGATCGTGGTGCCGCCGGTTTTGAACTTGCTGGGGAGCACGCTCGGGTTTGCCGGCGCGCCGGGGGCGGGGCCGAATGCTTTGGCTGCGCCTCAGGCTGCGTTGATCTCGGCGCTCGCGAAGGGTGTGCTGGGGGGGAACCTCAACTGGGCGATGATCGGCTATGGCGCGCTGACCGGCGTGGCTGTGATCGCGGTCGATGAATTGCTGGGCAAGGCGGGGAAGCTACGATTGCCGCCGCTCGGGGTCGGGCTTGGCGTGTATCTGCCGATGTCGGTGACGTTGCCGGTTACGATCGGGGCGGTCGTGGGGTTTGCGTATGATCGTTGGGCGGACCGGGCGCGGGATCCTGAACTGGCGAAGCGGATGGGTGTGCTGACCGCGACCGGCATGATCGTCGGGGAGTCGCTGTGGGGCGTTGGCTTTGCGGGGATCGTGTATCTTACCAACAAGGAGACGCCGTTGGCGTTGGTTGGGGATGGGTTTGCTAGCGTGGCGCTGGTTGGCGGGACGCTGCTGTTTGCGGTGCTGACGTGGGTGATGTACCGGCGGACGATGGCGGCTTCGCGGTAACCCTTGTTTCCCCGCGAAGGCGGGAATTAGGCTGGGCTACCGCCTTCGCGGGAGAACAAGATTGGGTTGGGACCTTGGTCCATTCCGCCACCCCGGCGGAGGCCGGGGCCCAATTGGAAAGGTGGCCGTAACGGAGCGCAGTTCGCCGTTATCTGCGTCCCCCGATTGGGCCCCGGCCTTCGCCGGGGTGGTGCTTACGCGGGGATGGCGCCTTAATGCCAGGGTGGTGCTAACGCGTGGGAGAAGGACGGCGTCCGTCTGGACGCCCCCCTCACATCATCGCAGCAAGCATGTCCTTGATCGGCACGAACGCGAAGCCCACCGAGCTGTCGGCGATCCCGTACGGCATGAAGATCGTGTCGCCATGCTTCAACGCGCCGCAGCTATACACCACGTTGGGCACATACCCCTCGCGGTCCTGGTCCTTCGCCGCAAGAATCGGCTGCTTGGTGCGCCCGATCACCTTCGACGGATCGTCCTTGTCGAGCAGCACCGCGCCGATCGAGTATTTCCGCATCGCGCCGACGCCGTGCGTCAGCAGCAGCCAGCCCTCGTCGAGCTCGATCGGCGGACCGCAATTGCCGATCTGCACCAGCTCCCACGGATATTCGGGCGTCAGGATCTTCTCGCCGTCATCCCAGTCGGTCAGCGTGTCGGACTTCAGCAGGAACAAATTCTCACCGTCCTGCCGGCCGATCATCATATACTGGCCGTTCACCTTCCGCGGGAACAAGGCCATGCCCTTGTTGCGCGCGGCGGGGCCGGTCATCGGCACAAGGTCGAACGCGCGGAAATCGCGGGTGCGCATCAGCTCGGACTGGATCACCGAGCCGTTATACGCGGTGTAGGTGCCGATCCACTCATAGTCGCCGTCCTCGTGCTGGAAGCGGACGATGCGGAGATCCTCGAGGCCCTTCGACTGCGCCTGCGTGATCGGGAAGATCACCGTGCCGCTCAGCGTGCTGTCGCGGTGGCGATAGACGGTGACTGGGCCGATCGGCATCTCGTCCTCGCCGCTGCCGACCGCATCGGTCGCGGTCGCGAACGGCGGTTCCGGCGCGAGCTTCATCTGGTTTTCGCAGGTGATGATGCCCTCGCGGAACGCCACGGAGGAGATGTGACCCTCGCCGACCGCGCGCAAGCTCATCAGAATGCGCATCGAGCCCGGCGGCATGCCCGACTGGTCGAAATGCGGCACCGCGCTGGGGTTCATCAGCGCAGCGGCGGCATAGCTGTACTCGTGGCAGAAATACGCGCCGATCAGCTGGCGCTTCTCGTCGCCGATCTCCGCGCCGTTCAGCCCGAGCATGTCCTCGATCTGATCGTAGCGCGTCATGAACACGCGCCGCGTCTGCCAGTGGCGTGCCTCGAAATCCTTCAGCACGACCTCGAGCTGCGCGCGCGCCTGTGCGGGCGACATTTCCAGCACTTCGCCGACGAGCCGCTCGGTGCGGCTCGGTGCGCCGCCATGGCCGCCCCAGGCGATATGGAACGGCCGCACGACGACACGCGAAGGGTCCGCGTGCAGCCGCAGCTGGTGGTTGAACAGATCCATCGTAGCAGTGCCCCGCGTCGTTCCACTCAGCGCACCGTCGCCTGCAAGGCTGTCGCTAGCGAACTAGGCGACGACGCGGGTCGCTCCTGCCACGCTTTGCGCTGCCTTTGATACCCCCGAAATCGCGCAATTGGCGAGTTGCAGCGCCAAAATCGACTCGGCACCCTGGTTTCGGTTGAGCCCGCTCGGCATCAGCCCGTCGAAACAGCCACCGTCGAGCACGCTCGCGAGCGGCAGATCGAGGTCGTTCGCGCCGAGGAACCATCCATAGGCGCGCTGCGCCTCGTCATGCCAGCGCATGTCGCCAGTCGCCTCGAACGCCGCGGAGCAGGCATCGATCGTCGCCTGCGCCTCGAGCGGCTGCTGATCGAACTGCAACGGATCGGCATAGGGCCGGTTGAAGCTTTCCGACCCGACCGCCCGGAAACGACCTTCGGGCGAAGTCTGCTTGGCGACGATCCAGTCTAGCGTGGCGATGCCGCAGTCGATCAGGTCCTGACGGTCGAGCGCCTGGCCGGCGCGGATCAGCGCCTGTGGAAGCCGCGCATTGTCGTACGCCAGCACGATCTCGAACCACTGCCACTCGGGGCGACGCGCTGCCGCGAGCAGGTCGAGGTGGATCTTCGGGAACGCCTCCAGGATCGACAGCGACAGCTGGTGACCGGGCTTGGCCTCCAGCATCGCCGCGGCGCCGAGCATCGCGAACGACTGCGCGCGCAAGGAGCCGAGTTCGAGCGCCATCGTCGCGGTCGAATCGAACATCGCGGTCGCCCAGTCGCGGTGCTTGCCGGCCTGCGCATCGCGCGCGGTGACGCCCAATGACCATAGCGTGCGGCCGTTCGAATCCTCAGACCCCGAATCCTCGCACCACGTCCGGTCGAAGTTCATGAAGTTGCGGAAGCGGCGCGTGTCCGGGTTCCAGGCGTACTGCACGAACGACGCATAGATCGTCATCCACTTATCTCGCGTGACGTCGTCCAGATCGGGCAGCGCGCTCATCAGCATCAGCGCTCGGCAATTGTCGTCGATGCAATAGCCGTGGCGGCGGTCGGGGATCGAGAAGATCGAATGCTGGAGCATGCCGGTCGAATCGCTCATCCGCTCGACTGCGGCGAAATCGGGCGACAATTGCTTCAGGTGCGTCTGCACCTTGGGGAGCCTGAACGGGCGTGCGGCGACGATCGCGTTGATCTCCGCCATCGTCGCCTCGGCGAGCTTCGGCCAGATCATCGTGCGGCCACGCGCATAGGCGCGCTCGGCGAGACGGAGGCGATCGCGGTCGCTCGAGAGCAACGCGTCAATCTCGCGCGCGAACGCGTCGACGTCGCCGAACGGGACGAGCACACCGTGGCCGTCCGCCAGGATCTCGGTCGCGTGGACGTAGGGCGTCGAGATGACCGGCTTGCCGACGCCGATCGCGTAGCTGAGCGTGCCCGACGTGATCTGCGCGGGGTTGGTGTACGGCGTCACATAGACGTCCGCGGCCTGCAGATAGTCGATGAGTTCGCCATGCTCGAGGAAGGCGTCGATGAAGGCGACGTTGTCCGCCACACCATTGTCGGCAGCGAGCGTCTTCAGCTTGTCGCGGTACTTCTCGCCTTCATGCGCGACGAGGTTTGGATGTGTCGCGCCGAGCACGACGTAGAGCAAATCGGGATGCTTCTCGATCACCGCGGGCAACGCGTTGATGACCGTCTCGATGCCCTTGTTGGGCGCGAGCAGGCCGAACGTCAGCATGACCTTGTGGCCATCCCAGCCGAACTTGCCCTTCACGGCGGCCGTATCGAGCAGGTCGCGATCGGGGACGCCGTGCGGGATCATGACGATCTGGCGCGCATTGGCGCCATACACGCGCTGGAGAATGTCGCGGCCACGCTCGGCCATGACGATCACGCGGGCGGCGCGACGCAACAGGCCTTCGAGCACGCGACGTTCGTCGGCATTGGGCTTTTCGAGGATCGTGTGCAGCGTTACGATGACCGGCAGCGTCGTGCGATCGAGCAGCGCGAGGATGTGCTCGCCCGCGGGACCGCCGTAGATGCCGTATTCATGCTGCACCCAGATCGCCTGCGCGCCGCTGGCCTCGATCTTTCGCGCGGTGTCGATATACGCCGACAGATCGGGCTGGGGGATCGTGCCGGTCACCTCGGGCGGATAGTCGTATTTGCCGGGGTGATCGTCCATCGCATAGACGTCGACCGCGATCTCGGGGAAGCGCGCGCGCATGGCCGTGAAAACGTCGGTCGTGAAGGTGGCGATGCCACACTGTCTCGGCAGGAAATTACCGATCAGCGCCAGTCGCGCGATATTCCCACCGTCCGCCGGTTTCACCATACCCTGTCCCTCGTTTGAGCGCGCACTTCTGGGAGAACCCGGTCGCGCATCCATTTGAACGGTTCAGGTAGCATAAAGTTTCATCGCATACTGCAGTGCAGCACGGGAATAATATCAATCTAAATCAAACCGATATTTCGCGTCGTCGTCCTGGGCCCTCAACCGCGACCGCGATACGAGGCGACACCCTGGTCCGGCAGCCACAGATCTTGCGGCGGTGCACTCGATTGCCAGAACACGTCGATCGGGATTCCACCGCGCGGATACCAATAGCCGCCGATGCGCAGCCACACCGGTTTCATCTCGTCGAACAGGCGTTCGCCGATGCCGACGGTACAGTCTTCGTGGAACCCGGCGTGATTGCGGAAGCTGCTCAGGAAGAGCTTGAGCGATTTGGATTCGACGATCGTCTCGCCGGGGACATAGTCGATCACGAGGTGCGCGAAGTCGGGCTGGCCGGTGACGGGGCACAGCGACGTGAACTCGGGCGCCGCGAACCGGACGAGATACGTCCGGCCGGGTCGCGGGTTCGGAACATAATCGAGCACGGCCTCTTCTGGAGAGGCGGGGAGGGCGCTGTTCTGGCCGAGATGCAATGGGTTCTGGGGAGCGGTCATGTGCCGCCATGTAGGATGCGATTCGAATGCCGCAAAGTGGGTGATGCTTTCCTCCGTCATGCCGGGCTCGTTCCGGCATCCACCCGTCCGCGGACTCCACGGGCGGCGAGCGTGCGGAACGGTGGACCCCGGAACAGGTCCGGGGTGACGGAGTGGGTGCTGATATGACGACGACACTCGTACCGATCCTCGGCGACCAGCTCACGATCGACCTCGCCTCGCTGCGGGACTGTGACCCGGCGGCGACGATCGTGCTGATGATGGAGGTCGATGAAGAGACGACCTACGTTCGCCACCACAAGCGCAAGATCGCGTATATCCTGTCGGCGATGCGGCACCACGCCGAGGCGCTGCGCGAGGCCGGGTGGACGGTCGAATACACCAAGCTCGACGACCCCGACAATGCGGGCAGCTTCACCGGCGAGATCGCGCGCGCGGTCGAGCGGCATGACCCGGAGCGGATCGTCGTGACCGAGGGCGGCGAGTGGCGCGTGATGGCGATGCTCGAAAGCTGGGAGACGCTGTTCGGCATCCCCGTCGAGATCCGCAGCGACGACCGCTTTCTCGCCAGCCATGCCGACTTCGAGACCTGGGCGGCCGAGCGCAAATCGCTGACGATGGAGTGGTTCTATCGCCAGATGCGGACACGCACCGGGTTGTTGATGACTGCCGGCAAGCCCGAGGGCGATCGCTGGAACTTCGACAAGGAGAACCGCAAGCCCGCCAAGAACGACCTGCTGATGCCGCGCCCGCTGGTCTTCGCGCCGGACGCGATCACGCAAGGTGTGCTGGCGCTGGTGGCGGAGCGGTTCGCCGAGCATCCGGGGAGTCTCGACGGGTTCGAATACGCCGTGACCGCAAAGGATGCGGAACGGCAGGCGGCGAATTTCTTCAAGCATGCGCTCGCGCAGTTCGGCGATTACGAGGACGCGATGCTCACCGGCGAGCGGCATCTGTGGCACTCGATCCTGTCGCCCTACATCAATTCGGGGCTGCTCGATCCGCTCGATTTGTGCCGGCGCGCTGAGGCGGAATATCGGGCCGGGCGCGCGCCGCTCAATGCGGTCGAGGGGTATATCCGCCAGATCATCGGCTGGCGCGAATATATGCGCGGGATCTACTGGCGCGAGGGGCCGGAGTATGTCGAGCGCAACTTCCTCGACCACCACCGCGAACTCCCCGGCTGGTACTGGACCGGCGAGACCGACATGCACTGCCTACGTGAGGCGATCGGCCAGACGCTGGAGACCGCGCATGCGCACCACATCCAGCGGCTGATGGTGACGGGCAATTTCGCGCTGCTGATCGGCGCGGACCCGGCCAAAGTGCACCTCTGGTATCTGGAGGTGTATGTCGACGCATACGAATGGGTCGAGCTGCCCAACACGCTGGGGATGAGCCAGTTCGGCGATGGCGGCTTGTTGGGGTCTAAGCCGTATATCTCGTCGGGCGCGTATATCGACCGGATGTCCGATTATTGTGGGCACTGCCGGTATAACGTGAAGCAGCGGATCGGGCCGGATGCGTGTCCGTTCAACGCGCTGTACTGGGATTTCCTCGCGCGGCACGAGGACAAGCTGGGGCGCAACAACCGGCTGGCGATGCCGTATCGCAACTGGGCGAAACAGTCGGAGGCGGACCGCGAGGCGACGCGTGCGCAGGCGGCGGGGTTCCTCGCGTCCCTCGACGCGAGCGGCCCGGCTGGCTACTGACCGATCGAGCACAAGGAGCCGCATATGGACGCGTTGGTAAGCACCGAATGGCTGGCGAACGAACTGGGCGCGAGCGATCTTCGGATCGTCGACGCGACCTATGCCGAGGGCCGCGATGCGGCGGCGGAGTATGAGGCGGCGCACATCCCCGGCGCGGTGTTCATGAACCTCAGCGAGTTGCGCGATACCGACAGCGACCTGCCCAATACGCTTCCGTCGGCGGAGAAGTTCGCGAGCCGGATGCAGACGCTGGGGCTCGGTGATGGCAGCCGGATCGTGCTGTATGACAGCTCCCCCTGGCACACGTCCGCGCGGGCGTGGTGGTTGTTGCGACTGTTCGGCGCGCACAATGTGGCGATGCTCGACGGCGGATTCGCCAAATGGCAGGCCGAGGGGCGCGAGATTGCGACGGGGAAAGAGACGCAGCGGCATCGACACTTCACGACCTGGGCGGACCTGAAGGGCGTGCGCGATCTCGACCAGATGAAGGCGAACGTCGAAAGCGGTGCGGAGCAGGTGCTCGACGCGCGGTCCGCGTCGCGCTTCACCGGCGCGGAGGAAGACCCGCGGCCGGGCACCGCGCCGGGCCATATTCCGGGCTCGAAGAACCTGCCGCAGGGCGCGGTGTTCAACGCGGACGGCACGTGGAAGACCGGTGACGCGCTGAAGGCCGAGTTCGACAAGGCGGGCGTCGACTTGGCGAAGCCGATCGTGATGACCTGCGGCTCGGGCATCACTGCGTCGGTCCTTGCGTTCGGCGCGCACCTGCTCGGCAATGACGCGGCGCTGTACGACGGCAGTTGGTCCGAATGGGGCGGCGATCCCGAAACACCCAAGGCGACAGGCACGGCATGAGCGACACGAACAAGCCGGTCGGCGATGCGACCAAGGTCGTCGTCGCCGGTCGCCGGCCGGAATGGACGCAGGGCATCGTCAGCCCGCCGGTCTGGCGCGCCTCGACGATCCTCTATGATTCAGTCGGCCATCTCCGCGAAAGCGCCACGCGCGACACCCATCACCGGCTGTTCTACGGACGCAAGGGCACGCCGACGCAGTGGAGCCTCGCCGATGCGCTGACCTCGCTCGAACCCGGCGCGCAGGGGACGTTCCTCTATTGCTCGGGCGTCGCGGCGATCGCGGCGGCTCTGCTGTCGGTCCTTTCGCCCGGCGACGAACTGCTGCTGGTCGACAGCGCCTATGACCCCACGCGCGGGATGGCCGGCGGGCTGCTCAAGCGGTTCGGCATCACCACGCGCTATTACGACCCGATGATCGGGGCGGGAATCGCTGACCTGATCGGCGAGAACACGCGGGCGATCTTCATGGAAAGCCCTGGCTCCTTGAGCTTCGAGGTGCAGGACGTCCCCGCGATCGTCGCCGCCGCCAAGGCGCGTGGCGTGACGACGTTGCTCGACAACACGTGGGCGACGCCGCTGTTCTTCCCCGCGATCGAGCGCGGCGTAGACCTGACGATCCTTGCCGGCACCAAGTACGTCGTCGGCCATTCGGACGTCATGCTCGGCTCGGTCACCGCCGCGCCCGTTTACTTCAAGAAACTGCGCGAGACGAGTTTCCAGCTCGGCCAGGTCGCCAGCCCGGACGATTGCTGGCTCGGCAGCCGGGGCTTGCGCACGATGGCGGTCCGCCTCGCGCAGCACCAGTCGAGCGCACTGACCATCGCCAGATGGCTGCAATCGCGCCCCGAAGTCGCGCAGGTTCTTCACCCAGCGCTTCCCGACTGCCCCGGCCACGACCTGTTCGTCCGCGACTTCAAGGGCTCCAGCGGCCTGTTCTCGTTCGTCCTCAACGGCGGCGACGAGGCATCGCGCGCCGCGCTGATCGACACCCTGCAACTGTTCGGCATAGGCTATAGCTGGGGCGGTTTCGAAAGCCTCGCCATCCCCGCCGACCCGCAGCGCCATCGCACCGTCACCAAGCGTGAAGCCGCAGGCCCGATGGTCCGCCTCCAGATCGGCCTCGAAGACCCCGCCGACCTGATCGCCGATCTCGAAGCCGGGCTTGCCGCCTTCGTCGCTGCGCGCGCCTAGACGAACAGCCCGACCAGCAGATACGTCCCCGCGCCGATCAGTCCGGCGGCGGGGAGCGTCAGCGTCCACGCGACGACGATGTTGCTGGCGACGTTCCAGCGGACGGCGGACAGTCTCCGAGCCGCGCCGACGCCGACGATCGAGCCGGTGATGGTATGCGTCGACGACACCGGGATGCCCCAGAAGGTCGCGGCGAACAGCGTGATCGCGCCGCCGGTTTCCGCGCAGAACCCCTGAGCCGGCGTAAGGCGAGTGATCTTCGAGCCCATCGTGTGGACGATCCGCCAGCCGCCGGACAACGTACCCAGCGCCATCGCCGCCTGGCAGGATAGCACGACCCAGAGCGGCACGTGGAATTCGCCGCCGAGCAGGCCCTGCGAGTAGAGCAACACGGCGATGATCCCCATCGTCTTCTGCGCGTCGTTGCCGCCGTGGCCGAGCGAGTAGAGCGCGGCGGAGATCAACTGGAGCTTGCGGAAACGCTTGTCGACGCCGAGCGGGGTGAGCTTGAGGCTGGTCCACGCGACGATCAGGACGAGCACGAGCGCGAGCATCAGGCCGATCGCGGGCGAGGCGAAGATCGCGAGGACGGTGGCGATGACGCCTTTCCAGACGATCGCGCCGAAGCCGACCTTGGCGATGCCGGCACCCAGCAGCCCGCCGATCAGCGCGTGGCTGCTGCTCGACGGGATGCCGAGCACCCAGGTGATGACGTTCCACGCGATCGCGCCCATCAGCGCGGCGAAGATTACCTGCGCGTCGATGACGTGCGCCTGGACGATGCCGGTGCCGACGGTCTGCGCGACGTGGAGGCCGAACACCGCGAACGCGATGAAGTTGAAGAACGCGGCCCAGAGGACGGCGTATTGCGGCTTCAGGACGCGGGTGGAGACGACGGTGGCGATCGAGTTCGCCGCGTCGTGGAGGCCGTTCAGGAAGTCGAACAGCAGCGCGATGCCGATCAGGCCGATGAGGAGGGGGAGCGAGAGGATCATGCCGTCACCCCGGACGCCGTCGGACTCCCCTCCCTGGAAGGGAGGGGCAGGGGGTGGGTCGGTGTGGGGCGGGTGTCACGCTTCCTATCAGGCCGACCCACCCCCAACCCCTCCCTTCCAGGGAGGGGAGCATACGCGGTCGACACCTCAAGCATGGTCGATGACCAGCCCCTGGATCTCGTTCGCGACGTCTTCGAAGCGGTCGACGATCTTCTCCAGGCTGCTGTAGATCTCGCGGTTGATGATGAAGGTCATCGGGTCCGCGCTGATCTTCGAGGCCTGGAACAGCGCGCGCAAACCCGTGTCGTGAATATCGTCGGCATGACCCTCGATCTGGATCAGCCGTGCGGTCAGATCGTGCAACCGGCCTGCGTTGGTGCCGAGCGACCGCAGCAGCGGGATCGCTTCCGCGGTGATCCTCGCAGCCTCGACGATGATGCCGGCCATGTCGCGCATCTGCGGCGAGAATTCGGTGACCTCATACAGCGCAATCGCGTTGGCGGTGCCGTTCATCTGGTCGATGGCGTCGTCCATCACGCCGATCAGGTCGGTGATCGCGCTGCGGTCGAACGGCGTCACGAACACCCGGCGGACGTCCTGCAACACCTCGCGCGTGATATCGTCGGCCTCGTGCTCGCGCTTGACGATCTCGGCGATCTGACCCTCGATCGAGCCCTCGCCGTGGAGCAGCCGTGCGAGCGCATCGGCACCGGCGACCAAAGTCGCGGCATGCGCGTCGAACAGTTCGAAGAACCGCCCTTGCTTCGGCATCAGCGACTGGAACCAGCCCAGCATCGGAATTCTCCTTTTCGCACTCGTGCGCACGACGGGTAAGATACGTTGCGCGAGCGATGCCGGGATCGGCGGCTCACGGAAAGCAGCGATCAGCGCCTTCAGGCCGGGCTCATTGACAGCCTCCGCCGCGCGATCAAGCGTAAACCAGCGTGTGTCGCGCTGATGACGCTCGGGCCAGTCGTCGACCTGCTCGACGAATGCGAGCGGAAACACGGTGACGATCATGTCGCGGTAGCGGCCGGTGCGACGGCGCTTGCGGTACGCGAATTGCCCGACCGGGGAGGGGCAGGGGATGCCCCGGATGCCGGCTTCTTCGTACGCCTCCTGCGCGGCGGCCTCGTGGCTGGCGAGGCCGACAATGGGATTGCCTTTAGGGATCACCCAGCGCCCGGTATCGCGCGAGGTGATCAGCATCACGCGGGCGTGGCCGGCTTCGTCGATCACATAGGGAAGTGCGCCGATCTGCTCGATGGTTCGGGTCCTCGCCCCCGCAGAATCGCGGGGAAAGCCCGAAGCTTATACCCGGTTTTTACGCAAGGATAGCGGCGCGGCGGAGAGTTTTCGGATCGTCGCCGCGGGTCCAATTCTGTCCCATTGCCGGACGCCGCCACCTTAACCACCTTTGTCACTGGTCGAATTGGTAAACGCGGCGTTAACGTTTGCATCATGACCAGACGCCTAGTCCTCACCAACGAAGCCGCCCGCCATCCGCTGCGCCGTTCGTTGCCGCCGCCGGTAATCGCGAGCGCGAAGAACGACGATCAGGACGTTAAGCTGTTCCTACTGAGCTTCGCCGCGTTCTTCACATGCTTCTACAGTTTCATTTTCTGAGGCGAGCAATCCTCCCCCGCTAGGGGGAGGTGGCGCCGAAGGCGACGGAGGGGGAGGCGCGCGCCACGTCTGCTCCGTGTCCTCCCCCTCCGTTAGGCAGACGCCTGCCACCTCCCCCTGGAGGGGGAGGATGGTTTAACGGTTATCCTCGCAACGTCGGCAAGCACCCGATAGCTTCATCGTCGCAAGCCCGATGCAGCTTCTGTGCGAGCCACGCCGAGACCAGGCACATCGCCGCGACGAGAAACAGCATGTCCTCCGGCGTCACGCCCATCGCGGTGATGCCGATGACGAGGATCGAGCCGATCGTCATCGCGCCCGAATTGACGACGTTGTTCGCCGCCACGGTGCGCGCGGTCTGGTCCTTCTCGACGGTGGTCGTCAGGAACGCATAGAGCGGCACGACGAACATCCCGCCGGTGATCGCGATCGCCAGCAACGTCGCCAGCACGGGGATCGCGCCCGGCTGGTGAATGAACCCCGCCCAGTCGTAAAAGTGCCCCGGCGGTGCCGGCGTCCACGTCCGCGCGAGGAACGAGAACAGCACGACGAAGCCGCCCATCGCAATCACCGACGCTGGCGAGAATTTCGCGGAAATCCGTCCGCGCAGCATCGAGTTGATCACCACCGATCCGATCGCGACGCCGACCGAGAACACCGCGATCACGAAGCTCGCGACTCGCTCGTCGGCGGTCAGCACGTTCTTCACCAGTGGTGGGAAGACAATGATGAGCACCGCGCCGATCGTCCAGAAGAAGCTGATCGCGACGATCGCCAGGAACAGCCGCGGAATATGCAATGTCGCGCTGATCAGTCGCCACGACGCGGTGAACGGGTTGTAGTCGAGCTTCAGCGGCGGGCCTTCGCGAGGGGCGGGGGGCACCTGCCGGCCGGCGAACCAGCCGACCAGGGCAACGATCAACACGCTGGCGGCAGCGCCCTCGATCGGGATCCAGCCCGCGGTGACGGTGCCCAAGAGGATCGCGAGATACGTCCCGGCCTCTACCAGCCCAGTGCCGCCGAGCACATCACACGGTTTCAAATGCTGCGGCAGGATCGCGTATTTGATCGGGCCGAAGAATGTCGAATGGACGCCGAGACACAGGACCGCGCCGAGCATCAGCCCGATCCCCAGCGACGGATGCCCGGCACGCGCGACCATAAGCCCGGTCGCGCCGAGCAGCATGATGCCGATCTCGACCGTCTTCACGATCCGGATGATCCGCGCCTTGTCGTGGCTGTCCGCCAATTGCCCGGCGAGCGCGGACAGCAGGAAGAACGGCAGGATGCCGAGTCCCGTCGCCAGCGCGTTGAAGTTCGCCTCCATCTTCGGATCGTTGAAGACGGCATAGGTCGCGAACAGGACCATCGAGGTCTTGAACAGGTTATCGTTGAACGCGCCGAGAAACTGCGTGGTGAACAGGGGCAGGAAGCGACGTTGCTTCAGCAACCCGAGGGCATTGAGCATGACGGGAAATGGCCCTGATCGTTGCGGTAATATGTCGAACCCTTAGCCGAGCGTCATCCGCACGCCAACGTTAAACCGGTTTCGCCCCGCGACCGACCGGTATAGGGGTGGTGGGTGCTGAGCTTGCCTAACCTCCTGACATTGTCGCGGATCGTCGCGGTACCCCTGCTGGTCTGGTTCCTGTGGTGGCCCGACTGGGAGGCCGGGTACGGCATCGCCTTCGTGCTGTACTGCCTGATGGGCATCACCGATTATTTCGACGGATACCTCGCGCGGTCGAGCGGTGCGGTGTCGCGACTGGGGATATTCCTCGATCCGATCGCGGACAAGATAATGGTCGCCGCGGTGATCCTGATCCTGGTCGGCACGCGCGATATCGCCGGCATCCACATCATCGCCGCGCTGGTCATCCTGCTGCGCGAGATCGCGGTGTCCGGATTGCGCGAGTTCCTGGCGCAGGTGCAGGTTTCGGTGCCGGTATCGCAGCTCGCCAAGTGGAAGACGACGTTGCAGCTCGTATCGCTCGGCGGGATCATCCTTGGCGGGTCGGTGCCCGAGATGGTCTGGGTGCATACCGTCGGCATTGTCGCGCTGTGGGGCGCGGCCGTTCTTACGTTGCTGACCGGATGGGATTATCTCCGCGTCGGCCTGAAGCACATGGACTGATCATGACGATACGGATGGTGTATTTCGCCTGGGTGCGCGAGCGTATCGGCACGGGTGAAGAGTCGGTCGAACCGCCGGCGAGCGTCGTGACGGTGGCGGACCTGGTCAACTGGCTGGCGGAAACGAGTTCCGGGCACGCCGAAGCGTTCGAGAACCGATCGCGGTTGCGCGCGGCGGTCGATCAGGATTTCGTGCCACTCGATACGCCGATCGGTCGCGCTCAGGAGATCGCGATATTCCCACCGGTGACCGGCGGATGATCCATATCTCGGTCCAGCAATCGCCGATCGATATCGCCGCCGAGATGACCCGCGCGGAAGCCGCAGGGGCCGGCGCGGTGGCGACGTTCACTGGCCTGGTTCGTGCGGATGACGGTGTCGGTACGCTCGAGCTCGAACATTATCCCGGTGCGACCGAGGCTGCGTTGCTCAAGGTTGCCGATGGCGCGATCGAGCGCTGGTCGCTGAGTGCCGCGATCATCGTGCACCGCGTCGGACCGATGCATCCGGGGGAGCGGATCGTGTTCGTCGCGGCAACGGCGGCGCATCGCGGCGCCGCGCTGGAGGCCTGCGCGTATCTGATCGACCGGCTGAAGACCGATGCGCCGTTCTGGAAGCGCGAGACGCGTGGAGTCGAAGCTAGCTGGGTCGAAGCGCGTGATGGCGACCACGCCGCCGCGGCACGCTGGGATAAATCGATCGGCTAGCTCAAAGCTTGTTCTCCCTCGACGGCGGAGCCCAGATTGGGTCCCCGCCTTCGCGGGGAAACAAAAACGGGCCGCAACCCCATTCGAGATCGCGGCCCGCAGTCAAATCAGCCGAGCTTCGGAACGCTCATGCCGTTGGTGAGATGAACGACGCCGTTCGTTTCCTTGATGTCCGCCGTATCGACGTACGACTTGATACCGGCCGTGTCGGTCAACTCGATGTTTCCGTTCGGCCCAAGCCCTGCGATCAGCGGCTGGCCTGCCAGCGTCGTCAGCGTGGCCTTGCCACCGCCGGCGGTGATCTGCGCCTTCAACTGATCAGCGGTCAGCGCACCGGCGACGACGTGATACTTGATGATCGTCGCCAGCGTCGGTGCAGACTCAGGCTTCAGCAACGTGTCGAGCGCACCGGCGGGCAGACGAGTGAAGGCTTCGTCGCTCGGCGCGAACAGCGTGTACGGGCCAGGGCCTGCGAGTGTCGCCTGCAATTTCGCGGCGGTCACCAGCTTCGCCAGCGTCGCGCGGTTCGGCAGCGTCGGCAGTGCCGCTGCTATAGTCGTGGTAGCCGCAGCGGCCGGGGCAACGGGCGCGCCGGGCTGTTGCGGAGCAACCGCCGTGCCGGGTGCTACCGGAGTGGTTGGCGTCGCTGGCATGGCCGTCTGCGGTGCCGCGGTCCGCGGCGCGGTTGGCGCAGCCGTCTGGGCAGTCGCGCCGGTGGCAATAAACAGGCTCGTTGCCGCAGCAATCATCAGGTTGGTCTTAACAGTCATCTGCAACTCCAGAGATTGTGATTAGGACGAAAGAAACTCGAACGGTGCAACTTGGGTAGATGTTCGGCGATCTCAACAATTTCACCGACAAACCGTAGCATCCGTACGATGAACCGAGCCTGTCTAACCCAGATTTAGCTCAGTTTGGGGACGATCACGCCATTGACGACGTGAACGACGCCGTTCGACTGGCGGACATCTGCGGTCTCGACATAACTCTTGTTACCGTTGACGTCGGTCAGCGCGATGACTGCGCCTACCATCGTCGCAGTGATCGGGTCACCCTCGACCGTGGTCAACGTCGCAGTGCCGCCACCGGCGGCGATGCGCTGGCGCAGATCGTCGGCGGTGATGGCGCCCGGAACGACGTGGTAGGTCAAGACCTTGGTCAGCGAGGCCTTGTTCTCGGGCTTCAGCAACGTGTCGACCATGCCGGGTGCGAGCCGCCCGAACGCATCGTTGGTCGGGGCAAACACGGTAAAGGGGCCGGGGCCGGACAGCGTGCCGACCAGGTCTGCGGCCTTCAATGCGGCAACCAGGGTCGACAGGTTCGGCGCAGCCGACGCGTTGTCGACGATCGTCCGCGTCGCCATCATCGGTACGCCGCCGACGGTAGGATTGGCGACTGCGGGCGGCCCGTTCGGTACCGCCAGTGCGGGATTGGCGGGCGTCGTCGAGGCGCTGGCCACGTCGTCCTTGGATTTGCCGCTGCACGCGGCGAGTGCCAGCGCGCTGGTCATCAGCAGCAGTGGAAGCGTCTTCGACATCGTTCGATCTCCAGCGGGAACTAGGAAACATACGATCGAAGGCCGAGTTGGTTGCGCAAGCGTGTCGATCTCGGGATGGGGCGATGTGGGTAGTCGATTGACCGGCCCGGACCGCAACGGACCCCCATCCCTGAAAGGGAGGGGCAGGGGGTGGGTCGGCTTCCGCATCTTGGACCGTCAGCAACACAAGCTGGCGGACCCGCCCCCGACCCCTCCCTTTCAGGGATGGGGGCAGAAGTAAGGGCGGGGCTTTACGACAGTGCAGTTACTGAACGTCCGCCAGCGCCTTTGCCATCAACCGGAAGTCCTTCTCGCGCGGACTGGCGCGGCGCCAGACGAGCGCGATCCGCCGCACCGCATTCTTCTCGTCGAGCGGCCTTGCCGTGATGTTGGTGTTGTCAAGAATGCCGGCCTTGAGCGCCATCTCGGGCAGCATCGTGATGCCGAGCCCATTGTCGACCATCTGCACGATCGTGTGCAGCGATGTGCCCAGCATCGTCGCCTCCGCGCGCAATTCGGGCCGGTTGCAGGCGCCGAGCGCATGATCCTTGAGGCAGTGTCCGTCCTCGAGCAGCAGCAGCCGGGTCTCGTCGATCGCCGACGCCGGGATCGCGGGAAGCGCGGTCGGTTCCTCGCCCGACGGATACGCCACGAACAGGCGATCCTCGAACAGCGTCTCCGACGTCACCTCGCCGCACGCATAGGGCAGGGCCAGCAGTACGCAATCGGTGCGACCGTTGTGCAGGCCCTCACATGCCGGACCGCTGGGCTCTTCGCGCAGGAACAGCTTTAAATCCGGATAGTCCTTCCGCAACCGCGGCAGGATTCTCGGCAGCATGAACGGCGCGATCGTCGGGATGACGCTCATCCGCATGTCGCCCGACAAGGGCTGGCCCGCGGCGCGCGCCATGTCGCCCAGTTCCTCCGCCTCGCGCAGCACACGCCGCGCCTTGTCGGCGATCCCGTCGCCCAGCGGCGTGAACCGCACGACGCGCCGGGTGCGCTCGACCAGCACCACGCCGATCAGCGTTTCGAGTTCGCGAAGACCCGCCGACAGCGTCGACTGCGTCACGAAACACGCCTCCGCGGCGCGTCCGAAATGGCCGTGGTCCTTCAGCGCAACAAGATATTGCAACTGTTTCAACGTGGGTAGGTAGGTCGCAGCCATTAATCGCCTCTATCGATCATCAGATGATAAATAGAGCGTTGGATCGATTACACCAGCCCCCATATACCGCATTGCACAACGACCGAGCGGGCCAACCGCTGCCTTTGAGGATGCCTGGAGCCAAGTTATTTTCAGGAGGCTTCCATCATGTTGACCATCGGCGACCAGTTCCCCTCGACGACCATTCCCGTCCAGCAGGGCATTGCAGCGCTGCCCGCCGGCGAGACGCTCGACCTGACGACCGCCTATCCCGGCAAGTGGAAGGTGCTGTTCTACTGGCCGAAGGACTTCACGTTCGTGTGTCCGACCGAGATCGTCGGCTACAGCGACATCCGCGGCGATTTCGAGGACCGCGACGCCGTGCTGATCGGCGCGTCGACCGACACCGCGCACGTCCATCTCGCCTGGCGCAAGTCGGACGCGGACCTCGCCGCGGCGGACTTCCCGTGGCTGGCGGATAACGGCGCGAAGCTCGCCGACGCGCTCGGCATCGTCGACAAGAACGAGCATGTCGCGTTCCGTGCGACGTTCATCATCGATCCGGACAACGTCATCCAGGCGGTCCAGGTCAACGGCCTGAACGTCGGCCGCAACCCCGCGGAGACGCTCCGCGTGCTCGACGCGCTGCAGACCGACGAGCTCTGCCCGTGCAACTGGAACAAGGGCGACGACGTCCTCCAGCTCGCTGCGTAACTGAAACTCCCCTCCCGCTTGCGGGAGGGGATGGGGGAGGGCGTGTCCACACGGACCGCCCTCTCTTTTTGTCTCCAGTCCCTCCCCCGACCCCTCCCGCAGGCGGAAGGGGAGCAGAAGGAAGTAAGATATGTCGCTCAAGGAATTCGCCGGGACACTCCCGGACTACGCCAAGGACATCCGTCTCAATGTCGGCTCGCTGCTGAACGAGACGCATCTCACCGATCAGCGCAAATACGGCCTGCTGCTCACCTGCGCACACGGCTCGGGATACAAGCCGCTGGTCGAAGCCGCCGAAGCCGAATGCGTGCCGAAGCTCTCGCCCGAGGCCGCGAACGCAGCGCGTGCAGCCGCTGCGGTGATGGCGATGAACAACGTCTATTACCGGTTCACGCATCTCGCCGGGAACCAGGAATACCGCAACATGCCCGCCAAGCTGCGGATGAACGTGATCGGCCAGCCCGGCATCGACAAGGTCGATTTCGAGCTGTTCAGCTTGGCCGTGTCGGCGATGAACGGCTGCGGCATGTGCATCGACAGCCACGAGCAGATCCTGAAGAAGGCGGGCGTGACGGCCGAGGCGATCCAGACGTCGGTACGGATCGGCGCGGTGATGGCAGCAGTCGCGACGGTCCACGCTACGCTGTGAAGTAATCCCCCTCCCAAACCGCTTCCGTCATCCTGACGAGAGTCAGGATCCAGAGCCAAGACCGTTGTGCCCGATACTCTGGATCCTGGCGTTCGCCAGGATGACGGGAGCGAGTTTGGCGGGGGAAGGACTTAGTGCCAGATTGCGCGGTACAGGCCGAAGAGACTGGTGATCGTCAGGATCACACCGACCAGCACCATCAGCGTCTTTGCCGGCACGCGCTTCGCCAGCATCGCGCCGAACGGGGCGGCCAACACGCCGCCAATCAACAGCCCCACGGTGGCCTGCGTGAACGCCGCCCAGCCCAGCTGCGTGATGAACGTCGCCGAGATCGTCGCGGTCAGGAAGAACTCGGCCGTATTTACCGTGCCGATCGTGGTGCGCGGCGATGCGCCTTGTACGAGCAGGTTCGACGTCACCACCGGACCCCAGCCGCCACCGCCCGCCGCGTCGAGGAACCCACCGACCAGCCCGAGCGGCTCGACGATCTTCGGCTCCTTCTGCTTCGGCGGATAGCGAAGCCCACGGTACAGCAGGTACACGCCGATCGACGTCAGATACGCGAGGATGAACGGTTTCGCCGTGCTCGCGTCGATGTTCGACAGCACGTACGCGCCCAGCACGCCGCCGATCACGCCCGGAATCATCAACCGCAGGAACAGCGTCCAGTTGACGTTCTTGTGCAGCACGTGGCTGATTCCCGACACCGCGGTGGTGAAGGTCTCGACGGTATGCACGCCCGCCGACGCCGCGGCGGGTGGTACGCCGACCCACAGCAGCAGCGTGTTCGAAATCACCCCGAACGCCATCCCCAGCGCGCCATCGACGATCTGCGCGGCGAACCCGACCAGGATGAACGGCAACAGCGTCTCGAAGCTCAAGGTCGTCAAGTCGAACATCGGCATCCCCTCAATATCGCGCGCAGAGTGCAACGCGCGGGCTTATCCCACAACAAAGATAGGCTTTACCCCGATCCTGATAGGCCGACGCTGCACTTGCGCGCGGTTCTGGAAATCGGTCGTTCGATACCCTAGATACGGAAATCGCGAAGGGGACTGCGGATGTCGAGCGGATTACTGGCCTATCTGGATTCGATCCGCGCCCGCGATCCCGCTCCGCATTCGCGTGCCGAGATCATGCTCTACCCAGGCGTCTGGGCGCTCGGCTATCACCGCATCGCGCACCGCCTGTACAAGGCGAAACTCTATTTTCTCGCGCGCTGCGTCAACCACTGGTCGCGCTTCACGACCGCGATCGACATCCATCCGGGCGCGACGATCGGCCGCAACTTCTTCATCGACCACGGCTTCGTCGTGATCGGCGAGACCGCGGAGATCGGCGACGACGTCACGATCTACCAGTGTGTCACGCTCGGCGGCACCAGCCCCGATAACGGCGTGCAGGGCAAGCGCCACCCGACCATCTCCGACGGCGCGATCATCGGATCGGGTGCGCAGGTACTGGGCCCGATCACGCTCGGCAAGCGCTCGCGGGTCGGCGCCAACGCGGTCGTCACGCGCGACGTGCCTGCGGGCACGACGGTGGTCGGCATTCCCGCGCGCGCGACGACGATCGAGGGCGGCAACGCGCCCGAGGTGCCGCGCTTCGTGCCCTACGGTACGCCGTGCAGCGAGATGTTCGATCCGGCGACGCAGAAGATGGAGATCATGCGCTGCGAGCTGGAGACGATGCGCAAGCGGCTCGATGCGCTGCTCGCCGACGAGCATCCAGAGGACCGCCGCGACCGCGCATGATGGTGAGTAACTGATGGGCGTCGTACCTTTCCCCACACCGTCCAAGGCAACGCAGGTCGGCTTCGAACGCCTTGAGCTTAACCGGATCCTGGACCTTTACGGCCGCATGGTCGCAGCGGGCCACTGGCGCGACTATGCGATCGATCTCGGCAAGGACGCCGCAGTCTTCGCCGCCTTCCGCCGCGCCGCCGAACGCCCCGAGTTCCGGATCGAGAAACGCCCGTCGCTGCGTAACAAGCAGGGGATGTGGGCGCTGATCGGCGAGGCCGGCGCGGTGGTGAAGCGCGGGCATGAACTCGGACCAGTGCTGGCGCCAGTCGAGCGCCGTTTCATGAAACTGGTCGAGGACTAGGCAGAGAATGTCCGATCCCCCCCGCAAGGGGGAGGTGGCAGGCGCTTGCCTGACGGAGGGGGCGGAAAGGGAAACTACCGTTCCGTGTCCCCCCCTCCGTCACCTTCGGCGACACCTCCCCCTGGCGGGGGAGGATCGATAGGGTTACACCAACACCGGTGCGGTCTCGCGGTCTGCTTCGCCGAACACCCGCAGGTACCGCGCAATTTCGCTCGGTTCGCCGGTCGCCTTGGCCGGATTATCCGACAGCTTAACCGCCGGCCGGCCGTTCGCCGCGATCACCTTGCAGACCAGCGAGATCGGCTCCAGCGCCGCCGCGCCATCGGGATCGCAGCCGCGGAAGTCGTTGGTCAGGTTGGTCCCCCAGCCGAAGCTCATCCGCACGCGACCATGAAAATGGCGGTAAACCTGCTCGATAGTGTCGATGTCCATCCCGTCGGAGAAGATCAGCAGCTTGGTCTTCGGATCGACGCCCTGTTCCTCCCACCAGCGGATGATCTGCTCGCCGCCCGCGATCGGCGGCGCGCTGTCGGGACGGAAGCCGGTCCATTCCGCCAGCCAGTGCGGCGCATTGCGCAGGAACGCCGTCGTCCCGAATGCATCGGGGAGGGCAATCAGCAGATTGCCGTTATAATGTTGCCGCCAATGCTCGAGCACGCGGTACGGCGCTTCGGCAAGCTCGGCGTCACTGTTCGCCAGCGCGGCGGTCACCATCGGCAGCTCGTGCGCGTTCGTACCGATCGCCTCCAGGTCGGCGTCCATCGCCAGCAGCACGTTCGAGGTACCGATGAACCGGTCGCCGAGCCCTTCCTTCAGCGCCTCGACGCACCAGCGCTGCCACAGGAAGCCGTGCCGCCGCCGCGTGCCGAAGTCCGACAGCACCAGGTCGGGTAGTTCGCGCAGCCGCTCGACCTTCTCCCACAGCTTGGCCTTGGCGCGCGCGTAGACGATATCGAGCGCGAACCGGCCGCGATCACGCAGCGCCGCGCGCGATTTCAGTTCATTGATGATGGTCAGCGCAGGGATTTCCCACATCGTCGTGTGGCTCCAAGGCCCTTCGAAATGCAGTTCATACTGCCCGTCGACCTTGCGCAGATCGTAGGCGGGCAACTGGAACTCCGCGAGCCACGCGAGGAACTCAGGCCCGAACATCTTCTGCCTGCCGTAGAAGCTGTTGCCCGCGAGCCAGATCAGCTCCTTCTTCGCGAACCGCAGCGTCCGCGCATGATCGAGCTGCGCGCGCAGTTCGGCCTCGTCGACGATCTCCGCGAGCCGCACCGTCTTGCTTCGATTGATCAGTGCGAAGGTGGCGCTGACGTCGGGATACACCTGACGAATCATCTGCAACATCAACAGCTTGTAGAAATCGGTATCGAGCAGGCTCCGCACGATCGGATCGAGCCGGAAATTGTGATTGTACGTCCGGGTGGCGATATCGGTCACGGCCATGCGTATGGGCTCCTGCGTTGTTGCGGTGCGGGTGTCCGAGAAGACGCGTTTGTGTCAAGCAGCGGGCAAAGGAGACGGGCGATGGCGCGGTTCGTGGTCGTGGTGGATACGCAGTGGGATTTCATGGCAGAGGACGGCGCGCTCAGCGTGGCGGGGGCCGACGCACTGGTCGCGCCGATGCAGGCGTGGCTGTCGGGTCTCAGCCCCAGTGATGTTACAGGCGTGCTGTTCACCTTCGACACGCATTTCGTCGAGACCTATGCCGCATCGCCCGAAGCGCAGATGTTCCCGATCCACTGTGTCCGCGGCACGCGAGGGTGGTCCAACGTGCTCGACGTCGCGCTGGTCGACCCGGCGATCCCGGCGTGGCGGATCGAGAAGGGCGTGTTCGACATGTGGGCCGAACCGGGCTTGGCGATCGAAGACGCCCGCGACGCGAGCAAGCCAACGATCCTGCGCGAAGACTTTTTCGCAGCGCTGGTCGCGAACGGCGTCACCGACGTCACGGTGATCGGCGTCGCGGCGGATTACTGCGTCCGCTGGGCCATCGAAGGCCTGATCGCGCGCGGCTTCACGGTGACCGTCCCGGCAGGCCTCACGCGCGGGATCGAACGGCAGATCGACGTGGTCGCCGCAGAGGATTTTGCCGGTGCGCGGCTGGTTGTCGAGCCAGTCCTCGCATAAGCCGGCATCCCCAAGTCCAGCGATGCTCTTCCCCCTTGTTCTCCCGCGAAGGCGGGAGCCCAGGCTGGACCCCCGCCTCCGCGGGGGAACATGCTTTCACGCTGCCGGCGTTCACGCCATCGCCGCGAGCAATCGCCCGACCTCGACCGTCGCGAACGAGGCGAAATTGTCCGCGACGCCGAATGGCAGCAACAGCGTGCGGCCATGGACGATCCCGCCGCAACTGTAGACGACGTTGGGCACATAGCCGTCGCGCTCCTTGGGGCTCGGGACGATCAGCGGATCGGTCATCCGCGCGAGCAACCTGGTCGGGTCGTGCTTGTCGAGCAGGCACGCGCCGATACAATAGTTGCGGACGCTGCCGACGCCATGCGTCAGCACCAGCCAGCCCTCGTCGATTTCGATCGGCGATCCGCAATTGCCCATCTGGATATATTCCCAGGGCCATTTTGGCGCGACGATTTTGGTGCCGCCTTCCCATGTCAGCAGATCGTCGGACGTCAGGTACCAGATATTCTCGTTATCCTGCCGGCCGATCATAGCATAGCGCCCGGCGATCTTCCGCGGGAACAGCGCCATGCCCTTCGTGCCGGCCACCGAACCGCGCATCGGCTGCATCTCGAAATTCTGGAAATCCTCCGCGCGCAGCAGTTCGCAGCGCGTTTCGGAGCCGCTGAACGCGGTGTAGGTTCCAAAATACTCGATTTCGCCGTCATTCTCGAATCGGACGAGACGCATGTCCTCGATCCCCTGGCGCTGGCTCGGCAGGATCGGGAACAGCACGGTCTCGGACAGGTCGCGACTGCCGCCGCAGCGCAGCCGGGTCGGGCCGCCGTCCGATGCGCCCTGATCGCCGGGCTCGATCCGTGGCGGCACCGCGGTCGGGCTGACGGGGTCGACCATGAACCCGGCGCTCGCCGACCAACTGCCGGTACGGAACGTGACCGAGGACACATGGCCCTCGCCTATTCCCCGCAGCGACAGAATGAAACGCAGGCCGTCCGCGGGCGCAGCGGTCTGGTCCGGGGCCAGGACCATGCTCGGATTGAACAGCGCAGCAGCCTCGAACGAATATTCCTCGCTCAGATACGCGCCGATCAGCAGGCGCTGATCGCGATCGATCGTCCGCGGATCATGCAGCACCGTCATCACCTCGTCGAACCTGTGCAGCAGCAGGTCGTCAACATCGCGGTGGCGTTCGTCGAGCGACACCGTCACCCTGCGGCGCTCGACGTGAAGTTCGTCGGGCGTGAGCGACAACACGCGGTCGATCACGCGCCCGGCGCGGGGATGGCCGTCGACCTTGAACGCGCCGGGATATTCGACGTTGAACGGCCGGATCACGGTCCGCGACGGATCGGGCCTCAACTGGATATGGGAAAAGGCGACGAGACCGGTGTCGGCCATGATGGGCTCCACGCAAGGCGCGGAATGGCGCCTACCCAACAGGACGCCGAAATCGAACGGAAGGCCAGACGAAAGCGAGTAGTTCGGCCATCACGGGAGCGGATCGGTCATTGTATCCAAACGCCGCGGACAAATAGTCCCGCCACAAGGAATATCCGATTTACCGGCGGGGCCGCGATGCAGCTACGATGATCGTCACGGCCGGCCGAACATGCGCTCGGTCATCATACGCCACGCTCGCGACACCGCGACGTTCGGGGCGAGCCGATCCAGCGCTCGCCAGCAGGCGGCGCGGCGCGGCGATCTCCGCGAACTCGTGGGCGACGCTTTCCGCGAGCGATCGCAGGTCGAGCTGCTCGCGGCGGACGTGGCGCGTCATGTTGCGGACGACGCCATCGCCGATCCGATCCGTGCGCGCATATCCTTGATGTCGGCTTCGCTCGATACGCGGATATCGTCGGCCGCGTCTTCCAGGCGAAGCGGCAGCCGCGTCGATGGCGTGCGCAGATCGTGCGCGACTGCGGCGATCAAGGGCGTACGATCCTCGACATAGCGGTTGAGCCGCTCCCGCATCAGGTTGAACGCGCTGGCGGCCTCGCCGACTTCGGGCGGTCCTGTAAGCGGCAGGGGATCGGTACGCGGGTCGTTGCCACGCGCTGCCGCCACTGGCCCGCGCAACCGTCACGAAAGCCGCCCGCCCGCGCAACCGCGACCAATGCGTCGAGATCGCCGCTTTCCGTCGACATTGTGCGCTCTCCGGATCAGCGTGTGCCGATCTCCCCTGTTATCGTGAAATGCCCGTCGGCCCCTATGCAGGATCCGATCTCGAGGACCGCATGACCGATATCACCACTGCCGAGACGTTCGCGCTCGGCAATCTCACCGTGAGCCGCCTCGGCTATGGCGTGATGCACGTGGCCGGACCCGACGTGTTCGGGGCACCCAAGGATCACGACGGGGCGATCGCCGTGCCGCGCGCCGCAGGGGCGCAGGTGTCGACCCTATCGACACGAGCGATTTCTCCGCTCCTCAAGTCACCAATTGCCTGATCCGATCGTCTGCAGGAGAATTTGGCGGCAACGCAGCCCAACTTGCTTGCGAACGCCGTCGCCGCGCTCGATCGCATCGGTACGGCCGACTGCAATCGGTCGCGCCTAGTCCGTACGGGAGGGCTCGCTTCGGTGTCGAACGCCGCCCGGCGCGATCCTGCATTCCCGTGGAACGCGGCACCGTCTATTGCACGCTCCATGCCGAGGAAACGCTATCTGACCGCTACCTTGCCCGATGGTTATGTGAAGACGATCGGCCCGACGTCCGTGCCGTTCACGCATTACTGGCGGATCGTCGCGGTGCTCGCCAACGGCAAGACCGAGGTCTTCTGGGGCCACGCAAAGTCGCTCGCCGAAGCCCGGAAAAAGCGCACTGCCCTGGCCGACGCCGCAACCCAGCGCGGCTGGCTACGCCATGACTTCGAGATCGTGGCGTTGGAGGTAACCGAGCGCTGACCCTGTTCGCAGCAGGCTCGTCGGAAGCTTCGAACCGATCTAGGATCCGGCCGGGTCCCCAGGATCGCTCCGCACTTCTTCCGAGCGTTGGCCATCGGGGATGACCGATGCGAGCGCCGTATGTAGCGTTGGGATAGGGAGCGTTCTCCAGCGTTGCCACCGCCCCGAACGTGGCATCCTCGTCGCGATCCCTACCACCACGTCAAATAGAAAGACGGCGCACCCCGTGAGGTGCGCCGTCCTGTCGATCAATCAGAAGCGAAGGCCGAAACCACCGAGGAGGTTCTGGCGCGAGGTGTGACCATGGTAGTTGGAGTATTTATATTCCGCACTGACATAGACGTTGCGGGTAAACGAATACTCGGCACCCCCGCCCAGTTGGTAGCCATCCGTACCGTATCGATTGTCGAACCCGGTTCCACCGGCGGGATCGCCCGTGAACGTCTTGCGTTGGTGATCGTTGACGTAGCCGCCCTTGGTGAAAATCAGAAAGTCAGGTGTCGCTAGATAGCCGACCCGGACCGCAGCGCCGATCTCTCGCCGTGTACGCGTACAGACCTGACCGCCCCGAACGCCGCTCGCGCAGCTTCTGCCGTTTGTCTTTAGGTAGCTGACCTCGGGCCCGATAACGATTTTTTCACCGATGGTGCCGTCCCAACCTGCGGCGCCCCCATAGGTGAAACGATCGTCGTGACGCCCATTGGCCTGGAAACGGTCTGCGCCAGCTTTTGCCTCGACACGGAAGCCTCGGAAAGTCGTGACCTGCGCAGAAACCGAAGATCCGCACATAATCAGTGTGATAGCACTCAGGCTCACCGTATTTATTCGCATAGAACTGCCCTCCCCATTTATTCAATCGAACCGAATCGGTTTAACGTCTGCGAATATCCAACGAATTAGGACGAATTGCGACGGTAAAACGACTCGGCGATTTCCGGGAGCAGTGACGAATGTCTTAATCTCTTGCTAAACGAGCTACATTCGAGGATTTGAAATGCCGAAATTGTAAGGGATCGAGTAAGGCGCAGCGACCTCGGTCATTGTAGACTTGACTACTTCAGCCCGACGGGGACCGTTCACCAACGGGCGGCCGGCCCTCCTTTTGCGTCGATCACGGAGCGTTGATATAAATCAATTTTGTAAATTACAATTTGCCAATCTAACTATGGAGCCCTTGCCAATTTTTCAGAGAGTCAAGTATTCTCTGTAAAATATCATCAAAATCCAATTTTATATTTTCCAGATTTGGCCGGTTGTCGTTGATCGATCTTCTTTCACCGGAGCTAACGCTGGAGCCAATTACATATTTTGGGACGAGAATATTTTCTACTTCCCAACAGCCGGGCCGGCGGTCGGGTCTTGTAGTCAGGATATTCGGTCCGGAATAAATTATTCCATCGCCTTGGGAAAACCATCCGACCTTATGTTGCGTAGAGCCAATTGGCGTTACATAAACTGCGGTTTTTGCCGCGAATACCAGCGCCTGATCCAGCTTTTGTCCAACGAGATTTGTTATAATGGCAGACGGCGGGGATGATTTTATTATCGATCTCGCGATATCACCAATATCCTGAATGGCGGTCTGCCACTTTTGGCTGATATTGTCTTCGCCGACAGGGTAGTTGAATCCGTCAAGAACAAACTGCGCACGCGGTTCCTTGGCGAGAATCTGCGCGATGAGCAGCGGTATTTCCTCGGCTTGATCTGCCCAGGAGCGAGAGCCAACTCTGAGACCGAACCAAACGTAGGGAACATCTGTCGCCGGCAACGTGGCGGCGGACGCGGCGCTGGTTTTCAACAAGCGCTGTTTGAGCATCTCAGTAATAAAGTACCCACCAGTCTGGAACAGCAGCGACGATGGGTCGAACGGATTCAAGCTGTGGATCGCCGCCCGCGGCGAATGGGTGTGACGGTCTGAAAATTCTGGAAATATATTCGTGAATCTACCAAGAAACTCCGAGCCGAACGTCTGTAGTTCATCGATATTCGCACTATGTCCACCCCGTACTATTTTCTCGATACCAGGGTAGAAGTTCCATATGTGGTGCGCGGGATTTTCGATTTGCCCGGCCATGAGAACTAACTTCGACTTATGGATCGTGGCTTCTGCCATCGCCATCGATTTTGCGAAGTCTTCGTTATGGTCGGCCAGGCGTTTTACCTGGGCTGCGAACGTCGTTGCCAGGACGTCAGGGCTCAGAATCTTTTTGTTGCCCGCGCGCAGGTCGATTATGAGCCGCCTTGCCGGCACATAGATGGCGCTGGCTTTGTGCCCTGCGCCACCCGTCAGCAGATAATAGGGTTCCATCCCGCCAAACAGGTAAACGCCGCGTCCATACGTATGGTAGGAATCTCGCGCGGCTCTTTCGAGCCCGGTTGCGAGATCGGGTACGCGAAGTTCTTTCGCGCTGATGGCCCGGTCCTGAAACGCGCAAAACTTTTCCGTGCTCAACACGACGTCACGTGCAGTTTGAGACGCGTAGTTCGCCTCGGCCAGCCAGACAGGCAAATCACCTTGCGAGAAATTGATGAGACGCGCGGCATCGGCGCGGACTCGTTGCCAGTCGATGAGCGGATCCTCGGGCGGGCGGGATACGGCCAGAGTTGGAGAAAAGGTCTCGGAAAACGCGTCGGATGCAAGAAGATATAGCCGGTGGAGCTGGCTCGGGAGCAGGGAAACTTCCCGGCATATTGACTCGCTCACGCCCTCGGCATGGGCGTGCGATTGCCAAACCGCGTCGATCGCGGCGTACTCTTCGGACTGACGAAAACTCTGGACGATGTCAGGGGCTGCCGCGGACGCCGCGTCATACCCTTGACTGTCTGTCGCCAGCTCGATCCACTCAGTTTGCATGCGACACCTTTTTCTTGGCCATGCTCAGCGCACCGCCTCGCAGGCGTCCTACGGCACGTTGAGAGCGCTGAAAACACAAGTCGAGAGGATCCCGACCATGGGCGAATCATAGTTTTGCGCCCGTGTGACGATTCGGTCCCGCCATAAACGCGGTATCGGATCCTCGCGATCAGCGAGTTGTTTCAAGCGTGCAAGGCATAAGTCGAAACGCTTCTAGCATGATGGAGCCTCAAGCGTTTCGCCGCTACGAATACCGATGACAGTTTGCTGGTACCTGCCGACCTGAACCACTCGACCGGCGCGCGCAAATATATCCACCGGCGTCATTAATCGTCTTCGTGCTATTGAGTGCGCGTTAATGGATTATGACTGCAAAGTTCGACGTCGGCGCGACGCGGCAACGCGATCCATACTTGCAGTCGCGTAAATCGCCAAGCCGAAAAACTGGTGCACCCGACTGGATTCGAACCAGTGGCCTCTGCCTTCGGAGGGCAGCGCTCTATCCAGCTGAGCTACGGGTGCCTGAATGTTGCGCCTAGCAAAGCCGCTCCCCGGACGCCAGTCGTTTTCTGTCCTCGGCGCGACGCGACGATCAGGAGCTTGGGCGGTGCACCGCGGCGACCGCAGCCTTGGGTTTTGGCGCGGGCGTCTTGGCCTTGAACGCGCATAGATCCGCGACGATGCACCGCCAGCATTCGGGCGTGCGCGCCTTGCAGATATAGCGGCCGTGCAGGATCAGCCAGTGATGCGCATGGAGCCGGAACGGCTGGGGGGTCGCCTTGTCGAGCTTGAGTTCGACCGCAAGCGGGGTCTTGCCGCGGGCGAGGCCGGTGCGGTTGCCGACCCGGAAGATGTGCGTGTCGACCGCGAACGTCTCCGCGCCGAACGCGACGTTGAGCACGACGTTGGCCGTCTTGCGGCCTACGCCGGGCAGGCGTTCGAGCGCCGCGCGATCGTTCGGCACCGCGCCGCCAAACTCGTCGATCAGCATCTGCGAGAGCGCGATGACGTTCTTCGCCTTGGTATTGAACAGCCCGATCGTCCTGATGTGCTGCTTCAACGCGTCGAGCCCGAGCGCGACCATCTTTTCCGGCGTGTCGACCTCGCGGAACAGGGCGCGCGTCGCCTTGTTGACGCCGATGTCGGTCGCCTGCGCGGACAATGCGACGGCCACGACGAGCGTATAGGGATTGACGAATTCGAGCTCGGTTTCGGGATGCGGGTCGGCTTCCGCCAGGCGCGCATAGAACGCGACGACGTCGGCCTTGTTCACAGGCCGAGCACGTCGCCCATCCGGTAGCGTCCGGCCGGCTGCCCCGCGAGCCATACCGCCGCGCGCACGGCTCCTCGCGCGAAAATGCTGCGATCGTCGCCGCGGTGGTTGAGTTCGATCCGCTCGCCCTCGCCGGCGAAGATCACGCTGTGATCGCCGATCACCGATCCGCCGCGCAAGGATGCAAAGCCGATCGTGCCCTCGCTGCGAGCACCCACCAGGCCGGCACGGCTGTCGACGCGCAGTTCCAGCAACGACGTGCCGCGGCCCTTGGCGGCCGCTTCGCCGAGCAGGAGCGCGGTGCCCGATGGCGCGTCCACCTTGTGACGATGATGCATCTCGACGATCTCGATATCCCAGTCCGGGCCGAGGCGGGCGGCCGCGTCGCGCACCAGGATGCCGAGCAGCGTGACGCCGAGCGAGGTGTTGCCGGTCTGCAGCACGGCGATGTCGGCGGCGGCATCGTCGATCAGCGACTGGTGGTGCGGCGACAGGCCGGTGGTGCCGATGACGATCCCGGTGCCCGCCGCACGCGCCGCGGCGAGATGGGCCTCGATCGCGGAGGCGGTGGAGAAATCGACCAGCACGTCGGCGATTCCGGCGAGCGGGGCGGGATCCTCGCCCGCATCGACTCCGCCGGCCAATGTCGCGCCCGCAGCCTCGATCGCGTCGACGATCGCGCGACCCATCCGGCCGGCACTGCCGTAGATGCCGATCGCGGGCTGGAGGGCAGGGGCGGGGCGGTCCGGCAGGGTTGAGAGCGTCGTCGTTTGCATCGTGCGACCCTGCCACAAAACCGCTGCGCGGGGCAGGGTGGATCGCAATAGGCGTGATTTAATCGGGGCGGGCCGTGGCGTCCGGCTTTGCGATCATGCCCCCACCGTGATGGTCCGGCATCCCCTGGCAGCGTCAGCCGGTCGACAGCGTCCGGACGAGATCGAGATCGGACGGCTTGTCGACATCGACCGCGGCCAGACCGAACGGGCTGGCCACCGCCGCCGCCTCGAGTCCGGCGAGCCGGCCGAGATGCGCGATCGCCTCGACCAGCGTCAGCCGACCCGACAGATAGCGCAGCAGCGTGCCGATCCCGAGCCGCCGCACGATCCGCCACGGTCGCTTGCGGTCGGCCTCGACCTGCGCCCACAGGTCGAGCGCAGCGACCGAGCGCGGGGTGGCGAACTGGAACAGGTTGCACCCCGACCAGGCGCCGTCCGCGAAGCGCAGATAGGTGCGCGCGGTGCCGGGGGCGGCGACCTCAATCACGTCGCGCCGGGCGAGCAGGGCGGCGACGTCGGCGGTGGCCGGCGTATCGGCGCGGAACCGGCGAATCCAGTCGGGCTGGAGCAGCGCGTGATCCGCGGTGGTGACGAGCAACGGCGTGCCGAGCGCGACGATTCCCGCGCGAACGCTGAGGCTCGGGCCGGTCGCGGCGTTGAGCACGGTCAGACCAAGCGCGGCCGCTTCCGCCCCCACCGCATCGTCGGATACCGAGACGGCGATGTGGGTGGCGCCGGCGTCGCGCAACGCCTGCGCGACGCGCGCGAGCAGCGTCCGGTCGTCGAGCACGATCAGCGCCTTGTGCGCTACCCTCGCATAGGTCGCGACCGGATCGACGCCGCCGCGCGAGCCGGCGAGGATCAGCGCGTTGAAACCGGTCGTCATGGTCGTGCTCATGCCGTCTGCGACCGCGCACGCCAGACGCGCCAGAACACGCCGGGCGCAGCCAGGATCGGATGCTTCTCGCGCCACGGTGTCAGCGGCACGACGACCCCGGTATGCCGCTCGACCTTCCAGATGCCGTAGCGTGCCGCGCCTTCGAACGTGAACGCCGCGCGGACCAGGCGGGCGATGTTGAGCGGCTTCCCGGCCCGCCGCCGCCGCCCCCACTTAGTGAGCAGCGCGCGACGGGCTGCCGGGGCGATCTCGGGTTTCAGCACACCCGCTTCATCGCGAAAGGCGATGCCGTCCGCGGTCCAGGCGAGCGGCAGGAGTGCGTCGTAGCGGGCGGGATCGAAGCCCAAGATCTGGCCCTCGCGGCCTTTGCGTTCGACGCGCAGCTCGGCGGCATAGGTCTGGCGGAACAGCGCGCGCCAATAATCGTCGGCAGTCCCGGTTTCGGGGCCGAGCGCGGCGGCGAAGCGTGCTGCCGATATCGCCGCATCGCCGATCGCAGCGGCCACCATGTTCGCCGTCGCCGGATCGCGTACCCATACCAGCGCGGCGGGCTGGACGAAGCGGGTCCAGATCGTTGTGTCGAGAGTCTGCGCCGCCGCCGCCTTCGCAAACGTCGCCAGCCGCATCGTCGCGATCTTCGCGCGCAGCGTGTCGCCGTGCAGCCAGAACTCGCGGTAGCTGACGGTCGGCCAGATGCCGCGCTCGGGCGGGCCGGCGGTCAGCACGTAGAAGTCGAGCACACCCTCGGTCTCGCCGGTGCGCAGGTTCGATCCGTAGAACAGCACCGCGACGACATCGGGACCTTCCGCCAGCGTCGCCGCGACATTGCGGACTGCGGGGATGGTCGGGACGTGCAACTGGCGGCAGACGACGTCGCCGAGCGTAATCACGGAACGACGAAACTAAGCTGGCGCGCCGCCCGGACGGTCAGGTCGCCACCCGGATAGACTTCGCCGTCGAGGATGAAGCCCGACTCGATCGACAGGTCGAAGCTCGGCGAATCGATCCGATGGTAGCCCGCGCGATCGAGCCATGCGGCGGGCGACCCGGCGACGATCAGCGGCGTCGCGGCGGCGAGCCACCGCGGCGGTGCATCGACCACCAGCGTCTTCAGCCCCGCCCGTGGCACGCCGAACGGACGAATGCCGATCGGCATCCGCTTCAGCGTCGAGGCAAGCAGGATGTAGCGCGCGCGGTCGGTCTCGGTATTCTTTCCGGCGGCATGCACGCCCTCGTCGCCGCGCGAATCGAATCGGATCCGCATCCGGTTGCCCGCGCGCCACGCGCTGTTGGCGCCGCCGAACAGCGTCTGCAGGATCGCCCAGCACAGGGCCAAGCCCACCGCGACGCCGTTGAAGGCGCCCGCACGATGCGTGCGCTGCGCCAAGGCGGTCGCATCGACGAACGCGCCCGCGCCCAGCAGGAATCCGCAGAGCTTGGCGCCGGTGTCCTTGCGGATCACCTCGATCGGGCTACGCGACTTGACGCGACCATGCCGCGCAGCCGTCAATGCCTGGTCGAGTGTCCAGTCGTCGGGAATGCCGAGATCGAGCGCGAGCGCGTTGGTCTTGCCCGACGGCACGATCGCCACGCGGGGAGCGGCCCCCGTCCAGACGCGCGCCGCTGCAGTCATCACGTCGCGGATCGTGCCGTCGCCGCCGTCGATCACGAGCAGCTCGATGCCGTGGCGCGCGAAATCCGTCAGCACGTCGGCGAGTTCGGCCTGGGTGCGCGGCGTCACCGCCAGCACGGTGCCCGACAGGAACGGCTTGGTCGCCTCGACGCTGCTACGGTTGCGGTGACTTTTCGGATTGCAGATGATGCCGGTGCGAATCTTCGCCGCCGCCTCGCGCGGGCTCACGCCGACCGGATCCGACACGATATCGGGCAGCCAGCCCGGCGGCGACAGCGTGGGACCTTTGAAGGCCTGAAAGTTGGATACGGCATCGGCCACAATACAAGTTACCCGTCACGGCATGGAACCGCTACAAATTTATGTCGAATTTGCGTCGGTTTCGTCTCAGCGACGATAGCGCATCTTCATCCGCACGACGGTTCCCCCCGCAGACAACGCAAATCGCGCCGAATCGAAGGAGGGGAGGCCGATCGAGGTCGGCGCGTCGTTGGAGAAGCCGAAGCCCTCCTTCGGCGCGAACAGCGTCCGGTTGAAATTATGGTCGCTGTTCTCGTCGTGATATTGCGCGATCGCGTAATAACCGGGCTTCAGCCAGAAACAGGCGCGCGGGGCGGCGGCGGAGACGCGGGCGCGGACCAGCTTGCCGCCCTTCGACAGGAACCGTGATTTGTCGTCGGGATAGACGGTGAACGCGACCTGGCCGACCGCGTTGTGCATCGCCGTCGCTTCGAGGACCAGCTTGGCATTGCCGTTGCCGGGCGTGCCTTCGCACATGTCGGCAGCCTGCGCCGCACAGGGCGCAAGGAGCGTGGTTGCCGCAACGACGGCCAAGGACAGGGGATAGTTCATCGACAGACCAAGACCCGCAAAACATGGCGATAGCGCGGCGGGGGCATGACATTTGCGACGTGAACGAGGCGTTTATCACCACCTGCGTGGTCGTGCGGCATATCGTTGCGGGCGAACTCTAGTCGATCGTCCGCGTCATCCGGGCCGCTGCCAGGCCCAGCAGGATCGCGACCGCGACCGAGCCGGCCGCCACCGCTGCGGCCACACCGGTCGATCCATAGGCGGGCATGAACGTGAACGCCGCTGCGAAAAGCAGTACGACGCCGACAGCGCGGATCGCGAAGACGGTGCCCGCACGGTGCAGCGCGGTCATCACCGTATCGAGGCTGACGGTCGCGAGATCGAAGCATCCCGCCGCCGCCAGCCACAGCAGCACCGGATAGGCATGGGCGAACGATTTGCCGCCGACCAGCTTCAGGATTGGCTCGCCCACCAGCGCGACGATGACAAGGATCACGAGCGCGGCTGCCGTGCTCGCCAGCATCGTCCGCCAGAGGATACGGCGCAGCCGCGACGGTTCTGCGGTGCGGACCGCCCGCACTATTTCGGGGAAGGCTGCGCGCGACATCATCTGCGACAGCTTGGCGAGCGCCTGCGCCAACTGGGTCGCCAGCCGGAATGCGCCCGCCGCTGCCGGCCCGATCGACGCGCCGACCAGCAGCAACGGAATTTGCTTGCTCGACAGGCCCAATGTCGCGCTGGCGTTGGTGCTCAGCGAGAAGCGGACGATCCCGGGGTTCTCGTCGCGCACCTGCCGCCATGTGCCACGCCCGCGCGACAGCAGCCGCAGGTCGCCGCTTTTCGCGACCATGATCCAGTAGGTCGCGGCAGTGACGATCTCGGCGACCGCCCAGGCTAGCATGAAGCCACGGATCGTCGGTTCGAAGAGTATCGCTGCGCCGGCGCCGACGAACCGCATGATCGGCGTCATGCTGTCCGCCACCGCCGACAGCGAGAATTTGTCGCGTAGCCTAAGGATCCCAAGCGGAGTCGAGCGGATCGTCACGAGTTGCACCACCGCGAACATCAGCGTGTCGCGCATCAGGTCGGGCGGGATGCCAAAACCGTCGCTCCACGCATACAGGATCCCGACACTGAGCACCGCGCCAACCAGCGCGCTGCTCAGATCGAGCAGCGCCGAGAGTCGGAACAGCCGGGCCAGCCGGGGCGTGTCGTCGTGCTGGATCGGCTCGACGCCGTATTGGACGATGATCTGCCACGTCTGGAACCCGACGAACGTCGCCAGCGCCTGCGCCGCGCCGCTGATCAGCGCGAACCGGCCGAAATCGACCACACCCAGCGTGCGCGTAGCAAAGCCGAGATAGAAGAGCGACAGGATCGCGAGCACGCTGCGACTGGCGAGGAGCCAGCCGAGATTGCGCGCCGCGGCCCGGAAGATGCCGGTGGTCCCGGCACGAGCGGGTGTAGGAGCGGGGTCCTGGACCATAAGTCACCGGCCCCTAGAGCGCGATCGGCGGTGCGGCAAGGTGCGTGCGAATCTCGGCAAACGTGACAAAGCGCCGGGTGGCTCCTAGACCGCACGCGATCGGGCGGCGGTGCTGCCGTCATGCGAGGGATCGTTCGCCATCTGCGGAATTGCCGGACTTTACGCGCGGGGGGGCGGTGTCGTTTCGCCGCGCCTGATCACTGCGCAATGCGACACGATCCTGCACCGCGGGCCCGACGACCAGGGCGTCATGACCGATGGCGATTTCGGCTTCGGGATGCGCCGGCTGAGCATCATCGACATCGAGGGCGGGCACCAGCCGTTTCACTCGCCCGACCACCGCTATGCGCTCGTCTTCAACGGCGAGATCTACAATTTCCACGAACTGCGCCGCGAGTTGCAGGCGCTCGGCCGCGTATTCGAGAGCGCGGGCGATACCGAGGTCATCCTCGCCGGCTACGAACGCTGGGGCGATAATGTCTGGGCAAGGCTCGACGGGATGTTCGCGGTCGCGGTGTGGGATACGCACGCCCGCCGCCTCACGCTGGCGCGCGACCCGATCGGGATCAAGCCGCTTTACTACACCGACCAGGCCGCCGGGTTCGCGTTCGGCTCCGAGCTGAAGACGCTGACGCTGCTGCCCGGCATGGCGTTCGACGTCGACCGCCGCGCGCTCCACGATTATTTCAGCTTCGGCCATGTCCGCACCCCGCGCTCGATCTACGCGCAGGTCCGCACCCTGCCGCCGGGCCATGTGATGACGATCGAGGCGAGCGGTGCGCCGACGCTGCGCGCCTATTGGACGCCCGCCTATCATCCCTCTGAACCGAGGTCCGAGGCGGAGTGGATCGAGCGTTTCCGAGACGAATGGCTCGACACGATCGGCAAGCAGATGGTCGCGGATGTCGATGTCGGCGCATTCCTGTCCGGCGGCGTAGACTCCTCCGCGGTAGTCGCGGCGATGGCGCGGGTCTCGGATCGGCCGGTGCGCACCTTCACGATCGGCTTCCCCGACCCGCGCTTCGACGAATCGCCGCATGCCGAGGCGATCGCGCGGCATCTCGGCTGCCACCACGTCACGCGCACGCTGGAGTTGGCGGATGCGCAGGCGATGCTCCCCGAGGTCCAGCATTGCTATGACGAGCCGTTCGCCGATCCGTCCGCGGTGCCGACCTGGTACGTCAGCCAGATCGCCGCGCAGGAGGTGAAGGTCGCGCTGTCGGGCGATGGCGGCGACGAACTGTTTTTCGGGTATAAACGCCACGCGACCGAGCGACGGATCGGGGCGCTGCCGGCGCCGTTGCGTCGTTTGGCGCGAGCGCTCGATGCTGTGCCGACCTTGCCGTCGCGGCATGCGAATGCGGTGTTGCAGCGCTGGCGGAAGACCACCGGCAGCGCCGCACTCCCGAACGGCATCGCACGGTTCTTCGCCAAGACGCAGATCACGAACGAAGCCTTCCGCCGCCAGATATTCTCCGCCGAGTTCATCGCCGAGGAAGAGGGCGGGATCGCCGCACTGGTCGCGGAATATTTCCCCGATCCAGACGCGATCTCGACCGACACGCTCGAGCAGTTCGGGTTGGCGGACCTCGCGCTCAACCTCCCCGGCGCGATGCTGACCAAGGTCGACCGCGCGAGCATGGCGCATTCGCTCGAAGTCCGCGTACCGATGCTGGGGCAGGGCATGGTCGACCTCGCACTGTCGATGCCCGCCGACATGAAGCTGCACGGCAAGATCGGCAAATACGTCATCCGCCAGGCCATCGCACCGTGGTTGCCGGAAAGGATCCTCGACCGCCGCAAACAAGGCTTCCAGATGCCGCTGGCGGCGTGGTTCGCCGGCGATTTCGGTGCGTATGCGGAGCAGCTCTGGCGCGACAGCGGCGTCCGCGAGCAAGGGATGTGGCGCGCGGGCGCGGTCGACAAGGTGTTCGCCGATCACCGTGCGGGCAAGCGGGATTACAGCCGCTTCCTGTATGCGCTGGCGATCTACTGCCTGTGGTGGATCGGGCGACCCAAAGCCTTGGCTGTCACCACTTTCTGACCCCGTTCTCCTGCGAACGCAGGAGCCCAGGGTTACAAATGCCACCCCTCGTAATCCTGGACTCCTGCGTTCGCAGGAGAACAGGGCACCAATCACTCACCGTCATCCTGACGAAAGTCAGGACCCAGAGCAACGGACGTCCACCTTTGTCACCTTGGGTCCTGACTTTCGTCAGGATAACGGCGAAGCCCTCAAGCCAGCCAACTCACCAACACTTCACCCCTGGCCTTGCGCACCATCGCCTGCACCAGCCTTACCAGATGCACCACCAACGAGATCGCGGTCCACGCCGCCACCCCGACGATTCCCCAGTCCGGCCGCATCACCAGCAACCCCGCGAACAAAATCACCATGTTCGGATTGCGCCGCGCGGTAATCAGCCGGAACCAGCTGTCGAACCGTTCCCACACATGGATATGCATCCCGAACCGGACGATGAATGCCCCCTCGATCAACCGCTGCGCGACATAGCCGAACAGCATCGTCCCGATCACCGCCCAGAACATGCCGTCCTCGAGCGGCCGCCCGTACGGCGCGCACCCCGCCGCCCACGCCCACCACCAGAACGGCGGATGCACCAGGTCGACCCCGTGATCCCACGCATTGCCGAGCTTCGACGAGGTGATCGTGCACCGCGCCAGCTTCCCGTCGACGGTATCGAGCACCATGAAGAACAGACCCGTAGCGAGCCCGGTCCAGAACCAGCCATACCAGAACGCTACGGTAGCGACGATACACAGCACCGATCCGAGCGCGGTCACCTGGTTCGGCGTGATCCCGGCGCGGGCGCAAACCCGCGTGATCGCCAGCGCCCATTCCGGCCACAGGTATTTGGTCAGCAGGTCGGTGACGCCCTTGTACGCGCCGACATAGCTCGCGCGCTCGATCGCCGGCACCGCGGCCGGAGTCAGCAGTTCGGCGAACGGCCGTTCGCGCTTGCGCAGCGCCTCGTTGAGGATGCCCTCCTCGGCCTCCGCGGCGATCACCGTCAGTCCGGTCACCAGCGGCGCCTCGCCAAGCATCGCCGCCGTCATCCGCGCATGCTCGTCGGCATCCCGGACATGCGCGAGCACGGGGACGCCGGTACGAGTCACGGCGGTGCCGGGCCGCGTCTTCAGATACGCGATCCACATCGGGTCGAACGCATAGGCGAGGTTGGCGAGGATCACCGGCCCGGTGTCGCCGTCGCCATCGGCCCGCAATCCCTGCGCGACGCCGATCCGCCGGATCCGCTCGGCATTGGTCATGCCCCAGAGCAGCGTGTCGTTCGCCCGGACGGTCCGGAGCGCTGGCGTAGGGGCTGTCGAATCTACCATGCCGCACCCGTTACCCGATCTGGTCGTGAAAGCGAGAGGGGCAGATCGAGAGCGTACGGCGAAGGAAGGGGCGCTACCCAAGTCCACCACCCCGGCGGAGGCCGGGGCCCAGTTGGAATGTCCGGAGTAACTGCGCGCAGTCCGTAGTTAGCGACGTCCCCCAACTGGGCCCCGGCCTCCGCCGGGGTGGTGCATTTATCGAATGAGCGTGGTTTCCAGCAATCGCTGGATTTCCCTCGCCGCTCTCGCCGCGCCACCCTCGACCGCCCCGAGCGACCGCCCGGCAAACTCCGCCTGAACCGCCGCATACCCCGCATGCTTCAGCGCCGACCGATCCACCGCGGCCACTACATCCGCCACGTCCTCAACCACCTCCCCACAAGCCCACATCGCGTAATTCGGATCACCCTCCCACGCGACGCCCCCGGCATTAAGAAACACGCAAGGCCGCGGCCGCATGAGAAACTCGATCACCTGGCTCGACGTATCGCCCAGATACACGTCCGCCACGCCGGTATAGCTCCCATCGACCATCGCGAACCCATCGATGTCGCAGTGCACATGCGCCAAGTCCCCGATCTCGCGCATCAAATCCGCCACCTCGGGCGCGCGCTCGACCAGTCGCTGGTGCGGCGCGAAGATCAGATTGTAGCGCCCGTCCGCGACTAGCCGCCGCACCACCTCCGCCCCCCAGCGCCACCAGGACGAGCGATGCTGCTGCCAATGCGGCGTGTACAGGACGACCGGCCGCGTATCCGCGAACGGCGGCGCGGCGTGCGTCCGGTGCGTGAAGTCGGCCTTCACATAGCCCGTCGTGACGAACCGATCGGCCGCGAACCCGCGGTCGAGATAGGTCCGCCGCTCCAACTCGCTCGGCACCAAGGTCAGCGCCGCCGCCCGCCGCCTTGGATCGTCGCGCGCGCTCATCGAGCCGACTCCGTGCGACGTCTTCACGAACTTCGCCCGCATCGGAAACAGCCGCGGCAGCCACAGGCTCGTCTGCTCGGCACACACGACGACCGTCGCGCTGCGCAGATACGGCAGCAGCCGCAGCAGCATCGGCATCTTCGCCGGCAGCACCGGATTGCGCCCGGTCCCATCGTCTGCAACCACGCGAAACCCCGGCGCGCGCCGAATGCGGACTGTAGGGAAGGGCGCCGTCCACCGCGTCAGCAGCGTCTCGTGCACCGACGTGCTTACCCACAACTCGATCGGCATGGCCGACGTCACCGCGAGTGCCTCGACGATCGGATACAGATGCGGGATCAGCAGCGTCTCGCCGAGAAACAGGAACGCGACCTTCCGCGTCATGACCCGGAAGGGCCGCCCGCAGGCGCGTCATGGTCATGCTGCCACAGCGCGATGTCCTCCGGTCGGTCGATCTCCTGCCAGCGGACATCGCCCCCGATCCGCACTGCGCGGACGCCGACGGTCTCCGCGACGCGGCGGACGACCGCATGATGATAGGCGTGGATACCATCCTCCTCGCCGATCACCGCGCGCAACGCCTCGGCATACGCGCCGCCGCCGGTCGAGACGATCAGCCCGAGTGATCGATCGGTCGCCTGGTGCCCGACCAGATGCTTGCCGACCGCGACGACAGCGTCGCCGTCCGCTTCGACCAGCATGTCGTCGAGCCCCGGCGCCGCCAGCCGCTCGATGACCAGCTTCACGCCCAATCCCGGATCGACGCCTCGATCGGCTAGCGCCGCGCGCAAAATCGCCGCGTCGAACAGCGTATCGCCGTTCATCAACGCGAACGGCGCTTCGAGATACGCCCGCGACGCCCACACGCTGCCGATGCTGTTGGCGGCGGACCAGAACGGATTGAACACGAGCTCGGTCGGCAGTTCGGACACGCGTGCCGCCAGATGCGCCGCGACCTGCTCGATCCGGTAGCCGCCGACGATCACCGCCCCCTCGAACCCGGCCTCCGCCACCGCGTCGAGCTGATGATCCAGGATCGCGCGGCCACCGACCTGCACGAGGCATTTCGGCGTCGTCAGCGTCAAGGGCAGCAGTCGCGATCCGTGACCGGCAGCAAGGATGATGGCCTTCATGGGCGCGGACTTACGCACGAAGTGTGGCAGGAAAAAAGCTGCCATGTATCGCGCGATTATGCTGCACTGCAGCGGAACTCGCATGCCCACCCGGCCGTTGCGCTAAAATGCGCATGTTCAGATCGCTCCACATACCCCCCGAATGGGTCTGGCTGGAGAGCGTCGCCGTCGTCTCGGCGGCCGTCCTCGTCGCGCTGGTCGCGCACTGGTTGACGATGCGGATCGGCGGCCATGCCCAGCGTCGCTCGACCGCCAAGACCGATGGCCTCGTCCTCGCCCGCGTGCGCCGCCCGCTGCGTGCGGTATTCGTCTCGGTCGCGGTCGCGTTCGTCTCGCGGATCCTGCCGATGGACAACGACATCGAGGATCTGTGGAAGCAACTGCTCGGCTTCCTCGTCCCCGGGTTGCTAGGCTGGCTCGCGGTCGCGGCGCTCCGCGCGTTCCAGGACGTCATCGAGATCCGCGCCGACATCTCGGTCGAGGACAATCTCCGCGCCCGCCGGAAACGCACGCGCGCGGCGATTCTCGGGCGGATAGGCACGTTCTTCATCATCTTCGTCAGCGTCTGCCTGATGCTGCTGAGCGTGCCCGGTATCCGCTCGATCGGAGTCACGCTGATGGCGTCGGCGGGTATTGCCGGCCTCGTCGTCGGTGCCGCCGCACAGCCTGCGTTGAAGAACCTGATCGCCGGCGTGCAGATGGCCTTCACCGAGCCGATCCGGATCGACGACGTGCTGATAGTCGACGGCGAATGGGGGCGGGTCGAGCAGATCAACCTGACGTTCGTGGTCATCAAGATCTGGGACGAGCGCCGCCTAGTCGTGCCGGTCTCGAAGTTTCTCGAGCAGAGCTTCCAGAATTGGACGCGCGAGACCAGCCAGTTGATGGGCTCGGTGTTCTGGTATCTCGATCCGTCCGCGGACGTGCCGCGGCTGCGCGAGAAACTGGGCGAGATCGTCACGTCTAACCCGCGCTGGGACAAGAGGTTCTACAACCTCCAGGTGACCGACGTGAAGACGGATTGCATCGAACTGCGCGGGCTGATGACCGCGAAAGATGCGGCGATCGCGTTCGACCTGCGGTGTGACGTGCGGGAAGCGCTGCTAAAGTATATCCGCGAGGAAATGCCCGAAGCCATCCCGCGCAACCGCCTGCTGATGGCGCCGGATCCGGTGCCGCGGACCTAAGCGAATCCTCCCCCGCCAGGGGGAGGTGGCGCCGAAGGCGACGGAGGGGGAGGCACGCGCCACGTGCGTTCCGTGTCCTCCCCCTCCGTCTGGCAAGTGCCAGCCACCTCCCCCTGGCGGGGGAGGATTGAATTACGCCTCGACGTGCTCCGGCACCGCCTCGAGCGCAGTGATGAACAGCTCGCACCACCACATCACGTCCTCCTTGCGGACGTTGTCGATCAGCTTCTCCCAGCGCGCCTTACGCTCGGCGAGAGGCATCTTCAGCGCCCGGTCGATCGCGTCGGACATCTCCTCGGGGCTGTACGGATTGACCAGCACCGCGTCCTTCAACTGCGTCGCCGCGCCCGCGAAGTGCGACAGCACCAGCACGCCCGGATCCTCGGGGTCCTGCGCCGCCACATATTCCTTCGCGACGAGGTTCATCCCGTCGCGCAACGGCGTCACCAGCCCGACGCGCGCCGCGCGGTAAATCCCGGCCAGCACGTCACGCGGGAAGCCTTGGTTGACGTAGCGGATCGGCGTCCAGTCGATGTCCGAATATTCGCCATTGATCCGCCCCGACATCGAATCGAGGTTCGCGCGAATCTCCTGGTACGTGTCGACCTTCTCGCGCGAAGGCGGCGCGATCTGCAGCATGTAGACCAGCCCGCGCCGGTCCGGATGCGACCCGAGGAACCGCTCATACCCCGCGAACCGCTCGGCGAGCCCCTTCGAATAATCTAGCCGGTCGACCCCGACGATCAGGCTACGGCCCGTCGCGGACATGTACATCCGCTCCTTGGCATGCCGCGCGGCGTCGCTGTTCGCCGACTTCTCGAAGTCCGCGGTCTCGATCCCGATCGGCGTCGTGATCGCCTTGATCGTCCGGTCGCCGACCGTCACCCAGCCATCCTCGCCGACCACGCCGTCGAGCTGGCTCGTCACGTAATGCAGGAAGCTGTCGAGCCAGTCCTGCGTCTGGAAGCCGATGACATCGTACGCGAACATCGATTCGACCAGCGCACGGTGGCTCGGCAGCGACAGCAGCATCGCCATCGGCGGCCACGGTATGTGGAGGAAGAACCCGATCTTGTTCTCGACGCCCAGCTTGCGCAGTTCCTGGCCGAGCGGGACGTGGTGATAGTCGTGAACCCACACCAGATCCTCGGGCTCGATCAACGGCAGCACCGTCTCCGCGAACCGCTTGTTCACGCGAGCATAGCCGCTGGAGAAATCGCGTTCGAACTCGGTCAGGTCGATCCGGTAATGGAACAGCGGCCACAGCGTGCGGTTCGCATAGCCGTTATAATATTCGTCGAAATCCTGCTCTTCGAGATCGATCGTCGCGGTGGTGACGCCCTTGCCCTGCTGGAAATTGATGTGGCCCGTGAAGGTTTCGGTGGTCGAGCCGGACCAGCCGAACCACACCCCGCCCTTTTCGCGCAAAGCAGCGAGCAACGCGACCGCGAGGCCGCCCTGGTTGCCCGAAGGCGCATCGACCGACTGGACGCGGTTCGAGATGACGACGAGGCGGCTCATCGGACGGCACTCCACGGCTTGCTGAGCAGGACCGCGCAGTTGATCAGCCCCACCAGCGAATAGGTTTGCGGATAATTGCCCCACAGCTCGCCGGTATTCGGGTCGATATCCTCCGACAGCAGCCCGGCAGGGGTGCGACGCGCGACCATCTCGCAGAACAGCGCGCGGGCATCGGCGGTCCGGCCGGTCGCGTGCAGAGCCTCGATCAGCCAGAAGGTGCAGACGTTGAACGCGGTGTGCGGCAGGCCGAAATCATCCTCGGTCGCATAGCGCAGCATGTGGCTGCCACGCCGCAGCCCTTCCTCGACCGCCTTGAGCGTCGACTGGAAGCGTGGATCGTCGGGCGCGAAGAAGCGCAGGTCGAGCAGCTGGATCAGGCTCGCGTCGAGGTCGTCGCCACCGAACGTCGCCGAGATACGCTGCGTATCCTCGCGCCACGCCGACTGCTCGATCGTCGTGCGGATGGTGTTCGCACGCTCCTCCCAGAACGTCCGGCGATCCTCGAGCCCGAGAACCTCCGCCGCATTCGCCAGCCGATCGCATGCCGCCCAGCACATCGCCGCCGAATAGGTGTGGACATGCGCCTTGGTCCGCAGCTCCCAAAGCCCGGCATCGGGCTTGTCGTACGTCTCCCACGCGCGGTCGCCGACCAGTTCGAGGCTCTTGAAATCCTCCTCGCTCGACATCCGGAACAGCCGCTTGTCGAAGAACGCCTGGACGTCGGACAGGATGATCTGGCCGTACGCGTCGTGCTGGATCTGCTCGTACGCCTGGTTGCCGACGCGGACCGGACCCATGCCGCGATAGCCGGGCAGGTCGCTCTCGATCCGCTCGACCAGCGTCGCCTCGCCGCCGACGCCGTAGAGCGGCTGGACATGGCCCCCCTTCGACGCGTCGACGATGTTGCGCAGATATTCGAGATAGCCCTCGAGCACGTCGAGCGCACCCAGCCGGTTCAGCGCCTGAACGGTATAATAGGCGTCGCGGATCCAGCAGTAGCGATAGTCCCAGTTACGCTCCGACCCCTCATGCTCGGGGATCGAGGTGGTGAGCGCGGCGACGATCGCGCCGGTCTCCTCGTGCTGGCACAGCTTCAGCGTGATCGCGGCGCGGATGACGACGTCCTGCCACTCGACCGGAGTCGCGAGCCCGCGCACCCAGTGCCGCCACTCGTCCTTGGTCCGCGACAGCATCGCCTCGGCCGCCTCGTGCAGCACGCCCGCGAAACTCTCGTCGGGGCCGAGGAACAGGTGCATCTGGCGCTCGAGGCGGAACCAGTTCTCGCCGACGATATGCCCGACCGGCGCATCGGTGGTCAGCCGCAGCGTCTGGTCGTCCATCAGGAAACGGATGTGGTTCGAGCCCTGCGTGTGCTCGGTCGGCTTCCCCCAGTTCGTCGCGACCCGCATCCTAACGCGAATGCGCGGCGAGCCGGCCACGGGCTTGACGATCCTCACGAAGCTGGTCGGGCGATAGGTGCGGCCTTCGCGCACGAAGCGCGGGCAGAAATCGATGACCTCGACCGCGTTGCCGGCCTCGTCCTCGTGCCGCGTGACCAGAATCGGCGTGTTGCGGATATACGCCTGCGTGGTTTTCGCACCGCCCTCGAGTTCGATCGCCCAGAACCCGGTCTTGGGCGCATCGCCGCCGAGCAGCGCGCAGAACGCCGGGTCGCCGTCGACGCGGGGCACGCAGCCCCAGACGAACGTGCCGGTCTTGTCGATCAGCGCGGAGACCTGGCAATTGCCGATCGGCCACAGGTTCATGTCGGCTTTTTGGGTAGGTGCGGTCATCGTGTTTCCAACGTGGGTGTTTCCAATATGGCAGCAATCCAGTCGCGAAGTGCGGCAACGTCGTTCAGGCGGTAGGTGGCGGCGGTAGGCCGTTGTTCACCGATGAGCACGCCCGCCCCGCCAAGGTCGCGCGCGGCCTCGAACCCGTCCTCGTCGGTGACGTCGTCGCCGAAGAAATACGGCACGCTGCCCGCCATCGCCGGCGCGGCGATCAGGTCGCGGAGCGCGGCGCCCTTGTCGCCGGGGGTGCGCAGTTCGACCATCATCTTGCCGCGCTGGAGCGTAAGGCCGTGGGTAGCGGCGAGGTCCTCGGCGAGGCGGACGGCGGCGGGTTCGAAGTTCGGCGCCATCCGGTAGTGCAGCCCGGCGCCGAGGCTCTTGGCTTCGTAGACGAGACCGTTGGCCTCGGCGAAGTCGCGAAAGGCGTCGGCGGCGGCTTCGAGCGAGGCGGGGCGCTCGGCGGCGACATGACCGTCGTCGGGCGTGCGCGTCTCGGCCCCGTGGCTGCCCGCGACCGCAAACAAATGCGCGTGCCGCCCGAGCATCGCGTCGAGCTGCGCGATCGACCGCCCGCTGATGATCGCGACGCGACCGGGGAAGCGCTCGGCGAGCGTATCGAGCGTATCGAGCAGCGTCTGGCTCACCACAACCGCATCCGGCGTCGCGGCAAGGTCGACAAGCGTCCCGTCGAAATCGAAGAAAAGGCTCACGGCGTCGGGCACGGCAAGGGGCGGCGCGAGGACATCAGTCGCGGGCTGGCGTTCGGCTAGCATCATCCCTGAACCCATAGCGCCGCCGCTACGTTCCGCTGCACTGCAAAATTGGAACGGGTGCGGTTCGAATTTCGGGGTGGGGTGGGGTGGCTGCGATAAACGCCACGAAAGTTATCCCATCCCACCACCCCGGCGAAGGCCGGGGCCCAGTTGGGGGACGGCAATGAAGCACGTTGCGCGCTATTACCTCAGACGTTCCAGCTGGGCCCCGGCCTCCGCCGGGGAGGTGCTAAAGCGGGGGGTGCTAAAGGATGCACATCTCAATCCTTGAGGCCTGCAAACATTGTTTCCCCGCGAAGGCGGGGACCCAGACTGGGCTCCCGCCTTCGCGGGAGAACAAGCAGCGGGGGGTGGTCCGCGTTACAGCGCATCAACGTCCCTTCTGGATAGCGGCCAGGCAAGTTCGCGTGGACGGCGCTAGATGAAGCCACCCCTCCAATCCACCCCACCTGCGACACCTCGCGACACAAAACCGCTGGACTAGCCCCAGCCGCTTGGTCATGCCTGCCGCCCATGTCCCGCGTCCGCGCCCTCCTCATCGCACCCGTATCCGCGGCCGTCCTGCTAGCCGGCTGCACCGTCGGCCCAGACTACCATCCCAAGGCCGCCGCGGAGCTCGGTGTCCCCGACGCGTATTCGGTCACCCCCGAAACCAAGCCCGAAGACCTCACCCGCTGGTGGCAGAAGTTCGACGACCCCGTCCTGGGCCAGCTCGTCGAGCAGGCCGCCGCCGCGAACCTCGACATAGCGCAGTCGGTCGCTCGCCTCCGCCAGGCCCGCGAAAGCCTGCTCCAGAACCGCGCGTCGCTGCTCCCGACGGTCAATGGCTCGGCCGGCTACCAGCGCAACGAGAACGTCCGCGGCGGCGGGCGGTCGTTCACGCTGCCCGACGGCACCGTCGTCGACACCGGCGGCGGCGGCGCGAACAGCTTCACGCTCGGCGCCAGCGCCAGCTACCAGGTCGGCGTCTTCGGTGAGATCCGTCGCACCGTCGAGGCCAGCCGCGCGGAGTACGCCGCGTCGGGCTACGACTACGCCACCGTCCTCATCTCCGTCGAAAGCGAGGTCGCGCGCAATTACGTGCTCGCGCGCTCGTACCAGCAGCAGCTCGCCAACTCCCGCGCCTCGCTCGCGATCCAGGACGACAATCTCGAGATCGCCGGCTTCCGCGTCCAAGCCGGCCTCGTCTCCAGCGTCGACGCCGAACAGGCCCGCGCCCAGCGCGCGCAGACCGCCGCGACGATCCCCAGCCTCGACCAGCAATATGCCGCCGCGGTCGCCCGCATCGGCGTGCTGACCGCGCAGGCGCCCGGCGCGCTCCGGGCGATGATGGCGCCGGTGAAGGCGATCCCGACCGGCCCCGCCGCGGTCGGCGTCGGCATCCCCGCCGACACGCTGCGCCAGCGCCCCGACATCCGCTCCGCCGAACGCGCGCTCGCCGCCGCCACCGCGCGGATCGGCGTGGCCAAGGCGCAGCTCTATCCCGCGCTCGCGATCACCGGCAATCTGAACACCAACGCGACCTCGATCGGCAACATCGGCGACGCGATCACCGGCAGCCTCTTCGCCGGGCTGACGCAGGCGATCTTCAACGGCGGCCGTCTGCGCAGCCAGGTCCGCACCAGCGAAGCCGCCGCCGACGGTGCGCTGGCGCTCTATAAATCCACAATCCTCACCGCGCTGGAGGATGTCGAGAACGCCGTCGTCGCCTTGCAGGCCGCGCAGGAACGCGAGCGCCAGTTCGCGATCGCGCTCGACGCGTCGAACAATTCCGCGATCCTCAGCCGCAGCCAGTACCGCACCGGCCTCACCGATTTCACCACGCTCAACCAGCAGGAAACCGCGCTCCTGTCCGCGCGCAATGGCGCGACGCAGGCGCGCGCCGATGCCGCGACCGCGTTGATCGCACTCTATGCCGCACTCGGCGGCGGCTGGGACTCCACCGTGATCCCGCAAGCGCCCATATCCAATCCAGAGGCACGCTGATGGCCGACGCATCGATCGACGACTTCCTCGGCGTAAAGCCGCAGGCCCCCTGGAAACGCTATGTGAAGTGGGTCGTGATCGCGGTCGGCGTAGTCCTACTGTGCCTGCTGCTCGCCAAGTGCTTCGGCGCGAAGGAGCAGACGCAATATTCGACGCAGGCGGCGCAACGCGGCAACCTGACCGTCAGCGTCTCGGCGACCGGCAAGCTCGCCCCGACCACGCAGGTCACGGTCGGCTCGCAGCTGTCGGGCCTCGTCACCAAGGTCGTCGTCGACGTCAACGACCGCGTCACCGCAGGGCAACCGCTCGCGCTGATCGATCCCGAACAGCTCGACGACCAGATCCGCCAGACCAGTGCACAGCTCGCGGCGAATCAGGCGCAGGTCGCGCAGGCACAGGCCACCGTCGCGGAATCGCGCGCGCAGTTGAACCGTCTCGAAGAGGTTTCGCGCCTGTCGGGTGGTCGCGTGCCGTCGAAGACCGAACTCCAGACCGGCCGCGCCGACTACGCGCGTGCGGTCGCGGCGCAGAAGGTCGCGGAGGCCAACGTCGTCGCCAGCCGCGCGCTCCTCGCGCAGAACCAGACTCAGCGTGCCCGCGCGATCATCCGCTCGCCGGTGACGGGGGTGGTGCTCGCGCGCCAGATCGATCCCGGCCAGACCGTCGCCTCGTCGTTCAATACGCCGACTTTGTTCGTGATCGCCGAAGATCTCACCAAGATGAAGCTCGAGGTCGCGATCGACGAAGCCGACGTCGGCGAGGTCAAGATCGGCCAGAAGGCCAGCTTCACCGTCGACGCGTTCCCCGGACAGACCTTCCCCGCGACGATCAGCCGGGTCGATCTCGGCTCGAACCTGACGGTCAGTTCGGCCACCTCGTCGACCTCGACCACCGCGACCTCGACCACCGGGCAGGTCGTCTCGTACGCAGCCGACCTGACGGTGGGTAATCAGTCGCTGACGCTGCGCCCCGGCATGACCGCGACCGCGGACATCGTGACGTCGGACAAGCGCAACGTCCTGCTCGTCCCGAACGCCGCGTTGCGCTTCAAGCCGACGGCGGCGTCCGGCGACGCAGGCGGTGGCATCGCCGGCTCGTTGACCTTCCGTCCGCGCCGTGGCGGCGGTGCGGAGCGCACCGCGACGGTCGCTCGCGGGGCGCAGCAGACGATCTACGTCAAGGGCGCGGACGGCACGCCGCAGCCGGTGCAGATCACCACCGGCGACACCAACGGCACGATGACCGAAGTCCTGTCGGGCAATCTCCAGCCCGGCGCGCAGGTCATCACCGGCCAGTTGGCGAGCGGCGGCGACGACGCCAAGCGCAGTGGCGGCGCACGTCGCTCAGGCGGCGCGAGCAAGGGTGGGGGCGGTGGCCAGTAACGCGCCGCTCACCGCCGAACCGCTCATCACCCTGCGCGGCGTCACCAAGACGTACGGGCAGGGCGCGACGATGTTCCAAGCGCTCAAGGGCGTCGACCTCGACATCGCGGCGGGCGATTTCGTCGCGGTGATGGGGCCGTCGGGGTCGGGCAAGTCGACGACGATGAACATCCTCGGCTGCCTCGACGTGCCGAGCGACGGCACTTTCCTGTTCCGCGGCCACCACGTCGAGACGCTCGACCGGGACCAGCGCGCGCTGCTCCGCCGGAAATATCTCGGCTTCGTGTTCCAGGGCTTCAACCTCCTTTCGCGCACCTCCGCGCTGGAGAATGTCGAACTGCCGCTGCTCTACCGCGGCGACGAGAAGCGCGCGCGCCGTGACGCGGCGATGGCGAGCCTCGACACGGTCGGGCTCGCGGACTGGTGGGATCATACCCCGGCAGAACTCTCCGGCGGCCAGCAACAGCGCGTCGCGATCGCCCGCGCGCTGGTGACCAGCCCCGATGTGCTGCTCGCCGACGAGCCGACCGGCAATCTCGACAGCGAACGCTCGGTAGAGATCATGCAACTCCTCACGCGACTGAACGCGGAGAAGAACATCACGGTCCTGATGGTCACGCACGAACCCGACATGGCGGCGTTCGCGCGGACGGTGGTCCACTTCAAGGACGGCCTGGTGGAACGCATCGAAAGCCAGCACCGCCAAGGCGAAAGCGTGGAGTCGTGAGCGGCGCCCGCGAAGCATTCCCCTCCCGCTTGCGGGAGGGGTCAGGGGAGGGCGTGACGTACGTACTGGCGTCCGGTCGGTGGGGCGAACCCCTCCCCCAACCCCTCCCGCAAGCGGAAGGGGAGCAGCAGTGCAGCGTCCTGGACACCGGAGCGACGCGATAATGTTCGGCACCACCCTCGTCCTCGCGCTCCGCTCGATCCGCCGCCACCTCCTGCGGTCGTTCCTCACCATCCTCGGGATCGTCATCGGCGTCGGCGCGGTGGTGACGATGGTCACGCTCGGCAAGGCCACCACCGCCGCCGTCCAGCAGTCGATCTCCGCGCTCGGCACCAACATCCTGCAAGTCCGCCCCGGCCAGGGCTTCGGTCGTGGCGGTGGCGGCCCTCGTCCGCCCGACTTCAAGCCCGAGGACGTCGCCGCGATCGCCAACCAGATCGCCGGCGTCACCGCGGTAGCGCCGCAAGCCAGCGCCACCGCCACCGCGATCTACGAAGGCGCCAACTGGTCGACCACGATCAACGGCACCACCGACACAATCTTCCAGGTCCAGCCTTGGCCGCTCGCCTCGGGGCGCCGCTGGACGCCGGTCGAGGAAAGCGCCGGTGCCGCGGTCTGCATCATCGGCAATACCGTCTCGAAAAACCTGTTCCCCGGCGGCGATCCGGTCGGCCACCGTTTCCGTATCGGCCCGATCAGCTGCGACGTGATCGGCGTGCTGACCACGCGCGGCCAGGCCGGGTTCGGCGGCGATCAGGACGACACCGTGGTCATGCCGATCAAGGCGGTCCAGCGGCGCTTCACCGGCAACCGCGATATCCGCCTGATGCTGGTCGGCGTCGACGAGCGTTTCTCCACCAGCACCGTGCAGGCCGGGATCACTGACCTGCTCCGCGAACGCCGTACCATCACCGGCGACAAGCCCGACGACTTCAACATCTTCGATACCAAGCAGATTTCGGACACGCTGACCGGCACCACGACTTTGCTGACCGGCATCGTCGCCGCGGTCGCCGGGATCAGCCTGGTGGTCGGTGGGATCGGCATCATGAACATCATGCTGGTGTCGGTGACCGAACGCACGCGCGAGATCGGCATCCGCCTCGCGATCGGCGCGGTTGCACGCGAGGTGCTGTTGCAGTTCCTCGTCGAGGCGATCGCGCTGTCGTGCCTCGGCGGCGTCATCGGGCTGATCGTCGCGCAGGCTGCGATCGCGATCATCGCGCCGCTGATCAAGGTTCAGTGGCTGTTCGTGCCCGAGATCAACATCTTCGCGTTCGCGATCTCCGCAGTGATCGGGGTCGTCTTCGGCTATTTCCCGGCACGACGCGCGGCGGCGATGAACCCTATCGACGCGTTAAGGCACGAGTGATCGCCGCCTTGGGATCGTGGACCAGCGCCTGCAGCCGGTCCAGATCCTCGGGCGTATCGATGTCGATCAGTTCGGCGGGCGCGGTCACGACGTGCCGCCCCGCCTTCACCAGATCGCGCGCGCCCGCATCGCCGTCCAGCGTCAGCAGGAAATCGAACCGCTCGCGCCCGAACAGGGCAGGGGGCGAGGGCTTCTCGCCATCGCTCGACGCGACCACCGCATCCGCGCTGTCGGCGGCATCGAGCATCCGGTAGATATGCGCCGCGGTCACCCGCGGCATGTCCGCCAGCGCGATCAGCACCGCCTCCGCGCCCTCATCCTTGGCGCACTGTACGCCGAGCTTCACCGACTGCGACATGCCCGACGACGGATCGTCGTTATGCACCACCTCGAAATGATGGCTGATGAAGTCGAGCTTGCAGCCGTCGGTGACGACCAGCCGCCGCTTGAACGGAATGTTCTCGAACGCGGTGACGACGTGCATCCCGAGCGGCTTGTTGAGGAACGGCACTTCGAGCTTGTTCGGGATGCCGAACCGCTCCGAGCGCCCGGCCGCAAGGAGGATGAGGAAGACGTTTTCAGCGGCGATCATTGAACGCTCCTATCATCGCCGCCGCGACCGACAGCGCGATTTCCGATGGTCCGATCGCGCCGATGTCGAGCCCGACCGGCGCGTCGATCCGGTCGATGTTCTCCGCCGTAACGCCTTCCGAGGCAAGCCGCTCGCGCCGCGCCGCATGACTCTTGCGGCTGCCGAGCGCACCGACATAGGCGGCATCGGACGCGAGCGCCGCGATCAGCGCAGGGTCATCGATCTTGATGTCGTGGCTCAGCGTCACCACTGCGGTCGAGGGGCCTGGGCGGAGTGCCGCAATCGCCTCGTCCGGCCAGCGGTCGTCGAGAGTCACGCCCGGAAACCGCTCCTCGGTCAGGAAGCGCGCGCGCGGATCGATCACTACGGTTTCGATCCCAAGCTCTCGCGCGAGCCCCGCCAGCGCCTGCGCGATCTGCACCGCGCCGACGATCAGCAGCCGACGCGGCGGGTCGTAGCGGTTGACGAACACCTCGCCCGTCTCCAACGGCCGCGCATCGCTGTGTCCGGTCGCGAGATCGGTCGTCACCGTCAGCGCATCGCCCTGGTCGCGCGCATCCGCGATCCGGTCGAACAGTTCGGGATCGAACCCCTCGGCGGACACCGGCTGCACCATCACCGCGATCTCGCCGCCGCACGGCAGCCCGACTTCCCACGCCGCCGCATCCGCCACGCCGTAGTTGCGCACCTGGAACGGCGCGCCCGCGATCACCTCGGCGGCGGTGGCGAGGATATCGCTCTCGACGCAGCCGCCGGACACGGATCCCTCGAACCGCCCATCGGCATGGACGAGCATGTGGCTACCCTTGGGCCGCGGCGCGGAGCCCCAGGTCGAGACGACCGTGGCGATCGCCATCTTCTCGCCCTTCCAGGTCTTCGCAGCAGCGAGCACGCTATCGTTTTCGGCCATGTTGTCTCTCTTCTCGTTCTCCCGCGAAGGCGGGAGCCCAGGAGCCACGAACGCTCCGTTTGAAACCCTGGCCCCCCGCCTGCGCGGGGGAACAGCTCTTAAATCGAGGGCAAACCCGCCAACAGTTTGTCGAGCGTCACCGGAAACTCCCGAACCCGCACCCCCGTCGCGTTGTAGATAGCATTCGCCACCGCAGCCCCCGCGCCGGAAATCCCGAGCTCCCCAACGCCCTTCGCCCCCACCGGGTTCGCGGAGTCGTCGATCTCCTCGATGAAATGCACCTCCAGCTGCGGAATGTCGGCATTCACCGCGACGTGATATTCGCCGAAATCGGGGTTCACGAACGCCCCCGTCCGCGTGTCGACGATGCCCTCCTCGCTGAGCGCATAGGCGATTCCCCACGCCATCCCGCCGGTGATCTGGCTCGTCGCCGTCTTGCGGTTGAGCACCCGTCCGACATCGAACACGCCCAGCATCCGCCGCACGCGCGTCTCGCCCGTCACCGCGTTCACCGCGACCTCGACGAAGTGCGCGCCGTGGCTAGCCTGGCTGGTGCGCTTGCTCTCGGCCCCCGGCCCGGTCTTGCCCATCGCCACGATCGGCTCACCACGCACGAGATCGGCAAGCTTCACCGATCGCCCGCCAGCGCTCACGCAGCCATCGTGCAGGCTCAGATCCTCGGGCGCGGCGTTCATCCGCAGCGCCAGTTCGCCAAGGATATCCTCGCACGCGAGCACCACCGCCGAACACGCGCTGCCGGCACCGAACGACCCGCCCGACCCCGCGCTCGGCGGGAAGTCGGTATCGCCGAGCCGCACGTTCACCTCGGCCACCGGTAGCCCAAGCATCTCGCCCGCGGTCTGCGCGAGGATGGTGTACGTCCCCGTGCCGATATCGGTCATGTCGCACTCGACCGTCGCACGGCCATCCGCCTCCAGCCGCACGCGCGCCTGCGCTTCGACGGTGAAGTTGCCGCGCAAGCTCGCCGCCATGCCGATCCCGACGAGCCAATCGCCGTCGCGCACCGACCCCGGCGCCGGCACGTTCGCCGGCCAGCCGAACCGCTCGGCGCCTTGCGTGTAGCAATCGAGCATCCGCCGCGTGGAGAACGGCTTGCCGCTCACCGGATCGGTCTCCGGCTCGTTGCGCCGCCGCAGTTCGATCGGATCGATCCCGAGCTGCTCGGCCAGCTCGTCCATCGCGCACTCGACCCCGAACGTCCCGACCGCCTCGCCCGGCGCCCGCACCGCACCGCTCGCGGGCAGGTCGACACGCACGAGGTCGGTCTTGAACCGCCGCGCGTCGCCTCGGTACAGCGGCAGCGTCCCGAACGGCACCGGCTCGAGAAACTCGCCATCATCGTTCTGCGCGACGACGCTCTCATGCCCCATGCCGAGGATCACGCCGTTTGCGTCGGCCGCGATCCGGATGCGCTGCGTAGTGTGGGAGCGGTGATGCACCATGTACGCAGTCTGGCGGCGTGGCAGCGCGACCTTCACCGGCCGCCCGACGACCTCCGCCGCGATCGCCGCGAGGATCGCCTCGGGACCGACGCCGGTCTTCCCCCCGAACCCGCCGCCGACATACGGCGCCAACACGCGCACCTTGTCCGCGTCGATCTTTAGCGCCTTCGCGATCGTCTTGCGCGCCCCGCCGATCACCTGGTTGCTCGACCGCACGGTGAGCTTGTCGCCCTCCCACCACGCAGTGGTCGCGTGCGGCTCCAGCGCGGCGGGGAAGTGCACGGGCGTCGTGTAGGTCCGGTCGAACGTCACCGCCGCGTCCGCCATCACCGCGTCGAGATCGCCATTGTCGATCGGCGGCAGGAAGCCGATCTTCGGCGCGGTGTCGACCGGCTGCGCCTCGACATCGAACCGATCCTCGCCCGCTTCGGTGCGGACCACGACCAGTGCCGCGGCATCGCGCGCGATCGCCTGGTCCTCCGCAACGACGATCGCGACCGGCTGGCCGAGGTGGAGAATGACGTCGGTATCGAACATCGGCATCGCGCGAGAGTTGGACTCGCCGGCCGGCATGCGCGGATCGTTGTGAATGATGGCGATGACACCGGGCAACGCCTCAGCGGCGCTGACGTCGATGCCGAGAATGCGCCCACTGCCTACGGGCGTACCGACGATCGCGGCATAGGCGATGCCGTCGGGCGTGCCCTCATACGCATAGTCCGCCACGCCGGTGACCTTCGCCGGCCCCTCGACCCGGTCGAGCCCGAGCCCGAGAACGCCCTGCTTGGCGCGGTCGAGACCACCCGGCCGAAACGCCGCATCCATCACGTGTTCGTTCATTCTGCGATCCTCGGGTGGAGGGAAGGATATGGGTAGGGTGGGGGTGTTTGACGAGGGCGCCACGCATCCCCCCAACACCACCCCGGCGAAGGCCGGGGCCCAATTGGGGAACGAGAGTAACGGCGGACAATCCTCCGTTATCAAAGCCTTCCCAATTGGGCCCCGGCCTCCGCCGGGGGGGGAATTATTCGAGCGGTGCCCTACTTCAGGTCAGCCCTCAAACAGCCGGCAACTGATCCAGCAGCTTATCCAGCGTGATCGGGAACTCGCGCACCCGGATCCCCGTCGCATTATACACCGCGTTCGCCACCGCAGCACCAGCACCCGAGATCCCCAGCTCGCCGATCCCCTTCGCGTGGATCGGGTTCGCATGGATGTCGCGCTCGTCGACGAAGTGGACGTCCATCTGCGGCACGTCCGCATTGGCCGGCACGTGATATTCGCCGAGATCGTGGTTCACCAGCTTGCCGGTCCGCGTGTCATGCACGAGGTCCTCGGTCAGCGCGGTGCCGATCCCGAAGGTCATCCCGCCCAGACACTGCGACCGGGCGGTCTTCGCGTTGAGTACACGCCCCGCCGCGAACGACCCGAGCATCCGTCGCACCCGCGTCTCGCCGGTGATCACGTTGACCGCGACCTCGGCGAAATGCGCTCCGAACCCGGCCTGCGACGTCTCCTTCTCCTGCTTGCCCGGCTTGATATGCCCGGTAGCCTCGAGACCCTTGCCGACCAGCTCGCGGATGGGCGTCGAGCGGTTATCGCCGATCGCCTTGCCGTCCTTCAGCGTCAGGCCGTCCTCGTCGACTCCCGCCGCCTTGGCCAGTTTCCCGCGCAGCATCTCGCACGCGAGATACACGGCAGTACCCGAAGACGCCGCACCCCACGAACCGCCCGAACCAGCCGCCGGAGGATCGTTGGTATCGCCCAGCGACATCGTGATGTTCTCGACCGGGATGCCCAGGATCTCCGACGCGATCTGCGCCAGGATCGTGTAGCTGCCGGTGCCGATATCGGTCATCGCCGACGACACCGTTGCCGAGCCGTCCGGGTGGATCTCGACCTTGGCGGACGATTCCATCATCATGTTGCCGCGCACCGCCGAGGCGACGCCCATGCCGATCAGCCACTCGCCCTCGCGGCGCGACCTGGCCTTCTGGCGCTTGTCCCAGCCGAACTTCTTCGCGCCCTCGTCGAGCGCACGCGTCAGGTTGCGCGACGAATAGGGCACGTCTTTCTCGGGGTCGATCTTCGGATCGTTGCGCTTGCGCAGCTCGATCGGATCCATCTCGAGCTTCTCGGCGAGCTCGTCCATCGCGCCCTCGAGCGCAAGCATCCCGACCGCCTCGCCCGGCGCGCGCATCGAGCCCGACAGCACGAAGTTCACGTCGACCACTTCATGCGTGATCAGCCGGTTCTCGCCACCGTACAGCAGGTGCGTGCCGATACCCGCAGGCTCGAAATAATCCTCGGTCGGCTGGTTCGACGTCAGCGTCTCGTGGCCGATCGCCAGCAACTTGCCGTCGGCATCCGCCGCCAGCCGCACGCGCTGCTCGGTATTCGACCGTCGCACGGTCGCCTCGAACACCTGCGGCCGCGACATCACCGCCTTGACCGGACGGCCAAGCTGCTTCGCCGCGATCGCCGCCGCGACGCTCTCGGGCGCGATGCCGAGCTTCGACCCGAACCCGCCGCCGATATAGCGCGCGATGATCCGCACCTTCTTCTCCGACAGCCCTAGCGACTTCGCGAGCTGCTGCGCATCCGACGTCGGCATCTGGTACGCGCCGTACAGCGACAGCGAGCCGTCCTCTTCCCACACCGCGGTCGAGGCATGCGGCTCCATCGCCGCCGAATTCTGGCTCGGCGTGACATAGGTCGAATCGATCGTCACCGCCGCTTCGGCCATCGCCTTGTCGACATCGCCTTGCTTGAAATGCGCGGGCGTCGCATCGTCCGGCGGGGTCCGCGTCTTGTCGCGATGCGCGGCGAAGTCGTACTGGCCCTCGGCCTCGTCATACTCGATCGGCAGGCGCGCCGCGGCATCGCGCGCGACCTCGAAGCTCTCGGCGAGCACGATCGCGACGATCTGGCCGAAGAACGCGATGTCCTTAACGCCCTGCGTCGGCGCGTCGGTCGCGCCGCCCTGCGCCGAGACGCGGATGAACTGGTCGAAGTCGGTGACGACGTCGATCACGCCGGGGATCGCCTTCACCGCATCGACGTCGATCGAAACGACCTTGCCCGCCGAGATCTTCGTCCCGACCAGCACGCCATACGCCATGTTCGCGAACTGGTATTCCGCGGCATAGGTCGCCGTCCCGGTGACCTTCAGCGGACCGTCGACCCGGTCGAGCGGCTTGCCGATGACGCCCTGGACGCCCGTATCCAGAAGACTGTCCGGATGCGGCTTGTCCATCGTCAGGCTATTCGTGGTGCCAAGACCAAACATGCTTATGCTCCCGTGACGTTGCGCAGCGTCGCGATCAGCGTGCGACGGGCGAGGGGGATCTTGAAGTCGTTCGAGCCATAGCCCTTGGCATCGGCCAGCAACGCAGTCGCCGCAGCCTCGAACACGGCATCGGACGGCGCCTTGCCGACCAGCGCCGCCTCGACCGCGGGGTTGCGCCACGGCATCGGCCCGAGGCCACCGAACGCGAGCGAGGCCGACGCGATCACGCCGTCCTGCACGTCGACGATCGCCGCTACCGAGACGAGCGCGAACGCATACGATGCACGATCGCGGACCTTGCGGTATTCCTGCTTGCCCTTGACCGGCGCCGGCAGCTCGATGTGCGTGATCAGTTCACCCGCTTCGAGCGCGTTCTCGATTTGCGGCGTGTCGCCCGGCAGGCGATAGAAGTCGTGGATCGAGATCCGCCGACGATCGCCGTCCGCCTTCAGCGTCACGATCGTCGCGTCGAGCGCACGCATCGCCACCGCCATGTCGCTAGGGTGCGTCGCGATGCAATGCTCGCTCGTCCCCAGCACGGCGAGGATGCGATTGAAGCCACCGATCGCCGAACAGCCGCTACCCGGCTCACGCTTGTTGCACGCCGCTGCGGTGTCGTAGAAATAATAGCACCGCGTCCGCTGGAGCAGATTGCCCCCGGTCGACGCCTTGTTGCGTAACTGACCCGAGGCACCGGCGAGCAACGCGCGGCTCAGCACTTCGTACTTGGCGACGACACGGCGATCAGCGGCGAGATCGCTGTTCGGTACCAGCGCACCGATCGTCAGCCCGCCATCCTCGCGCTCCTCGATCTTCGCGAGATCGAGCCTCGAGATGTCGACCAGCTTGTCCGGCGTCTCGACCTGCAACTTCATCAGGTCGAGCAAATTGGTGCCGCCCGCGATGAACTTCGCGCCCGCCGTATCGATATCCTTGACCGCACCCTCGGGCGTCGCGGCCTTCTCGTAGGTGAAGGTCTTCATGCCACCAGCTCCCCACGCGCGTTTGCTTCCATCGCGGCATCCTTCTCATCCGCGGTCCGGCCGGCGGGCTCGGCACCGCCGACTTCGCGGATCGCATCGACGATGTTCGGGTACGCGGCGCAGCGGCACAGATTGCCGCTCATCCGCTCGGAAATCTCGGCATCGTCGAACTTCGGATCGGTCAGGTCGCCCGACGCATGGCTGGCCCAGCCCTTCTTGACCTCGTCGAGCATGCCGACCGCTGAACAGATCTGCCCTGGTGTGCAATAGCCGCACTGATAGCCGTCGTGCCGCACGAACGCGTCCTGCAACGCGTGCAGATTGCCCGGCTGGCCGATGCCCTCGATCGTCGTGATCTCGTCGTCCTGGTGCATCACCGCGAGCGTCAGGCAGGAATTGACGCGGCGCCCGTTGATCAGCACCGTGCACGCGCCGCACTGGCCATGATCGCAGCCCTTCTTAGAGCCTGTCAGCCCGAGATGCTCGCGGCACAGGTCGAGCACCGACGTGCGAATATCGGGCTCGGCGTCATATGATTGACCATTGATCGTGAAATGCATGGGGATGCCCCTGGTTGAATGTGCCGGGAATGTACGGATTTCGAGGACTCAACGCCGATGCGACCGATCGTTTCCTATTGCGACAAGCTCTCACACATCGGCGCGCTGGCGCTCGTCGCGGCAAGCGGGCAAGCTGCGGCGATGACGCCAGCTTCTCCCCGATTGTCGCCCCCGATCGTCATTGCACACCGTGGTGCGAGTGGTCTCCGCCCAGAGCATACGCTGGCGGCCTACTCGCTCGCGATCGACCAGGGTGCGGACTTCATCGAGCCCGATCTGGTGCCGACCAAGGACGACGTCCTCGTCGCGCGCCACGAGAACGACATCGCGGAGACGACCAACGTCGCCGACCATCCCGAGTTCGCAGGCCGGAAAACCACCAAGACGATCGACGGCCAGACGATGACCGGCTGGTTCGTCGAGGACTTCACGCTCGCCGAACTGAAGACGCTGCGCGCGAAGGAGCGCCTGCCCAAGCTCCGCCCCGCGAACACCGCCTATGACGGCCAGTTCCAGATCCCCACGCTCGCCGAGATCATCGCGCTCGCCAAGCGCCGCACCACCGAGACGGGCCGGACGATCGGCATCTATCCCGAGACCAAGCACCCGACCTATTTTGCGAAGATCGGCCACCCGACCGACGCGAAGCTGGTCGCCGAACTGCGCGAGGCTGGCTGGGATTCGGCCAAAGCGCCGGTCTTCATCCAGTCGTTCGAGGTCGCCAACCTCCAGCGCCTCCACACAATGACCAAGGTCCGCCTGATCCAGCTCATGGACGGGGAGGGCGGTCCCGCCGATGGCGCGCAGCCGAGCTACAAGGCGATGATCACGCCCGAAGGCCTGAAGGCGGTCGCCGCCTACGCCTACGGTATCGGCCCGAACAAGAGCATGCTCTGGACCGACGCGACCCCGACGACGCTGGTCGCCGACGCGCACGCGGCGGGTCTGCGCGTCCACCCCTGGACCTACCGCGCCGAAAACTACTTCGAACCGACCCGCTTCCGCCGCGGCACCGACCCCGCGGCGCACGGCGACATCGCCGCCGAGATCGACGCAGGCCTTGCACAAGGTATCGACGGTTTCTTCACCGACTTTCCGCTATACGGGAGCCAGGCGCGCGATCGGTCCCGCGCAGGAGTGAAGTAAATGCGTAAGGTTCTTCCCGTACTCGCGGTGCTGCCGTTCCTCGTAAATGGCTGCATCAGCACCGCAACCTCGATCGTGAAGGCACCGTTCCAGGTCGCCGGCAAGGCAGTCGACTGGACCACGACCAGCCAGGAAGAATCGGACCGCAACTACGGCAAGAAGATGCGCAAGCAGGAAGCCGAAGAAGGCAAGCAGCGCAAGGAACTGGCGAAGCGCTGCAAGCGCGACCCGCAGCGCTCGGAATGCGGCCAGTACCAAGGGTACCGCGCGGGGAGCTGACCTCCCTTCTACCACCCCGGCGAAGGCCGGGGCCCAGTTGGGAAACAGGAGTAACGTAGCGCTGCGCTCAGTCAGCAACGTCCCCCAACTGGACCCCGGCCTACGCCGGGGTGGTGGCTCTTTCCTTGTTCTCCCGCGAAGGCGGTAGCCCAGTCTGGACTCCCGCCTTCGCGGGAGAACAAGCTCAAAACCACCCCATCACAGTAACCGGAAACGGCGTCCACCACCCCACCTTCACCCCCGCAAACCGCAGAGCATCCCCCGTCCACGCATTACACGTCCGCACCGCGCTATACCGCCCGTTAGCCTCATAAAACGCGTCATACCCGGCATACCCCCGATACCGCGCACCCCCATCGCGAAAGCTCGCCCGGATATACGCCGCCAACCGCCGATACTGAGCCGGCGTCACCACGATCTCGCGAGCCCCATCCCCCGCACGCGGCCTCGGCAGATGATCGACATGCATCAACGTCCGCGTGCTGCCGAACGCCGCGCCGACCACGGTCCGCAATTTCACATCAGCCCAGGTCGGCGTCTCCAGATAGAAGCTCTTCTCCCCCCACCCGAACGCCACATGATCGAACGCGCCATACCGCGGATCGCGCAAATCCTCCGCCCGAGCCACCTCGCGCCAGTCCACCCCGGCGGCCACCTTCGGCACGATGATCCCGGTATGCACGCCGTTGCTCTCGACGAAGATATGCACGCCCTCGGCCGGCGCCCGCCAGTCGCGATTGCTCGGGATCGACCCACCAACCAGCCCCGCTACCGCATAGCTCGAGACCACCCCGAACACCGCCGCGACCGCCCATAAAATCGACTTAACCCAACGCGTTTCCGTCTTCATTCCGTCATGCTAGACCAGCCGCATGGCCAATGACACACATGTGCTGAGCACCCCGCCCGAAGGCGCGCCCGACTGGACGATCCCGCAGAACTGGGCGGATTACACCGCGGAGGATCACGCGACCTGGGACACGCTGTTCGCGCGCCAGTCGAAGCTGCTTCCCGGCCGCGCGTCGAACGCGTGGCTGCGCGGGCTCGACGTGCTGAAGCTGTCGAAACCCGGCATCCCCGATTTCGAAGAGCTGTCCGAGCGCCTGACCAAGCTCACCGGCTGGTCGGTGGTCGCGGTCCCCGGCCTCGTCCCCGACGACGTGTTTTTCGATCATATGGCCAATCGCCGGTTCGTCGCCGGCAACTTCATCCGCCGCCCCGACCAGCTCGATTATCTCCAGGAACCCGACGTCTTCCACGACGTGTTCGGCCACGTGCCGATGCTCGCCGACCCGGTCTTCGCCGACTACCTCGCCGCCTACGGCCGCGGTGGCCAGCGTGCGCTGGGGCTGGACGCGTTGAAATACTTGGGACGGCTCTACTGGTACACGGTCGAGTTCGGCCTGATCGCCGAACCCGAAGGCCTGCGCATCTACGGCTCGGGCATCGTCTCCAGCTACGCGGAAACCCGCTTCGCGCTCGACGATCCGAGCCCAAACCGCATCGCGCTAGACCTCGCCCGGGTGATGCGGACCGAATACCGGATCGACGATTTCCAGCAGAACTACTTCGTAATCCCGAGCTTCGAGGAGTTGCTGCGGCTGACGGTAGAGACTGACTTTGCGCCGTTGTACGAAGAGCTGAAGGCACTCCCGGATATCCCGGTCGCGCAGATCGAGCCGGGTGATGTGATGATCACCGAGGGCACGCAGGACTACGCGACGTCGAAGGCATCCGCTGAGACCGCGTAAGCTTCGCTCACAAAGGCCACCACCCAGGGGAGGCCACCACCCCGGCGAAGGCCGGGGCCCAGTTGGGATAGCGGTGCCATTCTATCTCAAAGCTTCACCCAACTGGGCCCCGGCCTCCGCCGGGGTGGTGCCGGAGGTGGGGTAAAGACAACCCTCACCAACCTGTTCCCCCGCGAAGGCGGGGGCCCAGACTGGACCCCCGCCTTCGCGGGGGAACACTCTTCTGGGGGGAGGGCAGTTACTCAAATATCCGCAGCGCTCAAATATCCAGCGCCCACCCATCGCGCCCCTTGGGATCAAACGGCCCCTCCGCCACAAACCTCTCCGCCCCAGCGTGCAACCGAAGCACACTCCAATCCCCCCGCCGGTCGACCGCCTCGAGCGAACACCCGCAAGCCTCAAACGCCGCGACAACCCCCGCCCGCTGCGTCTCCAGCAACCCGGCCAGCACGATCGTCGCCCCGACATCCGAAATCGAAGCGATCTCCGGCGCCATCGACACCAGTGGCCCGGCAAGAATATTCGCGATCACCAGATCATACGGCGCGCGAACCACGATCGCATCGTCCAGCGTGCCGTCCGCGACCACCAGATCGATCCCCTCGACCCCATTAAGTGCCGCATTCTCAGCCGTCACATCGATCGAGACAGGATCGATATCCGTCCCCATCACCCTGGCCCCAGGCCAAAGATGCGCCGCCGCAAACGCCAGCAACCCCGTCCCCGTCCCGATATCGATCACGTTCGCAAACGAAGCATCCGCCAACCCGTCGAGCATCGCCAGACACCCGCTCGTCGTCTCATGATGCCCCGTCCCGAACGCCCGGCTAGCCTCGATCAGGAACGCCCGCCTGTCCGCCGGCACCGCGCCCGCATGCGCCCCGGTGTGCACGAAGAACCGCCCGACCGACAAAGGCTCGAGCCCAGCTTGGCTCATCGTCACCCAGTCCGCATCGCCCAACCGCTCGACCGCGATCTCGGCCCCCGCCGCACTCGGCACCAGCGCGCGCACCGCCGCGACCGTCTCGGCCGCCGGCTCATGCTCGAAATACGCATCGAGCCGCCACGATTCGACGTCATCCTCGATCTCCTCCGTCGTCATCAACACGCCGTCGATCGTCAGCTCGCCACTCGCATCGATCGCCTCCGCCTCCGCCCGCGTGCAGGGGAGGGTGAGCTTCCAACTATCGGACATAGCTCGCCCCATTCACGTCGATCACCGACCCCGTCATCGAAGCCGGCGCCTCCAACGCGAGAAACTTCGCCGCCGCCGCAACCTCTTCCGGTGCAGCAACCCGCCCCAGCGGAATGTCCGCCAGCAACGCATCGCCTCCCCGGCTCGACAGATAATCCTCCGCCATCCCGGTCATCGTGAACCCCGGACACACCGCAAACGCTAGAATGCCCTCCCGAGCATATCCCCGGGCAATCGTCTTGGTCATCGCCACCATGCCAGCCTTCGACGCGGCATAATGCCAGTGCGCCGGCGAATCCCCGCGATACGCCGCCCGGCTCGCGATATTGACGATCCGCCCACCAAACCCGCGCGCCTGCCAGTGCAGCACCGCCAACCGGCACAGCTCGGCCGACGCGGTAAGGTTGATCCGCATCGTCCGCTCCCACTGCGCGGTCCAGTCGTCATCGGCGAGCGGCGCCGCCTCGAACACGCCTGCATTGTTGATCAGCACATCGATCGCGCCGCCAGCCTGCTCCAGCGCAGCGTTCCACAACGCAGTCGGTCCCGCAGGATCGCTAAAGTCGGCCGGGATACCGCTAGCGGTCCCATGTCCGATGACGGAAGCGCCAGCGTCGGTCAGTGCCGCATGAATAGCCGCGCCGATACCACGACTGGAGCCGGTAAGAAGAATGGTCATCCCCGCGCTCTAGCGCCGCAGGCCGTATCCGTCACCAAGCCGAAGAAGGAATGGTTCACGCGGAGACGCGGAGGCGCGGAGAGAGTGCGTGTCGGTCAGGCGACGCGTAGGACAACGCGAGTTTTGAAGAACTTGCGGTTCCGCCGGACCCTCCGCGTCTCCGCGTGTCCGCGTGAACCCATTCTACCTTTACCCTCCTCAGGCCACGCTCGCCGAATACCCATCCGCCGCGCCGCGCAGCACGCCCAACTGGTCGTCGACTTCGCCGAACTCCTGCCCGAGCAGGTCGATCTCCGCCGCCACCGCCTCGGTATCCTGGCGGATCGCGGCGATCGTCGTCGACATCGAATCGGCGGCCAGCGCGGTTTCGTCGACCGCCGCGGTGATCGCGGTCACGGTATGCGCCTGCGCTTCCATCGCATAGCGGATCCGGTCGGCGCTCTGCTGCACCTCGGCCACGGTTGATTTGATCGAGGCGTTGGTCGCCACGGTCGAGCGCGTCGCGGACTGTATCGCAGCGATCTTGGCGGCGATGTCGTCGGTCGCCCGCGCGGTCTGGCTGGCGAGGCTCTTCACCTCCTGCGCCACCACCGCGAACCCGCGCCCGGCATCGCCCGCGCGCGCCGCCTCGATCGTCGCGTTCAGCGCGAGCAGGTTGGTCTGGCCGGCGATGTCGCGGATCAGGCTCAGGATCGACTCGATCGATTTCGCGTGATCGCTGAGCGCCTCCGACATGCCGACCGCATCGCCCGCCTGAACGGACGCGCGGTTCGCGATTTCCGCCGCGACCTCCACTTCGGTGCGCGCGTCCTCGATCGCGCGGATCAGCCCGGCGGCGGTCTGTGCCGCCTCGCGCATCGCCACCGCGGACTGCTCGGCCGCCGCCGCGACTTCGCTCGCCTTCCCCAGGACGCCGCGGGTCGACGACGAGGCGTTGACCGCCTGCACGCGGATGCGCGCGCCCAGCGTGGCGGTGCCCTCGATCGACGCGGCGATGCTGTCGCGAAACGCCAGCGCGCGCGTGCGCCGGTCGCGTTGCGCGTCGGCGGCATCGGTCGCCCCGAGATGCGACGCCATGATGTCCGCTTCGATCAGCGCAAGCCGCTGGACGACATCGCCCAGCGTTCGCATCGGCGAGGTGTCGTCGCCCAGCCGGTCGCAGACGAGATTCAGCGTGACGCTGTGCGCGAACGCCAGCGCGGAGAGCAGCGCGGGCAGGGGAACGCCCGATTTTCGGCAGTCGTCGGCGTGGCTGATCGCCATCACCTTCCAGCCCTCGTCGAACGGCGACTGGAATTTCAGCCGGGCATAGCGCGCGCTCGTCGCGATGTGCCGCTCCAGCCGTTCTGGCGTGAAGTGCGCGGCGACATGGCGGGTGGCGTCGAGCGACAGATAATGCCGCCAGAACGTCTCAGCGATCCGGCGATCGTCATCGGCGTTCAGCAGGTCGCTGAGCGCGGCGCAGGTCGGCGCGATGATCCCGTCCCAGTCATAGTCGCGCACGCGTTCGCGCAACGAGCGGGTGTCGCCGCCCCATCCGATCGTCGGTTGAGGCGGGCGATCGCTCTCGCCGCCGTTCGTCTTGCGGATGGCCGTCATGGCCGCGCTCGATACCGTCATGGCCCCTCCCAGGCCCCGCCAGGGGGGTGTTATGCTGCGACCTTGGCGACGAAATCGCCGGCGCTGTTCTTCAGGTTGCTGAGGCGTCCGTCGAGCACGTCGAAGCCGCGACCGACCCCGTCGATCTCGCTCGCGACGGTTTCGGTGTCCTCGCGGATCGCGGCGATGGTGGTGGACATCGAATCGGCGGCCAGCGCGGTCTCGTCGACGGCGGCGGTGATCGCGGTCACGGTCTGCGCCTGTGCCTCCATCGCGTAACGGATACGGTCCGCGCTCTCCTGCACCTCGGCGACGGTCGCCTTGATGCTCGCATTGGTCTCGACGGTGCCGCGCGTTGCCGACTGGATCGCCGCGATCTTGGCGGCGATGTCGTCGGTCGCCCGCGCGGTCTGGTTGGCGAGCGACTTCACTTCTTGTGCCACGACCGCGAACCCGCGGCCCGCATCGCCCGCCCGCGCGGCCTCGATCGTCGCGTTGAGGGCAAGCAGGTTGGTCTGGCCGGCGATGTCGCGGATCAGGCCCAGGATCGACTCGATCGATTTCGCATGATCGCTCAGCGTTTCGGACATGCCTACCGCCTGGCTTGCCTGGCTCGAGGCGCGCGTCGCGATTTCGGCGGCAGCTTCCACCTCGGTCCGCGCATCCTCGATCGCGCGGATCAGGCCGGCGGCGGTCTGCGCGGCCTCGCGCATCGCCACCGCGGATTGCTCGGCGGCAGCGGCGACTTCGCTCGCCTTGCCCAGCACCGCGCGCGTCGACGCCGAACTGCGCACCGTCTGCTCGCGCAGGCTATGCCCCTCGTTCGTCGCGGTTTCGACCATCGCCGCGATACCGTCGCGAAACTCGGCGGCCAGCCTGTCGCGCGCGCGCTGCGCGGAATAGGCGCTGTAGGCGTTGTAGATGGCGACCGTGATCTCGCCCTCCAGCGCCGACAGCCGCATGAGGGTGTCGATGAACATAGGCAGCTTGGCCCCCTCCCGATCGACCCGGCGCATCAGCACGTCCAGCGCGGCACGGTCGCTCGCGCTGATCATCGACAGCAGCGCCATCGGCGACACGTCTGCGGCGTAGGCGGCGGCAACCGAGCGCTCGACCGACTCGATCCAGCTCCGGCCGGCGGTGTCGAGGAACCGGTTCTGCAAAAATGTGCAGCCGATCTCGATCATCTTCTCGGTCTCGCTTGGCGCCCAGATCCGTTCGTCGGAGAAACAGCGCAGCCATTGCTCCCAATAGGCCTTGGAGACGACATTGATCTCGGGGCCGATCGCCTCCCAGACTTCGCGGCTCGCCGACGCCAGCGAACCGTCGAAATCGAACACACGAAGCCTCGCCGGGAGGTCGACGGTGGCGGCGATCGCACCGGGCGTCGGCAGGTCTGAGGTCAAGGCGGTGGACTCCGGAACGGGATTTTGCCCGCCCAGCGCTACAGCCGATAGATTAAGACCTGGTTAGGGATGGAGAGACGGCTGGATACCCGAAGCCGTGCCGGACAGGCACATTACCCTGGGTTACCCCACATGCCGCCAATGGGTTGCATCGCAGCACGCGGTGGCTAATAGGTCGCCCAATCTATATATTCTGGACCAAGCTGTTCTTGGTTCGTCATCTTCTGGTTCGAGGACTCCGCCCTTGGCATCGCGCAACCCGGCACGCCCGCTTTCTCCCCATCTGCAGGTCTATAAATGGGGCCCGCACATGCTGGTCTCGATCCTGCACCGCGCGACCGGCAGCGGGATGGCGACCGTCGGCAGCCTGCTGCTCGTCTGGTGGCTCGCCGCGATCGCCGCGGGCGATCAGGCCTATGCGACCTTCGTCGACGTGTTCACCACCGACACCGGCCGGCTCAACATCATCGGCTACATCGTCGCGGTCGGGCTGACGCTGTCGCTGTTCCAGCACATGATGACCGGGATCCGCCACATGGTGCTCGATATCGGCGCCGGCTACGAACTGAAGCGGAACAAGATGGGCGCGATCGCGACGATGGTCGCTTCGGTCGCGCTGACGATCGTGTTCTGGCTCTACATGGGGATCAAGTAATGGGTTCGGGTACGGCAATCGGTCGCGTCCGCGGCCTCGGCAGCGCGAAACACGGCGCGCATCACTGGTGGCAGCAGCGCCTGACGGCGGGCGCGAACCTGTTCCTCATGCTCTGGCTGATGATCTCGGTAGCGCGGATGCCCGGCTATGATTACGCCGCGGTCCATCTATGGCTGCAGTCGGCTTGGGTCGCGGTGCCGATGGCGCTGTTGATCTTGTCGGTCTTCTATCACTTCCGTCTTGGTCTTCAGGTCGTGATCGAGGATTACATGCACGACGAGAGCCGTGTCGTGACGATGATCCTCCTCAACCTGTTCACCTTCACGCTGGGCGGCATCGCCCTGTTCGCGATCTTGAAGGTCGCCTTCTCCGGAGCTCCCGCGTAATGTCAGCTGCCTACAAGATCATCGATCATACCTATGATGCGGTCGTCGTCGGTGCCGGCGGCTCCGGCCTGCGCGCGACGATGGGCATCGCCGAGAGCGGCCTGAAGACCGCGTGCATCACCAAGGTCTTCCCGACCCGCAGCCACACCGTTGCTGCACAGGGCGGCATCGCCGCCTCGCTCGGCAACAACTCGCCGGATCACTGGACCTGGCACATGTTCGACACCGTCAAGGGCTCCGACTGGCTCGGCGACCAGGACGCGATCGAGTATCTCTGCCGCGAGGCCCCGCAGGCGGTCTACGAGCTCGAACATGCCGGCATGCCGTTCAGCCGTAACGAGAACGGCACGATCTATCAGCGTCCATTCGGCGGCCACATGCAGAACATGGGCGAGGGGCCTCCGGTCCAGCGCACCGCCGCCGCCGCCGATCGCACCGGCCACGCGATGCTCCACGCGCTGTATCAACAGAGCCTGAAGTACAACACGGACTTCTTCGTCGAGTATTTCGCGCTCGACCTGATCATGGAGAACGGCGTCTGCCGCGGCGTCATCGCGCTGTGCATGGAAGACGGCTCGATCCATCGCTTCCGCAGCCACCAGACCGTGCTTGCCACCGGTGGCTATGGCCGCGTCTATTTCTCGGCGACTTCGGCGCACACCTGCACCGGCGACGGCAACGCGATGGTGCTCCGCGCCGGCCTGCCGCTGCAGGACATGGAGTTCGTCCAGTTCCACCCGACCGGCATCTACGGCGCGGGCGTGCTCATCACCGAGGGCGCACGCGGTGAGGGCGGTTACCTGACCAACTCCGAGGGCGAGCGCTTCATGGAGCGCTATGCCCCGTCGGCGAAGGACCTCGCCTCGCGCGACGTCGTCAGCCGCTCGATGGCGCTCGAAATGCGCGAAGGTCGCGGCGTCGGCAAGAACGGCGACCACATCTTCCTGCATCTCGATCACATCGATCCCAAGGTGCTCGCCGAGCGCCTGCCGGGCATCACCGAGACTGGGAAAGTCTTCGCCGGCGTCGATCTCACGCGCCAGCCGCTGCCGGTCACGCCGACCGTGCACTACAACATGGGCGGCATCCCGACCAACTTCCACGGCGAGGTCGTCAACCTCGTCGACGGCAACCCCGACGCGGTCGTCCCCGGCCTGTTCGCGGTCGGCGAAGCGGCCTGCGTCTCGGTCCACGGCGCCAACCGTCTCGGCTCGAACAGCCTGATCGATCTCGTGGTGTTCGGCCGCGCGACCGGCCTGCGGATCAAGGACACGCTGAAGCCCGGCACCGCGCATGCGCCGCTGCCCAAGGGGTCTGAAGACCTCGCGCTGACGCGTCTCGACCATTTCCGCAACGCGAGCGGCGGTTCGCCGACCGCGCAGATCCGTCTCGACATGCAGCAGACCATGCAGAAGCATTGCGCGGTGTTCCGCGACACCGAGCTGCTCAACCAGGGCGTCGAGAAGATGGCCGGGATCTACAGCCGGATGACCGACGTCGCCGTGAAGGATCGCAGCATGATCTGGAACACCGATCTGGTCGAGACGATGGAGCTCGACAATCTGATCGGCCAGGCGGTCGTGACGATGAACTCGGCCGCCAACCGCACCGAATCGCGCGGCGCGCACATGCACGAGGATTTCCCCGAGCGCGACGATGCGAACTGGATGAAGCACACCATCACCACCTTCAACGGCTGGGGCGGCAAGGGCGGCGAGACCAAGATCGATTTCCGCCCGGTCCACGACTACACGCTCACCGACGACATCGACTACATCAAGCCCAAGAAGCGGGTATACTGATGAAGCGGATGTTTCGATGACGTGGGCCATCATCGCGATCGGGTTCCTCGTGCCCGTCGCGGTGGGGCTCCTGACGCGCTTCCAACCGATGATCGCCGGCTTCCTGTGGCCGGTCGTCGTCGCGCTACTGACCGCGATCTACGTCTTCGCCATCGAACCCCGCGGCGTGGGCGAAGAGCCCCAGAAGATAGCGATCACCTTCTACGCGCTGTTCTCGCTGGTAGGCGGCGTCCCCGGCGGCCTCGTAGGCTGGATCCTCCAGTACAAGCGCACGGCTAAGCAGGCAAACTAAGCGTTGTTCTAAAGTCCCGTTCTCCTGCGAACGCAGGAGCCCAGGATCACAAACGCCGCGCTCCGTAACCCTGGACTCCTGCGTTCGCAGGAGAACGGGCGACTGAGACAGATGTGCTACCGCTCGAGCCGCCCGGCTGCAATCTTGTACACCAGATTACGATCGCGCCGCCCGACCGCGACAACAACCACCGTCACCAAGCCATCATCGACCCGGTACACAAGTCGATACCCCGCGGCCCGCAACTTGATCTTGTAACACCCGGTCATCCCGCTCAGCCGCGCACTCGCGATATGCGGCTCGCCCAACCGCTCGGTCAGCTTCGCCTTGAACTGCTCGCGAACATTGGCGCCAAGCTTCTCCCACTCCCGCAGCGCGCTCGGCAGGAACGCGAGACTATAAGTCGCCAAGCGACACCGCGACCGGCACCTCGTCGGCACGCGCCCGCACCAGGTCTGCCAGTTCGACGTCCTCCAACCGGTCCATCAATTCCTCCCAAGCCGCCGCCGGCACCAGATACGCAGCAGGCGTATTCCGATTGAGCACGGCCACCGGAAATCCGCCCGCAGCCTCGATGACTCCGGAGGGGTTCTTCTTCAGGTCGCTGATGCTAACCGTCGCGCCTGCATGAATGCTCTCGATCATGACCGTCTCATAGCACGTCGAACAGGTCTCATCAAATCACCGTGCTGATATGCGGCAACCATTCGGAACCCACCGCCCCCGCAAAAGTTTGCCGCGGCATGACCGACACATCCCCCGCTTCGAACGCCCGCAACTACCCCTTGCTGGCCGCCCCCCACATCCACCTCCACGGCCCCGTCGACGACGCGATGTACGACACTTTCAAGTCGCAGCTCGTCGCCGCGCCCACCGAGGGCCCGCTGGTCGTCTCGATCACCACGCTCGGCGGCGATCCCGAGGTCGCTCGCGCGATGGGTGACAACATCCGCCTGCTCCGCGAATATACCGGCCGCGAGACGCTCTTCCTCGGCAAGGTCGCGGTCTATTCCGCCGGCGCGACCTTCATGTCCGCCTTCCCGGTCGACAGCCGCTTCCTGACGCGCAACAGCCGCATCATGATCCACGAGCGCCAGATGCAGAGCACGATCGAGCTCAACGGCCCGCTCAACACGCTGTCCTACACGCTCAAGGCCAAGCTCCACGAGATCGAGGATTCGATCAACATTCAGGAGGAAGGCTTCCGCGCGATCGTAGAGGGTTCGAAGGTCTCGCTCGAGGACCTGAAGAAGAAGGCCCCCTCCAACTGGTACATCGAAGCCGAGGAGGCCCGCGACCTAGGCCTGATCCTCGACATCATCTGACCCGGCACCAGAAGGCAACGCGACAGCGGGTGTGACGCATGTTGCACCCGCGAAGCTAAGGATTTGCGGGGAGGGCCCCTGTCATGTATCGGCTCTGACAACCTATAATCACACCACGGACGGACCGCTCGCAATGGCCGAATTCTCGCTCCCGAAAAACAGCGTCGTCAAGAAGGGCGTCAAGCACGCCTCGACCAGCCAGGGCTCGGGGGCGGGTAAGCGTCTCAAATCGTTCAAGGTCTACCGCTACGATCCGGACAGCGGCGAGAACCCGCGCTACGATAATTTCGAGCTCGATCTCGACGATACCGGCCCGATGGTGCTCGACGCGCTGATCAAGATGAAGAGCGAGCAGGATTCCTCGCTCACCTTCCGTCGCTCGTGCCGCGAGGGCATTTGCGGCTCGTGCTCGATGAACATCAACGGCAAGAACGGCCTCGCCTGCACCACCGCGATCGAGGATTGCAAGGGCGAGGTCCAGATCACCCCGCTGCCGCACATGGACGTGATCAAGGACCTGGTCCCCGACTTCACGCATTTCTACGCGCAATATTCGTCGATCAAGCCATGGCTGCAGACCGTCACCCCGCCGCCCTCGGGCAAGGAGCGCCTCCAGTCGCCGGAGGACCGCTCGAAGCTCGATGGCCTGTACGAGTGCATCCTGTGCGCATGCTGCTCGACCTCGTGCCCGAGCTATTGGTGGAACGCCGACAAGTTCCTCGGCCCCGCGATCCTGTTACAGGCCTATCGCTGGCTCGCCGACAGCCGCGACGAAATGACCGGCGAGCGCCTCGACGAGCTCGAGGATCCGTTCCGCCTGTATCGCTGCCACACCATCATGAACTGCGCGAACGCATGCCCCAAGGGTCTCAACCCCGCCAAGGCGATCGCCGAGATCAAGAAAATGGAAGCCGAACGGATCGTCTGATCCTTTGGGGGAGGGGGCGTGTTTAACTCCTCTTCCCCACCCCAATCCGATTTCCCCCTCCGGCCCTGCTTTCCCGTCCCGCTCCCCCCTCCCGGTCGTGCTGAGCGAAGTCGAAGCACACGCTGGGGGCGGGGGATGGAATTTCCCAATGCCCTTCGACTTCGCTCAGGGCGAACGGTGTGGGGATCGAAGGACAGGTTCGTGACCACCCCCGCTCCCCAACCCCATTTCGTCGAAGCCGAAGACCCCGCCAACCCCGGCTGGCGCAGCTGGTCGCTCTCCGACCCCACCCGCTTCAACACGCTGCTCGGCCCCATGCTCTACCGCGTCGACGGCCAAACCGTCCGCGTCCGCATCACCCCCGAGCATCGCCACTCCAACCTCCAGAACAACGTCCACGGCGGCGCGCTCCTCGCGTTCATCGACGTTGCGCTGTTCGCCGCCGCCAGAGGCTTCGGCCTGATCACCGCCGGCACCGCGGTGACGCTCGATCTCAACACGCAATTCATCGGCGGCGGTCGCATTGGCGAGCCGATCGAAGCGCAGGTCGAGGTGCTCAAGGAAACCGGCCGCCTCTTGTTCCTCCGGGGCCTCGTGGTGCAAGGGGACGACGAAACCAAGATCGCCGCCTTCTCGGCCACGATCCGCAAGCCGTCGCCTAAGCCGCCAAAGGGCTGACTCCGGCCGCTATCACCACCCCGGCGAAGGCCGGGGCCCAATTGGGAAACGATCATTGATCAAGCGCAGCGCTCCGTTACCGCGACCTTCCCAACTGGGCCCCGGCCTCCGCCGGGGTGGTAAAGGGTTAGCGGCGTGACCGTCCTCAAGGCCTACGAAGCACTCGTAGCCTCGGGCGAACTCCGCCCCGACCCCGAACAGGCCGCCGCCGCCGCCCGCCTCAACACCCTCGCCACCGAACTCGCCACCCCCAAATCCACAGGCTTCTTCGCGCGCTTCTCCAAGAAAGCCGACCCCCGAGGCGTCTACCTCTGGGGCGGAGTCGGTCGCGGCAAGTCGATGCTCATGGACCTGTTCTTCGCCAACGCCCCAGTCGACAAAAAACGCCGCGTGCATTTCGGAGAGTTCATGCTCGAGGTCCACGCGCGCATCGCCGCCGAACGTCGCAAGGAAGTCGGCGACCCGATCGTCCCCGTCGCCACCGCGATCGCCGACGAGACGCGGTTGCTCGCGTTCGACGAGATGATGGTCACCAACAGCCCCGACGCGATGATCCTCTCGCGGCTGGTGACGTCGCTGCTCGATTCCGGCGTGACGATCGTGACGACCTCGAACCGCCCGCCCGCCGATCTCTACAAGAACGGCCTCAACCGCGAGCATTTCCTGCCCTTCATCGCGACCATCGAGCACCGCCTCGACGTGCTCCCGCTCAACGGCCCCGTCGACTATCGCCGCGACCGGCTCGGCAGCCAGGACACCTGGCTCGTCCCCAACGGCCCCGAGGCCACTGCGCAACTCTCCGCCGCATTCTTCCGCCTCACCGACTTCTCGACCGACGACAGCGAGCACGTCCCGGCCGAAGACCTGATCGTCCAGGGCCGTACGCTGCGGGTGCCGAAATCGCTCAAGGGCGTCGCGGTGTTCAGCTTCAAGAAACTGTGCGGAGAAGCCCGCGGCGTGGCCGACTACCTCGCCATCGCGCGGAAATTCCACACCGTCATCCTCGTCGGCATCCCCAAGCTCGGCCCCGAGAACCGCAACGAGGCGGCGCGGTTCGTGGCGCTGATCGACGCGCTGTACGAGCACAAGGTCAAGCTCCTCGCCGCCGCCGATGCGCAACCCGGCGACCTCTACGAAAGCGGCGACGGGCGCTTCGAGTTCGACCGCACGATCAGCCGCCTCGAAGAGATGCGGTCCGAGGATTATCTCGCTGAGGGCCATCTCTAAGCGTATTGCACATGCGAACTAGTTGCAATAACAACCCGCTTTTGTCCTTTTAGCGGTTGCCGTAGCGGGATAATGCGCGTAACCGGCGTCACCAATCACCCCGCACATCAGACGGAGACGGATTGGAATGGCTCGCAAGAAGATCGCGCTGATCGGCGCCGGTAATATCGGCGGTACGCTCGCGCACCTCGCAGCACTCAAGGGCCTTGGCGATATCGTCCTGTTCGACGTCGCCGAGGGCATCCCTCAGGGCAAGGCGCTCGACCTGTCGCAGTGCGGCCCGGTCGAAGGCTTCGACTCGCAGATCACCGGCTCGAACGATTACGCCGACATCGCCGGCGCGGACGTTATCATCGTCACCGCCGGTGTCGCACGCAAGCCCGGCATGAGCCGCGACGACCTGCTCGGCATCAACCTGAAGGTCATGAAGGCCGTCGGCGAGGGCATCAAGAATAACGCCCCGAACGCGTTCGTGATCTGCATCACCAACCCGCTCGACGCGATGGTGTGGGCACTTCGCGAGTTCTCCGGGCTGCCGCACCACATGGTCGTCGGCATGGCCGGCGTGCTCGACTCGGCACGCTTCAGCCACTTCCTCGCCGACGAGTTCAAGGTCTCGGTCAAGGACGTCACCAGCTTCGTGCTAGGCGGCCACGGCGACACAATGGTCCCGGTCATCAGCTACTCGACCGTGTCGGGTATCCCGGTGCCGGATCTCATCGCGATGGGCATGTCGAGCCAGGAAAAGATCGACGCGATCGTCAAGCGCACGCGCGGCGGCGGCGGCGAGATCGTCGCGCTGCTGAAGACCGGCTCGGCATACTACGCGCCGGCGACCAGCGGCATCGCGATGGCCGAAGCGTATCTATACGACCAGAAGCGCGTGCTTCCGGCGGCGGCGTATGTGTCGGGCGAGTATGGCCTGACCGATCTGTACGTCGGCGTGCCGGTGGTGATCGGTGCTGGCGGCGTCGAGAAGATCGTCGAGATCAAGCTGGACGACGAAGCCAAGCAGAACCTCACCGTGTCGGTCGATGCGGTCAAGGAACTGATCATCGCCTGCAAGGGCATCGATGGTTCGCTGAACTGATTTGAGGTGAGGTAAGGAACCAAAAGGAGTAACCACCACCCCGGCGAAGGCCGGGGTCCAGTTGGGGAAGCCGAAATGATGGAAGAACAAGCGTTCGTCTACATCATGGCCAACTTCCCCAACGGTGCGATCTACCTCGGTTCGACCGTGAACCTGCCAAAGCGTGTGTGGGAGCACCGCAACGGTTTCGGCGGTTTCACCAAGCGTTACTCCTGCAAGATCCTCGTCTGGTACGAGGCCTGCGGTGAATGGGAAGCGGCACGGCAGCGCGAGCTGCAAATGAAGGAGTGGAAGCGGTCCTGGAAAGTGCGTGAGATCGAAGGGTTCAATCCTGCTTGGGATGACCTGTACGATCGTATCGCGTTACCATGACCGCCTTCCCAACTGGACCCCGGCCTTCGCCGGGGCGGACCGGACTGGAGATAGAATGAGCATCCTCGTCGACAAGAACACCAAGGTCATCACCCAGGGCATGACCGGCGAAACCGGCAGCTTCCACACCAAGATGGCGCTGGAATACGGCACGCAGATGGTCGGCGGCGTCACGCCCGGCAAGGGCGGCACCACCCACCTCGACCTCCCGGTCTACAACACCGTCGCCGAAGCCAAAGCGATGACCGGCGCGACCGCGTCGGTGATCTACGTGCCGCCCCCCTTCGCCGCCGATTCGATCCTCGAGGCGATCGACGCCGAGATCGAGCTGATCGTCGCGATCACCGAGGGCATTCCCGTGCTCGACATGGTCAAGGTCAAGCGCGCGCTGTCGGGCTCCAAGTCGCGCCTCATCGGCCCGAACTGCCCCGGCGTGCTGACCCCCGGCGAGTGCAAGATCGGCATCATGCCCGGCTCGATCTTCAAGAAGGGCTCGGTCGGCGTTGTCAGCCGTTCAGGCACGCTCACCTATGAGGCGGTGTTCCAGACGTCGAACGCAGGCCTTGGTCAGACGACCGCGGTCGGCATCGGTGGCGATCCGGTCAACGGCACGAACTTCATCGACGTGCTCGAGCTGTTCCTCGCCGACGACGAGACGCAGTCCATCATCATGATCGGCGAAATCGGCGGCGACGCCGAGGAGCAGGCGGCACAGTTCCTCCGCGACGAAGCCAAGCGCGGTCGGTCGAAGCCGATGGCAGGCTTCATCGCCGGTCGTACGGCGCCTCCGGGCCGTCGCATGGGCCATGCCGGCGCGATCGTGTCGGGCGGCAAGGGCGACGCGGAGAGCAAGATCGCGGCGATGGAAGCTGCCGGGATCAAGGTCTCGGAAAGCCCCAGCCTGCTCGGCGAGACGCTGCTGAGCGTGTTGAAGGGTTGAGCTGACTACCCCTCTCCCCCCGGGGAGAGGGAAGGAGCTGCCTCTTGGCAGCGGAAGGGTGAGGGCACGTGACCGCCCGTGCCCTCACCCTCCCACCCGCAAGTGCGGGCGGGCCCCTCCCTCTCCCTCGCGGGGAGAGGGACACTGAGGACGAGAACGATGGGCTACGAAGGCCAGGATTTCAGCGATATCGCAGCCGGCGTCAGCCCGGCGTTCGTGGAGACGCTCTACGCCAAGTTCAACGCGGACCCGGCCTCGGTCGAATCCGGTTGGCGCGCGTTCTTCGAGGGTCTCGAAGGCTCCGCGCAGGGCCCGAGCTGGGAGAGCGCCCGCTGGCCGCTCACCACCACGGACGACCTGACCGCAGCGCTCGATCCGACTCAGATGGAGCCCGCGCCCAAGCCAGCAAAGGGTGGCAAGCCCGCTCCCGCAGCAGCGGCACCCGCGCCCGTCTCGAAGGAAGAGATCGCCAAGGCCGCCGCCGACGCGATCCGCGCGCAGCTGCTCGTCCGCACCTACCGCGTCCGCGGTCACCTCGCCGCCAACCTCGATCCGCTCGGCCTGTCGAAGCGCGAGATGCCCGAGGATCTGAAGACCGAATATCACGGCTTCTCCGACGCCGACATCGACCGGAAGGTCTATCTCGGCGGCACGATGGGCTTCGAATGGGTCTCGATCCGCGAGCTCGTCGACACGTTGCGCAAGAATTACTGCGGCAATGTCGGCCTCGAATACATGCACATCTCCGACGTCGAGGAGCGCCGCTTCCTCCAGGAGCGCATGGAGGGCCAGGACAAGGCGATCGAATTCTCCACCGACGGCAAGAAGGCGATCCTCACCAAGGTGATCCAGGCCGAGCAGTGGGAGAAGTTCCTCGGCAAGAAGTATGTCGGCACGAAGCGCTTCGGGCTCGACGGCGGTGAATCGATGATCCCCGCGCTTGAGAGCGTGATCAAGTATGGCGGCCAGATGGGCGTGCGCGAGCTCGTCATCGGCATGGCGCACCGCGGTCGCCTCAACGTGCTAGCGAACGTGATGGCCAAGCCGTTGCGCGTGATCTTCCACGAATTCGCCGGCGGTTCGGCCAACCCCGACGACATCGGCGGCTCGGGCGACGTGAAGTATCACCTCGGCACCAGCACCGATCGCGAGTTCGACGGTCACAAGGTTCACATGAGCCTGGTCGCCAACCCGTCGCATCTCGAAGCCGCCGACCCGGTCGTGCTCGGCAAGACGCGCGCGATCCAGACGCTCAACAACGACCTCAAGGATCACGTGGCCTCGTTGCCCGTGCTGATCCACGGCGACGCCGCGTTCGCAGGGCAGGGCATCGTCTGGGAGTGCCTCGGCTTCTCTGGCATCCGCGGCTACAATACCGGCGGCTGCGTCCACTTCATCATCAACAACCAGGTCGGCTTCACGACCTCGCCACAGTTCGCGCGCTCGTCGCCTTACCCGTCGGATGTCGCAAAGGGCGTGCAGGCGCCGGTCTTCCACGTCAACGGCGACGATCCCGAGGCAGTCACCTTCGCCACCAAGATGGCGATGGAATTCCGCCAGAAGTTCCACCGCGACATCGTCATCGACATGTGGTGCTATCGCCGCTTCGGTCACAACGAAGGCGACGAGCCGTCCTTCACGCAGCCGCTAATGTACGACATCATCCGCAAGCACCCCGGCGTCAGCTCGGTTTACGGCGATCGCCTGATCAAGGAAGGCGTGATCGACCAGCCCTGGATCGACGAGAACGTGAAGCAGTTCACGCTCCGTCTCGAAGGCGAGTTCGAAGCCGGGTCGTCGTACAAGCCCAACAAGGCGGACTGGTTCGGCGGTCGCTGGACCGGCCTCAGCGCGCCCACCGACGGCGCGTCGGCGCGCCGCAACGTCGAGACGGGTCTCAGCACGAAGCTGTTCGACTCGCTCGGCCGCACGCTGACGACGATCCCGGACAGCGTGAAGATCCACAAGACGCTCAACCGCGTGATCGATGCCAAGCGCGAGATGTTCAAGTCCGGCAAGGGCTTCGACTGGGCGACCGGCGAAGCGCTCGCGTTCGGTGGCCTGCTCTCGGAAGGCTACGGCGTCCGTCTGTCCGGCCAGGATTCGGGCCGCGGCACCTTCTCGCAGCGTCACGCCGTCTGGGTCGACCAGACCGACGAGCACAAGTACGTGCCGTTGCAGGAAATCGAGCACGGTCGTTTCGAAGTGCTCGACAGCCCGCTCAGCGAATACGGCGTGCTCGGCTTCGAGTACGGCTACGCTCTCGCCGACCCGAAGACGTTGGTCCTCTGGGAGGCGCAGTTCGGCGATTTCGTCAACGGCGCGCAGATCATGATCGATCAGTTCATCACGAGCGGCGAGTCGAAGTGGCTTCGCGCCAACGGCCTCGTGATGCTGCTCCCGCACGGTTACGAAGGGCAGGGGCCAGAGCATAGCTCGGCACGTCCCGAGCGCTTCCTGCAATCGTGCGCGGACGACAACATCCAGGTTGCGAACTGCACCAGCCCGGCGAACTATTTCCACCTGCTTCGCCGGCAGATGCACCGCAACTTCCGCAAGCCGCTGATCGTGATGACGCCGAAGTCGTTGCTGCGGCACAAGCTCGCAGTTTCGAATGCGGAGGATTTCCAGGGCGACAGCCACTTCCGCCGTCTGTTGTCGGATACCAATCCGGCCGCCGACGTCGACACGAAGCGTCTGGTCCTGTGCACCGGCAAGGTCGCGTACGACCTGATCGAGGCACGCGACGCGGCGGGCGATACCGACACGCAGATCGTCCGCGTCGAACAGCTTTATCCCTTCCCCGGCAACCCGATCGCCGAGCGCGTTGCACGGATGCCGAACCTGGAAGAGATCGTCTGGGCGCAGGAAGAGCCGAAGAACAACGGCTATTGGTTCTTCGTCGAGCCGCTGATCGAGGAGGCGCTGGCAACGGTCGACTCACCGGTGAAGCGCGCGCGTTACGCCGGCCGCAACGCCTCGGCCTCGCCCGCGACCGGCCTGATGAAGCGTCACCAGGCCGAACAGGGCGCGCTCGTCGCCGACGCGCTCGGCCACTCCGTCCGCGACGAAATCCGCCGCACCCGCGCAAACTAAGTTTTTCTACCACCCCGGCGTAGGCCGGGGCCCAATTGGGATGGTAGATGTAATTGAGCGAAACGCCGGCCACTCAGCGTTTCGTAACTGGACCCCGGCCTACGCCGGGGTGGAGGAAACGAGAAAATGGCAACCGAAGTCACCGTCCCCGTCCTGGGTGAATCGATCACCGAAGCCACCCTCGGCGAGTGGCTGAAGCAGCCCGGCGACCCCGTCGCGGTCGACGAGCCGATCGCCAGCCTTGAGACCGACAAGGTCTCGGTCGAGGTCCCGTCGCCGGTCGCCGGCGTCATGGGCCAGCACGCCGTCGCCGTCGGCGACACCGTGCAGGTCGGTGCGATGCTCGCCACGATCGACTCGGGTGACGGCGCGGCCGCTGCGCCCGCCAAGACTCCCGAGCCTGCCGCGACCGCAACGCCCGCAGCACTCGCCAAGGATGAATCTGGTGCAGGCTATGGCGACCAGCCCGGTGCCGGCACCAGCGACTCGCCCGCCGCGCTCTCCCCGTCGGTCCGCCGCGCGGTGCTCGAGCACGGCGTCGACCCCGGCACCGTCAAGGGCACCGGCCGCGACGGTCGCATCACCAAGGAAGACGTGACCGCCGCCGCGTCGAGCAAGCCAGTGCCTGCCCCCGCCGCAGCGCCCGCTCCGACGGCAGCGCCCGCCGCTGCTTCGGGTCGCGGCGAGGAGCGCGTCCGCATGACGCGCCTCCGCCAGACGATCGCCAAGCGCCTCAAGGAAGCGCAGAACACGGCCGCGATGCTGACGACGTTCAACGACGTCGACATGACCGCGGTGATCGAGGCACGCGCCAAGTACAAGGACCTGTTCGAGAAGAAGCACGGCGTCCGCCTCGGCTTCATGGGCTTCTTCGTGAAGGCCGCGACGATGGCGCTGCGCGACATCCCGTCGGTCAACGCGTCGATCGACGGCGACGACATCGTCTATCACGATTACGCCGACATCTCGGTTGCGGTCTCGTCGCCGGGCGGCCTCGTTGTCCCCGTGATCCGCGATGCCGACCAGATGTCGGTCGCGACGATCGAGAAGACGATCGGCGACTTCGGCAAGCGTGCCAAGGAAGGCGCGCTCAAGATGGACGAGATGAAGGGCGGCACCTTCACGATCTCGAACGGCGGCGTATTCGGCTCGCTGATGTCGACCCCGATCATCAACCCGCCGCAGTCGGCCGTGCTCGGCCTCCACCGCATCGAGGAACGCCCGGTCGTCGTCAACGGCCAGATCGTCATCCGCCCGATGATGTACCTCGCGCTCAGCTACGACCACCGCCTGATCGACGGCCGCGAAGCCGTGACGTTCCTGGTGGCGCTGAAAAATGCTATCGAGGATCCGACCCGTATCCTGATCGACCTCTGACCCAAAACGGCTCCTCGTTCTCCTGCGAACGCAGGAGCCCAGGGTTCCAGGCACAGCGCCATGTAACCCTGGATTCCTGCGTACGCAGGAAAACATGAGGCCCGGCTTTGTGTAACTAATGGCGAGCAGCCGCAACGGAACGCTCTACCTCGGCGTCACCAGCGACTTGCTCGCCAGAGCCTACCAACACCGCAACCGCCTGATCGATGGCTTCTCCAAGGAGCATAGCTGCATCCTCCTTGTGTGGTTCGAGGCGAGTGACGACATACAATCTGCACGACAGCGCGAGCTGCAGATGAAGAAATGGAAGCGGGCCTGGAAGATCGACCTGATCGAACAGACCAACCCGCACTGGAAGGATTTGTACGAGACGCTCTTCTAACCCGTTCTCCTGCGAACGCAGGAGTCCAGGGCGACAAGCGGCGCCTCCCGTAACCCTGGGCTCCTGCGTTCGCAGGAGAACGACGGAGATGAAGAATGGCTGACTACGACTATGACGTCCTCGTGATCGGTGCGGGCCCCGGCGGTTACGTCGCGGCGATCCGTGCCGCGCAGCTCGGCCTGCGCACCGCCTGCGCCGAGAGCCGCGAGACGCTCGGCGGCACCTGCCTCAACGTCGGCTGCATCCCGTCGAAGGCGCTGCTCCACGCCTCCGAGATCTACGAGGAGGCCAAGGGCGGCCACCTCACCAAGTTCGGCATCGACTTCCAGGGCGTCACGCTGAACCTCGACCAGATGCACGCCGAGAAGGCCAAGGCCGTCAAGGAGCTGACCGGCGGCGTTGAATTCCTGTTCAAGAAGAACAAGGTGACCTGGCTCAAGGGCAAGGCCGCGTTCCAGGATGCACACACGGTCGATGTCGCGGGCCAGAAGGTCACCGCGAAGAACATCGTCATCGCCACCGGTTCGTCGGTCATGCCGCTCCCCGGCGTCACGGTCGACCAGAAGACCGTCGTCGACAGCACCGGCGCGCTCGAGATCCCCAAGGTCCCCGAGCACATGGTCGTCATCGGTGGCGGCGTGATCGGTCTCGAACTGGGCAGCGTCTGGCGTCGTCTCGGCGCGAAGGTCACGGTCGTCGAGTTCGTCGACCAGATCCTCCCCGGCTTCGACGGCGAAGTCCGCCGCGAGACCGCCAAGCTCTTCAAGAAGCAGGGCATGGAGCTGAAGCTCTCGACCAAGGTCACCGGCGTCACCGTCGCCGACGGCGTCGCGACCGTCACCGTCGAGCCCGCCGCGGGTGGCGCATCCGAGACGCTGACCGCCGACGCGGTGCTCGTCTCGATCGGGCGGAAAGCGAACGTCGACGGCCTGAACCTCGAAGCCATCGGCCTCGAACTCAACAAGCGCGGCCAGATCGAAACCGACCACTCGTTCCGCACCAAGGTCGACGGCGTCTGGGCGATCGGCGATTGCATCCCCGGCCTGATGCTCGCGCACAAGGCCGAGGACGAGGGCGTCGCGGTCGCGGAAAACATCGCCGGCCAGACCGGCATCGTCAACGAGGACGTCATCCCGAGCGTCGTCTACACGATGCCCGAGATTGCCGGTGTAGGCCTCACGGAAGAGGCGGCGCGCGACAAGACGGAGATCAAGGTCGGCAAGTTCCCGTTCGCCGCCAACAGCCGCGCGAAGACCAATCGCGACACCGACGGCTTCGTGAAGATAATCGCCGACGCCAAGACCGACCGCGTCCTCGGTGTGTGGATCGTCTCGAGCCTCGCCGGCACGCTGATCGCCGAAGCCGCCATCGCGATGGAATTCGGCGCGACCAGCGAGGACATCGCCTACACGTGTCATGCGCACCCGACGCATGCCGAGGCGATCAAGGAAGCAGCGATGGCTGTGCAAGGCAAGCCCATCCATATCTAGCAATTGCTAGATATGGATCCAAAGGGCTTGCCCGGCCGGCGGCGCTCCAGCGCCGTCCGACGACAGGGGCTTTGCCCCTGTCCGGCCAAGCAGCGCTGCGCATCTTAAGTAAGTTCGAGAGGGCGTCGGTGGCAATCCACCGGCGCCCTCTCTGCGTTGCAGCGCGAAAGTTGAGGGCGAAGGCAAAGGGGCAAAGGTTAAGTTCGATCGGGGGGATGGATATCGGGGGGATGGATGTTGCCGCAGTTCGCCCCACGCCCCAGGCCCCGTCCACCCGCACCCCCCATCCGTCATCCCGGCGAACGCCGGGACCCACGGTTACGGCGGACCCAGTTATACCGCCCATCATTACCGGGTCCGCGACCATGGGTCCCGGCGTCCGCCGGGATGACGGGGGAGGGAGCGCAACACCTGAGCGCAATCGGAATAGCGTGCACGAAACGCCCGGCAACGCCCAGCAACGCCCGTCAAACCAGAGCCACCCCACCCCAAACGATACCGCCCGCCTCCTTGTTCTCCCGCGAAGGCGGGAGCCCAGTCTGGATCCCCGCCTTCGCGGGGAACCATTCTTGGCACGCCACCGCATACGCCCTGAGCATCGCTTATCACCTTCGGCGTCCGGCTCCTCATCGCACCACCCCCACCCCGCCCAACCCAAAACCCGCAAACTTCCGCCCCCGCCCCCCAACCGGAACCAATCCTTAGCAAAGCCAACCTATTAGTCGGCGCAACGAACGAACAAGCAGGTCTCCGTGGCGCTCGATCTCTCCACTCTCTACGTCGTCGCCGGCCTTGGCATGCTGGTCGCCGGGTTCATCCACCTCATCCCGCTGGCAACCGGTCGGTTCGGATCGTGGGCAGGGCTTTGGGGCGCCGGCCACCTGATCGCCGGGTGCGGCGCACTGATGGCGGTGCTCAACGATCGGATCGGGCTCCCCTGGGCGCCCAGCATCGGCAACCCCGCGGTGGTGATGGGCTATGCGCTGATTGCCGGCGCGGTCGTGAAGTTCAGCCGTCCCGACGCGCGCCTGACGTCGATGCTGGCGACCGCCGCGGTCCTTGGCCTGCCTTTGTGGTTCACGCACGACCCGGCGCATTTCCACCTCCGCGTCGCGTATCTCAGCGTCATCCGCGCCGGGTTCGACCTCGTCGTGGTGATCGTCGCCGTCCGTCTCGCGCGTCGTGACTCGCTACAGACCGGCTGGATCGTCGCCGCGCTGTTCGCGGTCACCGTGCCGATGTTCCTCGGTCGCGCCTGGCTGGCTTACGGCGACCGGATCGGCACGCAACTGACCGGCCGTCACGACGACTTCGGCGCATGGCTCGCGGCGGGCCAGATCGCCTTCATCATCTTCCGCGCCTTCTCGCTGCTGATCCTCCAGGCCGAGCGCGGCCAGAACCTGCTGCTCGATCAGATGGAGCGCGACTGGCTCACCGGCGCGTTCAACCGCGCCGGCCTGGACCGCATCGCGCAGACCTTCGCCGGTCGCCACGCGCCGCGCACGTTGACGGTGATGATGCTCGATCTCGATCGCTTCAAGACGCTCAACGACACGCTCGGCCACGCCGCCGGCGACGCCGCACTCCGCACCTTCGCAGAGATCGCGCACGACGCCGTCGGCCGACAAGGCCACCTGATCCGATGGGGCGGCGACGAGTTCGTCTGCGTGCTGCCCGACGTCCCGACAGAGCAGGCCCGTGTGATCGGCAACCGTATCGCCACCCGGTTCGCGCAGGCCATGGCGCCGCGCATGGCCACGCATGGCACGCTCGGCGTAAGCATCGGCGTCGTCGAAGGCGAGCCCGACACGCCGATCATCGACCTCATCGCCGACGCAGACCGCGCGATGTACCGCGCGAAAAGCGACCGTCGCCAACCCGCCGTCTGCATCCCTCCCGTATATATCCCGGACATCTACATCCCGGACGTCTACGTCCCGGACGCCTACACCAAGGCCGCCTGAGCCGCCCCGACAGGACCGCAACACCACGCGCGGCGTCGCGGTCCCGCACGGTCAAGCGGCAGGTGGGTCCTTCTTCCCGGTCGGCTTGCCGAACCCGACGAACAACCGCTCCAGCCCTACCGTGACCGAGTCCAGCACCTTGGCGAACTCGGGCGGCAACGCGGTCTTCTCGCTCCGCGGCGGCTCCGGCGTATCCCCGGCGAACGGACCATTGCCCTGCGGCTTGGCCGTCTCTGCCGCCACGTCCGGCTCCACCTTGGACGCACCAGGCTCAGCCTGTTGCGAGGGTGCGGCAGGCGAGGGCGGGGCAGGGGGCGTCGGCGGGGTCGGCCGCGCATTCGCCTTCGCGTCGTGCTTCGAGATCGCCGTCGCCGCGGCCATCAGCCCGGCAGTGATCATCTGCCGCCCGACCGGCGTCCCCATCTGCCGCGCGATCGTCGCGGCGATCCCGGCGAACGGCGCCCCACCCGCATGCTTGCCGCCCGCCTGCTTTCCACCGTCGTGCTTCTGGTCGTCATGCTTGCCATCGGCATGCTTGTGGCGCTTGTGCCCGCCGCCGTCCGGCTCACCTTCGTGATGCCCGCCCGCGCGCATTTCGATCTCCACCTCGCGCTCGCGCCGCTTACGCTCGTCCTTCTTCTTGCCCATGTCGTCCTCTGTGCCGTTCGCAATGTGTACGACGAAGATAATACACCATCGGCAGGGCGCAAGGCCGTGTCGTCGGGCGAGCGGATGCGCCGGGCTTAATCTTTGCCCGACCACGTCCCCCGCAATCGCCACGCCACCTTGCGCGTACTGTGGCTGATCATCGGCTTGCCGTCATGACCAAGCGCCGGCTTGTAGCGCCCGCGCTGCGTGATCGCACGGCAGGCTGCCTTGTCGAGTTCGACCTCGCCGCTCGATACCACCGTCCGGCAATCGGCGACCCGTCCGTCCAACCCGATCGTCCACAGCACGATCGATGTTCCCTGCGCGCCCTTTCTGACGATCGTCATCGGGTAAGCATTGGTCACGACCCAGTCGCCCGGATAGCTTGCCGGCTCGGCAGACTGGGCGATCCGCGAGCGCTCGGTCGGATCGATGCCCCACAGCTTGACCGTCGAGTCATTGCATTTCGCCAGCGCCTCGAACGCCGCCTTCGCATTGAGCAGGGTAAAGCTCCATCCGCGCATCTTCTTAGGCGCGACCCGCAGCACCGCGTCGGGAGGAAGTGCCTCGAACAGCGCGGCGTCGATAGGCATCTGCGTCATCCGCTTCCCCCACGCCTTTGTCGGAAAGCTTTCGTATCAATACCCCGCCGGTGGCAAGCCGGATGTGCGCTCGCGTGACGACCGTCGCGCAATCGATCGTCCCGGATGAACTGGCACCCGGCCTCATGCATTCCTATCTCTCCCACTAGTCTCCCGATCAGAACAGAAGTAGAACCAGCCTCATGCTGACCAAGATTTCCGTACGCGGCGCGCGCGAGCACAACCTCAAGGACGTCGACATCGACATCCCCCGCGACACGCTCACGGTGATCACCGGCCTGTCGGGGTCGGGCAAGTCGAGCCTCGCCTTCGACACGATCTACGCCGAGGGCCAGCGCCGCTACGTCGAGAGCCTGTCCGCCTACGCCCGCCAGTTCCTCGAGCTGATGCAGAAGCCCGACGTCGACCACATCGAGGGCCTTTCGCCCGCGATCTCGATCGAGCAGAAGACGACGTCGCGCAACCCGCGCTCGACCGTCGCCACCGTCACCGAGATCTACGACTACATGCGCCTGCTCTGGGCGCGCGTCGGCATCCCGTACTCGCCCGCCACCGGCGAGCCCATTGCCGCGCAGACCGTGTCGCAGATGGTCGACCGCGTCATGGCGCTCCCCGAAGGCACGCGCCTGTACCTGCTCGCCCCCGTCGTCCGCGGCCGCAAGGGCGAGTACCGCAAGGAGCTCGCCGAGTGGCAGAAGGCCGGCTTCGCGCGCGTCCGCATCGACGGCGAGATCCACGACATTGACGAAGCCCCCGCGCTCGACAAGAAGTACAAGCACGACATCGAAGTCGTCGTCGACCGCTTGGTCGTAGGCGGCGAAATCGCCACGCGCCTCGCAGAGTCGTTCGAAACCGCACTGAAACTCGCCGACGGCCTCGCCTATGTCGACCCCGCCGACCCGGTCGAGCCGCACACGCCGAAATCGGAAATTCTCGGCAACAACGCCCCCGACGGCCGCATCGTCTTCAGCGAAAAGTTCGCCTGCCCGGTCAGCGGCTTCACCATCTCCGAGATCGAGCCGCGCCTGTTCTCGTTCAACGCCCCGCAAGGCGCGTGCCCGGCCTGCGACGGCCTCGGCGAGAAGCTGCTGTTCGACGAAGACCTCGTCGTCCCCAACCACATGCTCAGCATCAAGAAGGGCGCGGTCGTCCCCTGGGCAAAATCCAACCCGCCGTCGCCCTATTACATGCAGGTCCTCGGCAGCCTCGCGCGCGAGTTCAAGTTCGACATCGAGACGCCCTGGTCCGACCTTCCGCCGGAGGTCCAGAGCACCATCCTGCACGGCTCGAAGGGCAAGCCCGTCACGCTCACCTTCATCGACGGCAAGAAGAAATACGACGTCTCGAAGCCGTTCGAGGGCGTCATCGGCAACCTCAACCGCCGCATGCTCCAGACCGACTCCGCCTGGATGCGCGAGGAGCTGAGCAAGTACCAGTCCGCCGCCCCCTGCGAAGTCTGCGGCGGCGCGCGTCTGAAACCCGAGGCGCTCGCGGTTAAGATCGCGATGAAGGACATCTCCTACGCCACGCATCTCTCGGTGGTCGACGCGCTCCAGTTCTTCACCGACATGCCGCAGCACCTCGGCGACCAGCAGAACGCGATCGCCGAACGCATCCTCAAGGAGATCGTCGAGCGCTTGGGCTTCCTCAACAATGTCGGCCTCGACTACCTCAACCTCGACCGCACCTCCGGCACGCTCAGTGGCGGCGAAAGCCAGCGCATCCGCCTCGCATCGCAGATCGGCAGCGGCCTGTCCGGCGTGCTCTACGTCCTCGACGAGCCCTCGATCGGCCTGCACCAGCGCGACAACGACATGCTCCTCAAGACGCTCCGCCGTCTGCGCGACCTCGGCAACACCGTGCTCGTCGTCGAGCATGACGAGGACGCGATCCGCACCGCCGACTACATCATCGACATGGGCCCCGGCGCCGGCGTCCGCGGCGGCCAGGTCGTCGCGCAGGGCACGCTGAAGCAGATCCTCAAGTCGAAGGGCAGCATCACCGCCGACTATCTCAACGGCACGCGCGAAGTCCCCGTCCCGGCCACACGGCGCAAGGGCAACGGCAAGAAGCTCACCGTCCACAACGCGGTCGCCAACAACCTGCGCGGCGTCACTGCCAGCCTGCCGCTCGGCACCTTCACCTGCATCACCGGCGTCTCCGGCTCGGGCAAGTCGAGCTTCACGATCGACACGCTCTACGCCGCCGCCGCCCGCGAGCTGAACGGCGCGCGCATCGTCCAGGGCAAGCACGACAAGATCACCGGCCTCCAGTATCTCGACAAGGTCATCGACATCGACCAGTCGCCGATCGGCCGCACCCCGCGCAGCAACCCCGCCACCTACACCGGCAGCTTCACGCAGATCCGCGACTGGTTCGCCGGCCTGCCGGAATCGCAGGCGCGCGGCTACAAGCCCGGCCGCTTCAGCTTCAACGTCAAGGGCGGCCGCTGCGAGGCGTGCCAGGGCGACGGCGTGCTCAAGATCGAGATGCACTTCCTCCCCGACGTCTACGTCACCTGCGACGTCTGCCACGGCGCGCGCTACAATCGCGAGACGCTCGAGGTGAAGTTCAAGGGGCATTCGATCGCCGACGTGCTTGACATGACGGTCGAGGACGCCGCCGAGTTCTTCAAGGCGGTCCCCCCGATCCGCGACAAGATGGCGATGCTGGTCGAGGTCGGCCTCGGCTACGTCAAGGTCGGCCAGCAGGCGACGACGCTCTCGGGCGGCGAAGCGCAACGCGTGAAGCTCGCCAAGGAACTCTCGCGCCGCGCCACCGGCAACACGCTCTACATCCTCGACGAACCCACCACCGGGCTCCATTTCGAGGACGTGCGGAAATTGTTGGAAGTCCTCCACGCGCTGGTCGAGCAAGGCAACACGGTCGTCGTGATCGAACACAATCTCGACGTCATCAAGACCGCCGACTGGGTCCTCGACCTGGGCCCCGAAGGCGGCGTCAAGGGCGGCGAGATCGTCGCCGAAGGCACGCCGGAGAAGGTGGCGAAGGCCAAGGGCAGCTTTACGGGGAAGTATCTTGCACCCTTGCTGGAGAAGCGAGTCGCCGATCCGGCAACCTGATTTAAACGAACTTTTCGCCTATATCAGGCACTTCAAATTTATTAGTTACCTTTATTAATGAATTTGGTCTTATCTGCGAATAATCTTTGTTATCGGCAAATGATATCTTTCGAGATACTAAGCCAACAAGCATGGTTATAGCAAATCTATGTTCCAGTAACCCAAGGCCCATATCAATGCTGATGCGGCGTTGCTGCCAGTCATAAATCTGCATTCTCTTCTCTAAAAGAGAGTATTTACTTGTACTATCGAGTAGCGCACTAAAGTATTCATTGCCTGATATTAGTGCTGTATAGAAGTCCCATTCTCGTTTTGCATATATGTGAATACCTCGCTCAATTAACGCTTTGAAAGCCCATGCTGGATATCTGTATTTTGCTTCCTCAGCATAGCGAGTGATTAAGCTATTTAAATCTCGGGTTAAGACTACGCCTATGTAGTCCGAAAGCGTTGATACTCTCGGATCAAAGACCGGTGATAATTTAGTAGCGCTATCTAAAACGGCTTTGGACAAGTTGCTATTGGTGAAATCCATTTCTCGTAAATCTTGTCCGCGTAAATCGCATCCTTGAAGGTCCTGATCTCGATAGAATGATCGAGGGTCTGCATCAAGAATGATGGCCAGCTCACGCAAATTACTTGTTTGAACCTTCGGAATAACCCATAGTTTATCAAGCCAGTGAGTCATGATATCTCCTCGGTAACAGCGGCATCGGCGAGGAATATCAATGAGAGCTCCTCGTCAAAGTCGTTAGGAGTTAAGCCATGATGTACGAGCCGTGCTTTGATATAGGCGGATGCGGCAGCTAGCTTATTATTGTTGCTATGCCAGGAGAATCCGGCGTGTTCGCGAGGTGACTTGAATGATAAGTTCGATATTGCTAAATCTTCGCGACGGCATCGAACTCTAATTCTAATTGACGGATCCAATCGGCTATCTTGGATTTTTTTCACCTTCATTCTTGGCTCTAACACTGGATCCCAAGCCTTCCCAACGAGAGTGCCGCCGCGATCAGTAAATATCTCCCAGCATTGCGCTTTGTCTTTCGTAAAATGTCTCACCATAAATGGTCCTACCTTTTCGGTTAAGGACGTGACTGACTTTGTGCTTTGCATGGCGCCAACTGAGCCGCTTAGTTCAAAATTTAATGGATGCGGTGATGCTGATAATCCGCCTTCTGCTTTACCGTCAGCGTGTCGCCCGCTAGTAATCTCTAAAGTCTTTTGGCCCATGGGGCCGATCTGTCTAGAGATAGAGCTTTGAACTACGGCAATTGGTTCCCGATCAGGGATAATCAACGAAACTTCAGCTCGGCGTAATCCAAGGGTAAACCGCACTGGACAATCCCGTTCCGCTCCAAGTTTGGCATCTGTAAATGAGATGTCTGCATGAACGGTGGCCAAATTTGAGACGGGGTCAAATGTGGAATGCCAAGCCTCCACAGATACAACCTCTTCAAACACTCGGCCGAAGTTGCTTAAATTGCTCAAGGGACGCTCCATCAGTAATTCTAGCGCTAACATGGAGCTAAAGCTCCAAGATGGTTCTTAGAGCTCTATTGATCCGCCCCTGCCACCCGGGCCCGCCCTCGCGAAACTTCGCCAGCACGTCCGGGTCGAGCCGCAACGTCACCTGCTGCTTGGCCCGGTCGCGCAGGGGTGGACGGCCCTTCACGACGCCGTTCGGTCCCAAATAGCCCGTCGCCGGCCGGATCACCTTGCCGTTGATCGCCAATTCGGCATGTTCGAACATCTCGTCCGTCCACTCCGGCGCGTCGTCGTTCGGATCAAGCGAGGTAGCGTTCAAATCGCGTGCGTTCTCGGGCATTGGCCTTCCTCATCGATATGACGCGCCGACCGTCTTCGGCGTCGACCCATATTACCACGACCATGCGATGTTCGAGCATGCCGATCGTCGAATAGCGCCGCTCGGGATATGCGACGCGCTCGTCCTCGAACTCGAACACCGTCCCCGCAAACACCTTGCCCGCATCGGCGAAATCGAGCCCTCGCTCCGCCAGCGTCCAAGCGCGCTTTACAGGGTCGAAGCTGATCTCCACATCCGACTTTTTATGTAACTACAACAATGCCGCCGTCAATGACAGCATAGCGCGTCATCACACTCAGCAAGGGTCATCGCATCGATAACGGACGCATCTGCGTCGCTAGCGCAAAGCGGAACCCCTGCCACCGACCGTCCGTTTCCGAGGCTGCATCAAAGGACATTCCCATGACCAAGCCTCACCCGCACAAGCCCGCTCCCCGCCCCAAGCCGAACGCCAAGACGTTCGGCATCAACGCGCTGTCGATCGGGACTGCGGCGATCGGTCTCGGGGGTGCGTTGCTGGCGGTGTTCCTGCGTTCGAAGACCAACGCCGAGCATGCCGCGCCCGATCTCGCGCTCGACAAGCCCCGCCCGGGTGCGACCGATCGCGCGCCGGACGCCTTCCGCCCCGATCCCACCGCGGTCCCCACCAAGGCCGAGCGCGAGTCGCTCCGCCACGCCACCGGCCCGGCCCCGTCGTTCGCCGCGGATCGCGGCTCGACGCTCGGCTGAGGCGCCTTCCTGATCCTCCCCCGCAAGGGGGAGGTGGCTGGCGCTTGCCAGACGGAGGGGGAGGGGGCGATTACGTAGGTTCCGTGTCCTCCCCCTCCGTCACCTGCGGTGCCACCTCCCCCTCGCGGGGGAGGATCAGGAGAGCCGGACGGTCTAGGTCTATCCTGACGCCACCCCTTCGCTCCGTCACCTGGACTGGTTTCGACGGGTACTCTTTCGAGCAAGCAAGCGTGTGTCCCCGCGAAGCTGGGGATCCAGACTGGGCTCCCGCCTTCGAGGGAGAGCAAGGAGGGCGTCGGATCGCGCGCTAACGCGTGTTCGAGATCGATGAGCACTGGTTCCATCACCCACGCCACGCCCTCATCCCCTTCCGTCATCCTGACGAAAGTCAGGACCCAGAGCCCAAAGCGCCATACCCCGTAACCCTGGGTCCTGACTTTCGTCAGGATGACGAGGGGACCGTCAGGACGAGCCCCCCATAAAACCGCTGTCCTACACACCCCGATCCGGCATACCTGATCGGTCCTCTCCGCAACGAGGATCGATCATGGCGAACGCACCCACCCCGGCCGACCCGCCCCCATGCTACATCGCAACGCGCGCGCTTCCCGCCCCCAGGCCGCGCTACGAACCGCCGATCCCCGATCATCTCCCCGACGCGGTCCGCCACGTCATCGCCTGGCAAGCGCATGTCGACGCCGGCCGCATCGGCACCCGCATCCCCGTATCGCCCGAGATCGCCGCCAACCGCGACCGCTGGACCGCGCTCGCCCGGACTATGCGCAAGTGACCGCCACCCCGCGCGACGCTGAACAAGCGCCCGCACTTAGAACGGTGGAAGACGACAGTGCCGATACGCTGAAAATCAAACCCAACGCCGCTCGCCGACACGATCCGCCTGCGTTCAACTCGACGAACTTGGGGGCGACATCTGCGCGTCGGCGGCCGGACCTCGAAGCGCCAGCGCGGCGTTCTCCAGCGCACCGCCGCCGCCGCCGGCACCGTCGACGAGGCGCGCAGATGATGACTTCCCGTTCCTAGGCGACCATCGCTGCGATTATCGGCGCATCGACGGAACCGGTAACAAGATGCCTTCAAGCGAATCGTAGAACCACTTATCCGCCGGAAGCTCGGACGGCAGCGGTATGGGATGGCGACGCCATAGGCGACACACCCATGCAGCGATGGATGATGCCCGCCCATGCTGACAGACACGATCCCGGGTTGCCCTCGCGTCGAGCTGCCGCATCGATGCCGCAAGCGCATCGCCCTAGCGTTCCAATAGCCCGAACGACCTCCTCGCTTTAGATCAGGCGCCGCGCCCACAGCGCCTGCTTCCAAGCACGCGTCGTGGACCAGAAGGCGCTTCGATCACAGCTTCGTCAGGCGTCGCTTCCCTCATACGCTTCGACGACGCGCCCGACGATCGGATGGCGGACGACATCGCCTACGGTGAAGCGGCACATCGAGATACTCTCGACGCCTTCGAGCCGCCGGACTGCATCCGCCAGGCCGGACGCCGCCACGCCGCCAGGGATGTCGACCTGCTTGGGATCGCCGCAGATCACCATGCGGCTGTTCTGGCCGAAGCGGGTGAGGAACATCTTCATCTGCGCCGGCGTGGTGTTCTGCGCTTCGTCGAGGATCACGAACGCGTCGGCCAGTGTGCGGCCGCGCATGAAGGCGATCGGGGCGACCTCGATTTCGCCGCTCGCGATGCGGCGTTCGACCTGCTCGGCGGGGAGGCAGTCGTAGAGCGCGTCGTACAAGGGGCGGAGGTACGGGTCGACCTTCTCCTTCATGTCGCCGGGGAGAAAGCCGAGGCGTTCGCCGGCTTCGACTGCGGGGCGCGAGAGGATCAGCCGCTGGACGCTGCCGTTGATGAGTTGCTGCACCGCCTGCGCGACCGCGACATAAGTCTTGCCAGTGCCTGCCGGCCCGAGCGCGAAGATCATGTCGTTGTTGGCCAGTTCGCGCATGTAGTGCGCTTGCGCCGGCGTGCGCGGCACGATCGTCTTCTTTCGCGTGCGGATCATGATCGGCGGAGCACCGCCGCCGCCGGCATCGGCGCGGATGATGCCTTCGAGAACGGGTTCGTCCGCCATCGCGATCGAGGCGTCGACCAAGCCTGCGTCGACATCCTCGCCACGCTGGATGCGGGCGTAGAGATCGTGGAGCACGTCGCGCGCCTTGGCGACCTGTTCGGCGGTGCCCTCCAGACCGATCTTGTTCCCTCGTGCGGTGATGTAGACGCCGAGGCGATTTTCGAGCGCTACCAGGTTCTGGTCGTACTGGCCGAACAGCCGGACGAGCAATTGGGGCTTGTCGAACAGCAGCTCGACTCGGGCGCGGTCACCGGACTGGGCGGGAACGGGTTTACGGCTCATACGGTCCTTTCAGGGTGTCAAAGGTTACGCCTAGAAGCGACGAACCGTAACCTTTGAAAGGAAGATGAGCACGCCAAGCGACGCGTTCAAGCCGCGCCGGGGCGCTGGCCGAGAGATGGTTCGAGTCGCGTGGGCGAAGCTGCATCGGGTGCGAGTGTGGCAGGCGATCCGGCTGTAGGACAGCGAAATCGCGGGGGGTGGTTTCGCGAGCCGCGCGTTTTCTTCGATGCCTCAGGGACGCCGTTGCGATCCTCCCCCGCAAGGGGGAGGTGTCGCCGCAGGTGACGGAGGGGGAGGACGCGCAACTGCAGTTGTCGTGCCTTCCCCCTCCGTCAGGCAAGTGCCTGCCACCTCCCCCTGGCGGGGGAGGATTAGGGGGGGGCTCAGGCGGCTTCGGCGATCCGTTCGATGCCGGTGAGGGAGTTGGGACCGGCGGCCGCTAGCGTCACCTCCACCATGTCGCCGATCGCGTGGTTGCCGATCAGGTGGACCGATTGCAGCCAGGGGGACTTGCCGATCAGCTGGCCGGGGAGTTTTCCCGCGCGCTCCAGTAGCACGGTGCAGGTGCGGCCGACGGTGGCGGCGTTGAAGGCGTGCTGGTCGCGGTTGAGCGCGGCCTGGAGGCGCTGGAGGCGTTCGTCCATGACCGATTCCGGGACCTGCTCGACGATTGACGCGGCAGGGGTGCCGGGGCGGGGGCTGTATTTGAAGCTGTACGCCTGCGCGTAGCCGACCGCGTCGACCAGGCTCAGTGTGTCCTCGAACTCGGCGTCGGTCTCGCCGGGGAAGCCGACGATGAAGTCGCCCGAGAGTGCGATATCGGGGCGGACTTCGCGGACGCGGTCGAGCAGGCGGAGGTAGGAGTCGCGGGTGTGGCTGCGGTTCATCGCCTTCAAGACGCGGTCGCTGCCGGCCTGCACGGGGAGGTGGAGGAACGGCATCAGGCTCTCGATATCGCGATGTGCGTCGATCAGGCCTTGGGTCATGTCGTTGGGGTGGCTGGTGGTGTAGCGAATCCGCGCAAGGCCGGGGATGCGGTCGAGGTCGCGGATCAGGTCGTGCAGCCCGCGCTCGTTTTCGCTCCACGCGTTGACGTTCTGGCCGAGCAGTGTGATCTCGCGTGCACCGGCGTCGACCAGCGCCTTCGCCTCATCGACGATGGCGGCGAATGGCCGGCTGATTTCTGCGCCCCGTGTGTACGGGACGACGCAGTAGGTGCAGAATTTGTCGCAGCCTTCCTGGACGGTGAGGAACGCCGAGGGGGCGACCTTCCGACGCGAGGGGAGCGCGCCGAACTTCGACAGCAGCGGCATGTCGGTGTCTAGCGAGGGCGTGCCGGCGGCGGCTTTCGCGACGAGTTCGGGGAGGTTGTGATAGGCTTGCGGGCCGACGACGATGTCGACCTTGGCGCGGGTGAAGATCTCCTCGCCCTCGGCCTGCGCGACGCAGCCTGCGACGGCGATCATGGGGGTCTTGCCGGACTTGCGGCGCTGGTCCTTCCGCAGGCGGCCGATGTCGGAATAGACCTTTTCGGTGGCGCGTTCGCGGATGTGGCACGTGTTCAGGACGACGACGTCGGCGTCGACCGCGTCGGCTTGCGTGAGGCCCTGGGCGGCCATCAGTTCGGCCATGCGCTCGCCGTCGTAGACGTTCATCTGGCAGCCGAAGGATTTCACGTGGAAGGTTTTGGGGGGAGACATGCGGGGGCATGTAGCGGATTTGCGGGCGTTGGGGGAGGGGGCGTTGCTGCTGCCCGTCACACTGCGCCAACGCCTGACATGGGCGCCACCCCGGCGGAGGCCGGGGCCCAGTTGGGGGACGTTGCTGACTGAGGTCTGGGCCTAGTTACTGCGACCTTTCCAACTGGGCCCCGGCCTGCGCCGGGGTGGCGGCTGAGATTAGGGATAGCTGGGGGCTTCCCTCCTTTGTTCTCCCGCGAAGGCGGGAGTCCAGACTGGGCCCCCGCCTTCGCGGGGGAACACTCTTTGTTCGGGCTACAGCGCTTCCATGCGGCGGCGGGCCTCGGCGGCTATGGCTTTGCGGTCGCCGTATTCCGCTGGGTCGAAGGGTTCGGCGAAGTTCAGTGTGGCGACGAATGTGCCCCGCCGCTTGAGGACGCGGGCGGCGTGATGTTGGCCGGGCTCATCGCCGACCCAGGCGAGTTCGTCGGTGGCCGCGCCGTAGTCGATGCGGACCGGTTGGACCTTCACACCGGGCGGGGGCGGGTCGAGGGCTGCCAGCAATGCAGCCTTGAAGGGGAGGAGGGTGGTGCCATCTCCGGTCGTGCCCTCGGGGAACAGGGTCACGGGCCAGTCTGCCGCCAACGCGTCGCGGATCTGGGCGATCTGGGCGGTCACCGCCATGCGGTCGGCGCGGCTGACGAAGATCGTGTGGTTGAGCGTGCAGAGCCAGCCGACCAATGGCGCGGCGCGGAGTTCGGATTTCGCCACGAACGCGCTGCCCGTCGCACCGGACAGAAGAAGGATATCGATCCAGCTCAGATGGTTCGAGACGAAGACCACGTCGTGGCGAAGCGGGGTACCGGCGACATGCGCCTTGGCGCCGACGATCCGCGCGACCAACCCGAGAAAGCGCGGCGGCCACGGCGATTTTCGCCCGAACAGCCGCCACATCCCATGCACCGTCAGCGCCAGGATCAGCGCGAACAATAGCGCCGCCAACCGCGCGCCAAGGCGAATCCGGCCGATCGCGTCAGTCCTTGCGAGTGAGCGCGACGCCGTAGAGTTCCATGCGGTGATCGACCAGCCGGAAGCCCAGTTTCTCCGCGATCGCCTTCTGCAACTGCTCGAGTTCGGGATCGACGAATTCGATCACCTTGCCGCTCTCGACGTCGATCAAATGATCGTGATGTGCCTCGGGCGCAGGCTCGTAGCGGGCGCGGCCATCGCCGAAATCGTGGCGGTCGAGGATGCCGGCTTCCTCGAACAACCGGACGGTGCGATACACCGTCGCGATCGAGATCCCGGGGTCGATCTGCGACGCGCGCTCATAGACCTTCTCTACGTCGGGATGGTCGTCCGCCTCCGACAGCACGCGTGCGATGACGCGACGCTGCTCGGTGATGCGCAGGCCCTTCTCGTTGCAAAGTGCTTCCAGATCGATCTTGCGCGGCATGTGTCATTCCCTCGTTGAGTGCCATGTAGGGCCTCCGCGCTGTTGCGAAAAGGGATAGTGACTCGCAATAAGCCTTAGCTGTTGATATCTTTCGAATATGTATGTGCGTCATACGCGACGCCGGTCTTGCCCCGGTAATAGGCGCGACGTTCGCCGACCTTGGCGAAGCCGTGCGTAGCATACATCTTGACCGCATCGTTACCCGCGCGGACTTCAAGATGGAGTTTCGTAATGGCGCCAACCGAGCATTCGGCGATCGCCGCGCGGATCAGCGCGGTGCCGACGCCGCGGCGGCGATAGTCGGGCGCGACCGCGATCAGCAGCAGTTCGGCTTCGTCGGCGACCGACCGGGTCATCGTGAAACCGGCGGGAAAGTCGTCGACGAACGCGAGCGTGAGGTGGACGCCGGTCAGTGCGAGCACGCCGAGGCACTGGCTACGCGTCCACGCCTCGCCGTAGCGCGGGTCGAATGCCTCGGTCATCAGCGCGTCGACGATCGCGAGATCGCGCGCGTCGCCGGTGCGGAGCGTGACGGTGCGGGTGGCGGCTTGGCGGGTGGCCATTATTTCGGGACCGACGGCTTGGCGTCGGGGGCGCGGCCGTAGATCGGGCTTGGCGCTAGCGCGGTCAGCGCCGCGGGCAACAGGATCGCGGAGGCAGCGTCGGGGAGCGTTTCAGTGAGATCCAAACTGTCGTCGAGCGCGGCGAGCCAGCGGACTCCGTTGCCGACCGCGCGCCGTCCTGCCAGCGCGGCGAGCGCGGCGTCGGGCTTCAACGATACCATGTCGAATCGCGGCGACAGATCGGCGGAGAACGCTTGCATGAAGACCTCGCCATGCCCGCCTTCCATGATCACCGCAATATCGTCGGTTAAGCGGTCGGCGAAACCGGCGGCGGCGATCAGCGGGAGCGAGGAAAAACCGGCGATTTCCGCACCCCAGCCGAGCGCGAGGCCACGCGCGGCGGCGATGCCGACGCGGACGCCGGTGAAGCTGCCGGGACCGCAATCGACGATGATGCGGTCGGCTCGGCCACCTTCCGGCAGCTCGGCGATCATTGGGATGAGGCGCTCGGCGTGGCCCCGGCCGACGACTTCGTGCGCGCGGGCGATGATGGCGCCGTCTTCGATGAGCGCGACCGAGCAGGCGGTGGTGGATGTTTCGATGACTAAAGTGCGCACGTCTTATTCCCTCTCCCCCTCGGGGAGAGGGCTAGGGTGAGGGGCAGCCAAGCAGTGCGTCGCCTGGAACAGCCCCTCACCCAACCCTCTCCCCGAGGGGGAGAGGGTTATTTATCAAGCGATGCTGTTGAACTTCGCGAAGTCGGGGCGCGGCGAGCGGGCGTAGATCGTCGCGGGGTCGCCGTGGCCGAGCGTCGAGATGAAGTTCGTTCGCACCGCCGGCGTGTCGTGGAAGAATGCCGCATCGACCTTGCCCGCGTCGAAGCCCGACATCGGCCCGGTATCGAGCCCGAGCATCCGCGCGGCTAAGATGAAATACGCACCCTGCAACGTCGAGTTGCGGAACGCAGACGCCTCGCGCAGTTCGGCGTTGCCGTCGAACCACGACTTCGCGTCTGCGTGCGGGAACAGCTCGGGCAGGTGTTCGTGGAAATTGGTGTCCATGCCGATGATCACCGACACGGGGGCGTTGAGGATCTTCGGCTGGTTCTGCGCGCTGCAGGCGTCGGCGAGCTTCTGCTTGGCCTCGTCGCTGGTTACCCAGATCAGGCGCGCGGGGAGCTGGTTCGCGGAGGTCGGGCCCCACTTCATCAGGTCCCAGATCGCATGCAGTTCGGATTCGGCGACCGGCTGATCGGTGTAGCCATTGTAGCTGCGCGCTTCGCGGAAGATCGTATCGAGGACGGCGTCGTCCAATTTTTCGCGCATCAGACGGCTCTCACTTCGGTGACTTCGGGGACGTAGTACTTCAGCAGCTGCTCGATGCCGTTCTTGAGCGTGGCGCTCGATGACGGGCAGCCAGCGCAGGCGCCTTGGAGCTGGAGAAACACCTTACCCTTGTCGAAGCCGCGATAGACGATGTCGCCACCGTCGTTGGCCACCGCAGGCCGCACGCGCGTGTCGATCAGTTCGCGGATCTGCGCGACGATGTCGGCATCGGCGGGATCGTCCGACAGCGCCGGCTCGTCCGACGGCACCGAGAAGCCGGCGCGCGCGGGCTTGAACAGCGGCATCGCGGCGGAGAAATGATCGAGCAGGATCGCGAGCACATCGGGCTTCAGGTCCGACCAGGCGACGCCCGGCCCGGCGGTCACGGACACGAAATCGCGGCCGAAGAACACGCCGGTTACGTCGCCGAGATTGAAGATCGCCTCGGCCAGCGGACTGGTCTCGGCCTCCTCGGGGGTGGCGAAGTCGCGCGTGCCGGCGTCCATGACGGTGCGTCCCGGCAGGAACTTCAACGTCGAGGGGTTCGGGGTGGATTCCGTTTCGATCAGCATGAAGCGCATGTGGCCCGGCGGGGGCGGGGGATCAAGCGGGGAACGGGAAACGGTTTCTTTCATGCGCCGAGCGCTGCGCTCGCGCCGCCTCGCCGCGCGCTGGTTTCCCCGCGCTGCTTTTCCCTCGCCGAAGTTCGTCCGGCGCTGCGCGGACGCCCGGTGCCGAAACGAGTCGCGATCCCGATCCGTCGGATTCGCATCCTTCGCGCAGCAATCAACGACGACCCTATGCCGCGAGCGGCAACTTGGGATCGGAGCGTTTCGCCCGCAATTTTTCGGTCCAGCGGTCGAGCACGCTTTCGTGGTCGACGATCCAGTCGTCCGCCAGCTTGGTCAGTTCGTCGAGATGCTCCGGGCTGGCATCGTCCAGCCCGCCGCCATTGGGCGACAGCGGGACGTCGGCGCGATCGTAGTGCGCCGTGCCCACCAGTCGTTTGGCCTGATACGAGATCGTGCTGGAACCCGCCTGCATCAGGATCGAGACGATCGGCACGCGGCGGAACGGGTTGACCCAGCCGAAGATCGACCAATGTCCTGCGGATTCATACGGTAGGTTGGAACTGCCCGTACTCAGCGACAGGATTTCGAGATTGCCGATGTCCCAGCCCAGCTTGGGCGCCTCGGTGATCGCCGCGATCGTCGGGTCGTTGGCAAACACGCCGCCGTCGACCAGGAGAAGATTTGGCTGGGCCCTGGTCGAACCGACCGCCGCCGTCGCGGAAATCGGGGCGGGCGGGAAGAAGGTCGGTGCTGCCGAGGTCGCACGCGCCGCGACATGCAGCGGAAAGGTGCGCTGCGGGTCCTTGGTCGCCGCATTGTATCCCGGACCGCCGGCCATGAAGACCGCCGCGCGCCCGAGCAGGTCGTAGGCCGGAATGACGATGTTGGTGAGTGCATCGCGCGTCGTCGCGGTCGTGCCGATCCGCTCTGCCAGGATCTTCTCGAGCGGGCGGGCGCTGTACGGAAACCCCGGCAGGCGCTGCGACAGGCCGAGCACGTGCGGGAATATCCGCTTGCCGTCGTTGCGATACAGGTCGGCCAGGTCGCGCGCCGTGCACGCCGCCGTCTTCGGATCGTGCTGGCTCGGCGCGGTCAGCCCGGCGGCGATGATCCCGCCGGTCGAGGTGCCGGCGATCAGGTCGAAACACTTGTGCAGCGGGCGGCCGACGCGTTGCTCCAGATTGGCGAGGATCAACGCGGGGATGAGACCGCGGATGCCGCCCCCATCCATCGTCAGCATGTATCTCGGTGTCGCACGATCGTCGCCCACGATGCCTACTCCCGTTGTTCAGGCGAGCGTAGCAGCAGGCGGCGGCACGCGGCGCGGAGACCGGACCGATTTGGTGCGATCCCGAAACGATCGGAATCGTGTCGCGGGCCTTTTTCCGAGATCGAGGCCTCAGACGTCGAGCTGTTTCACCGCGGCGTTCCAGCTGCCGATGTTGCGGACCGCGTCCTGGACGAAGGCGGAGCGGCGGACCACGCCGAGGAACAGGTCGGCGATCCACTTGCCGGGGTTGCGCAACGGGCGTTCGAACTGGATCAGCAACACGACGCGGGTGCCGGTCGTGTCGTTCCAGACCTCGTGCTGGTAGGTGTCGTCGAATACCAAGGTCTCGCCTTCCGCCCAGCGGACGGTGCGGTCGTGGACGCGCATGCGGACGTCGCCGTCGCGAGGGACGATCAGGCCAAGGTGGCAGGTGATGAGGCCCTTGGTCACGCCGCGGTGCTCGGGGATGTGCGTGCCGGGCGCGAGGATCGAGAAGAACGCGCTATTGAGGCCGGGGATGCGGGCCACTGCTGCCGCCGTGTGCGGGCAGCGCGCGAGGCTCTCCTCGATCGGATAGCCATAGCCGTAGAGGAAGAACGAGCGCCATTTGTCGACCTCGGCGATCGAGCGGTGATCGGGCGAGATCGTCGCGAGGCTGGGCGACGCTTCGCCTTGCAGCGCGACGCGGACGGCCTCGTCGCGGATCGCGGCCCAGTTCTCGCGCAGGCCTGCGGTCCAGGCGAAGTCGCGGACGTCGAGTACTGGATCGTTGGCGACCAGCGAGGACGACGCGATCATGCGATCGAACACGCCGCGTAAGTGTTTGCCGACGCGGATGATCAGCGGGCGGTTGGCCTCGGCGACCATCGGCGCGCCGGGTTTGGGCGCGCCCGAGATCACGTTCAGATCGGGCATTCGGGCGCCCCGGCGTGCTGCCGGCTCGCCCGATTCCCGCCACAATGAAGACTGCCCCAGTTCGGCTCCGACCGTCATCTCTACCCTGTATCCCGGCACACTGCGCCGCCGATCCCCTTGTTAGGACACGATATACCGGCAGTGTTGGACGAAATGATGGCGCCGCACGCCCGGTGCGGAGGCAGGGCACTGGCGAGCGACGCCCGCGACCGCTACAGGTGAGCCATGGTGTCCTTTTCGCGCTTGTACCGCGCTCCCGTCCTCATCCCCGTCATCCTCGGCCTCGCCATTCCGGCGAGCGGCCAGATGGCGACGCAGCAGGCCGTATCCACCCCTGGCAAGGAAGCGCCGACGCTTCCCGAGCTGCCGGGGATCGACACGACCGCGTGGCTCTACAAGGGCAGCGACCTCACGCGGGATCCGGAGTGGAAGTTCGGAACGCTGCCCAACGGCATGCGCTTTGCGGTACGCAAGAACGGCGTGCCGCCCGGCCAGGTGTCGGTGCGCGTGCGGATCGATGCGGGGTCGCTCAACGAAACCGACAGCGAGCAGGGGTTTGCGCATTTCATCGAGCATCTGTCGTTCCGCGGCTCCGAGTACGTGCCGGACGGTGAGGCCAAGCGCGTGTGGCAGCGGTTCGGGGCGACCTTCGGCTCGGATACCAATGCGCAGACCACGCCGACCTCGACCACGTTCAAGCTAGACCTGCCATCGGCGACCGAAGCTGGCCTCGACGAGAGCCTGAAGATCATGTCGGGGATGATGGAGAAGCCGGTCATCACCGACGCCTCCGTCACCGCCGAGCGGCCGGTCGTGCTGGCGGAGCAGCGCGAGCAGCCCGGGCCGCAGGTGCGGTTCGGGGATGCGATCCGCGCGACGTTCTTCGCCGGGCAGCCGCTCGCGGATCGCTCGCCGATCGGCAACATCAAGACGCTGGAGGCTGCCACTGGTGCCACGGTGAAGGCGTTCCACGATCGCTGGTATCGGCCGGAGAACACCGTCGTCATCATCTCGGGCGACATGGACCCTGCACTGTTCGGGCGGCTGATCGTCAAGAATTTCGCGGACTGGAAGGGTATCGGGCCGGTCGTGCCCGCGCCCGACTTCGGCAAGCCCGATCCAAAGGCACCGGTCTCCGCGACGATCGCCGAGCCGGCTATCCCCGCGGTGGTGACGCTCGGCGTGGTGCGGCCCTGGGAGTATAAGGACGACACCGCGATCATGAACCAGAAGCGGTTGGTCGATGTGCTGGCCACCCGGCTGATCAGTCGTCGGCTGGAGACGCGGGCGCGCGCGGGCGGCAGCTTCCTGCAGGCGGGCGTGTCGATCGACGACGTGTCGCGCTCGGCGAACCTGACCAGCGTCAACATCGTGCCGATCGGGACGGACTGGGAGGCTGCGTTGAAGGATGTTCGCGCGGTGATCGCCGATGCGCAGACCAACGCGCCGAGCCAGGCCGAAGTCGACCGCGAATATGCCGATTTCGACACGATCATGCGGACCAGCGTCGAGACGGCGAAGGTCGAGGCCGGCTCGAAGCAGGCGGACGACATGGTCGGTGCGCTCGATATTCGCGAGACGGTCGCGGGGCCCGAGACGTCGTACAAGATTTTGCAGGACGCCAAGGCGAAGGACATGTTCACGCCCGCCACGCTGCTCGCGTCGAGCAAGGCTATTTTCGAAGGCATCACGCGCGCTCTCGTCAATACGCAGACGCCCGATGCCGGTGCCGCAACGAAGCTGGCGACCGCGTTGAAGGCGGACGTTTCGGGGCTGGCCGGCAAGCGTCGTGCGCAGGCTGCGGTCGACTTCTCGAAGCTGCCGTCGCTCGGCAAGCCCGGCGTCGTCGCCAGCCGCGAGAAGATCGCCGCGTTCGACATGGAGCAGGTGAACTTCGCCAACGGCACGCGCGTGCTGCTGTTCCCGAACGCGGGTGAGACCGGGCGCGTGTATGTGCGCGTGCGGTTCGGCGGCGGCTATACCGCGATCCCGTCGAACCGGCCGACGCCGGCCTGGGCGGGGGATCTCGCATTGGTCGCCGGGGGGATCGGCAAGCTCGACCAGGGCGATCTCGACCAGCTGACCGCGGGGCGTCGGATCGGGCTCGACTTCGGGATCGACGACGATGCGTTCACGCTGAGCGCGATTACGTCGCCGGCGGATTATTCGGATCAGTTGCGGCTTATGGCGGCGAAACTCGCGTTCCCGGCTTGGGATCCGGCGCCGGTGGCGCGCGCTCGGGTGGCGGCGCTCGCGGGGTTTGCCGGGTATGATTCGTCACCTGATGGTGTGTTGTCGCGGGACCTCGAAGGTTTGCTGCGGGCAGGCGATCCGCGCTGGGGGACGCCGTCGAAGCCGACCGTCGAGGCGCTGAATGCGAAGGACTTCCGCGCCTTCTGGGAGCCGATCCTGAAGACCGGGCCGATCGAGGTTTCGATCTTCGGCGACGTGAAGACCGAGGACGCGATCGCCGCGGTGGCGAAGTCGTTCGGGGCGATGAAGCCGCGCACCGCCGTGTCGACGGTCGGTGCGCCGGTCGGCTTCCCCGCGCATAATGCAACGCTGGTGATGCGTGCGCATACCGGGCCCGAGAACCAGGCGGCGGCGGTGATCGCCTGGCCGACGGGTGGTGGGATCGACAACATCGTCGAGGCGCGGCGTCTCGACGTGCTGGCCCAGGTGTTCAGCGACCGGCTGTTCGAACGGCTCCGGCAAGCGGCCGGCGCGAGCTACAGCCCCAACGTGTCGAGCCAGTGGCCGGTAGGCATGAACACCGGCGGGCGGATGGTCGCGATCGGGCAGGTCGCACCGGACAAGGTGTCGTTCTTCTTCCAGATCGCGCGGCAGATCGCGGCGGAACTGGTGTCGACGCCGATCGCGGCGGACGAGCTGGACCGGATCAAGAAGCCGATGGGGCAGTATATCCTGCGCGCCTCGACCGGAAACCAGTTCTGGTTGCAGCAGCTCGGCGGCGCGACGTTCGATCCGCGGCGGATCGCCGCGACGCAGCGGATTGCGAGCGATCTGGTGGCGACTACGCCAGTAAAGTTGCAGGCGACGGCGGCGAAGTATCTGCGGCCGGAGAAGGATTGGACGATGGCCGTGGTGCCGGCCGCGACTCCCGCGAAGAAGTGAGCGCCTAAGCCCTCTCCCCGCCGGGGAGAGGGAGGGAGGAGCCGCTGGGCGACGGAAGGGCGAGGGGCTTTGGCGGAGGCGTTGCGAGCCTCACTCCCCTCACCCTCCCACACGCAAGCGCGTGCGGGCCCCTCCCTCTCCCCGGAGGGGCGAGGGTTATTTGTAGAGCCCGTCCAGGCGTTCGCCGTAGGCCTGCTTCAATACATGCCGGCGGATCTTCAGGCTGGGGGTCAGCTGCTCGTTCTCGATCGTGAACGGGCCGTCGGCTAGTACGAACCGCCGTACGCGCTCCGTTACGGTCAGATCCTTGTTTACCCGTTCGACCGCATGCCCGATCGCCGTCCTGAACTCGCTGTTCTCCGCTAGCCGCGCAAAGCTGCACGCGTCGCCATTCCCCGCGCACCATTCCTGCGTCCACTCGGGATCGGGCACGATCAGCGCGACCATGTAGGGGCGCTTGTCGCCGGCGATCATCGCCTGCGCGATTTCGGGCTGGAGCGTCAGCATCCCCTCGACTTTTTGCGGGGCGACGTTCTCGCCCTTGTCGTTGATGATGAGGTCCTTCTTGCGGTCGGTGATGCGGATCCGGCCGCGGTCGTCGATCTCGCCGATGTCGCCGGTGTGGAGCCAGCCGTCCTTCAGCACCTTGGCGGTCTCGGCATCGTTGCGCCAATAGCCGTGCATGACGAGTTCGCCGCGGACCAGGATCTCGCCGTCCTCGGCGATGCAGACCTCGGTGTCCTTCAGCGCGGGGCCGACCGAGTCCATGCGCACGCCGGCCTTAGGGCGGTTGCACGAGATGACCGGGGCGGCTTCGGTTTGGCCATAGCCTTGCAGGAAGGTAAGGCCGAGCGCCTCGAAGAACAGGCCAACTTCGGGATTGAGCGGGGCGCCGCCGGATATCATCGCCTTCAACCTGCCACCGAACTTCTTCGAGATCTTCGGCTTGAACAGCGTGGCGACGGCAGCCTGCATCGGCCGGTCGATCAGCCGCAGGCGGCCGGCATAGCGCTTACCGCCGATGTCGAGCGCTTGGCGCAGGAGGTAGGCCGAGGCGCCGCCCTGCTTCTCGATCGTCTTCGAGATGCGCGTGCGGAGGACTTCGAACAGGCGCGGGACGACGAACATGATCGTCGGGCGTGTTTCCTCGATGTTCGCGGCGAGCTTTTCGAGGCCTTCGGCGTAGTAGATCTGGCCGCCGAGCGAGATCGGGAAATGCTGGCCGCCGGTGTGTTCGTAGGCGTGGCTCAAGGGGAGGAACGAGAGGAAGACCTCGTCGTCCCAGCCGAAATCTTCCGAGATGACGGACGCGCAACCCGCGCAATTGTGGAGGATCGCGCCGTGGTGCTGCATCACGCCGCGCGGGGCGCCGCCGGTGCCCGACGTGTAGATGATGCAGGCGAGGTCTTCGCGTTCGAAGCCGGCGCGGGCGGCGGCGGTTTCGGGCGCGGTCTGGTGCGCGGCGATGAGCGCGTGCCAGTTGTGGAAGTCGATCGAGGCGGGGACCTTCATGTCCTCGAGCCCGATCACCGTGTGCGCCTGGTTCGAGCGGATGACCGCTGGGAGGAGGGTCTTCGCGAGCTTGGCGGTCGAGACGATGATCGCGCAGGCGCCGGCGTTCTCGATGATGTGGAGGTGATCGCGCTCGGTGTTGGTGATGTAGGTCGGCACGGTGATGCAGCCCGCGGCCATGATCGCAAGGTCGCTGAGGCACCATTCGGGGCGGTTCTCGGCGACCAGCATGACGCGGTCGCCGCGTTTCAGGCCGATCGCGGTCAGCGCGGTAGCGAGGCTGGCGACCTGGCGCGCGGCGTCAGCCCAGCTGGTTGCGACCCATGTGCCGCTCGTCTTGGTCCAGAGGAACGGCGCGTCGCCTTTCTCCGCGGCGCGCGCGAAGAACATCGTGACGAGATTGGGGAATCGTTCGAGCTGGCGGGCCATTGTCTCTCCCTGAGCGCTGTGCCGTTGCGCCTTGTACGACGCGATTCTGAGCGTTGGACGGTTAGTGCGTCATAACCGGCGGGGGCTCAACCCCATCCGCTGCCACGGGCTCGACACCTCCCCGGCGGAGGCCGGGGTCCAGTTGGGAAACGTTGCTAATTGACGTTTGCGCGTCGTTACTGCGACCTTTCCAACTGGACCCCGGCCCCCGCCGGGGAGGTGGACTTTGGTCGTTACTCCGGCGCGCGCTGGAGGGCGCCGACGCGCTGGATTTGGGTGACGGTGCCATCCTGGCTGATCGCGACGCCTTCGCTGCGAGGGTCTGCGGCGCCAACCCATTTGCCGCCGACGCGCTCGATCGCGTTGGCCTTCAAGCCGAGTGCTGCGACCTGGACGGTCTCGCCTAGCGCCTGCAACGCTGGCACCATCGCCTCGCGTTCGGTGCCCTTTTCCGCCGCGGCAACGTGGCCCGGCGCATACAGCAGTCCGAGCGCGATCGAGTCCTGTGCCGACAGTTTCCAGTCGACCACGCCGATGATCGCCTTGGCCACCTGCGCGATGATCGTCGAGCCGCCTGCCGCGCCGACCGCGAGGCGAACCTTGCCGTCGGGGCCGTAGACGATCATCGGCGACATCGAACTGCGCGGCCGCTTGCCGCCCTCGACCCGGTTGGCGACGAGGGCGCCGTCCTTGACGGGGACGATGTCGAAGTCGGTGAGCTGGTTGTTGAGGACGGTGCCGTCGACGGTGATGCCAGAGCCGAAATAGCCCTCGACGGTGGTGGTGACCTCGACGACGTTGCCGCGGGCGTCGACCGTCGCGATGTCGGTGGTGCCGGGGACTTCGCTAACCGGGGCGCGGGTGCGCGCGGGGGCTCCGCAAGGCGACCCGGCGGTGACGGTCGCCATCGTCTTCGCGGGGGAGATCAGTGCGGAGCGCAACGCGAGATACTTGGCGTCGAGCATGCCCTGGACCGGCACGCGGACGAAATCGGGATCGCCGACGTACAGGTCGCGGTCGGCATAGGCGAGACGCGAGGATTCGGCGAACAGGTGCCAGGCCTGCGCGCTGTCCTTGCCGAGTTTGGTCATGTCGAAGCGTTCGAGCTGCTTCAGGATCATCAGCACGGTGATGCCGCCGGACGAGGGCGGGCCCATCCCACACACACGGTAGACGCGGTATTTGACGCAGACCGGCGGGCGCGACTTGGCGTCGTAGCTGGCGAGGTCGCCGAGCGTCATCTTCGACGGATTGCGCGCGGCGGTGTTGACCGCGGTGACGATCTTCTGCGCCTCGGGACCGACGTAGAAGCTGTCGGGGCCTTGGGTCGCGATGCGCTGGAGTAGCGCGGCTTGCTGCGGGTTCTTGATGACCGCGCCGATCGCGACCGGCGAGCCGTCGGGCGCGGAGAAGAGCTTTCGCGTCTCCGCCGTGATGTGGTCGCCATAGGCGGTCATGCCGTTGACGAGGCGGGGGGAGGCCTGGAAGCCGTTGGCCGCGAGGCGGATCGCGGGGGCGAACAGTTGCGCCCAGGGGAGCTTGCCCGACGCGCGGTGCGCGAGCGCCATGCCGCGGAGTGCGCCGGGAATGCCGACGCTGCGCCCGCCGGGGACTGCGTCGCTGTGGCTCAGCGGCGTGCCGTCTGGGGCGTAGAACCAGCGGGCGTCGGCTGCGGCGGGGGCCTCTTCGCGCGCGTCGATCGTGCTGAGCGCGCCGCCGGCCGCGTGGGAAATCCAGAAGCTGCCGCCGCCGATGCCCGAGCTTTGCGGCTCGACGACGTTGAGTGCCAGCATCGTCGCGATCGCGGCGTCGGTGGCGCTGCCGCCGGCGCGGAGGATCTCGACGCCGGCGGCTGCGGCGCGCGGGTCGGCGGCGCTGACCATGCCTTGATCTTTGGCCGGGGCGGGGGCGGCTTGGCGTGCCTCAGTGGCAGTTGGGACGACGAGGGCGAGCGCTAGGAGAGAAGTCTTCATCGAGCGCGAGCCTAGCGGGGTTCGGACATGAGGCAACCCATCTCGGAACCTTGCGATCCTCCCCCGCCAGGGGGAGGTGGCTGGCGCTTGCCAGACGGAGGGGGCGGAAGAAGCAACCGCTGTTGCGTGTCCTCCCCCTCCGTCACCTTCGGTGCCACCTCCCCTGGCGGGGGAGGATCGTTAGGAGTCGACCCCCACTGCGTCGGCGACCGTGGCGAAACCGTCGCGCTTCAGCAGCGCGTCGAGTTCGCGGAGAATGCGGGCGGGGAGGCCGGGGCCTTCGTAGACAAGCGCGGTGTAGAGTTGGACGAGGCTCGCGCCGGCGCGGAGGCGGGCATAGGCCTCCGCGCCGCTGTCCACGCCGCCGACCGAGATCAGCGGAATCGCAGCCCCAGTCGCCTTGCGAAAGTCCGACAGGCGTTGGCGGGCTAGCGGGGCGAGGGGGGTACCGGACAGGCCGCCGGTTTCCTTGGCGTTGGCCGAGCGCAGGCCGGGGCGGGAGATCGTCGTGTTGTTGACGATCAGCGCGTCGATCCGGTTGTCGAGCGCGGCTCGGGCAATGTCGTCGATGTCGGCGGCTTCGAGGTCGGGGGCAACCTTGAGGAAGATCGGCGTCGTGCCCTTGGCGGCGGTGCAGGTGGCGAGGAGGTCGCGGAGCGCTGCACCGTGCTGGAGGTCGCGCAGGCCGGGGGTGTTGGGGGAGCTGATGTTGATAGTGATGTAATCGGCGTGGGCGGCGGCTCGGGTTACGCCGTGGACGTAGTCGGCGGTGCGATCGGTCGCGTCCTTGTTGGCGCCGACGTTGATGCCCAAAACTTTGTTTCCCCGCGAAGGCGGGGACCCAGACTGGGCACCCGCCTTTGCGGGTGAACATACTCTTTGCAGCGCTGCATCGAGGCCGCCATTGTTGAAGCCGAGGCGGTTGATCACCGCACGGTCCTCGGGAAGGCGGAAGATGCGTGGCTTCGGGTTGCCAGGTTGCGGCACCGGCGTGAGTGTGCCGATCTCGACGCTGCCGAAGCCCAGTCCGAAGAACCCGTCGATCGCGCGGCCGTCCTTGTCGACGCCGGCGGCCAGGCCTACCGGGTTGGGAAAGGCGATCCCCGCCACGGTCGTCGCGAGCCGCGGCACGCTGGGGACGAGCGGCGTGCCGGCCTTCCCCCATGCGCCGAGCGCGGTGATGGTGAGTGTATGCGCGCGCTCGGCGTCGAGACGGAAGAGGATCGGGTGGTAGAAGGCCATGCGCGTCGTCCTTGCTCCCCTCCCTGGAAGGGAGGGGTTGGGGGTGGGTAGGTGTGGGGTGCGTGCTGCGATCGCCAACCGGCCCACCCACCCCCGACCCCTCCCTTCCAGGGAGGGGGGAAGTCAAGCTTTCGGGTTGTGTGCGATGCGGAAACCGGTCCCCAGTTGCGAGTCGTTAGCATGGCTCAGCGGGTTGACGATGCACTGCACAACGCCCATTTGACCAATCGGATCATATCGGTCCGATTGGACTCCTAAGCCACCATGCGTCTTTCCAGCCTTGCCGACTATGCGGTCGTGATGATGAGCGCTGCGGCGCGTCATTGCGGCGGTATCGCGCGGCTGAACGCGACGTTGCTCGCGGAGGAGACCGGCGTACCGCTGCCGACCGTGCAGAAGCTGGTGAGCCGACTGTCCGCGGCGGGATTGATCGAGAGCACGCGCGGTACCGGCGGCGGCTTTCGCCTGTCGCGCCCACCCGCGATGATCTCGCTCGCCGACATCATCGAGGCGGTCGAAGGTCCGATCGCGCTGACCTCGTGCGTCGATGGCGCCTCGCAAGATTGCTGCGTCGAGCAGACGTGCAAGGTGAAGCCGCACTGGAACGCCGTCAACGGCGCGGTCCGTGGTGCGCTCGCCGGCGTGTCGCTCGCCAGCCTTTCGCAAACCCCGGTTTTGCAGGTGCCCGCATGACCTTGCGCGCAGCTTACCCCTTCCTCCGCGCTCTCTGCGCCTCTGCGCGCAAAGAATCTTGTTCGCGCCGAGACGCAGAGAGCGCCGAGTTTTTAGAGAGCCGCGCCGCGGCGGAGATGGAATGATGGCTACCCGGAACGCAGAGGCATACGCCGCCGCGAACAAGACGTACGAGTGGGGCTTCTCCTCGGACATCGAACAGGAATTCGCGCCGAAAGGTCTGTCGGAAGACACGGTGCGCTTCATTTCCGCCAAGAAGGGCGAGCCGCAGTGGATGCTCGACTGGCGGCTGAAGGCGTTCGCGTTGTGGCAGACGATGGAAGCGCCCGACTGGTCGAAGCTCAACGTGCCCCCGATCGATTACCAGGACGCGTATTATTACGCTGAGCCCAAGGCGAAGCCGAAGCTCGGGTCGCTCGACGAGGTCGATCCGGAGATCCTGCGCGTTTACGAGAAGCTCGGCATTCCGATCGGCGAGCAGAAGATGCTGGCGGGCGTGGTCGAGGATCCGCTGAACGAGGACGGCACGCCCAAGCGTCGCGTCGCGGTGGATGCGGTGTTCGACAGCGTCTCGGTCGCGACCACGTTCCGCAAGGAACTGGAGGCCGCGGGCGTGATCTTCCGCTCGATCTCCGAGGCGATCAAGGAATATCCCGAGCTCGTCCGGAAGTGGCTCGGCAAGGTCGTGCCGCAGCGCGATAACTATTTCGCGACGCTGAACTCGGCGGTCTTCTCCGACGGCACGTTCGTCTACATTCCCGAGGGCGTCCGCTGCCCGATGGAGCTGTCGACGTACTTCCGCATCAACGCCGAGAATACCGGGCAGTTCGAGCGCACGCTGATCGTCGCGGACAAGGGATCGTACGTCTCGTATCTCGAGGGCTGCACCGCGCCGATGCGCGACGAGAACCAGTTGCATGCCGCCGTGGTCGAACTGGTCGTGCTCGACGATGCCGAGATCAAGTACTCGACCGTGCAGAACTGGTATCCCGGCGACGAGAACGGTGTCGGCGGGATCTACAACTTCGTCACCAAGCGTGCGCTGTGCCAGGGCAAAAACTCGAAGGTCAGCTGGACTCAGGTCGAGACCGGCAGCGCGATCACGTGGAAATACCCGTCGTGCGTGCTGCTCGGCGATGGCTCGGTCGGCGAGTTCTATTCGGTCGCGGTGACGAACAATCGCCAGCAGGCCGATACCGGCACGAAGATGATCCACCTCGGCAAGAACACGCGATCGACGATCGTGTCGAAGGGGATTTCGGCCGGGCGTTCGGACAACACGTACCGAGGCTTGGTGCGCGTCGCGCCGACTGCGGAGGGCGTGCGGAACTTCACGCAGTGCGACAGCCTGCTGCTCGGCGACCAGTGCGGCGCGCATACCGTGCCGTATATCGAGGTCCGCAACCCGTCCGCGCAGATCGAGCATGAGGCGACGACGTCGAAGATCTCCGAGGACCAGCTGTTCTACGCGATGTCGCGCGGGCTGGACCAGGAGGCGGCGGTGGCGCTGATCGTGAACGGCTTTGCGCGGGAGGTGTTGCAGCAGCTGCCGATGGAGTTCGCGGTGGAAGCGCAGAAGCTGTTGGGGATTTCGTTGGAGGGGTCCGTTGGATAGCCCATACTTCTTCGAGCGCACTACTTATTGGTCTCAAGGTGACGAGAACGCCCATTTCACATGGCTGCTGAGCCTCGAATGTCTTGCCGATGCCAAAGGCATCGGTGATCGGGTTTATCTCGATATCGATGAGTCCAAAGTCAGTCCGGAACAGTGGTGGGAGCTCCACGCCATATACAAGCGGTATGGCGGCGATACCGATCAGCTCACGCATCTGCCGGCGCGCCGGGCCATTGATGTCCATGAGCGTTTAATCGGCGCTGACTTGGATGATGATTACGCGAGAGCAGTATCTGGCGAGGACGTAGCCGAGATCGATCGAATATTGGCGCTTGTGAGCGCTAATCGGGATGATGCCGCTGTCACTCACTGGCTACTACACCTTAGGATTGATGATGCTGAAAATTGAAAACCTCCACGCCGAGATCGACGGCAAGGAAATCCTCAAGGGCCTGTCGCTCGAAGTGAACGCGGGCGAGGTGCACGCGATCATGGGGCCGAACGGGGCGGGCAAGTCGACGCTGGGCTATGTGCTCGGCGGGCGGCCCGGTTACGAGGTCACGGCGGGCTCGGTGACGTTCGACGGCGTCGACCTGCTCGAACTGGAGGCGCATGAGCGCGCCGCGGCGGGCGTGTTTCTCGGCTTCCAGTATCCGGTCGAGATCCCCGGCGTGTCGAATGTCCAGTTCCTGCGCGAGGCGCTCAACGCCCAGCGCGCGACGCGGGACGAGAAGCCGTTGTCGGGGGGCGAGTTCCTGAAGCTTGCGCGCGGGCAGGCGGATCTGCTCGGCATGGATTACGACATGCTCAAGCGGCCGGTGAACGTCGGCTTTTCGGGCGGCGAGAAGAAGCGTAACGAGATGGTCCAGATGGGCATCGTCAACCCGAAGTTCGCGATCCTCGACGAGACCGATTCGGGGCTCGACATCGACGCGCTGCGCGTCGTCGGCGACGGCATCAACCGCATCATGCGCGCGCCCGACAAGGCGGTGCTGCTGATCACGCACTACCAGCGGTTGCTCGATTACGTGGAGCCGGACTTCGTGCACGTGCTGGCGGACGGCAAGATCGTCCGCTCGGGCGGCAAGGACCTTGCCAAGCAGCTCGAGAGCGAAGGCTATGTGGGGATCGCCGCGTGAGTGTTCTCTCGCAAATCCTCCCCGGTACGGGGAGGGGAACCAGCGAAGCTGGTGGAGGGGGTTCTCCGCTGGAGGTAGCGTCTGTGGAAGCCCCCCTCCACCCCGCCGCTACGCGTCGCGGTCCCCCTCCCCGTGCCGGGGAGGATTTCAGGATCGGACTTCCCTCCACCCGCGAGGAATCCTGGCGCTGGGGTGATCCGGCGGCGATTGTGGCGGCGGCTGAGCTGCCTCGCGGTGCTGCGCTGGATGCTGGCGAGTGGTTTTTGGACCTGCCGGGTGCGCGGGCGGTGTTTGTCGATGGTGTGCTCGACGAGGCCCGGAGCGATCTGCGGCACGTCGCGATCGCGCAGATCGACGGCGGGTCGCACGCGCTTGGGCGTCGAACGACCGGTCTGGGCTGGTCCTTGCGCGTCGAGGCGGATGCGACGGCCGAACTGATCCAGATCGTCCACATCGCGACGGGCGGCGACAACCAGCTTCCCGCGGAGATCGTTCTCGTCGGGGGCGCGAGCGCGTCGGTGGTCGAGACGTATGTCGGGGCTGGCTGGTCGAACCGGTCGACGCGAATGGCGCTTGGCAAGGGTGCCAAGCTGACGCGCGCGGTGCGGTTGCTTCAGGCTGACGGCTTCGTGTCGTTGCGCGACGAGGTCGAGATCGGTGCCGAGGCGAGCCTGATCGTGACGGTGCTCGGCGCGGGCGATGCCGGGACGCGGATCGATGGGGCGATCACCGTGACGGGTGACGATGCGTTTGCCGAATATGGTGGCGCGTTGCTGACGCGGAACGACCAGCGGCAGGAGTGCGCGGTGTCGGTGCGGCATGCCGCGCTGAACGGGCAGAGCAAGCAGATCTGGCGTGCCGTCGCGGCGGATAAGTCGACGGCCAGCCTTGCGGCGCGGGTCGAGGTGGCGCGCGATGCGCAGAAGACGGACGGCGTGCAGTCGCTTCGCGGGCTGCTGTTGCAGCGGACCGCGACGGTGAATTTGAAGCCCGAGCTGGAGATTTTCGCGGACGACGTGAAGTGCGCGCACGGCGCGACGGTCGGCGAACTCGATCAGCGCGCGCTGTTTTACATGCAGAGCCGCGGCATCCCGCATGCCAAGGCGCAGGCGCTGCTCACGCGCGCGTTCGTGGGGGATGCGTTCGTGCAGATCGGTGACGAGACCGTCCGCGAGGCTTTCGTGGCGGATGCGGATGCGTGGCTGGAGCGGGCGCTTTCTGCTCCCCTTCCGCCTGCGGGAGGGGTTGGGGGAGGGGCTTCATCATGAGTATTACCCTCGACCAAGCCCTCCCCCGACCCCTCCCGCAAGCGGGAGGGGAGGCGCTGGATCGACTGTCGGACTTCCCGGCGATCCCCGAGGGTTGGGCGTATCTCGACACCGCTGCCACCGCGCAGAAACCGCAGGTCGTGGTCGACGCGACTACGCGTGCGTATGGCGAGACCTACGCCACCGTGCACCGCGGCGTGTACCAGCGGTCCGCGGACATGACCGTCGCTTACGAAGCGGCGCGTAAGGCCGTGGCGCGGTTCATCGGTGCGGGATCGTCGGACGAGATCGTGTTCGTGCGCGGTGCTACCGAGGCGATCAATCTCGTCGCGCAGTGCTGGGCCGGGACGCAGTTGAAAGCAGGCGACCGCATTCTCCTTTCCATGCTCGAGCATCATTCGAATATCGTGCCGTGGCAGATGATTGCGGAACGCCTCGGCGTCGCGATCGACGTATTGCCGCTGACGCCCGACCACCGCATCGATCTCGACGCGATGGAGCGGATGATCACGCCCGCGCACAAGCTGGTCGCGCTCGGGCATGTCTCGAACGTGCTCGGCTCGGTGCTCGACGCCAAGCGTGCTACCGAGATCGCGCATTCGGTCGGCGCGAAGATCCTGCTCGACGGGTGCCAGTCGGTGCCGCGGATCACGGTCGACGTGAAGACGATCGGCTGCGATTTCTACGTGTTCTCCGGGCACAAGCTCTACGGGCCGACCGGGATCGGCGTGCTGTGGGGGAAGCCGGAATTGCTCGACGCGATGCCGCCGTACCAGGGTGGTGGGTCGATGATCGACAAGGTGTCGTTTGCGAAGACCACTTACGCGCCGCCGCCGGGACGGTTCGAGGCGGGCACACCGCATATCGTCGGCGCGCTCGGGCTGCATGCGGCGATCGACTATGTCGAGAGCATCGGGCTCGACGCAATTCACGCGCACGAGACCGCGCTGGTGACCGCCACGCGTGATGCGCTGTCGGGGATCAATTCGGTGCGCCTCTATGGCCCGGCGGACTCGGCGGGGATCGTGAGCTTCACGATCGAGGGGGTTCATCCGCACGACATCGGCACCATATTGGACGAGGAGCGCGTCGCGATCCGTGCCGGCCATCACTGCGCGCAGCCGTTGATGGAGGCGCTGGGCGTCGAGGCGACGGCACGCGCGAGCTTCGGCGTGTATAACGGGCCGGCGGACGTCGAGGCGCTGGTGCGCGGTATCGAGCGAGTAACGAGGATCTTCAAATGAGCGATCGGTTCGAGATCGAGGAAGTGGATGCGGTCGCATCGCCGCCCAAGGCGCGCGTCGTCATGGAAACGGATTCCGACGCGGAGCGGAAGCGCGATTATCTCGCCGGATTCCTGGCGCAGAAGCCGCAGGTGGACTCGCCCGGCGAGCCCGGTGGCGCGGTGTACGATGCGATCATCGATGCGCTGAAGGAGATCTACGATCCCGAGATCCCGGTGAACATCTATGATCTGGGACTGATCTACGGCGTCGAGGTGACCGAGGACGGGCATGCGGTGGTGGCGATGACGCTGACCACGCCGAACTGTCCGGTCGCGGAGTCGATGCCGGCGGAGGTCGAGATGCGCGTCGGTTCGGTGCCTGGGGTCGGGTTTGCGGAAGTGAACCTGGTTTGGGATCCGCCTTGGGATCCGCAGAAGATGTCGGATGAGGCCAAGCTCGAGCTGGGCATGCTGTAATCATTCCCCTCCCGCTTGCGGGAGGGGTTAGGGAAGGGGAGAGCGGAACGCTGCTGTTCAAGCCCTCCCCCAACCCCTCCCGCAGGCGGGAGGGGAGCAGAAGGAATTGGTGATGGCGACGACATTGCGAGCACGACCGGCGGCGCTGAACCTCACGGAGACGGCGCATGCGCGGATCGCCGATCTTATGGCTCGGGCTCCGGGGGGTGCGATCGGGGTGAAGCTGTCAACGCCTAAGCGTGGGTGTTCGGGGCTGGCCTATTCGGTGGACTACGTCACCGAGGCCAAGCCTTTCGACGAGCGGATCGATACACCGGGGGGGACCTTGTTCGTCGATGGCGGGTCGATTTTGTACCTGATCGGGTCGACTATGGATTGGGTCGAGGATGATTTCACCGCCGGGTTCGTGTTCCAGAACCCCAATGCCAAGGGTGCGTGTGGGTGCGGCGAGAGCTTCACCGTTTGAGTACCAGCGTTAGCTAATTTGTGTCCCCGCGAAGGCGGGGACCCAGGCTGGGCTCCCGCCTTCGCGGGAGAACAAGGAAGTGCAGACTGCCGTTCGATTTCGGCTCCCCTTCTACCACCCCGGCGAAGGCCGGGGCCCAGTTGGGAGATGCTGCTGACATAGCGTTGCGCATCGTCGCAATGACCTCGTCAACCGGACCCCTGCCTCCGCCGGGGAGGATATTTTCGCTGAGGTAGGCGATCGGCCGCTGGCCTTGCCCCTTGGTCTCGTCCTGTGCCACTCCCCGCGGCAAAGAAGAGGGGATATCCGTGGCCAGTCTGTTTCGCCGAAAAATCGTCACCGAGCAGCCGCCCGAGCATCAGCTTGCCCGGACCTTGTCGTGGCCGCACCTCGTGGCGATGGGCGTCGGCGGGATCGTCGGCACGGGCATCCTCACGCTGATCGGCGTCGGCGCAGGGCTCGCGGGCCCCGCCGTCATCCTGTCCTTCATCATCGCCGGCGGGATATGTGCCTGCGCGGCGCTCGCCTATGCCGAGATGGCGACGATGATCCCCGCCTCGGGCAGCGCCTACACCTACAGCTACGTCGTTCTCGGCGAATTGATCGCTTGGGTGATCGGCTGGTCGCTGATCCTCGAATACTCCCTCGTCGTGTCGACCGTCGCGGTTGGCTGGTCGGGCTATGCCGCGCCGTTGCTGCGCGGTGCGTTCGGGTTCCCCGAGGCGCTGACGCTCAGCCCAGAACTTGGCGGCATCCTCAACGTGCCGGCCATCTTCATCATCGCGGTGGTCGCGGGCGTGCTGTCGTTCGGGACGCGCGAGAGTGCGACGTTGAACGCGGTGCTGGTCGGCGTGAAGATGATCGCGTTGACCGTGTTCGTGTTCATCGCGCTGCACTATTTCAACAGCGCCAACCTGCATCCGTTCATGCCTTATGGATTCCCCAAGGCGGTTCAGCCCGACGGAGCCGAGCGCGGCGTCATGGCTGCGGCGGCGATCATCTTCTTTGCCTTTTATGGGTTCGACGCGATCTCCACCGCGGCGGAGGAGACCAAGAACCCCGGCCGCGACCTCGCGATCGGGATCGTCGGGTCGATGGTCGCCTGCATCGCGATCTATATCCTCGTCGCGGTCGCTGCGGTCGGAGCGTTGTCGTACACGAAATTCGCCGGCAGCGCCGAGCCGCTCGCGCTGATCCTCCGCGAGATTGGTCGGCCGGGGTTCGCGACCTTCCTCGGTGCTTCGGCCGTGATCGCCTTGCCGACGGTGCTGCTCGCGTTCCTGTTCGGGCAAAGCCGGATCTTCTTCACCATGGCACGCGACGGTCTGCTCCCGCTGAGCCTCGCCAAGGTCTCCAGGCGAGGTGCCCCCGTCCGCATCACCTGGATCACCGCGGCGATCGTCGCGGTGATCGCAGGCCTGTTGCCGCTCGCCGAAATCGCCGCGCTCGCCAACGCAGGTACGCTTGCCGCATTCGTCGCGGTCTGCGCGTGCATGCTGGTGATGCGCCGCCGTGCGCCCGACGCGGTCCGCACGTTCCGCGCGCCGGCGGCGACGCTGGTCGGCACGATCGGTATCCTCGGCTGCCTGTACCTCTTCTTCAGCCTGCCCTCGAAGACGCAGCTGTATTTCGGGCTGTGGAACCTGCTCGGTCTCGCGATCTACTTCGTCTACGCTCGGCCGAGGGCGCTCGCCAAATGAGCGGCTGGACGATCGGCATTATTGGCGGGTCGGGGCTGTACGCGGTCGACGGGATCGAGGACGGCGGCTGGCAGACGGTCGAGACGCCGTGGGGCGAGCCATCGGACGCGATCTACACCGGCCGCGTCGGGCATGTAGGTGTCGCGTTCCTGCCGCGGCATGGGCGGGGGCACCGGATCTCGCCTTCGGCGCTGAATGCGCGGGCGAATATCGATGCTTTGAAGCGGCTTGGCGTTACGGACGTGCTGGCGGTGTCGTCGGTCGGGTCGCTGGTCGAGCAGCGGCCGCCGGGGAGTTTCACCGTCGTCGACCAGTTCATCGATCGTACCAAGGGGCGGCCGTCGAGCTTCTTCGGGACGGGCCTTGTAGCGCATGTTTCGATGGCGGACCCGGTTTGTCCGCGGCTGTCGCGCTATGTCGCCGACGCTGCGCGCAAAGCCGGCGCACAGGTCGGCGACCGCGGCACCTATCTCGCGATGGAAGGCCCGCAATTCTCGACTCGGGCGGAAAGCCGGCTCTACCGTCAATGGGGCTGCGATGTGATCGGGATGACCGCGATGCCCGAGGCGAAGCTCGCGCGGGAGGCGGAGCTTCCGTATGCGCTGGTCGGGATGGTGACGGATTATGACTGCTGGCGCGAGGACGAGGCTGGCGTCGACGTCGCGCAGGTCGTGGCGCAGCTTGGCGCGAATGCGGCGAAGGCTCGGGCGATGGTGATGGCGTTGCTGCGCGCGCTGCCGGTGGAGCGGGAGGCTTCGCCGATCGATACGTGCCTGGATTGCGCGATCATTACGGCGCGGGAGGCTCGCGATCCGGCGTTGGTGGCGAAGCTGGATGCCGTGGCGGGGCGGGCGCTTTCCGTCTGAACAGGGGTCCTCCCCTGCAAGGGGGGGTGGCGCGAAGCGACGGAGGGGTACGCCTTGTCGAGAGCGGGTCACCCCTCCGTCAGCACTGCGCGCTGCCACCTCCCTTTGTAGGGGAGGATGAGTTTGAGCTTAGTCAGGTGAAAAGTTCGTCATTCGCCGCGTTCGACATATTCTTGCAACATATCGGGGCGATGGGGAGTGCGTCGCCGCTCCCTTTCCCCCTGTGGACGGCGACTTGACCGGGTCTCCCCTGTCCCGGTCCTCTCCCTGAACTACGGGGCGATCCTTGCGATCGCCCCGCCTTTTTTGTTCGGGAGCGCGCGGGGAGCCGCGGCGCGAGACGCGCGACAAACCTGAGATTTTGGAAGTCTATCGATCCTCCCCCGCCAGGGGGAGGTGGCAGGCGCTTGCCTGACGGAGGGGGAGGTAAGGGAAACCTCTGTTCCGTGTCCTCCCCCTCCGTCGCCTACGGCGCCACCTCCCCCTTGCGGGGGAGGATCGTGGGGCAGTCTTTACGCGGCCAGCTTGCGCAGGACGTAGTGGAGGATGCCGCCGTTGAGGAAGTATTCCAGCTCGTTGACGGTATCGATCCGGCACTTGGTCTGGAACGTCTCGCTGGTGCCGTCGGCGCGGGTCATCTTCACCGTCACGTCCTGGCGCGGGCGGATGCTCGCCACGTCGAGGATCGTGAACGTCTCGGAGCCGTCGAGGCCGAGCGTCTTGCGATCGGTGCCTTCGGCGAACTGCAACGGCAGCACGCCCATGCCGACCAGGTTCGAGCGGTGGATGCGCTCGAAGCTCTCGGTGATCACGGCGCGGACGCCGAGCAGGTTGGTGCCCTTCGCCGCCCAGTCGCGCGACGATCCGGTGCCGTATTCCTTGCCCGCGACGATCACGAGCGGCGTGCCGTCCTGCTTGAAGCGCATCGCGGCGTCGTAGATCGCCATGACTTCGCCGTCGTACTTCGACATGCCGCCTTCGACGCCGGGGACCATCTCGTTCTTGATGCGGATGTTGGCGAAGGTGCCGCGCATCATCACGTCATGGTTGCCACGACGTGCGCCATAGCTGTTGAAGTCCGCCTTGCTGACCTGATGCTCCTGCAGGAAGCGGCCAGCGGGGCTGTCGGCCTTGATCGAACCGGCCGGCGAGATGTGATCGGTGGTGATTGAATCGCCGAGGATCGCGAGCGGCTTGGCGTCGATGATGTCCTGCACCGGCGACGGCGTCATGCTGAGGCCCTCGAAGTAGGGCGGGTTGGCGACATAGGTCGACCCTGCGCGCCATGCGTAGGTGTCCGAGCCCGTGACGTCGATCTCGCGCCATTTGGCGTCGCCCGCATAGACGTCGCCGTAGCGCGCACCGAACATGCCCGCGTCGATGTTGGCGTCCATCGTCGTGCGGACTTCCTCGTTGGTCGGCCAGATATCGCGCAGATAAACGTCCTGCCCGTCCGAACCCTGGCCCAGCGGCGTCTCGATCATGTCGGTCGTGACGGTGCCCTTGATCGCATAGGCAACGACCAGCGGGGGCGAGGCGAGGAAGTTGGCGCGGACGTCGGGCGACACGCGGCCCTCGAAGTTGCGGTTGCCCGAGAGCACCGACGCGGCGACTAGGTCGTTCTCGTTGATTGCAGCCGAGATCGCAGGCGCGAGCGGACCCGAGTTACCGATGCAGGTGGTGCAACCGTAACCGACGAGGTTGAAGCCGAGCGCGTTCAGGTCCGCGGTCAGCCCAGCCTTGTCGAGATAGTCGGTAACGACTTGCGAACCGGGGGCGAGCGAGGTCTTCACCCACGGCTTCGACTTGAGACCGAGTGCGTTCGCCTTGCGCGCGACGAGCCCTGCGGCGACCAGTACTGACGGGTTCGAGGTATTGGTGCAGCTGGTGATCGCGGCGATGACGACGTCGCCGTCGCCGATGTCATGCTCGCGACCCTCGACCGCGACGCGGGCGGGCTGCTCCTTGTGGTACAGCTTGTGGAGGTCGCTGTTGAAGACCTCGTCGACCTTGTTGAGGCTGACGCGGTCCTGCGGGCGCTTGGGGCCGGCGAGCGAGGCGACGACGGTGCCCATGTCGAGTTCGAGCGTGTCGGTGAACACCGGATCCTCGGCGTTCTCGTCGCGCCAGAAGCCATTAGCCTTGGCATAGGCCTCGACCAGCTCGACGTTCTCATCCGAGCGTGCGGTAAGGCGCATGTAATCGAGCGTCTTGTCGTCGATCGGGAAGAAACCGCAGGTCGCGCCATACTCAGGCGCCATGTTGGCGATCGTCGCGCGATCGGCGAGCGTCATCGACGACAGGCCGGGGCCGAAGAACTCGACGAAGCGGCCGACCACGCCCTTGGCGCGCAGCATCTGCGTGACGGTGAGCACGAGATCGGTCGCGGTGATGCCCTCGTTCAGCTTGCCGAGCAGCTTGAAGCCGACGACCTCGGGGATCAGCATCGACACGGGCTGGCCGAGCATCGCGGCCTCAGCCTCGATCCCGCCGACGCCCCAGCCGAGCACGCCCAGGCCGTTGATCATCGTGGTATGGCTGTCGGTACCGACCAGCGTATCCGGATACGCGATCATCGTGCCGTTGCCGTGCTCGTCCGAGCTAGCCGACGACCAGACGGCCTGACCGATATATTCGAGGTTCACCTGGTGGCAGATGCCCGTGCCGGGGGGGACGACCTGGAAATTGTCGAGCGCCTTGCTGCCCCATTTGAGGAACTCGTAGCGCTCGATGTTGCGCTCATATTCGAGGTCGACGTTGTCGTGGAATGCCTGCGGCGTGCCGAACTCGTCGACCATCACCGAGTGATCGATGACGAGGTGGACGGGGACCTGCGGGTTGATCTTCTCGGGGTTGCCGCCGAGCTTGGTCATCGCGTCGCGCATCGCGGCGAGATCGACGACACACGGCACGCCGGTGAAATCCTGCATCAGCACGCGTGCGGGGCGATACTGGATCTCGCGGTCGCTGCGGCGCTCCTTCTGCCAGTCGACGATCGCCTGGATATCCTCGCGCGTGACGGTCACGCCGTCCTCGAAGCGCAGCAGGTTTTCGAGAAGGACCTTCATCGAGAACGGCAAGCGGCTGATGTCGCCGAGCTGTTCCGACGCCTTGGCGAGGCTGTAATAGTCGTACGACTTGCCGCCGGTGGAGAGGCTGGTGCGGGTCTTGAGGGTATCCTGGCCAATGGCAGTCATAGGGGTCCTTCCCGTGGGCGTCGGGCCGCCGGGCGCCGAGGGGAAAGCAGCCGTATAGGCCACGCGGGCGCGTCGGGGACCGAGCGAAAAATGCTGTTACCGGAGGGGCCTTAGCAAGGGGGAGCGGATCGGGGAAGGGTAGGGTGACGGCATTGTCAGCTATTAATCGACGGCCGTTTGTTTTCGCCAGTGTCTGTCAGGAGCCGGCAGCGAGCAATCCATTCGCTTCGACGCGGTCAGGCGAGGTCGCCGTTCGGATCGACCGGGCTCGGCTGCGCAGCGGGCAGACAATGCAGCTGACTGCAGCGCTGGTCAGCGCAATGAAGCATCGTCGAGATTGACGCCGCGTCGTGCCTCGTCGAGCAATCGCACGGCGCGGCGCTGCTCGCGCAGCCTCGAAGTTCGATCGGCATAACTGTCCGCCAAGCGCGCATGCGACGACTTGGCCGCCCGATCGGGCGCCGCTTCGCAGGCCGCGCGTTCGACCGCTTCGCGCATCAGGCTGTATTCGATATCGTATCGGACGATCATCGCAGGCACTCCTCGGGCTCTGCAAGCGAGAGGCTCGATCCTCCCCGTCGCTACCCTGCTCGCGGCATGCGGAAGCGATACAGCGCATTACACGATTTAGCGGCGAACACCTAGTCCGGCTGCTGGCGCGACAGTGGTTCAAGGCGACCTTCGTGTGTCACCTTTAACGGTGCGCTTGCAGCAGGTTGCAACGATACCGGAGCCAACGTCTGGTCGATCGCGTCCTATTTCGCGGCAGCCACTCTTCCATAGTTCCGCGACGGTTTACGGCGACAGCCGTCATGTTCCGTCGATCCGACTCGGAAGAAGCATTTGACTGCCCAGGCAATGGTTGCCATGGCAACTAAATGGTTTTTTACACGAAGACTGCGTTCACGCCCGAATGCTCGGTCGGCTATCAGGCGCGCCGCGTCCACCAGCTCGGCCAGGGTCTGACCGAGCCGATCTTCGCCGACGAGGGGATGTCGGGAACGCAATGGTCGGCGCTGATGTCGATCTGGACGGGCCGCGCCACGACATGCGCCGACCTTTCGCGTGACCTGTCGCATGACAAGGGCGCGACCACGCGCCTCGTTGACACGTTGGAGCAGCGCGGATGGGTCACGCGGTCGCGGGCCGCGGACGACCGGCGGATCCTCAATCTCGAACTCACCACGGACGGCGAGGCGGTCGCGATCCGGTGCCGGGATCGGGTGATCGACTATTGGAACCGCCTGTTGGTGGACTGGGACAAGACCGAGATCGAGACGCTGATTGGCTTGATGCAGAAATTGCGGATCACGCTCGATGCCGCCGCCACCGAAGGACGCAGGCCATGACGATCACGACGTTTCGGGTTGGCGCGGTCGCGACGGCGATGCTGTTGGCGGGGTGTGCGATCCCTGCCTCGCAGACAATGGTAGCGCCGCTTTCGGATAACGCGCTCGGGCTGTCGGGCGAGGCGGCACCCATGATCGCCAGCGACTGGTGGCGCTCGTTCGGCGACCCGCAGCTCGATCGACTGGTCCGCGATGCGGTGGCGGGCAGTCCGTCGCTCGATGCGGCGCTGGCGCGGGTCGCGCAGGCACAGGCGGTGCTGTCGACACGCCGTGCCGATAACGGCCCCGAGGTGACGCTCGATGCGCAGGAGCAGTTCGCGCGGCTGAGCGGTCGCTACACCATCCCGCCGCCCTATGCGGGGTCAACGCGGTTCGTCGGGACGGTGGCCGCGAATTTGTCCTGGAACCTTGATCTGTTCGGGCGGCAGAAGGCGGCGATCGCGGGTGCGCGGGCGTCGGTGCGCGCGGCGGCGCTCGACGTCGCGGCGGCACGGATGGCGCTCTCGGGTGCGGTGGTGCAGACCTATATCGATCTCGAACGGGCCGAGGCGCAGGCGGCGATCGCGCAGCGGACGATAGCAACCCGGGAAAATTCGCTCCGGCTGGTAAACGTGCGGATCCGAAACCAACTTGGCAGCAAGCTCGATGCGCAGGCCGCGACCACGTTGCTAGCGCAGGCGCGGCAGGCGCTGCTGCGCGCGCAGGCGGCGCAGGTGCTTGCGAAGAACGCGCTGGCGGCGCTCGCCGGGCGCGGGGCGGATTATTCCGCGACGATCGGCTCCACGGCGCTGACGCTGGACGCCGGTTTGGCATTGCCCAAGACGGTCCCTGCCGATCTTCTTGCCCGCCGCGCGGACATCGCGGCGGCCCAGGCGAGGATCGAGGTGGCCGCCGCTGGCCGCCAGGTCGCTCGGAAAGCGTTTTATCCTAACGTCAATCTCGCGGCGATGGCGGGGTTCCAGGCGATCGGGCTCGGCAACCTGCTGTCGCTGGATGCGGGAACGGCCGGCATAGGCCCGGCGATCCACCTGCCGCTCTTCGACAATGGGCGGCTGAAAGCGGATCTCGCGGGTGCCACCGCGGCGCTCGATCTGGCGACCGCGGACTATAATGATCGGGTGATCGGCGCGGTCCGCGAGGCGGGGGACGCGGTTGCGCGGATCGGTGCGCTCGACGCTGATCGGACGAGACAGCGCGAGGTGGTGCGCGGCTATGCCGAAACCGGGCGGCTGAACGCGATCCGCGTTTCCAGCGGGCTCGATAACCGCCTCGACCTTGTCGACAATGATGTGCGCTTGCTCGCCGCCGAACAGGCTGATGCCGACCTTGCCGCAGATGCCGCGCAACAGCGCGTGCAACTGGTACTGGCACTGGGCGGCGGTTTCGATTTTCAGGGTGTGACACGATGACCGATACGCAGACTCCGCCACCTGCCGCTGCGCCCGCGGGCAATCCGCAGGTCCGAAAGCGTGCGCTGACGATCCTCGCCGTAGTCGTCGTGATCGGTGCGATCACATGGGCGGTGTTTCATTTCTTGCTCGCCGCGCCCGAGCAGGAAACCGATGATGCCTATGTCGCGGGCGACGTCGTCTCGATCACCGCGCGCGATCCGGGCCAGGTGACCGCGATCCATGCCGACAACACGCAGGTCGTGAAGGCCGGGCAGCCACTGATCGACCTCGACGCGGCGACCGCCGATGTCGGGTTGGCGTCGGCCGAGGCCGAGCTCGCACGGGCGGTGCGTGCCACGCGGTCGGACTTCTCGAAGGTGAACGAGACCGGCGCCGCCGTCGTGCAGGCCGAGGCCGAACTGGCGCGCGCGCGGAACGACCTTGTGCGACGACGCGGTGCTGCTGCCGAGGGCGCAATCTCCGGCGAAGAGCTGAGCCATGCGGCGGATCAGGTGAAGGTGGCGGCGGCGACGCTGCAGCTCGCGCGCAGCCAGCAGGCGCAGTCGCGTAGCGGCGTTGCTGGGACGACCGTGTCGAACAACCCGGCGGTGATGGCGGCGATCGCGGCGTATCGGCGCGCGGCGATCACGCGCAGCCACATGCACGTCGTCGCGCCGATCGACGGCGTTGTCGCGCAGCGTACCGTGCAGCTCGGGCAGCAGGTGTCGGCGGGGATGCCGCTGATGTCGGTGGTGCCGCTCGACCGGGTGTGGGTCGACGCGAATTTCCGCGAGACGCAGTTGCGCGACCTGCGGATCGGGCAGGCGGCGACGGTGACCGCGGATATGTACGGCGACGATCTGGTCTATCACGGACGCGTGGTCGGGCTGGGCGCGGGCAGCGGCAACGCCTTCGCGCTGTTGCCGCCGCAGAACGCGAGCGGCAACTGGATCAAGATCACCCAGCGCGTGCCGGTGCGGATCGCGCTCGACAAGGGCGAGTTGCGGCGGAATCCGCTGCGGGTCGGGCTGTCGGTGAATGCGATCGTCGATACGGCGGACAAATCCGGGACGATGGTCGGGCGGCCTGCGACGGCGGCGTACAAGGGCCTGGCGACAGGTGCGGGCAACCCCGCGGTCGAGGCGAAGATCCGCCAGATCATCGCGGCGAACCGGTGATTATCGTGCGTCGTGTGCTCCCGAACTGCGGGGCTGATGCTGGCGCGTGCATCCTTGTTCTCCCGCGAAGGCGGGAGCCCAGTCTGGGCTCCCGCCTTCGCGGGAGAACAAGAAGCGGACGGTTCGCTGTGTTGGGGGCACCACCCCGGCGTTGCAAACCACCCCGGCGGAGGCCGGGGCCCAATTGGCAAGGTGGTCGTAACGTAGCACCGTCCTTCAGCAACAGCGTTCCCCAATTGGGCCCCGGCCTTCGCCGGGGTGGTGCCCGTGCTCGGGTGCTCCGCTCTCACCGGAGCGCTCGCTGATGGCCGCCCCCTCCACCACCGGCCCCGCCCCGCTCGTCGGCGGCTCGCTCGCGCTGACCGCGTTCGCGCTGGCGCTCGGCACGTTCATGCAGGTACTCGACACCACGATCGCCAACGTGTCGTTGCCGACGATCGCCGGCAACCTCGGCGTCAGCAGCGACAACTCGACCTGGATCGTCACGGCGTTTGCGGTCGCCAACGGCGTCGCGGTGCCGCTGACCGGGTGGCTGATGGGCCGGTTCGGCGTGGTGCGGACGTTCTGCGTGTCCGTCGCGCTGTTCACGATCGCGTCGTTCCTGTGCGGGATCGCGTGGGACCTGCCGTCGCTGATCGGCTTCCGCGTTCTGCAGGGCGCGGTGTCGGGCCCGATGATCCCGGGCAGCCAGGCGCTGCTGATCGCGATCTTCCCCGCGCACAAACGGGGCACCGCGCTGGCGATCTGGTCGATGACGACGCTGGTCGCGCCGATCATGGGGCCGATTCTCGGCGGCTATATCTCCGACAATTATCACTGGAGCTGGATTTTCCTGATCAACGTCCCGTTCGGCGTGTTCACCGCGTTCGTGTGCTGGAACAAGCTCGGCAAGCGCGACACGCCGACGCGGAAGCTGCCGATCGATCAGGTCGGGCTGATCCTGTTGGTGATCTGGGTCGGTGCGCTGCAGATCGTGCTCGATCTCGGCAAGAACGACGACTGGTTCGCCGCCGACCGTATCGTCATCGCCACCGTGATCGCCGCGATCGGGTTCGTCGGCTGGTTGATCTGGGAACTGACCGATGCCAACCCGGCAGTAAACCTCACGCTGTTCAAGAACCGCAATTTCGCAATCGGGACGACCGCCTTCTGCCTCGGCTATGCGGTGTTCTTCGCCAACACGTTGCTGCTGCCGCTCTGGTTGCAGACGCAGATGGGCTATACCGCGACCTGGGCCGGGCTGGTCGCAGCGCCGTCGGGCGCGGTCGCGGTGATCCTGACGCCGTTCGTCGCCAAGCTCGCGGGCAAGTTCGACGCGCGCATTCTCGCCAGCGTGGCGTTCGCGGCGTTCGGCTACTCCTATTATCTGCGCTCGGGCTACACGACGTACGCCAGCTTCTACGACCTGATGCTGCCGATGCTGGTGCAGGGGATCGCGATGAGCACGTTTTTCCTGTCGATGCTGACGATCTCGTTCGATCGCATCCCGGCCGAGCGGCTGCCCTCGGCGACCGGTATCTCGAACTTCGCGCGGATCACGGCGGGCAGCTTCGCCGCGTCGCTGATCACCACTGCGTGGGACCGGCGCGAGACGCTCCACCAGAGTCGCTTGTCGGAAGCGGTGGGAGCAGGGTCGCCGTACCAGATGGCGCGCGAAGGCCTGTCGCGGATGGGGCTGACCGACGTTCAGGCCGCGGCGGCGATCACTCGGCAGATGGTCGGGCAGGCGTATCTGCTGGCCTCGACCGACCTGTTCCGGCTGTCGTCGTTACTATGCCTCGCGCTGATCGTGCTGGTCTGGTTCACCCGTCGGGCCGATCCGCCCAAAGGTCCGATCGCGGCGGATTGAGGCAACAAATTAATCATCCTCCCCCGCCAGGGGGAGGTGTCGCCGAAGGGGACGGGGGGAGGACACGGAACCTCCGTTTCCCTTTCCTCCCCCTCCGTCTGGCAAGCGCCAGCCACCTCCCCCTGGCGGGGGAAGATCGCGCGCGACGTCCTAACGTAGCGTCAGCATCAGCCGGACGCCGTTGCCCGCGCGCAGCGTAAGCCGGCTGATCGGTTCGGGATCGTCGCCGGGAATCGCGGCAAGTTCGAATGTCCGGACGATCCCGGCCAAGGTCAGCAGCGCCTCTTGTTGCGCGAAGCCGGCGCCGATGCACACGCGCGGCCCCTTGCCGAACGGGAGGTAGGCGTGGCGACACGCGCTGGCCTGCTCGGGATCGTTGAAGCGGTCGGGGTCGAAGCCGTGCGGTTCGGGGAAATTGTCGCGGTTGCGTTGCACCAGCCACGGCGAGACGACCAGCATCGCGCCCGTCTCGAGATGCTTGTCGCGCATGTCGACCGGGCAGGTGACGCTGCGCACCAGGAAACTGAGCGGCGGATACAGCCGCAGCGTCTCGCGGAAGACGTTGCGCGTGACGTTCAGGCCGCGAAGCGCTTCGTAGGTCAGCGGACCCTCGCCGGCTTCCGCGCGGATGGCGTCCTGCAATGCGGGTTCGCGGGCGAGCAGATACAGCGCCCACGTGATCGCGCTTGCCGCGGTTTCGTGCCCGGCGAGGAATATCGTCGAGATCTGCTCCATCACCTCATGCTCGCTGAACGCCGCGCCGGTTCGTGGATGGCGTGCGTCGATCAGCGACTGGAGGATGTCCTCGCCGCGTTCGCCGCGCGTATGCGTCGCGGCATAGCGCTCGGCGACGATCCCGGCGAACACTGCGTGGATCCGGGCGGCGGCGCGGCGTGCACGGCCGAGATAGCCGAAACCGGGCAGGCGATAGAGCCGCAACATCGAACTGCGCTGCGCCTGTTTCTGATAGTCGTGGAACGCATCGAAGATCGCGCGCGCACCCGCCGCATCCAAGGGTTGCGAAAACATCGTCCGGAAGATCACGTCGGCGGCGATGTGCGTCGCCAGCGGATCGATCGACACCGGCTTCGACAGGTCGAGCGCGCGCATCGTCGCGAGCAGGTCGTCGACCGCGGCGGCCATCATCGGGAACACGCCCTTGAGCGCGGTATGGCTGAACGCGGGGTTCACCATCGCGCGCTGGTCGAGCCAATCCTGACCGTTCGACGAGAACACCGAATTGCCGATCAGCGGATCGAGCAGGTCCTGCAGGAAACGGTGCTTGGGAAAGATCTCCGCATCGGTTTCGAGGATGCGGCGGACCAAGGGCAGCTCGTTGGCGATGTAGAACGACAGCGCTGGCGTGTGGATCTCGCCCATCTTCATCGTGTAGCTCTTGTCGAACAGCACGTGGATCCACGAGTTCCAGCCGCGCACGAAGCGCTTCAACAGCGACGATTTCGTGGAATGCGGCTGCGGATAGGGCGGTGTGAAGCGGACGGTCATGCGATCGTCCGGAACGCGACGACCGAGGCTTCGATGCCACGCGACGATGCGGTCAGGCTTGGCAGGTCGAGCGGGCTCACGCGGTCGCCGACGCGCAGATAGTCGAAATGGATCTCGTATTTGTTGCGCCAGCCCTTGTGATAGGTTTCGGGCTCGTAGAACCGGTGGAAGCGCGGGCTAAGCAGTTCGATCCGCGGACGCGGCGACGGGCCGACCAGGAGCAGCGGGTTGGCGCCGAAGAATGCCGCGCCATCGGGCGGCGAGCCGATGTCGATCCAGCGGAAATCCTGTGCCGACAGATAGCGCAGCCGCTCATGAAACCGGGTCGCATCGCGTCGGCAGGCGACCAGCGGTATGCAATGGCCGTAGGTGACGAGCACGAAGTTTGCCGGCAGCGTACCGTCATGGCGCGCGAGCAGGCGGGCCATAAGCAGCATGGCGAGGATCGAGCCGTTGCTGTGGCTGACCAGCAGCACCTCGTCATAGTCGCCGTGCAGGTCCTTCACGATCTCGTCGACGAATGCGTCGAGCCTGGCCTGGAGTGCAGGCGATCCTTCGCCGTCGCCGAACTCGCCGTTGAAGACGAAGAAGCGCAGCAGCCACGGCGCGCGTATGCCGTTGAGCAACGGGATCGATCCGGCGGCTCCCAAGACCAGGCCGATGACCAGCGCCAGCCACCAGGGCAGCCAGATCAGCGCGACGAGAAACACGGGCAGGGCGAGCAGCAACGGTAACAACACGCTCAGGATCGGCGGATAGAGCATCGTCACCAGCGGCCCGGTGGCAATCTTCTTCACGGTGGCGAAGTCGAACAGCCGAAAATGGTCGCGGTACACGCGGGCGGCACGCAGCCCGAGCTGGACCGGGTTGCGGATCCACGCTTGTTGGACGATGTCTTCCCAGCGCAGGAAGCTGTAATCCGTCGTCGCGTCGGTCGTGTCGTTCCGGATCGTCCAGTCGCTGCGGATCGCGGAGGCCTTGCGACGCCGCGAAACAGTCACGATCTCACCAGTTTTATCGGCGTACCGGCCAAGCTGTTCCTTGGCTAGATTGTAATAAAAACGCACGCCGCGTGGGTCGAACCCGCCCAGGTAAAAGACTTTGCGCTTGAATGTGGTCACGATCGCCGCCTACTTCCCCGATGCCGACCGACGAGACGCATCCCGTACGCGACTATTGCTACTTTCTGGACCACCGGAAGTATAATCGCAATCGTGGCTGCCAACTGCACGACAATGCCTACGGCATCAATGGCGGTGGCGGAGAACGCGATCGCTGGTCTGCCGATACCGCGCTGTACCGGCGGATGAGGGGGGAGGGCGATCCGATGGCGATTCCCACCTTCGTCGCGTGCTTCGTCTATGGCTGGTTCTTCTTCAATTATCATCCGGGACGATGGCTATGGCGGGGGCAGTTGCTCAGACGCTTCGTAAAGGCGAAATCATGACGGAGGTCGCGGCCCGGCACGTTACGGTCGGTTCGGTGACGTTCGGTACGGATCTGCCGTTCGTGTTCGTCGGCGGTCCCTGCCAGATCGAGAGCCGCGAGCACACGCTGCGGCTGGCGGACTATCTCGCCGCCGCGGCGCAGGCGGCGGGCGTTCCGTTCGTGTTCAAGGCATCGTACGACAAGGCCAACCGGACGTCCGTCAAGGGCGTGCGCGGGATCGGGATCGACGAGGGGTTGCGGATACTCGAGGCGGTCCGCGACGCGCTGGGATGCCCGGTGCTGACCGACGTGCATGCCGTCGATCAGGTGTCGGCGGTCGCGCAGGCGGTCGATATCCTGCAGATTCCGGCGTTCCTCAGCCGCCAGACCGACCTGCTGCTCGCCGCCGGGCGAACGGGGCGCGCGGTGAACGTCAAGAAGGGGCAGTTCCTCGCGCCGTGGGATATGGCCGCCGTCGCCGCGAAGATCGCCTCGACGGGCAACGATCATATCATCCTGTGCGATCGCGGCGCGAGCTTCGGGTACAACACGCTGGTGTCCGATATGCGCGCGCTGCCGATCATGGCGCGTACCGGCTATCCGGTGATGTTCGATGCGACGCATTCGGTGCAGGCGCCGGGGGCAGGAGGCGATTCGTCTGGCGGCGACCGCGTTTTCGCTCCCGTCCTGGCGCGTGCGGCGGTGGCGGCGGGTGTCGCCGCGGTGTTCGCCGAGGCGCATGACGACCCCGACAGGGCCCCGTCGGACGGCGCGATCATGCTCCCTCTCGACTGGATCGCGCCGATGCTGGCGAAGCTCGTCGCGATCGATGCGGTAGTGAAGGGGTAGGCAACCGATCCTTCCCCGGCAGGGGGCAGGCGTAGTCTCGCGGCGGGGGTACGAACAACCGCCGTTTCGTGTCCGCCTCCTCCGTCACCTCCGGTGACACCTCCCCCTGGCGGGAGAGGACTTTGGTTCCGGTCAGGGGCGCACGTCCCACGCGATCACCCTTGCCGCGCGGTCCGCTGTAATGATGATTTCGCCATAGCCGCCGGTTCTGAGTTTCGTGGCGCCCGGCACGGTGAAGCGCGCGGTGCCGTTGCTGGTCACCACCAATCGAGTGCCTTGAACCTGCGCCAGTATGTCTGCCCAGGCGGCTCGGCGAGCATCGGCGTCGACCAACCAGCCATCGGGGACGATCGCATCCCGATCCCAGGCATCGAGCGCGGGCTGGCCGATGCGGGCTATGACCTCGGCTTCGGGACGTCCTTCGTCCGGTCCGTGGTCGATCTCGCGCAGCGCTTCGGTCAGGGTGATCGGGCAGACATACCCGGCGGTGTCGAAGATCAGGTCGGCGGTCTGCCGCGTTCGCGACAAGGGCCCGCACAGGCAACTGTCGAAGACGATCCCGCGGGCGGTGAAATGCCGGCCGAGCGCGCGCGCCTGTTCGCGGCCTGACGACACCAGCGGCAGGTCGGTTCGGCCGCCGATCCGACGCACGACGTCCTCGGGGCCGAACGTGTTGCCGTGGCGCACGACGAAAATGCGCGCCATCAGCGATCGTCCAGTGGATCGCCGTGCTCGGCGATCAGCGCCTCGGCACGGACGATGTCCGCTTCCGTATCGATGCCCGATATGTCGAACCTGGCTGGGGCGACTTCGACCGTTTCGATCGTCAGGCCGAGTTCCAGAAGGCGGAGCTGCTCCAGGCCCTCCAGCCGTTCCAGCTCGGTTTGGGGCGCCGCCTCGAACGCCTCGAGTGCCGTCAGGCGATAGGCGTAGAGGCCGATATGGCGCCACACCGGCGAGACGGGCTCTGCGCGCAGACCGGCCTCGTCCCGCATCGCGGGCAGGATCTGTTTCGAAAACCACAAGCCGCGACCATCGGCAGCGCGGACGCAGGTGGTGCCGCTAAACGGCGTGTCCTGCTTGTGTCGGCGCAACGCATCGAGTGCCGGCCAGTCGAGCCTGACGACGGGCGTCGCGACGTCCGCATCGCCCCGTGCCAGCGCGGCGATGACGGCCGATACCGCCAGCGGCGACTGGAACGGGGCGTCGCCCTGAAGATTGACGACGATGTCCGGCCGCTGGGCGATCGTCAGCGCGGCGGCCAGCGCACGCCCCGATCCGGAACTGATCGCCGCATCGGTCATGATCGCATCGCAACCGATCGCGCCGGCATGTGCGGCGATTGCGGCGTCGTCGGTCGCGACCACTAGTGATGCGTCGTCGAGCAACGCGACGGCGCGGCGGGCAAGCCCGATCGTCCGGTGAAGCAGGCTGATGCCCGCGATCGACCGCAACGGCTTCATCGGCAGGCGCGTGGATCCACCGCGCGCCGGTATGACGAGGAGTATCTTCGGAGCGGGACCGCTGCCTGCGGAGATGGTCGGGCTCGCGATGGTCAGGCGATTCCCGCGCGCAGCGTGTCGTGCATGTGGATGACGCCGAGCAGATGCGTGCCGTCGACCACGAACATCATGGTCACGCTGCTGGACTGCATGCGACGGAGCGCTTCGGACGCAAGCTCGTTGGGACCGATCCGCAGCGGATCGCGCGTCATCCATTCGCCGACCAACGCCTCCATATCGCCTCCGCCGGTGATCGTGCGCCGCAGATCGCCGTCGGTGAATGCACCGACCAGGCGGTCGTCCGGGTCCACCACCGCGGTACCGCCGAACCGGGCACGCGTCATCTCGATGGTCGCATCGAGCAGGCTCGCATTCGCGGACACCTTCGGTACGTCGGCACCCGTCGACATCAGGTCGTGGACCTTGAGCAACTGCGCGCCGAGCCGGCCATTGGGGTGGAATTTATAAAAATCGTCCGCCGAGAATCCGCGCAGGTCGACCAACGCCATCGCGATGGCATCGCCGAGAACGAGTTGCAACGTCGTCGAAGTCGTCGGGGTCAACGCGATCGGGCACGCCTCGCGGACCGCGGGAAGGTTCATGCAGATATCCGCCGCGCGGCCGGCGGTACTGCCGGCGCGCGACGTGATGGTGGCCATCGGCGTACCGAACCGTTTGCAATAGGCGATGATCGGCGCCAGTTCCGCGCTCTCGCCCGACCGCGTGATCATCAGAACGAGATCATTGTCGGTGATCATGCCGAGATCGCCGTGCCCGGCTTCGGCTGGATGCAGAAACATCGCGGGCGTCCCGGTCGAGGTCAGCGTCGCGGTGATCTTGCGCGCGATGATACCGCTCTTGCCCATGCCGGTCACGATCACGCGTCCAGGAAGCGTGAAGATCCGTTGTACCAGCGTGTCGAAGGCCGCCGCGAACTCGGGCTCACCGAAGCGATCGAACAGAGCCTCGAGGCCCTCCGACGTGATCGCCAGGGTCCGTAGCGCCGACGCTGCAGTGCGCGAAAGACTATACGTACGCATCGCTCCCGAAACTTTCGTCGCCACGACCCGACCCCCTTTTACGCGATGCCCCCCATGATGCGTCGGTGTGACAGGTCGCCCGCTCAGGGGGAGGACTCTTCGCAGCCGCGAAAACGCACGGGTATAATTCGTATAGGTACACTAGACCCCAAAATCAGGCATTTGCAATCTCCGACATTTACAAATCCCGGTTTTGCTATTTGGTACGTGCAGTCGTCATACTTAAAATGTCGCAGTGCAGCGGACGTAGTTGGAGAAATGACACGCTTGCAGACCAGCGCTATTCCCAATTCGAAACACTTTCGAAACACCTTGATCGTACATGCCGCTCATCGAGTTTCGCAATGCCTGTGGGGGGCCAGACCAATGATCATCAACACCACCGCTTTGCGGATCGCTGCCGTATGCCTGCTGACCGCGAGCACGCCCGTCTGGGCCAGCGAGACCGCAACCTGTCTTCATCGGGCGAGCACGCCGCGGCTGGTGTGCGACGAGGGTGCCTGCGTCCGCGTGCCGGTCAGGGACCTGTGCGATGCGGTGCGCGCCTCCTACCCGGTCAAGCGCCGGATCAAGGCCGGTCCGGTCACGTTGAACCCGGTACGCGACGAACTGACGGTGCTGATCGCCAGCGTCAGCTAAGCATCGTCATCGCGCGTCGGGCGGCGTTGCCAGTAAGGCGAACGCCGCACCGGGCACGGTGACAGCGATATCGGTAGGGGTCAGCGTTCCGTCCGGCATGATGTCGAGCATCGTGACGCGGTGATCGCGTTCGTGCGCGACGACCATCCGTGCCTCGTTCTCCAGCAGCAGGAAGAAGCGCGGCGATGCGCCACCGCTCAGCACGTGCTGGAGCAGCGTGAGTTCGCCTTCGGCGTTCAGCGCGAAGACCGCGATGCTGTCGTGGCCGCGGTTGGACACATACAGACGATCACCTGCCGCATTGGCGCCGATATGCGCTACGATGTTGGCGCCGTGCCAATCGTCGGGCAACGTGGACAGCGTCTTGCGGCCGTGCAGGCGAGCCCCGAAGACATCCAGTGCGACGATCTCGCTGGTCAGTTCGCAGGCGAGATACGCCGATCGCGGATGCCTGGCGTGGAACAGCAGATGGCGTGGACCCGAACCCGGCACGGCGCTGAAGGCGATCACGGGCGCGGCGAGCCTGCCCTGTTCTGCGTCGAACGCAAAGGCCAGCACGGCATCCGTGCCCAGATCGGCTACGTACAGGAACCGGTTGTCCAGGCCGAAGCCGACCCAATGCGCGTGCGGCGAACGCTGGCGTTCGGGGTTCGGGCCCGACCCGCTGTTCGCGTACACGGCGGGCAGGCCGATCGGCAGTCCGCTCGCGGGATCGAGGCGGTAGAGGGCGACGCTGCCACTCGCATAATGGGCGACAGCCACGCAGGATTGCGTCATGTCGAGCGCGACATGGCAGGGCGCTCCGCCACCGGTGTCGACCCTGCCCAGGGGGATCCAGCGATCGCCGTCCCATCGATGGATGCCGATCGCACCCTCATCCCGTTCGTCCACCAGATAGTGCACATCGAACCGCGGCGAATAGGTGCCGAACGATGCGTTCTGCGCGTCGCGATAGGGGACGCCTGCCACGTACGCGGTTCCGGCCGCGATCAGCGGATACGCGCCTTCGCCTCCGCCGCCCGCATAGGTACCGATCCAGAGCGTAGGTGCTGATAGCGATATGGTCATCGCACGGCTGTACCTGCGTTTGCGTCATTGGCGCACCGCAATTCGTCGTGTCCCGCGTCGAGCATTGCGACCAGTTGTCTGCGGTACAACTGCGCGGTTCCTCGTGCATGCGCGCGACGGCGATGGCGGGCGCCCGGCTGGCGAGGACGGACTGATCGTCCAGCCGACGTTCGAGTATCGACCGATGCGGCAGAAGGTCGATCACCGCATGCTCGACACGGTATGGTGCCGGCGAATGCCGCGACTGCGTGAATGCCGCCGAAAAACGCCGTTCCGGGTACTGGCAATGCCGTCGGCGTTGGCCTACCCAGCCGCCATGGGCGATCTGGATAGACTGGTTCCTTCGGGAATTATCGAGCAATGGGTCTATCACCTGCGACGGCAGCGTTCGCGGGCGACGGACGCGATCTGGCTGATCGATCAGGGGTTCACGCTGCACGATGGGCAGGACGGCGTACCGCAACACGATGCGACCGAACGATGGCGCGCGGAGCAGGAAACCGTCGTCGCCGAAGTCACCGCGTTGCTCGCGCTGTACGACGGGATCAACCTCGGCAAGGTCGACGTTGCGTAAGGATTGCCGCGGGGGCTCCTAGACCACCCCGTAGCTCTGACGCATCAACCACCCGGTGCGCTCGAGCGCCGAGCATTGCGGCATTGTGGCGTCCGGCATGCCGGCAACCAGGGTGGCCGACGCGGCCAGTTGCAAATGCCGCTCGTGCAGCACGAGATGTGCCTTCCGACTGGCATCCGAACGCGATCGTCTCGCCAGCGCTTTTTCCTGCGCAGCCCGCTTTTGGTGATACGCGATCTGTGCTCGCCAGGCGCGCACGTTGGCGCTTTGCGCTCGCAGATCCGCCGATACGCTTTCGTCGATCATTCTGGCCTCCGCATGCCATCGACGTTGATCTATGTAAGTTTACGCGACGTCGACGAAGCTGGTTAACGCGGATCGCGATCGGTTAGATGTTCACAATCAGCGTCAGGCGGGAAGTCTGGAGGCCGGTTGCCAGCCGCCGCCGAGCGCGCGGAACAGGTCGACTTGCGCGCCGGCGATGCGGGCGTCCGCCGCGGCGAGGTCCGTGTCCGTATCGGCCAGCGTTCGCTCGGCGTCGAGGACGTCGAGGAAGTCGATCTGGCCTTCGCGCTGGCGGGCGCGGGTGATGCGCGCGGCGGTGGCGGCGTTGTCGTGTGCGGACTGCAATTGCGTGCGGCGATCGAGTTCGCGAGCGTAGTTCGACAGCGCGGTCTCGGTTTCCTCCAACGCGGTGAGAACGCTCCCGTCGAAATTGGCGAGTGCGCCACGCGAGTCCGCCTCGGCGCCGGCGATGCGGGCGCGGGCGGCGGACTGGTTGAGGGACCAGTTCAGGAGTGGTCCGAGCAGCCAGCGGATGGGGCCGCCGGTGAAGATGTCCCCGACGCTGAGTGCGGTCGAGCCGATCGACCCGCCCAGCGAGATCTGCGGATAAAGCTGCGAGGTCTGGACGCCGATCCGCGCGGTGGCCGCGGCCAGCCGGCGTTCGGCGGCGTGGACGTCGGGGCGGCGGGCGAGCAACGCGGCGCCGTCGCCGATCGGGATCGGCTGGTCGAGGCGCGGCGTGGTGGTGCGCGCACCGGCGGTTGCGGGCAGGTCCTGTGGGGTGCGGCCGGTGAGCGTGGCGAGGCGGAACAGCGCGGCCTGACGTTCGGCTTCGATCTGCGGAATGTTGGCGGCGCGCTGGTCACGCAGGGCTGCGATCCGGACCTGGTCGAGGCGGGCGGCACGACCGGCGTCGACGCGCTTGCCGGTCAGCGTGTTCGACTTGTCGAGCAGGTCGACGATCCGCCGGGCGACCGCGAGGCGTTCGGCGGACGAGGCTGCATCGACATAGGCGCGTGTGGTGGCGGCGACGATCGAGACGCGGACGGCGTCCGCATCGGCCTGCGCCGCGCCGACGTCACCGCGGGCTGCTTCGACGTTGCGGCGGACTCGGCCGGCAAGATCGACTTCGTAGCTGACGTCGAGCCCTACGTCGTAGGTGGCACGCTCGCGGTCGAGGCCGGGCAGGTTCTGGAGTTGCGAGGTGCGCGCGTAATTGCCGCTCGCGCCCGCGTTTACCTGCGGCTCGCGGTCGGTCTTTGCACCGCGCAACGACGCGCGGGCGCTGTCGAGGCGGGCGACGGCGACGCGGAGGTCGGTGTTGGCTGTTAGCGCGTCCGCGACGAGGCCGTCGAGGACCGGGTCGCGGTACATCCGCCACCAGTCGTTGTCGGGCGCGGTCGTGACGGTGGCGGCGTTGGCGGTGACGAACGACGCCGCCGCCTTGGACGGAGTAATCGGCGCGACATAGTCGGGGCCGGCGGCGCAGGCGGCGAGCGTCAGCGCCGAGAGGCTCGCGAGGAGGGCGGACTTCATGATGCTGGTCCTATTCGGCTGGCTGAAGGGTCGCGGCGGGGGCAGGACGGCGGCGTTCGAACCGCAGCGCCAGCGCCCGTGCGACGACATAGAAGGTGGGGGTGAAGAGCAGCCCGAACCCGGTCACGCCGATCATCCCGAAGAACACCGCCGTCCCGAGCGCCTGGCGGAGTTCCGCGCCGGCACCGGTCGCGATCACCAGCGGCACTGCGCCGAGGATGAACGCGAAGCTCGTCATCAGGATCGGCCGCAACCGGTCCTTCGCCGCGCGGACCGCCGCCTCGACCGGGGTGAGGCCGTCCTGTTCCTCGGCCTGCTTGGCGAACTCGACCACGAGGATCGCGTTCTTCGCCGCCAAGGCAATCAGCACGACCAGGCCGATCTGCGTGAGGACGTTGTTGTCCATGCCCCGCAGGTTCACGCCGGTCATCGCCGCGAGCAGACACATCGGCACGATCAGGATGATCGCGAGCGGCAACGTCAGGCTCTCATATTGCGCGGCGAGCACGAGAAAGACGAACACCACCGCCATGCCGAAGACGAGCGCGGCGGTGCTGCCGGCTGCTTTCTGCTGATAGGCGATGCCGGTCCATTCGTGCGCGTAGCCTGCCGGCAGCGACGCATCGGCGAGCTTCTCCATCGCGACGAGCGACTGGCCCGAGGAATAGCCCTTGGCGGTGTCGCCATCGACCTCGACCGCGGGGAAGAGGTTGTAGCGGACCACGCGGTACGGGCCGGTCTTGTCCTTGAAGGTCGAGACCGAGCCGACCGGGACCATCTGGCCCGAGTTGGAGCGGGTCTTCAGATTGGCGATGTCCGCCGTGGTGTTGCGGAACGGTGCGTCGGCCTGCGCGGTGACGCGATAGGTGCGCCCCAGCAGGTTGAAGTCGTTGACGAACGCCGAGCCGAGATAGACCTGCAACGCCTCGAACACGCGCTCCGGGGGGACGCCCAAGAGGTTGGCCTTGGCGCGGTCCACATCGGCGAAGATGCGCGGGGTGGCGGTGTCGAAGAACGTGTAGATCTGGGCGAGACCCTTGGTCTGGTTCGCCTGGCCGATCAGCGCGTAGCTCGTCTTGCCGAGGTCGGCGTAACCGTGGCCGCCCTGGTCCTGCACCATCAGGCGATAGCCGCCGGCCGAGCCGATACCTTGGATGAGCGGCGGCGGGACGATCAGCAGCCGCGCTTCGGTAATGTCGCCGGTCGCCTTCTGCGATTCCGCCATGATGCTGGCGAGGGTAACGCCGAGCTTCTTTCGTTCCTCGAAGCTCTTGAGCGGGATGTAGGCGGCGGCCGAGTTGGGGGCGAGCGTCTGCGACGGACCATCGAAGCCCGCGAGCATGACCGCGCCCTTTACGCCGGCAAGCGGGAGGATGCGCTTGGCGACCTTCTGCATGACGGCATCGGTGCGCTCGACCGACGAGCCGGGCGGAAGCTGGATGACGGTCAGGAAGTAGCCCTGGTCCTGCGCGGGCACGAAGCCCGACGGCGTGATCGTGAACACGCCGACCGTGACCGCGATCAGTGCAGCATAGGCGATCATCATCCGGCGCGGTGCGGTGACGAGGCGCGCGGTGAGGCGGGCATAGCTGTCGCTCATCCGCTCGAAGCCGCGGTTGAAGGCATCGCCGGCACGTCGCACGGTGCGGGTCAGGCGGTTGCCCGAATCCGCGGGGGCGGTCGGCTTGAGCAGCATCGCGGCGAGCGCCGGCGACAGCGTCAGCGAGATCAGCAGCGAGATGATCGTCGCGGTCGAGATCGTCACCGCGAACTGACGGTAGAACGCGCCCGAGAGGCCGGTAAGAAACACGGTCGGAATAAACACGGCGCACAGCACGAGCACGATCGCGACCAACGCGCCCGACACTTCGTCCATCGACGTGCGCGCCGCCTCCAAGGGGGAGAGCCCGTGCTCGAGGTTACGCTCGACATTCTCGACCACGACGATCGCATCATCGACGACGATGCCGATCGCGAGGACGAGGCCGAACAGCGAGAGGTTGTTGAGGCTGTACCCAGCGGCGGCGAGCACCGCGAAGGTACCGATCAGCGAGACCGGGATCGCCACGATCGGGATGATCGCCGCGCGCCACTTCTGCAGGAAGACGAGGATGACGAGCACGACGAGGACCATCGCCTCGAAGAGCGTGTGCTTCACCGCGTCGATCGACTGGGCGATGAACTCGGTCGGGTTGTAGATGACCTTGTATTCGAGGCCCTTGGGGAAGCGCTTCGACATGCTTTCCATCTCGGCGGTGACGGCCTGTGCCGCGCCGAGTGCGTTCGAGCCGGGCCGCTGGAAGACCGCGGCGATGACCGTGGGCTTGCCGCTGAGATAGGTATTCGCGCCGTAATCCTGTGCGCCGAGTTCGACACGCGCGACGTCCGAGACGCGGACCTGGCGGCCTTGTGCGTCGGTGCGGATGACGACGTCGGCGAACTGCTTCGGATCGGTCAGGCGACCCTGCGTCTCGACGTTGAGCTGGAACGCGCTGTTGCCCTTGTCGTAAGGTGGCTGGCCGAGCGTGCCGGCGGCGACCTGGACGTTCTGCGCACGCAACGCGGCGACGATCTCGCCGGCGGTGAGGTCGAGCGCGGCGGCGCGACCGGGATCGATCCAGACGCGCATCGAATAATCGCGCGCGCCGAACAGCTGCACGTCGCCGACACCGTCGATGCGGCTAAGGCGATCGCGGACCTGCGTCAGCGCGTAGTTGGAGATATAGCCGCGATCGAGCGAGTTGTCGGGCGAGACGAGGTTCACCACCATTAGGAAGTCGGGCGACGTCTTGCGCGTGACGACGCCGAGACGCTGGACGTCTTCGGGCAGGCGCGGGACGGCGACCGCGACGCGGTTCTGGACGAGCACCTGCGCGGCATCGAGGTTGGTGCCGATCTTGAAGGTGACGGTGATCGTGACCTTGCCGTCACCGGTCGATTGCGACGACTGGTACAGCATGTTGTCGACGCCGTTGATCTCTTGTTCGATCGGCGCGGCGACGGTTTCGGCGACCGTCTCGGCCGAGGCACCGGGATAGGTCGCGCTGACGGTGACGGTGGGGGGGACGATATCGGGATATTGCGACACCGGCAGCGTCATGTAGGCGATCGCACCGACGATCGTGATGATCACCGCGATCACGCCCGCGAAGATCGGCCGGGTGATGAAGAAGCGCGAGAAGCGCATGGGAATTTCCTCGGTAGAGGGGCGCGGGCACACACCAACACCACCCCGGCGGAGGCCGGGGCCCAATTGGGCGAACCGCAGTGATTAAGTCGAAACGCTATCCCAATTGGGCCCCGGCCTTCGCCGGGGTGGAAGCCTATTTCGCGAGCGTGGCCTCACCAGAGATCGGCTGGACAGAGGGTGGCGCCGTCGTCCCCGAGGCGACCATGATCCGGCCGACCTTCGGCGCGACGGTCGCGCCGGGCATCGCCATCTGCGTCCCCTGGATGATGATCCGGTCGTTCGGCCCGATCCCCGAGCGCACGATGCGGAGGCCATCGACCACCGGGCCGAGCTCGACCGGCTTCTGGCTCACGACGTTCTTCGCATCGATCGTCAACAGAACCTTCCGCGCCTGATCGGTTTGCACCGCATCGTCCGGCACCAGCAGAGCCTGCCGCGTGCCTGCACTGGCGAGGCGCATGTTACCGAACATCCCCGGCGTCAGGAAATACCCAGGGTTGGCGAGCACTGCGCGGCCACGGATCGTGCCCGAGCGCTGGTCGAGGCCGTTGTCGGTAAAGTCCAGCTTGCCCTTCCAGCGATGCTCGGTCTCGTCCTGCAACTGGATCTCGACCGCTGCTGGCGTCGTGCCGGGCTGACGTGCGCGCTGCGTCTTGAGGTACAGCGCCTCGGAGCCGTCGAACGTGAAGTAGATCGGGTCGAGCGCGTTGATCGTCGTCAGCACGGTGCCGCCGGTGCCTTCGCCGCCCGCGACCTGGTTGCCCGCATCGACGCGGCGATCGGAAATGCGACCGCCGATCGGTGCGCGGACCTGGGTGAAGCCGACGTCGAGCGCACGAGCGCGTTCGCGAGCCTGCGCTGCGGCGAGCGCGGCTTGCGCTGCTTCGAGCTTGCCGCGAAGGGCATCGACCTCACCCGCCGAGACCGCTTCGTCCGCAACCAGCCGCTGCGCGCGGCCTAGATCGGTGCGGGCCAGCGACAACGCGCTCTTGGCACTTGCGACATTGGCATGCGCCTCAGCCAAGGCAGCCGCGAACGGGCGGGAATCGATCGTAAAGAGCAGCTGGCCCTTGCTGACGATCTCGCCGTCGCGGAAGTGGATGCCGGTGACTTCACCCGCGACGCGCGGACGGATCTCGACCGTCCGGCTCGGTGCGAAGCGGCCGACATAATCGTCCCATTCGCTAACCTGCCGGACCAGCGGCGAGGCGACCGTGACGGAAGCGGGCGGGGGTGCCGCCATCGCCGCGTCGGGATGATCGAACAGCTTCACGCCGACCGCACCGAGCAGCGCGATCGGCACGAGCACCATCGCGCCGCGCTGCCAGGCCGGCCGTCGGTGACGGTCCGCGGGCGGCGACGACGCGACATCGGCATCGTTCGCGGCCGTGATCGTGGTAAGTTGGTTCACGCTGCGATGCTCCGCTTCTGCTGGATGCCGACGCGCATGCCGGTCACGCTCTCGACGAGCGTTTCGATCTGTGCCTCGGCAAAGCCGGCGGCGAGGAAGCCCTGGATCTCGGCCATCGGCAGCGCGAAACCACGCCGCCAGGCGTACACGGCCATCCGCCGCAACGCCTCGAGCCGGGGGTCGGCGAGCCGCGACGCGGTGCTGAGGCCGAACAGGCTGCCCATTGCGCGTGACATGCGGCTCGGGCCGGACAGGCTGCGCAGCGTGTCGCGCTTGGCGAGCGCGATGACGCTCCATTCCAGCGCGGAAAAGCCGGTCGGGGCAGGGGCCGCCACGGCCTGGGTGCGGCTGGTGACGGGCGAAGCGAACATGTTGTCGAGGTCGAGATAAGCCATGGGATTGTCCCCCTTTTTGATCTTGGGCAAGCGCTGGCCTTCGTCGGTGGACGGTCCACCGACGTCAGCTGGTCGCGAGGCGTGCGCGGTCGTTGCCGGCACATCACCGTGCCGCGCTTGCCCGCTTGGAATTTTCGAAAGTTCGGCCGAAGCCTAGGTTTTAACCGTGGTCATGGGTTGGTGTCCCCGGTTGCCCCATCCGAAGTAGGAGAGAGCTTCGATACCAGTCGGTATATAAACCTGACGTTCATCTAGTCAACAAGACTTTTGTACCGGCCGGTATTTTTTCCCGCGGCGCGGTAGAAACCGTGTTTATTTGGTTGGCCACATAAGCATGCTGGTCTCGACGAGCTGCTGGAGTTCGGTGCAGCTCGCGCCCGAGCCAGCCTGGATCGACAGCCCCTGCATGATCGCGAAGAGGTAGCGCATCAGCGCGTGCGACTCGAGGCCGTCGGGGAACTCGCCCGCGGCCTTGGCTTCGTCGAACCGCTTCATCAGCGCAGCTTCGGACGACGCGCGGCGCTTGGCGACTTCGGCCTTGATCGGCTCGGCTTCCGCACTGCAGGCGACGCTGCTGATGACGCTCAGGCATCCCTTGGGGTCGCAGGTGCTCATCTGCATCTGCAACGCACCGCGGAGCAGGTTTTCCGCTACGGCACGCGCGGTCGGCGCGTCGAGCGCGGACGTCATATAGGCGAGCTTCTCGCGCTCGTAGAGGTCGAGTGCCTTGTGGAACAGCGCCTCCTTGTTGCCGAACGCCGCGTACAGGCTGGGCTTGGTGATCCCCATCTCGGCGGTCAGTTCCGCCATCGACGCGCCTTCATAGCCGTTGCGCCAGAATACGCGCAACGCACCCGCGAGCGCTTCGTCGAGATCGAACTCGCGGGGGCGGCCCTTGGGGGCGGTGAGCGTGCAAAGCCTATTCATACCGCTCGGTATATAGTGCAAAGGGACAAAAGGTCCAGTGACTGTAACATGTTGCATCACCCCTCCTGCGCACCGTGACGCCTCAACCGGGGGGCGGTCTCGCCTCATAGCGTTTTCGTAAGTGATGCCGGACTGCGTTCGTCCTTGATCTGGTTACGCGCGTTGCTCCGACCGTGTTCAATGCTTGCGAATAATGACGGCTTTGATCGAGCGACGGCCTGGTTCGGTGCCGATCGCCTGGACAAGATCGATGTTCGCGATCGCGCGTGCCGCCGCATGGACCGCGTCGGGTGTTTCCTCCGCGCACCGCAAGGTTCCGCGCTCTGCAAACTCTCTGAACATGGCGACCGTCAGGCTGTCCGTGTCGGGGCTCGCGTCGTCGGGCCAGGGGCGGCGATGAGTGTTTTCGATGACATAATAGCCCCCGGATACGATCCGCTCGAATATGGCGAAGAAAGCGATCCTCTGGTCGGCTTCTGAGTGGGATCCATCGTCGATGACGAATTGCAGGGGGGGCAGGGTATCGCGAAGTGCCGCGACTGCAGCCCTGTCTGCGATGTCGACCATTTCGAAGACGAAACGCGGATCCGCAAATCGGCCATGGTCGCGGACGTCGACGCCGTGGACGATCGCGTTAGGGAAATATTCCAGCCACACGGCGATCGAGGGGACGGCCATGGGATCATGACGAACGTCGGGGGCACATTCGGGGCCGCCGTCGGACAAGCCGATCTCCAGCATAGCAAAGCGCTGCATCCGATGCGGCGAGAACAACGGTTCATACGTCGAGGCGTACCGTTCGCCGCGACCCTTGAGGGTGCCTTTTGCCGTCCCGAACCGATCGGCGATCGCGGGTAGCGACACCGTTGGCGTTTCGTCAGCATCAGCCGCAGCAACCATGGTCCGCAATGTCGCGACGCGATCGGAATTACCGTCGCGGATAACCTGGCGGATGAACGTCCCGCCGCCGTAATTCATGAAATGCACGCTCTCGAGATACAGCGTGTCCAGCAGATGAGGATGATGAAGCAGTACCATCTGCAGAAGATGCTGATCATCCGGGAAGGGTTTCCCGTCGGGCAATGCGCCCCAAGGCTGGATCGTCTCCGCCAGCATCTGGTCGGTCACGATCCTGTAGAAGGACTCTTGCCAGCGTTGGATAATCTCGGGTGCATGCGGATGCCCGAGATTCACGAACATGACACCGGCGTTGATGTCCCATTTGGCCGTCGCCGTGCCAGGGACTGCGATCAAGGCCTTGTCGGCATGTCGCGACAGATAGTCGCGTATCGGGAAGTCGGGCTGGCGGATCAGCGCGTCGGCGTCGACGTACAGGACCCATCCACGATATCCCTCGGTGACCATCTCTGCCAGGAGATCGATGCGATTGAACGTGGCCTGCCAGTCTGCGGCGCCACGCTTCACCCCGATGTGCAGGACGAACTCAATGCCGTGCCGCTCGCAAAAAGCGCCGTGGAGGCGTTCGGTGGCTTCCAGCATCTCGCGATAGAGCTGTCCGCTGGCCGTCTGTAATAATCGGATCTGCATCTCGCTCATCTAAAACGATTTTGCCGGGCGCGCGTCAACATCATTGCGGTTCGGCAATTGGCCGATGAGCGAGATGGGTCAGATCAGGCATGGGACGATCTAGCGAGCCACCGCGCGAACCGCCAGGATCGGCGAGAACAGCTGGCCGACAATCTGCGCCAGCTTGGCAGGTGCATTAGCCGAAGCGCTAGCGATGTAGATCACGTCCTTGTCACGCAACGCGATACGCTGCGACAGGAAATAGCTGTCCGGCCGCATCATATTGAGCCGGTAGATCACCGGCTCGCCGGCGGGCAGAGTCGGCGTCGGCTCGCCGTATCGGAACAGGTAGACAGCAGCAGGATCGGCGATGCGTTCGCTCGGGCCACCGACACGTGCCAGCGCTTCCGCGAGCGACAGTTCGTTCGCACCGAATGCGACCTGGCTTACCTTGTCGGTCGATCCGAACACCAGGAACGTGCGCGGACGATTGAACAACTCGACACGATCGCCGGGGAGCAGCGCGACATTCTGTGCTCCGGCGGCATCCACGAGGCTCAGTCGCGTTTCCGCAGAGACCCCGTCGCGGGTCAGGCGAACCACCATGTCGTCCGCTTGATTGGTCGTTCCGCCGGCCCGTGCCAAAGCGTCCAGCAGCCGCTCCTGAGGCAGCTTCAGCGCCAATCGGCCCGGCTGTCGGACGTCGCCCGAGACATAGGCGACGTTGTGGGCGTTCTCCTTCACCGTGACCAGAACCTGCGGCCGCTGCGACATGCCGGCCATGCCCCGCTCGATCATGCGCTCCAGTTCGGCCGGGGTCTTCCCGATGACGTTTAGTTTGCCGACGTAAGGGAGCTGGATAAAGCCGGACCCATCGACGATCACGTCGCTCAACGGCGTCCCGCGCGCAGACGGGTTGAACGCACCGCCTTGGGCACTGGTCGAAGACGCGCCGGCAAACAGCGTCACGCCGACCTCGTAGACGCTGATCGTCAGTATGTCGCCCGGCCCGACCGTGTCGACCCGCCCGCTGTGGACCAGCGTCGTCAGCGGCATCAGCGCTGGATTGTGGTTTGCCAGCGTCTGGGTCGCGACCGGATCGATATCGACCAGCCGGAACCCGATCGTATTATCCTTTTCTGCGAAATGCCGCAGTTGAGATGCTGTCGGGCCGCTGGAGGGCAAGGTCGAGCACCCCCCCAGCGTCAATGCTCCGACCACGCCTGTTGTAAGGAAACGTGACATGGGCCCCCGCCCGGCAAACGAAATTGCACCCATAATCCGCCTCATGTTCTCGAAAGGTCGATAGAACCATATTCGGTGCGACCGCTAGTCGGTCGGACAACGCTGTACAACTGGATCAACGAGGTTCCGGCGGAAAACTCTGTAGTCGATGATGAACATCGGCGGCTTCCTGAATCGTATCATACAGCGTCACACCGCCGGCGTAAACGACCGCGCCGCGCTGGCAGTAGCGGTATAAAGTCGCGGTATCATGCGATACCATGACGAGCGTTCCGTTCGTTCTGCGTTCGTGCAGCGCCTCCTCCGAGCGCGCGCGGAACCTTTCGTCGCCGGCCCCGGTGATCTCGTCGACGAGATAACATTCGAACTGGATCGCCAGCGACACTGCAAAGGCCAGTCGCGCTTGCATGCCGGTTGAATAGGTCTTGATCGGTTCGTTTATGTACGTGCCGAGCTGGGCGAAATCCTGGACATAATCGAGCAGTTCGCGTTCGTTACGTCCGTATATTCGTGCGATGAACCGCGCATTGTCGGCGCCGGTCAGGCTTGCCTGGAACGCCGATGAATACCCGATCGGCCAGGATACCGACATCGTCCGCCGAACCTTGCCCCGCGTCGGCCGTTCGACGCCTGCGATCAGCTTCATGAGCGTCGACTTGCCGACCCCGTTGGCGCCGCATACACCGATACTGTCGCCCCGATTGATCGTCAGGTTGACGCCGCGCAACACCTCGTTGTCGAGGCTGTGCCCTTGGTAAACCTTCGAGACATTGTCCAATATGATCATCAGCGGTTCCGGGCCCTTGCAGCAGGCAGTTGCGGCATCGACGACGTGGTAGCCGATAATCCCGCTGTGACGAAACTTACCGTGTGCGTCGATGGGCGACTGCGTGACTCGGCGCAGACGGGCGTGGCGAGCTACGGGCACGCGCTGCGCGAGGCGTTGGCGACGGTCGGGCACCCGTCCTGGCTGCTCGACGACGCGACCGTCGGCAGATTCGGCGTGCCGAGTACCCGAGTCGAGGCCATACGGCGCCGGTGCAGGGCGGTCTTGCCGATGCCCGTCCGGCTCCGGATCGACGGGGAGCGACGTGCGCTTCATGCGTCCGATATTTTTCGACTCGCACAGGTACGGTTCCTGGCCACCGGCCGGATGCTCGAGCTGCACGCGCCGGGCAAGCCGGCGATCATGCACTGGACCTATCCCATTCCGGCAAGGATCGCGGGTTGGACAAACCTTTACACCGTGCACGACGTGATCCCGTTGGCGACTCCCCATCTCACCCCGATCGATCCCGAGGCGCTGCGGGCGCGAATCGCGTGCGTCGCGGCCACCGCTGACCGCTTGGTTGCGGTCTCGCCCTGGGCACGGCGTGCGATCGTCGACGCTTTCGATTTCCCGGACGCCTTCGTGGTCGATTGCGGCAGCAGTGTCTCGCGCATGTTGCCGGGTGACGGTCGGCTGCCGGCGGGCCTGACGGCGGGATCCTATTTCCTGTATTGCGGGCTGCTCGAGGCTCGCAAGAACATCGATTGCATGGTCGAGGCGTGGCGGCGCAGCGGCAGTATTCTGCCGCTCGTGGTTGCGGGGCCTGCCGATCCCAAGGAGGCGGCGATGCGCCACGCGCTTCGGGAGCGCGGCGTGATCGTCTTGCCGTACCAATCGCGTCCGGCGTTGATCGATCTGATGGCCGGGGCTTGCGCGTTGGTCCTCGTTTCGCTGGAGGAGGGCTTCGGGCTGCCGGTCGTGGAAGCCATGGCGCTCGGAACGCCGGTCTTGACAGCAGACCGCGGCGCGCTTGCCGAGACTGCCGGAGATGCGGCGATGCGCGTCGATCCGACGAATGTGGAGGCGGTGGCGATGGGGTTCCGACGTCTCGGGGAAGATCCGGCGCTACGACGGTCGCTCGCCGAGGCCGGGCTGCGTCACGCCGCGCGTTTTACGCCAGCGGCGTTCGGCGCGCGGTTGACAGGATTCTATGCCGGGCTAGCGAGATAATGCGGTTCCGCATGCGGGGTGCAGAAACGGAACGGGGGCAGGGCGCAGGATGAAGACACCGTCGGTCGCGATAGACGGATTCAATTTGGCGATGCTGCATGGTACGGGGGTTGCGACCTACGGTATCGGCGTGGCGGAGGCGGCGCGTTCGCTAGGGATGAGTGTCGAGGCGCTGTTCGGTATTCCACTTGGCGCGGACCCGCGTCTGCGCGAAATCCTGTTCTTCGAAGCCTTTGGTCGCGGTGCCATCCCGCGCAAGGGCCCCGCCTGGTACCGCGCCGTGGTCGACCGGTGGGCCGTCCTTCGAGGTCTCCGAGTCCAGGAAATGGACAATGCGCATCACGTCGAACAGCGCGGGTTTGCCGACCGTCTGCCGGCCTTCGACCGCATTCGCAGCGCGCCATGGCTCTTCGAGCGCGCGGATCGCCATTTTCAACGGACCCGACGGTTCCTCAATCTTCGGATGCCCGATCCGCCGACGATCATGCACTGGACCTATCCGGTCCCGATCAAGCTGATCGGTGCTCGCAACGTCTACACGCTGCACGATCTCGTGCCTCTCAAGCTTCCCTATGCGACGCTCGATCGCAAGCGTTCCTATTTTCGTTTGATCGAGCGATGTGTCGCGGAGGCCGATCACATTGTCACGGTTTCCGATTCGAGCCGGAACGACGTGATCGATCTCTTCGGCATTCCCCCCGAACGTATCACGAACACCTATCAGCATGCGCCGATGCCCGCGACTGCAAGCGGGCATGACGACGACGTCGCCGACCTGAAGGGCATCTTCGATGTCGAGCCCGACAAGTATTTCCTGTATTTCGGCGCGATCGAGCCAAAGAAAAATATCGGGCGACTGATCGAAGCGTATCTGTCGATCTCGACCGATACGCCGCTCGTGATCGTCGGTGCACGCGCCTGGCAATCCGAAAACGAACTGCGCCTGATCGGTGGCGGCGCAGGCGGTGGCGGCATGCGTCCGAAGGGGATTGGCGGGTCGAGGATCATCCAGCTCGATTATCTGCCACGGCGCTTGCTAATGAAGCTTGCATCGGGCGCCCGCGCCGTTCTGTTTCCCTCGCTTTATGAAGGCTTTGGGCTGCCGGTACTTGAGGCGATGTCACTGGGAACACCCGTCGTCACGTCCTCGCAGGGTTCGCTTCCAGAAGTCGCCGGAGATGCAGCGATACTGGTAGATCCTTACAATGTTTCGGAACTTGCCGCAGCGATCCGCCGCGTCGATTCCGATTCAGGACTGCGCGACCTCATGCGCGCAAGAGGTATGGTGCAGGCAAATCGTTTCTCGCTGGATCAACATCGTCGACAACTCCATGCGGTGTATGAGTCGATACTATCCTGCAGGCCGGAGAAATGACGTTTCTGCCTGCTCGACCTTTGGCGGTTCGCTGTTATAAGCTCTGCACTGGCCGTGATCGATCGATGATGCCCATCTGGCGTAGTTTCGGAGTATTCTCGTGCCGACAACCTTGAGCCCTGACAGCCTGCCCCCCGGAACGATGCGGCACGGCGCGCGCGTGCAAATCCGCGTCATCGGCGCTCTGATCCTCCGCGAGATGCATACTCGCTACGGTCGCGAGAATATCGGGTATGTCTGGCTGTTCCTGGAACCGATGCTGTTGGCAACCATGATAGCGATCCTGCATTCGCGCGCGTCGAACCACTTCGGCAACGATCTCAAGCCGGTGCCGCTGTCGTTGATCGGCTACTGCAACTTCATGACGTTTCGCAGTATCTTCAATCGTGCCGAAGGAGCGCTGGATGCGAATCTGCCGCTGCTTCATCATCGCACCGTGTCGATCGTCGATGTTCTCGTGTCGCGGGCCATCCTCGATGCCGCGGGAACGTGGATCGCGTTCACCGTGCTGATCAGTCTTTGCGTGGCGACCGGCATGGCGAATCTGCCGGAACGGCCGTTGATCCTCATCCTCGGCATGATTCTGATGGTGTGGTTGTCGATCGGTCTCGCGATGGTGGTCTGCGCCATCACGCATGATCGCCATGCGGTCGGGCGCCTGATCCATCCGTTGTCCTATATCATGATGCCGCTTTCGGGGGCGTTCTTCACGATGAAATCGCTTCCGGAATCGATCCGGAACATCTTTCTGTACATTCCGCTGGCGCATGTCTTCGAGATGCTGCGCTACGGATGGTTCAAGACGGCTACGCCCGAGTTCATCGATCCGATGTATCTTGCGGCGTGGATCCTGATATCGACGTTTCTCGGGCTGCTCTTGCTCGCGTTGGCGCGTCAGCGGATTCATATGCCATGACCCGCTCCACCAAGCTTGCAACTGATCCAAGGGGTTCTCTGTGCACGGTTTTATGACCCCTTCCGAAACCGAAGAGGCGATGCGCCCGCGGTTTTCCGCACAGGTACGAAGCGCGCTTCGGCGAAATCGCTGGTTCCTGATGGTCGTCGTCGCACCGGTGCTGGTCGTCGGCATCTATCTCTATGGGTTTGCGTCCGACCAATATGAGTCCGAGGCCCATTATCTCGTCCGCGGGCAGGGCTCGGGCGCGTCTTCGTCCGGCGGCATAAGCCAGCTTCTCGGCATGAGCGGCGGCGGCGGGCAAGGCGAGGCCTCCAGCATATCCGATTATCTGACGTCGCATGACGTGGTGCAGACGCTGCGGCGCCAGCTGGATCTGGTCGAGCGGTTCCGTCGCCCCGAAGCCGACGTCCTGAGCCGGTTGCCGAGCGACAATCCAACCCCTGAGAACCTGCTCCGCTATTATCGCAAGCAGGTCGACGTGCACTTCGATCAGGAGACGTCGATCACGACGTTGAAGGTCCGCGCGTTCCGACCCGAGGATGCATACCAGATCACGCGGGCGCTGCTGACGCTCGGCGAACACCGCGTCAATGTAATGAACACACGGTCGTACCAGGACGCTGTTTCGCTCTCGCGCAATCAGCGCGACGAGGCGGAGCGTGACCTGAAAGACCTTCAGCAGAAGCTGACTGCATTTCGCCAGATCGGACGGGATGTGAACCCAACCGGATCGGCCGAAGCGCAGATCACCTTGGTTTCGAAATTGACCCAGGACCTGTCGGCGGCCCAGTCGCAGTTGGCGACGACCGTCCAGCTCATCGGCAACCGAAACCCGCAGGCCGATGCTTTGCGACAGCAGGTGCGGTCGCTGAGCGCGCAGGTTAATGCGCAAAGGAGTAAATTGGCTGGTGGCGGCAACACGATCGCGGCTGGCCTGGGGAATTACGAAGCGCTGAACATGCAGCAGTCCTTCCTGGCCAAACGCTACGATGCGGCGAGTGCCGCCTATGAGGCGGCACGTCAGCAGGCGGTACGCCAGCAATTGTACGTCGTTCGTGTCGTCGATGCGAACATGCCGGTCAAATCGCAATATCCCAAGCGCGCGCTGTCGTTGCTGACTATGCTGGCGGCGTTGCTGGTGATCTACGGTATCGGTTGGCTGATCGCGGCCGGCGTTCGTGAGCATGCTGTATAGTCGGGTTTCCGGCGGCGGAGCAGAACGGGGCGAAGCGTGCTGTTTCCTGCGCTCGCCGCCTTTCCCCTGGGTTGCGTCGGACGTGGCGGCGGTGTCGCGTCCCGGGCACAGGACCGTCGTTACGGATCATGACGCGATATTCGCTGCCATTCGCGTCGCGCGCGTAGGGGGAGCATTCTGGCTACCGTCCGCCTCCGGCGATGGCGGCGGGCGTGTTGCGGCGGATTTCGATCCCTGGTCGATAATGGAGAGAGAAGGCCCCGTTCTAGCGGACGCCGACGACGATCTTGCGATCGTCGCGTGGCTGTCGGGCAAGGTCGTTATCGACACAACAGGATGTTCGATCTCCGTCGATCGTCTCAGGAAAACGGCGATCGACCGGGTAGAATCCGCTACGTATCGCAATCCGTTCACCGGCGAGACTGCCGATATTGCGGACGTCATCGCTGTTCTGGAGGAATGGCGCAGAACTCTCGACATCAATCGCGGAGCATGTGCGACCACGGGTATGGCGGTGTGGAAGCGCGATCATATTGCACGTTTTCTCTGGGACGGTACGAGTAGTCCCGTTAACCTCGGTAATAACGATGCGCTGGAACGAGCGAGAAGCATAGGCCGGGCTTTGGCTTATTGGCCCTCTCGGACCGCGGAAACGATGCTCGCTGCCGCGCGTCGAAACGGTGTCGCCCTCTGGCAGATCGAAGACGGTTTCGTCCGGTCGACAGGCTTGGGCGCAGAATGTCACCCACCATTCTCGATCATCGCAGATCCGACCGGTGGGATCCATTATGACCCTGAAAACTCAAGCGAACTTGAATGGATACTGGCGTCCGAAGTTTATGACGATAAGATGACGGCGCGGGCGCAAGAGCTGCGAGAGCGGCTTGTTACCGAGCGGATTGGAAAATATGGCGTCGACAGGGGGCAGGTGCAGACGAGGTTCCCGACGGAACGCAGATCTGTGCTTGCAGTCGGGCAGGTGGAGGATGATCGGTCGATCCTGCTCGGCGGCGGCGGCATTCGCAGCAACATCGAATTCTTACGCCGGGTCCGACAGTGCGAGCCGAACGCGTTCATCGTCTATCGACCGCATCCCGATGTCATGGCGGGCCACCGGCGCGGTCATGTCGACGAGGTGCGATTGAACGGCGTGGTCGATCATGTCGACGCCGGCGGCTCGCTGCTCGGGCTCGTCGAACGCGTCGATTGCGTTCACGTCATATCGTCCCTTACGGGGTTCGAGGCGATTCTGCGCGACCGTGACGTTGTCGTCCACGGTACGCCTTTCTATGCCGGATGGGGACTGACCCGCGACCTTGGGCCGGTTCCGGCACGGCGTCACCGCACGCTGACGGTCAACGAACTTGTCGCAGGGGCCTTGATCAAGGCCCCTCGCTATCTCGATCCGGTGACGATGTTGCCGTGCACCGTCGAAACGCTCGTCGCGCGGATGGCGGCGTCCCCCGTGCCGGGGAAAACCCTGTTGACGGTATTTCGGGCCATCCTCGGGGCCGTGCGGCGCAGGTTGGTCCTGGCGCGTGGAGGCGATCTTTGAGCGCCGCATCCTCTTCCTCGACGCGTTGTTTCCTGTTCCTGCAGGGGCCACACGGACCGTATTTCGCGCGCCTGGGCGGCGCGCTCGCTGCGCGCGGCCATCCAGTTTTTCGGATCAACCTGAACGGTGGCGACCGGCGCGACTGGCCCGGCGTCGCGACGCAGTATCACGGCACGCTTCACAACTGGCCGACCTTCTTTGACGATTTCGTCGTCAGCCGCGACATCACCGATATCGTGCTGTTCGGCGACTGCAGGCCGCATCATTCATCCGCCCACGGCATGGCCAAGCTGCGCGGGCTGCGCGTCCATGTCGTCGAGGAAGGCTATATCCGTCCCGACTTCGTGACGCTCGAAGAGGGTGGCGTGAACGGGCATTCGTCGTTGCCGCGCGATCCGATCTGGTACCGCGCGGAAGCGGCCCGACTGCCGGCGGTCGCACCGTTCGTGTCGGTTCCATCGAGCTTCAAGCGTCGCGCGCGCGAGACGGTTCGCCATCTGGTCGCCACGGCTTTGCTGTACCCGCTCTATCCCTTCTACCAGAATCATCGGCCTGAGTCCGCATGGCTCGAAGCACTGGGGTGGCTGATGCGAAGCATCGTGCGCGGTCGCGAGCGGAGGCAGTGCGCGCGCGTATGGGCGGCGGTGAAGGAGCATCCGTATTTCATCGTCCCGCTGCAACTGAATTCGGATTATCAGATCCGCGTCCATTCGCCCTTCAACGACATGCACGCCGCGCTGCGGTTCATCATCAAGAGCTTTGCGCAGGCGGCGCCTGCGGATGTGCACCTGCTGGTCAAGCGGCATCCGCTCGATCCCGGCCTTGTCGGATGGGGGCGATACACGCACGCGCTGGCGCGGCGCTACGGCGTTCAGGATCGCGTATCCTATCTACCCGATGGAGACATCGGCGAGATGATTGACGGTGCGCGGGGCGCCGTCATGGTCAACAGTACCGTCGGAACGCTGGCGCTCAACTCCGGCGTGCCCGTGGCCGTGCTTGGCGCTGCGGTCTACGACGTCGAGGGCGTCGCGCATCGCGGCGCGCTGGAGGCATTCTGGAACGCACCGCCGGCGCCCGACGCGGCGTTGTGGCAGGCCGTTCGTCGCGTCCTGATCGATCGCTGCCTGATTCGTGGCGGCTTTCTCAGTGAAGAGGGGCTGGCGATGCTCGTCGACAACGCGATCCCGCGTCTGATCGAGGCCCCGAAGCTTCCGGCAAGCAATGTGATGCAGGTGGCGCATTGGCGTTGAAGCCCTTTCGTGCACCGGCACAGATGTTCTTCAGCCGCTCCTTCCTTCCGCGGAGAAGGCGGAACGCGGTCGTCCAGGATGCACAGATCATTCTCGACCTGTCGCGTCTGCTGGGCCGCGCATATCACACCACGCCTACCGGAATTGACCGGGTCGAGTTCAGCTATGCGCTCGAGCTTTTAGCGCGTGTGCCTGACCGCCTGTGCTTCGCCGCGGTGCATCCGGCCGGCGGCTATTATGGCAGGCTGGATACCGCGTCGGTCCGACAGTTCCTCGCCTTCACGCAAGCAAAATGGCAAAATCGGGACATAGCCGATCCCCAGGCGATCAAGGCGGCAGCGATCCGTCATCTCTTCGCATTGCGTCCACGCGCGGTCCCGCCGCTTTCCGCCAATCGCGTCTATGTTCAGGCGTCACCGCATCATCTGGAAAAGACGGCGTTCGTCCGGCAGATCCTGAAATCCGAACACGCGCACTTCGTCAACCTCGTGCACGATGTCATCCCGTTGACGCACCCTGAATTTGCGCGCCCCAACGGTGCAACCGAGCATGCCCGACGCGTGGAGACAATTTCCGAACTGGCTGATGGCATCATCGGCAACAGTGCCGCGACAATCGCGGCGTTGTTGCCGCATCTCAAGGACCGGCCAGGTCGAGCGATCCGAACCGCCCATCTCGGATGCGAATGGTCGGATGTCCCTCCCGTCAACAGTAACGTATCTGCAGATCGACCCTATTTCGTCTGCGTGGGAACGATCGAGCCACGCAAGAATCATCTTCTGCTGCTGAACGTCTGGCGCCGTCTGGTCGAACGGTTCGGGGAAGGGGCGCCAAAGCTGGTTATGGTCGGTCGACGGGGATGGGAAAACGAGAATGTGATCGATATTCTCGAGCGGAGCACGGTGTTGAGCGGGCACGTAGTCGAGGAGGCGGATATGTCCGATCGCAAGCTCGCGGAACTGTTGAGCGGAGCGCGGGCGATGCTGTTGCCATCGTTCGCGGAAGGCTATGGCATGCCGGTCGCCGAGGCGCTGGCAGCGGGCGTTCCGGTGATCGCCAGCGATCTGCAGTCGCTCCGCGAAGTCGGCGGCGACGTGCCGGAATATCTCGACCCGATCGACGGCCTCGGCTGGTACGACATGATCGCCGACTATGCCCGGTCGGACTCGTCGGCGCGTGCGCGTCAGTTCGATCGGCTGCTGGGATGGTCGCCCACGTTCTGGAGCGACCATATCGATATCGTGCTCGACGTGGTCCGCACCGTCTCCGACGCGGCTAGCGGTCGCCCCGGCGGACGATGATTCCGAACGACGTGGTAACGTACTTGCCGAGTGCCAGCTTCAGATGATTGTCGTTCGAATAGGGTGGCACGTCGACGTAATCGTCATGCTGGGTGTTGCCGAGATCGTATTTGATCTGGGCGACGAGGTGGCCACGTGAGGCGAGGTCGACTGCGAGCCGTTCGATATCGCGCCGGCGGAACAGCACGGTGCCCTCGTTGTCGATGGTGTCGTCGTTCGAGGTCAGGTTGAGTTCGGTGGTGTGAACAGCCAGACCCCCTTTTTTCAGGCATCCGATCGAATTGCGGATGAACGCAAGACCCGCTTCGATCGAACCGAGATGTTCCAGCGAACATGACGACCACGTGAAATCGAATTCGCGCAGGTCGTCGTCTATACTGTTCATGTCGACGGGGCGGAATTTGACATGCCGCTCGAATGCCTCGTCCCCGCAGATCGCAGGATAGCGTAGTTGTTCGACGCTGGCGGCGTGCTGGTTCGAAACACTCCAGTCCCGCGCGCGCGCATCGTCATTGCCGAGATCGGACGCCAGGACATCCACGCCCATTGCCGCCATCGCAGCCGGCAGAGGTTCGATGCCTACCCCGAAGCCGACGCCCCGCGCGCCGGGCTTCAGCATGCCATAGCGCTCGAGCGTTTGAAGAATGTAGATGAATTCCCACTGCTTGCGATGCTTGTGCATGGGCAGATGAAGACGCGTCAGCCAATTGCCATACGCGGGCTCTTCGAACTGCATGGACGTGCAGGTCTGCGATACGGGATCGGTAAGCGTCGCCGAATCTTCCGAGATCATCCGGTTTGCGCGTCTGAACAGACGACGTCCGAACACCGATTTCCGGGCGTCGGCGAGTTGTTCCTCGAATATCTTCGAGCCCTGAATCGTTTGCAACGTCAGATCCAGCTTGGTCGCGGCGCTCTTCGTCTCGCCGTACGCATGGCCGAGAACGGCGTAGCGCGTGCCGGGGGCAGCGTCGAACGTCGTTGCGATCTCGCCGTCCGCCGCGGCGATTTCGCGGAGCGCTACCGACCATGTCTTGATCGTCTCGGCGCGCGCACCTGACTCCATGCCCAGCGCATTGATACGCAGGACGATGGTGCCGAAGCTGGCGATCATGTTCTCGAAACGGAGCGTACACCGCACCTGGCCGGGGCCGACCTCGGCATAGTGCGTATGGAACACATATGCCGGATCCGGATCGATTTCGATTCCGCCCAAACCACTTATCTTGCTGGCGGATGCCGGCCAGAAGGCGAAGGGGTCAAGAACAATCGGGTGTTCGGCCCCATCCTGCGCGTCGGTCGTCGTTTCGTTCATGCGTGTCTGGTAAAGCGCCCATGGCATTTCGTCACCCGTAATCGGCTGGTTGATGCACGTTGCCATCGGCGGTACGTCCTGCCATCCCGACGCCAGGCACTCGGGAGGATCATCCGTGAAGAACTGGCGGCGTCGCGGCACCGTATCCGAAGCGATGCCGGCGATCCCGGAGATCGCCGAACCCGCTGCGGTCACCGCATCGGCGGACGCCCTCCTGTCAGCCGCCGATGCGGCGCGCGATAAAAGCGACTGGGCCGAGGCTTTGCGGGCCTATCGTGGTTTTCTGGCGCAACGGCCCGACGCCGCAGGAATCTGGGTCCAGTTCGGCCACGCGGCGAAGGAAACGGGCAATCTGCGCGAGGCTGAAATCGCGTATCGGCGATCGTTGGCGATCCGGCCGGGCGACGCGGACGCGTATCTGCAGCTCGGGCATGTCCTGAAGGTTCAAGGACGAAACGACGATGCAGTGTCGGCTTATACGACGGCGCTGGAATTGGACCCTGAATCCGACGCCGCCCGGGGCGAAATCGAACATCTCGGCGGGCGACAGGCGTTGCCCGAAAGCGCGACGCGATCGACGGCGATGTGGCAGAAGCTGATGGGGGTCACGCGGGCGATCGCCGCCAGCGAAGATGCGATCCGGGGATGGGCGTCCGGGTCGGCATATCCGCTAGCGGCGTACGACCGGTTTCGGCGGGATATTCCGATTCGTCCGCCGCCCGGTCCGCTGCGATCCGCGGCCAACGTGATTGTGGTGATCGATGCATACACAGCCGCACCGTTCCTGATCCGCGAAACGTTGCGCAGTGTGCAGGACCAGTCCGTGCAGGACTGGCAAGCTGTGGTCCTAAGCCCCGATGCGGTTCGCAGGCATCCAGTCGCAAGCTTTGCGGACACGGATGTTCGGATCCGCTTCGCCGAAACCTTTGATGACGCCATCAGCCCGGCGAGGGTCAAATCGCCCGACCAGCGGGCGAGCCGGGTCGTCAGCCTGACAGCTGGGACTGTCCTCGATGCCGAAGCGGTCGCCTGGCTCGTCTTTGCCGGCGACCGGACCGAAGCGCGGGCGATCTTTGCGGATCACGATCACGGCGTGGTCGATGCGGAGCAGGGGCTGGTCCGTGCCGACCCCTGGCTGCCGGGCATCTACGATCCCGACTATTTCGCACGCGTCGATGCGCCTGCGCTCGTGATTGCCGATATTGCGCTGTTTGACCGGGAGATAACCGAACGGCGGGATGGGGATGCGATCCGGCGTGCAGTGATGAAGCGTTGTTCGCTGGACGGGCCCGTCGCGCATGTCGCGCGGTTGCTGGCGACCAATCTCGACCTGCCGATCGCCGCCCGGGGCGGAAGGCCGGACGAAGACGACGGGATCGCCGGGCGGCACGGTGTGGCGTCGACGCGCCCGCGCGCGATCAACCCGTCGCAGCCGGCGCGCGCGCTTGAGGGGAGTGAGCAGCGGATCGCAATTATCATACCGACGCGCAACCAGCCGGTCCTGCTGGCGCGCGCGGTCGAGACGCTGCGATCACGCGCGCGGGCAGCCGATCGGCTGGACATCCTCGTCGTCGACAATCGCAGCGACAGCCCCGAACAGGCCCGGTTGCTCGAGCGTTATGCGGCTGAAGGCGCCATTCGGGTGTTCCCCATGGATGCCGCGTTCAACTGGTCGCTGGCCTCGAACCAAGGCGCCGCCGCGACCGACGGGGCCATACTGGTCTTTGCAAACGACGATATCGAAATGCTCACCCAGGACTGGGACGACATTCTGCTGAGCACGCTCGCGCGTGACGAGATCGGCGCGGTCGGGGTGCGACTGCTGTATCCGGATACCCGCGTGCAGCACGGCGGGATGGTCTTCGGCCTGGCAAGGGGTGAACCCGAGCATGAAGGCCGGGGATGCGAGCGGCTGGATCCGGGTCCCGGGGACCGATTGATCACGCCGCGCGCCATCGCTGCAGCGACCGGAGCGTTCCTGGCGGTGCGGCGCGACCGGTTCGACGCGGTCGGCGGCTTCGACGCGAACACGTTGTGCGTGGCGCACAGCGACGTGGATTTCTGCCTGAAGCTGCGCGAGCAGGGGCTTCGCATCCTGTATCTCCCGTCGATCGAGGCGATCCATCACGAATCTGCCACGCGCGGCCAGAACGAGACCAAGGCCGATGTGGCATGGGACGAGTCCGAGCGCCGGGACCTTCACCTACGATGGGGATCGTCCCTGGCGCAGGATCCAGGCGTGAGCCCGTATTGGGCACCGGGCGGCGAGCCGTTCGATGGACTGCGTGAGCCGTCGATCCGCATGGTCTTGCAGCATCTCGATTGCAGCGCCACCGCGGCGCCGTGGACGCCGACGCGGAAGGTCGAGCAGGATGCGCGGTTGTGGGCACCCGACCCCCGACTATGATCCGGGTGCGGTATTAACACGTGATCGGGAATTCACTAGGCATCGCTGGCGTTTGGGCGGTGTCGGTTACGAAGGAATGCGGGAACGGTGGCTAAGGGTCTGATAGGCAAAGCGCGCGCGGCATTAATGCCGGCCGCGGAACACGACGCGCCGATCTCGCGCAATCGGGACGACGGCGATGCGGCGCGCGATCGCGGTCAGTGGAGCCAGGCAGCGGCATCGTATCAGAGCTATCTCGATGCGCGGCCGAATGATTTCGCAATTTGGGTGCAACTCGGTCACGCGCACAAGGAAGCGGGCGATCCGCTTGCAGCAGAGCGCGCCTATCGTGCGGCAGAGGCGCTCGACGGCGCCAATGCGGATCTTCTGCTCAATCTCGGGCACCTGATGAAGTCGCGGCTGCACCTCGCCGAAGCCGCCGAATATTATGGCCGCAGCCATGCCGTGGATGGCAATGCGGCCGCTCGCCGAGAGATGGAGGCTATCGCCGCGGACGGCTCGGTTCTGCCGCGCGCAACGCCCCCATCGGGAACTGCGGTCGAAGTAGTACGCCCGGCCGGACCGTTCGTTGGTTCGGTCGATCTGGTGATCGGCGGAGAAGTTCGCGGCTGGGCGATCGAGCCGGCGGCAGGCGCGGGGCCGGCCGAGGTCGAACTGGTCATGCGCGGGGGACGCGTGATCGGCAGCGCGGTTGCGCACCGTGAGCGTCCCGACGTCGCTGCCGCGGGCTATGGCACGAGCCTCGCCGGGTTCAGCATCTTCATCGATGCCGAGGATCTGGCGGGCGTCACGATCCAGGCCGACGCCCGGCTCCGTTCGACAGGCGACGCACTGAGCGGCTCGCCGGTAACGATCACAGTCCCGGACCATCGGGACAGCGAAACGGCTGAAGACGACCGCGTCACGACGGCCCGCTACGTCGTCGCCAAGCCGTTGCTGTGGCAACCAGGCGAGCACGCGCTGCTAGTGGCGTATGCCGCCACCGGTATGCTCCAGCCGTTTTTACCGCGCTACATCGGCATGTTCAAAGCCGCCGGGATTGCGGTCACGCTCGTCGTCAATACCGATCGTCCGGTGCTGCTCGACGATGCGCTGCTGGACCTGCTGGATTGCGCGATCGTCCGCGACAATCGCGGCTATGATTTCGGAGCATGGGCCCACGCGCTGCATATCGTGCCGGCGCTATACGGTGCGGAAACGCTCTACATCGTCAACGACAGCGTGTTCGGTCCGCGTGACGAGGCATCGTTCGCGACGATGATCGAGCGGGTCCGCGCGAGCCGCGGCGATCTGGTCGGCCTAACCCAGACGTTGGAGCGCGGCTGGCACATCCAGAGCTATTTCATGGCGTTCAAGCGTCCACTGCTTGCCTCGTACGCGTTCCAGTTCTTCGTCAACGACATCCGCGTCCTGCCGAGCAAGGACAGTATCATCGACACCTATGAAGTGCCGCTCGCCAAGCGGGTACGCGAATCAGGGTTCGAGGTGGACGTGCTGTTTCCCGTCGAAGAGGGGCGAAATCCGACGCTGTTCGCGTGGCGGCGTCTGATTGCCGCGAACTACCCGTTCGTCAAACTGCTGCTCCTGCGCGGCGGCTTTCCGGCGATCGACACACGCAAGATCAGGAAGTCGCTGCGTCTTGCCGGGTTCGATCTGGACCTGCTGGACGAGACGATGCGCTACGGCACCGATGAGGGGCCGGCACGCGAGGGCTTCTCCCTATTGGCAAAGCCCGCGCTGTCGAATGGCGAGGATACGCCGAAGCCCGCCAAGCCGTACAAGGTCGCGTTCTATGGGCCATGGAACTACGACAACGGTCTGGGTTCGGCGAGCCGCGGCATCATCGCCGCCATCCGGCAGACCGGGGTGCGGCTGAATCTGCATCCGATCAAGCGACCGTTTCACATCCACAAGCCGTTGGTGCCGCCGCACGATATCGTCGATTTCGACGGTCCGGCGGACATCGCGATCGTCCATCTCAATCCGGATTCCTGGCACCTGCTCACGCCCGACCAGCTTCGCGGCGTTCGCGCGGCGGGAAAGCGGATCGGTTATTGGGTATGGGAGATGGATCACCTGCCGCCATTCTGGCGCCGCGAGTTCTCATCTGTCGATCGAATCTGGGCGCCGAGCGGCTATTGCGCCGAATTGTTCGAGGCGCAGGACGAGGCCCCGGTCGACATCGTTCCCCATGCCGTTCCGGTCGACCGATCGGATGACGCAGTGGTCGATCGCGTTCGCGTGACAGAAGGGCTGGGACTGTCGCCAGAGGATCGGATTATCCTCTACGTGTTCGATGGGTCGAGCTACCTCGTTCGCAAGAACCCCGCCGCTCTTGTCCGGGCATTCGCCAACAGCATGCTCGCTGCTTCGGGATGGAGGCTGGTTCTCAAGACCAAGCATCTGATGGATCGTCCTGAGGAAGGGGCTGCGTTCACGACGCTGGCGCTCAGTACGCCCGGCGTCGTCCTGATCGACCGGTCGTTGACCTCAGGCGAATTGCAGGACTTGTTGCAGGTCGCCGACATCTACGCCTCACCGCATTGTTCCGAAGGCTTCGGGCTCACGGTCGCAGAGGCGATGGCGGCAGGCAAATCCGCCGTCGCGACCGATTTCAGTGGAACGCGACAGTTTCTCGACGAGACCTGCGGCTTTCCGGTCCGCGCCCACGCCTGGACGCTCGAGGAGGACTATGGTCACTATACCAAGGGTGGCACCTGGGCGCGGATCGACGAAGGCGCAATGAGTGATGCGCTGTTCGACGCAGCGTCCGCGATCGACGGCGGCGACAGGTCGATGGGTGATGCCGCACGTGCGCGGGTCGAGCAGGCGCTGTCATTCGCCACTGTGAGCGCTGCCATCGGCACGAGTTTCGATGCCGTGATCGGCGAGGACAAGCCGATTCGGCGATCGCCCCCGCGGATCGATGGCGGGGAGGATCGCGGCATCGTGCTGGATCACGCCGCGTTTGGTGACTCGCTCGCGATCATGCCACTGGCCAGCGGAACGCTCGAACCAGCCACGTTCGATGAATTGAGCCGGGTAACGGACGATCCCGATGCCTGGCTGATGCTGGTTCCGGAAGATGCGCGGATTCACCCGCTCACGCACCGTATTCTGGCGCGACACGCTGAAGTACGTCCCGACGTGGCGATCTTCTATGCCGACGACGTCCTGCTCGACGCGCCGACGATTCTTGATCAGATCCGGTTGAAGCCGGAGTTCGACAAGACGCTGTTCGCGGCGCAGGATTATATCGGCGCACCGGTGTTCATCCGTGGTTCGGCGCTGCATGCGCTCGGTGGTCTCGATCCGCACGCGGGCGATGCCTGCCTGTTCGATCTCGTGCTGCGCGCCCTGGAGCAAGGTCTGTCCGTCGCACGGATTCCGGAGATACTCGTCATCCATACCGAGATCCGGCCAACGGCCTCGCTAACGTCGCGTCAGGTGCTGCTGGAGCGCTCGCCGCTTTATGCCGGCTATACGTTCGAACCTGGTCGGACGCCGGAGACGCTGCAACTCTCGCGAATATGGGCCGATGAATACCCCGCGATAACGCTTTGCGTTCCGACGCAGCGAACCCGGGTTCCGGGCAGCGACGATACGTTCATCGAGCGCTTCTTGCGTAGTGTCGCGACGGTGGATTGGCCGCTCGACCGGCTGACCGTGCTCGTAGGGGACGATGGCGAGGGTATGCCCGACTGGGCCGGAATCGATTGGCCGTTCACGCTGCGGCACATCGATACGGCGCGGGTGCCGGGCACGCCGTTTAACTATAGTGCGAAGATGAACCGACTGTGGCGAGCCGCAGACAGCGAGATCGTCGTCCTGATGAACGACGACGTAGTCGCGCTCGACGATGCCTGGCTGCGGGCGTTGGTGTCGTTCGCGGTGGATGGCGGCGTCGGCGGGGTCGGTGCGCGCCTGCTCTACGACGACGGAACGATCCAGCATGCCGGCATGGTCGGCGGCATCATGGGGACGAGCGTTCATGCCTGGCTTGGTCGCCGAGCGGGCGCGAAGACCTATCAGGACTGGGCGGCTACGCAGCGCGAATGGTCGATGCTGACAGGCGCCGTCTTCGCGACGCGCCGCAGCGTGCTGGAGGCCGTCGATGGGTTCGACGAGATCTTCAGTCTGGAGTTCAACGACGTAGATCTGTGTTTGAAGATCCGGGCGGCCGGCTATCGAATCGTTTATACGCCGTTCGCGGAAATGACCCATTCGGAGAAAGCGTCGCGTGCCGAAACGATACCGCCTGGCGAACAAGTAGCCTTGTTCTTGAGTCGTTGGCAGGGTTGGCTGCAAAACGACCCTGCGTTTCATCCCAAGATGCGACGGGATCTGATCGATCTTGCACCCGGCGCGCGGAAAGGCGACTGGTATCTTTGACGACCCTCTTCGGATCTGGCATTTTGCATCTGGACATCGCATCGGAAACGCTGCGATGTCCTGTTTGTACTCCCAAGGATCGGGAGGGGGCTTTTTAGAACGTCCTCAAAGACGATGTGCGACGAACCGGTATGACCGGCTCGCAAAGCGTAAGGAAAATACTTTCCCGACGCGGGGCGTCGATTGACAAGCTGCGATATTCCGTCTGTTGAACAGACATTGTACATGCCGGGAAGCAAAAATGGGGCAGGCCGATAACGGCGAGCGGGTCGACGGCCTTGCGGGAAAAGTCGAGCAGCTGAACGAGAATATCAGCATTGCCGGCTGGGCGGTCGATCTGAATGATCCAGGGCGCGTCTTGACGGTTGAGCTGTGGGCCGGCGGCGCATTGCTAGCCGAGACCGAAACCGGTGAACCCCGCAACGATGTCGCGGAGTCGCTCAACGTTAGCGCTGCACCCGGATACCGCTTCGCGACGGAATGCCGCGACGCGATCCGTGATGCGGCCAAACGGAATCTGACGGGCGAACTGACGGTTCGTGTCCGCGGGTACGATCGTCCGCTGGATCTGCTGGCGCCGCTCCGAACGTTGGAAATCGTCCGCCTTTCCGGCTCGGGACGCTCTGCCGCGGATCGACTGGCGCTGGTCGACCGTCTGTCGCACCAGATGACGGCCGCATCGGGGGCGTTCGGACAGCCGCTTCGGCCATCACCGGCGCGCAGCATCGGCTTCGTCGAGAGCATCGCGATCGACGACGCCGGCTTCATGTGGGTCACGGGCTGGATGAACGACGATCTGGCGGTCGATCGACCGATCGTCATCCTCGACAATGCCAAGTTCGCGGGTGGCATGGCCTTCACGTTCGCGCCGCGTCCCGATCTTCCGGCAGGTGCCCATGCGTTCATCGGCATCCTGCTGACCGAATGGCGTCCATCGATCCAATCCCGTCCCTATTTTTTCCTGACGGACGGATCGGGGCGGTATCTGGATTGCCTGACGCCGACCCCGATCCGCCCCAAAGCCGACATCGCACAGGTCATACGGCCGGTCCTCGACGGCGCCGTCAGCGGGTATCCAACCTTTCTTCGCGAGATGTTTCTCACTGTCGACACCTGGGTGCCGACCTCATCCGACCTGTCGTCCGATCTGTTGGCCGTGGACGAAGTGGCGATCATGCCTGGCTTCGGCGCATTCGTCATGGGGTGGGCGCTCAGCCCGACTAAGGAGTGCGTCGCGCTCATGCTCAAAGTGGTCGACAAGATCACGGTCGCCAGCCAGCAGACGATGACATGGCGGCCGCGCGACGATCTCGCAACAATCTATCCTGGCGCCGATCGCGCGATTTCCCGAGCGGGCTATGTCGCCGTTTTTCGCGGGGAATTCGACCTCCACCGCGCGCATACGGTGACGTTGAAGGCCGTATGGAACGACGGGACCTCGACCAATGTCGCAATCGGTCCCGACCGTATGCGCGTGCTCGGCGGTACCGCGCCGCTCGATCGCGTGAGCCTTTATTATCCGGCCGTGCACGCAGAGCCGTTCTTCGCGGACTTCGCCTATCATGCCGCGACCGAAGCCAAACGACGCGCGGCTAGCGTCACGACGTTCGCGGCGGATGCGATGCAGGCGGCAGTCATTCTGGTCGCGCCAGCGGTGCGTGCGGAAATCAGCCTGATGTTCGAACGCGCGCGGCTCAATGCGCGCCATCTTGCCGAGGGCATGGGCATCGTCATCCTCGCTCGCGCCAATCAGGACCGCGCGGTCGTGATCAACCTGTTCCACGAACTCCGTGTCGATATCTCGCGGCCCTGCGCGCTGATGTTCGTCAGCGAGAACAATATCGGGTGCTACGGTATCGACCCCGTCATCGCCGAGCTCGAGATCGAGTATTTCACGTTCGTATCGGAGTGGGTGCTTCTCACCGAAATTGGCTGGGCAGCGGCGGGACGCGTCGAAGCCGATAGCGATACGATCAAGAGCGACGCGGATGAGGGCGAGGCAGGCGTAGACGTATCCGGGAGCCGCTCGGCCGATAAGATCACGGTGTTCGAGATCGTCGATCCGACCCGCGATGCGTCGACGGGGAAAGCGATCGGTCTCAACGCTTTCTCCTGTCCGGTCGCTGCATGGCGCCAACTCGCCGACAGGCTTCCGGCGATCCTCGGCGGATGGGCGACGGCACCGTTGCCAGCGGACGTGGATGTGGAAATCCTTCGCGGCGGAGCCTTTGCGCTGGGCGAATTGAGCGAACCGGCGTTCGTCGCCCGCATCAACGAGGTCATCGTCAAATCCCATGGATAATGTCTTGATCGATACGAGCGTCGAGGCCCTGCGCGGTAAGCGGATCGCCCTGCTCAGCCATAGTCACCCGTCGCTCAGCAAGGGTGGGGCGGAGATCGCGACCTACACCTTGTTCGTGGGCCTTCGCGAACTCGGCATCGACGTCACGCTGATCGTGTGCTGCGCCGATACCCAGCGCGGCCGGCTGGAACTCGACGATGGCGAGTTCGCGATCTTCTACGATTCGCAGATGTACGATGATTTTTACCATCTTGCGGGCGCAGACATTCGTCGACAGCTGGCGACGATCGTCGCGCATGAACGGATCGACCTGCTGAACGCGCATCATTTCCTGCACACCGGGGTGGGTATCTTCCATGACCTTGCGGATATGGGCGTGGAAACGGTGCTGACGATCCACGAATTCCTCGCGATCTGTCACAATCACGGACAGATGATCACGCGGTCCGATCGGTTGCTGTGCGAACGGGCCAGTCCGCGGTCGTGCAACGCCTGTTTCCCCGATCGAACTCGACAGCAGTTCGCGCTGCGCCAGCGTTCGTTTGCCGATGCCTTGGCCAATGTCGGATCGTTCGTGTCGCCAAGTCATTTTCTTGCCAAGCGGTTCGTCGAATGGGGCGTGCCGATCGAGAAGATGCATGTCATCGAGAACGGCATCGTGAAGCGCGAGGCGGTTTCGCCGCCGCCGCTGACCGGGGGGCCGAAAATCTGGAAATACGGATTTTTCGGACAGATCAACCCGTTCAAGGGGATCGACACGATCCTCGATGCTTGCGCCGTGTTGGCGAAGGACAAGGACGTCCGGGAGCGAATTCGGATCGTCGTGCACGGCAACTTTATCGGGCAGTCCGACGATTTTATTGCCAAGTTCAAGCAGGCGATCGAGGACTACCCCTTTCTCAGCTACGCGGGCGCCTACGACAACGTCATCGTCGGCCGTTTGATGGGCGCGTGCGACTATGTGCTGGCGCCAAGCACGTGGTGGGAAAACTCGCCGGTGGTCATCCAGGAGGCTTTCGAGGCACGCAGGCCGGTCATCTGCACGGGTATCGGCGGCATGGCCGAGAAGGTCGTGGACAACGAAACCGGACTACATTTCGCGCGTAACGACGCGTTCGATCTGGCCGCAAAGATCGTCGATGGGGCCGATCCAGCGCTATACCAGCGCTTACAGGGCAATCTGCCGATCGTCCTGAGCCCGTCGGACATGGCCCGGCGCTATAGTGCGATTTTTAGCGCGCAGTTGGCCCCGGACGAAATTCCGGCCTAACGGGCGCGCGCGACGTCTTCGTTCCAACCAGAACGTCTCGTGTATGATGGTTGCTGCCTGCGGCCCGAATTGCGGCGAGCCGGCCGGTTGATCCTAGCCTTACGGTCCCGGGTCCAGTCCCGGTTTCCGTAGGGCCGTTGCCCTATGGAAACCGGTCCGGATGTCTTCGACGCATGGCGGTCCGCGCTTAGTTCAGGTGACGCCGATCATTGACCAGCGTTTCCAGAGATCGAGGTCACGATGCTGGCAAGAAAATTCGCGCCGTTTGATCGCCCGTGCAGGCAAACGTCGAGAGAGGATCGATAACGATCAAGCGTTCCGGACGAAGGAGATGACGGATCGCTCCAGCAAAATCGGCCGTTGGCGCGTCGTCGGTGTGCGAGCCTTCGACGAACTGCATGACACCCCCTTCGGTATGAAATGCGATCGGCCCATACACGCCATCGGCAGCCAGCTCGGCACTGATGCCCGCGAGATCGGCAAGCGGCACCTCACGCGATGCAATCTCCAATGGCCGCTGATGGTAGAGTTCGAGAATGCCCTTGGCCTCGACTGCGGGATCCGCGAAATCGAGTTGGCTGGTCCGAAGCGAACTCTCATACATTCCGATTGAGACGATCCGCCCCAGGCAATCCGCCTGGTATTCGTCCAGCCATCCCTGCTGGGACATCCAGCTTACGGATTCAACTGTAAGGTCGATACGCGCGGGGCGGACGCCGGCTTTCCCGGTTTCGCGGTCGACGACGTCGCTACGCGATTGCAACAGGACGAAATCACTGCCTTCCAGCTTGACGATCGTACGACCTGGCGCAACGTCTTCGGGCAAAGTAACCCCGAAGCTGAAGCCCAACACGCCGTCGCCGAGTCCGGCATCCGCCAGATCCTGCCGGAAAACCTCGATCCGGCCGCCGCCGACGCACTCACCATCAACGAATGCGAGAACGGTGCGCTCGCGGACGTCGGCAACGTCCGAGTGGACCCACCCGCCAACGCGTTCACCGTCGAAAAAATCTATTGCGCCCCGAATCATGACTTGCCCCCACCGTCGATATGGACATTGACCGCATCAACCAGCGGTGTCGAATGACAATTAATTTACTCCTGTGCAGTGCAACAATCAACCCGGAAAGGGTAGTAATAAAGTTACAAATCCAACCATTCTGGTTAACGAGAAAGTCTCATTTCACTAAATGACTCGACCTCTCGGCTGGAAGCTTTTCTAAAAGCGTCGTTAATACCTGCGGACGAAGTCTAATATCCCAACTGATCTGAACACATCCACAAAGATTGAGGTGTTGTAACAAAATCTGCGCGAAAACCGTTGTGTTATCCGTCGGGTAGCCTTTAAGGCGTCAACCGGTAGTCGTTCGGCATTGGCCGGAAGATACCCTTCTGAGTGTCGAGGAAGCCGTATGGATCACAGTCGCTTGACCGTAAGCGGGCCTCTGGCATGAGGGTGAGCTGGCGGGCCTCGCGACGATGTAGCGGTTCGCCATTGCTGCTGCCGAGGCGGTTGAACCTAGAATCAGGGGCATCGCGTTGTGATCTTGCACGTGCGAACTCAAGACGCGTTGCCTCGTTGGTCCGATCGTGTAACTGTGGCGGTCCAGGATGAGGATTCACCGAAGCGCGGCATCAAGCGCCGGAAGGCCGCTCCAGTCCCTGCAGTCGATATGTCAGGGCCAACCTGTTAGGATCTTCGATGACGTCGCGTAAACCCCGCATTCTTGTGATTTCGCCGGCTGGGCGCGTCGTGGATCACGACAATGTCGAATGGTATCACAATACTCATGACCAGTTGCTGGATCGATATTTCAACATCGGCGATATGGTGGTCTTCGATTCCACTCTGAAGCTGATCGACTATGCCGAGGTCGATGCGATGGAGATCGTCAATCCGACCGACGCGGATATCGAGCGCTACAAGGGATATGATTTCGCGATCGTTCGCGCGTCGAACTTCGTTCACAACGGGGCGAATTTCCACCGCGCGGCCGAGATTATCGAGAAGATCAAGATTCCGGTCTACTGCACCGGGGTCGGAGGGCAGTCGGCGGACGACAGGCCGTACTTGCTGAATGCGGAAAATCTTCGATTTTGGCAGACCGTCGCGGCAAGCTCCAATCTGATCGGAGTGCGTGGAACGTTTTCGGCTGAAGTCTTCTATCATAATGGTATCAAGAACGTCGAGATTTGCGGATGCCCATCGATCTTCAGGACCCGCAACCCCAATCTGCAGATCAAGCCGCGCAGCCCGATCGAGAACATCGCGGTATCGTTGCGGCGCGAGGTGAGCTCGACGTACACGTCTGATGTCGCGGGGTATCTTTCGATGCAACGCAATTTGCTGGTCAGTGCCGATGATCGCTATGCGATCACGTTCACCAGCCATGGCGAGCAAGAAGAGAAAGCATTTTTCTTCAAGGATGCAGCCCGGATCGAGCGAGCCGAGCAGGCGTTTGCCGAGAGTGGCTGGTTCTCGGACGATAATCGCGATCAGATGCGCGATATATACATGAACCGGCATTTCTTCTTCTTGAAGGTTGCCGATTACGATCGATTCATTCGCTCAAAGGACTTTGCGATCGGCATGCGCGTCCACGGGGTGCTGCCGGCGTTGGCCAACGGGGTGCCCGCGGCTTTGATCGCTTACGATTCGCGCAGCCAGGAACTTGCCGATACGCACGCCATCCCGACGCTCAAACTGGCGGACGCCGCAAGGATGACCGCACAGGAGATGATCGATTCGGTTTCGTTCGATGCGTTCAACAAATTATACCCTTTGCGGTATGAGAAGATGAAGTTTATTCATGAGGCGAACGGCATCCCGCACAGAATGTAATAATCGAGACCGATCTCTCAGTCGACTTTGCGACGGATCGGGATCTTTGTTCGTGTGCGGTATCGATCGAACGATAAACGTAGATTCTCCTCGCGAGGTGAATCGGATGACGGGGGTAAAATGGTAAAGAAAATTGCACTTCTCTGGGCGACCGAAAGTCTGGGAATATATTCGAACAAGGCGTTCGATACCCTGTTCAAGGGCATCGGCCATAACAACGGCAATCTTGCTTTCGTGTACTCGATTGCATCGCAACTGGAAGGTAATGTAAAGTACCTGCCGTGGCATACCTCGCCAGACGTACTGAACAAATACGATGCCGTCGTCATTCCGTGCGCAAACCAGTTCGGCAAACACACCGAATTGTCGGGCTTGGCCAAGATCTTCGAGAAGGTCGAGAAGCCCGTCGTTGCCATCGGTCTGGGCGCCCAGGCCGACAGTTTCGAAGCGGATGTGGAAGTCGCCGACGGTACACTCGCCTGGGTGAACGCGATCAATGCCCGCCGGGGCGGTAGCGGTTCGAACATCTACACGCGCGGACCGTACACGTCGCGCCAGCTCGCGCGTTTCGGGATCGAGGACAGCGTCGTCGGTGGGTGCCCGTCCCATTTCATCGCTCAATCGGCGAATCTTGGCCGTACGATCCAGAAGGCCTGGAATACGATCAAGATTCCACGCGCCATCTCGGTCGCTGGCGGGCACCAGTCTTGGGCGAAGGTCCGCACGATCGAGCAGCAGCTCATCGCGATGATGATGGATCCGGCTTGCCTCGGCCAGTATGTGGTTCAGTCGATGGGCGACATGATCCGCATTTCGCGCGGCGCCTTCGATGAGATCGAACCAGCGAACCTGACCAAGATCCACAAGCATCTGGTGCCGCATTACACGCACGATGAGTTCCTGGCATGGTGCAACAACTATGCGCGGTCGTTCTACGACGTACCGGCATGGATGGATTCGCTCCGGCGGTACGACCTGACGATAGGGCCGCGCTATCATGGTACGCAGCTGGCGATCCAGGCCGGTAAGATGGGGGTCGTGGTTACGATCGACTCACGGACCGAGGAATTGTGCAGCCAGACCGGCGTTCCCTACATCCCGCACGAGAAATTGAACGGCGTTCCGCTGACCAGAGCGGTATTGAAGACACTCTTCCCGTTCGATGGCGCGGCATACGATGCCTTCCGGCAGGAGCGGGCACAGAACTACATCAACTTCATCGAAGCCAACGGGCTGAGCGTGAAGCCGTTCATGCACAAGATTGCCGGCGACGAACGCGCCACTTCTTGAGACGGTAAGGCACCCCGAAGGTGCCTGAAATGCGGCTCATCGTCGATCGATCAAATCGTCGTCGGTGGGCCGTTCCGTTTGGGGAAAGCTCCAAGGCGGCATTTGGCTCGGCTTGGTAGAGCGTCGCCCAGCGACCGATCGCGTGCGATCTTCATCGATGCACGCAGATGTGACCGGCCGCCGCCTGGTTAGCGGCCCACGGCGGTATAGGCGAAGCCGCGCCGTTCGACGTCGTCGCGGCGGTAGATGTTCCGCAGATCGATGATCCGGCACGCCGCCATCGACGCCTTCAACCGATCGAAATCGAGCGCGCGGAAGGCATCCCATTCAGTCACGATGACGACGGCATCGACGTTGTCCGCGGCATCATAGGCATCCGCGCAATAGGTGATGTCCGGCATCAGCGCGCGCGCCGCGTCCATGCCTTCGGGATCATAGGCACGTACGGCGACGCCCGCGTCGGCAAGCGCGGTGGCGATCGCGAGGCTAGGGGCGTCGCGCATGTCGTCGGTATTCGGCTTGAACGTGAGGCCAAGCAGGGCGACCGTCTTGCCGCGTGGCTCGTCGCCGAGTGCTTCGATCACCTTACGGCCCATCGCACGCTTGCGGCTGTCGTTCACCTTTACCACCGCCTCGACTATATGGATCGGCGACTGGTAGTCCTCCGCGGTCTTCAGCAGAGCCAGCGTATCCTTCGGGAAGCATGAGCCGCCATAGCCTGGTCCGGCATGGAGGAATTTCTTGCCGATGCGGTTATCGAGGCCAATCCCGCGACTCACGTCCTGCACGTCTGCTCCGACCGCCTCGCACAGATCCGCAATCTCGTTGATGAAGGTGATCTTGGTCGCGAGAAACGCGTTGGCGGCGTACTTAATCAACTCGCTCGTGCGACGTCCGACGAACAGGATCGGCGATTCGTTGAGGTACAGCGGCCGATACACGTTGCGCATCACCTGCATCGCCCGTTCGTCGTCGGTGCCGATGACGATCCGGTCGGGTCGCTTGAAGTCGCCGATAGCAGCGCCTTCGCGCAGGAATTCGGGGTTCGAAACAACCGCGATGTCGATATCGGGCCGCTTTTCGCGCAGGATCGCTTCGACGCGGTCGCCGGTACCGACGGGCACGGTCGATTTAGTGACGACGACGGTCGGGCCGGTGATCGCTGCGGCAATCTCTTCGGTCGCGGCAAAAACGTAGCTGAGATCGGCATGGCCATCGCCGCGGCGTGACGGCGTGCCGACCGCGATGAAGATCGCATCGGCGTCCGCCGCAGCACCGGCAAGGTCGGTCGTAAAGGTCAGGCGACCGGCAGCCACGTTGGCAGCAACCAGTTGATCGAGGCCGGGCTCGAAAATCGGCATGCGTCCGGCGCGCAGTGCGTCGATCTTCGCGCTGTCTTTGTCGACGCATACGACGTCGTGGCCGAAATCAGAGAAGCATGCGCCGGAGACAAGGCCGACATAGCCAGAACCGATCATCGTGATGCGCATGGACAATTCCCCAGAAGCTGGAGTGCCTATTGAGATAAATCGCGGTCCATGCAAGCGCGTGCGACAACCTCGACTGCGCCCGATGACAGCGGCGGTCGACACTTTCGCGCGTTTAAGGGAGGCATATGATGACCCGATACCTGATCACCGGCGCTGCGGGCTTTATCGGCTTTCATCTCGCGTCGCGGCTGTTGCAGGACGGGCATGAAGTCGTCGGGTTCGATGGGATGACGACCTACTACGACGTCCGCCTGAAGGAGGCGCGGGTCGATCTGTTGCGGCAGCATCCGCGCTTCCAGCTCGTCGTCGGCATGCTCGAGGACCGCGATGCGCTGGCCGCCGCAGCCGATCTCGCCAAGCCGGACGTCATCGTCCATCTCGCCGCGCAGGCGGGCGTGCGCTATTCGATCGAGGCGCCGCGGGCCTATATCGACAGCAACCTCGTCGGCTCGTGGAACGTGCTCGACATCGCCAAGGCGGTCGGGTGCAAGCATCTGATGATGGCTTCAACCTCGTCGGTCTATGGCGCGAACGAGACCATGCCGTTTCGCGAACTCGACCGCGCCGACGAACCGCTCAGTCTCTACGCCGCGACCAAGAAGGCGATGGAAGCGATGGCGTTCAGCCAGTCGCACCTGTTCGGCCTGCCGATGACGATGTTCCGCTTCTTCACGGTCTATGGCCCGTGGGGGCGGCCCGACATGGCGCTGTTCAAGTTCACCGATGCGATCCTCCACGACCGGCCGATCGACGTGTACGGGCAGGGCCAGATGGCGCGCGACTTCACCTTCGTCGAGGATCTGGTCGAGGCGATCGTCCGGCTGGCCGACATCGTCCCGAACGAAGCCAACCGGGTCGAGGGCGTCGACACGCTGTCGAAGGTCGCGCCGTTCCGCGTGGTGAACATCGCAGGCGGCTCGCCGACCCCGCTGATGGACTATGTCGGCACGCTCGAGGACGCGCTGGGGCAAAAGGCGCAGATCAACCTGATGGGCATGCAGCCGGGGGACGTGCAGCGGACCTTTGCCGATGCCTCGCTGCTGCGCGCACTGACCGGGTATGCGCCCGATACGACCGTCCAGACGGGGGTTGCCGCATTTGTCCGGTGGTACCACGAGTATCATCGGTAGGTGTTCGTGCAAGAGCGTCTGCGGGCGTGCAACCAATAGCTATCGTACCGGTTGAAACCGCGATCCCATTTGGGAAGCCAAGGAGTACGAACATGGCAGACGACGTCAAGACCGCGGCCGACAATGCCGCCGACCAAATGAAATCCGCAGCGGCAACCGCCACCGAGCAGATGCGAGACGGCGCCGAGCAGGCTCGCAGCGCCTTTTCCGAGCACGTTGCCGAACCCGCCAAGCGGACCGGCGAGGCGATGAAGCAGTCGGGCGAGAAGATCGCCGAGGGCGGCGCGACGATCGGCAAGACGATCATCGACCAAGCCGAGCAGAACGCGCGCGAAGCCTTCAACGCGATGCGCGAGGCGGCCAGCGCGAAGGACCTGACTCAGGTGATGAAGATCCAGGGCGATTTCCTGCGGGAACAGAGCCAGCGCAGCATGAGCCAGGCCAAGGAAATCGGTGAGATGATCATGCAGTTCGGCAGGGATGCGGTCGCGCCGTTGCGCGGCCCCGGCCCGCGGTGACAGGGTAAGCGATAGCTGTTAGGTCGCGCGCAAAGGCGTGCGCGGCGGCCTTAGGCAAATGGGTGGAGCGGCGTACGGACGAGCAAGAACGCCGCCGCTCCAATCCGATGACGGAGCCATGCGGTCCGAGCCTTGGCATGCCGATCAAATTAAGTTGCGAAGGTTGATCGGCAGCGTGGCGCGGATTCCTTCGAACTTCTATCACGCGACGGCCATGGATAGCCCAGTTGCTCTTTCGCGTGCGACGCGCACCAGCGTCATGCTAAGTGCGGAATTATTCCGCGCCGGAACACCGGGCAGCAGCACTTACCGGGTCACCAATATTTCAGAGACCGGCCTCTGCATCGCGCGACCGGGAAATCTCGCGGTCGGCAGCGTCGTCGTCGTTACGATTGGCCGGGTCGAACAGGTGCCCGCCGATGTCATATGGGTTCGGACCGGTCTCGCCGGGCTCCGGTTCCACACGCCGATCGACCTCGCCGAAGCCAGGGCTCGTCGCCCGGCCGGCTATGTGAGCGTGGCGCCCTCGGCAGGATGGCTTGCGGCGCTGAACGACCCTTACGCGAAATAGCGCGTCTGTCATGGACTCGTGCGCGAGACCCTAATCGACGCTAAATCTGTTCGATTGTTTCCCAACAGAGGGGGGTGGGGGGCAGCCCGACGGAGAGGGCGGCACAAGGCACGTCCGGCATTTCGTGTCCTCCGCCTTCCGTAACCTTCGCTGCCCCCTTTGACGGGGATCCGAACTACCGACCCTGCAGCTTGCTCAGGATGCTCAGCGACTGTTCCGAGCCAGACTGTGGGACGATCTCGCCCGCGCGGTCGACAATCTGGTCCCAGTGTGCGGCGACCCCCTCGGCCGACAGATCGTCACCGGTCAGCAGTTTGCCCTGCGTCAGCGTGACGTACGCCGCCTGGAACACGCCCGCGCCCGCGCCGACGATCATGTTGGTAGGTGCATCTTCCGACACGAGGAACACTGCGGCGGGGGCGACCTTGTCCGGCGAGAAGGCCTTGAACGCTTCCTTGGGGAAAATGTCCTGCGTCATCCGCGTGCCCGCGGTCGGGGCGATCGTGTTGACCTTGATGTTGGTCTTCGCGCCCTCGATCGCGAGCGTCTTGGTCAGGCCGGCGAGGCCAAGCTTGGCGGCGCCGTAGTTCGCCTGACCGAAATTGCCGTAGAGCCCGGTCGACGACGCGGTCAGCAGTATGCGGCCGTAATTCTGGGCACGCATCGTGTCCCACACAGCCTTTGTGGTGTTGGCCGAGCCGTTCAGGTGGACGTCGACGACGAACTTGAAGTCGGCGGGCTCCATCTTGGCGAAGCTCTTGTCGCGCAACACGCCGGCGTTGTTGATGAGGATGTGGACGCCGCCCCATTTTTCCGAGGCGCGGGCGACCATCTCGACCATCTGGTCGTAGTCGGTGACACTGCCGCCGTTCGACATTGCCTCACCGCCGGCCGCTTCGATTTCCTCGACGACTTTCAGCGCGGCGTCGGAATGGCCGGTGCCGTCGCGCGACGCCCCCAGATCGTTGACCACGACCTTCGCGCCGCGGCGGGCGAGTTCGAGCGCGTATTCGCGGCCAAGGCCGCCGCCTGCGCCGGTGACGATGGCTACTCTGTCATCAAAGCGAATAGACATGGAAAAGGCGCTCCTCTCTTATGGTTGGAGCGCCTTTCCTAGAACGTAAACCTAGCTACGCAAGCGGCAGGATTGTCTGCCGCTCGCGCTGTAGCTTACTTGCCGCCGCGGTTGCGGCAGCCGTCCTTGACCGTCTTCGAGCACACCGGATACGTCGCCGGTGCTGGCGTCGGTGGCGTCACGGTTGGCTGGCCGAACGTCACGCCGCCAGCCGGGGCAGGGGCCGCCATCGGTGCAGCGGGTGCTGCAGCCGGATCAGCAGGAGCGGCCATCGCCTGATCTGCTGGTGCAGCGGGGGCAGCCTGATCGGCCGGTGCCGTCTGCATCGCGGGATCGGCCGGAGCGGTCTGCGCGGCGGGGTCTGCCGGTGGCGTCGTCTGGGCGATCACGGGCGACGCGAGAAGAGCGGCGGCGGCGAGAAGGATGGACTTCATATGGATCTCCTAAATGGGTGCACCATTTTGGTAGCGCGACGTCTGAACGCACTAAGTCGCGCTTGGGTCCTTCGTTTCGCATCCGATTCCATTCGCCCCATCGCGGGACAGAGTCCTTATCCGCCCGTATCGAGCGAATAGCCGGCCGACCGGACAGTGCGGATGATGTCCGGACGCTCGCCGACGTTGATCGCCTTGCGCAGCCGCCGGATGTGCACGTCGACAGTGCGGCTCTCGATATCCGAGTCATGACCCCACACCGCATCGAGCAGACGTTCGCGCGAAAACACCCAGCCCGGATGCTCGAGGAAATGCTTCAGCAGCCGGAACTCGGTCGGTCCGAGCGACACGACTTCGCCGGAGCGACGGACCTTGTGGCCGACCGTGTCCATCTCGATGTCGGCATAGCTCAGCGCTTCGCCGGCGAGGGCAGGGCGGACGCGGCGCAACACCGCCCCGACGCGGGCGACGAGTTCGCGCGGCGAGAATGGCTTGGTCACGTAATCGTCGGCCCCGGTTTCGAGCCCGCGCACGCGATCCTCCTCCTCACCACGCGCGGTGAGCATGATGATCGGCACGTTCTGCGTCTCGGGTGCGCGGCGCAGGCGGCGACACACCTCGATCCCCGACAGCCCCTCGACCATCCAGTCGAGCAAGACGATGTCGGGCACCTTCTCCTTGGCGAGCAGCAAGGCTTCCTCGCCATCGGGGGTATGCGCGATCTCGAAATCCTCGCGCTTGAAATGCCAGACCAGCAATTCGGCGAGGGCGGCGTCGTCCTCGACCAGCAGCATCTTTGCGCGTGCCATTATGCCTGCTCCTTCTTTATGCCGCGTTCGCGATCGACCATCTGCGTGCCGGTCGCGGCGAAATAGACCATCTCGGCGACGTTGGTGGCGTGGTCGCCGATCCGCTCGAGGTTCTTCGCGACGAACAGCAGATGCGCGACCTGACCGATCGTCCTGGGGTTCTCGACCATGTAGGTGACGAGCGTGCGGAAGATGCTGTCGTAGAAATCGTCGAGTGCATTGTCGCATTCGACGACGCGGACGGCTTCCTCGGGGTCGCGCGCGGCAAACGCGTCGAGCACGTCGTGGACCATTTCGCTCGCCATCCGGCCCATCGCGGGCAGGATCGAGATCGGCTCGATCCGGTGCTCGCTCTCGATCATCGGCACGCGCTTGGCGATGTTCTTGGCGTAATCGCCGATCCGTTCGACGACGCCGGCAATCTTCAGCGCGGCGACGACTTCGCGGAGATCGACCGCCATCGGCGCGCGCAGGGCGATGATCCGCACCGCGAGCCGCTCGACCTCCGCCTCGATGACGTCGATCTGCTTGTCGGCGACGCGCACCTGCTCGGCGAGCGCGAGGTCGTTGCGTTGCAGCGCCTGCATCGCCTTGTCGATCGCGTCCTCGGCGAGCCCGCCCATCTGCGAGATCAACCCGCGGAGCTCGCCGATGTCGTTGTCGAAGGCCTTGACCGTATGCGTGTTCATGGTCGTTTCCCGACTCAGCCGTAACGGCCGGTGATGTAATCCTTGGTCCGCTCTTCGCGGGGATTGGTGAAGATGTCCGAGGTGTTGCCGTATTCGACCAGCGTGCCGAGGTGGAAGAACGCGGTCTTCTGGCTGACGCGCGCCGCCTGCTGCATGTTGTGCGTGACGATCACCATGGCGTAGCGTCCGCGCAGTTCGTGGATCAGCTCTTCGATCTTGGCGGTCGCGATCGGATCGAGTGCTGAGCACGGCTCGTCCATCAGGATGACCTCCGGGTCGACCGCGATCGCACGCGCGATGCACAGGCGCTGCTGCTGGCCGCCCGACAAGGCGGTGCCGCTGTCGCTCAGTCGATCCTTGACCTCGTCCCACAGCCCGGCACGGCGCAGCGACTTCTCGACGATCCGGTCGAGGTCCGCTTTCGCACCGGCCAGCCCGTGGATGCGGGGGCCATAGGCGACGTTCTCGTAGATCGATTTCGGGAACGGGTTGGGCTTCTGGAACACCATGCCCACGCGCGCCCTCAGCTGGACCACGTCCATGTCGGGGGAGTAGATATCCTGTCCGTCGAGCTTGATCTCGCCGGTGACGCGCGCGCTGGCGACGGTGTCGTTCATCCGATTCAAGGTGCGCAGGAAGGTCGACTTGCCGCAGCCCGACGGGCCGATGAACGCGACCACCTCGTCCTGATCGACGTCGATCGAGACGTCGTTGATCGCGATCTTGCTGCCATAGGCGACGGAGACGTTACGCGCCGTCATCTTGAGGATGGAAGGCTTAAAAGGTTTTGGCATCACCAGCGGGTCTCGAATCGGTTGCGGAGGTAGATCGCGACGCCGTTCATCGCGAGCAGGAACACGAGCAGGACGATGATCGCGGCCGACGTCTTCTCGACGAAGCCGCGGCTGACCTGATCGGACCAGAGGAAGATCTGGACGGGCAGCACGGTCGCGGGATCGGCGAGGCCGGAGGGCGGCGCGGCGATGAACGCGCGCATGCCGATCATCAGCAGCGGCGCGGTCTCGCCGAGCGCACGCGCCATGCCGATGATCGTGCCGGTGAGGATACCGGGCAGCGCAAGCGGCAGGACGTGGTGGAAGACGACCTGCACCGGCGACGCGCCGATCCCGAGCGCGGCATCCCGGATTGACGGCGGCACCGCCTTGATCGCGTTGCGCCCGGCGATGACGATGACCGGCATCGTCATCAGCGCGAGCGTGAGCCCGCCCACGATCGGCGCGGAGCGCGGCATCCCGAACGTGCCGAGGAATACGGCGAGTCCGAGCAGCCCGAAGATGATCGACGGCACCGCCGCGAGGTTGTTGATCGACACCTCGATCAGGTCGGTCCAGCGGTTCTTCGGCGCATATTCCTCGAGATACAGCGCCGACAGCACGCCGATCGGGAAGGCCAGCAAAAGCGTGACGATCATCGTCAGCAACGACCCCTTGAACGCCCCCCAAATGCCGACGCGGGTGGCATCGGTCGAGTCCGCCGAGGTGAGGAAGCCTGCGTTGAACCCGCGGGTCAGCGCGCCGCTCGCCTTCAGCCGCGCGACGATCGCTTCGGCGTCGCGCGTGCCATTGCCCTTGGCGGCGACGTCGATCGGGCTGGAGACGGGGACCTCGAACACGGTCCTGCGCTGAAGCAGCGACGGGTCGGCCTTGATCGCATCGCGGACCACCGCCCAGGCGCCGTCGGAGAGAAGGTCGGTGCCGTCCTTGCCGAACGCCTTCGTGGCGGCGAGGTCTACCGTGCCTTCCAGCCCTGCGCCCGCGAGTGCGAGATCTGCGCCGCGGCCGACGAGGCGGGCGGGCTCGATCGGCAGCTTGGCGGCGGCGAGATCGACCGGGAGCGACACGCGCGTCTCGACGAACCCGCTCGCGCCCTGCATCACCATCGTGATCAGCAGATAGGCGAGGAACGCCGCGGACAGCCATACCGCGGCGAGCCCGGCAAAGCGGAAGCGTCGCTCGGATGCATAGCGACGCCGGATGCGCGATTGCATCGCCTGAGTCGTCCAGTCGGTCGGCACGCGGCGCACTGGCTCCGCATTCGTCACAGGAATCTGGGGCACGAGCGTGTCACTCATAGGCTTCGCGGTACCGTTTGACGACGCGCAGCGCGACGATGTTGAGAAGGAGCGTGACCACGAACAGCGTCAGCCCGAGCGCGAACGCGGCGAGCGTCTTGGGGCTGTCGAACTCCGCCTCACCGGTCAGCAGGTCGACGATCTGCTTGGTGACCGTGGTGGTGCTCGCGAACGGGTTGAGCGTCAGCGTCGCAACGCCGGAGGCGGCCATGACGACGATCATCGTCTCGCCGATCGCGCGGCTAACAGCTAGCAGCACGCCGCCTACGACGCCGGGGAGGGCGGCGGGAAGCAGCACGCGGCGGATCGTCTCGGATGAGGTCGCGCCCATTGCGAGGCTGCCGTCGCGCATCGACGAGGGGACGGCGGCGATCGAGTCATCCGCCATCGACGACACGAACGGGATGATCATGATGCCCATCACGAGGCCTGCAGCGAGCGCGCTCTCCGACGATGCCCAACTGATCCCGACCGACACGGCAAGGTCACGCACCGCGGGGGCGACGGTCAGCGCGGCGAAATAGCCGTAGACGACGGTCGGCACGCCCGCGAGCACCTCGAGGATCGGCTTCATCCATTTGCGCGTGTTGGGCGCGGCATATTGCGTGAGGTAGATCGCGCTCATCAAGCCAAACGGAATGGCGACGATCATCGCGATCACCGCGCCGATGAAGAACGTCCCCCAGAACAACGGCACCGCACCGAGCGACGCGCCCGGATCGCGCGCGTCGATGACCTGCGGGCTCCAGTGCGTGCCGAACAGGAAGTCCGTGATCGGCACGACCGAGAAGAACCGCGCGGATTCGTACAGCAGCGAGGCGACGATCCCGACCGTGGTCAGGATCGCGATCAACGACGCACCGAGCAGCATCAGCATCACGACCCGCTCGACCTGAGTCCGTGCACCGAACCCGGGTTTGACGCGCGTGAAGGCTAACGCGCCGCCGGCGAAGGCGAGCAGCAACGCGGCGGCGGTGGCGATCCAGTCGTAGCGGGATTGCGCCGCGGCGTAGGACGGAGCGAGCGTGCGGGCGAGCCCGTGGAATGCACCGAAGCTGCGACCGTCTGCAAGGCTGCGTGCTTCGGAGAGGATCGAGGCGCGGTCGAAGCCGGGCGGGGGGAGCTGGATCGCTGCCGGGGTCGCAAGCACCGCATCGGTGACGAGCGCCGGCGCGGTCATCGACCACACCACGAGAAACACGAGCGGCGGGATCGCGGTCCACAACGCGACGTACCAGCCGTGATGCGAGGGGAGCGAGCTGAACCGTACGGTGCTGCCGGCGCGGAAGCGGGTGGCGCGGACGCGCGCGGTCAGCCAGCCGATGAGGCCCAGGCCGAGGACTAGGAAGAGGAGAGCGATGGGGGACATTACAGTTCTCGCCCGTGGCGTCTGGCCGCGCGCGGATGCCCACTAGCCACCACCCCGGCGGAGGCCGGGGCCCAGTTGGAAAGGTCGAGGTAACGCAGCGCAGCTTCCAACAAAACAACGCTGCCCAACTGGGCCCCGGCCTTCGCCGGGGTGGGGGCTCTGTTATGTGATGTTATCGACTCCAAATTCCGGTTCCCCCGCGGACGCGGGGGGCCAGCTAAGCTAAGATAGCGCGTGTGGTTCCTGGGCCCCCGCGTTCGCGGGGGAACGAGGAGGGGCATGCGATTACGTGGGCCAAACATCACGACAACACCGCCGGATCCAGCACAGTCTCGTTCGCGATAATCGCCGCCGACCGCGCCTGAACCCCAGCCGGCGAAGCAATCAACCCCCGCTTCACCAACGGCCCCGTCGCCCCCCAGTTCGCCGCATACAGCTTCAACAAGTTCCGCAACCCCGGGATTGCGGTCAGATGCGCCTTCTTCACATAGATATAGAGCGGCCGAGACCCCGGATACGCGTTGTCCGCGATCGTCGCATAGGTCGGCGCGACGCCCGAGATCGACACCCCGTTCACGTCGTCCTTGTTCTCTTCGAGATAGCTGTACCCGAACACGCCGATCGCATTCGGGTTCGACTGGAGTTTCTGGACGATCAGATTGTCGTTCTCGCCCGCATCGACATACACGCCGTCCTCGCGCACCCGCGTGCACAGCGCCTTGTGCGCCTCGGCATCCGACTTCCCGAGCGCCTTGGCCGTCGGATCGCTCGCCTCGCACCCCTTGGTCAGGATCAGCTCGGCCAGCGCATCGCGCGTGCCGCTGGTCGCTGGCGGTCCATAAACCTGGATCGGCACCGCGGGCAGCGCCGGATTGACGTCGCGCCATACCCGAGCGGTATTCACCTTGCCGCCCGGATTGGCGGCCAGCGCCTTGTAGAGATCGGTCGGTGTCAGCTGCATCTTCGGGCCGTTCTTCGCCTCGGCAAAGGCGATCCCGTCGATCCCGACCTGTATCTCGATCACGTCGCGCACGCCGTTCTTCGCGCAGGTCGCGTACTCGCTCGCCTTCATCCGCCGCGACGCGTCCTCGATATCGGGATGCGCCGCGCCGATGCCCGCACAGAACAGCTTCATCCCCGCGCCGGTCCCAGTCGATTCGATCACCGGCGCCTTCGCATCGGGATCGTTGGCGACAAGCTGCTCGGCGATCATCGTTGTGAACGGATAGACGGTGGAAGAGCCGACCGCGGTGATCTGGTCACGCGAGCCCGCCCCGCCGCCGTTCGCCTGATCGACGCACGCGGCCAGAGCACCCAACACCCCAAGTAGAACGAACCGCTGCACCAGAATTCCCGTCATGCACCGGCCTTAGCGGTACTTAAGACGATCCTGTGTGACAGTTGGGTTACCCTTTTATGACAGCGCCTTTGGCAGCCCCGCCGCTCGGGGGCAGGATGATCGAAACGACCGTCCCGACGCCGACCTGACTCGCGATATCGAGCCGACCGCGGTGCCGCTCGACGATATGCTTGACGATCGCGAGCCCGAGGCCCGTTCCGCCCAGCGACCGGCTGCGCCCCGCATCGGCGCGATAGAAGCGCTCGGTCAGCCGCGGGATGTGCACTGCCGCGATCCCGTCGCCCTCGTCGCGGATCGACAGGCGGATCATCCCGGCATCGTCGCGCTTCAGGTCGATCGTCACCGGCGTCCCTGCACGCCCGTATTTCATCGCATTGCCTATGAGGTTGTGGAGCATCTGCGACAGCTGCACCCGGTCCCCCGACACTGCGGCGATCCCCGGGTCGATCGTCGCGACCAGATCCTGCCCCCGGTCACCCGCGGCATCGGCCAGTTCCTCACGCGTATCCTCGACCAATTGCGCAAGATCGACCGCCTGGTCGGGCAGGCGAAACTTCTCCGCCTCGATACGCGACAGCGAGATCAGGTCCTCGACCAGCCGCTGCATCCGCCGCGCCTCGTCGTCCATCACCTTCAGGAACCGCGCACGGACTTCCGCATCCTCGCCGGCCTCGTCGCGCAGCGTCTCGATGAAGCCGAGGATCGACGCCAGCGGCGTGCGCAATTCGTGGCTGGCATTGGCCACGAAATCGATCCGCATCCGCTCAGCGGCGTAATTGCCGGTCTGATCGACCAAATGGACGATCCGCTGGCCCTCCGACGTCTCGCTAAGCAGCATTTCCCAGCGCTGGTCCCGCGTACCGAGCCCGACCAACTCGATCGGCCGCTCGCCGTCGATCGGTCCCGGCGTTCCCAGCCGTTCGGCGGCGGCAGGATGGCGGATCGCAACGCGCGCATCCTCACCGAGGATATGCGCGCCAAGCAACGTCCGCGCGGCACGATTGGCGACCACGACGCGGCCGTCCTCGACCAGCATCACCGGCGCAACGATCGCGTCGAGCACGTCGTCGAGCACCGATGGCGAGACGCTCGTCGCGTCATCGGGCGCAGGCGCCTCGTCACCCGTTCCTGCGGCGACCAGCGCGGCGGCGATCCCGCCGACCAACGCCACGATCGCGCCCTGCACGTCGCGCGTGATCGCGAACACCGCGATCGCCCCGACGATGACGACGACGATCGCCCAGAACGTGCGCAGGCCAAATCCGGAAAGCATCATGATCTCCAAGACGTGCACAAATCGTGCAGGCGCAGCGCCGCGACGTCCTACTTCGGCACGCCTACCGCGATACGAACGCCGCGGCTATATTGTCAGCGCTTCAGGATTGTGAAAGGGCTTGGGGCCTAGCAGGAAAATCATGAGCGACACGCGACCCGATACCGATCCGGCAGCAGAGCCCGAAACCGCCATGCCGTCGCGGCGCCGCGTGCTGGCGCTCGGCGCGGTCACGGCGGGGGCGGTGATGTCGATCCGCCCGGCGCTCGCGCAGACCGCCGGCTCGGTGCTGAACTGCCAGATCCCGGTTCCCGATCCGAGCCGTGCGGGTGGCTATATCGATGCGGACGGCAAGGTCGTCCCGTCGGGTACGCGTGGCGCCTTCCCGCCCGCGACCCGGCCCTTCAGGGGCGAAGACGTCCACCGGTCGATGGCGAGCGGCAACAATTTGCCCGGCACCGACTCCGATCGCAGCCGCGCCTATATCAAGTACATCCGCCGCTTGCAGCGCGGCCAGGGCGGCTTCACGTGCTTCGCATCGTTGCAGATGCCGCGCGGCTGAGGCCGTGGATGAGCGCGTCTATCGCGGTCCGCCCGCTGGGGGGCTGCTGGTCGCCCCGCTCGACGCGTTCACCGCCGTCTACCATCGCGCGTCCGGCATCACGCACCTGCTGACCGAGCCTGCCCCGCAGATTCTCGCAGCCTTGGGCGAGGATGGCCTGGCGCTCGACGCGTTGCTCGACCGGCTCGGGCAGGACTATGACCTGACCGACGGCACGCGCGATGCGCTGGCGGCGCGGCTCGAGGAACTGATCGAGTCCGGGCTCGTCGAGCGCCTGTGAGGCACTCCTTCTCCGTCCGCATCGGCCCGGTCGGGTTCCGCATCGGGTCCGACTGGCGGTCGCCGATCGCGCATCTCGAAACGCTCTACCGCGACTATCCCAAGCCGCATGACGGCGTGCCGGATTTCACCGTGCGGCTGTTCGCGCGGCGGCCCTGGCGTCGGTTCCTTCGCCCGTCGGTCGAGATCGGCGGCGATTACATGCTGCCCGAAGCCGCACCGTTGCCGTTGCGCCAGGGGCTGCTCGCCGCCGAGATGGCGATGAATTTGCAGATGGCACTCGGCGCGCGGCGGTATCTGTTGCTGCACGCGTCGGCGGTCGAGCGGGACGGCTGCGCGCTGCTGATGACCGGTGAATCGGGCGCGGGGAAGTCGACGCTGGCGACGCTGCTCGCGGCGAAGGGCTGGCGGTTCATGGGCGACGAGTTCGCGCTGCTCGATCCGGCGACCGGGCTGGTTCATGCGTTCCCGCGGTTGATCAGCCTGAAAAACGAGGCGATTGCCGAGGCCGGGGCGGCGTGGCCGGACGCACGGCTGGGGCCGCTGATGCCGGCGACGCCGAAGGGCGACATCCGCCACATGGTCCCCGACGCGCGTGCGATCGCGGCGATGGACGTGCCTGCGCGGCCGGCGCTGCTGCTGTTCCCGCGGTACGGGTTCGAGGCCGAGACGCGGTCCGTGCCGCCCGCCGAGACGTTCGTGCGAATGACGCAGGCGTCGACCAATTACGTCGCGCTCGGCGAACCGGGGTTTCGCGCGCTGACCGGGTTGATCGCGGACGTTCCCGCAATAGCAATCGACTATCCCGACGGCGCGAGTGCGCTCGAACAGGTCGAGGCGTTATGGGCCGCGTTGTGACCGACGCCCGCCTGCTCGCTCGGGCGCTCGCCGACCCGGCCAGCGTCGTCGGCTTCGATGCGGATGCGTGGACCGCATTGCTGACGATGGCGCGCGCCGAACAGTTGATCGGGACGCTGGCGCTGCGGCTCGACGGCCTGACGATGCCGAACGCGGTGACGGCCGTCCTCGCCGACGCGCGCGCTTCTGCCGAGCAGGGTCGTCGTGCCGCGCTCTGGGAAGCGGAGATGGCGCGGCGCGCGCTAGACTTGGTCGACTGCCCGGTCGTGCTGCTGAAGGGTACCGCATTCGTCGCGGCCGGATTGTCGGCGGGGCAGGGGCGGTCGATCGGCGACCTCGACATTCTCGTACCGCGCGCATCGCTCGATGCGGTCGAGGCGGCGCTGCTCGCGGCGGGGTGGGAATGGGTGAAGCCCGATCCATATGACGACGTGTATTACCGCTGCTGGATGCACGAACTGCCGCCGCTGATCCACCGCGAGCGCGACCGGATGATCGACGTCCACCACACGATCCTGCCACTCACCGCGCGGATCACGCCCGATGCGGCGGCGCTGATCGCGGGCAGTGTGGCGCTTGGGAACGGACAGCGGACGCTGTCGCCGAACGGAATGATCATCCATGCGGCTGCGCATCTGTTCGCGGACGGCGATCTGGCGGGGGGCTTACGCAACCTGTGGGATATCCGCTGTCTGGTCGACGAGTTCGGCACCAACGGGCTGGTCGAGGATGCGCGTCGACACGATTTGTCCCGCGAGGTGGCTCGATCGCTCCGACTGGTCGATGCGCTGTTCGGCGACGGACAGGCACGCGGCGTCGATCGCCATTACCTCCGCCGCATCACCGCGCGAGACGGCTGGGGCAGGTCGACCCGCCCGCTAACCCGGCTCGCCTTCTACATCCGCTCGCACTGGCTGCGCATGCCGCCGGCGATGCTCGCGCGCCACCTCTGGACAAAGTGGCGCAAGGCCTAGGGCAGCCGAGCGCCCCGCCGGCGACGCACCGACCAGACGATCAGCAGCACGACCGTGATCGCCAGCGTGTCCGCGATCCAGTCGTGGATGTCGCAATCGCGGTGCAGCGACGGGATAGACTGCAGCACCTCGATCATCGCGCCGAGAAACGACAGGCGCTCGCCGATCCGGAACAGCCTGGCCTGCGGATAGGACAGCGCCGCCAGCAGCGCGATCGTCGCAAAGGCAAGCATGTGCCCGAACTTGTCGCCGAACCGGTCGATCGGCATCTTCGGCGGGTTCGGCAGCAGCGCCATCGTCACGGCGAACACGACGGCAAGTATCAGCGCCAGACGCAGGAACTGGGCGCGGTTCATGCGCCGAGGCTTTCCAGCGTTGGCAGCAACTCGGCAAAACCGTCGATCACCGCGTCGGCGCCGAGTTCTGCGACCGGCTGCATCAGGAAACCGAAGCTGCACGCGATCGTCGGCAGGCCCGCCGCCTGCGCTGCCTGGATATCGAAGATCGAGTCGCCGACGAAGGCGGCTTTGCCCCCGCCGCAGATCCTGACCATCTCGTGGATCGGCATCGGCGACGGCTTCGACTCGGCCATCGTGTCACCGCCGAGGACGCATGCGAATCGATCGGTCAAGCCGAGCTGGTCGAGCACCGTCCGCGCGAACCGCTCGATCTTGTTGGTGACGATCCCGAGCGTCACGCCCTTCGCCGCCAGCGCGTCGAGCGCCTCGATCACCCCGGGATAGGGGACGGTCAGCACGCAGATGTTGGCCTCGTAATATGCGAGGAGTTCGGTGTGCAGCGTGTCGAGCATCGCCTCGTCATAGCCGCCGGTCGCGGTCAGGCCCTGCTTGAGCATGTGCCGCGCACCGCCGCCGATCATCGGCTTGACCTGTTCGACGGTGAGCGCCGGGCGATCGACCGAGGCGAGCGCGTGATTGACCGCCGCCGCCAGGTCGCCGCTGGTATCGAGCAGGGTGCCGTCGAGGTCGAAGCCGACGATATCGAATGAAAAATGCGTCATTGCGATGACGCCTGCCAGCGGCGCTATGGAATTGGCAAGGCTTTCGTGGCAGCGATCCTTCCATGACGACGCATTCCGACGACCAACCGATTTCGGCGCACGCTCCCGTGCATCCTGTTGCCGTGGTTATTCTTGCCGCCGGCAAGGGTACGCGGATGAAGTCGGATCTGCACAAGGTGCTCCATCCGATCGCCGGGCGGCCGATGCTGCTGCATCTGGTCGCCAGCGCGGCAGCGCTGCACCCCGCGAAAACCGTCGTTGTGACGGGCGCAGGCCGCGAGCAGGTCGAGGCCGCGGTGGCGCCGCTCGGCATCGCCACCGCGCTCCAGGCGGAGCAGCTCGGCACCGGCCACGCGGTCGCGCAGGCCCGCGCGGCACTGGCAGGGTTCGAGGGCGACGTGCTGATCCTCTACGGCGACGTGCCCCTGGTCACCGCCGCGACGATGCAGCGGATGATCGACCGGCTGCACGGCGACGACACGCCCGCGGTCGTCGTGCTCGGCTTCCGCCCCGCCGATCCCGGCGCTTATGGCCGCGTGATCGCCGACGCCGCGGGCCGGATGGACCGGATCGTCGAGTATAAGGACGCGTCGGAGGCGGAACGCGCTGTGACGCTGTGCAATTCCGGGCTGATGGCGGTCCGCTCGACCGACCTGTTCGCGCTGCTCGACCGGCTCGGCAACGACAACGCGGCAGGCGAATATTACCTCACCGATATCGTCGAGCTTGCCGCCGCAGCCGGCCGCTCGTCCGCCGTCATCGAGACTGGCGCGGACGAAGTCGCCGGCGTCAACAGCCGCGGCGAACTCGCTGGCGTCGAAGCTGCCTGGCAGGCAACGCGCCGCGCGCAGGCGATGGTCGATGGCGCCACGCTGATCGCCCCTGACACCGTCTGGTTCGCGCACGACACGCAACTCGGCCGTGACGTCGTGATCGAACCCAACGTCGTCTTCGGACCCGGCACGCGTATCGAAGACGGCGCGACGATCCACGCGTTCAGCCATATCGAGGGCGCCACCGTGGGTAAGGGCGCGAATGTCGGCCCGTTCGCGCGCCTCCGCCCCGGCGCGGACCTGCGTCCGGACGCCAAGGTCGGCAATTTTGTCGAGGTGAAGAAGGCGATCATCGGCGAGGGCGCGAAGGTCAGCCACCTCACCTATATCGGCGACGCGGACATCGGCGCGGGCGCGAACATCGGCGCGGGCACGATCACCTGCAATTACGACGGCTATTTCAAATACCGGACCGTCGTCGGCGAAGGCGCGTTCATCGGCTCGAACTGCGCGCTGGTCGCACCGGTCACGATCGGCGCAGGCGCCATCGTCGCCGCGGGATCGGTCGTGACGCAGGACGTGGAGGCCGATGCGCTTGCGCTGGTTCGCCCGCCACAGATTTCGAAGCAAGGCTGGGCAGCGCGCTTTCGCGAGAAGATGATCGCACGCAAGGCTGCTCGATGAAGTTCGCAAGCGAAATCCTGTTTTCCCGGAGTATGATCTGATGTGTGGCATCGTTGGAATTCTGAGCGGCGAAGACGTCGCGGGCCGGTTGCTCGATGGCCTCAAGCGGCTCGAATATCGGGGCTATGATTCGGCGGGCATCGCCACCGACAACGACGGCGCGATCGAGCGGCGTCGTGCGTCGGGCAAGCTCGTCAACCTCGCCAACGAACTCGCCGCGCATCCGCTGCCCGGCAAGACCGGGATCGCCCACACCCGCTGGGCGACGCATGGTGGCCCAACCACCAACAACGCGCATCCGCACGCCACCGGCGAAGTCGCGGTGGTCCACAACGGCATCATCGAAAACTTCAAGCCGCTGCGCGACGAACTGATCGCGCGCGGCCGGACGTTCACCAGCGAAACCGATACCGAAGTCGTCGCGCACCTGATCAGCGAGAAGGTCGAGGCGGGCATGGACCCGGTATCGGCCGTCCGCGAGATCCTGCCGCGCCTCCACGGTGCGTTCGCGCTCGCGATCCTGTTCCGTCAGCATCCCGACCTGCTGATCGGTGCGCGGCTCGGTTCGCCTTTGGTCGTCGGTCACGGCGAGGGCGAGATGTATCTCGGCTCCGACGCGCTCGCGCTTGCGCCGCTGACGCAGCGGATCGCCTATCTCGACGAGGGCGACTGGGTCGTGCTGACCCGCGACGGCGCACAGGTCTATGACCGTGACAACAATCCCGTCGAGCGCGCGATCACGCTGTGCGGGATCACCGGCGAGGTGATCTCGAAGGGCAACCACAAGCATTACATGCTCAAGGAGATCTACGAGCAGCCGATCGTCGTCGCGCAGACGCTCCGCTCGTACCTCAAGCGGATGGAGGGCGAAGTCTCGCTGCCGATCCCCGAGTTCGACCTGTCCACGATCAAGCGCGTGACGATCGTCGCGTGCGGAACGAGCTTCTATGCCGGCATGGTCGCCAAATACTGGTTCGAGCAGTTCGCGCGCGTCCCCGTCGATCTCGATGTTGCCTCGGAGTTCCGCTACCGCGCGCCGGTGATGGAAGACGGCGGCCTCGCGCTGTTCATTTCGCAGTCGGGCGAGACCGCCGACACGCTGGCGGCACTGCGCCACGCCAAGGCAGAGGGGCAGAAGATCGCGGTCGTCGTGAACGTGCCGACCAGTTCCATGGCGCGCGAGGCGGACCTGCTGTTGCCGACGCATGCCGGGCCGGAGATCGGCGTCGCCTCGACCAAGGCGTTCACCTGCCAGCTCGCCGTGCTCGCCGCACTCGCTGCCAACCTGGCGCGCGCGAAGAGTTTGCTGACGAGGGAGCAGGAGCGCGAGATCGTCCGGCATCTGTCGGAGGCGCCCGCCGCGTTGAACGGCGCGCTGGCGTATGACGAGGCGATCGAGGCGATGGCGCACAACATCGCCGGCGCGCGCGACGTGCTGTATCTCGGCCGCGGGACCGATTACCCGCTGGCACTCGAAGGCGCGCTCAAGCTGAAGGAAATCAGCTACATCCACGCCGAGGGCTATGCCGCGGGCGAGATGAAGCACGGGCCGATCGCCCTGATCGACGAGCATGTCCCGGTCATCGTCATCGCGCCGTCGGGTCCGCTGTTCGACAAGACCGTCAGCAACATGCAGGAAGTCATGGCGCGCGGCGGCAAGGTCGTTCTGATCTCGGATTACGACGGCATCCAGGCGGCCGGCGAAGGCTGCATGGCGACGATCACCATGCCCAAGGTCCACCCGCTGATCGCGCCTCTGGTGTATGCAGTGCCGGTGCAGTTGCTCGCGTATCATGTCGCGGTGCTGAAGGGCACGGACGTCGACCAGCCGCGGAATTTGGCGAAGAGCGTTACGGTCGAATAGCTTTCGCGAAAGGGAGCTCTTCCTTTCTAGTTCCCCCGCGAAGGCGGGGGCCCAGGACCACAAACGATACCGTATGTAACCCTGGGCTCCCGCCTCCGCGGGAGAACAAGAAGTTGGCGAAGAACCCAAACCCTCGATTGACTAAGATTGTGCGCCGCGTCACAACTCGCGGCGTCAATGTCGGGCAACCGGCATGGCACCGCGCGGGAGAGCGTTTCCGGTCCTTCGAGGGCCAAAGGAACCGCCGAAGGAGCAACCACCCCGGAATCTCTCAGGCACCAGAGACCGCGCGGGGCTGATCGACACTCTGGAAAGCGTCCTGGCCTCGCGCCGAGGGCCACCGAAGGGGTAAGCGCTGGACAAGTCCGCCGCGAAAGCTCTCAGGTCCCGTGACAGAGGGGGTTCGGATCGTTGCACCCATTGGTGCCGCGCGCCCCTTCGACGGAGACGACCATGAGCGACCCAGAACTGCGCGATTACGCCAGCATCATCGATCAGGCCGACGATTACGTCGAGCCCGAGATCCTGCCATTGCCGCTCGACGCATGGCACCGGGCGCACGGCGCGCGGATGGTCGAGTTCGCCGGCTACGAGATGCCGATCCAGTATGAAGGCATCATGGCCGAACACGCCTGGACACGCGATTCGGCGGGCCTGTTCGACGTGAGCCACATGGGCCAGCTCGTCTTCTCCGGCGAAGGCGTCGCGCACGCGCTCGAAACCGTCCTGCCGGGCGATATCGCAGGGCTCGGCGAGGGCAAGATGCGCTATTCGCTGCTGCTCGCGCATGACGGCGGCATCCTCGACGACCTGATGGCCACGCGCCTGCCCGACGACCAGCCGTCGCCGTTCTTCGCGCAGGACGTCGAGCCCGAGGCATACGACCCGCTCCACCCGTCGCCGACTGCGAGCGGCAGCTTCTACGTCGTCGTCAACGGCGCCACCAAGTACGACGACATCAGCTATCTGATCGAACATCTGCCCGACGACGTCACGATCAACATCCTCGAAGACCAGGCGCTGCTCGCGGTGCAGGGCCCGAAGGCGGTCGAGGCAGTCGCGCGGATCGTCCCCGGCGTCGACGGCCTCGTGTTCATGACCGCCGGCGCGTTCCACTGGAACGACGTCCCGCTCTGGATCAGCCGCTCGGGTTACACCGGCGAGGACGGCGTCGAGATCTCGCTCCCCGCCGAGCACGCGGTCGCGTTCGCCGACGCGCTGCTTGCGCTTCCGGAGATCAAGCCCATCGGCCTCGGCGCACGCGACTCGCTGCGACTCGAAGCCGGCCTCCCGCTCTACGGTCACGACCTCGACCCCGAGATCACGCCGGTCATGGCCGACCTCGGTTTCGCGCTGTCGAAGCGCCGCCGCGAAGCCGCCGATTTCCCCGGTGCCGAGCGAATCCTCACCCAGCGCGAGCACGGCCCCGCCACTAAGCGCGTCGGCCTGATCGTCGAGGGCCGCCAGCCCGCGCGCGAAGGCGCCGAGGTGATCGACGATACCGGCGCGACGATCGGCCGCCTCACCAGCGGTGGTTTCGCACCCACGCTCGGGAAGCCGATCGCGATGGCCTATGTGCCGCTCGCGCTGTCGACGCCCGGTACCCGCATCGAAATCGCGCAACGCGGCAAGGTCCACACCGCCACCGTCACCGCGATGCCCTTCATTCCCCACCGCTACGTCCGCGCAGGAGCTAAGTGATATGAGCCGTTACTTCACGCAGGATCATGAATGGGTCGATGTCGACGGTGATGTCGGCACGGTCGGCATTTCGGAATACGCGCAGAGCCAGCTCGGCGACGTCGTGTTCGTCGACGTTCCTGAAGCCGGCAAGACCTTGTCGAAGGGCGACGAAGCCGCGGTCGTCGAGTCGGTCAAGGCTGCCTCCGACGTGTACTCCCCCGTCTCGGGCACCGTTACCGAGGGCAACGCTGCGCTCACCGACGACTCCAGCCTGGTGAACTCGGACGCCGAAGCGGCGGGCTGGTTCTTCAAGCTGACACTCAGCGACCCGAGCGAACTCGACAGCCTGATGGACGAAGCCGCCTACGCGACCTTCGTCGAAGGGCTTTGAACTAACTGCTCCCCTCCCGCTTGCGGGAGGGGTCGGGGGAGGGGCTGGTACAGTCGTTCCCCGTCTCATTCCCTCCCCCGACCCCTCCCGTGAACGGGAGGGGAGGAGACTAGAATGCGCTACCTTCCCCTGACCCAGCCCGACCGTGCGGAAATGCTCGCCGTCATCGGCGCCTCGACCATCGACGACCTCTTCGTCGACGTTCCCGAAGCCGCGCGCCTCGACGGCCCGGTCCGCGACCTGCCGATGCACGCCTCAGAAATGGCGGTCGAACGCCACATGTCGGCGCTCGCCAAGAAGAACCTCACCGCGGGCGAAGCACCGTTCTTTCTCGGCTGCGGCGCGTACAAACATCACGTCCCCGCGTCGGTCGATCACCTGATCCAGCGCGGCGAGTTCCTCACCGCCTACACGCCGTACCAGCCCGAAATCGCGCAGGGCACGCTGCAGATGCTGTTCGAGTTCCAGACTCAGGTCGCGCGACTGCTCGGCACCGACGTCGCCAATGCCTCGATGTACGACGGTTCGACCGCGTGCTGGGAAGCGATCGTGATGGCGCGTCGCATCACCAAGCGGGGCAAGGCGATCCTGTCGTCGGGCCTCCACCCGCATTACGTCTCGGTCGCGAACACGATGGCCAAGTTCACCGGCGACGTGCTCGACACGACCGCGCCCGAACTGGTCGCCGACATGGACCTCGACCAGCTGATCGCGAAGATCGATGACGACACCTCCTGCGTGGTCGTCCAATACCCCGACATCCTCGGTCGCATCGCCGACCTGCGCCCGCTGGCGGATGCGTGCCACGCGAAGAAGGCGCTGCTGATCGCGGTCGTCACCGAGCCGGTCGCCTTGGGCGCGATCACCTCGCCCGGCGAGATGGATGCGGACATCGTCGTCGGTGAAGGCCAGTCGCTCGGCGTCGGCCTTCAGTTCGGCGGGCCTTATGTCGGCCTGTTCGGCTGCAAGGACAAATACGTCCGCCAGATGCCCGGTCGCCTTTGCGGCGAGACCGTCGACGCCGACGGCCGCCGCGGGTTCGTCCTCACGCTGTCGACCCGCGAGCAGCACATCCGCCGCGAAAAGGCGACGTCGAACATCTGCACCAACTCCGGCCTCTGCGCGCTGGCCTTCTCGATCCACATGACGCTGCTCGGCGAAGCCGGTCTGCGCCGCCTTGCGGGGGTGAACCATGCGGGTGCGGTCCATGCCGCGCGTCGACTGGCGAAGGTGCCGGGGGTCGAATTGCTCAACACGCACTTCTTCAACGAATTCACGCTGAAGCTCCCCGTCGAAGCCCGCCCTGTCGTCCGCACGCTGGCCGACCGCGGCATCCTAGCGGGCGTCTCGCTGGGCCGGCTCTATCCCGGCAATGACGACCTCGCCAACGGCTTGGTCGTCGCGGTGACCGAGACGACCACGGCGGAGGACGTCGAAACGCTTGCGTCCGCACTCGAGGAGATACTGGCATGAGCATCAACCAGAGCGGCTGGCGCCCGACCGCCCCCGAGGCGAACACGGTCAACGTCCCAGCATCGGTCACCGGCAACAAGGCGCTGATGCTGGAAGAAGCGCTGATCTTCGAGATCGGCGACGCGAAGACGACGGGCGTCGACTTCGGCGAAGGTGACGTCGCGCACGACATGCTCGGCGATCTGACGCGCAAGGCGCCGATCGGCCTCCCCGGTCTATCCGAGCCGGAAACCGTCCGCCACTACACCCGCCTCTCGCGCCAGAACTACGGCATCGACCTCGGCTTCTTCCCGCTCGGCTCGTGCACGATGAAGCACAATCCGCGCCTCAACGAGAAGATGGCGCGGCTCCCCGGGTTTTCCGACGTCCACCCGCTCCAGCCGGTCGACACGGTGCAGGGCGCACTCGAAGTCATCCATCAGCTCGCGCACTGGCTCGTCACGCTCACCGGCATGACCTCGGTCGCGATGAGCCCCAAGGCGGGCGCGCACGGCGAGCTCTGCGGCATCCTGGCGATCCGCGCGGCACTCGAAGCCAAGGGCGAAGGCGCGCGGAAGATCATCCTCGTCCCCGAGAGCGCACACGGCACCAACCCCGCCACCGCGGCCTTCGCCGGCTACAGCGTCGAGGACATCCCCGCCACCGCCGAAGGCCGCGTCGACACCGCCGCGCTGAAGGCCCGGCTCGGCCCCGACGTCGCCGGCGTGATGATCACCAACCCCAACACGTGTGGACTGTTCGAGCGCGACATGCGCGAGATTTCCGACGCGGTGCACGCCGCGGGCGGCTTCGTCTATTGCGACGGCGCGAACTTCAACGCGATCGTCGGCCGCGTGCGGCCCGGCGATCTCGGCATCGACGCGATGCACATCAACCTGCACAAGACCTTCTCCACCCCGCACGGCGGCGGCGGTCCAGGTTCAGGCCCGGTGGTGTTCTCGGAAGCTCTGACCCCGTACGCGCCGCTCCCCTTCGTTGAGAAGCAGGGCGATCAATTCGTCCTGATCGAGGAAGAGAATGCCGACGAACACCACGCCGGCAGCTTCGGCCGCATGGTTGCGTTCCACGGCCAGATGGGCATGTTCACGCGCGCACTGACCTACATCCTCAGCCACGGTGCGGACGGTCTGCGCCAAGTGTCGGAGGATGCGGTGCTCAACGCGAACTACATCCTGCGCAGCCTCGACGACACGCTCGACGCACCGTTCGGCCCCTCGGGTCCGTGCATGCACGAGGCGTTGTTCTCGGATTCGGGCCTCGCCGCCGGCTTCTCGACGATCGACATCGCCAAGGGCCTGATCGACGAGGGCTTCCACCCGATGACGATGTATTTCCCGCTCGTCGTCCACGGCGCGATGCTGGTCGAACCGACCGAGACCGAATCGAAGGCGGCGCTAGACCAGTTCATCGCCGCGCTCCGCTCGGTCGCCGAACGCGCGAAAGCCGGCGACCCCAGCCTCAAGACCGCCCCGCATTTCGCCCCCCGCGCGCGTCTCGACGAGACGCTCGCGGCACGGAAGCCCGTGCTGGTCTGGAAGGACCCCGCTCCGCTGGCGCAGGCGGCGGAGTAAGGGAAGCAGATGGTCTTCGGGGTGTGACGCGTGCACCCGAAGAACAATACCGCCCCGGCGAAGGCCGGGGTCCAATTTGGCGGCGCTGCTGACGAATGGCAGCATGTCGTTATTGCCACCTTTCCAATTGGGCCCCGGCCTCCGCCGGGGTGGCAGTTCAAATGTGTCGCCGCCTCTTTTACCTCGGCTGTATTGCTGCCATGCTACACCAACTGAAGGTGGTCGCGTGGGGGAAGCAATGCAGGCGCACGAAGCACAAGGCTGGATCAGCTACGCGATCACGGCCGTCATCATCGGCATAGTCTTCGCGGTTCGCTGGCGTCGCATGAGCGTAGTGAAGCCGCTCAAGCTCGAACGCCTTTGGGTGTTCCCCGCGGTCTACGCCGCCGTCGCGCTCTACATGTTTACGATGTACCCACCGCAGGGCCTTGCCTGGCTGTTCTGCGCGCTGGCCCTGATCATGGGCGCAGCACTAGGCTGGCAACGCGGCAAGCTCATGCGCATCACGATCGATCCCGACAGCCACGCGCTCAACACGACGTCCTCCCCGGCAGCGGTCCTGTTCATCGTAGCGATCGTCGCAGTCCGCACCGGCGCGCGCGCCGTCATCGGCGACGGCCACGCGCTGCACCTAAACGCCTTCGCAATCACCGACATGCTGGTCGCGCTCGCGCTCGGCCTGTTCACCACGCAACGCATCGAAATGTACCTCCGCGCCAAGCGGATGCTGAAGACGGCACGCGTTCGCTAACCCGCCGCTACCGTACGATCCTCCCCCGCCAGGGGGAGGTGGCTGGCGCTTGCCAGACGGAGGGGGAGGAAAGGGTAACCTCTGTTTCGTATCCTCCCCCTCCGTCACCTTCGGCGCCACCTCCCCCTGGCGGGGGAGGGGTGAGGGGTTCGCCGTCAAGCGATCCCCTGCTCGGTCTCCTCCCGCCGCCGGACATGCTCGCGCCACACGATATACAGACCGCTCGCGACGATGACCGGCGCCCCGACCCACGTCGCCTCCGCCGGTAGCGTGTCGAACACCAGCCACCCCAGCAACGTCGCCCACAGCAAGCTCGAATAATCCATCGGCACCACCACCGACACCGGCCCGAGCCGCAACGACGTCGTCATCGCGATCTGCGCCAGCCCCCCGAATATCCCGACGCTCGCCAGGCAAATCCACGCGACCAGATCATGCGACTGCGCCGCCCGCCCGTAAAATACCGACAACGGGATCAACGACAGCGCCGAGAACCAGAACACCGTCGTCAACGCACTCTCGGTCTTGCCGATCTGCCGCAACAGGATCGACACGCTGGCCGTCCCGAACGCCCCCGCCAGCGCACACCCCGCGCCCCATAACGGGAAATGATCCCCGCCCGGCTGTGCGACGATCAGCACGCCCGCGAACCCGGTCGCGACCGCCGCCCAGCGATGCCACCCGGTCGGCTCGCGCAACACCAGCGCGCCGAGAATGGTCGCGAAGATCGGCACCGTGAACCCGATCGTCGTCGCCTCCGCCAGCGGTAACGCGACGATCCCGTTGAACGTGAATGCCATCGCCGATAGCCCGACGATCGCCCGCACGACATGCGCCGGCAACCGCTTGGTCGCGACCGAAGGCAGGCCCGGCCCCGCAACGATAACCCCTGACACGAGCAGACACGCGCCGAACTGCCGGAAGAACAGGATCTCCGACACGCTAGCGCCGTGCCGCTCGGCCAGCTTGATCGCGGTGTTCATCAGCGCGAAGATCACGACCGACAGCAACCGCATGCCGATGGCGGGAAGGATGCGGTCGGTGGGCATGGGGTTCCCTAGCGAGGGCCGGGCGGGCATCCCACCTCAAACCTCCGTCCTCGCCCTACAAAACTCCGTTATCCTGACGAAAGTCAGGGCCCAGAGCCAAGAGCGGTGCGCGTGGTATCCTGGGTCCTGACTTTCGTCAGGATGACGGACCGCGCTGTAGACGGGGTGACGAACCCCCGCGCACCCGCTATCCGCACCGCATGATAAAGCGCGCACTCCCCGTCACCCGCGAGGCGGATTTCTCCGCCTGGTACCAGGCCGTCATCTCCGAGGCCGATCTCGCCGAGGAATCCGGCGTCCGCGGCTGCATGGTCATCCGCCCCTGGGGCTACGGCATCTGGGAGCGCATCCAGCGCCTGCTCGACGACCGGATCAAGGCGACGGGCCATGAGAACTGCTATTTCCCGCTCTTCATCCCGCTCTCCTACTTCGAGAAGGAGGCCGAGCATGTCGACGGGTTCGCCAAGGAAATGGCCGTGGTCACGCACCACCGCCTCAAGGCCGACGGTTACGGCCGCCTGATTCCCGATCCCGACGCCAAGCTCGAGGAGCCGCTCGTCGTCCGCCCGACCTCCGAGATGGTCATCGGCGCCGCCTTCGCGCGCTGGGTCCAGTCGTGGCGCGACCTGCCCGTGCTGATCAACCAATGGGCCAATGTCGTCCGCTGGGAGATGCGCACCCGCATGTTCCTGCGCACCAGCGAGTTCCTCTGGCAGGAAGGCCACACCGCGCACGCCACCGCCGACGAAGCGCGCGACGAGACGCTCAAGATGCTCGAAGTCTATCGCGACTTTGCGGAGGAATGCCTCGGCGTCCACGTCATCGCCGGCGAAAAGCCCGAGAACGAGCGCTTCCCGGGTGCCGTCGCGACCTATTCGATCGAGGCGATGATGCAGGACGGCAAGGCGCTGCAAGCCGGCACCTCGCACTTCCTCGGCACCAACTTCGCCTCGGCGCAGAACATCCGCTTCCAGAATGCGGGCGGCGAGTTCGAGCTGTGCAACACCACCAGCTGGGGCGTGTCGACGCGGATGATCGGCGCGGTGATTATGGTCCACGGCGACGATGACGGCCTGCGCGTGCCGCCGATGATCGCGCCGTGGCAGGTCGTGATCGTGCCGATGCTGCGCGACGTTCCCGAGGACGCGGCGATCGTCGAATACTGCAAGTCGCTCCAGGCCGAACTCGCCAAGCAGTCCGCGCTCGGCGAACCGGTCCGCGCGCTGCTCGACCTGAAACCCGCCAAGGCCGCAACCAAGCGCTGGGGCTGGGTCAAGAAGGGCGCGCCGATCGTGATCGAGGTCGGCGGCCGCGACATGGCAGGCGGCAACGTCACCGTGATCCGCCGCGATCGCCTGTACCGCGAGGACGGCAAGCTCGACAGCAACGCGGTCGCGCGCGACACGTTCGTCGCAGAGGTGTCGGGTATGCTCCACGACGTGCAGGCGAAGCTCCACGTCGAGTCGATGAACCGCGTGAAGGGCAACATCGTCCCCGCCGACGATTTCGCCGCGCTCGAAGCGCATTTTGCGGACGGCGTGAAGAACCCCGGCTGGGTCGACGTCCGCTGGTCCAAGCCGACCGGGCCCGCACTCGACAAAGTGGTGGAGCGGCTGAAGGCGCTGAAGCTCACCATCCGCAACGCGCCGATGGGCCAGACCGGGTGCGATGATGGCGCGTGCATCTTCACCGGCGAACCCGCGGTCGAGCGGGTGCTGATCGGCCGAGCGTACTGAGGCCCGGGACACGGCCGGAACTGCGCCGAACGTACCCTTGTTTCTGCGAACACAGGAACCCGGGGTCACGGGGTTGAAACACCTGTAATCCTGGGCTCCCGCATTTGCAGGAGAACGGCATCGGGTGTCCCCGCGGCATTCCTGCCTCTGCGTCACGCTTGCCGAAGTGGCCAAACACGGCGCGGCGCGACCCGGTCTTGTCTCCTGCGACGGCGGTAATGCAGCCCGGATCCGCGCCCTTGCGGAGCAACTAGGCCGCGCGTGGTCAACGATGGATTGAGCCTCTGGTCGACCGGCACTCGCGCCCTCTGCAGTTCAAAACAACTCCCCCTGAGGTCCTCTCGGCGCGCGAAACAGGTCGCTCCGCAACGCCACCCGCACCTGGTTCAGGCCGTGCTTTGCGCACGCGATGCGGAACCGCGTCCCGAGCAGGTCCGCCCATGGCCCTTGTCCCTTCATTCGCGTGAAGAAGTTTGGATCATTGTCCTTACCCCCGCGCAACGACGCGATCGTCGCCATCACTTTCCCCGCGCGATCGGGGAAATGCTCGTCGAGCCAAGCCCGGAACAGCGGCGCGACCTCGTACGGCAACCGCACCGGGATGAAGAACGCCCGCGTCGCCCCCGCTTCGGCCGCCCGTGCGATCAGATGTTCGATCTCGTGATCGGTAATCGCCGGGATTACCGGGGCGATCGACACGTACACCGGCACGCCCGCATCGGCGAGCTTGCGCACCGCCGCCAACCTGCGCTCGGGATGTGGCGCACGCGGTTCGACGGTCGAGGCGATCTTCGGATCGAGCGACGTGATCGACATCGCCACCGCCGCCAGACCCTTGGCTGCCATCGGCGCCAGCAGGTCGATGTCGCGCACGACCCGGTCCGATTTGGTCGTGATCGTCAGGGGATGATCGGTCTCGGCCAGCACCGCGATGATCTCGCGCGTGATCCGCCAGTCGCTCTCGATCGGCTGGTACGGATCGGTATTCGTTCCCAACGCCATCGGCGCGCAGACATAGCCGGGCTTGCCGAGCTCGACCCGCAACAGCATCGCGGCGGACGGCTTGGCGAACAGCTTGCTCTCGAAATCGAGCCCCGGCGACAGGTCGTGAAACGCATGGCTGGGCCGTGCGAAGCAATAGATACAGCCATGCTCGCACCCCCGATACGGATTGATCGAGCGGTCGAACGGCACGTCGGGGGACGCATTACGGCTGATGATCGCCCGCGGCGTTTCGACCGTCACCGTCGTCCGCAGCTTCGGAGCGATCCCGTCGATCCCCTCACGCATGTCGAGCCAGTCGCCGTCCGCCTCGGTCTGCGGCAGATTGAACCGGCGACTCTCGCTGTTGCGCGTCGCACCACGCACCGGACGGGCCTGTTTCATCAGCGCACGCTAGAATATTTTATAGAACATAGATAGAACGAAAAGAGGAGTGCGCCTGCTGATAGGGCGCATCTCCGCTCACGTTTCGGCGATAAAGCTAGTCGTTGCTGCAACGCTTTTGCGAGCGTCCGAGCGCTCCCGCGCGCAGCCAGCAGCGTCGTTGGCCGGAACATCTTAAACTGAATCAATGTGGCGTAATTACATCCATTTAGGTCGCAATCGGCGTTGGTAGAAATGTTCGCTCGCCGGACCGGCAAATGGCGCGTACGACAGCGAAATGACGGGACAATTGACCACGGTGGAGCGGGCGTTCGAACTGGCACGATCGGGCTCGTGCAATTCGGTCAACGATCTGCGACAGCGGCTCCGCCGCGAAGGCTATGACGCGGTCCATATCCACCTCCACGGCGCCTCGATCAACAAGCAGCTGGTCGACTTGATGCATGCCGCGAAGGGCTAGGGACCGGGTTTCGCGCCCGATCCCAGCTTCCGCGGTCGACCGCTAGGCCGGGATCAGCCGACCCGTAGCGATCCGTCGACCAGATACGCCACGCCGGACTTGTCGTAGGGATTCTGGAACGTCCCCGGATCGAGCGGATGCATCCCGGCACGCGCGATAATCCCGGCGCGGGATTGATCCGCGGGCCGCGGCTGGCCGCTGTCGTGCGAGTCCTTGGCTTCCTTCATTCCCTGGAAGCACAGCACGAGATCGGGATCGAGATTGGTGTACCAGTTGATCCCGTAATCGATCAGGTCGTCGGGATCCGATCCCGACGACAGGAATAGCCCGATCTTGGCCATCACAGACGGCGTGATCGCGTCCTTGATCGTGTTGGCGGAGCCCTTCAGCTTGTCGGTCAACTGCTGCGCGGTCAGCTGGTCGAGTGGAGTCATGTCATTCGCGACGATCTTCTCCAACTCGGCCTTTACGGCGGGCGCCGCCTTGTTGATGATTCCGCTCATCGCCGACCACGACGTGCTGTCACTCTCGAAGGCGAGGCTGACGATGCCGAGAACCTCGGGTTTGAGTTGCGGGTCGGCGCCGGGTTTGCGCGCCGCGCTGAATTCCGAAAAACCGAACTTTGTGACGTTGTCGAAGCCGACGCGGCCGATATTGTCGGGCACATGCCGCACTGCGCCCTGTTTGACGTGCTTGGCCCAGTCATAGCTCGCCCACGGGTTGGTCCACGTCTGAGTCGATCCGGGCACGCCCAGTTTCGAGCGGAACGCGATCACGACCATGTACACCTCGTCACCGTCGGACAACCAATTGTCCTCATCGGCATTCTGGACGCGCAATGTGTCCAGCCCCAAATTCCATTTTCCGGTCATGATCGCTCCCCCAAAAGTCGGTAGGGAAGGCTGTCACGCCACGCCGAGTCGCGACGATCGAAGCTGTATCGGTAACGGAGGCGTCATGGGCGAACCGGCACCGTTTCGGTGACGTTTCGCCCATGAGACGGAAGCTCACTTCGCCGCAAGGTCCATGGTCTTCGGCATGTTCAAGCCTGCAGCCGACCACTGCGCGGACGTGTGGCAGGTGATCCGTTCAACGCGCGAGCCGGTCGATGCGAGCTCGACCATGCAATATTTGTGCGTCTTCGCGTTGTAGGTCAGCGTCGTCTTTTGCGGTGCATCCGACGGCGCGGCGACGACGGGCGCGGCAGTTGCGAGCACGGTGGCGACGACGAGGCTCTTCAAGATGTTCGATGAAGGCATGATGGTATCCCTGTGGTTGGTGCGAGACGCCCGGTTGGGCGGCAGCTTTACCAATGCAGGTGGTGTGCCAGTTATATAATACAGTGGCAGAGTTCGGGGAAGTTGTTAGAAGTGCGGGATACTTTTGATCAGGACGCGCCACGTGGTTCGGAACCGCCAACGCGGATTGCACCAGAAGTTGGGAAAAACTACCGCCCTTAGCAGTATCGCCGCGCGTAACAGGGCTGGGGAAAGGTGATGGCCCGTTGGTTCAGCTATGAACGGGTTGAGTCACCCATTGGTCGCCTAGCTCAGCGCTCCAGCAGCCTTGGCATCAGCTCGACGAAGTTGCAGGGGCGGTGGCGGCTGTCGAGCTGGTCGCGGAGGATGCCGTCCCAGCCGTCCTTTACCGCGCCGGTCGAGCCGGGCAGCGCGAAGATATAGGTGCCGTGCGATACGCAGGCGCATGCCCGAGACTGGACGGTCGAGGTGCCGATCGTCTGGTAGCTGAGCATGCGGAAGAGCTCGCCGAAGCCGGGGATCATCTTCTCGGCGACCTGTTCCACAGCTTCCGGGGTAACGTCGCGGCCCGTAACGCCGGTGCCGCCGGTGGTGATGATGCAATCGATCTCGGGATCGCCGATCCAGGCGTGCAGGCGCGAGACGATCGTCTCGACGTCGTCCTTCTCGATCCGGCGGTCGGCGAGAACGTGTCCCGCTTCGGTCAGACGCGCGACCAGCGTATCGCCCGAGCGATCCTCGGCAAGGCCACGCGTGTCCGACACGGTCAGCACCGCAATCCGCACCGGCAGGAAAATCCGGCTTTCATCGATCGGCATGAAATCAGTCCGCGCGCGTGACGGTGGTGGACCGCGGCCCGACGGCCGCATTCACCGCGACGGTCGCATTCAAGGGCGCCGTGCTTGCCTGGTATTGCGTGTACGGCTTGGCCGCCATCCGCACCGCAGTCGCACCCGGCAGGCCTGGGAAGCGCGGCCACATACCCTGCGCCAGCGCGTTACGGCTGACCGAAGCCTTCTTGCCGCCCTGCGCCTCGTACATCCAGTAGTTGCGCAGCACGGTGGTCACGTAGCCACGCGTCTCCCAATACGGGATGCTCTCGATATACATCAGCGGATCGCCGTTATCGTGGACGATCGCGTTCCAGTCGCCGACGGGGCGCGGACCTGCATTATACGCTGCGATCACCTTGGGCAGCAGCCCGCCGGTGACACCCGCCATGTCGCGCAGCCGCTCGAGATGACGCTGGCCGACATCCATGTTGGTGCTCGGCTTGGTCAGCGCCTTCACGTCGATCGAGGTGCCACGCTCGCGCGCGAAGTCGGTCGCGGCGGCGGGCATGATCTGCATCAGGCCGTACGCGCCGGCCGGGCTCTTCACGGTGTTGCGGAACCGCGATTCCTCGAGCGTGTGCGCGTAGACCAGCGCCTTGTCGATGTGCCAGCCGCTGTCGGGCGTCCAGTTCGGCGTCGGATAGCGCGCCTCGGCGGTCGACGTGATCCCCTGCGGGCAATTGTGCGCGAGCCACACGGTCGTCGCCGGCAGGCTCAACGCTTCCGCCACGCGCACCAGATTGCCGAACTCGCGCGGATCGCCGATCTTGGCCTGCTGGCGGATGACGGTATCGGCCAAGTCGGTCTCGCCGACCTCGACCAGTGCCGCTGCGACACGGACGTTCGGGCGGTTGCCGACGATTTTCCAGTCGCTCGCGACCAGCCCGCCGACGGATGTGCCCTTGTCCCTCATCGCAAGCTGCTGACGCGCGAGCTGGCCGTAGAAGCTCTCGCCGAACTGCGCCGCCGCCTTCAGCCGGCCTTCGATCTTGTCGGGCCGCGAGCAGACCATGTCCGCGCGCGACGCCCAATACAAAGCCGCCGCGCGGAGATCGACATCGCCGGCGCGTGCCGCGACGCCTTCGAACCCGGTCTCGGCATTCGCACAGTCGTTCTGCCGCCATGCCGATAGCGCGCCGACCCATCGGCCCTGGACTGCCCAGTCGCCGACGCCGTCCTGTGCCTTCGCAGCCATCATGCGCGCGTTGACGTCGTCGCCCTGGAGGAAATAGATCCACGCGATCTTCTGCTGCCACTCGGTCAGCGCCTCGGGCGTGAGGCCGGGCGTGGTCTCGAGCAGCGACTGCGCCTCGCGACCCATGTCCGCCTTGACGTAAGGCTGCATCTTCATCGCAAGATCGGCGGCGATCATGTCGCCCTGCAGGCTCTTGGCGCGCACCCGACGCGGCGCGCCGTCCTGCCAGATCAACCGCTGCGCTACGGGAAGGGGCGGCAAACCGACCGCGCCGCGCGTCGTCGCAAGGCGCGAGATCTGCGCGGCTTCGGGCAGTTCGGGCGCTTCGTTGAGCAGCGCGACCAGTGGCTCCATTTCGACGCGGGGCGAGCCCTTCGCCGTGTACATCTCGGCGCGCGCGATCGCATGCAGCGGGCCGGGCTTCATCGTGTCGAGCCCGATCTGCGCGTCGGTCCACTTGCCGTCGCGGATTGCCGCGAACACCGTCTTGTACGCCTCGCGCTGGCTGGCATCGAGCTGGTCGGGGATCTGCTCCAGGGTCGGCGCACCGACCAGCTTGGTCGTCCCAAGCCGTGCATCGCCGGCAGGCTCGCCCGCGGCGGTCGCCGCCAAGGCCGGGAGGGGGAGGGCGCTGAGGCCCAGGGCGATAGCCACCCAGGAAACCGATCGGATCCGAATCATCTCACACCCTCTTGCGACGTCAGTCCGCGCATCAGCATCTGCAAATCCTTCCAGGCCTCGGCCTTGGCCGCGGGCTTCTCGATCAGAAACCGCGGGTGAAAGCTCGCGACCACGCCGGTCTCGCTGGAGGCTTCGCCAGACGCCGAACCGGACCCCGTTTCTCCAGTCTTATGGTTAAATCCGTGTAAACGCCCGCGCGCCCCCTGTAATTCCGTCCCGAGGATCGCACGGCTCGCCGCATTGCCGAGCAGCAGCAACCGCTTGGGGGCAACCAACCCGATGTGATGCTTGGCGATTTCCGACAGCCGTGCCTCGACCTCGCTCTGGATCCGCCCCGCCGTCGGCCGCTTCGCGCAGACCGCCGCCAGATGCACTTCGTCGCGCGTCAGACCGATCGCCGCGAGCATCTTGTCGAGCAACCGTCCCGATGCGCCACTCAGCAATGCCCCCGCATCGCCATCATCGCGGTCGGGGCAATCGACAAGCACCATGACCGTAGCGTCAGCCGGACCTACGGCAGCGAGCGAAACCCCGCTCCAGTCCGCTTCGGGAACCTCAGCACTGCTCCGCCAGGCAAGGAAATCGGCCAGCAAAGTCGGCATCGCGGACGGTGCAACGACCGGCGCAACAGGCGCTGCGGAGGGGACAACAAGCGGTTCGGGCGCCGTGAACCAGTCGCGCGGGACGTCGTCGACCAGCGTGTCGACGCCAGCCTCGTGCCACCAGTCGAGCGCGCTCGCCGCTGTATTCCGCCAGTCGATGGTTTGGTCCGCCCCCACAGGGTAACCTATGCTGCACGGTTGACGTGGCGGTCAACTCGCGCAATCGCCATAATGGATAAGGCGGTGCCGGCCCGAGCCCGAACGAAGGGCAGGGGTCGATAGACTGGGCTAGAGGGGACATCCCCCGGGAGACGATGATGACGACACGTGAATCGATGCCGTACGACGTGGTGATCGTCGGCGCTGGCCCGGCCGGTCTCTCGGCAGCGATCCGCCTGAAACAATTGGCGGCCGAGAAGGACGCCGAGATCAGCGTCTGCGTGCTCGAAAAGGGTTCCGAAGTCGGCGCACACATCCTGTCCGGCGCGGTCATCGATCCCAAGTCGCTCGACGAACTGTTGCCGAACTGGCGCGAGGACGGCTGCCCGCTCGCCGAAGTACCCGTGACCGAGAACCATCACTGGATCCTGACCAAGACGAAGAAGAGCGAAATGCCGCACTTCGTCACGCCCTCGTTCATGCACAACAAGGGCACGTACACCGGCTCGCTCGGCAACCTGTGCCGCTGGCTCGCGGGCAAGGCGGAGGAGCTTGGCGTCGAGATATTCCCGGGCTTCGCAGCCGCGGAAATCCTGTTCAACGACGACGGCTCGGTCAAGGGCGTCGCGACCGGCGACATGGGCGTCGCGCGCGATGGCACGCACAAGGGCGACTACACGCCGGGTCTCGAACTCCACGCGAAGTACACCTTCTTCTCGGAGGGTTGCCGCGGTCACCTCACCAAGGAGTTGATCCGGACGTTCGCGCTCGACAAGGACAGCGATCCGCAGGTCTACGGCCTCGGCATCAAGGAATTGTGGGACATCGATCCCGAACTCCACGTCCCCGGCCGCGTCATCCACACGCAGGGCTGGCCGCTGTCCGAAACCGACGGCTCGAACGGCGGCGGCTGGATCTATCACCAGGCTAACGGCCAGGTCTCGATCGGCTTCGTCACGTGGCTGAACTACACCAACCCGCATCTCTCGCCGTTCCACGAGATGCAGCGCTGGAAGACTCACCCCGAGATCGCCGCGCTGCTGAAGGGCGCCAAGCGCGTCAGCTACGGTGCGCGCGCGATCAGCGACGGCGGTTTGCAGTCGATCCCCAAGCTCGTGATGCCCGGCGCGGCGTTGATCGGCGACAGCGCCGGCTTCCTCAACGTGCCGCGGATCAAGGGCACGCATACCGCGATGAAGTCGGGCATGATGGCCGCCGAGGCCGCGGTCGAGGCGATCGTCTCGCAGCGCGGCCATGACGAGCTCGCGGCCTATCCCGAGGCGTTCGAGAAATCGTGGGTCAAGAAGGAGCTGTCGGTCGTCCGCAACGTCGCGCCGCTCGTCAAGAAGTTCGGCGACCTCCTCGGTTCGGGCCTCGCCGGCATCACGATGTGGGCGGAGCATCTGGGAATCAAGATGCCCTTCACGATGCACCACCACCCCGACAACGAAAGCCTGTGGCGCAAGGATCTCGTCAAGCCGATCGTCTATCCGAAGCCCGACGGGGTCCTGACCTTCGATCGCCTCTCGTCGGTGTTCGTCTCGAACACCAACCACGAGGAGGATCAGCCGGTCCACCTGACGCTCAAGGATGCGAGCGTGCCGATCGAATACAACCTGCCGATGTACGACGAACCCGCGCAACGCTATTGCCCGGCCGGCGTTTACGAAGTCGTCGGCGAGGACACGGCCGATCCAAAGTTCGTCATCAACGCGCAGAACTGCGTCCACTGCAAGACCTGCGACATCAAGGACCCCACCCAGAACATCAACTGGGTCGTACCCGAGGGCGGCGGAGGCCCCAATTATCCCAACATGTAAGCGCTTGTTCTTCACGTCCGGTGTTGCCTTTGCCGGCCTCGTCCTGTTGCCGACCGGGGCGATGGCCGACACTGGCAACATCGCCGCCTATCTCAAGGCCCGTGCCGCCGACGCTGCCGGAAAAACGACGCTAGCCGCCGCCAGCTATGCAAAGGTGCTGGCGGCATCGCCCGACGACCCGGTCGTCGCGATTCGCGCCTACCGGGAAGCGTTGGAAGCAGGCGACATGCCGCTCGCCACCCGCGCCGCCGCAGTGCTGGCCAAGGCCGGAGTCGCCCCTGCTGACGCGGCCCTGATCCCGCTGGCCGACGCTGCGCGGTCCAATGACGCCAAGGCGGCCAGCGCGGCGATCGCTACGCTCGCCACCGGGCCGCTGGTTGTCCTCGCGCCCTCGCTCTACGCCTGGGTTGCGCACGCCGAAGGCCGCGATCCAGGCCCGTCGCTCGACACCGCCACGAAGGATCCGGTCGCCAACCGCTTCGCCACCGAAACCCGCGACCTGATCGTCAAGGCGCCCGCGAAGCAGTCGCTCGCGATCGGCGTGTCGCGGCTGCTCGCGCACCTCGCCAGCGACCTCGCGCTCGGCGATCCGTCGCCGCTGTCGATTGCACTCACGCAGGCGTCGCTGCGCGCCGACCCCGGCTACGACCGCGCACGCATCCTCCTCGCCGATGCGCTCGCCCGCAACACGCTGGTCGACCGCGCGCTCGTCGTGCTCGACCAGGTTGGCCCCAAGAGCCCGTTCGCGGTCGCCGCGGCGTCCGAACGCATTGATATCCTCGCCAACGCCGACCGCGACGGCGAAGCGCTCGCCGCTGCGAAGAACCGCGTCGACCAGTCGGGCGCGGATGCCGCCGACTGGCAGCGCTACGCCGACCTGTTGCTGACTACCGGCAACCCCGCCGATGCCGCGACCTGGTACCAACGCATCATCGCCGCCGACGACGCGAAGGGAGGCAGCTGGGGCAACTGGCTGCAATATGGCGGCGCACTCGACCAGGCCGGCCGCTGGCCCGAAGCGCGCGATGCGCTCGAAAAAGCCGTCGCCCGCGGCCCCGCCCAACCGCTCGCACTCAACTATCTCGGCTTCGCGCAGGTCGAGCACGGCGACGACATTCCCGCGTCGATCAAACTGCTCGAACGCGCCACCCGGATCGACCCGACCAACGCATCGATCACGGACTCGCTGGGCTGGGCCTATCACCTCTCCGGCAACACCGCCCGAGCGCTCCCCCTGCTCGAAACCGCCGCGCAGGCCGAACCCACCAACGCCGAAATCGCCGACCACCTCGGCGACGCCTATTGGAGCACCGGCCGAAACTACGAAGCGCGCTACGCGTGGCGCGCCGCCTTGCTGACCGCCGAACCCGCAGACACGACGCGCATAACTGCCAAGATCGCCAACGGCCTCCCGCCAAAAGCCCGCCGCTGAAACCCCTCCTCTCCCACCGGAAGAGGGAAGGGGCCCGCAGGCGTGGGGAGGGCAAGGCGAGTTGACGACAAAGGGGCGGTTTCGCGAGATCACAATTAATTCTGGGTGCCGGACGAGCCGCGGAAGTGATCGTGACAACGCCAGCAACTAGCGAGGTGCACCGCACCTCAGGTCCGCCGTCATCCTGACGAAAGTCAGGATCCAGAGCCAAGGACGGCTCCAATCGTTACCCTGGATCCTGACTTTCGTCAGGATGACGCGCTTAAACCCGCAGACATCACGCGTATTACGCTAAGCCGCGCTGGACCCCTTCGCCGCCAAACCTCGAGACCGACAATGCCCGCCATCACCGAACCCGCTCCCGCCAAGATCAACCTGGCCCTCCACGTCCGCCGCCGCCGCCCCGACGGCTACCACGATCTCGAAACGCTCTTCGCCTTCGCCACCGACGGCGACCTGATCACGGTAGAACCCGCCCAAACCAACAGCTTCACCATAACCGGCCCCTTCGCCGCAGCACTCCTCCCCGTCCAGAGCATTACCCCGACCCCCAACACCACCCCGCCGGAGGCCGGGGCCCAATTGGGGACGGACAATGACGAAGCACCCCGCTCGTCCAGCGCCACTCCCGGCAACGCCCCCTGGCAAGGCAACCTCGTAACCGCCGCAGCAGACGCCTTCACCACCGCCTTCGTCCCAGAAACCCACCACGCCATAACCCTGGAAAAGCACCTCCCCATCGCCTCGGGCATAGGCGGAGGCTCAGCCGACGCAGCCGCCACGCTCCGAGCACTAGCCCGCCTCCATAGCGTCCCCCCAACCGAGCCCCGCCTCCACGAAATCGCCGCAAAGCTCGGCGCAGACGTCCCCGCCTGCCTCGCCAACCGCACGACGCTAGGCACCGGCAAGGGCGACACCCTCACCACCCTGGAAGGCCTGTCCGGCACCTCCCTCCTGCTCGTAAACCCCGGCGTCGCGGTCTCCACCGCCGCCGTCTTCAAGACCTGGGACGGCCACGACCGAGGCCCAATCCCCGAAGGCGACCTCCTCGATCGCGCCCTCGAAGGCCGCAACGACCTAGAACCTCCCGCGCTGGCCCTCGCCCCCGAAATCGCCGAAGTCCGCACCCTCCTCGACGCAGCCCAAGGCGTCCTCCTGTCCAGAATGTCTGGCTCCGGCGCCACCTGCTTCGCGCTGTTCGAAACCCCCGAAACCCGAGACACCGCCGCTACCGCCGCCCAAGCCAAAGGCTGGTGGACGCTCGCAACAAACCTCGCCTGATCGATCGATAGGCGACGGCACCTTCGAGGCTGGACGCCACCGTGCCGCCACGGCCCGTCATCCTGACGAAAGTCAGGATCCAGAGCGACAAACGAAACCACCCGTCCCAGACACCCTTCGAACTTCCGATCAGTCGGCTGTCCAAACCGCACGTCCAAACAACCCGAACCGATCTCGATCTAGATCTCGACCTAAACGCCCACACCGCCGATCCCGTCCTTCGTCGGTCATCCCGAACGTGTTCGGCATTATCTCCCACAACAAAAGCACCTCCCCGGCGAAGGCCGGGGCCCAGTTGGGAAACGCTCCTGACGACAGCCGCACGCCGTCACGCCAACCTCTCCACCTGGACACTGGCCTCCGCCGGGGAGGTGCATTTGTCCGAATCGTGTCCGCACCGACCGTCTTCCAACGCCTGCACTCCACGATCTCACGAACTCGTGGGCCTGGAGCGTCGGGCATGCGGACACGGCGGGTGCCAGAATGACGCTGTCCCCGCACCCGACGGGCTCTGCACGGCGCCACCGCCGCAAATTTCACGCAATAAACCTATCGTTCCCTACTTGTTCCAAAAGAACAAAGAAAATACATGGTGTTTGACGCGTTGAATGGCACGCGCGCTTGCTTTAGCGATGGGAGCATATTCGATGGCCGCTAATCTGAAAGTGATCGACACCGGCATGGCAACCGCAACCAACGACCGGCAGAAGGCGCTCGACGCCGCGCTCGCGCAGATCGACCGCGCTTTCGGCAAGGGCTCGGCGATGCGCCTGGGCTCGAAGGAAACCATGCAGGTCGAGGTCATCTCGACTGGCTCGCTCGGGCTCGACATCGCGCTCGGTGTCGGCGGCCTGCCGCGCGGCCGCGTGATCGAGATCTACGGTCCGGAAAGCTCGGGCAAGACCACGCTCGCGCTCCACGTGATCGCCGAAGCGCAGAAGGGCGGCGGCACCGCCGCGTTCGTCGATGCCGAGCACGCGCTCGACCCGGTCTATGCCAAGAAGCTCGGCGTCAACATCGACGAACTGATCGTCTCGCAGCCCGACACCGGCGAGCAGGCGCTCGAGATCGTCGACACGCTGGTCCGCTCGAACGCGATCGACGTGCTCGTGGTCGACTCGGTCGCAGCGCTCGTGCCGCGTGCCGAAATCGAGGGCGAGATGGGCGACAGCCATGTCGGCCTCCAGGCCCGCCTGATGTCGCAGTCGTTGCGCAAGCTCACGGGCTCGATCAGCCGCTCGCGCTGCATGGTGATCTTCATCAACCAGCTCCGCATGAAGATCGGCGTCATGTACGGCAATCCCGAGACGACGACCGGCGGCAACGCGCTGAAGTTCTACGCCTCGGTCCGCCTCGACATCCGCCGCATCGGCGCGATCAAGGCCGGCGAGGAAGTCACGGGCAACCAGACTCGCGTGAAGGTCGTCAAGAACAAGGTCGCCCCGCCGTTCAAGCAGGTCGAGTTCGACATCATGTACGGGCAGGGCGTCTCCAAGCTCGGCGAGATTCTCGATCTCGGCGTGAAGGCGGGCTTGGTCGAAAAGTCTGGCGCCTGGTTCAGCTACGACAGCGTCCGCCTCGGCCAGGGTCGCGAGAACTCGAAGACCTTCCTCAAGGACAACCCCGAAACCGCCGACCGCCTCGAAAAGCAGATCCGCGCGCGCACCGACAAGGTCGCCGAGGAAATGATGGCCGGCCCCGAAGAAGGCGACGACGCCTGACCCCACTTTCCCTCTCCCTTAGGGGAGAGGGAGGGACCCATTGCCTCCGCGATGGGAGGGGGCACGCGGTGGCTGCACGCTTCACGGCTCACTGCTCATAGTGCCAAGGACGCGCACGGCCGATAGTTCAAATGCGTGGCGAACTGGCACCCCGCTAACCCACCCTCCGCACCACCCCGGCGAAGGCCGGGGCCCAGTTGGCATGACCCTGCAAATAAAGTCCTGCACTAAACCAAGCTCTTTAGCGGCAATGGCCCCATATTCTTGAACGAGCCGACCCCCTCCTTGTTCTCCCGCGAAGGCGGGAGCCCAGTCTGGATCCCCGCCTTCGCGGGGAAACAAGGAAAAGCAGCGCGCCAGGCTCGGGAAAGCCTCGCAATCCCGCAGTGCCAAATCGTCACCAGCGTCTATACTTCCTATACTTCACTCCAAACCACCGCCCCGACCGCAACCGAAAAAGCACCCCAGCCCATGACCACCGCCTACGACTGGACCGGCAGAATAGGCGACGTCTGGGCCGAGGAATGGCGCCGAACCGACCGCAGCTTCACCAACCTGACCCCGCATCTGAACGCAGCGATCCTGTCCGCCGCCACCCCCCAAACCCACAAGATCATCGACATAGGCTGCGGCGCTGGAGCAACCTCTCTAGCCACCGCGCAAGCGCTCCCGAACGCGCAAATAACCGGCATAGATCTCTCACCAAACCTGATCGAGATCGCCAAACACCGCGCCAAAACTCAAACCAATGCCAGCTTCGAGTGCGCGGACATCACCGCCGCCGCCCCGAACCACGCCCCCATCGACCTCTACGTCTCGCGCCACGGCGTCATGTTCTTCGCCGACCCCGTCGCCGCCTTCACGACATTAGCCGAAGCCGCTGCCCCAGACGCGACGCTAGTATTCTCCTGTTTCGCCGACCGCGCCGCCAACCGCTGGGCCACCGAAATCATCACCGCAACCGGCGGCAATGCAGACGCTCCAGCAACCGCCGCACCCGGCCCCTTTGCTTTCGCCGACCCGACCTATGTCGCGAGCATCCTCGAGAAATCCGGCTGGTACGTCGCGTCACCCGAGCGTGTCGAATTCGCCTACCGGGCAGGGGAGGGCGCCGATCCCGTAGCCGACGCAGTCGACTATTTCCGCCGCATCGGCCCCGCAGCATCTGCCATCCGAGACGCCGCCCCCGAGGAACGCGAGCGCCACATCGCGCGTCTCACCCAGGTCTGCGACCGGTACCGAAGCGGCGACACGGTGGAATTCCCCGCCGCCGCCTGGATCTGGACCGCGCGCAAATCGTCCAAATAAAAAAACAGGGGGTTCAGCATGATAATCGTCCACCACCTCGAAAACTCGCGAGCGCAGCGGATCCTGTGGATGCTCGAGGAACTCGGCCTCCCCTACGAGATCAAGCGCTACGAGCGGAACAAGGCAACGATGCTCGCCCCGCCCGAACTCAAGCAGGTCCACCCGCTCGGTAAGTCGCCCGTGATCGAAGATGACGGCCAAGTGGTCGCCGAGACCGGCGCGATCGTCGAATATCTCGTCGACAAGGCGGACGGCAAGCTCGGCGCCCCCGCCAACCGCGCCGACGCGCTACGCTACCGCTTCTGGCTCCACTACGCGGAGGGCTCGATGATGCCGCCGCTGCTGCTGAAGCTCGTCCTCGCGCGCATCCCGATCCTGGGCAAGGCGGCGACCAGGAAGATCCAGCCGATGATCGACGTCCACCTCGACTATGTGGAGTCCGAACTGTCGCAGCGCCCCTGGTTCGCCGGTAACGAGATGACCGCTGCCGACATCATGATGAGCTTCCCGCTCGAAGCGGCGCGGAGTCGCGGTGGGCTGAACGAGTCCCATCCCGCGACGATCGCGTGGCTGGCGAAGGTCCACGCACGGCCAGCGTATCAGGCGGGCCTCAAGAAGGGCGGCCCATATGCCTACGCTTAAGGGCTGCAAATCAGGAACCGCGTCGAGGCTGAGAACGCAACCTTCCGCTAAACACCACCCCGGCGAAGGCCGGGGCCCAGTTGGAAAGGTTGGAGTAACGAGGCGCGGCGGTCACCATTAGGGTCCCCCAACTGGACCCCGGCCTTTGCCGGGGTGGTACTTCTTCAGTGGTCCGCCAGCGTAAAAGGGCAGCCTTGAGAAGTTACCGGTTCAAGATCGCCGACTAGCCTCAAACCTGTCCCGGCCCAATCTTCTCATAGCTATCCACATCCACCTTCGGCCCATGCCCGGTAGGCGCATGCGGGAAGTCCCGGTCCGCCGGCTCCCGCTCGTCGAGCCCGCCCTCCCATTTCGCCACCACGGTCGCCGCCACCGCATTCCCGATCACGTTGGTCGCCGAGCGCCCCATGTCGAGGAAATGATCCACCGCCAGGATCAGCAGGATCCCCGCCTCCGGGATCTTGAACATCGACAGCGTCCCCGCGATCACCACCAACGAAGCCCGCGGCACCCCCGCAATCCCCTTCGACGTCACCATCAGCACCAGCAGCATCGCGATCTGCTGCCCGATCGGCATGTGGATGCCATACGCCTGCGCGATGAACAGCGACGCGAACGTCATGTACATCATCGATCCGTCGAGATTGAACGAATAGCCCAGCGGCAGCACGAAGCTCGCGATCCGCGGCGGCACGCCGAACCGGTCGAGCGCCTCCAGCGTCCGCGGATACGCCGCCTCCGACGATGCCGCCGAGAAGGCGAGGATCAGCGGATCGCGAATATACCGCACCAGCAACCGCGTCCGCGGCCCGATCAGCAGGAACGCGATCCCGATCAGCACCGCCCACAACAGCGCCAAGCCGATGTAGAAGCTTAGCATGAAATAGCCGAGCTGGCCGAGGATGGCCGGCCCCCGCTCGGCGAGCGTCGCGGTCACCGCCGCGAACACCGCAAACGGCGCGAACCGCATCACGTAATTGGTGATCTGGAGCATCACCGCGACCAGCGCCTCTATCGCCTTCACCAGCGGCGCGGCCTTCTCGCCGACCGCGGTGATCGCAACGCCGACGAACACCGAGAACACGACGATCTGGAGGATCTCGTTGCCCGCCATCGCCGCGATCATCGAATCGGGGACGATGTGCGTGATGAACTTGGCGAGATCGAACGCCGCGCGGTCGACGCCGCTAGACGCGGTGGCCGGCGGGATCGCGAGCGCGAGGCCGACGCCCGGCTGCAACACGTTGACGAGGATCAGGCCCAGGGTGAGCGACAACAGGCTCGCGCAGATGAACCAGCCGAGACTGCGCAATCCGACCCGCCCGAGCGCGCCGGTATCGCCCATATGCGCGATGCCCACGACCAAGGTCGAGAACACCAATGGCGCGATGATCATCTTGATCAGCCGCAGGAATAGCGTCGTCACGATCGAGAAATAGCCGGCGATGTCCTTCAGCCGTTCGGCGGACTCGGCCGTGCCGTTGTCGATCGACGCGTTCAGGACCCAGCCGACGACCATCCCCGCGACGAGGCCGAACAAGATGTAATAGGTTAGCCGCTTGGCCATTAATCGCTCCCGAGAAGTGCGAACAGGGAAGGGGATTGCAGCGCCCGGGTCAAGGACCCTATCGTCCGGCGATGTCGACCGCACGCCACAAGCCCGCCTTCAGCCCCTCGCGCCGCGACCTGCTGAGCCTCGCCATCGCGGCGCCGTTGCTGTCGACCACCGCGATCCTGCGCGCTGCCGAACCGGACCTGTCGGCGCTGTCCGACATCACCGGCGCCACCAAGCCGATCGATGCCACCGAACGCGCCGCGCGGCTGGTCCGCGCGCAATCGCTGATGAAGGCGGCGGGCATCGGCGCGGTGCTGATCGAGCCGGGTTCGTCGATGATCTACTTCACCGGCGTCCGCTGGCACACGAGCGAGCGGCTGACGCTGGCGATCCTCCCGGTCGAAGGCGAACCGTGCATCGTCACGCCGTTCTTCGAGGAGCCGTCGGTGCGCGAGACGCTCGCCGTCCCCGCCGAGGTCCGTGTCTGGCAGGAGGACGAGAACCCGCTCGCCGTGGCCGCCGGCTTCCTGCGCGACAAGAAACTCGCCGCGCGGCCGGTCGGTTTGGAGGCGGAAGTGCGCTATTTCGCCTATGCCGGGCTCGCGCGGGTCCTGCCTGACGCCAAGATCGTCTCCGCCGACCCGGTCGTTCGCGCCTGCCGGATGATCAAGACCCCCGCCGAAATCGCGCTGATGCAGGCCGCGACCGAGGTCACGCTGGCCGCGTATCGCTGGACGAAGCCGCGCGTCGAGAAGGGCATGACCGGCCCCGAGATCGGCGCGCTGATGAACGCCGCGACGGAGAAACTCGGCGGCGCCCCCGAGTTCGCGCTCGCGCTGATCGGCGAGGCGTCGGCCTATCCGCACGGCAGCCGCGAGATCCACCGCGTCGCCGACGGCCAGGTCGTGCTGATGGACTGTGGCTGCACCGTGCAGGGCTATCAATCCGACATCTCGCGCACCTGGGTCCACGGCGCGGCAACCGCCGACCAGCGCAAGACGTGGGACCAGGTCGCCCGCGGGCAACAGATCGCGTTCGCTGCCGCCAAGATCGGTGCGCCTGCGGGCAGCATCGACGACGCGGTCCGCCGCTATTACGAGACGCTCGGATATGGCCCCGGGTACAAGCTGCCCGGCCTGTCGCATCGGACCGGCCACGGGATCGGCATGGACGGCCACGAACCCGTCAACCTCGTCCGCGGCGAGACGACCAGGCTGGCGGCGGGGATGTGCTTCTCCGATGAGCCGGGGATCTACATTCCCGGAAGGTACGGGGTCCGCATCGAGGATTGCTTCCACATGACCGACGCCGGCCCGGAATGGTTCAGCGAACCGCCCAAATCGATCGACGCACCGTTGGGGTAAGAGACCTTCAAAATAGCGCCACCACCCCGGCGAAGGCCGGGGCCCAATTGGGGGACGGCGATAACGAAGCGCTGCTCTCCATCATTTCCACCTCTCCAATTGGGCCCCGGCCTTCGCCGGGGTGGTGCATCGGGGCAAACGGCGGCTCTCAACGAACCGCAGCACCCGCCTCCTTGTTCTCCCGCGAAGGCGGTCGCCCAGTCTGGATCCCCGCCGTCGCGGGGAAACAAGCTCACTTCGTTTCAGTCGGATGCGTGCAGCGCGGGCATTCGCTGACACCATTCTCTACTGCACGGCCCTTTTCACACCCGACTTGAGCGAACCGCCTCGCTCGCCTAAGTCCCCGCGCATGACATCGACGAACGACATCCGCCGCGGCTTCCTCGACTATTTCGGATCGCAGGGGCACCAGATCGTACCCAGCGCACCGCTCGTGCCGCAGAACGACCCGACGCTGATGTTCGTCAACGCGGGCATGGTGCCGTTCAAGAACGTCTTCACCGGCCTCGAATCGCGCCCCTACACCACCGCGACCTCGTCGCAGAAATGCGTCCGCGCCGGCGGCAAGCACAATGATCTCGACAATGTCGGCTACACCGCGCGCCACCACACCTTCTTCGAAATGCTCGGCAATTTCTCGTTCGGCGACTATTTCAAGGAGCAGGCGATCGTCCACGCCTGGACTCTGCTTACGCGCGAATGGGGCCTGTCGCCCGACAAACTGACCGCCACCGTCTATCATACCGACGACGAGGCGTTCGACCTCTGGAAGAAGATCGCCGGACTCCCCGATCACCGCATCATCCGCATCCCGACCAAGGACAATTTCTGGTCGATGGGCGACAATGGGCCGTGCGGGCCGTGCTCTGAAATCTTCTACGACCACGGCGACCACATCTTCGGCGGTCCTCCCGGCAGCCCCGACGAGGACGGCGATCGCTTCGTCGAGATCTGGAACCTCGTGTTCATGCAGTATGAGCAGGAGAATGCCGAGATCGTCGGCAACCTGCCCAAGCCGTCGATCGACACCGGCATGGGGCTCGAGCGCATCGCCGCGGTCATGCAGGGCGTCACCGACAATTACGATACGGACACGTTCAAGGCGCTGATCGCGGCATCGGGCGCGCTGACGCACACCGCGACCGACGGCGCCAACACCGCCAGCCACCGCGTGATCGCCGATCACCTGCGCACCGCCGGCTTCCTGATCGCGGACGGCGTGCTGCCCGCGAGCGAGGGCCGCGGCTATGTCCTGCGCCGGATCATGCGCCGCGCGATGCGCCACGCGCACATCCTCGGCGCCAAGCAGCCGCTGATGCACCGGCTCGTCCCCGCGCTCGTCACCGAGATGGGCGCCGCCTATCCCGAACTGTCGCGCGCGCGCCCGCTGATCGAGGCGACGTTGCAGCAGGAGGAAACGCGCTTCCGCCAGACGCTCGACAAGGGGCTCAAGCTGCTCGACGAGGCGACCACCGGGATGACCGACGGCACGCTGGCGGGCGACGTCGCGTTCAAGCTCTACGACACCTACGGCTTCCCGTACGACCTGACCGAGGACGCGCTGCGCGAACGCAACATCGCGGTCGACCGCGAGGGCTTCGACACCGCGATGGCCGAACAGAAGCGCGCCGCTCGCGCCGCCTGGAAGGGCTCGGGCGCAAAAGCCTCGGACGACATCTGGTTCGACATCGTCGAGCAGACCGGCGGCACCGAATTCCTCGGCTACGCGTCCGATACCGGCGAGGGCGAGGTCGTCGCGCTGGTGAAGGACGGCGCGCGCGTCGACCACGCCACCACCGGCGCCACCGTCGCGATCGTCGTCAACCAGACGCCGTTCTATGGCGAGAGCGGCGGCCAAGTCGGCGACGCGGGCCACATCTCGAACGATAGCGGTCTGCGCGCGAACGTCACCGAGACCTCGAAGCAGCTCGGCCGCGTGTTCGTCCACCACGCGATCGTCGACGCTGGCGAGATCAAGGTCGGCGACCCGGTCAAGCTCCAGATCGACGTCGCCCGCCGCGCCCAGATCCGCGCCAACCACTCCGCGACGCACCTCCTGCACGAGGCCTTGCGCGAACGCCTCGGCACGCACGTCGCGCAGAAGGGGAGCCTCGTCGCGCCCGACCGCCTGCGGTTCGACTTCTCGCAGCCGGTCGCGATGACCCCCGCGGACATCGCGCAGGTCGAGGCCGACGTGAACGCGCAAGTCCGCGGCAACGGCGCGGTCACGACGCTGCTGATGACCCCCGACGACGCGATCGCGATGGGCGCGATGGCGCTGTTCGGCGAGAAATACGGCGACGAGGTGCGCGTCGTGTCGATGGGCTCGACGGAGGACGGCACCTACTCGATCGAACTGTGCGGCGGCACGCACGTCAACGCGCTCGGCGACATCGGCCTGTTCAAGGTGGTCGGCGAAGGCGCGGTCTCCAGCGGCATCCGCCGTGTCGAAGCGCTCACCGGCGAAGCGGCGCGCGCGTACCTGACCGGCCGTGACGACCGCCTCCGCGAGACGGCGGCAGTGCTGAAGTCGACCCCCGACGAGGTCCCGGCGCGCGTCGCATCGCTGCTCGAAGACCGCCGCCGCCTCGAACGCGAACTCGCCGACGCGAAGAAGGCGCTGGCGCTAGGCGGCGGTGGCTCGGGCGAAGCGGCTGGCCCCGAACAGGTCGGCGGCGTCGCGTTCATCGGCCAGGTGCTCAACGACTTCGAGGCGAAGGGCCTGCGCGGCGCGGTCGACGAAGCCAAGCAGCGCCTCGGCTCCGGCATCGCGGTAATGGTAGCGATCAACGACGGCCGCGCTTCGGTCGCGGTCGGCGTGACGGCGGACCTGGTCGCCAGCCACAACGCCGTCGACCTGCTCAAGATCGCGGTGACGACGCTAGGCGGGCAGGGCGGCGGCGGCCGTCCCGACATGGCGCAGGGCGGTGGGCCTAATGGGGACAAGGCGGCGGAAGCAGTCGCGGCAGTGCGGGCAAAGCTGGAGGCGGCGGGCGCCTGAAACTCGCCGAAGTCGCACGCTAAACCCCAAGCAATGTTCCCCCGCGGACGCGGGGGCCCAGCTTAATACCGCTAGCTGCCTCGGCTCCTGGAACCCCGCCTTCGCGGGGGAACAGGCTGCGCTGATGAAGTCGCCCGCTACAACTACCTCCACCCCGGCGAAGGCCGGGGCCCAATTGGCAAGGCCGATATAACGGAGGCTCGTCCCTCGTTACAGCCGTCCCCCAATTGGGCCCCGGCCTCCGCCGGGGTGGTGCTTATGTGGAGCGCGGAGCTTTATTTCAGAAGGCAAGTCAGTCCCCACGCACCTTCGCCAGCGTAGTCCCTGCGGTAATCGCCTCGATATCCGTCTCCACATGCAGCAACCTGACGCCGGACCGAGACATAGCCCGCTCCAACGCCCCCGCAAATTCATCCGTCCGGGAAACAGTCTCAGCCCAACACCCATAAGCCCGCCCCAGCGCCGTAAAGTCCGGATTCCGCAACCCAGTCCCCGAAACCCGCCCCGGATACTCCCGCTCCTGGTGCATCCGGATCGTCCCGTACCCGCCATTATCCACGACGATCACCAGCATGTCCGCCCCATGCGCCACCGCCGTCGCCAGTTCCTGCCCGTTCATCAAAAAACACCCGTCCCCCGCGAGCGCCACGACGGTCCGCTCAGGATGCCGCAACGCCGCCGCAACCGCCGCCGGCACGCCATACCCCATCGCCCCGGCGGTCGGCGCGAGCTGTGTCCCCGGCCCGGCATACGCCCAGTAGCGATGCCACCAGCCCGAATAATTCCCCGCCCCGTTGCAGATGATCGCATCCGCCGGCAGCCGCTCGCGCATCGCCGCCACGCAAGGTCCCAGGTCCATCACCAAATCACGCGGCGCCGGCGTAGACCATTCCAGCCACTCGGCATGTGCCTCCGCCCCAGCACTCCGCGGCGGCAGGTCGACCACCAGCAAAGCCTCGGCAAACTCCGCCATCCCCGCACATACCGCGACATCCGCGCGGTATGCCCGGTGCAGCTCATCCGGATCGGGATGCACATGGATCAGCCGCTGCCCCGGATGATCGGCCGTGATCAGCGCATAGCCATCGGTGGTCGCCTCCCCCAGCCGAGGCCCGACGACGAGTAGCAGATCCGCCGCCTTCACCCGCTCTACCAGCTTCGGATTGGGCCCATACCCCAGATTCCCAGCCCAAACCGGACAGTCGTTCGGAATCGCATCCTGCCGCCGAAACGCGGCCGCCACCGGAATGCCATTACGATCCGCCCAGGTCGAGAACGCGCCCGACGCCGCCACATCCCAGCCAGCACCTCCGACGATCGCAACCGGCCGCTCGGCCGTCGTCAGCAGATCCGCAAGCAGGTCCATCGTATCGGCGTCACACCCCTGAGCCACCCGCTCGACCCGCGGCCGATCGACCGCGTCCACGACATCGAGCAGCATATCCTCGGGCAATGCGAGCACCACCGGCCCCGGCCGCCCCGACATCGCCGTCGCATAGGCGCGCGCGACATATTCCGGGATCCGCCGCGCATCGTCGATCCGCGCCGCCCACTTCGCGATAGGCGCGAACATCGCCTGGAAATCGATCTCCTGGAACGCCTCCCGGTCACGCGTGCCGCGGTCGATATCACCGACGAACAGGATCATCGGCTGCGAATCCTGCATCGCGACATGCACGCCGATCGATGCGTTGGTCGCGCCCGGCCCCCGCGTCACGAACGCCACCCCCGGCCGGTGCGTCAGCGTCCCGTCCGCGCACGCCATGAACCCGACGCCGCCCTCCTGCCGGCACACCACGAGATCGATCGCCGGCGTATCGTGCAGCGCGTCGAGCACGGCGAGGAAGCTCTCCCCCGGCACGGTGAAAATCCGGTCGCAGCCCTGTGCGACGAGTTGATCGACCAGGATACGGCCGCCGGTGCGTGGTGTGATCATCGGCGCATCCTGCCGTCCGTTGCGCGCGAAGTCGAGACGCGGTTACGCTGGCGTCGAAGCCGGGACCAACCCGACTCGCCCGGAGAGGATCATGACCGACTTCACCACCGTCGCCGACGGCCTGCGTTTCCCCGAGGGCCCGGTGGCGATGCCCGACGGCAGCATCATCCTCGTCGAGATCGAGGCGGGCCGCATCACGCGCATCGCTCCTGACGGAACGAAAACGACCGTCGCCGAACCCGGCGGTGGCCCCAACGGCCTCGCGATCGGCCCCGACGGCAAGCTGTATTGCTGCAACAACGGCGGCTTCGCGTGGCGCGAGGCGAACGGCTTCCTGACCCCGCACGGTCAGCCGGACGACTATTCCGGCGGCCGCCTCGAGCGGATCGACCTCGCCACCGGCGCGGTCGAGATCCTCTACAAGGATGGCGATTTCGGCTGCTCGCTGCGCGGACCCAACGACATCGTCTTCGATTCGCACGGCGGCTTCTGGTTCACCGATCACGGCAAGTCGCGCGACCGGGAACGCGACATCACCGGCATCTTCTACGCGAAAGCCGACGGGACCCAGCTCGAAGAAGTCATCTTCCCGAGCGAAAATCCCAACGGCATCGGCCTCTCGCCCGACGGCACGCGGCTCTACGCGGCGGAGACGTTCACCTGCCGCCTGATGGCGTTCGACGTCGTCGCTCCCGGCAAGGTCGCCAGCACCTCGGGCACGCCTCTCTATCGCCCGGCCGGCTACAAGTTCTTCGATTCGCTCGGGATCGAGGCATGCGGCAACATCTGCGTCGCGACGATCGGCGAATGTGGGATCAGCGTGATCTCGCCGGCGGGGGAGTTGGTCGAGTTCGTCGCGACCGACGACGTCTTCACGACCAACATCTGCTGGGGCGGCGCGGACGGCATGGACGCGTACATCACCTGCTCGGGCAGCGGACGGCTGGTGAAGACGCGGTGGAAGCGGCCGGGGTTGAAGCTAGCGTATTGAAGCCACTGTATCCTCTCCCGCCAGGGGGAGGTGGCTGGCACTTGCCAGACGGAGGGGGAGGAAAGGGAAACCGACGTTCCGCGTACCTCCCCCTCCGTCACCTTCGGCGACACCTCCCCCTTGCGGGGGAGGATTGGTGGCTTCTGCGTCGGTGTCGTTCGGCGCACGTTGCCGACCGACCGCAGGCGCCTTATGCGAGACCAAAGACGATTAGGAGGATGCATGGCGAACAAGCGCTACACCGATGCGGCAACGGCACTCGAAGGCGTGCTGTTCGACGGCATGACGATCTGTGCGGGCGGGTTCGGGCTGTGCGGCATTCCCGAGCGGCTGATCGACGCGATTCAGGCGTCTGGCGTGAAGGACCTGACGATCGCCAGCAACAATGCCGGGATCGACGGGCAGGGCCTCGGCAAACTGCTCCGCTCGCGCCAAGTGAAGAAGATGATCTCGTCCTATGTCGGCGAGAACAAGGAATTCGAGCGGCAATATCTCAGCGGCGAACTCGAGGTCGAGTTCTGCCCGCAGGGCACGCTCGCCGAACGCTGCCGGGCAGGGGGGGCGGGCATTCCCGGCTTCTACACCAAGACCGGCGTCGGCACGCAGGTCGCCGAGGGCAAGGAAACCAAGGTCTTCGACGGCCAGGAATACATCCTCGAACGCGGCATCCGCGCCGACCTCGCGATCATCAAGGGCTGGAAGGCGGACGAAAGCGGCAACCTCATCTTCCGCAAGACCGCGCGCAACTTCAACCAGCCGATGGCGACTGCGGGCAAGATCTGCGTCGCCGAGGTCGAGGAGATCGTCCCCGTCGGCAGCCTCGATCCCGACACGATCCACCTGCCGGGCATTTACGTGAAGCGGATGATCGTCGGTGCGCCCTACGACAAGCAGATCGAGTTCCGCACCGTCCGCGAGCGGGTTTCCGCGTGAAGCTAGAGCTGACCATGTACCACAAACGCTCCCCGTTCTCCTGCGAACGCAGGAGCCCAGGGTCACAGGCGCTGCGCATGGTATCCTGGACCCCTGCGTTCGCAGGGGCACTGGCGCTCCAAGGCTGCGTGAGCGTGTCCGCGCCGACCGCGATCGCAGCCACGCCGACTGTCTCCGCGCCCGTCACCGTCGACGGCGTCCCTGCCGGCATGCAGTATCTCTACGCCTCGGGCGAAGCCGCGGCCGTCAGCATCCAGGCCTGGAACGCGCTCGTCGGCTATGTCCGCGCGCAACGCACGCCGACATCCGTCGTCCTCGCGCAAGGCGCCTCGCTCGCCGCGCCCACCTGGACCACCTGCGGCACCAAGCCGAAAGCCGCGGTGTTCGACGTCGACGAGACCGTCCTCCTCAACCTCGGCTTCGAATACGACGCGTCCTCCGGCCAACCCTGGTCCGACCCCCGCTGGCAGGACTGGGAGCGCACCGGCATCAAGCAGGTCGCCCCCGTCCCCGGCGCGCTTGCCGCGCTCACCCGACTCCGCGCGATGGGCGTCACGGTGATCTTCAACACCAACCGCTCCGCCGCCAACGCAGCACAGACTGAGGCCACGATCGAAGCCGCAGGCCTCGGTCCAGCCCGCCACGGCGAGGCGCTGTTCCTCGCCGGCGACGATGCGATGGGCTCGAAGAAGGACGGCCGCCGCGCGACGATCGCGGCGCGGTACTGCGTCGTCGCGATGGGTGGCGATCAGCTCGGCGACTTCAGCGACCTGTTCAACGCCGGCCAGACCCCTGCCGCGCGTCGCGCCGTCGTCCAGTCGCCCGCGATCGCGGCGAAATGGGGAGCGGGGTGGTTCGTCCTGCCCAACCCCGTCTACGGCACCGCGCTCAAAGGCAATCGCGACGAGGTATTCCCGCCAGCAGTCCGCTGGGCCCCGACAGGAGGCGTACGCTGATGGCCGATCACCCCGCCAATCACCCAAACGCGATCGCGCTCGACAAGGGCGCGCAATTGACGAGCGAATCGGTCGAGGTCGCGCGCATCTGGATCACCAACCGCGCGGGTAGCAACGTGCTGATCGACGCGGGCATCCTCGAGGATCCGACCGTGTTCGGCTACCTCCTCGCCGACACGATCCGCCACGCCGCGCGCGCCTATGCGGGCACCTGGGGCCTCGACGAGGACGCCGCGTTGCAGGCGATCGTCGACGGCGTCGGCACCGAGCTCCGCGAACAATTCACGACCATCACCACCATCCAGGAAGGAATGCACTGATGCCCTGGGACCGTAACCAGATGGCCGCCCGCGCGGCGCAGGAACTGAAAGACGGCTATTACGTCAATCTCGGCATCGGCATTCCGACGCTGGTCGCGAACAACATCCCCGAGGGCATGACCGTCACGCTCCAGTCGGAGAACGGCATGCTCGGGATCGGCCCGTTCCCGTACGCGGGCGAGGAGGATGCCGACCTGATCAACGCCGGCAAGCAGACGATCAGCGAACTCCCTTCGTCGGTGTATTTCAGCTCGTCGGACAGCTTCGCGATGATCCGCGGCGGCCATATCGATCTGACGGTGCTGGGCGCGATGGAGGTCAGCGAAGGCGGCGACATCGCCAACTGGATGATCCCGGGCAAGATGATCAAGGGCATGGGCGGCGCGATGGACCTCGTCGCGGGCGTCAAGCAGATCATCGTCGTGATGGACCACACCGCCAAGGACGGAAGCCCCAAGTTCATCCCGTCCTGCACGCTGCCGCTGACCGGCAAGAACGTGGTGGACATGATCGTCACGGATCTCGCCGTGTTCCAGCGTCCCGATCACGACAGCCCGTTCAAGCTGGTCGAGATGGCGCCGGGCGTCACCGCGGACGAGATCGCCGCGAAGACCACCGCGCGCTACACCGCCTGATGGGTTACACCCTCGTCACCGCGAACCGCAATTATTCGAGTTGGTCGCTGCGCCCCTGGGTCCTGATGAAGGCGCTCGGCATCGACTTCGAGGACCGGATCGAGCCGTTCCTGGAGCCCGTCAATTACGAAGCGTTCCGCGCCTTCTCGCCGACCGGGCAGGTGCCGGTGCTGATCGACGGCGAGCGGACGGTATGGGATTCGCTCGGCATCGTCCTCTACCTCGCCGAGCGTCACGACGGCGTCTGGCCGATCGACGCCGAGGCACGCGCGTGGGCGATCTGCGCGACGGCGGAGATGCACGGCGGGTTCTCCGCGCTCCGTAACGAGCGGACGATGAACGTCGGCGTCCGTGTCGATGCTGCCCCCGGTAGCGACGCGCTCGACCGCGATGTCACGCGCATCACCGAGCTTTGGAGTGAAGGTCTCGACCGGTTCGGCGGTCCGTGGCTCGCAGGCGCAGAGTTCACTGCCGTTGACGCCTTCTATGCGCCGGTTGCGTTCCGCGTGCGGACCTACGGGATCGACGTCGGCCCGTCAGGTCTGGCCTGGGTCGAGCGGATCATCGCGCACCCGGCGATGCGCGAATGGGAAGCGACCGCGCTCGCCGAGACATGGCGCGAGGAGAGTCACGAGGCCGACCTCCTCACCTGCGGGTCGATCACCGCGGACTTTCGCCGCTGATGCGCCGCGCCGCGATCGTCATAGCGCTCGTCGTGATCCTGATCGCAGGCACGGCGTTCACCGCAGGGCCGGGTACACTGAGCGTCTTCGACGGCGTGATGGGCGGCGGTCGCGGCACCGCCCGCATCCGCGAAGGCGTCCCGTTCGGCACGCACGGCCAGAAGCTCGACGTCTGGCGCCCGTCCGGCGGTGCCAAGACCGGCCTGCCGGTGCTGATCTTTTGGTACGGCGGCGGCTGGGTCCACGGCTCGCGCGGCGCCTACGCGTTCGCCGCGCGCGCCTATGCGAAGGCAGGCTACGTCGTCGTCATGCCCGATTACCGCAAAGTGCCCGACGTGCGCTTCCCCGCCTTCCTCCAGGACGGTGCCGAAGCGGTGAAATGGACCCGCGACCACATCGCAGAAGCTGGCGGCGACCCGAACCGGATCGCCGTCGCCGGCCATTCCGCCGGCGCCTACACCGTCGCGATGCTGACGCTCGACGAGCGCTGGCTGAAGGCGGAAGGCGTCGACCCGCACATCATCAAGGCCGCGGTCGGCCTGTGCGGCCCGTATGATTTCTACCCCTTCACCGCCAAGCGCGCGATCGACGCAATGCAGGGCGCCGCCGACCCGGTGATGACCCAGCCGATCCACTTCGCGCGCGCCGACGCCCCGCCGATGCTGCTGATCACCGCCGGCGACGACACGCAGGTCAAGCCGCACAATGCGATCAATCTCACCGCGCGGCTGAAGGCGCTTGGCGCGCCGGTGACGCACATCGATTACCCCGGTCTGAGCCACGAGAACGTCGCGATGGCACTCTCGAAGCCGTTCCGCGGGAAAGCGCCGGTGCTCTCCGACAGCGTCGCGTTCCTCAACGCGGCGATGCCTCCCCTCCCGTCATCCTGACGAAAGTCGGGACCCAGGATACAAAGCACCGCCCTCCGTAACCCTGGATCCTGACTTTCGTCAGGATGACGGTCTTCGTCCCGATACGCGGCACGCCGAAGCATTCCTACGACCGAAAATTACTTACAACCTTGGCGTCGCATTCCTTTTCGGTTACCGCGCGCTCCATCATGGCCACTCCGCAAACGCTGTACGAAAAGATCTGGGCGGCGCACGTCGTCGAACGCCGCGACGACGGCACCTGCCTGATCTATATCGACCGTCACCTCGTCCACGAAGTCACCAGCCCGCAGGCCTTCGAAGGCCTTCGCGTGGCAGGCCGCAAAGTCCGCCGCCCCGACCTGACGCTCGCCGTCCCCGATCACAACCTGCCGACCACCGCGCGGAAAGACGCCGCTGGCCGCGTCCTGCCGATCGCCGACCCCGAAAGCGCGCAGCAGCTCGACGCGCTCCGCCGCAACACCTCCGAGTTCGGCATCGACTATATCGACGCGACCGCGATCGAGCAGGGCATCGTCCACGTCGTCGGCCCCGAGCAGGGCTTCACGCTCCCCGGTACCACGCTCGTCTGTGGCGACAGCCACACCTCCGCGCACGGCGCACTCGGCGCTTTGGCGTTCGGGATCGGCACCAGCGAGGTCGAGCACGTCCTCGCCACGCAGACCTTGCTGTTGTCGCAGGCCAAGACGATGGAAGTCCGCGTCGACGGTGAACTCGGCTTCGGCGTCAGCCCCAAGGACGTCATCCTCGCGATCATCGGCAAGATCGGGGCTGCGGGCGGCACCGGCCATGTCATCGAGTTCACCGGCAGCGTGATCCGCAACATGTCGATCGAGGGTCGCCTGACGATCGCCAACATGTCGATCGAGGCGGGCGCGCGCGCCGGCCTGATCGCGCCCGACGACACGACGTTCGCGTATCTCAAGGGCCGCCCGATGGCCCCGACGGGCGACAACTGGGACCGCGCGGTGACGTGGTGGCGTAGTCTCGCAACCGATCCCGGCGCGCGTTACGACAAGTCCGTTACGCTCGATGCTGCCGATATCGCCCCCGGTCTCACCTGGGGCACCAGCCCCGAGGACGTCGTGCCGATCACCGGATTTGTCCCCGAACCGTCGAGCTTTGCCGATCCCGCCAAGCAGGCCGACGCACAGAAGTCGCTCGATTACATGGGCCTCACCGCCGGCACCGCGATGCGCGACGTCACGATCCAGCACGTCTTCATCGGCAGCTGCACCAACAGCCGCATCGAAGACCTCCGCGCTGCCGCGGCGATCGCCGACGGTCGCCATGTCGCGACCGGCGTCCGCGCGCTCGTCGTCCCCGGTTCCGGCCTCGTGAAGCGGCAGGCCGAAGCCGAAGGGCTCGATCGTATCTTCATCACCGCAGGCTTCGAATGGCGCGAGCCGGGCTGTTCGATGTGCCTCGCGATGAACCCGGACAAAGTCCCTGCGGGGGAGCGTTGCGCTTCCACGTCGAACCGTAATTTCGTCGGCAGACAGGGTCCCGGAGCGCGCACGCATCTGGTATCACCCGCGATGGCGGCAGCGGCGGCGGTGACCGGTAAGCTGAGCGACGTCAGAGAGTTGATGGGGCGTGATATGATAGGGGTGAGAGCATGAAGAAGGTTTTCGTACTGCTGGCGGCTGGCGCGATGATCAGCGGCGTCGCGGCCTATGTCGCATCGGCGCGTGTGGTTCCGGAGCGCACGGAACAGCGATGACCCCCGTCACGACCGTCTCGGGCCGCGCCTATCCGTGGGGCGCGAAGAACATCGACACCGACGTCATCATCCCGGCGCACTGGCTGAAGACGATCACGCGCACTGGCCTCGGCCGTGGCGCGTTCGAGACGGTGCGTGCCCAACCCGGCAATATCTTCGACGACCCGCGCTATGCCGGGTCGCCGATCCTCATTGCCGGCGATAATTTCGGCTGCGGCTCCAGCCGCGAGCATGCCGCGTGGGCGCTCGCCGACATGGGCATCACCGCGGTCATCGCGCCGAGCTTCTCGGACATCTTCTCGGGCAACGCGTTCAAGAACGGCATCGTCCCCGTCGTGCTGCCGCAGGAGGCGATCGACCGGCTTATCGAAGTCGCCAAGGACCAGATTGTCACCGTCGATCTCGAGACGATGACCGTCACCACCCCGTTCCAGGATCGCTTCACCTTCGAACTCGACGCATTCCGTCGCCAGTGTCTTATGGAAGGGCTGGACGAAGTCGGTCTGACGCTGGCAAGGGATACCCAGATTTCGAAATTCGAGGAGGCGGTCGCATCGAATCGCCCCTGGACGACGGTGGAGAGCGGGTATGCGAGCATTGGTGTCGAAGGCAGTCGGCGGACCTGAAACTCTGGAAATGGTCGAGCTGCCCGATCTGGTAGCCGGCCCCGGACAGGTCGTCGTCGCGGTCAAGGCCTGCGCGATCAATTTCCCCGACGTCCTGATCATCGAGGACAAATACCAGTTCAAGCCGCAACGCCCGTTCGCCCCGGGCGGCGAGATCGCCGGCACGATCGCCTCGATCGGCGAAGGCGTCACTGGCTGGGCAGTCGGCGACCGCGTGATCGCGATGCTCGGTCACGGCGGGCTGTGCGAGAAGGTGATCGCCGACCCCGCCAAGCTCTACCGCCTCCCCGAAGGTCGCAGCTTTGCCGAGGGCGCGTCGCTGATCCTCACCTACGGCACGACGATCCACGCGCTGCTCGACCGCGGCCATATCGAGGCCGGACAGACCTTGCTCGTCCTCGGCGCGGCCGGCGGGGTAGGGCTCGCCGCAATCGAACTCGGCAAGGCGTTCGGCGCAAAGGTCGTCGCGGCGGTCTCCTCCGAGGAGAAGGCCGCCGCCGCCAAATCCGCGGGTGCCGACGAAACGCTGATCTACGCCCGCGCCCCGTTCGACAAGGACCAGTCGAAAGCGCTCGCAGAGCAGTTCAAGGCCGCAGTCGGTCGTGACGGCGCGCACGTGATCTACGATCCGGTCGGCGGCGACTATGCCGAGCCCGCGCTCCGATCGATCGCTTGGGAGGGCAAGTATCTCGTCGTCGGCTTCCCCGCCGGTATCCCGCGCCTGCCGCTGAACCTCACGCTGCTCAAGAGCTGCGACGTCTGCGGCGTGTTCTGGGGCGCGTTCGCGGCACGCGATCCGAAAGCGAACCAGGCGCACATCGAAACGCTGTTCGACCTGTGGGAAGCCGGAAAGATCGCACCGCGCGTGACGGAAGTGTTCGCGTTCGAGGACGGCGGCAAGGCAATCGCCAAGATGGCGGCACGCGGCGCCATCGGCAAACTCGTTGTCGAGGTCGGCTCACGCTCAGCCGACCCCGGGGTCTTATCTCAGAAGAATTCGTAAACGGCGGCGGCGATTGCCGCCCACATCACCATCGACGCCAGCACCCCTGTCGCCAGCCCATGAACGACGCGCGGGGCCGATCGTGTCGGAATGGTGGGTGCGGATGCCGATATGCTGGTCATGATCACTCTCCTGTCCGTGCGGTTTGTCACGTGACTGACTTATATATCGTTACAAATATCGTCGGGCGCTAGTAGTAATATACCGTCTTTCGCAGATTATTGCGCCGCGCCGGTCCACGACCTATCTCTCAGGCTACGAAGAGGCTGAACGGGGACGTGCGCAATGACCATTTTCGAGGACCGCGGACGCGCCAGCGAGGCGAATTTCGCGCGTGAAGAGGAGATGGCGTTCCGCATCACCGCGCGCCGCAATCGGCTGCTCGGCGGATGGGCTGCGCACGAGATGAAGCTTACGCCCGAAGAAACCGACGCTTATGCCACCGCGCTGGTCCATGCCGATATGGAGGGTGGCGGCGACGACGACGTCGTACGCAAGCTGGTGGGCGATCTGACCGCAGCCGGGCTCGATCACGACGAGGCGACCGTCCGCCGTGCGCTGGCGCAGCACATGATCGAGGCCCGTCGCCAGTTGCTGGAGGCGCAGTAACATGCCGATGGCTGCCGACGACATCGCGACCATGATCCGCGACGCAATTCCCGATGCCCAGGTCGAGATCACCGATCTCGCCGGCGACGGCGATCATTATGCCGCCAAGGTGACGGCCGCGAGTTTTGCAGGCCTCAGCCGCGTCAAGCAGCACCAGGCGGTCTACGCCGCGCTTGGCGGCCGCATGGGCGGCGTCCTGCACGCGCTACAACTTACCACCGCAATTTCCTGAGGACCGATACATGACCGACGATTCCAACGCCCGCATCGACGCCCTGGTCAAAGCCAGCCCCGTCGTCCTGTTCATGAAGGGCAGCCCGCTGTTCCCGCAATGCGGCTTCTCGAGCCGCGCGATCGCGATCCTGAACCACCTCGAGGTCGAGTTCGAGAGTGTCGACGTGTTGCAGGACCAGGGCATCCGGCAGGGCATCAAGGCGTATTCCGACTGGCCGACCATCCCGCAGCTCTATGTCGACGGCGAATTCGTCGGCGGCTCGGACATTATGATGGAGATGTACGAGAGCGGTGAACTGGCGCAGCTTCTCGAAAAGCAGGCCGCGAACTGAGCCAACTCTAAACTGTTGGCACCGGGTGAGGGTGGATCGACGCGAGACCGGAACGAAGCGGTCGATCCACCCTGCATGAGCGCGCAAGGCGCTCGGTGACAATTCTATATCTGCACCGCGCGTGCCAATAGCCAGCAGTCGCAGATTCCTGCAGTGTTCGATGATTAACGGCCATTCGTGCGATCCTGCACTTGTAAAGAACGGCGACGTTCGGCGGAAAATTCGAGGGTCTTGTCATCGCTGGTCCGAGCCGCCATCTCGCCTCCATGGCCGAGCATCCGACCGGTATCCCGATCCAGCTCGAGCCGCTCGTGACGCGTGTGCTCGCGCCCAATCCGTCGCCCTACACGTATACGGGCACACAAACGCACATCGTCGGCATGCGCGACCTTGCCGTGATCGATCCGGGGCCGGCCGATCCGGGGCATATCGATGCGTTGATCCGGGCGATCGACGGACGTCCCGTGACCGCGATCGTCGTCACGCATCACCACCGCGATCACAGCCCGGCGACGCGACCGCTTCAGGCGATCACCGGCGCGCCGATCGTCGGTGCCGCATCGTTCGACCGCGCCGATGCCGGTACCCGCGCCGACGCATCGTTCGATGTCGCTTATGTGCCCGACCGCGTGATGGCCGAACGCGACACGGTCACCGGCGACGGGTGGACACTCGAAGCGATCGCGACACCTGGCCACACCTCGAACCATCTCGCTTTCGCGCTGCCCCAGACCAGGGCGTTGTTCTCGGGCGATCACGTCATGGGGTGGTCGACGACGATCGTCTCGCCGCCTGACGGCGACATGGCAGCCTACATGGCGAGTCTCGAAAAGTTGATGGGGCGCGACGATCGCGTCTATTATCCCGGCCACGGCGAGGCGATCGAGACGCCGCAACGCCTCGTTCGTGGGATGCTCGGCCACCGCAAGCAACGCGAGGGCCAGATCCTCCGCCTGCTCCGAGACGGCGCACAGCCGATCCCGGCGATGATCGGGCGGATGTATGTCGGCCTCGACGCGCGACTGGTGCCGGCGGCGGCGCGGTCGGTGCTGGCGCATCTGTATGACCTGCAAGCCCGCGGGCTGGTGATCGAGGAAGGCGAAACATGGCGGACGACCGCGTAACCCCCCCCGTCCGCAACGGCGGCGTCGGCCCGTTCCTGGCAAAGGCCATCGGCGTCGTCGTCATTCTCGTGCTTGCCGGGCTGCTCGCGCTGTGGGGCGTGCAACGCTATGTCTCCGACCGGCTCACCCCCGATCCGACGACGATCGCCAGCGCCAGCCTGGAAGGCCTGCGCGAGCAGAATCGCCTGTCCGCATTCGCCGCGCGCTATGTCGCGGTCGTCACCTCGAAACAGTCGCAGCTCGGCTTCACCACCGAGAAGACGCTGATAATGCCGGGCATGGTGCGGTATGAAGTCGACATGGCTAAGCTGACGCAGGCCGACGTCGCCTGGGATGCCAATGCCAAGACGCTGTCCGTCCGGCTTCCCGCGGTCGAGGCGGACGGGCCTCAAGTCGATCTGACCGCGGTCCGTGAATATGGCTCGGGCGGCGTGCTGACCACTTTTACCGATGCGGAGAAGCGCCTCGATGCCGCCAACCGCCGTGCGGGCCAGATTGAACTGATCCGCCAGGCGCGCGAACCGGCGATGATCAAGCTCGCGCGTGATGCCACGCGCAGGGCCGTGGAACGCAGTTTCGCGATGCCGCTGCGGGCTGCCGGGATCGACGCGACCGTCGCGGTGCGATTCGCGGATGAGCCGGTCGCGAACGGGGAGCGCTGGGATACCTCGCGCTCGCTGCAGGACGTGCTAGGGAATGCTCGCTAAACTCGGGATACGACCATGGAATTGAACCAGAACTTCGCCGGCATCGACATTCGTGCCGAGATCGAGCGGCTCCGCAAGGAGAAGAACGCCGTCATCCTCGCCCATTATTACCAGAAGCCCGAGCTTCAGGATCTCGCCGATTTCGTCGGCGACAGCCTCGATCTGTCGCGCAAGGCGGCCGCGACCGACGCCGACGTGATCGCGTTCTGCGGCGTGCGGTTCATGGCCGAGACCGCCAAGATTCTCTCGCCCGATAAGATCGTCGTGCTGCCCGACATGGATGCCGGGTGCAGCCTGGAGGACAGCTGCCCGCCCGAGCAGTTCGCGGCGTTCCGCGCCAAGCATCCCGATCACATCGCGCTGACCTACATCAACTGCTCGACCGAGGTGAAGGCGCTCTCGGACATCATCGTGACCTCGTCGTCGGCGGACACGATCCTCGCGCAGATCCCGCCCGAGCAGAAGATCATCTTCGGGCCCGACCGCAATCTCGGCGGCTATCTCGCCCGGAAAACCGGTCGCGACATGCTGCTCTGGCCGGGCGTGTGCATCGTCCACGAGGCGTTCAGCGAAACAGAGCTGATGAAGCTCAAGGCGCAGCACCCCGGCGCGCCCGTCGTCGCGCATCCCGAATGCCCCCCGATCATCCTCGACCACGCCGATTATGTCGGCTCGACACGCGGCATCCTCGATTACGCGCTGGCGATGCCGGGCGACACGCTGATCGTCGCGACCGAGCCGCACATCATCCACCAGATGGAAAAGGCGTTGCCGAACAAGCGTTTCATCGGCGCACCCGGCGCTGACGGCAACTGCAATTGCAACATCTGCCCGTACATGGCGCTCAACACGCTTGAAAAGCTCTACGTCGCGCTACGCGATCTGAGCCCGCGGATCGAGATCGAGGAGGGGCTGCGGCTGCAGGCCAAGAAAAGTCTCGATGCGATGCTGCGGATGGCATCAGCAACGGTTGGGCACGGCGATGTGGGACCGTCCAGATAACCCGCTGGTGGCGCAACCGCCTCTAGGTTCAGGTCTGAGGCGTATCTGGATCGAGCAGCGCCAGTGCCTGATCGATATGGATGGCGGCAATCGGCAACTGGAGCGTATCGGCGAGTTCGAGCGCTTCACCCAGTAATTGGCTGAGGCGGGCGGTTTCGGCCATCATCTGGATATGCATTGGAATTCCTCGGGTATCGAACCTGCAACACTCGATTGCGGATATGGTTCCGTCGGGTTGAAAATAATAATTGCAAACCGACAATCGGCGGGCGGCGTTGTCAGATTGCAGTCAGATCGGTTGGTTATGCATCCGCATGACCGTGATATTACGCTATATTCTCGGAGACGACAGGTGAACCCAACATCCCCCCCGACCAGCCTCGTCGGTTTCGACATCGCCGCGTTCGTCGCCACGACGTTGGCGGAGGATTTGGGCACGATCGGTGACATCACGTCGGCCGCAGTGATTCCGGCTGATGCGCGGTTCGCGGGGGTGATGGACAGCAGGGATCCGATCGTCGTTGCCGGGCTCGATCTCGCCGACGCGTTCTTTCGCACGCTCGATCCCGATGTTCGAATAGAGCGGCTCGTGCAGGACGGGCAGGCGGTCACGGCTGGCACCGAACTCCTTCGGCTCGAGGGGCGTGCCGGTGCATTGCTGACCGCCGAGCGATCCGCCCTCAACACGGTGCAGCATTTGTCCGGGATCGCGACGATGACGCGGGCCTATGTCGATGCGATCAGCGGGACGGGAGCGATCCTTCTCGATACGCGCAAGACGATTCCGGGTCTGCGCGTGCTGGAGAAATACGCCACGCGCATGGGCGGCGCCCAGAACCACCGAATGGGGCTGTGGGATGCGGCGATGATCAAGGACAATCACGTCGCGGTGGCGGGCGGGGTTGCCGAGGCGGTTCGCCGCGCGAAAGATGCGGGGATCGCCAGCATCATCGTCGAAGTCGATCGTATCGATCAGATCGAGCCCGCGCTCGGCGCAGGTGCTACCCATCTGCTGCTCGACAACATGGCACCTGCGATGTTGCGGGACGCGGTAACGCTGGTCGATAACCGGGTGCCGACCGAAGCCTCAGGGGGCGTCGCGCTCGGCACGATCCGAGCGATAGCGGAAACGGGTGTCACCTATGTCTCGGTAGGCCGCCTGACGCAGTCCGCGCCGGCAGCGGACATCGGCCTGGATTTCGCATCGGTCTGAGATCGACGTGCCGGGAGCGAGTCTGGCGTTTGAAAAGAACATGGCGTGCGGTAGCGTGAGGCTCCCGCATGACCCCGACAAGGACGCAGCATGATCGCGAGACTGACCCTGGCCGCCGCGGCGCTGGCCTTACCGACCATAGTGCAGGCGCAAGCCTATCAATGCTCGACGCCCGCGACGGTCGAGCGCGTCCGCCCGGACCTGCCGTCCGATAGCCAGCCGAAGCGCGATGTCCCGATCGGCAGCTACACGCTCGCGATCACCTGGGCTCCGCAATATTGCAAGGACAATGGCGATCGCGCGTCGTCGTCGTTCCAGTGCGGTGCCGGCAACCGGTTCGGCTTTACGCTGCACGGGCTGTGGCCGGACGGCGTCGACAAGGACTGGCCGCAATATTGTCGCCCGGCGGATTTCGTGCCGCCACCGGTGATCCGCGCGCACCTTTGCACCACGCCCTCGGCGCAACTGCTGCAGCATGAATGGGCCAAGCATGGCACGTGCATGCCCGGCTATCGTCCGGCGCGGTATTTCAACCAGTCGGCGGGGCTGTACGCCAGGCTGCGCTATCCAGACATGGATGCATTGTCGCGCACGTCGCTGACGGCAGGGCGGTTTGCCGCGGCGATGGCGGCGGCAAATCCCGGGCTGAAAGCGGACATGATGCGGGTGACCGCAACGAAGCAAGGCTGGCTGGACGAGGTGTGGATCTGCCTCGACCGCCGCTTCCGCTACCGCCGCTGCCCGGTGCACCAGGGCGGACTAGCGCCGAGCGCACCGCTGCAAATCTGGCGCGGGCGAGGATGAATCCCGTCCTGCCAATCCTCCCCCGCCAGGGGGAGGTGACGCCAGAGGCGACGGAGGGGGAGGGCACGGAACGGCAGTTATCGCTTGCCTCCCCCCCGTCTGGCAAGGGCCAGCCAAATCCCTCGGGGGATCAGAAGCGGACGGCGCTATCCCTCCAGGGTAGTCGTCGACGGATAATGCTTGTCGAGATGTCGCCGGATCATCCGCAGGTTGCGCGTGTTCGACCGGAAGAAGAAGTCGGGCACCGCGCCGACGAACGGGATCATGCCCAGCGCCCAGTCGATGCCCACATTGCCGAACATCCGCGCCATCTGGATCTTCGACATGCCGATGTTGCGCGCCTCCCACGCCATCCATCCGCCGATCGCCGCCGCGATCGTGCTGCCGGCAAACGGAATAAGGTCGAGGATCACGTCCATGCCGACCTTGCGGTTGGTGCCCGGGATCGTGAACAGCCCCTCCATCACCCGCTCCATCGCCTCGACGCGGCGGCGGACGGAAAGTGCGTCGCGTCCCATCGGTAGCGAATCAAAGTTAAGGCCGGGGGCGAGGCGGGTAGGGCGCTGGGTCATCACTATCAGTTGGTATCGGTGCGCAACCTGTTCAACGGGTGCCATGCACGGGTGTTGGGCTGCCACTGTCGAAGCCGCGCCGCAACCAGCGACCAGCGCAGCGGGCGCGCCAGCGGAATGAACGCCACATCCTCGTTCATCGCCGCATCGGCCGCCGCGATGCGCACGCCACGTTCGGCCAGCGTCGGCGCCTCGCGCGCCGCGTCGAGCGCATTCTGCGCGGCCTCTCCGCATACGACGCACGCGGTCGCCAGATACCAGCGCGCGCTGTCATAGGGCGCTACCGCGTCGACGAGCTTCAGATCCGCGGCATCCTCCATGCCGACCCGCGTGGGCGTAATGCCGATGGCGATCAGCGAGGCCGCCACCTGCGCGTAGAGCAAGGTCGCGCCCGGCCCGTCCGGAAGCCCGATCCGCACGGCGATCGGTCCCTCCGTCCACGCCGTCACCCTTTGCCGCGCCGCCGAACGTCGCTCGTCCTGCGTGAGTAGCGACCAGGCGGGTACCTGCGGCAGCGCGGCGGAATCGAGGATATCGGGCAGGATGCGGTCGGCGGGATCCCAGGCCGTTGCGATCGCGGTGGTCAGCGCCGTCCGGTCGATCGCGCTGGATACCGCGGCACGATTGGCGGCGTCGGCGAGGAACCCCTCGCGCCGGACGATCGCGAGCCCGAACAGGCCGACGGCGGGATCGACTCTGATATTGGCAGGGGCCATGTCGGTCGTCGCCAGCAGCGGCCAATCGACGAAGCTGCCCCCGCTCACAAGGTCCGAGTCACGGTTGGCGAATCGGGCGATCGCACGCGCGGCGCGCTCGCCGATCAGCCGGACGTCTTCTTCGGGCCTGGCTTCGCGCTGGTCGTCGGGATCCGCCTGGCCCGGGTCGAAGGCCGGCCGCAGCAAGGGCGCACGACCGCGACGCGCGACACGGAACGGGCCAGTCCCGCCGGTCGGCCGTAGCCGTAGCAACGCGAGTTCGGGTTGCGCGAACAGTTTCAGCAGGTCGGGGCGGGGGCGGGACAGCCGCACCTCGATCACCTGCGGGGTCATCACGACGATTTCGTCGATCGCGGTCAGGAACGGTGCGAGCGGATTGTGCGACACGCGATTGGCGCTGCCGATCTGGCGTTCGAGCATCGCCACTACCTGTTCGGCGGTGACCGGTGTGCCATCGCCCCAATCGCCCTCGCGCAGGCGGAAGATATAGCTCATCCCGCCGTCGATCACGATCCAGCGCTCGGCGAGTCCGGGTTCGATCTGCCCCGCCGCATCGAACCGAACCAGCCCCTGCGCGGTGGCATCCATCATCAGGCGGGTCGGTGTGTCCAGCGCGACCCTACTGGCGTCGGCCAATCGTGGCGCGGCGCCGATTGCGCTGACGATCACTGCCCCGGTATCGGGACGGCGATCGCAACCCGCGAGGACAAGGCAACCAGCGAGCAAGGCGCCAAAAATGGTGCGGACGGCGGGACTCGAACCCGCACTCCTAGGGAGGGAGATTTTAAGTCTCCTGCGTCTACCGGTTTCGCCACGTCCGCACACAGCGCCAACAAGACGAGGTCGCCCGCCGGGTCAACCCATGCCGCGCAGAATTGCGCGGATCGATCACACGTTGAGACGTGCGCGCATTTCCTTGCCAGGCTTGAAATACGGCACGCGCTTGGCTTCCACCTCGACGACTTCGCCGGTCCGGGGGTTACGGCCCGTGCGGGCGTCGCGTGCGCGCGTCGAGAACGCGCCAAACCCGCGCAGTTCGACCCGGCCATCGGCGGCTAGTCGCTTCGATATCTCGTCAAAGAAGGTGCTGACGATCAGCTCCACTTCGTTAGGCTGCAGGTCCGGGTGCGCCTCGGCAATCTTCAAGACCAATTCAGATCGGATCATTCGAGCCCCCGCCCATCGGCAAATGCATAACATTGATATAGGTCAACATGCGATGCATTAGCACCAATTGCGCAACAGTCAAAAACCAAAAGCGTTCTTACAAGAAAAAGCCCGGCATGTTCGAGACATGCCGGGCCAATTTATCGATAAGCTGTTGAGCTTACTTCTTATCGGCTTCCGTGCGAGCCTTGAGAGCCTCGCCCAGGATGTTGCCGAGGGTCGCGCCGGAGTCCGACGAACCGTACTGAGCGACAGCCTGCTTCTCTTCCGAGATCTGCATAGCCTTGATCGAGAAGGTCGGCTTCTTCGAACGATCGAAGCCGGTGACCATCGCGTCGAACTTCTGGCCGACCTGGAAACGCTCCGGACGCTGCTCGTCGCGATCGCGACCCAGATCCGTGCGCTTGATGAAGCCAGTCGCGCCATCGTCGCCCTGCTGCACTTCGAGGCCCGCATCGCGGACTTCGAGAACGGTCACGGTAACGATCGCGTTCTTGTTCAGCTTGTCGCCTGCTGCTGCGATGCCGCCGGCCGACGGCCCGCCGCGCTCGAGCTGCTTCATGCCGAGCGAGATACGCTCCTTCTCGGCGTCGATGTCGAGCACGACGGCCTCGACGGTCTCACCCTTGCGATGCAGGTTGAGCGCGTCCTCGCCCGAAACACCCCATGCGATGTCGGACATGTGGACCATGCCGTCGACGTCGTTGTCGAGACCGATGAACAGACCGAACTCGGTCGCGTTCTTGACTTCGCCTTCGACGGTCGAACCGATCGGATGAGCGGCAGCGAATGCCTCCCAAGGATTGGCCTGAGCCTGCTTGAGGCCGAGCGAGATGCGACGCTTCTCGGAATCGACTTCGAGGACCATGACGTCGACTTCCTGCGAGGTCGACACGATCTTGCCCGGATGGACGTTCTTCTTGGTCCAGGACATTTCCGACACATGGACGAGGCCTTCGATGCCCGCTTCCAGCTCGACGAACGCACCATATTCGGTGATGTTCGTGACGCGGCCGGTGAGCTTCGCGCCGACCGGGTACTTGACCATCGCGCCATCCCAGGGATCGCTCTCCAGCTGCTTCATGCCGAGGCTGATCCGCTGGGTGTCCTTGTTGATGCGGATGATCTGCACCTTGACGGTGTCGCCGATGTTCAGGACTTCGCTCGGGTGACCGACGCGCTTGTAGCTGAGATCGGTGACGTGCAGCAGGCCATCGATGCCGCCGAGATCAACGAACGCACCGTAATCGGTGATGTTCTTGACGACGCCGTCGATGATCTGGCCCTCGGCCAGGCTGAGGATCAGGCCCGAACGCTGCTCTGCGCGCGTCTCTTCGAGAACGGCACGACGCGACACGACGATGTTGCCGCGCTTGCGGTCCATCTTCAGGATCTGGAACGGCTGGGGGATATCCATCAGCGGGGTGACATCGCGCACGGGGCGGATATCGACCTGCGAACCGGGAAGGAACGCGACGGCGCCGTTCAGGTCGACGGTGAAGCCACCCTTCACGCGACCGAAGATCACGCCTTCGACGCGGGTCGTCTTGGAGAATTCGGTTTCCAGCTTGTCCCATGCGGCTTCGCGACGGGCGCGATCGCGGCTGAGCATCGCTTCGCCGTGGACGTTCTCGACGCGGTCGACATAGACTTCGACTTCGTCGCCTACCTTGAGGTCAGCCTTCTGGCCCGGCGCTGCGAATTCGCGAAGCGGCACGCGGCCTTCCGACTTCAGACCGACGTCGATGACGGCCATGTCGTTCTCGATGCCGGTCACGGTGCCATGCACCACGCGGCCCTCGAAGCTGTCGGCGTCGCCGAGCGTTTCGTTCAGCATCGCCGCGAAATCGTCGCGGGTCGGCATTACCTGGGTTGCCATAGAATTCAGTAATCCTAGTCTGTTTCCGGCCAAGCGGTTGGGTCCGCTGGTCTTGGCCTTCGTTGCCGCGACGACCGAACGCCGGCGCAGCATCCGGACGGCACGAGGCGCGGAGGACGTAGACGCTGAATGCGAAAACGGCGCGTGAGACTCGAGGGTCTCCGCGCCTTCCTCCACGAGCATCGCTCGCCGGACGGTTCCGTATAGCCGAAACCGGGTCTCGGAGCAAGTTCGGCTCGGCTTCGTTGGGGGCTGCTCACAACAGGAGCGAAGATTTGAACGAACGCGGCATTCTCGTGCTGGGCTGGGTCGCCACCGTGACGGCGATCGTGATGTACCTGTCGTACATCGACCAGATCCTGCTGAACCTTGCGGGTCAGAAGGGATCGGTGGTTCAGCCGTTCGCGACGATGGTGAATTGCGCGCTGTGGGTCGGGTATGGGTTTCTGAAGGACAAGCGGGACTGGCCGATCGTCGTGGCTAATTTTCCGGGGGTGGTGTTCGGGGCGGTCGCGCTGGTTACTGCGCTTTAGTGGAGGGGGCAGCTGCTGCGCGGTAGGCAGCGGGGAGGTAACGGCGGACCCTTAAACTTCCTTGTTCTCCCGCGAAGGCGGGAGCCCAGTCTGGGTCCCCGCCTTCGCGGGGAAACAGGGTTGGTTCACGGTAGCTAACCCCAACAGAGCAACCACCCCGGCGGAGGCCGGGGCCCAGTTGGAAAGGTCGCAGTAACTTAGTGCTGCCCTCAGTTAGCAACGTCCCCCAACTGGGCCCCGGCCTCCGCCGGGGCGGTCGCTGCTGCTGAGAGGGGAGTAGCTTAAACCGAAGCCGCCTTCTTCGCCCGCTGTGCCTCAACCAACGCAACCGCCCGCTGCACCGAAGCCTCGATCGACAAAAAGCTCGTATCCAGCAAAGCAGCATCCGCCGCCATCACCAGCGGCGCGGTCGACCGCCCGCTATCCCGAGCATCCCGAGCCCGAATATCAGCCAGAACCCGATCCTTGCTGGCAGTCCCACCCCGAGCCTGCAACTCCGCATGCCGCCGCTGCGCGCGAATATTCGGCGTAGCCTTCACGAACAGCTTCGCATCCGCATCCGGCGCGATCACCGTCCCGATATCGCGCCCGTCGAGGATCGCGCCCCCCTCCTGTGCCGCAAACCGCTTCTGCCGATGCAGCAACGCCGCCCGCACCAGCGGATGCGCCGACACCACTGATGCCAGCGCGCCGATATCGTCATCACGCAACGCCGGATCGCTCAGCAGCGCATCGCTGAAATCGCACGCGGCGACCGCGTCGGCCTCGGTCTCCGGATCGAGCCCCATCCGCGCCACGCTCAGCGCAACCGCACGGTAGAGCAGCCCGGTATCGAGATACGGCAGCTTGTAATGCTTGGCCAAGGCACGCGCGATCGTGCCCTTGCCCGATGCCGCCGGACCGTCGACTGCGATGATCATCTTAATTCCCCCGGCCGGTCAGCGCATCGAGCGACCGGAAGAACACGGGATAGCTCGTCGCCACCGGCGATACATCATCGATCGTGACGGGCTGAACGGCGCCAAGTCCAGCCACGACCATGCTCATTGCGATGCGGTGGTCGAGTTTCGAGGCCACCCGAGCGCCACCGCGAATCGCCGCGCCGCCCGACCCGGTGATCGCCATTCCATCCTCATACTCTTCGCACACCACGCCGCACGCTTCGAGCGCGATCCGCATCGTCGTGATCCGGTCCGATTCCTTGACCCGCAGCTCGTGTGCGCCGCGCGCGACGGTCGTTCCGGTCGCGAAAGCCGCCGCCACGAACAGCACCGGATATTCGTCGATCATGCTCGGCGCGAGATCGGCCGGTACTTCGATCGCAGTCAGCGGCGCGTGGCGAACGCGCAGGTCCGCGACGGGCTCGCCGCCGACGGTGCGCGGGTCGAGCTCGGCGATGTCCGCGCCCATCATCCGCAAAGCCGTGACGATCCCGATCCGCGTCGGGTTCAGCCCGACATTGCGCACGACGATATCCGACCCCGGCACGATCGACGCCGCGACCAGCCAGAACGCCGACGACGAAGGATCGCCCGGCACGACGATATCCTGCGGCTTAAGGTCCGCTTCGCCCGTGATCGAGATAACGCGGCCCCGGTTCGTCTCTTCAACGGTCAGCTTCGCGCCGAACCCCGTCAGCATCCGCTCGCTATGATCGCGCGTCGCAACTGGCTCGATGACCCGCGTGATCCCCGGCGTGTTAAGCCCCGCCAGCAAAATCGCCGACTTCACCTGCGCCGACGCGACCGGCAGCGTGTATTCAATCGGCACCGCCGGACACATCCCGCGCACCATCAGCGGCAGCCGCCCGCGCGGCGACGACGTGATGTCCGCCCCCATCTGCGACAGCGGCTCGATCACGCGCCCCATCGGCCTACCCGACAGCGACGCGTCGCCGGTGAAAGTGCAGGTGATCGGATGGCTCGACACGAGGCCCATCAGCAACCGCGTCGACGTCCCCGAATTGCCCATCTCCAGCGCGGTTTCGGGCTGAAGCAATCCGCCGACCCCGACACCGTCGACGACCCAGATGCCGTCCTCGCCGCGCTCGATCGTCGCGCCCATTGCCCGCATCGCAGCAGCCGTGGCGAGCACGTCCTCGCCCTCCAGCAGACCCTCGATCCGGCTGGTGCCGACCGCCAGGCTCGCGAACATCAAGGCGCGGTGGCTGATAGACTTGTCGCCGGGGACCGCGATCGAACCGGCCAGTGGACCGCGCGCGACGACGTCCATCGAAGTGGGGAGGGGGTGTGCCATGGGGCCGGGCTTTTGACAGTGGCCTTGCGCTATGGCAAGGCGCGCCCACTTTGCGAGGGTATCCCCCCGCAATCCATTCATCCGAAAGGTTCTATCGGCATGATCAAGCCGGAATGGGGCACGAAGCGTTCGTGCCCGAAATGCGCGACGCGTTTCTACGACCTCGAAAAAGCCGACCCTGTGACCTGCATCGAATGCGGGTATGCGTGGGAGCCCGAGCCCATCCTGAAGTCGAAGCAGCCGCTGCCGTTCGAGGTCGCCAAGCCCGACACCAAGAAGCCCGACGCGGATCTCGAGGGTGACGAGGAAGAGGACATCGCCTCGATCACCGGCGAGGACGAAGAGCCGTCGGCGGACGACGAAGTCGATCTCGGCGGCGACGACGACCTCGGCGTCGAGACGCCACAGGACGAGCACGAGCGTTAATCTAAAAGAAATTTGGCAGGCGGCATTTACGCCGCTTGCCAACCCGGGCGGGTCCGGTTAGTGACCCGCCTCCCAACGGGAATGGGGCCGTAGCTCAGCTGGGAGAGCGTTCGCATGGCATGCGAAAGGTCAGGGGTTCGATCCCCCTCGGCTCCACCATTCCTCCGTTGGCCTGACCCGGGTATTGGGTATCTCACCAGCTTTGGTTCGGCTGATCGGTTACCAACGTAACCGTCGCAAATTTTCGCGCGTCTGCTGTCCACGCGCGTTCCGTTCGCCGAGCGTTTCGTTTTCGCGGCGCGTCTGTAGAACGTCACAGCGCATTTAGCAGCGCCCTACCTGTCACCCCGTCACGTCTTCGAACCGGGCGACCTTCGCGGCCGCCCGGTCATCTTCCGCGTCAGTCCTTGAACGGGTCGAGCGGCTTGATCGTGCCGTCGGCGTTGAAGGTCAGTTCGGTCATCTTGGCGGAGCGTAGGTGGTTGCGGTTCGACAGTTGTGTGTCGTGGTAGAACAGCCACCAGCGGTTCTTGAACTCGATGATCGAATGGTGCGTGGTCCAGCCCTGCACCGGGGAGAGGATCCGGCCGGTATAACGGAACGGACCATAGGGGGTGTCGCCCACCGCATAGGCGATGAAGTGCGTGTCGCCGGTCGAATAGGTGAAGTAGTATTTGCCGCCGCGCTTGAACATCCACGACGCCTCGAAGAAGCGCCGGTCGTGATCGCCGGCGAGGATCGGCTTGCCGGCCTTGTCGACGATCTGCACGTCGCGCGGGGTTTCGGCGAACTGCTTCATGTCCGCGGAGAGGCGCGCGACCTTGGGCGCGAGTGCCGGCTTGTCGTCCTGTTTCAGGTCGGTATCGCTGCCGGCCGGATCGAATTTGCCGGTCGCCCAGCGCTGGAGCTGGCCGCCCCAGATGCCGCCGAAATACATGTAGCTCTCGCCGGTCGTGTCGCTGAACACCGCCGGATCGATCGAGAAGCTGCCGCGGATCGGTTGTGGCTCGGCCTTGAACGGGCCGGTCGGCGATTTCGACGTCGCGACGCCGATGCGGAACACGCCCTGTTTGTCGCGCGCCGGCATGTAGAGATAATAGATGCCGTTCTTGTACGCGGCATCGGGCGCCCAGGTCTGCTTCGACGCCCACGGGATCTGCGCGACGTCGATCGCGACCGGATGGATCGTCACCGGACCGCCCGGGCGATCCATGCTCAGCACGCGGTAATCGTGCATCGCATATTGATTGCCGAGATCGTCGTCGGGAATGCCGGCGTCGACGTCATGGCTGGGATAGACATAGATCTTGCCGTTGAAGACATGCGCCGACGGATCGGCCGCAAAGATCGTGGTCACGAGCGGCTGCGCCAGATAGCGTTTCCCCTCGGGACTGCGCGGTTCGGCCTTGGCGACCGAGGTCGACGGAGGGATGGCGCCGGCGTGCCGGGCGGGTATCTGGGCGATGGTAACGCCGGCGGCGAACATCGCGGGCAATACCGCGAACAGCGCGGTTTTTTGGTGGAGGCGCATGCCAGGTAATCCTTCCTAAAACGATCTTCTGCGAGATCTACAGTCTGTGCTTGCAACAGATAGCGCTACCATATCAGCGCGTCGCAACCGGACAAGCGCTGATCGCGCCGACCCCTGCGCGATCGAAACGACTATGGGTATGGTTGCCGCCAACGCGGACGATCATCCGGCGATCGCGCGCGCTGCGTTGCCGCGCGTGGCGAGCCCGAAGCCAGCGTTCAGGAAGCCGAACGCCGGCGACTTGCCGGTGCCGAGCGCGGTGGTGATGTCGCGAATGGCGCAGGATCGCTGCTCTATCGGCGCCAGCGGACCGTGTGCAGGGCGACCGTCGAACGCGATCGCAAACTTTCGATGCGGCGCGGCCGCGGCGGTCACGGGTCCGATCGCCCTTTGTCGGCGAACAGCGTCAGGGGGACCGCCTGGCCCATCACCCGGTAGCCGGCTTCCGATGGGTGGAGGTGATCGCCCGAATCATAGGCGGGCAACAGGCGATCGGAATGTGCGGGGTCGCGCATCAGCCGGTCGAAATCGATCACGTCGTCGAACACGCCCGCGGTGCGGATGAACGTATTGACCGCCTGCCGATCGGCTTCGTTGGCCGCGCTCGGGTGATAATAGTCGTTGCCGCCGAACGGCATCACCGTCCCGCCGATCACCTTGATGCCGTGGGCATGCGCCCGTGCGACGAGCTGGGTATAGGCGGCCGTCACCTGCGCGACGAGGGCGGCATGCCGTTCGGGAGTGGCGGGTGCGTCGCGGGTGAGCACGCCGATATCGTTGACGCCCTCCAGCACGATCGCCCAGCGAACGCCGCTGCGTGCGATCACGTCGCGATCGAACCGAGCGAGCAGATTGGGACCTGTTCCGTCGAGCAGCACGCGATTGCCGCCGATGCCGGTATTGACCACGCCCAGCGCGCGCGTGGCAGGAAGGGCGCGCAACCGCTCGGCGAGGATGTCTGGCCAGCGGCTGTTGTGCTCGGGCAGTACGCCGTAGCCATCGGTGATCGAATCGCCGATCGCGACGATCGTTCCCGGCTTTGCTACTGCGCCAGACCGCGCGCCAGCGATGCCTGCGACCTCGATATCGGCGAGTGCATACCAGTGCGTGGTTGGGAGCGCGCCGGACAGGATGGGGTCTGACACATGTGCGCCCGGCAGTGTGAAGCTCGTCGCGCGGGCGCCTGGATGGCCGGTCTGCGGAGTCGCGGCGGCGGGCAGATAGATGCTGACGGCAAGGTCCGCACCCGATCCCACCGCCAGCGTTACGGGATCCGAATAGATTTCCGCGCCCGCCGGTATCACCGCATCGCCGCGTCCGGCGAACGTCACCGTGGCGCCGCCATCGGTCTGCGGCGTCCCCGGCTTCAGGGCGTGCGCGATGTGCGCAGCGCCGATCGCCAGCGGTTGGGTGCCGAACGCGTTGGAAATACGCACCCTTACGCTGTCGCCGCCGACCGACAGCCGCACGATCTGGCGCAGCGTGATCGCACCGGCCCGATCCATCGGAAGCGCGTTCTCGCCGGTCGAATTCAACTGGGCAGAACCCCAACTCGCGATCCAGTGCGGTTCGGGCCGATTCGCCCCGCCATGGGATGGTGAGGGGCGGCGGGCATCTGCACCCGCGATAAGCAGCGCGCCGACTATCAGCGCCGCGGACCACCGTCTCATCGTCCCACCCCATATGGTCGTCGTTGGCGGTATCCTAGCGCCCGGACGAAGCGGATCGCAAGCAAGCCCGTGTCGCGCGCCACGGTTGCTCGCCTGGGGTTGCGAGCCTTGACCGAGCGGGGCGCGGGCGGCGATTCTACCGGATGGTACCCGTTTCACTGCGGATTGCCCGGGGCATATGGCACTTTCAGCGCCTTGTACCACGCCAGATCATGTGCGGGCGGCGCGACGCCGGGGGGCAGGGGCAGGTGGTTGACGGACATCCAGTAAGCCACGCTTGCATCGCGCCACCAGCGGGCCTCGCGTTCCTGGACCGCGAGATAAGTCGCCGTCTTTGTCCAACGCTCCGCATCGATGCTGAACTGGAGCAAGGCCCATTGTCGCCGCATGGTCGAAACGTAATCAACGCCGGCATCGTAATCGTGGACCATCTCGGCCCACACGGTCCGGCCAGACGCGAGGCGGCGATCCCAGGGGAGATGGTGGAACCAGAGCAGTTCGCGCTCGGGTGTCGTCGCCGGATCGGCCAGGCGGCGCGCTAGAGCAGGGGCGTATTGCGCGACCGCATCGCTGCCCGTCTTCGTCCGATCGAAACCGATCCCGGTCTTGTCGGCGCGGTGGTAATAGACCGGGTTCCACTCCGAGCGTTTGAGGTCGGCAACCCAAGGGCCGGGACCGTAATGGTGGCCCGTCGCCATCAGATGCGCGAGGCCGAGCGGCGTCATGTAATCGACCACCGCCTCGCGCGATCCCATCATCATGCCGACGACCGGATCGACGATGGCGGGCGTCGGCGCGAAGGTCATCGCCGCCCATTCGCGCGCGACCGGCGCGGCGGCGAGCGTCGGATCCCACGCCATCCGCCCGAACGCATACCAGTTCGCCTGATTGAACGTCGAGCCCGCCCAGTCCCGGTCGCGACCGATATTGGCGACGCCGGCCATCCCGGTCAGGGTGTGGCCCTCCGCCACGCCGTCGACGACGTTGGCGACCGTCTCGCCGGGCTTCTGCATCGTCTCGCTTGCCAGCGTCTCCGCGAACAACGGCCCCAGATAGGCAAGGTGCGTGGCGAAGCCGAGATACTCCTTGGTGATCTGGAACTCGATCATCAGCGGCGTCTTCGGCATCGCGCCGAACAGCGGGTGGAACGGCTCGCGCGGCTGGAAGTCGATCGCACCGTTCTTCACCTGGACGATGACATTGTCCGCAAACTTGCCGTCGAGCGGCTTGAACTCGGTATAGGCCTGTTTGGCGCGGTCCTCGGGATCGGTGTCGGCATAGACGAACGCGCGCCACATCACGATCCCGCCATGCGGCGCGACGGCGGCGGCGAGCATGTTGGCGCCGTCCGCATGGCTGCGGTGATAGTCGCGCGGACCCGGCTGGCCCTCGCTGTTCGCCTTCACGAGGAAGCCGCCGAAATCGGGAATCGCGCGGTAGATTTCGTCCGCCTTCGCCTTCCACCAGGCCGCGACCTGCGGATCGAGCGGATCGGCGGTCTTCAGCCCCCCCAGTTCGATCGGTGCCGAGAACCGCGCCGAGAGATACACCTTGATCCCGTACGGCCGGAACACGTCAGCCAGCGCCGCGGCCTTGGCGATGTAGCGCGGCGTCAGGCTTTCCGCCTTGGCGTTGACGTTGTTGAGGACCGTCCCGTTGATTCCGATCGAGGCGTTGGCGCGCGCGTAGTCTGTGTAACGCGGATCGCGGAAGTCGGGGAGCGTCCACCAGTCCCATAGCGACTGACCGGCATAGCCACGCTCGACCACGCCATCCAGATTGTCCCAGTGGTTCAGCACGCGCAGTTTTACGCGCGGTGTCGATGTCAGGTCGATGCTCGCGAGTGAGCCCCCGGTCTGGAGGTACCGCAGCATCGCGAAGCTGCCGTAGAGCACGCCGCGATCGGTGTTCGCCGTCACCAGCGTGACGCGCCGACCCCCGAACGTCGTCGACCGCACCAGATACCCTTCGTCGCCGAGCGTCGCGAGGGGCAGGCGAAGCGCCGCGACGTCGCGGTCGGCACCGGTCGCCAACACAACAGGATGCGCGCTCGTACCGTCGGCGCTGGCGCGTCCGGACAGACCCGCCAGTCCTCGCCGCACCTCGTCTACGGCAACCCGAAGCGTCGGCGTATCGTCACGCCGCTCGACCGATTGCGCATCGCGCTGGAGCGCCGCTGCGTCGTTTGTCGCCAGCGGGCGATACCGCAGCCAGAGGTCGTATCCGTCCTCCGCCTGTGCCGTTCCCGCGCTCGCAACCAGCATTGCCATCGCAACGAAAAGCCTGGCGAACCCCATACGTCTTCCTCTCCTGTCGGCCCACGCCGCATTGACAGCGGCTCGGTTTCTCGGACATGTTATCGCTATCACGACGAAGGCATCGACAGCAATGCCGCGTTGACGACAGGAGAATGCGGGTGCCCGGTACAAGAGTTTCCTCGATCGCGACCACTCGCCGCCGCCTGCTCGGATGGCTGGGCTCGGCATCGGTCGCCGCTCTGGCACCCGGTGTCGCGCTGGCCGCCGACACCCGCGCGATCTACCGCGATCCGCGAGCGCCAGTCGATTTGCGCGTGCGCGATCTGATGGCGCGGATGACGCTCGAGGAGAAGGTCGGCCAGACCATTTCGCTGTGGGCGACCAAGGCCGACGTGATGACTCCCGGCGGTCTGACGTTCGATCCTGCGCGGGCTACCGCGGTGTATCCGGCCGGGTTCGGGCAGGTGACGCGCCCATCTGATCTGCGCGGCGGACCATCGGTGGCGGCGGTGGCAGGCGGCACCGGCGCGCGATTTCGCGGCTCGGACTCGACGATCGCGTTCGTCAACGCGGTCCAGCGCTGGGCACGCGGCACGCGGCTCGGCATCCCGGTGATCTTCCACGAGGAATCGCTGCACGGCTATATGGCGCCCGACGCGACGATGTTCCCGCAGGCGATCGGCATGGCCGGCAGCTTCGACCGCGACCTGATGCGGCGCGGACAGGCGATCATCGGTCGCGAAGTGCGCGCGCATGGCAGCCACCTCTCGCTATCGCCGGTCGTCGACATCGCGCGCGATCCGCGCTGGGGCCGGATCGAGGAGACGTTCGGCGAGGATCCGTATCTGTGCGGCGAGATGGGCGTCGCCGCGGTCGAGGGCCTGCAGGGCGACAGCACGACGCTGGCACCGGGCAAGGTCTTCGCGACGCTGAAGCACATGACCGGTCATGGCCAGCCCCAGGCGGGCAACAATATCGGCCCCGCACCAATCGGCGAACGCGAACTGCGCGAGAGCTTCTTCCCGCCGTTCCGTGCCGTCGTGACGCGCACCGGGATCGGCGCGGTGATGCCGTCCTATAACGAGATCGACGGCTTGCCGAGCCATGCGAACCACTGGCTGCTCGGCGACGTGCTGCGCGGCGAATGGGGATTTTCAGGCGCGATCGTCAGCGATTACGGCGCGATCGAGGAGCTCGACACGATCCACCACGTTGCGCGCGACCTGAACGGGGCGGCGAAACTGGCTTTGGCAGCCGGGGTCGACAGCGCGCTGCCCGACGGCTTGGCCTATCGCACGCTCCCCGCCCATGTGCGCGCGGGGACGGTGCCGATCGCGCAGGTCGACGCCGCCTGCGCGCGCATGCTGGCGTTGAAGTTTCGTGCAGGCCTGTTCGAGGAGTCGGCGGTCGATCCCCGCGCCGCCGATCGCCTGACCGGTAACGCGGAAGCACGCGGCGTCGCGCTGGAGGCCGCCCGCAAATCGATGTGCCTGCTCACCAACGACGGCACGCTGCCGCTTGCACCCAAGGGCAGGATCGCGGTGATCGGGCCGAATGCGGCGATCGCGCGGCTCGGCGGCTATTCCGCACCGCCACGCCAGACGGTGTCGCTGCTCGACGGCGTACGCGCGCTGGTCGGCGGCGCGGCGACGATCGTCCATGCGCAGGGCGTGTTCATCACCCAGAGCGAGGACCGGTCGCAGGACGCGGTGCTGCTCGCCGATCCCGCCAAGAACCGCGCGCTGATCGCCGAAGCGGTCGAGGTCGCGCGCGAAGCCGATACGATCATCCTGGCGATCGGCGATACCGAGCAGACCAGCCGCGAGGGGTTCTCGGCCAATCATCTGGGCGACCGCACGACGCTCGACCTGGTCGGCGAGCAGAATGCGCTGTTCGACGCGCTGCATGCGCTCGGCAAGCCGATCGTGATCGCCGCGATCAACGGGCGTCCGCCGAGCTGGCCGGGCGTCATCGCGAAGGCGAACGCGGTGCTCGAATGCTGGTATCCGGGGCAGGAGGGCGGCACCGCGATGGCCGAGGCGCTGTTCGGCCGGATCAATCCCGGCGCCAAGCTGCCGGTCACCGTGGTACGCGAAGTCGGGCAGGTGCCGTTCTACTACAACCGCAAGCCATCGACGCAGCGCGGTTACCTGTTCGCGGAGACGGCGCCGCTGTTCCCGTTCGGCCACGGCCTCAGCTACACGCGCTTCGACATCGGCGCACCGCGGTTGTCGGCGGCGAAGATCGGCATCGCGGGCAGCGTCGGGGTCGAGGTCGACGTCGCCAATGTCGGGCAGCGTGCTGGCGACGAGGTCGTACAGATCTACGTCCGCGATCAGGTCTCGTCGGTGGCGCGACCGGTGATGGAGTTGAAGGGGTTCGAACGCGTGACGCTCGCGCCCGGTGAGCGGCGAACCCTGCGCTTCACGCTCGGCCCGGATGCGTTCGCTCTGTGGGACGTCGACATGCGTGAGGTCGTCGAGCCGGGCCTGTTCACGATTATGGCTGGACCGAGTTCGGCACAGCTGAAGACCGCCATTCTCGAAATCGCCTGAGGGACCGCTTATGCCCAGGATCGTCAGTGCCCGCGTCATCGTCACGTCACCCGGGCGGAACTTCGTCACGCTCAAGATCGAGTGCGACGACGGCACCACAGGGCTAGGCGACGCCACGCTTAATGGCCGCGAGCTGAGCGTTGCCAGCTACCTGACCGATCATGTCGTGCCGTGCCTGATCGGCCGCGACGCGCACCGGATCGAGGACATCTGGCAGTATCTTTACAAGGGTGCTTACTGGCGCCGAGGTCCGGTGACGATGGCAGCGATCGCTGCGGTCGACACGGCATTGTGGGACATCAAGGGCAAGCTTGCGGGGATGCCAGTGTACCAGTTGCTCGGCGGTGCGGCGCGCGATGCGTGCATGGTCTACGCGCACGCCAACGGCACGACGATCGAGGATACGATCGCGGTCGCCAAGGCGGAGCAGGCCAAGGGCTACAAGGCGATCCGGCTGCAATGCGGCGTGCCGGGGCTCGCCTCGACCTACGGCGTTGCCAAGCACGGCGCGCGCTACGAACCCGCCGATGCCGACCTGCCGAGCGAAAGCGTGTGGTCGACCGAGAAATATCTCCGCGTCGTCCCCGAACTGTTCAAGGCTGCGCGCGAGGCGATGGGCTGGGACGTGCATCTGCTCCACGACATCCACCACCGGCTGACGCCGATCGAGGCGGGACGGCTCGGCAAGGCGCTCGAGCCATACAACCTTTTCTGGATCGAGGACCCGACGCCGGCCGAGAACCAGGACGCGTTCAAGCTGATCCGGAATCATACGACGACGCCGATCGCGGTGGGCGAGGTGTTCAATTCAATCTGGGACGCGAAGGACCTGATCCAGAACCAGCTGATCGACTATATCCGCGCGACCGTCGTCCACGCCGGCGGCATCACGCACCTGCGCCGGATCGCGTCGCTCGCCGATCTCTATCAGGTGCGGACCGGGTGCCACGGCGCGACCGACCTGTCGCCGGTGGCGATGGCGGCGGCGCTGCATTTCGGGCTGTCGGTACCCAATTTCGGCGTGCAGGAGCATATGCCGCACACCGACGAGACCGATGCGGTCTTCCCGCATGCATACACCTTCGACGACGGCATGATGCATCCGGGGGAGGCACCGGGGCTCGGGGTCGACATCGACGAGGGTCTCGCCACGACCTACGAGTATAAGCGCGCCTATCTCCCGGTAGCGCGTCTCGAGGACGGCACGCTGTGCAACTGGTGACCGCCGCCGCCGCGACCGCGAAGCCGCGCGGCAAAGTGCGGTGGAGCGTCTGCGCGCTGCTCTTCGCCGCCGTCGCGCTCAGCTACATCGACCGGCTCGTGCTGCCGGTGCTCAAACCAGAACTCCAGGCGCGCTACAACTGGAGCGAGCAGGGCTATGCCGATCTCGCGATCGCGTTCCAGGCTGCGTACGGCATCGCCTATGTATTGTTCGGGCGGTTCGTCGACCGGGTCGGCGCGAAGATCGGCTATGCGGTTGCGGTGACGCTGTGGACGATCGGGCATGTCGCGCACGCGCTGTTCACCAGCGCCGGCATGATGATCTTCGCGCGTATCCCGCTCGCGATCGGCGAGGCCGGCGCGTTCCCCGCCGCGTTGGCCGCCGCGAACGAATGGTTTCCGCAACGCGAGCGCGCGCTGGCGATCGGCATCTTCAACGCGGGCTCGAACGTCGGGGCGATCCTCACGCCGTTGATCGTGCCGGTGATCGCGGTAACGTTCGGCTGGCGGATGGCGTTCATCGCGACCGGCGCGCTGACCGTGATCTGGCTGGTGGCGTGGCTCGCCTTCTACCGATCGCCGCGCAAGCATCCGCGCGTCACGCCCGAGGAACTGGCGTGGATCGAGGCCGATCCCGTACCCGCCGCCAAGCCGGTCCGCTGGCGCACGCTGCTGCGGTTGCGACAGACCTGGGCATATATGCTCGGCCGCTTCCTGATCGATCCGGTATGGTGGACGTTCCTGTTCTGGCTGCCCGACTTCTTCAACCGACAATACGGCGTGAAGATGCTCGATTTCGGCCCGCCGCTGGTCGCCGTGTACGTGCTGGCGGATGTCGGATCGGTCGCGGGCGGCTGGTTCTCGTCGCGGCTGCTGGCACGCGGCCAGACGCCCAATCGCGCGCGCAAGACCGCATTGTTCGCCTGCGCGCTGTTCGCGTTGCCGATCATCTTCGCCGCGCAGGCACCGGGACTCTGGTGGGCAGTTGCGGCAATTGGACTAGCGTGCGCATGCCATCAGGGCTTCTCCGCCAACGTGTACGCGATCCCCGGTGATCTGTTCCCGCGCGGCGTGGGCGGATCGGTGATCGGTCTCGGTGGCCTGGCCGGCGCGTTCGGCGGGATGTTGATGGCCAAGTTCGCCGGCACGATACTCGCTGGGGTGGGCAGCTATGGGCCGATCTTCGTCGTCGCCGGCTGCGCGTATCTGGTCGCGCTGCTCGTGATCCATCTGCTCGTGCCGCATTATACGCCGGTCGATCCGGCTGTGCTTGCCTGAACCGCTTGCGGGCAGACATACGACGCGATCGGCGCGAACCTGCCAAAGTATCCATAGCGAGGCGTATGTTCGGCGCTGCGCCGCTAGGGAAGCGGCGTTCAGTCAGACGGTGCCTGTTCCAGTATCGTTGATCTCGATCAACGTTTCTTCAACCGTGGATATGCGAGCGACAAATCGAGACCCCCTACTAAGGTCGTATACCGAGTCAGCCCCTCTGCATTCTTGTGCGGCTGCGAACGTTGAACGGCGCTTGAGACATGATTATCGACATACTCTAAATTTCGATTGGTATGCCTATGCTAATGCTGAACAATCTTTGCATGTCATGATTTCGCAGTTGCAGCATCTGAAGAAATGAACTCGTTCACCCAGATTAACATTGATAAGAATACACCCATTACCAATCCTCTCCCTGCTTGAAAGATGCTTGCCATCATTGTGTCAGGCTTTATGGTAGCGCTCGCACATGCCGACATAAAGATCGGCGGGGCGACTACGCGGTCAGTGCGATCGCGATCAAGAGGGGACGAACATGAAGGCTGGAAGTCTATCGTCGGCGCTCGCGCGCTCGGCATCCGTGGTGGCGGTTGCCACGTGTCTTACGCTATCGGGTGTAGCTTGGGGCCAGGCGCAGACGGGCGCTGACGCGACCAACGCCCAACCGACGACCGCACCGGGAACGACCGCCGATCCGGCCGCCGAAGCGGGCCAGTTGACCACCCCGCAAACCGCACCCTCTTCGGAATCCGCGCTGGCGGCGCAGACGCCCGGCAGCGACGAGATCGTCGTGACCGGCGTCCGCGCCAGCCTTGAGCGGTCGATCGCCATCAAGCGCAACTCGACCGGTATCGTCGACGCTATTTCCGCCGAGGATATCGGCAAGTTTCCCGATACCAACCTCGCCGAATCGTTGCAGCGGATTACCGGCGTATCGATCAACCGCACCAACGGCGAAGGCGCACTGGTTACCGTCCGCGGGTTTGGACCGAGCTACAACCTGGTCACGCTCAATGGTCGCCAGCTCGCGACCGCCAACGTGCAGGTGGTCGGCGGCGATCAGAATTCGGACAGTGCGCAGGGTGCAAGCCGTTCGTTCGACTTCTCGAATCTAGCGTCGGAGGGTGTCCGCACGCTGGAGGTCTACAAGACCGGCCGCGCTTCGGTGCCGACCGGCGGCATCGGCGCGACGATCAACGTCGTCACGCGTCGTCCGCTCGACGGCAAGGGCGGGCTGACCGGCAGCATCGGTGCGAAGGGCGTGTACGATACCAGCACGGACGGCTGCCTCGATTGCGGCTCGAAGGTGACGCCGGAGCTGTCTGGCGTGCTGAGCTGGGCCGACCCGACCGACCGGTTCGGCGTGTCGCTGTTCGGCAGCTACCAGAAGCGCAACTTCACCTCGATCGCGGCGACGTCCAACGACTGGAACGTCCAGTCGTATACGGACTTCCTGGCGGGCGGTTTCGTCAAGGGCGATGGCAGCACGAAGATCACGGGTGCGCCGACCAATCCGAACCAGCTCGTCGCGTTCCCCAATGATAGTCGCTACCATTATGCTGAGGGCAGCCGCGAGCGCATCAACGGCCAGGCGGTGGTCCAGTTCAAGCCGATCGAGACGCTCACGCTGACCGCGGACGCGTTGTTCGCCCAGAACACGCAGAAGGAAATCCGCTCGGATCTGTCCAATTGGTTCAGCCGGCCGTTCGACGAGGTCCGGTTCGACGCCAATCCCGTGGTCGCCACCGCAAATTATCTGCACGAGACGATCAACGGCGCGAAGGACGAAGGGTTCGAGGCGCAGAACCGCGGCCAGAAGAGCCGGATCCAGGATTTCGGTCTGAACGGAAAGTGGGAAATTACCGACAACTTCACGTTCAACCTCGACGGCCATTACAGCAAGGCATCCAGCCGCCCCGACAATCCCAACGGCAAAAGCTCGACGCTGGTCGGCATGGCCGCCAACGTCGTCACCGCGCATTCCGTCGATTATACGGGGGCCATCCCGGTACAGGACGTGACCCTCAACGGCCCGCTGACGGTGTCTCAGGTCGGTTCGCAGATAGCGCGCACCTACGCGTCTGCGCAGGATCAGCGCGTGAAGGAACTGCGCGGCGATTTCGGCTGGGATTTGGGCGGCGGCAGTCGCTTCGATTTCGGCGGTAATTATCGCGATACCAACATGCACCAGACGCGGACGTCGATGCAGCAGACTCTGGGCGACTGGGGCATCACCAGTCCCGGCGACGTCGAGAAATTGGCACCCGGTGCGCTGCAGGCGTTCTGTCTGGTGTGCAAGTTCAAGCATTTCGACCCCGGTAACGATCCGGAATCACAGACGGCATTCCGCGGCGATGCCGCTGCCATCTACTCGGCGCTGTCGCCGTTCTACAGCAAGGCGGGAAATGCGGTCGCAACTACCGCAACCGAGGACAACCGGGTCCGCGAGAAAATCTGGTCGGCCTATGGGCAGGTCACGTGGAAGGGGGAACTCGGGCCTTTGCCCGCAACGCTCGTCGCCGGCGTGCGCTACGAGCACACGAAGTCCACGTCGACATCGCTCGTGGCCGTACCCGCTGGGATAAACTGGGTTTCCGACAACGATTATCTCGTCGTGCTTTCGAACCAGAGCAGCTTCCTGACGGACAGCGGGACCTACAATAATTTCCTGCCGTCGATGGATTTTCAGGTCGAGCTGAAGAACAATCTGATCGGACGCCTTTCGTTCAGCAAAACGATCGCGCGGCCGGAATATAGCAATCTGTTCACGTCGACCAGCGTCGCCGGACCATCGCGCCCGATCGCCAATGGCGGTGTAGCGACCGGAACGTCGGGCAACGCGAAACTGATCCCGCTGGAATCGGACAATCTCGATGCGTCGCTCGAATGGTATTACAAGCCGGACAGCTATCTGTCGTTCGGTGTGTTCGACAAGCGCGTCCGCAACTTCATCGGTAACGGCCAAAGCTCGACCACGCTGTTCGGGCTGAGGGATCCGAGCTCGGGTGCTGCGGGAACGCGCTCGGGCCAAGCCAAGGCGGCGTTGCAGGCCCTGGGGGCCGACCAGAGCGACGTCAATCTGTTCGCAATGACGGCGTTGCTCGACCAGACCGGCTCGATCGGCGCGGCGACCACGGTGTTCCAGGCGAACTACAGTGCTACTGCGCGCGCGCTCAACGACGATTTCGTCAAGCAGATCAACAGCTCGCGCGACGTGATCGCCAACGGAACGGATGTGCTCTATCAGTTCCAGTTGACCCAGCCGATCAACAACAAGGACGCCGAGATCTACGGCTTCGAAGCGGCGGGGCAGCATTTCTTCGGATCGTCGGGGTTCGGCGTCAGTGCCGCCTATACGCTGGTGCGCGGCGATGTCGGGTTCAACATCGGGGGGCCGACGACCGAGAACCAGTTTGCACTGCTCGGCTTGTCGGATACGTTCAACGCGACGCTGATTTTCGACAAATACGGTCTGTCGGCACGGATCGCGTATAATTGGCGCGACAAGTTCCTGTCGGGGATCAATCGCGGCAATTCGAAAAATCCGGAGTTCACCAAGTCGTTCGGTCAGCTCGACGCGAACATCAGCTACGACATCACGCCGAGCTTCGCGGTATCGGTCGAAGGCATCAACCTGACCGAAACCAAGCTCCGGACCTATGGTCGCGACGAGAGCGAGCTCTGGTTCGGGCAGGAACTGCGGCGTCGCTTCCTCCTGGGTGGTCGCTTCCGCTTCTGAACGAAAACGACGGGTGACGGGGCGGTCCGAAACGGCCGCCCCGTTCGCTTTCCGGTTGGCTTCGATCCAGCCGGGTCGATGCGCTGGTCGTGCCCTTGGCCGACCCACGGCCATGTCGGATTGCGTCTGGTTCGCGGTCTGGCATGATGCTGCGGAACGGCGATTGCCGCTTGCGGACAGGAAAAAGGCCAGACGTGACGCAACTCGTACTTCTCAACAATATCGACCATCACGATCTGACCGTCGCGATGGGACACGGGCCGGCGTTCGGCGATGCGGTAAACCAGGTTCTGGTCTTCCCGACCGAATGGCAGGATCTGCAACGCGAATATCCCATCCTGTTCCGCCGGAGCGAGGACGGGCGGTTCCAGTCGGTTGTTTTGCTCGGTCTGGACCGCGACGAGAACCTGTTCCTGGGAGACGGCGGCTGGCAGGCCCGTTATGTCCCGGCGCTGCAGCAGCGCGGACCGTTTTCGATCGGCCTGCACCGCTCGAACGAGGGTGACGCCGATGGCGAGCCGATGATCCATGTCGACCTCGATCATCCCCGGATCGCGCACGGCGAAGGGCGGGGCGCGGGACACAGGGTTTTTCTCGAGCATGGCGGCAACACCCCGTATCTCGAGGGCATCACCGAGATTCTGAGACGGATCCATGTCGGCGTGATGACGAGCGACGCGATGTTCGCGGCGTTCGAGGCGGAAGGCCTGGTCGAGCCGGTCGCGCTCGACATCGCGCTCGACGATGCGACGCGCTACACGCTCGACGACCTCTTCACGATCGCCGCCGATCGGATAGCGAGCCTCGACGGTGCGGCACTGGCGCGATTGCACGAGCGCGGGTTCCTGCAGGCCGCATTCTGGGCGATGGCGTCGCTCGGCAACGTCTCGCGGCTGATCGACCTCAAGATCGCCAGGCTCGCGCGGTGAAAGGGGGCCTCCCGCTGCCTGCCGTCCGCACGATCGAGGGACTGCGTCGCGGCGACATCGACTTCGGCGCTCTCGTCGCGGCGGGTGAACCGGTCGTTCTGAAGGGCGTGGCGACCGATTTGCCGCTGGTGGAGGCTGGCCGCCAGGGCGCGGATGCGGCGATGGACTATCTCCTGCGGTTCGATGCCAAGCGCCCGGTGATCGGCTTCGTCGGCGCACCTGCGATCCACGGACGCTTCTTTTACGACGCCGAACTCAAGGGCATGAACTACGCGGGCGGACGCGCGCCGCTGGCCGAATATCTCGACCGGATACAGCGTGGCGGCGACGGTGACGACGCGGAGTCGGTCTATCTTGGTTCGACCGATCTCGACACGTATTTCCCCGGCTTGCGCGCGGAAAACCCGGTCGTCGCGGACGGTGATATCGCTGCGGCCAGCACGCCGCTCGCCAGCATCTGGATCGGCAACCGCACGACCGCGGCCGCGCATTGGGATATGTCGAACAACATCGCCTGCCCGATGGTCGGACGGCGCCGCTTTACGCTGTTCCCCCCGGACCAGGTCGCCAACCTGTATCCCGGACCGCTCGAACCGACACCGGGCGGGCAGGTGGTGAGCATGGTCGATTTCCAGGATCCCGATTACGCCCGTCATCCGGGGTTCCGCGAGGCGCTGGGCACGGCACGCGTCGCGGAGTTGGAACCCGGCGACATGCTCGTCTACCCCGCCTTGTGGTGGCACCAGGTCGAGGCGCTCGACGCGTTCAACGTGATGATCAATTATTGGTGGAACGACGTGCCAGCGTTCGTCGATACGCCGATGACCACGCTGCTCCATGCGATGTTGAGCCTGCGAGACCGTCCCGAGGGTGAGAAACAGGCGTGGCGGGCGCTGTTCGACTATTATGTGTTCGGCCCGGCGGACCGCCCCGCCGAGCACCTGCCGCCGCATGCCCGCGGTGCTCTCGGCGAACTGGATGCCGGCACTGCGCGCCGCCTGCGTGCGCAGATCCTCCAACGCCTCAACCGATAGGATTGCCATGACAGACGGGCGGAAATTGCGGCGCGTGGTGATCGCCGGCGGTGGCACGACCGGATGGCTCGCTGCGGCGGCAATCGCGCAGCAGCTGGGGGCATTGGTCGACGTGACCTTGGTCGAATCGGAAGAGATCGGCACGATCGGCGTCGGCGAATCGACCATCCCGACCGCGCGCGCCTTCCACCGGCTGATCGGGATCGACGAGCAGCGGTTCATGGCGGAGACCGGCGCCACCTTCAAACTCGGCATATCGTTCGAGAATTGGGCGCGGATCGGCGATCGCTACATCCACGCGTTCGGCGAGACGGGCCAGTCGACCTGGATGGGCGCATTCCACCATTTCTGGCTTCAGGCGCGCGAGGATGGCTATGGCGGCGAACTGGGCGACTATTGTCTCGAACTTCAGGCCGCCGACGCCGGGCGGTTCGCCACCGGGAGCGGCAACGGGACCGCGAAGTCCGGCGGCATGCCCGAACTGAACTACGCCTATCATCTCGACGCCGGTCGCTATGCGCGCCACCTGCGTTCGCTTGCCGAAGGGGCGGGGGCACGTCGTATCGAAGGATATATCGACCGCGTCGAGCAGGACGGCGAGAGCGGCGACATCGCGGCGCTGGTGCTGCGATCGGGGGAACGGATCACCGGCGACCTGTTTATCGACTGCACCGGCTTCCGTGCGCTGCTGATCGGGCAGGCGCTCGGTTCGCCATTCGAGAATTGGCGGCATTGGTTGCCGACCGACAGCGCGGTCGTCACCCAGACCGTCTCGGTCGGGCCGGCGGTACCCTATACCCGCGCCATCGCACACGGTGCCGGGTGGCGCTGGCGCATCCCGCTCCAGCACCGCGTCGGCAACGGCCTCGTCTACGACAGCCGCCATCTTTCCGCCGACGAAGCGCAGGCGCGATTGCTCGCCGAGGTCGAGGGCGAAGTGTTGTTCGATCCGCGCCTGATCCGCTTCCAGCCCGGCCGCCGCCAGGATGCATGGCGCGGCAATTGCGTCGCACTCGGGCTCGCCGGCGGGTTCGTCGAACCACTCGAATCCACCGCGATCCATCTTGCCATGATCGGCATCACGCGGCTGTTGCAGGTGTTTCCGTTCGCTGGGAACCATGCGGCGATCGCCAAGCGCTACAACGAACAGGCGGCGGGCGATCTCGAACGGATCCGCGATTTCATCGTCCTGCATTACGTGCTGACCGAGCGCGACGACACCGCGTTCTGGGATGGGTGCCGGACGATGGCGATTCCCGACACACTGCGCGACCGGATCGCGCTGTTCCGCGAAAGCGGGATGGTGTTCCAGGACGGCGAGGAAATCTTCCGCATCGATTCCTGGGCGCAGGTGATGACCGGCCAGCGACTGTCGCCCCGGCAGCATCACCGAATGGGCCAGATCATGGGCGAGCCACGGCTCCGCCAGGTGATGGCCGACATGAAGGCGAACGTCGCACGGCAGGTCGCCGTCCTGCCGACCCACGAGGATTTCCTGCGCAGCTATTGCCCCGCCGATGCGTAAGCCGTCGGCGCGCACTGAAATCGAGCCTGATCGACGCAAGGTGCTCGCCGGCGCGCTGGCGCTACTCGCGACGCCGACATTCGCGGGGGGTGCCAGCGCGGCGGCGGACGATCCGCAGATCCTGCGGTTGAGCCCGGCGTTCGACCGCTTGGTGGCGCGCGATGCCCGGATCTCGGTGATCGCGCGCGGCGTTCGCTGGGCGGAAGGGCCGGTGTGGGTGGAAGATGGCCGATATCTGCTGTTCTCCGACCCGCCCGCCAATATCATCCGACGCTGGCAGGCGGGTGGTGTCGCCACGCCGTTCCTCGAACCGTCGGGGGCGGGCGGCACCGATCCGGCGCGCGTTCGCGAACCCGGCGCCAACGGGCTGGCGCTCGATCACGCGGGGAGGCTGCTGATCGCCAACAGCGGCGGGCGGTCGATCGACCGGTTCGATCTCGTCAGCCGCCGCCGCGAGGTGCTGATCGATCGCTACGAGGGAAAGCGGTTCAACAGCCCGAACGACCTGCACGTCGCGCGCGACGGAACGATCTATTTCACCGATCCACCGTACGGCCTGACCGGGTACGACGCCTCGCCGCTGAAGGAACTCGCGATCAACGGCGTCTACCGGTGGCGACCGGGCGGCGCGGTCGACCTGCTTGACGGCGGCCTGACCCGGCCCAACGGGATCGCGTTGTCGCCGGACGAGCGACATTTGTACGTCTCGGTATCCGACGATTCGGCGCCGCGGATCATGGTGTACGATCTCGACGCATCCGGTCGTCCGCGCGGCAGTCGGATCTGGCTCGATGCGAAACCGATGCAGGCGCGCGGCGGACCGGGCCTGCCCGATGGCATGAAGATCGCGCGCGACGGCACGCTGGTCTGTTCGGTGCCGGGTGGAATGATGGTCCTGACACCGGAGGCGGAACCGCTGGCGCTGGTCTCGACCGGCGCGCCGATCGCCAATTGTGCGTTCGGCGAACGCGGACGGGCGCTCTACATGACCGCCAACGACCGGGTCCTGCGGCTCGCGCTCCAGCCGGGCTGGTCGGACTGACGCGAGCCCCGGACGGCGGCGCGGTTACGGCATCAATCGCTTGCGCCCCTGCGACAGATGCCAGCGCATCGCGAGCGCGGCGCCGTCCGCATCCTGTTCGCGGATCGCATCGACGATCGCGTCGTGTTCCTCCATCATCGCGCCGATCACCTCGGACGCGCGCGAGCGGGAAATGTCGACGCCGGCGCGCAAGATCCGCATCACCGCGTCGTGCAGATGATCGAAGACCGGCAGGAACGCGGCGTTCGCGGTCGCCTCGACGATCGCGCGGTGGAGCCGCCAGTCCTCGTCGTGCGCAGGTGCATTGGATAGCAACGCGGCGCGCAACGCCCCCAGGGCCTGCTCGATCGCCTCGAGCTGGTGGGTCGACCGCCGCTGCGCGGCTAGCCGCGCTGTCTCCGCCTCCAGGACGAAGCGAACTTCGTAGGTGCCGAGCGTCGCTGCGAGCGCGTCCATCGGCATGTGCGATCCGAGCCGTTCCGACGGCCGCCGCTTGACGTAGGAGCCCGCACCGAGCCGTGTCTGGGTGATCCCGTCGGAGGCCAGTCGGGCAAGCGCCTCGCGCACGATCGTTCGCGACATGCCGAACGATGCCGCCAGACGCGTCTCGGAGGGAAGGCGGTCGCCGACGGCAAGGTGGTCGTCGGTGATGATCCCGACGATCGCGGTATAGGCGCGATCGGCCAGCCGCCCCTCGGTCGCGACCGGGCGATCTTCCGGTTCGCCTGGCGCCGAGACTTCGCGGGTCTCATACGACATGGCTGAGCGCCATCACGAAGATCAGGCCGACGACCGATATCGTTGTCTCGAGCAGCGACCAGGTACGGAACGTGTCCGCCGTGCTGGTCCCGACATAGCTCTTCACCAGCCAGAAGCCCGGATCGTTCACATGGCTGAAGAACACCGATCCGGCGCCGATCGCCAGCACGACCAGTTCGGGAGACACGCCCGAACTGGCGACCACGCCCGGCATGATCCCGACCGCGGTGATCGTCGCGACGGTCGCCGAACCCGCAGCGAGGCGGATCGCAACCGCAACCAGCCAGCCGAGCAGCAACGGAGAGATAGCATACATCAGCACGGTTCGCGCGAGCAGATCGGACAGGCCGGCGGTCACCAGTACCTGCTTCAACGCTCCGCCCGCGCCGATCGCCAGCAGGATGGCGCCCGCCGCGCCCATCGTCTCGTGCCACACCGCCTCCTGGATCGCGACGTCGCGCAGCCGCCGTCCGAACAGCAGTGGCAGCGCGATCAGGTTGGTTAGCAGCAGCGCGATGACGGGATTGCTCGCGGCGACGAGCCCGGCCGCGCCCTTGAACGCCGGGACCATCTGGCCGATCTCGCCGACAGCGATCGACAGGACGGGAAGCAGCACGATTAACAACGACAACATCCGCGGCGGCACCGCGATATCGAGCCCGGTATCGGTGATGACCGGCGACGCGAGCCGCACGCCGCGCGTCGTGAACTTCGCCAATAACGGCCCGGCGATCACCGCGGTCGGGATCGCGATCAGGATGCCGTACAGCATCGTGCGGCCGAGATTGGCGCCAAGCGCCTCGACTGCCAGCAACGGCCCCGGATGCGGCGGAACGAGCGCGTGCACCACGCCCAGTCCGGCAAGCGCGGGCATGATGAGACGCAGCTTGGCGGCATCGCGCTCGGCCCCGTCCTTGCCCGTCATCTCCTCCGCCGCTGCGACCACGATCGGCAGGAGCAGGACAAGCCCGGTCTCGAAGAACAGCGGAAGCCCGACGATGATCGCGATACCAAGCGTCGCCCAGGGCGCGGCTCGCGCACCGGTGAGGTTCAGCGCCGCCTTGGCCAGCGACGCGGCGGCGCCCGACAGATGCAGCATCGCGCCGAGCGACAGGCCAAGCGCGACGACGAGCCCGGTGCCGCCGATGATGTCGCCGACACCCTTCTGCACTGCCTTGGCAACATCGGGCAGCGGCAGGCCCGCGAGCAGCCCGACCGTGAAGGCCCCGCACAACAGGCCGATAAACGGATGCAGCCGGCCGCGGACGATCATCAGCACGGCCAGCAGAATTCCGGAGACCGCGGCGATCACCAGCCGGAGGTCGCTACCGATCACGGCGCGCCCGCCACGGAACCGCCGATGGCAATCGTGACCATCGGTGAATCGTTCACTGCGTTTGGCATCCATGCCTCCCCTGTTCCGACGGCGCCTTCGCCTGCCGGTATCTCGATGTCATCTGTAGGACAGGTTTTTTTGCAACGACACAAAAAATGCTTGAATGGTACCGATATCACGGACCATAGATAAATCTGTCCAACCGAATCCGTATAATCGGATCGGACGGACGATCGATCCAGCCGTGTCGCAGCGATGTACCGTGACGCGATCGCAGGACGTCAGAGGAGGATGATCATGGAAGGGACCGTCTATGCACACCGATTGCAGCACGCCGCCGCCGCGTCTTTGTCCGTTGTGGCGCAACCGCGACTGACGCCGACGCAGATCAAGGTGTTGCACGGCGTCCGGTCCGGCTTGCTCAACAAACAGATCGCATTCGACCTCGGTATCGCGGAGGCGACCGTGAAAGCGCACATGACCGCGCTGATGCGCAAGCTCAACGTCCGTAACCGGACGCAGGTCGCGATCGCCGCGCAGGATCTGGCGCCGGCGCTGCTCGCGCTGGCGTCCTGATCGCAGCGATTGCTGCCGGCCCTTCCTGCGATCCCGGCTAGATCCGGGACGAAGCCTGTCCGTCATTGAGGGCGTTCAGTCCGCGAAACGTCTCGCCGATGGCCTGGAAGATCGTGCTGTCGGCCAGTCGGGATGCGGCGTCCGGGGCGATGAGCAACCCGACGCGACGCGTGGCGGTAAACCCGGTCAGCGGAATCATCGCGATCCCCTCGGACGCGAAGCAGCGCGGCATGACGGTGATGCCGAGCCCTGCACGAACATAGGCGAGCGCGCGGTCGTCGCTGACGGTGCGCGCGGCCATGAACGGACGGACGCCGTGCGCCGTGAAGAAGCGGCTCGTCTCGGCCAGCGCCTCGCAGTGGCGGCGGACGATCATGGTCTCGCCGGCAACGTCGGCAATGCCGAGCCGGTCCCGCTTCGCCAGCCGATGATCGTTCGATACCGCAACCGCAAATCCTTCGTCGAACAGGAGCATGCCGCGGGGATCGTCGCCGACGATACCGAGCGCACAATCGATCCGGCCACGATCGAGCAGGCCGGACAACTCGCTGTTGCGCCCCTCGACGATTTCGAGCCGTTCGCCGGTGGACGCATGCTGCGCGCGCGTCAGCGCCTGGGCGATCCATGATGGGGGGAGCGTCGATGCGATGCCGAGACGGATGAGCTTGGTCGGGGCCGCATCCTGGAAATCGCGCTCGGCCTCCGTGAATTCGGCCTCGATCCGACGGGCATGCAGGACGAACCGCGTACCCCCGGGAGTCAGTTCGATGCGGCGGTTGGTCCGGAGGATCAGCGTTTGGCCAAGCGCCGCTTCCAGCTTGGCGATCCCGACCGACAGCGTCGGCTGCGAGACCCGGCACTGCGCCGCCGCGCGCGTGAAATTGCCCTGGTCGACGACCGCGAGGAAATACCGCAGCAGATAGCGTTCGATCATAGACCGGATCTATCGCATGTGTTCGGTCGTATCAATTTCTCAACAGAGGCGCGGCGCGGTAGCATCGGCCAAACACGCGTCTGGAGAGGCTGCAATGATTTCCGATTTCGATTTCGCGCTGGGTGAGTCGGCGGACATGATCCGCGAGAGCACGAAGCGGTTCGCCACCGACAAGATCGCGCCGCTGGCGGCGAAGATCGACGCCGACGACTGGTTCCCGCGCGAGCTGTGGCCGGCAATGGGGGAACTTGGCCTCCACGGCATCACCGTCGAGGAAGAGTTTGGCGGTCTCGGCCTTGGTTATCTCGAGCATGTCGTCGCGGTCGAGGAAGTCAGCCGCGCATCCGCCTCGATCGGACTCAGCTACGGCGCGCATTCGAACCTGTGCGTCAACCAGATTCGCCGCTGGGGCAATCCCGAGCAGAAGGCGAAGTATCTGCCCAAGCTCGTGTCGGGCGAGCATGTCGGCAGCCTTGCGATGTCCGAGGCGGGCGCCGGCTCCGACGTGGTCTCGATGAAGCTGAAAGCGGTGAAGACCGACACGGGCTACGTCCTCAACGGCACGAAATTCTGGATCACCAACGCGGCCTATGCCGACACGTTGGTCGTCTATGCGAAGACCGGCGAGGGCTCGCGCGGGATCACCGCGTTCCTGATCGAGAAGGACATGCCGGGCTTCGCGATCGGCCAGAAGATCGACAAGATGGGTATGCGCGGGTCGCCCACCGCCGAACTCGTCTTCACCGATTGTGAGGTCCCGTTCGAGAACGTGATGGGTCCTGAGAATGGCGGCGTCGGCGTGCTGATGTCGGGCCTCGACTACGAGCGCGCGGTGTTGGCCGGGATCCAGCTTGGCATCATGCAGGCGTGCCTCGACGTCGTGATCCCTTACGTCCGGGAGCGGAAGCAGTTCGGCACGCCGATCGGCCAGTTCCAGCTGATCCAGGCGAAGGTCGCCGATATGTACGTCGCGCTCAGTTCGGCGCGCGCGTACGTTTATGCGGTCGCCAAGTCGTGCGATGCCGGCAAGACGACGCGGTTCGACGCGGCGGGCGCGATCCTGCTGGCGAGCGAGAGCGCGGTGAAGGTGTCGCTCGAGTCGATCCAGGCGCTGGGTGGGGCAGGGTACACGAAGGACTGGCCGGTCGAGCGGTTCATGCGGGATGCGAAGTTGCTCGACATAGGCGCGGGAACGAACGAGATTCGACGCATGCTGATCGGCCGCGAGTTGATAGGTGCCGCCCCGAAGGTGGCACAGTAATGGCCCCCGCAAATCCTCCCCGGCACGGGGAGGGGGACCGCGCAGCGGTGGAGGCGGCTCACCCCGCGCGCAACGCCGGCGGAAGCCCCCCTCCACCCTTCGCCCAAGCGGACGAACGGTCCCCCTCCCCGTGCCGGGGAGGATTTGCGTGACCGCGCCCGTCCTGACCTCCGCACTGTCCCCCGACAGCGAGACGTTCCGCGCCAACGCGACCCACAACCGCGCGCTCGCCGAAACCCTCCGCGAGGACGTCGCCCGAACCGCGCTAGGCGGCAACGCCAAGTCCCGCGAGCGCCACACCGCCCGCGGCAAACTCCTCCCGCGCGATCGCGTCGAACGCCTGCTCGATCCCGGCTCGCCGTTCCTCGAAATAGGCCAGCTCGTCGCGAACGGCCTGTACGACGACGAAGTCCCCGGTGCCGGCCTGATCATCGGCATCGGCCGTGTCTCCGGTCGCCAGTGCATGATCGTCTGCAACGACGCGACCGTGAAGGGTGGCACCTACTACCCGCTCACCGTCAAGAAACACCTCCGCGCGCAGGAGATCGCGCAGGAAAACCGGCTCCCCTGCATCTACCTCGTCGACAGCGGCGGCGCCAATTTGCCGCATCAGGCCCAGGTCTTCCCAGACCGCGATCATTTCGGCCGCATCTTCTTCAATCAGGCCAACATGTCCGCGCTCGGTATCCCGCAGATCGCCTGCGTCATGGGCAGCTGCACCGCGGGTGGCGCGTATGTCCCCGCGATGTCCGACGAGACGATCATCGTCCGCGGGCAGGGGACGATCTTCCTCGCCGGCCCACCGCTGGTGAAGGCCGCGACCGGCGAGGTCATCTCGGCGGAGGAGCTGGGCGGCGCCGACACGCACGGCCGCCGCTCGGGCGTGGTCGATCACGTCGCCGAGAATGACGAGCACGCGCTGACCATCGTCCGCGACATCGTCTCGACGCTGCAACCGCAGGCGCAGACCGCGGTCAATCTCCAGCAGCCCAGGCCGCCGAAGTTCGCGCCCGAAGAGCTGTACGGCATCGTCCCGAGCGACGTCCGCGCGCCCTACGACGTCCACGAGGTCATCGCGCGCCTCGTTGACGGCAGCGAGTTCCACGAGTTCAAGGCGCTCTACGGCACCTCGCTCGTCTGCGGGTTCGCGCACATCTGGGGCATCCCGGTCGCGATCCTCGCCAACAACGGCGTGCTGTTCAGCGAGAGCGCACAGAAGGGCGCGCACTTCATCGAACTCGCTTGCCAGCGGAAGGTCCCGTTGCTGTTCCTCCAGAACATTTCCGGCTTCATGGTCGGTGGCAAGTATGAGGCGGAAGGCATTGCGAAACACGGCGCAAAGCTCGTCACGGCCGTCGCCACCGCGACCGTCCCGAAGATCACCGTCCTGATCGGCGGCAGCTTCGGCGCGGGCAATTACGGGATGTGCGGCCGCGCCTATTCGCCGCGCTTCCTGTTCACCTGGCCCAACAGCCGGATCAGCGTGATGGGCGGCGAGCAGGCCGCCTCCGTCCTCGCCACCGTCCACCGCGACGCGGACAGCTGGACGCCCGAACAGGCCGAAGCCTTCAAGGCGCCCGTCCGCCAGAAATACGAGGACGAGGGCAACCCCTGGTACGCCACCGCGCGGTTGTGGGACGACGGCATCATCGATCCCGCCCAAACGCGAGACGTGCTTGGCCTGGCTTTTGCCGCGACGCTCAACGCTCCCATCCCCGAACGCCCCGCGTTCGGCGTGTTCCGGATGTAACCCGATGATCCTGCTGTCACTTCTTCTCGCCGCTGGTCAGATCACCCCGGTCCAGCCGATCGTCAAAGGCACCGGCCTGCCGCCAGCCGTCGCGACCGAGGAGGCCGGTGTCATGGTCCCGATCGACGCGCTCTTCGCCGCGCTCGCTGCCCGCGACGGGCAGGCCATCCTGGCCCAGGTCCGTCCCGACGGCGGCGCCACCGTCGCCGAGGAAAAGGCCGACGGCACGCACTCGGTCCGCGGCACGAGCTGGCCCGAGTTCGCCGCATCGATCAAGCCCGGCCCCGAGCGCTACGCCGAGCGCCTCACCGATCCCGCGGTCGACATCGACGGCGACATCGCGATGGTCTGGTCGCCCTACGTCTTCACCATCGACGGCAAGGTCGCGCACTGTGGCACTGACCATTTCGACATGGTCCGCGAAGCCGGCCGCTGGAAGATCGCCAATCTAACCTGGTCGAAGCGCACCACCGGATGCGCCGCGCAATGATCACATCCCTCCTGATCGCCAACCGCGGCGAGATCGCCTGCCGCATCGTCCGCACCGCGCGGGTACTCGGCATACGCACGATCGCAGTCTATTCGGACGCCGACCCGAACGCGCTCCACGTCCGCCAGGCCGACGAAGCCGTTCACATCGGTGCGTCTCCGGCGCGCGAAAGCTACCTCGTCGGCGACCGCATCATCGCCGCCGCGAAGGAGACCGGTGCCGAGGCGATTCATCCCGGCTACGGCTTCCTGTCCGAGAATGCCGACTTCGCCCAAGCCGTGCTCGACGCCGGGCTGATCTGGGTCGGGCCCCACCCCGACAGCATCCGCGCGATGGGTCTGAAGGACGCCGCGAAACAGCGCATGATCGCCGCCGGCGTGCCCGTTACGCCGGGATATCTCGGTGAGGACCAGTCCCCCGACCGGCTGAAGGCGGAGGCCGACGCGATCGGCTACCCCGTCCTCATCAAGGCGGTCGCCGGCGGCGGCGGCAAGGGCATGCGCCGCGTCGATACCGCCGCAGAGTTCGCCGACGCGCTCGTCTCGTGCCAGCGCGAGGCGGCCTCGTCGTTCGGCAACACCGACGTCCTGATCGAGAAATACATCCTCTCGCCGCGCCATATCGAGGTGCAGGTGTTCGGCGATACCCACGGTAACGTCGTCCACCTGTTCGAACGCGATTGCTCGCTCCAGCGCCGCCACCAGAAGGTGATCGAGGAAGCGCCCGCACCCGGCATGGACGCAGCGACCCGCGAGGCGATCTGCGCCGCCGCCGTCAAGGCGGCCAAAGCGGTCGAGTACGTCGGCGCCGGCACGATCGAGTTCATCGCCGACGCCAGCGAAGGCCTCCGCGCCGATCGCATCTGGTTCATGGAAATGAACACGCGTTTGCAGGTCGAGCACCCGGTGACCGAAGAGATCACCGGCCAGGACCTCGTCGAATGGCAACTCCGCGTCGCGTCCGGCGAGCCTTTGCCCAAGCGTCAGGACGAACTGGCGATCGACGGCTGGGCGATGGAGGCGCGGTTATATGCCGAGGATCCCGCCAAGGGGTTCCTGCCGTCGATCGGCACGCTCGAACGCTTCGATCTCGGCACCACCGCGCGCGTCGATACCGGGGTAGAGCAGGGCGCCGAAATCTCGCCCTTCTACGACCCGATGATCGCCAAGGTCATCGCCTGGGGCGAAGACCGCGAGACCGCGCGCGAAGCCCTGGCGTATGCGCTCGACGGCGCGGTCGTCTGGCCGGTCCGCTCCAACGCGGGGTTCCTCGTCGAGGCGCTCGACCATCCCGACTTCGTGGCGGGCACGCTCGACACCGGGCTGATCGCCCGCGAAGGCGACGCGCTCATGCCGCCGACGCACCCGACGGAAGAGGCGTTGGCTGAAGCTGCTGGAGCGCTCGTCTCCACCGATCCAATCTCGGGCTTCCGTCTGAACGCCTCTTCGCGCCGTACTGCGACATTCCTGCTGGACGGCGAACCGGTAGAAGTCGATCTCGACGGGCGGGCCGGAACGACGTCGGCGTTCGAAGACGTCCTGATCTCCGAAGCCGGCCAGACCTGGCAGCTCAAGGCTTGGCGCGCGTCGGGTGTCGCTGCGGGCGGAGCAGCGGATGGCGCGATCCTGTCGCCGATGCCCGGCCGTATCATCGCGGTCGACGTTTCGGCCGGCGACACCGTCACCAAGGGCCAGAAGCTGGTCACGCTCGAGGCGATGAAGATGGAGCATTCGCTGACCGCGCCGTTCGACGGCACCGTCGCGGACCTCAACGCAATCGAGGGCGGACAGGTGACCGAGGGCACCATGCTCGTCCGCATCGAGAAGGATTCCTGATGGCCGGCCGCTATTTCGACGACTGGAGCATCGGCGACCGGATCGAGCACGAGATCCGCCGCACGGTGACCGAGACGGACAACCTCCTGTTCTCGACGATGACGCACAACCCGCAGCCGCTTCATCTCGATATCGAGGCGGCCAAGGCGAGCGAGTTCGGCCGGATCCTCGTCAACGGCACCTTCACCTTCGCGCTGATGGTCGGGCTGTCGGTGGGCGAGACGACCCTTGGGACGCTCGTCGCCAATCTCGGCTACGACAAGCTGGTACACCCGAAGCCGGTCTTCATCGGCGACACGATGCGCTGCGAGACCGAAGTTACCGAGCTGAAGCCCAGCAAGTCGCGCCCGAACGCGGGTATCGTCACCTTCACGCACCGGCTCATCAACCAGCGCGACGAGATCGTCTGCCAATGCCTGCGCACCGCCCTGATCGAGCGGCGCGCAAGTCCTCCTCAGTGATTGTCGCGCGGTAGGCCCATCGTCTGCGCGATCCGCTGGTACTTCTCGGCGCCTTCGAGGATCGCACCGGTTTCCATCTGGCCGACCGTGGCGCGCTGGATTTCCTGCCAAGGCGTCTGCGAACGCGGATAGGCATAGCCACCCGCTTCGGTCAGCGCACGGCGACGTTCGGCAAGATCCTCGTCGGAGATCAGCACGTTGGCGCTGCCCTTGGCAAGGTCGATACGAACCCGGTCGCCGGTCCGGATCAGCGCAAGCCCACCCATCGCCGCGGCTTCGGGTGAGGCGTTGAGGATCGAAGGCGATCCGGAAGTCCCCGACTGCCGCCCATCACCGATGCACGGGAGCGCGCCGACGCCTTCGCGGATCAAATAGGCGGGTGGGCGCATGTTGACGACTTCGGCGGCACCCGGATAGCCGATCGGGCCGGCGCCGCGCATGAACAACAGCGTGTCGGTAGTAATTCCGACCGAGGGATCGTCGATCCGCGCGTGATAATCCTCGGGACCGTCGAACACGACCGCGGGACCTTCGAACGCCTCGGGATCGTCCGGGTTGGAGAGATACCGTTCGCGGAACTCGGGGCTGATCACGCTGGTCTTCATGATCGCCGAGTCGAACAGATTGCCGCGTAACACGATGAAGCCCGCATCCTCCAGCAACGGTGTCGCGAACGGGCGGATGACTCGCTCGTCCTCGATCGTCGCGTTGCGGCAATTGTCGCCGATCGACTTGCCGTTCGCGGTCATCGCATCCTCGTGGATCAGCCCCTGCTTCATCAGCTCGGCGACCACCGCGGGGACGCCGCCGGCGTGGTAATAATCCTCGCCGAGATACTCGCCGGCGGGCTGGAGGTTGACCATCAGCGGGACTTTGTGACCGTGCGTCTGCCAGTCGTCGATCGGCAGGTCGACGCCGATGTGACGCGCGATCGCAGCCAAGTGGATCGGCGCATTGGTCGACCCGCCGATCGCCGAATTGACGACGATCGCGTTGTGAAACGCCTCCTTGGTCAGGATGTCGCTGGGCTTCAGATCCTCGGCGACCATGTCGACGATCCGCTTGCCGGTGCGATACGCGACTTCCTGGCGATCACGGTACGGCGCGGGGATCGCGGCCGAGCCGGGCAACTGCATGCCGAGCGCCTCGGCAAGGCTGTTCATCGTCGTCGCGGTGCCCATCGTGTTGCAGTAACCGGTCGAGGGCGCCGACGACGCGACGAGCTTGATGAAGCCCTCATCGTCGATCGCGCCGGTCGCGAGCAGCTCGCGCGCCCTCCACACGATCGTCCCCGAACCGGTTCGCTCGCCCTTGTGCCAGCCGTTGAGCATCGGCCCGACCGACAGCGCGATCGCCGGGATGTTGACCGTTGCGGCGGCCATCAGGCAGGCCGGCGTCGTCTTGTCGCAGCCGATCGTCAGCACGACGCCGTCGAGCGGATAGCCGTACAGCACCTCGACCAGCGCCAGGTACGCGAGGTTGCGGTCGAGCCCGGCGGTGGGACGCTTGCCGGTTTCCTGGATCGGGTGGACCGGGAATTCGAGCGCGATGCCGCCGGCTTCACGGATGCCTTCGCGCAGACGTTCGGCGAGCACGAGGTGGTGGCGGTTGCAGGGCGACAGGTCGCTGCCGGTCTGCGCGATGCCGATGATCGGCTTGCCCGAGCGCAGTTCCTCCAGGCTCAGCCCGAAGTTCAGATAGCGCTCCAGATAGAGCGCGGTCATGTCGATGTTCTCGGGGTTGTCGAACCATGCGCGGCTGCGAAGCGACGAGGGCAGTTTGGGCAAGTCGGTCATGAGGAGCTTTCTGGAGATCGGGATCGGTAGAGCGGTATCAGCGCGCAACCGAAACGCGGTAGATCATGCGGTGATGATAGGGTTTGCCGGGATCGACCCGCGCGGACCCGAACGCGGGCTGGTTGGGGGTATCGGGAAATTTCTGTGGTTCGAGCGCGAGCCCGTCGCCCATCCGGTAGACGTGGCCGGACTTGCCGACCAGCGACCCGTCGAGGAAGTTGCCCGAGTAGAACTGCACGCCGGGTTCGGTCGTCAGCACCTCGAGTACGCGACCCGACGCCGAATCCTCGACACGGGCGGCGAGGCCGGGCTCGGCAGTGGCGCCCTTGTCGAGCACGTAATTATGATCCCAGCCGTGCGCGATGACGATCTGCGGATCGCGGCCGTCGCGCAGGCCGTCGGACAGCGAACGACCTTTCGTGAAATCGAACACCGTGCCGGCGACGGGCTTCATCTCGCCGGTCGGGATCAGCGTCGCGTTGACGGGCGTGTAGCGCGCCGCGGGGATCGTCATGCGCTGGCCGTAGATGCCGGTGCCCGAGCCCTCGCCGGCGAGATCGAACAGCGCGTGATTGGTCAGGTTGACGATCGTCGGCGCATCGGTCGTCGCGTCGAAATCGATCGTCAGCGCACCCTTGTCGTCGAGTGCGTAGGTGACCTTGACGGCCAGCGTGCCGGGATAGCCCTGGTCGCCCGCCGGGCTGGTCATCGTCATCACGACCTTCGCCTGCGCGCCATTCGTGGCCGAGACGATCTTCCAGACATGCTTGTCGAAGCCGACCGTGCCGCCGTGCAGGCTGTTCGTCTTGTCGTTGAGCGGCACCTGATAAGTCTTGCCGTCGAGCACGAAACGGCCACCGGCGATGCGGTTGGCATAGCGGCCGATCGTCTGGCCCCAGAAATTCGGCGCGGTGACGTAGCTTGCGGCGTCGTCATAGCCGAGCGTGATGTCGGCGGCGCGACCGTTGCGGTCGGGCGCGTTGAGCGACTGGAGCGTCGCGCCGAGCGTCATGATCCGCGCGCTGACGCCGTTGCTGCCGGTGAGCGTCACGGCTTCGATCGCGGTGCCGTCGGGGAGGGTGCCGAATGCCGCGCGCTTGGCCGTCGCTGCGGTCGCCGCCTGGGACGACAATATGGTCACCATCGCGGTCGCCAACACAAACCCCGTTTTTCCAATTGCGCGCATTCCGGTTCCCGTCCTTAATCGCTCGACGCCGTTGACGCGCCTTGTGTCGCTATATAGTCGGACAATATAATTCGGAGCAAGCCATACGGTGAAAGACTGTCGATACAGTCACCGACATGGCGCCTACAGGGCGCCGATACGGCACGGAGGATGAAGACGATGGCGATGCCGATACAGACGCAACGACCGGTTGAGCGCGGTGCTACGCCGTTAGGCGAGGGCGCGAGTGCCGGCGCTGGTTCGGGCGGGGGTTCGGGCGGGGGTTCGGGCGGGGGTTCGGGCGGGGGTTCGGGCGGGGGTTCGGGCGGGGCACCAAGCTATCGCTCCGCGCTGACGCTGCTGGCGAGCCTGTTTTTCATGTGGGGCTTCATCACCGTCATTAATAATACATTGCTGCCGCATCTGCGCAGCGTGTTCGACCTCAGCTACACGCAGACGACGCTGATCGAGAGCGTGTGGTTCATCGCGTATTTCTTCGCGTCGATCCCGTCGGCAAAACTGATCGAGCGAGTCGGCTATCAGCGCGCGATGGTGTTCGGGCTGGGGCTGATGGCAGTCGGGGCGCTGATGATGGTGCCCGCCGCGCGGCTGCCGTCCTACGGCGTCACGCTGGTCGCGTTGTTCGTGATCGCGAGCGGGATCACGTTGTTGCAGGTCGCCGCCAACCCATATGTGGCGGTGGTCGGTCCGCCCGAGACCGCATCGTCGCGTCTCAACCTGGTGCAGGCGTTCAACTCGGCGGGCGCGACGCTGGCTCCCTTGTTCGGCGGGTATCTGATCCTCGGGCGTTCCACATCGGGGACTGCTGCGGCCGGCTCGACCGCGGTGCTGACACCGGCCGAGCGGCTCGCCGATGCGCAGTCGGTGGTGTTGCCGTATCTGATCGTCGCCGCCGTGCTGGTGGTGCTCGCAGTCGTCATCGCCCGCTTTCCGCTACCGGCGATGGGCGCGTCGACGCAGCGTTCGGCCAAGGCTGACCGCAAGGGCCTTTCGCTCTGGTCGCACCGCAACCTGGTGCTCGGCATCCCGGCGATCTTCATTTACCTGATCGCCGAGATCGGTGTCGCCAATCTGTTCATCAACTTCGTCAGCCAGCCGCAGATCGGCAACCTGACTCACGAGCAGGCCTCGCACTATTTGTTTATCCTGTGGGGCGGGATGATGGTCGGCCGGCTGGTCGGCAGTTACGTCATGCGCACCGTGCCGGCCGAGCGTGTGCTGGCGATCGCGAGCATCGGCGCGTGCGTGGTGATGCTGATCGCCACCTTCACCACCGGTCACGTCGCGATGTGGGCGCTCATCTCGGTCGGATTGTTCCACTCGATCATGTTCCCGACGATCTTCACGCTGGGGATCAAGGGTTTGGGGCCGTTGACCGAGGAGGGTTCCGGCCTGTTGATCATGGCGATCGCAGGCGGTGCGCTGGTGATCGTGCAGGGCTGGCTCGCCGATACCTACGGGCTGCAGATCTCGTTCCTGCTGACCGCGGCGTGCGAGCTCTACATCCTGTTCTACGCGCTCTGGGGTTCGCGGGTCACCGATGCGCTGCCCGAGCCGCACGTAGCCCATGTCTGAGTAACGGGCCGGTCTAGCCGCGAAGGGGGAGTATCAGGGTGGCGCGAAGCCCCCCGGTTTCGGGCGAGCGCGACAAGGCGAGCGTGCCGCCGTTGAGTTCGGCCAGTTCGCGCGTGATCGACAACCCGAAGCCGTGCCCGTCGCCGCGCTCGTCGAGTCGGCGACCGGGCAGCATTGCCTCCGCCAGCGCCGCGTCGTCGAGCCCCAGACCATCGTCGACGATCGCGACCACCATGGTGGCATCGACGATGGTCGCGTCGATCGAGATCGCCGACCGGGCGTGACGCCAGGCGTTGTCGAGCAAATTACCGATCATCTCATCGAGATCCTGCGGGTCGATCGCCACCGCCGCCGCATCGGGCACATCGCTCCGTAGCGTGATCGACCGCTCGGCGTGAATCCGTTGCAGTACCGCGACGAGATCGGCGATCGCCGGCGCCACCATCGTCCGCGCGCGTGCTCCGGTGCCTGCCGCGTCGGCGCGCGCGCGACCCAGATGATGACGCATCCGGCGGTCGATCTGGTCGACCATGTCGCGCACGTCGTCGTCTGCGCCCGCTTCCGCCAGCTTGAGCGCCAGCGCGGCGAGCGGCGTCTTCAGTCCGTGCGCGAGGTTGGCGACATGCTGGCGGGCATGCGCGAGGCCGGCAGCGTTCTGGTCGATCAGCGCGTTCAGTTCGGTGACGAGCGGTTGCAGTTCCCCCGGCTGGTCCGCAGGCACGTGGCGGGCGGTGCCGGCGCGGACCGCGGCGAGCGACGTCCGCAGCGCCCGTAGCGGGCGCAGGCCGACGCGGAGTTGCAGGACCGTCGCCAGCGCCAACCCGGCACCCAGCAGCGCCAGCGAGCCGAGCAACGGGATCATCGCCTCGCGAAGCGGCGCCTCGACGATCCGGCGGGGGCCGATCGCGGTAATCGTGACGGGGCCGCGCGGCGTCGGCACCTCGAGCGTCCGCGAGTGAAGCCGATTGCCGCCTCGATCATGCGTATCGCCGGGATGCGGACGTCGATCGTCGTCGGGGCGAGGCACCATCGGGCCGGTACCGCGGCCAGGCGAGGGGGTGGCCGCTGAAGGCTGCGGGGGCGAGGGCGGGACAGCAGCGGGCAACGGGGCAGCGGGCAACGGGGCAGTCGGCGGCAGGGCAGGCGCGGAACCGCTGTCGATGCGGCCTGCCGGTCCCTCGACATGCCAGGACCAGTCGGAGCCGGGCTCGCCGAAGTCGGGCAGGTCGATCGCGCGTGTCCGATCGAGCGTTGCATCGGGCCGCACCGCGCGTGCGATCACCGCAACCTGCGCGTCGAGCCGCTCGTCGAGCCCGCGCATGACGAAACGCTCGAGCACATGGCCGATCGTCACGCCGGCGAACACCAGCGCGAACAGGGTGGAGATCGCCGCGATCCCGAGCATCCGCCCGAACAGCGATCTTGGGATCAGCGAACGCGGCGTCACGCGGCGCCGTCCGCAGTGAGACGATAGCCGCGGCCGCGCACCGTCTCGATCATGTGCGCGCCGATCTTGCGGCGGACCCGGCCGATGATCACCTCGATCGAGTTCGAATCGACGTCCGCATCGCCTTCGTAGACCCGCTCGATCAGGTCGGCGCGCTCGATCACGACTTCGCGGCGGAGCATCAGCGCGGACAGGACGCGCCATTCGAACGCGGTCAGTTTCAGCGGCAGGCCGTCCAGCTCGAACGTGCCGAGCTGCGCATCGAACGCCAGCGGCCCGCAAGTCACGCGCGCGGCTGCGTGGCCTGCCGCGCGGCGGACCAGCGCGCGGAGGCGCATCACCACCTCCTCGACGCGGAACGGCTTGACGACGTAATCGTCCGCGCCGGCCTTGAACCCCTCGACCTTTTCCGACCAGCCGTCGCGTGCGGTCAGGATCAGGACGGGCAGATCGCGCCCCGCCGCGCGCCAGTCACGCAGCACGGAGAGCCCGTCGCGCTTGGGCAGCCCGAGATCGAGCACGGCGGCGTCGTAGAGTTCGGTCGTGCCGAGATGACCGCCATCCTCGCCGTTCCGCGCCACGTCGACCGCGAAATGCTCGGCGCGCAACGCCCGCGCGAGCCCGTCGGCGATCGCCGCATCGTCTTCGACCAACAATACCCGCATCCCGCAATCCCTCTGCTCGCCGAGCCTCTTCCGTGGCGTCCTATGTCCGAGGACCCAACGGAAACTGAACGGCTTGGTTCAGCGGGCGTCGGCAGCGTGCGCCTAAACGGTGATTCGTCAACCAACGAGAGGAACGACGCAATGTCCGAACACCCTGGCTACCCTCTGCCCCCGAAGGGCTTCAACTTTCGCCGCAACCGCCTCGCGCTTGCCGCTGCCGGCCTGCTCGTCGTCGGCGGCGCTGCCGGTGCGGTCACGGTCGCGGCCACCCGCCCGAGCGTGACGATGGCACCCGCCACGCCGGTCGCGATCCGCTCGCTACAGTCGGACGGGATCGTCACGATCCGCGGCACCGTCGCCGAAATCTACGGCACCAAGTTCGTGATGGCCGACCCGACCGGCCGCGCGCTCGTCGATCTCGGCCGCGAAGGCGAAGACGGCGCGCTGGTCACCGCCGGCCAGCCGGTCACGATCCAGGGCCGGTTCGAGCATGGCTTCGTCCACGCCTCGTTCCTGGTCGGCGCTGGCGGCAAGGTGACCGCGCTCGGTCCGATCGGTGGCCCGCCGCGTGGTCCGCATGGCCCCGGTCGTGATGGGCCAGATGGTGGCCCCGATCGCGGCCCGGGTGCTCCGCCGCCCGCCGGTATGATGCCGCAGGCGGGTGTCGCGACACCCGGCGTTCTGCCTGCACCGGCGACGGCGCCTGCCGCTGCTCCGGCACGACAGGCGACGCCAGCGACCTGAAGGTTACGCGGAGCGGGTCATCGGCCGGCTCCGCGTTTCACGGCGGGCCTTGGAGACCGGGGGGCGCCACCAATACCAGCCCGTCACTATCAGCGGGGTCGCCAGCAGCAATCCTGCGGCTCCATCCCAGCCGCCATCGCCGATCAGCCCTGCGCCGAGTCCGAGCGTCGTCGCGATCCCGAGCAGGGTCGGCACGGCGAAGATCTGGCGGTTCGTCTTGTGGCTCATGGCTCGCCCGCCATCACGACTTCGCGGACGCGCTGGTCGGCGGGGCCACCCCGGCGACGGATCCACAGATACAGTCCGCTGCCGAGCACCACGATCGTCAGCACGTCGAACACCGCCCACACGATCTTCATCGCCAGGCCTCCGTAATCCCCGAAGTGCAGCGGCTGCGCGAGCAGCATCGCCTGCATGTACCACGGCATCGGCGTCACCGCGTCGAGCCGCCCGGTGGCCGCATCGACGAAGCCCGGCAGCAGCAGCTTCGAGGTGAGCGGCGTCGCGCCCTTCATGAAGACGGCATAATGATGCTTGCTGCTGAAGACGACGCCGGGGAACGCGATGAACTGCGGCTTCATCCCGGGCGCTCGCTGCTGCACCGCGTCGAGCGCGGCCTGCACCGACGCGCGCTGGCGGCCGAGCGGCGTCCGCGTCTCGCTCGCCATGATCTCGGCAAGGCCGTTGGCTTTCCAGATCGCGGTGATCGGCACGACGAACGTGTTGATCGTCCCCGTCACGCCGACCACGCTCGCCCAGATCAGCGTGACGATGCCGAGCAGGTTATGCCGGTCGAGCCAGCCGAGCCGCGCGCTGCGCCCGCGGCGCAGCGTGCCGAAATCGAGCTTGGCCATGAACGGCGCGTACAGCACCACTCCCGAAACGATCGCGGCGAAGAACAACAGGCCCATGACCCCGAGGAAGATTTCCGCCCAGAAGCCAAGCAGCATGTCGGTGTGCAGCTTCAGGATGAAGTCCATCACACCCGGAACGTACGGCGGCAGTGCATCCCCGGTGCGCGCGTCGAGGCCGAGGAAGTGCATCTGCGCGGGCGCCGCGTCGGGCGTCGGGCCGCTGGTGACGTAGACGACCGGACGCTCTTCGTCGAAGCTCAGATACAGCGGGATATTGCCCGGCGCCTTCGCGGCGGCACGGGCGAGGATCGCGTCGAGCGAGAGCGTTGGCGTGGTCGCGGGCAAGCTTGCAAGCGGGGCGGGCGGATCGAGCCATTCGTCGATCTCGTGATGAAAGATCAGCGGCAGGCCCGTCACGCACAGCATCAGGAGGAACGCGGTACAGATCAGGCTCGTCCATTTGTGGACGAGGTACCACGCCTTGATCGTACCGCGAGTCATGCGGGCAGGAAGGCGGCGGCTGCCAGTGCGGATGCGGTGTGACCCATCGGCGTACTGGTACAGTAATGATAACGATGTGCAATAGCGGGAGTTGTCGGCTGGAGCTTGCTCGTCTTTTAACGAAGGCGAGCAAGCATCCGATACGTGTCAGGCGATACCCGCGCCGCCGGTGACGCCGTAGACTTCGCCGGTGATGTAGCTTCCCTCCTGCGAGGCGAGCAGGACGTAGATCGGCGCGATCTCGACCGGCTGGCCCGGCCGCCCGAACTGGCTCTTCGATCCGAACGTCTCGACCGCCTCCTGAGGCTGGCCACCACTCGGCTGCAACACCGTCCAGAACGGGCCGGGTGCGACGACGTTGGCGCGGATGCCCTTCTCGATCATCTGCTTGGCGAGCCCCTTGGTATACGCCGTGATCGCGGCCTTGGTGGTGGCGTAGTCGAGGAGATTGTCCGACGGGTCGTAGCCCTGCACCGAGGCAGTGGTGACGATCGCCGCGCCGGCCGGCAAATGCGGCACGGCGGCCTGCACGAACCAGTGCAGCGCATAGACGTTGGTCTTCATCGTCTTGTCGAAATCCTCGGTCGACAGTTCTGCGACCGAGGGCCGAGTCTGCTGGCGCCCGGCATTGACGACCAGCACGTCGAGCCCGCCCATCGCGTCGACTGCCCGTTGCACCGCCGAGCGGCAGAATGCCTCGTCCATCACGTCGCCAGGCAGCGCAATGCCCTTGTGACCCTCGGCCTCGATCAGCGCGATGACCTCTTTTGCATCCGCTTCCTCGGCGGGAAGATACACGATCGCGACGTCGGCGCCTTCGCGCGCATAGGCGATCGCGGCGGCACGGCCGATGCCGCTGTCGCCCCCGGTGATAAGCGCCTTGCGCCCCTTCAGCTTACCCGAGCCGGTGTAGCTGGTCTCGCCGTGATCGGGTTTCGGCTCCATCTTCGCGGCGATCCCCGGGGCTTCCTGGGGCTGCTGCGGGAAGGGGGGCTGCGGATATTGCGTGCGCGGGTCCTGCATGGTGAGCCGGTCGGCCATCGGATACTCCTGTCAGTCGTGAAGCAGGGCAACCGATGCCGGGGGGATAAGTTGCGCGTTACTTGAGCAGGATCAACGCTTTCGACAGCGTCATGTAGACCCCCCACAGGATCGGCAGCGCGACCGCCAGCCACGCGAGCGCGACGATCGGCGCGGTGCCGCTCGTCGCCGGACCATCGGCGGCGACGGCCGGCTCGACGGCGAGCGGCGTGTCGTCGGCGGCCATGTGGAATTTGGCTGCAACCGGGCGCACGAACAGGTCCGCGACGAACCCGCAGACCAGCATCGCCGCCAGCACCCAGAAGATCGGCTGGTACACTTGGTCGCGGGGAATGCCCGCCGCGATCCGGCCGTCGCGCATGTTCGCCACCAGCAACGGCCCGACCACCCCCGCGGTCGACCACGCGGTCAGCAGCCGGCCGTGGATCGCGCCGACATATTTCGTCCCGAACAGATCGGCGAGATACGCGGGCGCGGTCGCGAACCCGCCGCCGTACATCGACGCGAGCACGCAGAAGACGAGGATGAACAGCCCTAGCGTCGTGCCCGCGAGCGCCGGCGCGGCCACGCCGTACAGCAGCGCGCCCGCAGCCAGGATCGTCGCGAACAGCGGCTTGCGGCCGATCCGGTCGGACAGCCACGCCCAGAAGAACCGTCCGCCGATGTTGAACAGGCTGATCGCCCCGACGAACCCGGCACCGACCGCCGCCGCCGCCTTCTTCTGGTCGTCGTCGAACGCGGTGAACACGATGCCGGGGGCGTCGATCAAGCGGCCGCCGAACAGTTCCTGCACCATCGGCGAGGCAATGCCGATGATCCCGATCGACGCGGAGACGTTGCAGAACAACACCAGCCACACCAGCCAGAATTGCGGCGTGCGGTGCGCGTCGGACAGCGCCACATTGAAGCGGCTGATCGCGGAGTCCGCGCTGGCCGGCGGCGTCCAGCCCGCCGGTGCCCAACCGTCCGCGGGCACGCGGTAGCCGATCGCGCCGGCCATCATGAACACGAAATAGCCGCTCGCGAGCACGAGGAAGGTCTGCCAGACGCCGACTCCGGTGGCGCTCGCGAAGTGCTTCATCAGCAGGTCGGCGAGCGGTCCGCCGATCATCGCGCCGCCGCCGAAGCCCATGATCGCCATCCCGGTCGCCATGCCGCGCCGATCGGGAAACCATTTGATCAGCGTCGAGACGGGCGAGATGTAACCGAGGCCCAGCCCGATCCCGCCGATCACGCCCGACCCGAGCCAGATCAGCCAGAGCTGATGCAGCGACACGCCGATCGCGGCGATCCCCATGCCACCGCACCAGCAGAACGCCGCGACGACGCCGGCCTTGCGCGGGCCGGCGCGTTCGAGCCAGCCGCCCCAGATCGCCGCCGCCGCGCCGAGCACGACGAAGAACAGCGTATAGGTCCACACCAGATCGCTGACGCGCCAGTCGCAGGTCGTGGTCGTCAACGCGCCGAGCAGGGACAGATTGGGGCATGCAACCGGGTCGGAGATGCCGATCGCGTGCGACAGCGGCAGCCAGAACACGCTGAACCCGTACGCCATGCCGATGCACAGATGGATCGCCAGCGCACACGGCGGCACCAGCCACCGGTTGAAGCCGGGGGCGGCAACGGTGCGTGCCCGACTGAGGACTCCGCTGTTTTTCATGTGGTCGGTGGACATGTGCGCCTCTGCTTCATCGTGTCGAGCGTGGACGGTCAGGCAGCGAATGTCACCTCGAGCGGTTCGAACCCGTCGATCGTCGCGCGCACCCGCTGGCCGCGCAGGATCGGGCCGACGCCGGCGGGCGTACCGGTGAAGATCAGGTCGCCGGCGGCCAGTTCGACGAACGTCGACAGCGTCGCGACGATCTCGGGCACGCTCCAAATCATCATCGACAGGTCGCCCGACTGGCGCGTCTCGCCGTCCACGCTCAGCGCGATGTTGCCGGCCGCGGCCGGCATCCCCGGGGTCAGCGCGGCGATCGGCGCCGAGCGGTCGAAGCCCTTCGCCATGTCCCAGGGGCGCCCCGCCTTCTTGGCTGCGGCCTGGAGATCGCGGCGCGTCAGGTCGATCCCGACCGCGGCACCGAAGATCATCGCCGCGGCATCCCCGGCGGCGATTGACGCACCGCCGGCGCCAAGCGCGACGACAAGCTCGACCTCGTGATGCAGGTCTTCGGTCTGGACCGGGAAGGGGAGCGTGCTGCCGCTCGCAACGACCGCGTCGGCGGGCTTGGAGAAGAAGAACGGCTGCTGCCGATCGGGGTCGGAGCCCATTTCGCGGGCATGATCGGCATAGTTCTGGCCGACGCAGAAGATCCGGCGGACGGGAAAGCGGTCGGTCGTCCCGGCGATCGCGATTGTCGGTGGGGGAATTCGTGGGATCTGCATGGTTGCTCCTTCCGCGCCTTCATCACGCGTCGGCGCCGGGTTTGCAACGGAAGCGGAACGTCCCCCGGCTCAAGGGGTTACCGATGCGTACCCAAAGGAGATACCCATGCGCAGCACTCAACCCGTCCGTTTCGATCCGTCCGTCGAAACGGTCGCTCCCGATGAGCCAGAGACGTTGCAGGGCATGAAGGACTCGTTCCAGGAGATTCTCGAGACGACGTCGCAGGATTACGGTCACGCAGTCCGTTCGGTTCACGCGAAGGCGCACGGTATCGCCCGCGGCACGTTCACGATCGCCGAAGGCCTGCCGGCCGAACTCGCACAGGGCATCTTCGCCACGCCGGGCGCGCACGAGGCGATCATTCGCATCTCGACCAACGCGGGCGACATCCTCGACGACAGCATCAGCCTGCCGCGTGGTCTCGCGTTGAAGATTCTCGACGTCGATGGCGCACGCCTGCCGGGGTCGGAAGGCGATACGACGCAGGACTTCATCATGGTCAACGGACCGGCGTTTTCCGCACCCGATGCGAAGTCGTTCGCCAAGAACCTGAAGCTTTTGTCGAAGACGACCGATCGCTTCGAGGGCGTGAAGAAGGCGATGTCGGCCACCTTCCGCGTCGTCGAATCGGCGCTCGAAGCGGTCGGCGGGCAGTCTGCTACGCTGACGACGCTCGGCGGCGCAAAGCCCGTCCATCCGCTGGGCGAAACCTATTATTCGCAGACGCCGTTCCGCTACGGCGAGTATATCGCGAAGGTCGCGCTGTTTCCCGTTTCCCCCGGGATCACGCGCCTGACCGGTGATACCGTCGATATCACCTCGCGCCCCGATGCGTTGCGCGAGGTCGTCCGCGAGGAGATGATCGAACATGGCGGGACCTGGGAATTCCGCGTCCAGCTCAACACGGATCTCGAGACGATGCCGATCGAGGATGCATCGGTGGTCTGGGACGAGAAGCAAAGTCCGTTCGTGACCGTAGCGACGCTCGAAATCCCGGCGCAGCTTTCGTGGGAACAGGGGGTGACGGATCGCACCGACGATGCGCTGTCGTACAGCATCTGGCACGGCATCACCGCGCATCAGCCGCTCGGCGGCGTGAATCGTGCGCGCAAGGACACGTACAAGCAGTCGGCTGATTTCCGCGGCGCGTTCAATGGCTGCCCGATGCACGAGCCTGCCAAGCTTTCAGAACTCGCCTGACATGGCGGTTTCGGGGGGCACCGGTTTGAAGCTGTTCCACGTCAGCGACGTGCATTTCGGTGCGGAGGACCCGGCGGCAATCGCCTGGTTCTCCGAACGCGTTGCGGATGAGAAGCCGGATGCGGTCATCATGACCGGCGATCTGACGATGCGCGCGACCAAGGACGAGTTCCAGCGCGGCGGGGACTGGCTGCGGTCGCTCGGCGTGCCGGTGACGCTCGAAGTCGGTAATCACGACATCCCCTATTACTGGGATCCGTTCCGCCGGCTGTTCGCGCCGTATCAGCGCTACGCGGCGGTCGAGCAGATGATCGAACGCCCGCTCGAACTGCCCGGACTCACCGTCGTCCCGCTCAAGACTACAGCCCGTGCGCAATGGCGCTGGAACTGGTCGAAGGGGCGGGTGAGCGCGGGCTCGCTAAAGCGGGCGCTCGCGCTGATCGCCGAGGTTCCCAAGGGCAATCTGATCTTCATCGGCGCGCACCATCCGCTGATCGAGGGCGGGACGATGGGCACCGCCAAGACGCGCAATGGCGACGAGGCGCTGACCGCGCTGGCCGAGGCCGGGGCGCATGCCGTACTGTCCGGGCATGTCCACGATCCGTTCGACGTGCCGATCGAGCGCGAGGGGCGGACGATCCGCATGATCGGGGCCGGCACGCTGTCGAAACGCACGCGCGGCAGCCCGCCGGCGTTCAACGAAATCCGCGTCGTGGGAGGGCAGTTCGAGACCTTGGCGCGGACGCTGTCCGACGAGGCCAAGCACTCGATCACGAGCAAGGTTTGAGGTGCGAGGCAGTCTGAGGCATTAGATCGCGCCCAACCGGCTTCAAGTCTCCGTCATCCTGACGAAAGTCAGGACCCAGAGCCGCGCAGGACGCCTTTTGTAACCCTCGGTCCTGACTTTCGTCAGGATGACGGAGTTTGATGCGCTACGCCCACCGCCCGCCTCTCAGTCCGGTGCCGTCCTGGAATTGAACTCGATATCGATCTCGACCCAGCCGCCCAGGATCTGCTTGCCGCCAACGCGTGGCGGGCGCACCCGGAACTGCCACGCCGCCTGGCGCATGGCGCGGGCGAGCCCCGATCCGACGGGCGACTCGCTGAGCGCGCGGCAATTCTCGACCTGATAGTTGGCGATCATCCGGCACGCGATCTTCGCCCAGCTGTTGGGCGGCGGCGCGCTCTTCAGATAGCCGTTGAGCTCGGCATCGGTCGGCCGGCGATACCATTCGACCTTGTACAGCCGCTCGCCACCCGGCCCTTCGCCAGGGCCGTAGACGGAACCGCTGTCCTTGCCCTTGCCCGATCCACTGCCGCCATCGCCGCCGGCGAGCTGCTCGTCTGGGTGCGACGGGATCTTCGAGATATCCGCCGCGTCGAACATTTCCATCCCGCCGAGCATCTTGATCGGCGGCGGTGGCGGTGACGTCGGCGGGGCAGGGGGCGCCTGCGCGGACGTGGCGCGCGGTGCTGCCCGCTGCGGCGAGCCTCCGCTCGCGCGCTTCTGCCGGGTCGGCGACGGCGTGCGCTTTTCCGGCGTCGGCGTGGTCTGGTCCGGCGCGAGCTGGAACGTGACCGGATTGCTAGGCACCTCCGGCTTGACGAAGGCAGGAGGCGCCAGCCGAAGCAGCAGCAGGATGATCAGGATGTGCGCAATGACGGTCAGCACGAATGCCGCGCCGCGCCGGCGCGCTGCGCCGCGCATCTCGGCCGACGAAAGGTGGTACGCCGACCGCATCGGCAGTCCGCCTAGCCCCGCGATGACCGGCCTGCAACACGCAACGCGACGAATATCCGACGCGTGCGCCGGTTGGTGCAGGCTTGCGCGCGCATGGCGATCCATGGTGGCACGCCGGGGCGGAATTACTCGCCGGTCTGAACAATCTCGCCGCTCGATCTTTCCTGTATCGAGCGAGATCGAGGAAAGACACGGCAATGACGGAAGCGACCTGGAACGAGGCGACGAAGACGCCGGCGATCGACTGGCGCATGAGCGCCGCGCTGGAGAATGTTCCGCGCGGTGATGGCGATGTCGCCGAAGTCACCAGTCTTGCAGCGGCGGTCCGCGCTTGGATCGACCTCGACGCCGTGCACAAGGCGGCGGCCACGTTGACGGCCGAACGGCCCGTGCAGTTGGATGGCGTGTCGACGACCTCGTTCGCCGGTGAGGGCATCGCAGCGCTGGCAGAGCGCCTCCCGGCGTCTGCACAGCCGGAGGTTTGACGGCATGGCCCGGCCGAGCGTTCGGTTTGCAGGTGGCGACCGCGTCTGGATCGCACAGCGGGACAGCGTGGGGTTCGTCGGCGTGACCGATCTCGGCGATGTCGAGTTCCTGATCACCGCCGATGCGCTGGCCGAGATGATCGATCCCGATCTGGACGGTATCGATCCCGAAACCGCGCTGGAGGCGTTTGACGAGCATGAGGACGACATCCACGCGATCGCCTTGCGCGAATTCGTGAAGCGCCTGGGGGGAGAGCCGCCGATCCTGCTCACCTCGGCCGATCTGGACGGCTGATGGGCGCGGATTGTCCCGCATTGGCCTTCATGGACTTCGAGGCATCGTCGCTCGCCAGATCGAGTTTCCCGATCGAAGTCGCGTGGGTCTTCGAGGATGGCCGGTCCGAGGCGCATCTCATTCGCCCGGCGCCCGGCTGGGACGACTGGAATCCCGATGCGGAGCGCATCCACGGCATCGCGCGCGACGTGCTGGAGCGCGACGGCTCCCCCCACGACGTCGTCGCGCGCCGGATGGTCGAGGTCCTCGCGGACCATGATCTGGTGGCGTCTGCACCGAGCTGGGACGGCAAGTGGCTGAGTGCACTGCTACGCGCTGCCGGGTTTCCCCGTCACACGCTCCGCCTGCGCGACACCGAGGACGCGCAGCGCAACATCGCCAGACGCCTGCTCGCCGGTGTCGTCCACCCCGACGCGATCGATGCGGAGGTGGAGGACGTCCTCGTGCTGACGGGCGTTCGGGATCGGCACGGTGTACCGGCCCATCGCGCGCTAGCCGATGCCGAGGAGGAGCGGCAGCGGTGGATGGCGGTACGCGACGAAGCGGCGCGGCGCAGGGCGCTGGAGAAGTGAGCAAGGCCGAAGGTCCGTTGAAGACACCGGACAGCCGCTATCTCGTCGTGCGTGGTCGACTGTGGCGAACGTCCAATCCGGACCTCTCGGACGACGAACGGCAACGATTGGTGACGCAGTTGATGGACGCGCGACGCGCGGTCGGGATCGCCAAGCGCTGCGGTGATGCTGCAGCAGAGCAGTCGGCTCACGAGGCGGTCGGGGTCGCCAAGATCGCGCTCGGCGAGCGCGGTCCGGTATGGTGGACCGATGGCAGCCCCGATCTCAACCGCCATATGGCGCGCAACACACCCTATGCCGAGTGGTTCGCCGCGCTAGAGGGCGCCCCTGCGGTCGTCGAGCAGCAATAAGGCCGGGCGGTGTCATCCCACCAAGCGTGGAAAGTGCAGGATGACGGCAAGTCCCTGGGCGCTTTCGCCGAATGCCACGGTCGCGCCCAGCCGCGCCGCTGCGGACCTTACAATGGCAAGGCCAAGCCCGCTGCCGTCCGAACCGTCTTTGCCCAGGCGGACGAAGCGTTCGAACGCGGTGTCGCGCTGCTGGAGGGGAATGCCTGGGCCATCGTCGGCGACGGTGATCGACGTGCCCGAGGCGTTGGCATCGATCGTGATCGCGACGGTCCCGCCCGTCCGATTATACCGGATGCCGTTGTCGACCAGATTTGCGAGAATCTCGAAGATCAGCGTGCGGTGACCGGATACGACCGGGGCGTCGCCGTCGAGGGTCAGGTCGATGCCGGCCTCGACCGCATGCCCGAACTGGCGCGTGATGACCCTGGTGGCGACCTCGCGCAGATCGACTGCTTCCAGCGGCGCGGACACGCCGGCTTCCTCGGCACGGGCGAGCGCGAGGAGCTGCGTGACCAGGCGTTCGAGCCGGGTGACGGCGTCGGCGATCTCGTCGAGCGCGTCACGGCGTTCGGCATCGGAGCCGCGGCGGGCAAGTGCGACCTGGACCTTGAGCACCGATAGCGGCGTCCGCATCTGGTGCGAGGCGTCGGCGGTGAATCGGCGGACGCCGACCGTCGCGGTGTCGAGTTGCGCGAGCAGGCGGTCGAACGCGCCCGCGAGCGGGCGAAGCTCGCGGGGCAGCGGCCCCGTGTCGAGCGGGGAGAAATCCGGGCGGGCGCGTTCGTCGCGCGCTTCGACGGCGCCGCGGAGGCGGGCGAGGGGGCGGAGCGACCAGCCTAGCGCGGGGCGAATCAACAGCGCCGCGGCGCCGACGAGAACGCATTCGCCGATCAGCAGCGCGAGCATGAGGCGGCGCGTGAGTGCGCCGCGGTTGTCGAGCGTCTCGGCAATCTGGACGATCACGGGCTTGTCGATCCGGGGGAGCGAGCGGCGGACCTCAGCAATGCGGATGTCCTGGTCGCGATAGCGCGCGAACCGATAGCGCGGCACGTCGATGTCGAGCGTCGCGGGATCGGGGGCTGGCAGATCCGCGTAGCCGGTCAGCAGGTCCGGCCCGACGGCAACGCGGTAATAGACGTTGTCGCGTTCGGTATTCTCCAGCATCCCGAACGCGGCGGACGGCAGGTCGAGCGTCACCTCGCCGCGTTCGACCTGCACCGTCTCGGCGATCGCACCAAGCGCACCACCGAGCACGCGGTCATTGGTGCGGCGGACGACGTCGGCGATCAGCGTCGCGCCGACCACGCCGATCAGAATCGCCGCCGCCAGCAACGGCCCGAGCACCGCGACCAGCAGGCGCGTGCGTAGCGCGGGAGTCCGCGTCTCAGCCGGCATCGAGCATGTACCCGACCCCGCGGACGGTGCGGATACCGGGGCCGTCGGGCGCGAGCTTGGTCCGCAGCCGCGTGACGTGGACTTCGATAGCGTTGTCGCCGACCGGCTCGTCGAACCCGAACACCTCGCCGATCAGCAGCGTGCGCGGGACGACCCGGCCGGCTCGGGTTGCCAGTGCCTCCAGCACCGCGCGCTCGCGCCGACGCAGGTCGAGCGCACGGCCGGCTATGTCCGCGTCGCCGGTCGAGCGGTTGATCGCCAGCGTACCGACGACGAGTACCGGTAGCGGATCGCCGCCGCGCCGCCGGCCGAGCGCTCGGACCCGCGCCTCCAGTTCCTCGGGCTCGAACGGTTTGCGGAGATAATCGTCGGCGCCGAGATCGAGCCCGCGCACGCGGTCGTCGAGCGCATCGCGTGCGGTCAGCATCAGCACCGGCACCCGCTCGCCACGACGGCGCAGCGCTTCGAGCACCGAAAAGCCGTCGATACCGGGCAGCCCGACGTCGAGAATGACGAGCGCATAGGGCTCGCCGGCGACCACCGACAACGCCTCCTCACCGGTCGCGACGTAATCGACCGCGTTGCCGCCGGCGCGCAACAATGCCGCGATACTGCGCGCGAGGGCCGCGTCGTCCTCGATCAGCAGGATGCGCAAAACGGTTCATCCCTCGCCCGACTGGCGTGAAAGGTTGGTGACAGGTTCGGTTCGTACTCCACGACTGCAGTCTATCCGAACAGCGAGGCGGAAGGCGAGGAGAGGTGATGATGGCCCATATATTTCTGAGGATCGCGCTGCTCACCGGCCTCGTCGCGTCTGCCGTTCCCGCCGTCGCGCAGCGCCCGACCGGCTACCCGCGCTCTTACGACCAGCTGATCAGCGATGCGCGCGCCGAACGCCAAGTGCGGATCTACGGCAATGCCGACCGCGCCGAATTGTTGCCGGTGGTCGCCGCGTTCCGCAAGCGCTACCCCGGCGTCACGGTGCTCTATGCGGATCTCGGCTCGACCGAAATGTACCGCCGCTTCGTCAACGAGACGCGCGCGCACCGGATGTCCGCCGATCTGGTCTGGTCGTCGGCGATGGATCTCCAGGTGAAGCTGATCAACGACGGCTTTGCGCAAGGCTATGCCAGCCCCGAAAAGCCCGCTTTGCCGCCGGTATCGGTATGGAAGAACATGGGCTTCGGCGTCACCGCCGAGCCGATCGGGATGGTCTACAACAAGCGTCTGATCCCCGCCGCGCGCGTGCCGCGCACGCATGCCGCGCTCGAGGCGATGCTGCGGCAGAACCCGCGTGCCTTCAACGGCAAGGTGACCACGTTCGACCCCGCGCGCTCGAACGTCGGCTATCTGTATCTGACGCAGGACATGGCGACGACGCGCGATACGCGGTCGCTGCTGGAGGCGATCGCCGCCACCAGGCCGGTCCTGTCGCTGACCACCGAGCCGATGCTGCGCGGCGTCACCGAGGGGCGTCAGGCGATCGCGTACAACGTCATCGGCTCCTACGCGCTGGAACGCGCGCGCACCGATTCGCGGCTCGGCGTGGCGTTCCTCCAGGATTATACGCTCGTCACGTCGCGGATCGCGTTCATCGCGCGCGAGGCGGCGCATCCTGCCGCGGCCAAGCTGTTCCTCGATTTCCTGCTGTCGCGGGAGGGCCAGTCGCTGCTCGCCAAGCGCAGCCTGTGGCCGGTTCGCACCGACGTCCCCGCCCGCCGTCTTCCCGCAGTCCAGGCGCGACCGATCCGCGTGGGGCCGCAACTTCTCGTCAACCTCGACCGCGTCAAGCGCCAGCGTTTCCTGCGCGACTGGACCGCGATTCTCGCCACCGGAGCCCAACAATGACTCTCTTTCGTACCGGGTGCGCCGCACTCGCGCTGATCGCTGCAACGCCGGCGCTGGCCCAAGCTCCGACCGACGCCGACCTCGCCGCGCTGGTCCGTGCGCAGGCCGCCGAGATCGCCGCGCTGAAGTCGCGGCTCGACCGGCTGGAGAACAACGCCGCCGTCGCGCAGGCTTCTGCGGCTGTACCGCCCGTCCAAATCGCACCGCAGGCAGTCGCGCGGAACACCGAGCCGCGTCGCACCGTGCCGTTCGCGCCGCAGCTCGCCCCTCCCGGCCCCGCCGATCGCAGCGTCGCGCAGGCGGTCGCCGCACGCGACAATCCGTCGGGCGTGACCACCGAATGGGGCGCCGGCCTGCCCGTGTTCCACTCCGCGGACGGCGTCTACACGTTCAAGCCGCGCGGTCGCATCCTGACCGACGTCAGCTCCAGCTTCGGCTCGAAGTACGACGGCCGCAACATCACCACGACGGGCATGCGCGCGCTGCGCCTCGGCCTCGAAGGCGGCGTCGGCACGCACTTCTTCTACCAGTTCGAGAGCGATTTCTCGGAGAACGAGATCGACGTCGTCACCGCGTTCGTCGGTTGGCGCAACAAGATCAAGCCGGGCCTCGACTACGACGTCCGCGCCGGCCACCTGTTCAACGATCGCGGCTTCGAAGGCTCGACCGGCTCGGACTCGACGCCGTTCCTCGAACGCACCACGGTCGCCACCGCGATCATCCCGCAGCGTGGTTTCTACGGTATCGGCGTGATGCCGCGCGTGTTCTGGAAGACCGGCCACGCCTCGCTGACGGTCACCGGCGACCGGATCGACGGCACTCAGGCGGTTGGCGACAGCCGCACGGTGCTCGGTCGCGCGCACTGGAACCCGATCAAGTCCGATACCGGCGTATTGCATATCGGCGCATGGGGCTTCGACGAGTCGCTGTCGTCGGTCGCCGGCACGCTGACGCGCAACACGGTGATCGGCGGGCGCTTCAACGGCGCGCTGCGCGTATCGACCGGGCCGCTGATCGGCGGCACCGGCACGACCGGCTACGGCGTAGAGCTCGGCGGCTATCGCGGGCCATTGTGGGTGATGGGCGAAGCGGGTCGCCGCAACGCGCGGCTCGACGGCGGGCGTCCCGATTTCGTCAGCAAGGCGTGGAGCGTCTCGGCCGGCCTGTTCCTGACCGGCGACCTGCCGCCGTACAACCCGCGGCTGGGCAGCTTCGGCCAGCCCAAGGTGTTGAAGCCCACGTTCGACGGCGGGGTCGGCGCGATCGAGCTCACCGCGCGCTACGAGAGCCTCGATTTCGACAACCTGCTGACCGGCGGCGACGGCTGGGCGGCTACTGTCGGCGTCAACTGGTATTTGAACAGCTTCACCCGCTTCCAGGTGAACGCGATCCAGTGGAACACCGACAACCGCGCCGGCGACTATGTCGGCAACGACAGCGGGCAGACGCTCAGCGCCCGCGTCGGGGTGACGTTCTGATGCTGGCCGATGGTCCTGTATTTGGCGCTCCGAGCAGCCCCGCGCGCGCCGTCATCCTGACGAAAGTCAGGACCCACGGTTACAGGGTGCAGTGCTGCGTGGCTCTGGGTCCTGACTTTCGTCAGGATGACAGAGTGTTTGTGGCGGTCCCCGCGACAGTAACTCCGGCGACGTCTGCGAGGTCTGCCACCCCCACCCCCCTATTCACGCCCTTTCCTAGGACGATGCGATGAACCTTGCCCTGCTTGGCTTCCTGATGGTCGCCACGTTCATGACGTTGATCATGACCAAGAAGATGACGCCGCTGGTCGCGCTCATCGTGATTCCGTCGATCTTCGGCGTGTTCGCGGGTGAGGCCGCGGGTCTTGGCCCGATGATGATCGACGGCATCAAGAACCTAGCGCCGACCGGCGTCATGCTGCTGTTCGCGATCCTGTTCTTTTCGACGATGACGGATACAGGGCTCTTCGATCCACTCGTCGGACGACTGATCCGGATGGTCCACGGCGATCCGATGCGGATCCTGATCGGCACGGTCGTGCTGTGCGCGCTCGTCAGCCTCGATGGCGACGGGTCGACCACCTACATCATCACGATCGCCGCGCTGCTGCCGCTCTACAAGCGCTTCAACATGAACCGGCTGTACCTCGTCTGCCTGTTGATGACGACGAGCGGGATCATGAACCTGACGCCGTGGGGCGGTCCAACCGCGCGCGCCGCAAGTGCGCTGAAGCTCGATCCGGCGACGCTGTTCCTGCCGCTGATCCCCGGCATGATCGCCGGTCTCGCCTTCCTGATCGGTCTCGCGGTGTATTTCGGGCGCAAGGAACGCGTGCGGATGGGCGAAGCGGGGATCACGGCGGACACCGAGTTCACCGGCATGGCCGTCTCGCAATATCCCGAGGCACGTCGCCCCAAGCTGATCTGGTTCAACGCAGCCCTCGTCATCACGCTGCTGACGTTGCTGGTGTGGGGCATTCTCCCCTTGTCGGTGCTGATGATGTTGGCGTTCGCGATCGCGATGATCGTCAACTATCCCGGCGTCGCCGACCAGAAGGAGCGCATTTCCGCGCATGCCGGCAACGTGCTCGCGGTGGTGTCGCTGATCTTCGCGGCGGGCATCTTCACCGGCATCTTGGGCGGCACCGGCATGGTCGAGGCGATGAGCAAGGCGGTGGTTGGCGTGATCCCGCCCGCGCTCGGGCCGTACATGGCGCCGATCACCGCGGTGCTAAGCATGCCGTTCACCTTCTTCATCTCGAACGACGCGTTCTATTTCGGGATGCTGCCGATCCTCGCCGAGGCCGGCGCGCATTACGGCGTCGCGCCCGAGGCGATCGCGCGCGCTTCGCTGATGGGCCAGCCGGTCCACCTGCTCAGCCCGCTGGTGCCGTCGACCTATCTGCTGGTCAGCCTGGTCGGGATCGACCTCGCCGATCACCAGCGCTTCACGCTCGTGCCCGCGATCGCGGTCTGCGTGGTGATGACGATCGTCGGCATGATCGCGCTCGCCTTCCCGTTCGTCGCCTGAGGTGAGCGTCGCGTCCCTTCTGCGTTTCATCGCCGCGCTCGGCGTCGGGGCAGGTGGGGGCGCGCTGTTCTGGTCGATCGGCGCACCCTTGCCATGGGTGCTCGGATCGATGGCGGGATGCGCGGCCGCCAGTATCGCAGGCCTGCCGGTGGCGGCGTCGGCGGCGACCCGCAGGCCGATGGCGGCGGTGATCGGCGTCGTGCTCGGCAGCAGCTTCCGCCCCGATCTGCTGGCGCAGGCGCGCGAATGGATCGTCCCGCTCGCATTGCTCCCGGTCTTCCTCGCAAGCGCTGCGCTGGTCTGCGTCACCTATTTCCGCCGCGTCGCGAAGTTCGATCCCGCCACCGCCTATTTCGCGGGGATGCCAGGCGGAATCGCGGAGATGGTGGTGATGGGCTCGGAGCCCGGCGCGGACGAGCGCACGATCGGGCTGATCCACGCCGCGCGCATCTTCCTGGTCGTCTTCACCCTGCCATTCCTGATCCGCCTCGTCGCGGCACCTGTCGAGGTTCACCGCGTGGTCGCGGTCGGCGGCGATACCGCGAGCTGGTCCCTGCTCGGCTGGGCGCTCGGCTGCGTCGTCACCGGGCTCGTCCTCGGTCGTGCTTTGCGGTTACCCGCGTGGCACTTGGTCGGTCCGCTTGCAGTCTCGGCGATCGTCCACGTGACGGGGATCGCCGACTTCCGCATTCCTGACTGGGCGCTCGCTGCCGCACAGGTCGGGTTGGGGGCGACGATCGGCTGTCGGTTCGCCGGGCTGACGCTTCGCGCATTGCTCCGTACGCTGCTGCTCGCGGCGGGATCGACGATCCTGCTGCTGGTGCTCACCATTGTCTGGGCGATCGGCATCGCGGCGGCCACCGACATCGATCCGGTGCTGCTGGTGCTCGCCTATTCCCCCGGTGGCCTCGCCGAGATGAGCATGGTCGCGCTCAGCCTCGCGCTCGAACCTGCCTTCGTCATCGTCCACCATCTCACCCGCGTCGTGCTGGTGTTGATCGGGGCGCCGCTCGCCTTTCGTACCCCACGTTCCTGACCGGAGATCCCGCCATGCGTACCCCCCTCGTGTTGTTGCCGGCCATGGGCTGCGACGGGCAGCTATGGGCGCGGCAGATCATGGATCTCGCCAAACTCGCGCAACCCGAATTCGGCGATCTGTCGCAGGACGACACCCTGTCGGGGATGGCCGCGCGCGTGCTGGCCGATGCACCGCCGCGCTTCGCCGTCGCCGGTGTCAGCCTGGGCGGCTATGTCGCGATGGAAATGGTCCGCCAGGCGCCAGATCGGATAACCCGCATCGCCTTGTTCGGCACGCGCGCGTCGATGGAGGTGCGGCCGCGCACCGTCGTTGGCCAGGGTCTGCTCGCCACCGCGCCGCATGCCGACCCACGCCTGACCGCGATCGTCGCCGGCCCCGCGCAGGCGATGGCCGAGCGCGTCGGGCAGGTGGTGTTCGAACGCCAGCAACGCGCGCTTCTGGCCCGACCCGATATCAACGACGCTATCGCCGCGATTCACGTACCGACGCTCGTCGCGGTCGGCGATCGCGATCGGATATGTACCCCCGACGACGCCCGCGGCCTCAGCGCGAGGATCGACGGCGCCCGTTTTCATCTGCTGCGCTCCTGCGGCCATCTATCGCCGCTCGAGCGGCCGGGCGAAGTCACGGCGCTGCTGCGCGAATGGCTGCGCGGCTGACGTCACGCTTCGCACGGCCACGATGACGGCATAACCGCTCGACCCGTGGGTGATCGGGTCGAGCTGGCGAAGCCGGCGTTCGCGTTGAACAGCAGCAGGCGCTGCATCGACCCGGTCGCCGCGGGGACCGGGATCGCCGAGTATCAAACGCGCGATGTGGCTCGAGCGCATCGCCAGGATCAAGCGCGTCAGTGTATTTTCGAGAGACGAGCAGACGATCAGTGCGGATCCTGCCGGAAGATCGAGCTCAGGCTGTTGATCGAGTAGGGTTTGCGAAGCAGCCTGAACTCTCCTGCACCCTGCTTCGACAGTATCTCGCTGTACCCGCTCGTCAGGATGACCCGCATTCTCGGCAGGCGCCGACGTATTTCGCGAGCCAGTTCGATGCCGTTCATGCCCGGCATCATCACGTCGGAGAAAACGAAATCGAACCCCTTTCGATCGAGGTCGAGACAGACGAGTGCTTCCTCCGCATGGCGCGCGAGGACGATGTCGTGACCAAGGTCGCGTAGCGCCGCCGAGGCGAACGCGCCGACCTCCGGATTGTCTTCGACGACCAGGATCCGGAAGCGTTCGGACTGGTCCGGACTTGGCTCGACGTCGCCGCGTTCGGCGGCCGGCACCTGCCGTTCGCGCGGCAGGAAGAGCGTGAACGTCGCGCCTTCGCCGGGCTTGCTGGTCGCCACGACTTCGCCACCCGCCTGCTTGGCGAAACCGAATACCTGCGACAGGCCGAGGCCGGTTCCGCTGCCGATATCCTTCGACGTGAAGAAGGGTTCGAATATCCGGTCTAGGTCCTCGGGCGGTATCCCGCTGCCGGTGTCCGCGATCGAAACGCAGACGAAGTCGCCGTGGCGCTTGTCATGACCACGGACCGCGGGGATCGTGTCGCACGGGTTGACCGTGATCGTCAGGCGACCCTGCTGACCCATCGCGTCGCGCGCGTTCACCGCCATGTTGACGATCGCGGTCTCGAACTGGCTGACGTCGGTGTTCGCGAAACAGCGCGTGTCGGGCAGCTGCAGATCGACCTCGATCAGCGCGCCCGACAGCATCTCCATCATCTCGTTCAGGCTGCGGATCGTATCGCCGACGTCGAACACTTCGGGCGTGAGCGACGATCGACGGGCGAAGGCAAGGAGCTGGCTGGTCAGTTTGGCCGCGCGATCGGCGGTCTTCGAGATCGCGTCGACGTACCGGCCGCGACGATCGTCGGCTAGGCCGGGCTGCTTGAGAAGATCGGCGGAACCCCGGATGACGGTCAGCAGATTGTTGAAGTCGTGCGCGATCCCGCCGGTGAGCTGGCCGAGCGTCTCCATCTTCTGCGCCTGACGCAACGCATCATGGACTTGCGTCAGTTCGTCGGTTCGCTCCGCCACGCGCCGTTCGAGTGTCACGTTGTTGTCCTGCACCGCCGCGAACAGCCGTGCGTTGTCGATCGCGATCGCGGCCTGTGCGGCAACGCCGACGATCAGGCGTTCGTGTCGTAGCGTGAACCGATGCGTGTCGGAATGCCCGAACAGCAACCCTCCCAGCACTTCGCCCGATCGCGAGACGACCGGCACCGCGAGGTAGCTTCGCACCGGCAAATGACCCGGCGGCATGCCGGCATACGGCGCGTTCTGGGCGTATCGTGCGTCGGCGAGGATGTCGTTCGAGCGCACGACGCCTTCGTTGCGGAAGGTGGGGCCGAACACCGCGGTCGCGCGGGGGCGTCCCAGGCTCTCGAAATCGGCGCGCCGCGCGCCCGACAGTGTGAACAGGTGGAGCCGCTCACCCGTCTCGTCCATGAGATTGTGGAAATAGGATCCGAACTGCGCCCCGGTCAGCTGGACCGCGGCATCGGTCACCATCTGCACCAGCGGTTCGAGATCGAGCTCTGCCGCCAGCGCGGCGCCGGTCTTGTTCAGCGTCTCGAGCGTCTCCGTCTCGGCCAGCAGACCTTCTTCGGCGGACACGGTCCGGGTCACGTCGATGACGACCGCGATCACGCCGGCGGGTATGCCGTCGGCATCCGGCACGGGCGAATAATTCAGGTCGAGGAAGACACGCTCCGCCGATCCGCCCCGCACGAGCGTCATCTCCTGACGCGAATAGGTCAGCGTCTCGCCGGTAAGCACGGTCCGCAGGACATGGTCGTTGAACGTGGCAATCTCCGGCCACGCATCGCGCGCCGGCCGTCCGAGAATGGCCGGATGGCTCGGCCCGGCGATTTCGGCGTACGGGTCGTTGTAGAGCAACACCCCGTCGGCGCCCCAGAGCAGCGCCATCGGCAACGGCGCGCGAAGCATGATCGCGACCGCCGTCTGCAGATGCGCCGGCCAATCGGCGGGCATGCCCAGTACCGAGTCCGACCAGTCATGCGCGGCGATCACCTTGCCGAGTTCGCCACCGCTACGGAGAAACCCGGGGACCTCGTTCGCGTCGGCCGTCACGCCGACTTGGCTGCACGGAACGAATACGCGGACGCACTCGGTTTCAAACAGGGGGACAAAGGCAAACTTCCGCTCCGTATCGTCGATTTCCACAGCAACGACAGGGTGGAAAAGCTGTGGTTCACTTTCGCGGCGGCGCTAGCACATCGGGTGCGCCTCGTCGATTTCGATGCGATCAAAAGGTCTTATCGCGGATCGGTTGGCCAATTGGACTGAGGGGTACGTCGGTTGACGACGTGGCGCGGCAACCTGTGATCCTTGGTCGGAGATAGCGGCCCGGGCGGTTCGCGGCCCAGGGCGGAACCTTGCCGGCGCGCAATTTTGGCTCTGACCGAGGACTGGGAATGACCGAGAACGAGCATGATATCGCCGACGCCGCCGTTGCCGAGAATTCGTCTAAGACACTGCTCGCGACAGTCTATGCAACTGCCCCTGTCGATGCCACCGACGCGTCACCGTCAGCCGCGCCCTAATGGTCCGCTGCGGACCGGCTGAGACCCTGTACAATCCGGCCCCGGGGCAGCAATGTCTCGGTGTCATCAGTTGGAGAGACGCGTGAAGGTTGCGATCGTCGGTGCCGGTATTGCGGGCCTATCCTGCGCACTACGACTTCAGCAGGACGGCTGCGACGTCACGGTGTTCGACAAGGGACGCGGTGCCGGTGGACGGATGTCGACGCGGCGCATCGCGATGCCCAACGGCGAGGGGCCCAACGGCGAGGGGCCCAACGGCGAGGGACCCGGCGGCGAGGTCGCCTTCGATCACGGCGCGCAGTATCTGACGATGCGCGACCCCGCGTTCGCCGAAGCGATGCAGGGCTGGGAAGCCGCGGGGGTGGTCGCACGCTGGCCCGCTGCCGGCGAACACGCGTGGGTCGGGACCGATGGCATGAGCGCGATCGTCAAGCATCTCGCGGCGCAAACCAGGGTGCACTGGAACTACCGCGTCACGGACATCCGCAATACGGCCGAAGGCTGGCGGGTCGAGGCGCCGGTGACCCAATCGCTGACGGAGGCCTACGACGCCGTCGTCGTCGCGACGCCCGCCGAGCAGGCCGCGCCGTTGCTCGCGCCGCACGATCCGGCGATGGCGAGCGAGGCGCTCGCCTGTGGATCGACGCCGTGCTGGACGGCGATGCTCGCGTTCGACCGTCCACTGGCGATCGCGCACGACGTGATCCGGGATGCAGGGATCATCGACTGGGCCGCGCGCAACAGCGCGAAGCCCGGACGAACCGGCCCGGAAGCCTGGGTCGTGCACGCGACGCCGGCATGGTCGACCGCGCATCTCGAGGAGCCGGCGGATACCGTCGTCGATCGTCTGCTCGCGGCCTTGGCGATGCAGTGCGGCGCCGACACGCCTGCGCCGATCGTGCGTGCCGGTCATCGCTGGCGCTATGCCCGCGCGACGGCCACCGACCTCGGCTGTTTGTGGAACGGCAGCAATCGGATCGGTGCGGCAGGCGACTGGCTGATCGCACCGCGCATCGAGAGTGCCTGGCTATCCGGGCGGCAGCTTGCCGAACGGATCATGGCCACCGCGTAGCGGACACGCCGCGACCGGACCGTTCAGACTTCCGCCCTTTCCATCGCCAGCGGTCGGTCATCCGCGATGCCCGCCGGCACGCCGCCGACGATCCGCGGATCGATCGCGAAATCGCGTGCGATCTCGCGCACCGTCATCTTGGCGGACATCATCACCGAGGGCGTGCCGCCGCCCGGCTGCGTACCCTGGCCGACCAGATAGAGGTTCGCGATGTCCTCGCTGCGGTTGTGCGGCCGGAAGAACGCGGTCTGCGTCATCCTTGGCTCGACCCCGAAGCCATTGCCGAGATGCGACCCCAGCACCTCCTCGAAATAGTCCGGCGTCACGAAGCTGCGATGGACGATCCGCTCGCGCAAGCCGGGAATGTAGCCGCGTTCGTCGAGGAACGTCAGCACCGTGTCGGCAAAGCCTTCGCCGACCGCATCCCAGTCGATATCGCTCTGGTTGTTGGGCACAGGGATCAGCGTGTACGCCGCGTGGTGCCCCGCCGGCGCGAGGCTGGGGTCCGTGATCGTCGGGATGTGGAGATATTGCGAGAAGTCGTCGGCGAGGATCTTGCGCTCGAAGATGTCGGTCAGAAGCTCCTCGTAGCGCGGGCCGAGGATGATGTTGTGGTGCCGCAGGTCGGGGTCGCCGTCCTGCATCCGGTACCCGAAATAGATCACCATCAGCGACATGCTCTGCTTGCGGAACTTGACCAGCGCGTCGCGATTGATCCGCCGGTGCGCCTTGTCGACGAGCTTCAGATAGGTCGTCGCATAGTCGGCGTTCGAGACGACCAGATCGGCCGCCAGCGTTTCGCCGTTCGCCAGCGTCACGCCGGTCGCGACGCGCTTGCGACCGCGCTTCTCGACCTCGATCCGATCGACCTTCGCGTTTAACCGCACCGATCCGCCGAGTTCCTCGAACTTGCGAACCATCGCCTTGACCAGCGCACCGGTGCCGCCGACCGCGAAATGCACGCCCCAAGTCTTTTCGACGAAATGGATCATCGCATAGATTGCGGGGACCTTCAGCGGGTTGCCGCCGATCAGCAGCGGCTCGAAGCTGAACACCTGCCGCATCTTGTCGCTCTTGAAATATTTCGAGATCAGCGAGAACAGCGGCTGGATCGCGCCGAGCTTCAACAGGTCGGGAAGGACGCCGACCATCGAGCCGAGCGAGCCGAAATAGGTATAGCCAAGCTCGAGGAAGCCGCGCTCGAAGATCGCGCGCGCGGCCTCGTGGAAGCGTTCGTAGCCGTCGAGATCCTCGGGCGCCAACCGTGCGATCTGTGCCCGCACGTTGACCGGGTCGGCGTCGTAATCGAAGAAACTGCCGTCGTCGAAATAGATCCGGTAGAACGGCAGGATCGGCACGATGTCGACATAGCGCTGCGTATTGGGACCACCGCTGGCGCCGGAAACCACGCGGCTGCCCTCCGCGAGCACCGACGGCGGAAAGTCCGGTTCGTTTAGCATCGCCGCGTCGCGCTCCAGCGAGAACAGCTCCTCGATGAAATGCGGGACGGTCAGCACGGTCGGGCCCATGTCGAAGACGAAGCCGTCGACGCGGCGGACATAGGCGCGGCCGCCGACATCGGCGAGCTGCTCGACGATCTGCGTATCGAAGCCGAGGCTCTGCAAGCGGATCGCGCAGGCGATGCCGCCGATCCCCGATCCGATTACGATAGCGCGCTGGCGGGTCATGACGGTCGTCTTTCCTGGGAGTCGGTTGGGCATATGCTGTGCTGCAAGAGCAGCCTTTCGATCCAGCGCGAAATGAGGGACTGACACACCCGAGCGCTGCTGACGGGTTTGGAAACTGCGATGCGAATCCTGTAGACGGCTTTTGGGCCGCTGATCGCGACAGGCGCGAACGACAGCACGTTGCAAACCCCAAATAGGTGGCCGAAATCAAGATTTAAGCGTGCGTCTCCATAAGCCTGTCGGCGCCTGTCAGCTAACCTTGCAGTCTCGCTGCTCGGCAGGCGGGGGTCTCGAACGGATCGGTTCGGCACCCACCCAGTATGGCGTCACAACGACTTGGATGGGTATTTGAGGGAGTCCCACCCGAGCAGCGAGCGGCTGGCTATTGCTGCTCGCGACCTGGCCGCTGTGACGACCGCAGCCTCCATACGATCCGGTCGAACAATTCACGATACGGACCTTGGCCCATATTCCGCCTCGACCATTACCGCCTTTACCGTAGCGGGGGTCGTGATGACGTCGAGACAGCGCTCTCCGATTTCTGCTGACCTGACGATCTCGATCGAACGTTCGATCCAGCCTGCTGGCGGGGGCGTTGGGGCGGGGCGTTGGGGCGCGGCAGGATTGGAGCGATCGTCATAACTGACCCGAGGTCCGCGTCCGGATCCTTCGCCAATCGCTCATTGGCCAGCCAGCATCCGGTCTGCCGTGCGCAGGCTCAGCGCCATGATCGTCAGCGCGGGGTTGGCGGCGAGGGAACTCGGGAAGACCGAATTGTCGCAGATCCACAGATTGTCGACCTCGAAGCTGCGACCCCACGGATCGACGACCGCAGTGTCGTCTCTGTCTCCCATCCGGCAGGTGCCGATGGTATGCGCGGCGCGGGGCAGGGTGACGATATCGTGCGCGCCGGCCGCCTGCCAGATCGCGGTCATCGTCGCGACCGCGTGTTTGTCGATCGCCTGCTCGTTGGCGCCGTAGCCGAACGTCACGCGCGCCTTGGGGATTCCGAACGCGTCGGTTTCGTCGGCGAGGACCAGACGGTTGTCGTCGCTCGGCAGGCATTCGCCGTTGATGCCGATACCGGCCAAATGGAGGTATTTGTCCATCACGTCGACCAGCCCCTGGCCCCAGCGCCCGCCGCCGCGCGCGAACGACGTCGCCAGCGTGACGGGCTGCACGCCGAGGCTCTGCATGAGATAGCCGCCCGCGAACGCCGCACCGTCGGGGCGCAGCATGTCCTCGCTGATCAGCGACGAGGGATAGCCGCGGTTGCAGCGCATCTCGGCGTCGAACCTACCCCAGACCTGCGTCGCGACATGTGCCATGAAGTTGCGGCCGACCTGACCGCTCGCATTGCCGATACCCATATGGAGCAACAGGCGCGGGGTCTCGACGCCGCCGGCGCTGAGCACGACCGCCGCACAACGCTGGCGATGCTCCTGCTGGCCGCGCCGGTAGATCACCGCGACGATCCGGCCGGTTGCGTCGCGCTCGACTCCGGTCATTCGGCAGCCAGGGCGGATCTCCGCGCCGGCGACGACTGCGAGCGGGAGGTATGTGGTGTCCATCGACGCCTTCGCGCCGTTGCGGCACCCCTGATGGCAGGCGCCGCAATTGATGCAGGCCTGCCTCAACCCGCCGCCCTCCTGCCGCCAGTCGCGCGAGACCAACGCGGCGGGCGCGTCGGTCGCGGTGATGCCGACCGCGGCGCAGCCGGCCGCCATCGCGTCGGCGGGCGCGTTGCGCTTGACCGCGGGCAGTTGGTAGCGGCGGGTCGGGTCCCATGGATAGTCGGCGGGGCCCGAGACGCCGATGAACGCCTCGACCTTTTCGATGTAGCGGATCAGCTCGGCATGCTCGATCGGCCAGTCTTCGCCCTGGCCGGTCAGTGTCTTCAAGCGCAGGTCGCGCGGATCGGGACGTGGGCAGAACGCGCCCCAGTGGAGCGTCGAACCGCCGACGCCGGTGCCGCTGTTGTTGCCGCCGAACGCCTGCGGCATCGCGCCGTCGCTCAGCCGCTCGTCGATCCAGTAGATGTCGCTCGCGGCGAGTTCGTCGGGCGTGTGGTCTTCCGGCTCGCCATTGGGACCGGCTTCGAGCGCGACGACCTTCAGCCCGGCCCTGGCGAGGCGGGCCAGCAATGGCGCACCGCCCGCGCCGGTGCCGATCACCACGACGTCGACGACATCGGTCTCGGCATAGGCACGCATCTGGTCGAGGTTCATTGTGCGGGCTCCCAGCCTTCGCGTTCGTCGGCGGCGGTCAGCGCATAGCCCTGCTTGCGGACGCCATCGCCGCCGGTGGCAAAGCCGTCATAGCCGACCCGTGCCATCGTCGCGGGATGCGCGAGCCACAGTCGGACGGCGTCGGCGCGGACGTCCTCGAACCACAGGGTCATCTGCTTTGGCGTCAGCGGCGTCGCGGCCGACCAGTCGGCGGCTTCGATCGCGTGGAGCAGAGCGTCGCGCTCTTCGTCAGCAAGGGTGGCGAACGATCCCTGCGCCAACGCGTCGAGCGTATCGAGCCCGGCGCGATAGGCGTCTGCGTCGGCGGGGAGGGCGGCGAACCGCCAGCCATCGCCTTCGCCGGTCGCGAGTTGCGTGTCGATCCGTGCGGCGAGGTCTATGCCGTTTTGCGGGATCACGCGGTCGACCATCGCGCGCAAGGTCTCGAGTTGCGGCATCGTCATGGTTTTGGGCTGATAGCCGGGGTCGTCGGCGATCGCGCGTTCGGCAAGCGTTGCACGGTTGCGGGCGCTGACGCGATCGGAAGCGATCAGGCGGGCATAGTCTGCGGGGACGCTTGCCGCACCGACCGCATCGGCGTGGTTGCGGATCAGGCGGGCGACGCTTTCGGGGTGTTCGAGCGGGAGCAGATGCGCGGCACCGGCGACGCTCTCGAACCTAGCATGGGCGTAATGCGGCATGTTCAGCTTGCGCTGGTTCGCCTCGCCGAGGTCGCCGTCCTCCGCGCCCGCGACGATCACCGCCGGGGTGTTGAGCATGCCGACCTCGTCGGACCAGTCTTCGCGGGAACCCCGTTCGAGCCAGGCCCGCCATGCCTGGGGATTCGCGCGCTGCACGTCGGTGACAACGGCGTCATAGGCGACGGGCGGCAGTGGGGCGGCGATGTTCTGGTCGACGAACGCGCGCGCGTCCTTGGTGTCGATCGGGCCGTGCTTCACCCAGCCGATCATCGTCGCGCGGCGTTCGTCGTCGATAGGCTCGGGCGAGGGGGGCGATGCGGCCAGCAGGACGACGCCGGCCAATCCGGGGAGACGTCCCGCCTCCGATCGATGCGCTAGAATAGTGGCGATCTTGCCGCCCATGCTGTGGCCGACGAGCATCCAGCGATCGGCATCGTGCGCGCGAATCTGCGCGGCGATGGTGTCGACCATGGCCTCGACCGAGAACCCCGTCGCGTCCGACGCTGCGCCGAAGCCGGGCAGGTCGAGCGGCCGGCAGTCGAACTCGCCCAGTTGGGCGATCACCGCGTCCCACGACCGGGCGCTGCCGCCGAGCGCGTGCAGGAAGAACAGCGTGGGCCGCGTCATGCCGCGTCCCATGCGGCCTCCTTTTCAAGCGCGATCTCGTCGCGGTCGCCGCAGGTCATCACCGCCTGGTCCTTGCCGTTTTCCTTCAGGAACACCGCAAAGTCGCCCGTCGCCACGTCGCCTTCGATCCGGCGATCGTCGGGTTTGGCGACATGGCCGACATAATGGAGGCTGGTGTCATACTGCCCGGTCCAGAAAAAGGGCTTGTCGCCGTAGCTGCCGGTCACACCACCGAGCAGCGAGCGGGCGAGCCATTGGCCCTGGCGTTGCGCGTGGACCCAGTGCTCGACGCGGATCGGGTGGCCGAGCCGTGGGTCGGGGTAGCTCGCGATATCGCCGATCGCGTAGATTCCGGCGGCCGACGTCCGCAACTGCGCATCGACCGCGACGCCACCGCCCGCGTCCTTGCCGGCGAGGGTCAAGCCTGCCGCCTTGGCGAGGTCGATACGCGGTTCGACACCGACGCCGACCACGAGCAGATCGCCGTCGACCGTCGTGCCGTCGTCGAGCGTCGCGGTGTGGCCGTCGAACTGCGTGAGCTCGCGGTCGAGGTGGAAGGTGACGCCCTTGTCCTCGTGGAGCGCCTGCACGAACTTGCCGACCTCGGGTCCTGCGACCTTGGCGAGCGGGACGCTGTCCCTGGTGATCATCGTGACGGCGAGCCCGGCCTGGGTCAGCGATGCGGCGGCCTCCAGCCCGATGAAGCTCGCGCCCAGCACGATCGCGCGCTTCGCATCCTTCGCCGCTGCTTTCAGCGCGTCGGCGTCGGCGAGCGTGCGCAGGACGAACACGTTGTCCGCGGCCTTCACCGTGTCCGGCGTGATCGGCGTCGCGCCGGTGGCGAGGACGAGGATGTCGTAGGGCACGCGGTCCTGGTCGGCGGTGATCACGGCATGACCCTCGACGTCGATCGACGCGACTGCGACGCCGGTCCGGACCTTTGGCGCAGGACCGCGACCGAGACCGGGTTCGGGGAGCGCGGTGTCGTCGCGCTCCGCGTCGCCCGCGAGATAGTCCTTCGAGACCGCGGTCCGGTCATACGGCGCGTCGGCATCGTCGGACAGGATCGTGACGTCGCCGCCGAGCCCGGAGCGCGCAAGCATGTCGGCGCAGGCATGACCCGCCGCACCACCGCCGACGATGACGACCTTGCCGATCGACCGGGCTGATGGAGCGGGGCGCGATTGCTCGTCCTTGCCGGTCACGGTGACGACGCCGTCCTCCTCGACGACGGTGAACCTGTCGAGCGGTGTGAAGGCGGGCGCCGACACCGCCTCGCCGTCGTCGAGCGAAAAGCGCGCGTGATGCCATGGGCAGCGCACGGTCCCGTCGATCACCAGGCCGGTTTCGAGCGGCGCGCCCTGGTGCGTGCATTTTCCGGCGAACGCGCAGACCTTGCCGCCATGCCGGACCACGATGATATCCTCGCCGCCGAACGATCCCGCGATCGGTGTGTCCTCGTGCAGGTCCGCCGCCGACATGCCCTTGCCGAGATCGATCGCCGTCATGTTCGCCGCCATGCTTAAAGTCTCCGTGTTGCGCGGCTGGAACGTAGCAAAACGACATCAGGTACCGCGGGGGACTAGGAATTATCGTGCGCGTTCCGTAATTTCCGCAAGGCAGGGCACCGCGCGTGTCGCCGGCTTGAAACACTGGAAATGTTCCGCTCGAACATCGCATGCGTCGCCGTATCGGGCGGAGGCGAACGCCTCGCCGTCGCGGCGCAGACCGACCGACCGACCGACCGCCGGTCACGAATTTCACCGCAATAAGAGGGTCTCGGGGTCGTGATGCGACGAGCCGCCCTCGATGATCCTCCCGTCGTCACGGATGACTACCGGACCATGCCCCACCAGGCGGGTCATCGCGTCCCCCGTCTCGACGAAGGTTTTCGATTGATAATAAAAGGCCCAGCCACCGGAGAGGCGCTGGCTCGCGTGCGGGACCTCGGCCAGCGGCTCGCCGATCTGCGACGCCTTGCGCGCGAGGAACGCCAGGAAGGCCTTGTTCGCCGTATCTGCGTCCATGCTGCCCGATAGACCTGCGCCGTGGCCGGCGCCACCGGTGTTTCCAGATCGATACTCCGAGCCTGGGAAGGCTGTCGAGCGACCGTTTGAGCGATCTCCGCCGATCGCATCGATAGATGTTTGCATGCGCGGCATTACAGGCTAGTCGGCGCCATCCCCGGGGGGCCGCTAACGCGCGGCTGAGAGGTGGGCAGCAGCCCATGACCCGCTGAACCTGATCCGGTTGATACCGGCGTAGGGAGGGTTGGCGGCATGTCCGTCGTCCCTCCGTGTGGAGTGGACCCGAGACGATGCCAGTTGTGATCTTGCGCGATAACGTGATGGTTCGGGGACGGGCCCTGGCGCTGGCGGCGTCGCTGCTGACGGTCGCTTGCCCCGCTTGGGCACAACGCGCCGCCGACGATCCCGTCGACGATCCCGCCGACGCTCCAGCCGACATTCGCGTGACTGGCCGCCGCGATCCCGAAGGGCTGTTGCCCGATCAGACCGATCCCAAGGCGGTCAGCGCGATCTCCGCGGACTTCATCGTCAAGCAGGCGCCGACGCTCAACGCGTTTCAGCTCGTCAACCTGCTGCCGGGCGCCAACGTCGCGTCGAGCGATCCCTATGGTCTGTCGACCAGTTCGAGCCTGACGCTGCGCGGGCTGGGGCAGGACGAGATCGGCGTTTTGCTGGAAGGCGCGCCGCAGAACGATATCGGCTATTATTACGCGTATCCGTCGCAGTTCGCCGATCCGGAGAATGTGCGGCAGATCGCGCTCGCGCAGGGGTCGGTCGACATCGATTCGCCGACGGTCGGCGGGGCAGGCGGCCTGTTGTCGCTGACGCTCGACGATCCCAAGGCAACGCGCCAGGCCCTCGTCGATCTTTCGGTCGGGGCATATGATCTGCGACGGGTCTTCGTCCGGCTCGATACGGGGACGAATGCAGCGACCGGGCTCAAGGCGTTCCTGTCCTATTCGAACACGCGGGCGGACAATTGGCGGGGCGCAGGCTACGACACGCGTCAGCATATCGACGCGAAGCTGCTGCGCGAATGGGGCGCCGGCAATCGTGCAAGCCTGGCCGTGTCGTTCAACGACGCGAACTCGTCGAGCTATCCCAGTCCGACGCTCGCCGAGTGGCAAGCTTCTGGCCGCGGGTTCAACTACGACGCGCGCTACGCTGCTGGGAGCACCAGTTACTGGCGGCTGTACCGGGCGCCGTTCCGCAACCTCTATGCCTCGGCGCCCGTGCACGTCGCACTGAGCGACCGGCTGACGCTCGACAGCACGACCTATCTCCAGTTCGGCTATGGCAATTCGCCGTACGGCACACAGCTCGCGACCACCGGCAACTACCTTGGCAACGAGGAACTTGCGGAGCCGGTCGCGCTGCCAGGTGCCGTCGACGGCGTCGCAACGGTGCTCGGCAATTACACGGGCGACCAGACCCGCACCGGCAACGTCAGCAAATTGACGCTACAGGCCGGCGTCCACCGTATCACCGCAGGCTTGTGGTTCGACTATGGAACGGACCGCGTCGCCCAATCCTATACCGCGATCGATGCAGACGGGCGCCCGACCGACCGGTGGGGATATCGTGCCAAGGCGATCCGCACCGCCGACGGCCGCCTGTTGGCCTATGAGAACCAGCGCACCGTCACAGTCACGAAGGCGTTTTTCCTTGCCGACAGCATCGCGCTGGGTTCGCGGCTCACGATCGATGCCGGGTTCAAGGGCGTCAATCTGCTCCGCACCGGTCGCAACTACCTACCGGGGCCGCAAACCCGCGTCCGTCGCGACAGCTTCGTCGCCTTGCCGCGCGCGGCGGTCCATTATGCAGTGGACGACCGCCAGCAGATCTTCGCCAACATCACGACCAATTTCCGTACGCCCAACGAATTCACGCTCTACGACAGCTACGACGGCGGTGTGGTTTCGACGCGCGGCACGAACGCGCTGAAGAACGAATATTCCGTGTCGCAGGAACTCGGCTATCGCTACATCGGGCCCACCTTGTCGGCGTCGGTTACCGGCTTCCACTACAATTTTCGCAACCGGCAGCTGGCGACGGTGATCGATGTCGGTGGCGCACAGGTCAATTCGACGCTGAACGCCGGGGGGCAGACGTCGTACGGCGTCGATGCCGAGATCGATTATCGGCCTGCGAACGGGGTCAGCGTCTATCTGTCGGGCGAATATCTGCGCGCGCGGATCGACGACGATCTCCCGGCAGGTGGGGACTTTCTCCCCACGCGCGGAAAGCGCGCGGTGTCCAGCCCGACCGTACAGATCGGCGGCGGGGGGACCTATGACGACGGGCGCCTGTTCGGCAGCATCGCGGGCAAATATGTCGGCCGCCAATATGCGACGTTCACGAACGACGAGAGCATCAAGGGCTATGCGACGCTCGACGTGTCGATCGGCGTTCACATGGCGGACTGGTTCGACGGCAAGCGCACCGATCTGCGCGTCAACGCGATCAACGTGACCGATCCCCATGTCCTGGCGGGCGTCCAGGCGGTCACCACCAACGCGCGCGACGTCGTCGGAACAGGTGGCACGATCGTTTCCGGCTCGGCGCCGGCGTATTATATCGGCAGCGGCGCTGCGGTCGTCGCGACCGTGTCGCGTGGCTTCTGACCGTGGCCGATGCTGAAGATCCGACCACCGGGCACCTCGTGCACGGCATGGGGCTCACGATGGAGGCGCCGACCTGGCCCGCGATCACGGACGACGAGGCCGCGGCGGTGCTGGCCGAATTTCCCGCCATCGCGCGCATCGAGCGACTGCGCTGGCATTCCCCGCGTCCGTTTTCCGCCGCGACACTGATCGATACGGCCAGCGGCACGGTTCTCCTGAAGCGCCATGATCGCCGGGTGCGTAGCGTCGCGGGATTGTCGGAAGAACATGACTTCATAGCCCATCTCGCCGCCGCCGGCGCGCCTGTGCCCGAAGTCATGCTCACTGCGGACGGCGCGAGCGTCGTCGCGACGGGTGAATGGACGTATGAACTCCATCGCCAGGGGGCAGGGGACGACCTGTATCGCGATCGGCTGTCGTGGACGCCGTTTCGGTCCTCCGGGCATGCTCATGCCGCCGGCATCGCGCTCGCGCAGCTCCATCGGGCATCATACGGATACGACAGACCGGCACGGGTTGCGCAGCCGCTGGTCGCGAGCTTCAGCATCCTCCCGGCCGCGGATCCGCTGGCAGCGACAGAGGCCTATGTCCGTGCGCATCCGGCGCTTGGCAGTTTCCTTGCCGGGCGCGCGTGGCGGCCAGAGCTGCAGTCGCTATTCGCGGCGCTGGGAGACGGACTGGCGGCGATGCTCGCGGACCAGCCGCCGTTGTGGACGCACAACGACTGGCATCCCTCGAACCTGTTATGGTCGCGCGACGGGCTGGTCGCGACGGTATTCGACTTCGGACTGGCCGACCGCACCTGCGCGGTACACGATCTGGCCACCGCGATCGAACGGAGCACGATCGCGTGGCTGCGACTGGGGCAGGGGGCGGACGATATGATCGCAGACCCGAAAGCCGTACGATCCCTGATCGCGGGCTATACCAGCGTCCTGCCACTGGCCCCCGCTGCACTGGAAACCGTCGTTCGGCTGGTTCCGCTCGTACATCTGGAGTTCGCGCTGTCGGAGGTCGCGTATTTCGCCGGTGTACTCGGCGATTTCGACGCGGCGTCGCTTGCCTGGGACCAGTATCTGCTCGGCCATGCGGACTGGTTCATGTCGGCGCCGGGGCAGGATTTCCTCGCCCGCATCGGCACGGCCGGCAACGCCTGATGTCGACGCTCGAAATCGCGGCAGTCGGGGTCAGTTTTCTGGCGATCTGGCTGACGACGCGGCGCAACATGCTGTGCTGGCCGCTCAACCTCGTCGCCTGCGTGCTGTATTTCAAAGTGTTCCTCGACGTGCGGCTCTATGCGGACATGGCGCTGCAGGCGGTGTTCGGCATCGGCATCCTGTATGGCTGGATCGTCTGGGCGCGCGGCCGGCACGAGACCGGCGAGGTCCGCGTGATGCCGCTGGCGCGGTCGCAGCTATTCACCGGGATCGCCGCCGGCGCGGTCGGCAGTTTCGCGATCGGGTGGTTCACCAGCCACCACACCGACGCGGCGCTGCCGTGGATCGACGCGACGCTCAGCAGCTTCAGCCTCGTCGCGCAATATTGGACGGCCCGTCGCCACCGCGAGAACTGGCTGCTCTGGATCGTGGTGGACGTCGCCTATGTCGGGATGTTCGTCTTCAAGGGGCTGGTGCTGACGGCGGGGCTCTACGCCGTGATGATCGGCCTCGCGGTCATGGGCTACCGGGATTGGAAGCAGGTGCGACGGCCCGGTCCCGACGGCGTCGCGACGGCGGGTTAAAGCTGCAGGTTCCTAATTGCTGCGGCCGAGCTGGGCGATTGAGACGGGGCTCCGGCAACGTCGCGAGACCGGCAAACCTGATCTCGTACACGCGCGGGGCGGGCCCGTATCGGCAGTGGGCAAACGAAGCCGTGGCGCGTGCTATCAACAAGGTCCTGACGACCGGAATTGTGATGGTCCTGATCGCGCTGCGTACTTCGCTGTAATCGTTAAAGAAAATACCGCGACTTTATCCGCTCCTGCTGCGTTCTCCCGGTAGCACCACGCTTTTACCGTCCCGCCGCGTTGGCGGTTCGGTTCCCGGAGGACTCCCATCGATGCTCGATATCCAGAACGACAAGACCAACACGCGGACCCATGAGATGGAAGGGAAATGCCCGTTCGGCGGTGACCGGATCGGCGGTGCGATCGGCACGCCGCCAGCGCTATCGGACTGGTATCCGGATCGCCTCAAGGTCGAGATGCTTCACCAGAACGGGCCGCAGGCCAATCCGCTGGGCGATGATTTCGACTATGCCGCAGCCTTCGACCGGATCGATCTCGCCGCGCTGAAACAGGAGATCAAGACGTTCCTGACGTCGTCGGTCGCGTGGTGGCCGTCGGACTATGGCAATTACGGGCCGCAGATGATCCGCATGGCGTGGCACGCGGCGGGGACGTATCGCATCGCCGACGGCCGCGGCGGCGCGGGCGAGGCGTTGCAGCGTTTCGCGCCGATCAGCAGCTGGTGGGACAATGGCAACACCGACAAGTCGCGTCGCCTGATCTGGCCGATCAAGCAGAAATACGGCAGCGCGCTGTCGTGGGGCGACCTCATGGTGTTGACCGGCAATTGCGCGCTCGAGATCATGGGCTTTCCAACCTATGGTTTCGCCGGCGGTCGCCACGACGCCTGGGAGGCCGATTCCGCAACCTATTGGGGGCCGGAAGTCTGGGATCCGACCAAGGTCCAGTCGCCCGACAGCATGGTGAATCGCGACAAGCGCTGGCACGGTCAGAACGGCGATGCCGACTATGATCTCGAGAACCCGCTCGCCGCGACGCATCAGGCACTGATCTACGTCAATCCCGAAGGTCCGTATGCGAATGGCGATCCGCTCGGGTCGGCGCGCGACATCCGGATCGCCTTCACGCGGATGGCGATGAACGACGAGGAGACCGTCGCGCTGATCGCCGGTGGTCACGCCTTCGGCAAGAGCCACGGCATGGTGCCGGCCGACCAGATCGGCGCGCCACCCGAGATCGCGCCGATCGAGGCGATGGGCCTTGGCTGGCACAACCCGGTCGGTACCGGATCGGGCGAGTTCACGATGACCAACGGCATCGAGGGCAGCTGGACGCCAGACCCGACGCAGTGGGACAACAGCTATCTCGAGAACCTGTTCAAGTTCGAGTGGGAGCAGACCAAGAGCCCGGCCGGCGCGAGCCAGTGGACGCCGATCGATCCGTCGGCGCCCAGGACTCCCGATGCGCACGTGCAGGGCAAGATGAACCCGCTGATGATGATGACCAGCGATATCGCATTGAAGCTCGACCCGGACTATCGCGCTGTGTGCGAAAAGTTCCTCGGCGACTTCGATGCCTTCACGCAGGCGTTTTCGAAGGCGTGGTACAAGCTGACGCACCGCGACATGGGCCCGCGCGAACGCTATCTCGGGCCTGAGCGGACGCTGGAGAACGATCTGTTGTGGCAGGATCCGATCCCGCCGCTCGATCACGATCCGGTCGGCGACGCGGATATCGCCGTGCTCAAGCAGGCGATCATGGCTACCGGCCTGTCGGTGTCCGATCTCGTGTTCACCGCCTTTTCCGCGGCGGCCACCTATCGCAACAGCGACAAGCGCGGCGGGGCGAACGGTGCGCGGCTGGCGCTGGCGCCGCAGAAGGATTGGGTGGTCAACCAGCGGACGGTCCCCGTCGTCGCGGCGCTGCGCGGCGTCATGGCGGATTTCAACGCTGCGCAGGGTGGCTCGGCCAGGGTCTCCCTGGCCGATCTGATCGTGCTGGGCGGGTGTGCCGCGGTCGAGCAGGCGGCCGCGGATGCGGGTGTCGACGTGACGGTCCCGTTCACCCCAGGTCGCCGCGACACAACACAGGACCTGACCGATATTGAGATGTTTACCTGGCTCAAGCCGGTCGTTGACGGGTTCCGCAACTATGTCGATGATCAGTTCGAGACGATCGCACGCGACGTCGCCCCCGAGGAACTGTTCCTCGACAAGGCGCAACTGCTCGCGCTGACGGCCCCCGAGTGGGTTGCGCTGGTCGGCGGCCTGCGCGCGATGGGAGCGAATTACGACAATTCGGCAAAGGGGGTCTTCACCGATCGCGTCGGTGTGCTGACCAACGACTTCTTCACCGTGCTGACGAGCATGGACTATGAGTGGAAGAAGACCGACGCGACGGGAATGACGTTCTCGCTCGACGATCGGAATACCGGACAGTCGCGGTTCCAGGCTACGCGGAGCGATCTGATCTTTGGTTCGAACAGTCAACTTCGCGCCGTCGCCGAGGTGTATGCGAGCGGCGACGGGCACACACGGTTCGTCAAGGACTTCGTCAAGGTATGGGACAAGGTCATGATGCTCGACAGGTTCGATGTTCGACGCTGATTAAGCGCCGCCAGTACAGTCATATTTCGGTAGAGGTCGGATCCGGTTGAGACGACCTCTACCCGAGCCGATCGATCCGTCCGGCGTGCACCGCAGATCGTCTTGATTGGCTTTGGAGCGCTCCGTGATGAACGAGCGTTCGAAGTTGCGGGAAACGGCGCCTGAATGTCCGGAAGTAGGCTCTCATCATCTTCGCTTATCGCGCGCTCCCCCAACCGGTCATGTTCTCGATGAACAATCCTCCGACTCCCGCCATCCCCCAAACCGTGCGTACAGCGTCGGCAGGACGAAGAGCGTCAGCAGAGTCGCCGAGATCAGCCCGCCGATGACGACGGTCGCCAGCGGCTTCTGCACCTCGGCGCCCGCGCCGTGACCGAGCGCCATGGGCACGAAACCGAGACTGGCGACGAGCGCTGTCATCGCGACGGGGCGCAGTCGGGCGAGTGCGCCGTCATGCGCGGCCCGCACCCGGTCCATGCCGCGTGCCATCAGGTCGTGGATCGACGAGACCATCACCAGTCCGTTGAGCACCGCGATCCCCGACAGCGCGATGAAGCCGACCGCGGCCGAGACCGAGAACGGCATGCCGCGAACCACGAGCGCGAGGACGCCGCCGACGAGTGCGAGCGGCACGCCGGTGAACACGATCGCCGCGTCGCGACCCGAGCCAAGCGCGCCGTAGAGCAGCAGCATGATGACCGCAAAGCAGACCGGCACGACGAGCATCAGGCGGTCGCGTGCGGAGGCGAGGTTCTCGAACTGCCCGCCCCACTCGACATAGGTGCCGGGCGGCATCGTCACCTGCGTATCGATCGCCGCACGCGCGTCGGCGACCACGCCGGCGACGTCGCGGTCGCGGACGTTGGCTTGGACGACCACGCGGCGCTTGCCGTTCTCGCGGCTGATCTGGTTGGGTCCATCGACGACCGCAATGTCGGCGACGGTCGACAGCGGCACGAACCCGCCAGCCGACGTCGGGACGGGGATTTGCGCCACCTGGGTAAGGTCCGAGCGCGACGCCTCCGACAGGCGGATCACGACGGGGAAGCGGCGGTCGCCCTCGAAGATCATGCCGGCCTCGCGTCCGCCGATCGCAGCAGCCACGGTATCCTGCACGTCGCCCGCGGTAACGCCAATGCGCGACATCGCCATGCGGTTCGGGCGGATGTCGAGCATCGGCAAGCCCTCGGTCTGTTCGACGCGGACGTCGACGGCGCCGCGGGTCTTGCGGAGGATGTCGGCGATGCGGTCGGCGGCGGCGTTCATGCCGCCGAATTCGTCGCCGAACACCTTGACCGCGATGTCGCCGCGCACGCCGGCGATCAGTTCGTTGAAGCGCATCTGGATCGGCTGCGTGATCTCATACGCGTTGCCGGGCAGCGTCGAGAGCCGGTTTTCGATCCGCTCGACCAGCGCTTCCTTAGCGAGGCTCGGGTCGGGCCATTCGGCCCTCGGCTTCAGGATGACGAAGGTGTCGGTAGCGTTCGGCGGCATCGGATCGCTGGCGATCTCCGAAGTACCGGTGCGCGAGAAGGCGAAACGGACCTCGGGTTGGCGCGCGAGCATCTTCTCGACCTGGAACTGCATCACCTGGCTCTGGTCGACCGAGGTGCCGGGGATGCGGACCGCCTGGACGAGGATGTTGCCCTCGTCGAGCTGCGGCAGGAATTCCTGGCCGAGCGTGGTGAAGGCGACACCCGCCAGCGCCAGCGCGCCGACGGCGATGCCCAGCGTGACGCTCGGGCGGTGCATCGCCTTGCCGAGACCCGGTTCGTAGCGTCGGCGCAGCCAGTCAATAATCCGGCTCTCTTTCTCGTCGACGGGCCGGCTGAGCGTGACGGCGATCGCCGCGGGGACGAACGTCATCGACATGACGAACGCGAAGACAAGCGCGATGATGACGGTCAGCGCCATCGGCTCGAACATCTTGCCCTCGACACCGGTGAAGGTGAGCAGTGGTGCGTAGACGAGGATGATGATCGCCTGGCCGTATACCGAAGGGCGGATCATCTCGCGCGCCGATGCCGCGACCAGGTCGAGCCTTTGTCGCTGAGGCAGTGGCTCGCTGCGATCATGTTGCGCATCACCCAGGCGGCGGAGCGCGTTCTCGACGATGATGACGGCGCCGTCGACGATCAGCCCGAAATCGAGCGCGCCCAGACTCATCAGGTTCGCGGACACGTCGGCCTTCAGCATGCCGATGCTCGTCAGCAGCATCGTGATCGGGATCACCAGCGCGGCGATCAGCGCGGCGCGCAAATTGCCGAGCAGCACGAACAGCACGACGATGACCAGCACCGCGCCTTCGGCGAGATTGCGGGCGACCGTCGCGATTGTCGAATTGACGAGTTCGGTGCGGTTGAGCACCGGCTTCACCACGACGTCGACCGGGAGGGCGCGGCCGATTTCCTCAAGCCGCGTGCCGACCCCGGTAGAGACGGTGCGGCTGTTCTCGCCGATCCGCATCACCGCGGTGCCGACGACCACCTCGTGGCCGTTTTCCGACGCCGAGCCCATCCGCAATGCCTGGCCGGTGCGGACGGTGGCGATCTGGCTGAGCAGGATCGGCACGCTCTCGCGCGTCGCGATCACGGTGCGCGAGAGCTCGTCGGCGTTGCGGATCCGGCCGTCGGCGCGGACCGCGAGGCCTTCGCCGTTGCGGTCGACGATACCCGCACCCGCACTGGTATTGTTGCGTTCGAGCGCCGTGGCGAGGTCGTTCAGCGTGATCTTCATCGCCGCCATCCGCTGGATATCGGGGACGACGAGATACTGCTTGGTATAGCCGCCAAGGCTGTCGACCCCCGCAAGGCCCGCGCTGCTCTTCAGCTGCGGCGTGACGATCCAGTCCTGCACGGTGCGCAGATACGTCGCCTTGTCGGGTTCGCTGACGAGGTGGTCGCCTTCCGGCGTGATGTAGCTGCCATCCTTCTGCAAGCCGGGCTCACCGTTGCGGTGGCGGACCTGGTCAAGCTCGCGGTATTCGACCGTCCACATGAAGATGTCGCCGAGACCCGTGGCGATCGGTCCCATCTCGGGCACCACGTCATCCGGCAGGTCCTCCTCCGCGGTCCGCAGCCGCTCCGCCACTTGCGACCGCGCGAAGTAGATATCGGTCTTCTCGTCGAACACCGCAGTGACCTGCGCGAAGCCGTTGCGGCTGAGCGACCGCGTGTAGTCTAGACCGGGGATGCCGGCGAGCGCGGTCTCGACGGTGAAGGCGACCTGCTTCTCGATCTGGTCGGGCGAGAGCGCGGGGGCGCGGACGTTGATCTGGACCTGGTTGTTGGTGATGTCGGGGACGGCGTCGATCGGCAGCCGCTGGATGACGAACACGCCGGCAAGCGCCGCGGCGAGCGTCAGCAGCAGGACGAGCCAGCGCTTCTCGACGGCGAGCGTTACGATGCGGGCGAGTGGGGAGGACGCGGGCATGGCCTAGTCCTCGTCCTTCGCCGCGCCCTTGCCGAGTTCGGCCTTGAGCGTGAACGAGTTGGTCGAGGCGATGCGCTCCTCGCCGGTCAGGCCGGCTGTCACGGTGACGGCGCCGCCATTGGTACGGCCGAGCGTCACCGCCGTCACCCGGAAGCCGGTCGCGGTGCGCACAAATACGTGCGGCCGGTCACCGATCATCTGCACGGCAGCCGAGGGCACTGCGACGCTGCGGTCCCCGCTCGCCGGGAGCAGCACCGACACGCCGACATTCTCGCCGACGCGCCAGACGCCGCCCGCATTGTCGATCGTCGCGATCACGGGGACGAGGCGCGTGGTTTCGTCGAGGATCGGCGAGACGAAGGTCACGCGGCCGTCCTGGCGGCGGCCGGCGGACGTGACTTCCACGCGTGCACCCGGCTTCACGCGGCCGGCGTCGGTGGGCACGAGCGACATCGTCACCGACACCTTGGCGAGGTTGGCGACGCGGAAGATTTCGGCGTCAGCCGCGACCTGTTGCCCCAGCGTAGCCGACCGGGCGATCACCTGGCCCGCGATCGGCGCGCGTACCGCCATGCGGTTCAGCGCGCCGCCCCCGCCTCCCGTGGCCGACAGCTGCTGCCGCGCGAGACGGAGCGCAATGCTCGCTTCCGTTGCGGCGGTCCGAGCTGCGACGAGGTCCTGCTCGGGCGACACGCGTTCGGCGAACAGCCGTTGCTCGCGGCGTAGGTTCGACTGGGCAAGCGCGGACCGCGCACCGGCAGCCTCGACCTCAGCGTTGAGCGAGGCTGCCTCGCGGCTCTCGATGATCGCCAGCGTCTCGCCGCGGCCGATGGACTGGCCGAGGTTGCGGGTGAGCGAGACCAGCCGGCCGCCGATCGGCGCGGCCACGACCTGGACGCCCTGCGGATCGCCCTCGATCGTCGCGGGCAGTTCGATCGCGCCGGCGACGCCGCCGACGGTCGGACGCGTGACCTCGATACCGGCATCGGCGATCTGCTGTGCCGACAGCGTCGCGACCGTGGGATCGCCGGAAGCCTTCTCTCGGTCCTCGTTCGCCGTAGCGTTGGCTGCGGCCGTCGGGTCGGGCGAGGGGCCACAGGCTCCGAGAACCAGAGCTGCAGCGGCAGGCGCGATCGCGCGCAGGAACGTGCGATTCATCGGTCGGTGTCCTTGGCAATCGGCGCTTCGGCAGTCAGCCGTTCGAGGCGCGCACGTGCGTCGTGATAGGCGGCAAGCGCGTCGATCGCGGCCGTCCGTGTGTCGAGAAGCGTCCGTTCCGCATCGAGCAGGTCGAGCTGCCCGAACTTGCCTTCGCGATAGCCGATCCGCGCGATCCGCGCGGCTTCCGCGGCGGCGGCGAGTGCAGGCCCGGTCGCGTTGCGCGCCGTCGTCGCGGCATTCGCCGCCTCGGCCTGCGTGGTCGCGATGTCCTGCTCGGCATCGAGCAAGGCCACGCGCTGCAGTGCGTCCGACTGGTCGCGCTGCGCATCGGCGACGGCAACCGCCGATCGGCCGCCGTTGAAGACGGTCAGCGGGATCGAGACGCCAAAGACGGCGGCGGTGTCGTTGGTCTGTTCGAGCCGTCGGGCGCTGGCGCTGAGCGTCAGGTCCGGCACCCGCTGGCTTCGCGCAAGCCGCACCTGCGCGGTCGCGGTGTCGAGATCCGCGCGGGCTGCCGCGGCGATAAGTGTGCCCGTCGAACCGGATGTATGGAGGGGGCCGAGCGCGTCCACCTGCTGGAACCAGGAGTTGTCGAGCGCGCCGACCGGCATTCCAATAAGCCGGGCAAGGTTCGTCGCGGCGACGGCGGCTGAACGGTCCGCACGTTCCAAGGCGCCCTCGGCCGCAAGACGCGCAACGTCTGCACGCTGTTCCTCAAGCGGTGAGGCGCGTCCCGCCTGCACCCGAACCTTGGCGGCGCGGAGCACTTCGGCGGCAATCCCGACCTGATCGCGCGCGACCGCTGCACGACGTTGCGCGGCCACCCCGACGACGTATGCCTGCGTGACCCGCAGTCGGAGGTCGGCGCGCGCGATCGCTGCTGCGATACCTGCGCGGCCGATCTGCGCGTCGGCGAGTGCCATCCGGGCCTGCCGCTTGCCGCCGCGTTCCAGGGGCAGCGCCAACCCCAGCGTCGTTTCGGACGAGCGCAGGCCCCGATAGATCCCGGACCCCGCGACGTTCTCGGTCTCGGCGACGATCGACGGGTTCGGCCGAAGCGCCGCGACCCGGCGCTGCGCCTCGGCCGCGCGAACGCCCGCGGACGCGACATCCTGGAAGGGCGACGACGCGCCGGCGCGGCCAAGCGCTTCTGCGAGCGTCAGGACTGGTTCCGCCAAAACCGGCGGACGGGTCTGGGCCTGCAGCGACGATGCGCAGGCGCCTGCGGCCACGATAGCCGCGAAAATACGATGCATGGGAATGCTCCTGACGAAGTAGATTCAGGCGCGCTCGGCGCACCCGATCGACGTGTCAGGCCCGGGGCGGTCTCAGCGCAGTATCGGCGTTCCGCCCGACCAGCGCCGCGCCGTCGAAGGACACGAGCGTGGCGCCGGTTGGACCGGTTATGCCGTCCAATGCGTCGGAGTCCGGCGCGCTCATATGGTGCGCGTGGCAACTGCCGTGATGATGCGGATAGCCCTTGTCGGCATCGGCCGCGACCTGATCGCCATCGCTATCGATATGCAGGGCAGCTTCGTACTGGCTGGTCTCGATGCAACCACCAACCTCGGCCGCATGCGCCACGCCGACCCAAGTGGTCAGCACGAGCATCAGACAGGCAAGGAAGGGCACGAGACTACGCATCGGTCCTCGGATAGCAGAGAATGGCGTCGCTGTAACCGGTCACCGCGGGACGATCGAATCCGGTACGGAATGGAACGGCGCCGTGACGCGGAACTGTCATCGCCTTGTCGCTCCGGTGTCGCGGAAGCGTCCTAGGCGAGGCGAAGGCACGGCCTGGGGCACCATATATGATCAGTATTTCAAAGGCTGCCCTGGCGGTCGGCGTCGCGGCAGGCGCATTCTGCGCGGCTAACGCGCAAGCGCAAAGCGCGCCTGCCGCACCGGCGGACACGGCCGCATCCGCGGACATCGTCGTCACCGGGACGCGGGCTGGTGAGCGCAAGGCGATCGAGGAAAAGCGCAACGCCGACAACTTCGTCGAGGCCATCTATGCCAACGACGTCGGCAAGCTGCCCGACCAGAACGTCGCCGAAGCCGTGCGCCGCATTCCCGGCCTTTCGGTGGCCAACGATCAGGGCGAGGGGCGCTACGTCATCATCCGCGGGATCAATCCCGATCTGGTCAACGTGACTCTTAACGGCATGACACTGCCAGCGCCCGAGCCCGAGGGCCGGCAGGTTAAGCTCGACGACATCCCTTCCGCGCTGATCAACGCGGTGGTGGTCACCAAGTCGCTGACCGCGGACCAGGACGCCAACGCGATCGGCGGGTCGGTCGACGTGCGCACGCTGTCGGCGTTCGACCGCAACAAGCCGTATTTCGCCGACGCCCGGCTGGCCTATGGCTGGTCGAAGCTCAACGGCGGCCACCCGTACGAGGGCGACATCCAGGTCGGCGGGCTGTTCGGCCCCGACCGGCAATTCGGTGCGGTGCTGTCGGTCAACTATTCGAAACGTCCGATCGAGTCGGAGAACTTCCAGGGCTCGACAAATTACCGGGTCCCGGTCGCTGCGAACGGCTTCCTCGTGCCCGACCAGTATGGCCTGCGCGACTATAACCTGGCCCGGACACGGAAAGGCGCGGTGCTCAACCTCGACTGGCGGCCGAGCGACACGACTACGCTCTTCCTGCGCGGGACGTATTCGGCGTTCGACGACAACGAGACGCGCGACCAGTTCATCATCGACAACCAGTCCGCCTTCACCAACCAGACCGCGACGACGGGCACATTTCGCGGTCGCGGCAGCGTCCGCGTGCGGCGGCGCGAAGAGTCCGACAACACCAAGTCGGTGCAAGGCGGCGGCGAGTTCGACGTAGGACCGGGGCATCTCGCGATCACCGGCGGCTATGCGCGTGCGCAAAAACGCGATCCGCTGCGCTCGGAATACAATTTCCGTACCGGCGGTGCGGCATTCACGGTCAATTACGACGTGTCCGATACGCCCTATGAATTCGTGCCGACCAATAGCGTCGCGCAGACAGCCTATTCGCTCAACAGCGTGAACTACGACCGTCGGCTGGCGATCGAACGGCTGGCGCAGGGTCGGATCGACTACACGATCCCGCTTGGCTTCGGCGACGGCGGGTCGTCGATCAAGGTCGGTGGAAAATATCTCGATCGACACAAGACGAACAATCGCGATTACGTCACTTATGGCCTGACGTCGGGGCGTGCATTCACGCTCGCGAATGTGTCCTATATTGGCGATACGAGCTTCTACGACGGCGACTACACGTTCGGGCCGCGCATAGATTATGATCGCGCTCAGGCCTTTCTCGCCGCCAATCCCGGCACGATCACGCCGAACACCGCAGGCTCGATCAACAACAGCCTGGCCAATGATTACGATGTGAAGGAGCGCATCATCGCCGGGTACGCGATGGCGACGCTTAAGTTCGATAAACTGACGCTGGTCCCTGGCGTCCGCGTCGAACAGACCCGCGACCGAAGCAAGGCCAAGCTGATCACCGCGACGTCATCGATCGCTTCGGGGTTCAACAGCTTCGGGTCTCGGCAGTACACGGACGTTTTCCCCGGCCTCAACGCCCGCTACGACCTGACCGACAATCTGGTTGTGCGCGCCGCCGCGACGACTTCGATCGGGCGCCCCAATTACGCGCAGCTCGCGCCGTTCGTGTCGGTGGACCAGACGACGTCGCCGAACTCGGTCGCGCAAGGGAATCCGAACCTCAAGCCTTACAAGGCGCTCAATTTCGACGGCGCGATCGAATATTATCTTCCCGGCCAGGGGCTGTTGTCGCTCGGCGGCTTCTACAAGAGGCTGGACGACCCGATCTATCAGCAGGCGTTGCTTGGCCAGACAGGCACGTTTGCGGGTCAGGCGCTGACCAACGCGACGGTTTCGACGGCGCTCAACATCGACAAGGCGAAGGTCTATGGCGTGGAGATCAATCTCCAGACGCGGTTCACCTTCCTCCCTTCGCCGCTCGACGGTTTCGGCGTCAGCGCCAACTACACGCGGATCTGGGGTAACGGAAACGGCACGATCCTCGGCACGACGCCGCGGGTCGGCGACATCCCGTTGTTCCTGCAATCCAAGCATGTCGGCACCGCGCAGATCTTCTACGAGAAATACGGTTTTGCGGTCCGCGCGGCCTATTCCTATCGCTCTGCCTATCTCGATACGCTGGGCGCGACCGAGGCGCTCGATCAATACACCGGCAATAATGGGCAGCTCGACGTGAACGCGAGCTATCAGGTCACGCCCGAGCTGACCTTTTTCGCGAGCGCGACCAACCTTACCGATGCGCCGTGGCGGCGGTATATCGGCACGAAGACTCTGCTAGTCGAGCGCGAGCGTTACGATATGACGGTGCGTTGGGGCGCGCAGCTCCACTTCTAGGAATGGCCATGCGATCAGTCCCACTGCTTTCGGTCGCCGGCGCGATCGTCCTGGCCTCCAGCGGATCGGTCGCGCTCGGCCAGACGCGTACACTCGCGGGGCTGCGCGTCGACCGCGTCGTGATGCTGATGCGGCACGGTGTCCGCCCGCCGACCAAAGCGCCGCCGATGCCTGCAGGAACGGCGGCGGAAGCGTGGCCCGCATGGCCCGTCAAGCCCGGCTATCTGACGCCGCACGGCGCCGACGCGTTACGTCGCCTCGGGGCCGCCGACCGTGCGAATCTGATGATGGCCGGCCTGATCCCGCGCCGCGGATGCGCGAAGATCAGGATCGTCGCCGATAGTGATCAGCGGACGATCGCAACCGCTGGCGTCTGGGGCGCTGCCGTGTCGCCCGGCTGCGCGGTGGCCATGACGCATCAACCACAGGATGTCGGCGATCCGATCTTCTCGCCGATCGACGAACATGCGGTCGCGTTCGACGCAGACGTGGCCCGTGCCGCGGTGTTGGCGGGCGCCGGACCGAACGGCGTGGCTGGCGAGGAGCGTCGCCTGCGTCCCGTGCTGTCGCGGCTCGATCAGATCCTGTGCGGGCCGGCGCGAACGGCATGCGGTGTCGTGGGCGTGCCGTCTGCGCTCGCGCCAATCAAGCCCGGCAGCCGGCCGAAGCTCAGCGGCGCGCTCGATCGTGCATCGACCGTCGCGCAGATCCTTTTGCTCGAATATGCCGACGGCAAGCCCATGCGCGAGGTTGGTTGGGGACGCGCCAGCGCTACCGACATCGCCCGGGCGTCCGAGTTTCACGCCGTCGAGTTCCGCCTGCTGGCACGCCCGCGCTACGTCGCTGCCGCCAACATGGCGGGGATTGGACCGGTCGTGCGCGACGCGCTGGGCGACATGTCCGCCAACGCGCCGGCGGTCACGATGCTCTCCGGCCACGACACCAACGTGGCAAGCCTCGCCGGTCTGCTCGACTTGCACTGGCACGTCCCGGGTCTCGCCGCCGATGACCCGTCCCCCGGCGGTGCGATCGTGTTCGAGCGGCTGGTTGACGCCGCCGGGCAGCGCTATGTCCGCGCGGTGTATCGCTCGCAAACGCTCGACCAGATCCGCGCGCTGACTACATTCGGAGGCGCTATCAAACCCTATCGCTTCGTCATGCCGATCGCGACCTGCTCTGCGCGCGGCGTCCGCGGCCTGTGCACGCTGGCGGCGTTCAAGGCCTTGATGACCGCCCGCCTAGTCGGAAAACAGGAATAGCAGAGCCGATCCGCGTGATCGGTCGTGGCTCGCGAAGAACGACGACACCCGAGGCTTCACGCCCATTCTGCGGGGGATGACGGCAGCACCGTGAAACACTGCGCGTGCATGTTTATCCTTCGCTCTCGCAGACCCGACGCCGTCGCTTGCCAATAGTTAGATCCGGCCGTGCTGCGATATCTCTTCGATCCGTTCACGAATGGTTTGGAGGCATTCGTCGGCTTTGATGCCTATCAAAAGCTCATCGCATTGATCCGCAAGATCCAAAGCATTCTTGGCCGCTTGCTCGATGGAAGCGAGTTGCTGCAAGCGCAATTTTACTTCGGGCATGTCAGTGTCTCCGTCGTTTCAGCGGACTCTGCGATTGCTTTTGGTGGACGGGACCTTTGCAGTCTCTTTTGAGACCGGTCCTCCAACCAGATCCGGGTTTCAGCGCGGAATTCGCCGGGAATGCGCGTCGCGGCGTGGTCCGCCATGTCGCGAAGGGTTCTCGCCTTGAGGACGTCCTTCATGCGCGCATCGGCTTCCAGCATAACCGCGTGAATGCCGCATACGCCCGATGTCGCCCACGCGGGTGGTGCCGGGCCGTATAGCGGGCAGGCGTGCCGTACGTTGCGACAGTCGAAGAGCGCCTTCCGGCCATCGACTGCAATCACGACGTCGAAAAAGGATATTTCTTCGGGGCGGCGAGCAAGTCGAACGCCGCCCCGCACGCCCTCCGTTGCAACGACGATACCCGCCTTGTTCAGTTTGGTCATCACGCCGGCCATGAACTTGACCGGCAGCGCCCGAAGCGTCGCCAAGTCCTTCGAGCTGGGCGCGGCAGCTTCGTCAGGCAAGTCGATGATGTAGAGAAGGGTATGTAGCGCATATTCGACTGCCGTGCTGATATGACTCAAGCGAAACTCCGACCCAGGTAGTGGTAGTTATAGCTCGGTACAGGGCGGCCGCAACCGTCGCAGCAATGATCAATCAAAGCGATGAAGGAGGTCGAGCGCACGGATTCTCGGCATAATCGCTCTGCAAAATATCTATCATTTTGAGGGTCCTAACGATATTGGTACCCGTGCTTCATTCGCAGGCGGCAACCGGGAAGGTACATTGTCTCGGGCAATCGGGTTGCTGCCGAGCCGAAGCGAACAGATTTTGGAGGGTGCTAAATGCCCGTCGCGCATTGTGTATCCAGTATGGCAGGCATCATTCTGGATTTCGACGAGGGGTTCTGTCAGCTCGTTCAACGTCGGCCAGATGAACTGATCGGTCTGTCCTACAAGGCGATCACCGCGGCCTCCGACCTGCATAAGAGCAGTGAGATGCTCAGCGGATTGATCGATAAGGCCGTCCCAACCTACCTTCGGAAGACATACGTGCGTCCTGACGGTAGTTTGATCGAGGCCGATCTGCTCGTATCCAAGTTCAGCGACGAGGGGCGCCTCATATCAACATTGTCTTGGACTGAGGGCCATCAAGACACCTCACCGTCACGACTCTGGCAGGCCGCGTTGCGGATCAAGCACATATACGATCTGCGGATCATCGAGTTCGGACGCGACCTCTTCGGCGATCATGTCGGGCTTATCCTGGTCCACGTCTATTTGACGGAGGCGGAGGGGCGCGTCGCTGCCACGTCGCAGATCGCCCAGTCGGTCGATCTCTCCGCCCAATCGATGAGCCGCTGGGTCAAGGTACTGGCGCAACGTGGCCTTCTCGAGACCTTGGATGATGCCGACGAATACGTTCAGCTCAGCGCCAACGGGGTTTCGCGACTGGAACGCTTGTTTGCCGCGACGTTAGCACCCGAAGCCTTGGCCGTAGGAACCGTCTGACGAACCCCACATGTCAGGCCGGCGGCGTTGAAACTGATGCTTCGTCCGGTTGTTCAGTGTAACGCTCTTCGACAGGCCGTTCTATATGCGCTCGGCCCGCCGACCTGCTGCTTCGACCGATCCAGAAAGCCTAGCCCTGCCGCTAACGAAAGGGGGCAGAGCCGGCGCGGTGTCGTTCCGTCGATATTTGACGGCGCTCGGGTCCAGCACATATCGGGATGTCTGACATTAGCGGGAGCTTGCGCACGATGATCGTCGGGATCGATCTGGGGACGACCAACAGTGCGATCGCGATCTGGCGCGATGGCCAGGCCGAGTTCATTCCCAATGCGCTGGGCGATACGCTGACCCCGTCCGCGGTCAGCGTCGCCGACGACGGATCGGTGATCGTCGGGATGGCGGCGCGCGATCGGCAGTCGACGCATCCGGCCGACACCGCAACCGCGTTCAAGCTGTACATGGGAACGCGGCAGACCGTGAAGCTCGGCACGACGACGTTCACGGCGGAGGATCTGTCGGCGGTCGTGCTGGCGAGCCTCAAGGTCGATGCCGAGACGTTCCTGGGCGAGCCCTTGACCGGCGCCGTGATCACCGTCCCGGCCTATTTCAACGATCGCCAGCGCAAGGCGACGCGGCGGGCGGGCGAGCTCGCGGGGCTGAAGGTCGAGCGGCTGATCAACGAGCCGACTGCCGCCGCGCTCGCCTAAGGAATCCAGACCCGCGAGGAGAAGGAGCCGTTCCTTGTCTTCGATCTCGGCGGCGGGACGTTCGACGTCTCGATCGTCGAGATGTTCGACGGGGTGATGGAGGTCCGCGCCTCCGCCGGCGACAACCGGCTGGGTGGTGAGGACTTCAACGAGACGGTGATCGATCTGGCGAAACCGCGGATCGACCCCGAGGACGCGCTTGCCGTCGTCGACCCGGTCTTGCTGCGCGAATTGCTCCGCGCCGCCGCCGAACGGTGTGGCCGGGCACTCACCGACTCGGACGAGGCGCCGTTCACCGTCACCGCGCTGGGCCAGGATTTCTCGACGACGATCACCACCAGCGAATTCGAGACGCAGGCCGCACCGCTGCTCGCCCGGCTGCGCGAGCCCGTGCTGCGATCGTTGCGCGACAGCGATATCCGCGTCGACTCTCTCAGCGAAGTGATCCTGGTCGGCGGGTCGACGCGGATGCCGGCGGTGCGGCGGACGATCACGCGGATGTTCGCGCGGTTTCCGAGTGCTGCGGTCCATCCCGATCATGCGGTCGCGCTCGGCGCGGCGGTGCAGGCCGGTCTCAAGGCGCGCGACGCCGCGCTCGACGAGATCCGCATGACCGACGTCTGCCCCTACACGCTTGGCATCAACCATAGCGTTGCGGACGGGCGCGGCGGCTTTCGCCACGGCATCTTCTCGCCGATCATCGAGCGCAACACGCCGATCCCGGCTAGCCGGGTCGGCGCGTATCAGACCATCGCCGACAACCAGCGCCATCTCGAGATCGAGATCTATCAGGGTGAGGCGCGCGAGGTGCAGGGCAACGTCAAGCTCGGCACGGTACGCATGCCGGTGCCGGCCGGGCGCGCCGGCGAGGTCGGGATCGAGGTGCGCTTCAGCTACGACACCAGCGGTCTGCTCGAGGTCGATGTCAGCGTGCCGCAGGCGGGTACGTAACGCAATCTGGTGATCGTCGACGACGAGGACGCGCCGGACAAGGCGGCGATCGCGGCGCGGCGCGTCGCGAAATACTCGCGGCGCTGAAACGTCATCCCTGTGACGAGAGCCACAATCGGGCGGTGGTCGCCCGCGCGGCGCGCTGTTACAAGGGCTTCATCGGCGACCGGCGCGACCTGTCGGCACCTGGATCACGCAGTTCGAGGCGGCGCTGACGACCCAGGATCCGCGCATCATTGACCCCGCCCGCGCGCAGTTCGATGCCGCGCTGAAGGAACTCGAAGGCGACCGCTACCTGTGGGCGATCTGCGGGGCATCTGGCAAACGCTGGACCTGGCACCGACCGTCGATACCGCGGCGATCCGCAGGGCCTATGCTCGCAGGCTGAAGTCGTTCGACATCGACGACGAGCCCGACCGCTACATCGCGCTCCGCGACGCACGTGATGCCGCGATCTCGCGAGCCCGGAGCTCGGACGGCGATGTCGTGCGGAAGAACGATGGCGATCCCGTGTCTTCGTTCGAGTTCGCGACCGACCTGGAATTCGCGGATGACTTCGATCTCTGGTCCGACGACGACGATACCGAGTTTCCCCATGCGCCCCCCGAAACCCCGTCCCGTTCCGCAGTCGATGGGGACGATCGGGACGATCATCCGATGTCCGACGCCGCCAATGCGCACGACGCGTCGATTCAGGAGCATTACGATGCGGTGGTCACGATCCTGTTTCCCGGCGACGAACGGCAGCGACAGGTCCTCGACCGCGAGACCGCCGCCGACCTTACTGACCATGTCGACGTTCTGCTTGCGGATGAGAGGCTGCAGGAACTGAAGTTCTACACCGACGCGGAACGCTGGTTCGCCGAGGTGATCGCGGCGTCTTCACCGCGGTCGGACCCGATCCTGACGCAGGTGATCCAGCATTTCGGCTGGTTGACCGGTCGCGGGCGGATCGATCAGTCTCCAACGGTCGGCGCCGCCGTCGCACGCCGGGATGCGCTTGTGTACGTGACCGAACTGCAGAACCGGAAGCATCCGCTGCACCAAGCCTGGCGCGAGTTGCGCAAGCCGGCGACCGAAACCAGCCGCCGCGGCTGGGCATCCGACGCGCGAAAATACGGCAATTGCTTGGTACCATCCGCACCGACCATCCGACCTTGGAGCGGGAGCTGGACTGGTACCGCGTCGCGCTATGGGAGCGTCCTGCTCGCTCCGCGATCAATTGGCGTGTGATGTGGGCCATCTTCGTGGTGGGTATGCTCATCCTGCGCGCGGTCTTTTCTACCGACACCAATACGCGCTCCGCGACGCCGCCGAACTCTCAGGAGGCATCCTATGTCAGTCCGGCGAAGACGCTCGATCCGGTTCTCGCCACGCTCGGTGGAACCGACCTGACTATGGCGAGCATCCGCGAGGGCAATGCCAAGCTGTACGGACAGTTGGCGAGCAATTGGACGCTGACCCGCGACAGCGCGACCGATCCGAGGACGTTCGCCGAGAGCATGCTCAAACTGTTATCCGATCGCTATGTCGCGGGTTCGAACCGCGCGCCACACGCACTGTTGGTCGATCTCGCGACCCTGCGGCTAGACAAGGCGCGGGCGATCCGTGTGCCCGATCCGGGCGCATGCGCCGACTTCTTCGTACTGGGTACCGAAAAACCGCTCTGGATGACCCCGGATCTCGCGACTCGTAACAGGGCGCTTGTCGCCCGGGTGCTGCTGGAAACCGATGGCGATCCTCCTGCAAAGCCGTTGGGGAATACCTTCAAGGTCAACGGTACGGTGGTCGACAAGGCGGCAAGGCGCGCCCGGCTTCCGCGCGCCGGATTCGTCAAGGCGGTCCTTGAGGGCAACACAACGAAGGACCGGTGCAAGGCGACGATCGCGTTGGGTGAAACCGCGCTGACACTACCAGCCAAGGAGGGGGACGAGATACTGCGGCACTTTTAGCACTCTGGCCGGCGGGTGGATACGTAACCCGAGCGGAGTGTTCCGCGGGCGGTATCCGCAAGCAGAATCGACTTCGCAGGGCGTCGATGCACTGCCATTTCCGGCACGAGCGACGCATGGCTGGACAGGCTGTAAGCTGTCCGGCCGCGCAGGCGGTAACGGATGTCCGTCAGATCGCCGACCAAGCCAGCCTCAACCGCTCTGTCGTTCCGGCCGAACGCGCGGAAGAATATCGGGCGCATGACGCGGCAACGCCAAACATCGAGAAGTGGACGATTCCGATGCACATTGTCCCGACCAGGCACCGGTTTGCGTCCGACATATCGGTCAGCCATTCTTCAGCGATCCGCATGCGAGGCGCTTCCGGTTCATGACTGATCATCACGCGATCGCGGCATCGATTAGAGGCTGAAACCCCTGCGCTTCATCTCGCCGAGCACGGCTTCCGCCACCGGATGACCAACTTCGCCGCCCGATTGCTCACAAGCGTCGTTCAGATCGGTGTCGGACGCGTCCCGCAATAGGGCGCGAACTTCGGCGCTGAAGGAGTCGACTTCCTCGCCTGCCGCGTCGGCGGCGTCGTCGCTGGTTACGGCAGGCTTATCATTTGGCGCCGGGGCAGGGCAATGATCGCGTCCTGCTTGACTATGTCGAACGCGTTGGCGCCTCGCTACGTTCCTCGATCACAATCTCGAGAAGGGTAAAGAGGTCGAGCGGAGATGCAGTGTTTTCCATGGCCGAGCGTAGGCCGATCTCTTCGATTCGAGTAATCGTCGCTCGGCTTGGCGATTGGCCCCGCCGATCACCGCCCCGATCGGTATCGACAGATCGTCGATATCCCTGCCCACCAAGGCGTCGGTGATTTGAACAAGACGCGACAGTCATAGATCACGTCATACACGACGGATGCGGGGGCGAGACTTAGGGGAGGGCATCTCACGCACATAACGTGGCTTAGCAAAACGCTTACGCCGCTGAATTGATGCCTGGTGACCCCTACGAGAATCGAACTCGTGCTTACGCCGTGAGAGGGCGTCGTCCTAACCGCTAGACGAAGGGGCCGTTAGCAGATGCGGGCGTCTACGGAATGGGGTGGCAGGCGTCAAGACGGTTGCCGCACATTCCTGAGACGCCCGCGCATTTTATCAGGCGGCGACCTTTTTGCGCTCGGCCATTTCCTCGTTGAGCATCTCGGCCAGCAAGAAGGCGAGTTCGAGGCTTTGGCTGGCATTAAGGCGCGGGTCGCAGTGCGTGTGGTAGCGGTCAGCAAGCGATTGCTCGGTCACGTCGACCGCGCCGCCGGTGCACTCCGTCACGTTCTGCCCGGTCATCTCGGCATGGATGCCACCAGCGTGCGTACCTTCCGCGCGGTGGACCGCGAAGAAGCCGCGGACCTCGGCGAGGATGCGGTCGAACGGCCGCGTCTTGTAGCCGTTGGCGGCCTTGACGACGTTGCCGTGCATCGGGTCGCAGCTCCACACCACCGGATGGCCTTCGCGCGTGACGGCACGGACGAGGCGGGGCAGGTTCGCCTCGATCTTGTCATAGCCATAGCGCGTGATCAGCGTCATCCGGCCGGGGATGCGGCCGGGGTTGAGCGTGTCGAGCATCCGCAGCAACGCATCGGGCTCGAGGCTCGGGCCGCACTTGATGCCGATCGGGTTGCCGATGCCGCGGAGGTATTCGACGTGGCTCGAGCCTTCGAACCGCGTGCGATCGCCGATCCACAGGAAATGCGCGCTGGTGTCGTACCAGTCGCCGGTCAGCGAATCCTGTCGGGTCAGTGCCTGCTCGTACTGGAGCAGCAGTGCCTCGTGGCTGGTGTAGAAATGCGTCTGCGCGAGCTGCGGCACGGTTTCGGGATCGATCCCGCATGCGGCCATGAACTCGAGCGCCTCGCCGATCCGGTCCGCGGTCTCGGCATATTTCTTCGACCAGGGGCTGCGGCCCATGAAGTCATGCGTCCAGCGATGGACCTGATGCAGGTTCGCGTAGCCGCCCTGCGCGAACGCACGCAGCAGGTTGAGCGTCGCCGCCGACTGCGAATAGGCGCGGATCATCCGCTGCGGGTCGGGCGCGCGCGATTCCGCGGTGAAGGCGATGTCGTTGACGTTGTCGCCGCGGTACGAGGGCAGCTCGACGCCGCCGATCGTCTCGGTATCGGTCGAGCGCGGCTTGGCGAACTGGCCGGCCATCCGGCCGAGCTTCACGACCGGGAGCTTCGACGCGAAGGTCAGAACCACTGCCATCTGGAGGATGACGCGGAACGTGTCGCGGATGTTGTTCGCGCTATGCTCGGCAAAGCTCTCGGCGCAATCGCCGCCCTGGAGCAGAAACGCCTTGCCGGCCGCGACCTCGGCGAGGCTCGCGGTCAGGTTGCGTGCCTCGCCGGCGAAGACGAGCGGCGGGAAGGTCGCCAGCTGATCGGTCGCGGCGGTCAATGCGGCCGCGTCGGGATAGGTGGGGAGCTGTCGTGCTTCGTGACGCGTCCAGCTGTCGGGGGCCCAGTTCGCGGCCATGATATGTCGTCCGATTGGTGAAATGTGGCGCTGGCCATGCGGGAAAACCGCTTTTTGCGCAACGAAGTAAAGCTTTGGGGCGGTTGGAAGCGCCGGTTCAATAGCCCGCATCGAGGTCGGCGACGTTCTTCATCGGCGTGCCAGCCATGAAAGCGGCGAGGTTTTCGAGGAACAGCGCGGCGCCGCGTGCAAACATCGTCGTCTGGCTGCGGCCCGACAGGTGCATCGTCACGATGGTGTTTGGCGTCGACCAGAGCGGGTGATCGCTCGGCAGCGGTTCAGGATGGGTGGGATCGAGCACTGCGCCGGCGATGCTGCCTTCGGTCAACGCCCAGATCAGCGCATCGTCATCGATCATGTCGCCGCGCGCGATGTTGATCAACCAGGCCGACGGCTTCATCGCCGCGAGTTCGTTGTGGCCGATCATTGCGTGCGTGGCACCGGTCGATGGGGCGGCGAGCACGACCCAGTCGAAGTCGCCGAGTTGGTCGCGCCAGGCGTCGGGCGTGATCGTGCCGTCGCGGCCGGTGCGCGTGACGCCGGTCACGGCGACGCCGAACGCGGTCAGGCGGTCACCGATCATCTTGCCGATCGTGCCGTAGCCGATGACGAGCGCGCTGGTGCCGGCGAGTTCGATCTTGCCGGGCGCGTCCTTCAGCCATTCGTGGCGGTCCTGCGCGCGCAACACCGTGTCGAAGCGCTTGGCAGCGACGAGTACGGCCATCACGGCGTATTCGGCGACTGCGACGGCATTGATGCCGGCACCGTTGGTCAGCGTGACGTTAGCGTCGCGCAGGATATCGAGCGGGAACGCGTCGAGCCCGGCGTAGATCGTCGAGACCCATTTGAGGTTTGGCCCGGCGTGGCGGATCGCGTCGGCGACGAGTTCCGTCGGCTGCATGTCGACCCAAGCGATGTCGGCATCAGCGATCATCGCGTTCGCGTCCTCGGGTTTGGTGAACCAGGCGGTGTCGAGGTCTGCGGGGAGGTGCGGTTCGAGGAGGAGGCGGGCGGCGGCTGGGAGTACGGCTTTCATTTATAGCAGCATCGGCCGGACGCGGGGCATGTCAAGTTTCGGAGGGGCGTGCGACTTCACGATCCTCCCCCGCGAGGGGGAGGTGGCGCCGTAGGCGACCGAGGGGGCGGACACGCAACGGTGGTTATCGCGTCCTCCCCCTCCGTCAGGCAAGGGCCTGCCACCTCCCCCTGGCGGGGGAGGATCCGAACGCGGCGTCGGCTTGTTGCGACGCTGGTGGATCGATCGTCTCAGAGAGCGATCTTCCAGTCCCAGCCTAGCGAGTCGCCGTCCATGACCTCGACCCCCGCGGCGGCCAGCTCGTCGCGGATCGCGTCCGACGTGCCGAAATCCTTTGCAGCGCGGGCGGCGCGGCGGTCCGAAAGCCGCGCGGCGATGGTGGCCTCGTCGATCGTTGCGGTTACCGGCCGGATACGCAGGTCCTCGCGGCGGATCGTTCCGAGATCGAGGCCGAGCACGGCGTCGAAATCGACCAGCGTGTCGAGGCGGTCCGCGGGTGCGATACGCTTGTCCGCGAGCAGTTCGTCGAGGATCGGCAGCGCGCGCGGGGTGGCGAGGTCATCGGACACCGCAGCGTCGAGCCGAGCGTAGTAGTCGCGCGGGCTGCCAGACGGGCCGCCGGGCCCGCGTGCGGCCAGCGTCTCGACGGTCATCGCAAGCCGCTTCAACCGCGTCTGCGCCGCCGCGAGGTTCTCCCACGAGAATTCCAGCTCGCTGCGATAGTGCGCCTGGAGACACATCAGCCGATAGGCGAGCGGATGGAAGCCGCGATCGACGAGCGTCTGCAACGTGGTGAACGCGCCGCCCGACTTCGACATCTTGCCCGAGCGCTCGACCAGGAAGTTGTTGTGCATCCACAGTGTCGCGCCGGTATCGCCGCAGTCGCAATGCGCCTGGTTCTGCGCGATCTCGTTGGGGTGATGGATCTCGCGGTGATCGATCCCGCCGGTGTGGATGTCGAACGTCTCGCCGAGATACTGCTTGCTCATCACCGAGCATTCGAGATGCCAGCCTGGCGCGCCGCGCCCCCAAGGCGAATCCCACTCCATCTGGCGGTTCTCGCCAGGGGCGGACGTCCGCCAGATTGCGAAGTCCTGAGGATGGCGCTTGCCCGCGACCGGATCGATCCGGCTCTCGCCCGCATCGTCCTGAGACCGTGCGAGGCGGCCGTAATCGGGTACGGTCGAGGTGTCGAAATACAGCCCGTCCGGCAACTGATAGCAATGCTTCTCGGCGATCGCCTCGCCGAACGCGATCATACCGTCGATATGATCGGTTGCGAGCGGGAATTTGCTGGGTGGACGGATGTTGAGATCGACGAGGTTCTGTTTGAACGCATCGGTATAATGCTTTGCGATCGCCCAGATGTCCTGGCCGCTGGCGCGCGCCGCCGCTTCCATCTTGTCGTCGCCGACGTCGGCATCGGAGGTCAGATGGCCGACATCCGTGATGTTGATGATGTGGGTGAGCGGATACCCCTTCCACGTCAGCACGCGGCTCAGCGTGTCGGTGAAGACGTATGCGCGCAGATTGCCGATATGGGCGTAATTATAAACCGTAGGGCCGCAGGAGTAGATGCCGACGTTCGTGGGATCGATCGGCGTGAACGTCTCGAGCAGTCGCGAGAGGCTGTTATACAGGGTCGTGGGGGAGCGTGTCATGCGTGCCTCTTAGCGACGCGCGCAAGCGGCGGCAAAGCCCACACGCGCCGCTTTTCCCGCGGTGGTCAGCGCGCGACGCTGATCAGGACATTGGCTGTGTATCCGTCGGCGACCGATCCCGCGAAGGTTGGGGTCTGCTGCGCGCTCTACGCAGCGGTGTTGTCGCCGAAGACTTTGTCGCTAGTGGTCGTGATCTTTGCGAATCGAGGGGCGCTCGCCATTCCGATCGCATTGCCAGAGATAAACCGCAAAGTTGACCAGCGGCGCGCATAATGAGGTGACGTCGACCACGATCAGCGTGATTGATAGCTTAATTCCCGTCGCCACCGTCGTCGTACCGGTGAAGCTCGAATGGATGTCGCTGCGGATCATGCCGGCGACGATCAGTGCGTTCGAAGCTGACCCGCTTGCCGTGTTGGTACCGTCGTTTGGGTAGGGACCGGCGGTATCGGTTGGATCCGCGACGCAGCCGGTTGTCATTGGCGTCGGCGCGGGAGTCTCGATCCTGGTCGGTGTAGCGGCGCGCGCCGGGCTGGCGGCTACCGTAGTGACGGCATTCGCCGACTCGGGCCCGCTTCCGCGGGCGTTGGCGACGAGCGCGGCCGTGCCTGCGCCAGCGATCGTCCTGCTCGTGTCGCATGATGGTTTCACGGTTAAGCGAGCAAGGGGGGGCACTAGGATGCGGCCCTCGTGTTTCGCGGTTCCGTCGCGAATTTGCCGAATGTGTCCGCTGTTATACGGCGCGAGCGAGTTCCAAGCACCGCCTGACGCGGCGGCGGGTTTGGCTTGAAACCCTGGCGGAGCCCTGATAGAGGCCACGGTTCATGCGGCGCGGACCTATTCGCGACGGCAAAAATCTATTCGACCGGAGCTTTACGGGTTTATGCAGATCATCGTCCGCGACAATAACGTCGACCAGGCCCTTCGCGCGCTCAAGAAGAAGCTGCAGCGCGAGGGCGTGTACCGCGAGATGAAGCTGCGCCGGCACTATGAGAAGCCTTCGGAGAAGCGCGCTCGCGAACGTGCGGCGGCTATTCGTCGCTCGCGCAAGCTCGACCGCAAGCGCGCCGAGCGCGACGGCGCACGCTAAGATCAATGATCGGCCCGTATCCGGCTGACGGGTAGGGTCGATGTTCGCGGGGGCTGTCGATCACGACGCCCCCGTTTGCTTTCCAACGGCACGCCCGGCGCTCCGGCGTGACCAGATGACCGGGGCCCTGATCCGATGTCGACCGTGACCGCAGTGCCGCTGCAGCCGACCAAGCGCAGCTATCTCGTCTATCTCTGGGTCGGCATCGCGCTCGCGCTGATCGCCGCAGTCGCACTTGCGCGTCAGGGTGACGATCCGCTGGCGCGGAATGCGCGCGCGAAGGGCGTCGTCGTGACCGCGTCGGGCTTGCAGTACAAGGTCATCACGCCGGGGAAGGCGGGCGCTGCCAAGCCGACCGACACCGACGTGGCGCTGGTGAACTACGAGGGCAAGCTGCTCAACGGCACCACCTTCGACAAGTCGCAGCAACCGATGCCGATGCCGGTGAGTGGCGTTGTCCCCGGCTTCTCCGAGGCTCTGAAGCTGATGCCAAAGGGTGCGAAGTACCGCTTCTGGTTGAAGCCTTCCCTTGGCTACGGCGATAAAGCCGCCGGTCCTATTCCGCCGAATTCGGCTTTGGTGTTCGACGTCGAACTGCTCGACTTCCTGCCGCAGAGCGTCGTGCAGCAGATGCAGGCTCAGGCGCAGATGGGTCGCGGCGCACCGGGCGGCGCTCCTGGTGCAACGCCGGGCCAGCCCCAACCCTAAGCGGAGCGGGCGTTACTGGGCCAGGCGGCTCGGCCCGGTCTTTCTGGATGCGTAGGATGCGCCCGCGATTCATCGCCGGGCGCATTTTGCGTGTAGGGCGTTTGTGGCGATGCCCGCCCGGCTCGACGCGTTCGTTGCCGCTGCACATCGGCACTTAGCCTTGCGGATTCGAGGGGAGAATCATCATCGTCAGGCATGCTGAGGTTCGACGACCCGCTAGGGGTAGGGTCGTGCCCTGCGGTGCCGTGCAGGGTATCTTCACTCGGTGCGGCACGCATCCCGGCCTGTCCGGCAGGCAAAAAAATAGCGGCCCGAAGACCGCTATTTCTCGAACTAGGTCCTAAGACTTAGTTGCTGTCGGAATTGTCATCGCTGTCAGCAACGATAACGATGCCTGCGACAACAGCAGCTGCTGCGAGGATCGCAACGATGATGCCGCCGCCAGCGAGCTCGTTCTTGTCAGCCGAAACCGAACCCGAACGAACCGACTTAGCAACCGACAGATTAGCCGGTGCTGCCATGGCCGGAGCAACTGCCATCGTGGCTGCTGCTGCGGTCAGGAGATACTTCCCAAGACGCATGATGAACTCCCTTTGTGCTCGTCAGCTCGCCAATGGCACGAAACCATCTGCAAGGCAACCGAGCTATGTATTTCAGTGCGAAGCGTTTCGCACTGTTGCGGCAGTGCAACACGCACCCACCGCGCCGTCACTATAGCGACCCCGGCCATTACGGGAAGCGTCAGTTTGTCCGCCGATCAAAGTTGCGGACTTGGCTAGGATGCTTTGGGGGCCGTTCCAGGCTTGGTTTGCAGGTGCCAGCTCGTCTCGCCTTCCAGTCCCAACGCGGTCAGCCGGCCGGACGAATAGGCGCCCGTGTCGATACCGATCCGATGCCCCCGGCGTTCGATCTCGTCGGTCATGGTATGGCCGTGGACGATTGTCTTTTCCAGCGCCGATCGGTGATCGAGGAACGGGTCGCGGATCCAGCGCAGGTCGGAGGTACGCTGCTGGTCGAGCGGTGTATCGGGCCGAACACCTGCGTGAACGAAGGCATAGTCGCCGATGACGATCATGTCTTCGAAGCCGGCGAGGAAGGCGCGATGCTCGGGCGGCACGAGATCGGCCAGCCGGTGGACCAGTTCCTCGTAATCGAGCCGTTCATACTCGGCGGCGGCCATGCCGTAGCTGAGAATCGTTTCCCGTCCGCCGATTCGACAGAACAACCGTAGCGCCTTGGGTTCGCCGTCGAGCGCGCCGATGAAGATCTCCTCGTGATTGCCCAGGAGGAACCGAACATTGGCGCGACTCGCCGCGAGATCGCGGAGACGGTCGATCACCGCAGCAGAATCCGGACCGCGGTCGACGATATCGCCAAGGAAGATCACGGTCGTTTCGGCAGGACCGCGAGCGCGCTCGTCCGCTTCGATCAGCGCGATCAAGTCGTCGAGCAGATCCGCACGACCATGAATGTCGCCGACCGCGTAGACGCGCTGGCCTTCGGGGACCTGGGGCAGGTTCGATCGGGTGGCGGGGCGGGACTTGAAGAGCTTTGAAATCATGCTGCTGTCGATGCGGAGGAGAATATGTACGAATGCTGATCGGACGGTGTTCGCATAAGGCGGTATGCGGTTCGTCGCAACGCGTCACTGTCCATCGCTATCGGCGGGGCCACCGGCATGACGGGATCGACGGCAGCCGCTATGAGGAACGAATGTCGATCAAAGCACGCCTGCTCCCGCTCCTGATCATTGTTGCCGCCGCGTCTGCCGAGAAGGCGCCGGCCGAGAAGGGCACGCCGTCGCCTGCGTTCTTCGAAACATTGCGCGCCGCTGACCTGCGCATGGCGACGATTGCATACCGCCTGACGACGGCGAACGCCGCGCTCTGCGACCAACTCCAGCCACAGATCGGGATGCCGATCCACGCCTTGACGCAATACGGCTCGACCGCGCGCGCCAGTGCCGCGTCGGCGTTCGGGTTCGAGGCGACGATCGGCGTCGAGGCAGTCGTCGCGGGCGCGCCGGCGGCGCGTGCCGGCATTCGTCCCAATGATTCGATCGTGGCGATCAACGGCGTTGCGCAGCCGGGACTCCCGACCGCCGATTCGCCGGAAGGTGCCGCGGCGCGCGATGCTGCGGAGGCGGCGATCGCTGCCGCACCGATCGGACGGCCTCTAAGGCTAACGATCCTGCGCGAGGGGCGACAGGTGCCGATCGCCGTCACGCCGGTCAGCGGTTGTCGCTCGCGGTTCGAGATCCTGCTCGGCAGCGGACTCGGCGCGAGCGCGGACGGATCGGTCGTGCAGATCGGCGAACGCTTTTTCGAAGGCTATAGCGATGCGGAGATCGCGGTCGTCGTATCGCACGAACTCGCGCACAACATCCTGCATCACCGGGCGAAGCTGGACGCGGTGAAGATCAACCGCGGCATGCTCGCCGAACTCGGGCGCAACGGGCGTCTGATCCGGCAGACCGAGGACGAGGCCGACCAGCTCGGCATCTACCTGCTCGCCAATGCGGGCTATGATCCGATGTCGGCGCCGCAATTCTGGCGTCAGAAGGGCGGCTCAGTCGATGGAGGGCTGTTCCGGAGCCGCACCCACGCGTCATCCAAGGCGCGTGCGGAAGCACTCGAGACGATCGCGCGGGAGATCGCCGCCACGCCGACCCGGCCGATTATCCCGCCGCTCGTCGCGACGCGGGATGTGCCGCTGCGGTGAGCACGCCTATCTGGGGTCGAGGCTGATCGGGCCAGATGCCGCGGGTGTCGAGCACGGCCTTGTCGGCGCGTTCCTCCAGCGGGATCGACTTGAACACGTCATGATCCACCAGCACGACCATGATCGGGCAGGCCTCGATCGCGGTATCGACATCGATCAGCGTCGCGCCGGTGCCGGCAAAGGCGGCGGGCAAGGCCGTCGCGTACGGCTCGACGATCCGCACGCGGTCGCCGAATGCCTGCGCGACGGCAAGTGCGACCTTGACGGCGGGGCTCTCGCGAAAGTCGTCGATATTCGCCTTGAACGCGAGACCGAGGCAGGCGACCGGCGCGCCGGGCATCGCTTCGACGAGGGCTGCGACCTGCGCGATGACGTGATCGGTCTTGCCGTCGTTTACTTCGCGGGCGGTGCGGATCAGCCGGGTCTGGTTGGGTGCCGCATGCACCAGGAACCACGGATCGACCGCAATACAGTGGCCACCGACGCCGGGGCCAGGCTGCAGGATGTTGACGCGCGGATGGCGGTTGGCGAGGCGGATCACCTCCCAGACGTCGACCCCCATGGTGTCAGCGATCAGCGAGAGTTCGTTGGCGAAGGCGATGTTGACGTCGCGAAACGCATTCTCGGTCAGCTTGGTCATTTCCGCCGCGCGCGCGGTGGTGGTGACGCAGGCGCTGCGGACGAAGCGACGGTAGAAGGTCAGCGCCTTGCGCGCACAGCGCGGGGTGATGCCGCCGATGACCCGATCATTGTCGATCAGTTCTACCAGGATGCGACCAGGCAGCACGCGTTCGGGACAATAGGCGATCGCGATATCGGCCTGGTCGCCGGTCCGGCCCGGTACCCGCAGATCCGGGCGCAGCGTCGCGAGCAGGTCGCGGACCCGTTCGGTCGTGCCGACCGGGGAGGTCGATTCGAGGATGATCGTGTCGCCCGGTTTCAGTACCGACGCGATCGTCGTCGCGGCGTTCAGCACATAGCCGATATCGGGCGCATGATCGTCGTCGAACGGGGTCGGAACGGCAATCACGAACACGTCGGCCGGCTCGATCGTCGTCGAGGCCCGCAACGTCCCGCGCGCGACGACACCGGACACGAGCCCGTCGAGATCGACCTCCTCGATATGGATGCGCCCTGAGTTGACCGTCTCGACAACCGATTCGGTCACGTCGACGCCGAGCACGCGGGCGCCGGTCCGCGCGATCACCGCTGCGGTCGGCAGGCCGATATAGCCGAGCCCGAGCACGACGACGTTCAGTTCGGTATCAGACAGCATGCGCGACGATTCCCTTGGCGGTACTTTGGGCAATATTGTGTGCGGTGGTCTTCGCGATGATCTCGGCGATGCGGGCGGCGGCATGGCCGTCGCCGAACGGATTGTGCGCGCGTGCCATCGCGGCATAGGCGGCGTGGTCGTCAAGCAACGTGAAGATCTCGGACACGATCCTGTCCTCGTCGGTGCCGATCAGCTTGGCGGTGCCCGCGGCCACGCCTTCGGGGCGCTCGGTCGTCTCGCGCATCACGAGGACGGGTTTGCCGAGCGCCGGCGCCTCTTCCTGTACGCCACCCGAATCGGTGAGGACGATGTCGGCCAGTCCGAGCGCGCGAACGAAATGCGGGTAATCGAGCGGCTGGATCCGGGCGACATTCGCGCGCTTCCCCAGAATCTGGTCCATTACCGACACGACGTTGGGATTGGGATGAACCGGAAACAGCACGGCGACATCGTCGCGCTCGGCGATCCGTCCGATCGCGCGCGCGATGGCGGCCATGCCGTCGCCGAAATTCTCGCGCCGGTGCGTCGTCACCAGAACGATCCGCTTGCCCGCAAAGCGCGCCGCGATCTCGTCGAGCCCCGCCGCCAATGCCGGGTCCGCGGCGACCCGATCGACCGTCCAGTGCAGCGCGTCGATCACCGTGTTGCCGGTGACATGGATCGTCTCCGGCGCGATCGTCTCGCGACGGAGCGCGTCCGCCGCGGTTTCCGTAGGGGCAAAATGCAGCGCGGCGATCGGCGCGACGATTCGTCGGTTCACCTCCTCCGGCCAGGGCTGGTAGATATTCCCCGACCGAAGCCCCGCTTCGACATGCGCGACCGGGACCTTGCGATAATAGGCGGCGAGCGCGCCGGTCATTGCCGTCGCGGTATCGCCCTGCACGACGACGAGATCGGGCGACTCGGCGTCCATGACATCGCCGAGACCGGTCAGGAGACGGGCGGTGAGCCGGTCGAGTGTCTGGCCGGGCTCCATCAGATCGAGATCGATATCCGGTGCAAGATCGGCGATCGCGAGAACCTGGTCGAGCAGGCCGCGATGCTGTGCGGTCACGCAGGTCCGTACTGTCAGGCCGGGGGTCGCGGCCAACGCACGGATAACCGGGAAGAGTTTGATCGCTTCCGGACGCGTGCCGAAGATGACGAGGACTTTGGACATTCGCACCCTGTAGCCCAACGTCTTTAACGACGCGCTAATTGGTCGCGGCGATTTGCGCCACGCCATCCCCGACGGTAGACGAGCCGCGACCAACACGGGAGTTTCGAATGACGATAAAACCGCTGCGCAAAGCCGTATTCCCGGTTGCCGGTCTCGGCACGCGGTTCCTGCCGGCGACCAAGGCGATGCCGAAGGAAATGCTGACCGTCGTCGACAAGCCGCTGATCCAATATGCCGTCGAGGAGGCGCTGGAAGCCGGCATCGAGCAGATCATCTTCGTGACCGGCCGCAACAAGGGCGCGCTCGAGGATCATTTCGACATCTCGTACGAGCTCGAGGATACGATGCGCGCGCGCGGCAAGTCGCTCGATGCGATCAGCAATATCCGGATGAAGCCGGGTTCGCCGGTCTATGTGCGCCAGCAGGAGCCGCTCGGTCTCGGCCATGCGGTCTGGTGCGCGCGCGAGATCGTCGGCGACGAGCCTTTCGCGGTGCTGCTGCCCGACGAACTCATGGTCGGGCAACCCGGCTTCATGAAGCAGATGGTCGAGGCGTATAACGCGGTCGGCGGCAACGTGATCGGTGCGCTCGAAGTGGCCGATTCCGAGACCGACAAATACGGCATCATCTCGCCGGGTGCGATCGACGGCCGGCTGACCGAGGTCACTGCACTCGTCGAGAAGCCGAAGCGCGGTACCGCCCCGTCGAACCTGATGATTCCCGGTCGCTACATCCTTCAGCCCGAAGTGATGCGGATCCTGGAAACGCAGGAAAAGGGTGCGGGCGACGAGATCCAGCTGACCGACGCGATGGCGCAACTGATCGGGCAGCAGCCATTCCACGGCTTCACCTTCGACGGGCAGCGCTACGATTGCGGTGACAAGGCGGGCTACATCCAGGCGAACCTGGCGATCGCGATCGCACGCGACGATATCGGGCCGGGGGTTCGCGCCTTCGCCGAAGGCTTGCTCGGGCGCTGAGGCGCGACCGGCCGGAACGTCAGAAGGCGTTCCGGTGCAGCAGGACACGGAAGGTGAGGACGATGATCTTCACGTCGCGCCAGATCGACCAATGTTCGAGATATTCGAGATCGGCCTGCAACCTGTTGCGCAGGTCGTCCTCGAACATCGTCGCGCCGCGATAGCCGCGGACCTGCGCGAGCCCGGTCAGGCCGGGCTTGGCGGCGTGACGATGCCAGTAGCGTTCGTCGACTTCCCAGAACAGCTTGTCGGCAGCGCGAGAGCCCAGCGCGTGCGGGCGCGGCCCGACGATGCTCATGTCGCCGCGCAGCACGTTCAGGAGCTGCGGCAGTTCGTCGATGCTGGTGCTGCGAATGATCTTGCCGACGCGGGTAACGCGGTCGTCGTCGCGCGCGGTCGAGCGTTCGCCCGCGCCGTCGCTGCGCTCGGTCCGCATGCTGCGGAATTTCATCATCCGGAACATCTGGTTGCCGCGGCCGATGCGGACCTGCTTGAAGAATACCGGCCCCGATGAGTCGAGCTTCACGAGGATCGCGATCACCGCCAGCACGGGTGCCAGAACGAGCAGCGCGCCCGCCGCCATCGCGATGTCGAAGCTGCGTTTCAGGAAGCGATCGAACAGCGCGAGCGGCCCCGCGGCGACGATGATTGTGGGAACCGTGCCGTGCGTGCTGATCCCGAGTGGCGCGAGCGCGTTCAGCTCGGGCATGAAGATCTCGCTCTGGATGTTGGCGCCCTTGAGCGCCTGCGCCCAGGCGACGCGTCGCTCCGGGCTGCAGGCGACGACGACGCGGTCGGCGCCCGCCAGCGATTGCGCCAGCCGGTCGTACATGACGGGATCATGCACATCGGGATTGAAATAGGCGTCCGAGGCGATGACCACCGAGAAATCGCCGTCCGGCACGGGCTGGTCGGCGTCGTACAGCAGAATGATGCTGAACGGGTTGCCGCCAATGATCGTCTTCATGTGGCGGACGAACATATACCGCCCGAGCGCCAGCAGGACGACCGCGAAGCCCGACCCGATCGCGACCACCAGCCGCGGGAACGTCGTGCTCGCCTTCAGGCAGAAGGCGATGAAGATCACCGTCGAGATCGCCAGCATATAGGCCTGCAGACCCTTCGCCACCGACCGGAACGGATCCTCGAGGTTCGCCGTCGCGTAGCTTTCGTTGTTCAACGCGGTGAGCAGGAACGCCGGTACGAGGGCGCCCAGAATAAATGGCCAGTTCGTGTCGGAAAAGAACGTCCCGCGCATGCCCGCAGCGGCGAAATAGCTGATCACGATACAGCCGGCATCCATCGCCATAAGGCCGATGAACAGCCGGATCCGGAGCGTCGAAGAGCTCGGCTGCCACGAACGCGGCTTCGACCTGGAACCAGCTGTGTTGGCCGATGCCAAATCCTCTCGACCCAATTTCACGTTCATAGGCATTCCGGACGCATACACTTTCCCCCTGACATAAGGGGCTATTCAGAGCGGATTACATAGCAGAACAATAACCATTTACCACTGGATCGAACCTATTCCGGAGGCGCACTGGCGTTGCAGGCGCGGCAGCCGGGATCCTTCGGCAGGCGGATCGTTCTAAACCGTAGCGCGAGGAGGTCGACCAGCAGCAGCTTGCCGGCGGGATCGTCACCAAACGGCGCTACCGCGCGCAATACCTCCAGGGCTGCAAGGCTGCCGAGTACGCCTGTGACGGGACCGAGCACGCCGTCCTCCGCGCAACTCGTTTCGGCGCGCGCCGGATCTTCGCCGACGAAGCAACGATAGCACGGCTTGTCGGGCTCCCATCCGCGATAGGTTGCGAGTTGGCCTTCGAACTGGCCCACCGCCGCCGAGACCAAGGGGATCTGCCGGGCATGCGCAGCGTCCGCGACCAGGAACCGTGTCGCGAAATTGTCGCAGCCGTCGAGCACGACGTCGGCACCGTCCAGCAAGGCCGCCACGTTTTCGGCATCGATGCGGACACGGTGCGCATCGACGGTGACATGAGGATTAATCCGCCGGACTGCCGCTGCAGCCGCCTCGACCTTGGCGATGCCCGTATCTGCGGTCGTAAAGATCGTCTGGCGCTGAAGGTTGGAGGGCTCGACCCTGTCGTCGTCAATCAGGATCAGTCGACCGATGCCGGCGGCGCCGAGATACTGGATCGCCGGCGAGCCGATCCCGCCCGCGCCGACGGTCGCGACGGTCGCCGCCTTCAATCGTCCCTGGCCCCTGCCGCCGAATTCCTTGAGTACGATATGGCGAGCATAGCGCGCCAGTTCGTCGTCGGAGAGCGTCATGCTCCCCACGCGAATGTGAGACTGGTCCGATACCAGGATTCAACCTCGGCATCACTTACGTCGATCGTATCGCGTGCCGTGCCCAGGATCACGCCTGCGGCATATTGCTCGACGGTCGGGCAATCGATCGCGCGGGGCGTCACCCGGCGGATGCGGCCTTCGGGCGTCGTCAGGACGGCGAGGTCGACGGTCAGCGTCCAGCCCTGCGGGGTGCGGACCGCTTTCGCGCATCGTCCCGCAAGGACTTCGCCGTGAACATAGGCGGAGGTGTTCGCCAGCATCGTCGCCGGACGGCGGACACGCAGGATCGGCAGATTGCTCCAGTCCTGCGGTGGCAACCCGGTTTTTGCAGGTGGCGTCACGGTCGCCGGGACGGGCGGCGGAGCGACCGGCACCGTCGCGACCTGCAGCATCAGGGCGAGTGCCGCGATCATCGGCCGGTCGACCCGAAGCCACCGACGCCGCGGACCGTCTCGTCCAAGATTGCGACTTCGTCCAAGGTCGCGCGCAAAACGACGGCAGGCACCAACTGCGCGATCCGATCGCCGCGCGCGATGTCGAAAGGCTCGCGGCCGAGATTGGCGAGGATGATCTTCACCTCGCCACGATAATCGCTGTCGATCGTGCCGGGCGTGTTGAGGCAGGTGACGCCGTATTTCAGCGCGAGGCCAGACCGCGGGCGGACCTGCACCTCGTGGCCGTCGGGAATCGCGATCGCGAAGCCGGTGGCAACGGCGGCGCGGTCGCCCGGCGCAAGCGTGATCGCCTCGGCCGCGACGACGTCCATGCCGGCCGCCCCCGCGCTCGCATAGGCGGGCAGGGGAAGACCTTCGCCGTGAGGCAAGCGCGTGAGTTCGATACGGATCATGGCGTGCGTTCTAGCGCATCGGCGATGCGGTCCGCCAGTCGCGCGGCGACATCGTCCTTCGGCAGCCGCTCCCAACTTTCGACGCCTGCGGCGGTGACGACGTGGACCGTGTTGGTCGCGCTGCCCATCACGTCGCCCGATACATCGTTGGCGACGATCCAGTCGGCCGCCTTGCGAATTCGCTTGGCGGTCGCATGTTCGAGCACGCGCTCGGTTTCGGCGGCGAACCCGATCAACAGGCGGGGTCGGTACGGGCTGCGCGCCAAAGTCGCGAGAATGTCGGGATTTTCCGCGAGAGCCAGCGTGCGCGTCGCGTCACCCTTCTTGATCTTCTGGGAAGCGGGTTCGACGTGCCAGTCTGCCACGGCGGCGACCATGACCGCGGCGTCTGCGGGCAGCGCGCGGTCCACCGCGTCAGCCATCTCTCGCGCGGTCTCGACGTCGATCCGGTCGACCGCTGGCGGGGTCGGCAGCGTCACGGGACCGGCTACAAGCGTCACGCGTGCGCCGAGCCGTGCCAGCGCTGCGGCGATCGCGAAGCCCTGTTTGCCCGACGAGCGATTGGCGATGTAGCGGACTGGGTCGATCGGCTCATGCGTAGGGCCCGCGGTGACCAGGATATGAAGTCCCGCGAGCCTTTTATTCTGGGCGGGGGCGAGCATCGCCTCGATCGCGGCGAGGATCGCGGAAGGCTCGGGCAAACGGCCGGGGCCGTATTCGCCGCACGCCATCGCGCCCTCGTCCGGCTGCATCACCGTCACGCCGTCGGCGCGAAGCTGCGCGACGTTGCGGACGGTCGCGGCATGGCTCCACATCCGGACGTTCATCGCGGGCGCCACCAGCACCGGCGTGTCGGTCGCGAGCAGCAACGTCGTGGCGAGGTCGTTCGCCAACCCGGCTACCATGCGTGCCATCAGGTCGGCGGTGGCGGGCGCGACGACGATCAGGTCTGCCTGGCGACTGAGCTGGATATGCCCCATCTCGGCCTCGTCCTTCAGGTCCCACAAGGTCGTATAGACCTTGTCTTCGCTAAGCGCGGCGAGCGTCATCGGGGTCACGAAATGCTGGCCGGCGTCGGTGAGGACGCACCGTACCGTATGCCCGCGGCCCTTCAGCAGGCGGATGAGTTCGGCGGCCTTGTACGCGGCGATACCGCCACCGACGATGAGGAGGATGCGCTTCATGCCACCGCCTCTACCGTATTATGCGCCTGACCGTAATGCGTCGCCCATCGTGCGCCGCCCGCACCAGATCGCGCACGCCGTCCACCGCGAAGACCAGTCCGACCAGCCAGAGCGGGGCGACGAGCAGCACCCAGTAGAAGGTGTCGAGCCGCCCGAAAAGACCGAGCAGGATGGTATAGCCGGCGAGTAGCGCCGACAGGCGCAGCGCGAGCGGATCGTGCCACGCCGTCCAGCCGAACAGCGCGATCCCGGCCAGCGGCGCGGCGAACGCGAGAGGGAACAGGCTGAGCGCGGTGGCGCTGATGATCGCGCGTACGACGAACCCGATCCCCAGCAAGCCGGCCCAGCCCGGCGATTGCGGATCGAGCGGGCGCACGGCCAGCGCGACGGCGTGCGCGTGCAGCGTCAGAACGACGGCGATGACGACGAGCGACGCGAGCCATGCCATCGCTTCCCTGCGGCTCCCCTCGGCGAAGGCGAAGACCGCCATCAGCGCGAGATAGGGCACCGCGGTCTCGCGAACCAGCACCGCGGCAAGGCCGAACGCGACTGATTCGAGCCATCTGCCGGGTCGACGCAGTGCCAGCGACAGAGCGACGAACAGCCCGGCCCATATCTCGTGGAACAGCACCAACCCCGTCTGGAGGAACGCGACCATGCCGCCGAGCAGCAGGATCATCGCGATCGCCAGCGCGGCTCGGCTCAGCGCGGGCCGCAACCGTCGATACCAGGCGATCATCGTCGCCAGCGCCAGCAGGTACAGCATGCCCGACAGCGCGATCGACGGCAGACTGGCTGCGACGACGGCCAGCGTCGGCAGGCGCATCGTGACGAACGGCCTCAACGGATAATTGCCTGCGCGCATCGCATCGGCGGCCACGGTGTAATAGTCGCCGCCATGCCGGACGCCCTCGACGATCGCCGCGTAGAGACCCATGTCGGTTCCGTGGTCGGCGCCGCCGCCGACACTCGACTCCACCGGCGTCGGCGCGAGCGCCAGCCACGTGAGCATCACCAGCACGACGAGCAGCGCGAGCACCGCCCTTGCGACCGGTTGCGATACCGTTGCAAAACGCGATGGCCGTGCCAGCCACAAAGGCGCTACCGGACGGCGCATCGTCCGATCCGACGACAATGCTGTGCGAGTATCATCGCAGGAACAGCACGGTCGCGGCGATGCTGGCCAGCGCGGAGGCCAGCGCGACGATCGCATAGCGCCAGCTCCCACCGATCCGGACGATCTCGATCTCGCGCAACGGCATCGTCGGCGGAGCACCACCGGGGGCGGGGTAATGCGCCTCGATCCGGCGGACCAGTTCGGGGAGCCGGGTCAGCGTGCGGAAATCCTCGATCAGGCGGTCGGCGATCATCGCCTCCGGCCCAAGCTCGCCGCGGATCCAGTCGCGGACGAACGGCTCGGCCGCCTCCCACAGGTTGATGTCGGGGTTGAGGCTGGTCGCGACGCCCTCGACCATCACCATCGTCTTCTGCAGCAGCAGCAGATGCGGCTGCGTCACCATGTCGAAATCGCGCGTGATCGAGAACAGGCTGTCGAGCATCATGCCGATCGACATGTCCTTGACCGGCAGCCCGCGCATCGGCTCGCCGACCGCACGCAGCGCGGTGGCGAACTCGGCGACGTCGTGGTGTGCGGGGACGTAGCCTGCCTCGAAATGGATCTCGGCGACGCGCTTATAATTACCGGTGATCAGGCCGTAGAGGATCTCGGCAAGCCAGACCCGCGCGCGTCGGTCGATCCGGCCCATGATGCCGAAGTCGATCGCGGCGATGCGGTTGCCGGGGAGTGCGAACAGGTTTCCCTGGTGCATGTCGGCGTGGAAGAACCCATCGGCGATCGCCTGGCGCAGGAACGCGCGGACCAGCGTCTGCGCGAGCGCGGGCAGGTCGTAGCCGGCGTCGACCAGCGCAGGGCGGTTCGACAGCTTGATGCCGTCGATCCACTCGATCGTCATGACCTTGTTGGTAGACCGCGCCCAGTCGATCGCGGGAATGACGAAGTCGGCCTCGGCGGTCATGCCTTCGGCGAGTTCGGAGGCGGACGCGGCTTCGCGGCGGAAGTTGAGTTCGCGGAGAGTCCAGCGCTTGAACGTCTCGATCGTCAGGCGCGGGCGCAGGCGCATCGCTTCGGGGCTGAGCGCCTCGAGTTGCGCGGCGGCCCAGCTGTACGTGTCGATCGCGCGCGCGAAATCGTCATCGACGCCGGGGCGGAGAACCTTGACCGCGACCTGCCGGCCGTCGGTGGTGACCGCGCGGTGGACCTGCGCGATCGACGCCGCCCCGACCGGTATTGGTTCGATGTGTGAGAACAACGTCTCCAGCGGCTTGCCGAAGCTCGCCAGCATCGCCGCTTCGATCGTCGCGTACGGGACGGGGGAGAGCTGATCCTGCAACCTTAGCAGGTCATGCGCGGCGTCCTCGCCAACGAGATCCGGCCGCGTGGCGAGCGTCTGTCCGAGCTTGATCGCCGCGGGCCCGATCGCCTGGAAGGCATCCGCATAGCGCGGCACCGCCGGCACCCGCGCCCCGAACCGTGCGATCCTCGCAAGGCGGCGGACGGCGGCGGGCGTATTCGGGTCGCGCTCGATGCCTCGCAGCGCGCCGTGGCGAGCGAGGATTCTACCCCATTTAAGAAGCCGCCAGATGTGAGTGGTGGACGCGGTCACTGGGCGAAAGCACCGTGAGAAGGACTTTGTTCACGCGGAGGCGCGAAGGCGCGAAGAGAGATTTGTTCACGCGGGCACGCGGAGACGCAGAGAGAAGGTAGAGCTGGTTCGCGCGGAGACGCGGAGACGCAGACGTGTTTGGCGTCGCCGCGGATGCGGCTTTTCATGATGGACGAATGGCTAGCAAAGCGCTGACGCGCACAAGACCCGGCGCCGTCGCGCCCACTTACTCTCCGCGTCTCCGCGTCTCCGCGTGAACCACTCTTCGCGCCTTCGCGCCTTCGCGTGATCACTAGATCTTCCACCCGCTGTGGATCGCGACGAGTCCGCCCAGCAGCGGCTCGACCTTCGTCTGCACGAAGCCGGCGTCTGCGATCATGCCCTTGAACTTGGGCATGTCCGGGAAGCGGCGGATCGATTCGATCAGGTAGCGATAGCTGTCCGCGTCCTGCGCAAGAAGCTGGCCGAGCTTCGGGACCATCTTGTGCGAATAGGCGTCGTATACCTCGGCGAACCCTGGCCAGACGGTGGTCGAGAATTCGAGGCAGTAGAAGCGACCGCCGCGGCGCAGGACGCGGTGCGCCTCACGTAGAGCCTTGGGGATATCCGTCACGTTACGGATGCCGAACGCGATCGTGTAGGCGTCGAAGAACTTGTCGGGGAAGGTCAGCGTTTCCGCGTTGGCTTCGGTCCAGACGAGGCCGTCGACGCCGCGCTTCTGCGCGCGCTGCATGCCGACTTCAAGCATCTGCGGGTTGATGTCGGCGACCGTGATCGACGCGCCCGACGGCTCCATGCGGAATGCGATGTCGCCCGTGCCGCCGGCCATGTCGAGGATCTGCTCGCCGTCGCGCGGTTTCACGCGGCGAACGAAGCGGTCCTTCCACAGCCGGTGCATGCCGCCCGACATCGCATCGTTCATCAGGTCGTATTTCCCTGCGACGTTCGAGAAGACGCCGCCGACGCGGGCGGTCTTCTCGGTGGCGGGGATGTCTTCGTAGCCGAAGGAGACGGTATCGGGCGTGAGTGCGGGCGCGGGCGCGATCAAGTCGTTCATATCCTGCGCTCTAGCCGCGCCTTGTGGCGCGAGCAAACGCAACCTAGCTGCACACCGTGCCAGAATTACCAGAAGTCGAAACCACCGTGCGCGGGCTGGAGCCCGTGCTGAAGGGCCAGCGCCTGACCTCGGTCGAGCCGCGCCGTGCCGACCTGCGCAAAGCGATCCCGGTCGACCTGCGCCAGCGGATGACGGGGGCGACCGTTACGCATCTGGGACGGCGCGCGAAATACGGGCTGATCGATACCGATCGCGGCGACACGCTCGTCTTCCATCTCGGCATGTCGGGTCGCTGGCGAGTCGATCCGAGCGAACTGCTCGCGCACGATCATCTGCTGATCGGCACCGAGGCGGGCCGCACGGTCGCGCTCAACGATCCGCGGCGATTCGGCTTTCTCGATCTTTGGGCGACCGAGGACATCACCAGTTACCCGCCGTTCCTCAGCATGGGGCCGGAGCCGCTCGGGCCGGACCTGACGGCGGCGCATCTGCTCGAGGCGCTCGAAGGGCGAGGGGCGTCGATCAAGGCGATGCTGCTCGATCAGCGAATCGTCGCGGGGCTCGGCAATATCTATGTGTGCGAAGCGCTGCACATGGCGAAGATCGCGCCGTCACGCGCGGCGGGGCGGATCTCGCTGTTTCGACTCGAGCGACTCGTCGAGGCGATTCGGACGGTGCTGACCGCCGCGATCCTGGCCGGCGGATCGTCGCTGCGCGATTACGTGCGGCCCGACGGCGAGCTCGGCTATTTCTCGAAGCAATGGCGCGTTTATGGGCGCGAAGGCGAGGCGTGCGAATGCGGTGCTACCGTGAAGCGGCGGACGGAGGGCGGGCGCTCGACGTTCTGGTGTCCGAAGTGCCAACGCGGTTGAGCCTATCAGTTGACGGGCCAGGACAAAGTGAGTAGGGCCGCGGCTTCGAGAGGGCGTAGGAGCAATCCGGCGCCCCTTTTTATTCATTCGAACATCCAGAGGGCTTCATGGCGAACACGCCGCAGGCGAAAAAGCGTATCCGTCGCAACGACCGTCGCGCGGAAGTGAACGGCAACCGCGTCGGCCGTATCCGTACGTTCATCAAGAAGGTCGAGGCCGCACTGGCTTCGGGCGACAAGGGCGCAGCGACCACCGCACTTGCGGCCGCACAGCCTGAGCTGCAGCGTGGCGTCGCCAAGGGCGTGCTGCACAAGAATACCGCGAGCCGCAAGTTCGCGCGTCTGACCAAGGCCGTGACCGGGCTCGCCTGAGCGACCGATCACGACACTGGCATTGTCGAGTAGATCACCCGCCGGGGTTTCTCCGGCGGGTTTTTTGCGTGTGCGAAGGGAACTGGGGTGGAGTCCACATAACCCTAGGATTCGCCACGATTCGAGCGACCGTGATTCACGTCAGCAGACTGCAGCATTTGCAAAAAATGCGTAAAGACAGCGACTTATAAAAATATCGACGCATTTCCGCGGCTTGTTCAAGTCAACCCGCTTTATTTCGAAAATGTGACGTCTCGGGGCCTTGCTCGGATCGCCGATCGCTTCATAACAGGGCTCACAGCGACGGTGGTTTCCACCGCTGCATCAACAAACAGGGCGAAGATGCCGGACGACCCTTGGGGTCGTCAGGGGGACCATTTTCTGTCGGAGCTATATCACCCGCGCGAGCAATCTCGCGGGGTCGGAGAAGTGTGCGCGTGACGAAGTGGCAAGGATCTGTGACGCATGCGAGCGAGGCCGAAAAGGCCTGGGCTCGCGTTCGTGCATCCTTGCGCGAGTCGGCCGGCGCGCGGCTGTTCGAGCAGTGGCTGAGGCCGATCGAACTGATCCCCGGCGAGGACCGCGACACGATCCGGCTCGCGCTGCCGTCGGCGTTCATGACGAACTGGGTCCGCAATCACTACGCCGACCGGCTGGTGCTCGAATTCAAGCAGATCCTGCCCAACGTCCGCACCGTCCAGATCGAGACCCGGGCGCCGGGTCGCGCACCCGTCGTGCTGGCGATCGAACCGGTGGCCGATGCCACTCCGGCCAAGCCCGTCGCCGATCCGGTGCCGGTCGAGGCCAAGCCGGCTCCAAAGCCGGTCGCCGAGCCTGCGCAGGTTTCGATGAAGTTCGGTGTCGATCCGTCGCTGAAGCCGGCACCGGCGCCTGTCGTGGCCTCCGCGCCGGTCGGCGTGCCGGCCGAGCGGCCGCCGCTCGATCCGCGCTATACGTTTGCGCGATTCGTCGTCGATCCGTCGAACAAGGTCGCGTTCAACGCGGCCAAGGTGCTTGCCGAGCCGGGTCCGGTCCGGTTTAGCCCGTTGTTCCTCCATAGCGGCACGGGGCAGGGCAAGACCCACCTCATGCACGCGATCGGTCACGCGTTCCTCGAGCATAACCCGAACGCGATCGTGCTGTGCATGTCCGCCGAGCGGTTCATGTACGACTTCGTCGCGTCGATGCGCGCGCGCGATACGCATGCCTTTAAGCAGCGCCTGCGCGGTGCCGACCTGCTGCTGATCGACGATCTCCAGTTCATCGCCGGCAAGGATGCGACGCAGGAGGAATTCTTCCACACGGTCAACGAGATCATGGCGGCCGGCAAGCGGCTGGTGATCTCCGCCGACCGCTGCCCGCAGGCGCTGGAAGGCGTCGAAGCGCGGATCGTCAGCCGCATGTCGGTCGGCCTGGTTGCGGACATCAAGGCGCCTGACCTGACGCTGCGCCGGACGATCCTCGACCGAAAACTCGTCGACCTGCCCGACATGCGCGTGCCGACCGACGTGCTCGACCTGCTTGCCGCGCGCATCCATGCGAACATCCGCGAGCTGGAAGGCGCGCTCAATCGCGTCGTCGCATATGCGCAGCTGACCGGCGACACGATCGACCTCGACTTCGCCGTCGCGACGCTCGGCGAAGTCCTCCGCGGTGCACAGAAGCGCGTGACGATCGACGAGATCCAGAAGCTCGTCTCCGCGCATTTCGAACTGAAGCCGCTCGATCTCATCTCGGCGCGGCGGGCGCGCGCGGTCGCACGGCCCCGCCAGATCGCGATGTACCTCGCCAAGCGGCTGACGACGCGGTCGTTGCCCGAGATCGGGCGGAAATTCGGCGGACGCGATCACTCGACGGTGATCCATGCGGTGCGGAAGATCGAGGAACTGCGCGACTCGGACCGCGATATCGACGCCGCCGTGCGCGTCCTGATGCGGGAACTCGAGGGCTGAGCCCACCCGCTTGGCTAACGCGATCTTAACGACGTGCGACGATGAAGATGCGCATGTTGTCGCTTAGCTCGGGCGTACCCCACGCCGATCCGGTCCCGTCCTTGCTGTTGCGATCGGGGATCGCGGCGCTGCTGCTCTGCGCGGTCGCCGCGATCACGATCCCGCGGACCGTGCCTAACACGCTGATCGACTATTATTTCTTCCACCAGGACCTCTGGTTGCTGGGCGCGGGCGGGTTGATGCTCTGCATTCTCTCGCGGCTCGACTTCGGCGAACGGCCGCTGGCGTTCGGGACGTCGGGTGCCCGGTATCTGGCAGGGGCGATCGTGCTGGTCGCGCTGCTCGCCTATGCCGGCTCGTTCGTCGTCACCGAACATTATGCCTTATCGCGCGACGAGGCGATGGCGGAATTCGCGGCCGACTATCTCCAGCACGGCCATCTCGCGAGGGCGATTCCGCCGGGCATGAACACGCTGGGCGACGCGATGATGCCTTGGGCGGGTGGCCGGACGACGAACGGGATCTGGCTGTCGGGATATCTGCCCATCAACTCGCTGTTGCGGGCCGGGGCGGGGTTGCTCGGGGATCGCTTCCTCGCGGGACCGCTTCTGCTGGGCGGCGGCTGTGCGGCGCTCTGGATGTCGGCACGAAAGATCTGGCCCGATCGTCCCGATGCCGCGATCGTCGCGATCGTGCTCGTGTTGACCTCGACGCAGGTGTTCGCGACCGCGATGACGCCATTCGCGATGACCGCGCATTTCGCGCTGAACGCGGCGTGGCTGGTGTTCTATCTCCGGCGCGATCCGATTGGCCACGCTACTGCGATCGCGATCGGGCTGCTGGCGGCCGGCCTGCACCAGATCCAGGTCCACATCCTGTTCGTGACGGGGTTCATCGTCTGGGACTGGGTCAGCGGACGGCGGCGGACAGCGCTGCTCTACGCCGGCGCGTGCCTGGGATATCTGGTGGTCTGGGACGTCCTGTATGCACGAGTCCTGCTGAACTGGGCGCTCGGCCCGCCGACGGTATTGCTGAAGCCCGGCGTGCCGTCCAACGGACTGATCCAGAAATTCGCCGATCGGATCGGCGATCTCCAGCCGATGAGCAGCCTGGCGCGGTTCGCCGCGTGGCAGAATATCCTGGTGTTGCCGCTCGCGTTCGCCGGCGCGCGCGGGTTGCACGACGACGAGGGCAAGCCGACCATCGCGTCTGCCTTTGCCGTGTCGTGCATGATCGGGCTCGTGCTGATGCTGTATCAGGGCCTCGGCTATGGCTATCGGTATCTGCACGGCCTGATCCCGTGCTTCTGCCTGTTGGCGGCGGGGGGCTGGATCCGGCTGTCCGCGCAGCGCGGGCGACCGATGCCCGCAGCGCTGCTCTGGGCAGGATGCGCCTTTGCGGTGCTGTTCACGGCACCGCTCGCATTGACGGTCTCGAAGGCGTTTCTACACCCCTATGCGGCGGCCTATCGACTGTTGCGGACCACGCCCGCCGATATCGTGCTGATCGACGGACGCGGCGGTGCGTTCATCGAGGATCTGGCGCGCGTCGATGGTCCGATCGCCCGGCCGATCCTGCTCGACATGAGCTACGTTCCGCTTCGCGACCTGCGCCACCTTTGCGCGACCCGCAGCGTGATGGTGTTCGATCATGTCCAGGCACGACCGCTGGGAATCAGGCCGGGTGGCGACGCAGGCAAGTACGCCCGTCATATCGCCACCGGCCGCGCGCTGATGGAACGACTGCATTGCGGCCGGCCGGTACCGATCGGCTAAGGCTCAGATCTGCAACCCGACCGCGGCCTGCGCCGCGCGGAGCGTCGGTGCCGCGAGCGCCCGTGCCCGGCTCGCGCCGTTCTCGAGGACCGCGCCGATCGCCGCCCGGTCTTCCAGCAATGCGGTCATCCGGTCGCGGATCGGCCCGAGCGTCGCGACCGCGATATCCGCCAGCGCCGGCTTGAACGCACCAAAGCCCTTGCCGGCAAATTCTCCGAGGACGCTCTCGGCCGACTGGTCGGCGAGGGCGGCGTAGATCGTCACGAGGTTGCGGGCTTCGGGACGCTCGGCAAGTCCATCGACGGTTTCGGGCAACACGTCCGCGTCGCTCTTCGCCTTTTTGAGCTTCTGGACGATCACGTCGTCGCCATCGATCAGGTTGATCCGAGAGGCATCGGACGGGTCCGACTTTGACATCTTGGCCGATCCGTCGCGCAACGACATGATCCGCGGCGCGGCCTTGCTGACGAGCGGCAAGGGCAGCGTGAACAGATCCACGCCGAAATCACCATTGAACTTCGTCGCGATGTCGCGCGCCAGTTCTAGATGCTGCTTCTGGTCCTCGCCGACCGGTACGTGCGTGGCGTTGTAGAGCAGCACGTCGGCGGCCTGCAGCACCGGGTACGCGAACAGCCCGACGCTCGCACCCTCGCGGTTCTTGCCCGCCTTGTCCTTCCACTGCGTCATCCGGTTCAGCCAGCCGACCCGCGCGGTGCCGTTCAGGATCCAGGCGAGTTCGCTGTGCGCGGTGACGCGCGCCTGGTTGAACAGGATCGACCGATCGGGATCGATCCCGGACGCGATCAGCACCGCCGCCATCTCGACGGTGTTGCCGGCCAGTTCCTTGGGGTCGATCGCAACCGTCAGCGCGTGAAGATCGGCGAGGAAGAACAGGCACTCGTCGCCCGCGGCCATCGAATCCTGCAACGCCACCCATTGCCGGATCGCACCGAGATAATTGCCGAGATGGAGATTGCCGGTAGGCTGGATGCCGGAGACGACGCGCACTGAAACTACCTTATCTGGAACGACGCAGAAGCGTGGAGATGTCGCCCAGCCGGAATGCGCCGGTGAGCAACGTCGCGATCGCATAGACGACCCCGCCGGTCGCCACCAGCACCAGCATCGCGCCCCAACGCTGGATGCTGCTGCCGGTGACGAACGGCTGGAACAGGTCGTTCAGGAAATACATGACGACGCCCATGATCAGCGCCGCGACCAGCAATCGCCACGTCCGCCGGACCAGCCGAGCATCGGGGACGAAGTGGCCGCGGCGGACGAGCGTGCGATAGAGCATGGCAACGTTGACCGTGCTCGCGATCGCGGTGGCAAGCGGCGGTCCCATGTGGCCCAGCGGCTTGATGAAGGCGAGATTGAGGACGAGGTTCACGACCATCGACATCGTCGCATACCGGACCGGCGTCCTGGTGTCGGAGCGGGCGTAATACCCGGGCGTCAGTACTTTCACGAGAATGTAAGACGGCAGTCCGATCGAGAAGGCGGCGAGTGCCTGTGCAGTCGGCAGGGTCTGCGCGGCGGTGAACTTGCCGTGCTGGAACAGCGCGGCGATGATCGGCCCGCCGCACACGATCAGCGCGACCGTTGCGGGAAGGGTCAGGAACAGTGCGAGTTCCATGCCGCGGTTCTGCGTCGCCATCGCCTCCGCATCCTCGCCACGGCCGAGCTGGCGCGAGATCGTCGGCAGCAGGACGGTGCCGAGGCCGATCCCGATCAGCCCGAGCGGGAGCTGGTTCAGCCGGTCCGCGAAATAGATGTACGACACCGATCCCGCCGGCAGCAGCGCGGCGGCGAGCGCGGTCGAGACGACGAGATTGATCTGCACCGCACCGGCGCCTGCCGCGGCGGGCCAGATCAGCGACATCAGCCGCTTCACGTCGGGATTGAGCTGCGGGCGCTTGAGACGGAGCCTGACCCCCGACGCACGACAGGCATAGATCAGCCACAGCAACTGGAGCGCGCCCGATACCGTGACGGCGATCGCCTGGTTGCGTGCGGTCAGCAACTGCTCGTGTTCGTGAAACAGCAGCAGGGCGGCGATCAGCGTGGCGTTCAACAGGATCGGCGCCGCCGCGTTGATCCAGAATTTGTGGAGTGAATTGAGGATGCCGCCGAGCAGCGAGACGAGGCTGATCAGCAGCAGATAGGGCAGGGTGATCCGCGACAGATGCACCGCGAACGCGAACTTCTCCGCGCCGATATCGTTGAACCCGCCGGTCAGCAGCCATGTCACCGGCCACGCCGTCGCTTCGAGCAGCACGGTCATGACCAGCAACGTCGGAAGCAACACCGATAGTGCGTCCTCCGCGAACGCAATCCCGTCGGGAAGGCCGTTACCGTCCTTCGCGCCGACTTTGCGATTGAACATCGGGATGAACGCCGCGCTGAACGCACCCTCCGCGAACAGCGCGCGGAACATGTTGGGCAGGCGAAACGCGATGAGGAACGCGTCGGAGGCGAACCCCGCGCCGACGAAGCGCGCGAACAAAGAATCGCGCACGAGCCCCAGGATCCGGCTGGCGAGCGTCAGCCCTCCGACCGATCCCAGGGCCTTCGCCAGGTTCATCTATCGCGCCCCCGGAACCATGTCAGGCCTGACCGAAATCGCCGACGTTCGGCTGGATGCCGGCCTGTTCCGACTGCTGCAGATACAGCTGGCCGAAATCGATCGGCTCGAGCAGCAACGGCGGGAAGCCACCGTCACGCACCGCATCCGACAGAACGCGGCGTGCGAACGGGAACAGCAGGCGCGGCGCTTCGCCCAGCAGGAACGGCTGGACGTGCTCGGCCGGAATGTTGCGCAGCCCGAAAAGGCCGGCGTACGAAAGGTCGACGATGAACGCGACCTGCCCGTCGGTCTCGGCGCGGACGTCGATCTTCAGCACCACTTCGTGCACTTCGTCGCCGACCTGCGCCGCGCCGATGTTGAACTGGACATCGATCGCGGGTGGGGTCTGGTTCTGGTATACCGCCGGCGCGTTCGGATTCTCGAACGACAGATCCTTGGTGTACTGCGAGATGAGGCCGGCGGCCGGCACGGTGTCTTCACCGTTCGCGAGCGGCTGGTCGGGCGTGGTCACGCCGTTGTCCTGGTCATCCATTCGTCGTGTCCTCGAGAGCAAGTGTGGTAGGTAGCGTGATATCGGGACCGAAGCAGCACGCTTGCGCGTTGGTTTCGATCAAGGCGGTGCGACTAGCAGTGCCGAGGGGGCGATTCAACGGGCGCGGGTTTGAATACCCGTCGGTTTGTCCTATGTTGGCCCGAAGATCGGAGGCACGGTTGTTTTACGTAGTTCTTCTCGCGATGGTCGCAGGCTTTCTGGCTATGCGGCTCTACAGCGTACTCGGCAAGCGGACGGGGCACGAGCAGCCCCTGCCGCGCACGGCCGAGGAACGGCCCGTGCCGGTCGCCGTGCCGCGCACGGTCGAAGCGCTGCCCGACGCGCGTGAAATCGCCAATCGCAACATGGAGGCCAAGGCTGAACCGGGACTTCGCGCGATCGTCGCGGGCGAACCGGGATTCGACGTCGGCCGCTTCCTCGAAGGTGCGCAAGCCGCCTATCGCATGGTTCTCGAGGCGTTCTGGAAGGGCGACGAGCAGGCGCTTGCCGAACTGGCTGTCGATGACGTGCGCGCGGCGTTCGTCGAAGCGATCGAGGCACGCAGCGCTGCGGGAGAAATACTCGACAACCGGCTCGTATCGATCGAGCGCGCGGTGATCGCAGATGCGAGCCTGTCGGGCCGTGACGCGCGCATCACTGTCCGCTTCGACGCCGATATCGCTGCTGTGACACGCGATGCGGACGGCAACGTCCTTGCCGGTTCGCTCACCGATGCGGTCGAGACGCATGACGTCTGGACGTTTGCGCGGACGCTCAAGAGCAGCGATCCGAACTGGAAGCTTGCGGACACCGACGAAGCCTGATGCGTAAGCTTGGGGGGGTAGGGCTCGCACTGTTGCTGAGCGCATGCGTGGGCGGCGTCGAGCCCCCGCGGGGAGTGCAGGCACCGGTCGGCCGCGACCCCGGCGTATCCGGACCTGCGGAGCCGGTCCGCGTTCACCCGATGCGGGACACCGGTGCATCTCCGAACATCCGCGGCATCCAGTCTCCGGCGCGGATGGTCGGCGCCGTGCCGTTCCTCCCGTCACCGGTGACGCCGCCGCTTCAGCCCGCAACCGCGGCCGAGGCCGGGGTCATCGCAGGTCCGGCGGTATCGGGCCTGCCGATCGACGATGCGCAGGCGCAGGCGGCGTTTGCGGCGTTCGTCACCAGTTGCCCATCGCTTGTCCGGCGGACGGACACCTCGGGCCTGACGCGCGGCTCGGATTGGCAGCCTGCTTGCACCGCCGCGAGTTCGACGCAGCGCCGCGATGCCCGCGCGTTCTTCGCGCAATGGTTCGAGACGGCGCAGATCGGTGACGGCAAGGCCTTCGCGACCGGCTATTACGAGCCCGAGATCGCTGGCTCGCTCGAACGCCGCGATGGCTATGCGCCGATTTACGGACGGCCGAGCGATCTGATCGACGTCGATCTCGGCGCCTTCTCGACCGCCTTGAAGGGGAAGAAGATCCGCGGTCGCGTCGATCGCAGCAACCTTGTCCCCTATTACGACCGGACCGCGATCGAGCAGGGTGCGTTGTCCGGCAATGCGCCGATCCTGGCCTGGGCACGCGATCCGGTCGAGCTGTTCTTTCTCCAGATCCAGGGATCGGGGCGTATCCGCTTGCCCGACGGCGAGATCCTGCGGGTCGGCTATGCGACGCAGAACGGGCGGGATTACACGGGGATCGGCGCGCTGATGAAATCCCGCGGCCTGCTGGCACCGGGGCAGACCTCGATGCAGGGGATCGTCGCCTGGCTGCACGCGCATCCTGCCGAAGGGCAGGCGATCATGCGCGAGAACAAGAGCTTCGTGTTCTTCCGCGAACTCGATGGCGCACCGCTAGGCGCGCTCGGGCTGCCCGTGACAGGGCAGGTGAGCGCTGCGGCGGACGTCAAGTTCGTGCCGCTCGGCGCCCCCGTTTTCCTGTCGCTCGACCGGCAGGACGCGACCGGACTGTGGATCGCGCAGGATACCGGCGGCGCAATCAAGGGCAGCAATCGTTTCGACACGTTCTGGGGGGCAGGTCCTGCCGCGGAGTCGACGGCGGGCGGCATGGCGGGTCGTGGTACCGCGTATCTCCTCCTGCCGATCGGCACGGTCGCGCGCCTCAATCAAGCGAATGGGGCGCGATATGGCGGGCCGTCCGCTCAACCCTGACGAGGCCCTGCTTTGGGCCAGGGTGATGCAGACGGTTCGGCCGATGCGTGCGGTGTCCGTGCGTATCCCCGAGCGGTCGACAGCCATGCCATTGCCGCCCAAGCCGCTGATCGGACCCAATGGCAAGGTCGTTCCGCCGCCGCCTGCGCCGATGGGGCGCGTGAAGCCGATCATCCGTACCGTCGTCACCCTGTCCGCCAAGCCGGTCGCGGCACGACCGACGCCCAGATCGATCACCGCGAACACGCTCGATGGCGGTTGGGACAAGAAGCTCGTGCGCGGTGCGGTGATCCCCGACAGCTCGATCGACCTGCACGGCCACACGCTGGCCTCGGCGCATGCGTTGCTGGATGTCGGTCTTGGTCGAGCGATCGCGCGCGGCGACCGGGTGCTGCTGCTGGTGACCGGCAAGCCACCACGCCCGGAAAGCGAGCGCCCGCACGCACGCGGCGCGATCCGCGCGGCGGTGACCGATTGGCTGGCAGGCTCGCGCCACGCCGATGCCATCGCTGCGGTACGAGGCGCACATCCGCGTCATGGCGGACAGGGTGCGCTTTACATCGTCCTGCGCCGGGGCCGCGAACATGGCTAGCCGTTCGACTGGACAGCAGGAACCAAACGACCGTTAGTGCGATTCGCCGCTACCAATCGTTAGCGACAGGGCGACCGTGCGTGTCTCGCCCTGTGCCAGCATCGTCGGCGCGCCGCGGTTGATCGCATTGGTGAGGTCGCTGACCGGTTCGGCGCAATAGAAGCCCAGGCCCGGCGGCATGAACACGTGGAAATACGGCGTGCCTTCACCTGCCAGCAGCACTATGTCGTCCGCCGTCTCGATCGTCGCCGTCCCGCTCCAGCCGTCATACGCGTTGTCGATCAGCGTATCGCGCGCCACCGCCGCGCCGGTCGACCAGTCCGCAAAATGATCCGCCGATGCTTGCTTTGTCGGCAACAGGTCTGCAGTCGATAGCCAGACCGATTGCGCGTCGAACGTTAGGCGCGTGGTACCGTCCGCGGGGAAATACGGGTGGAACCCCAATCCTGCAGGCATCGGCTTAGAATCGCGGTTCTCGACCGACAACGACACCCGCAAGCCGTTTGCCTCGAGCGTGAAATGCTGTTCGGCCCGGTATGCCCATGGCCAACGCTCGTCGCCTTCATGCACGTGTACGAGGACCGCGGATACGGGATCGCTAGCCTCGACCGCCCAGCCGCTCAGCCAGCCGAGGCCGTGGAGCGGGTGAACCTGGTCCGACATGTTGAGTGGTATATGATAGTCGATACCGTCGACCGTAAATCGGCCATCGGCGATCCGGTTCGCGTAGGGGACGAGCGGGAAGCTTGCCGTCTCCAGCGGGCTGGTGGCGCCCGGCGGGGTCGGACGGAGGATGTCGCGACCCTGGTAGGCCAAGGCGGCAATCGTGCCCCCCAGTTCCGGCTGGAGTGTCAGGCGCCAATCGCCGGCTTCAAGATGCAGCATCAGCCCTCCATATCCTCAAGCTCGCGACCGCGCGTCTCGGAGACCATCTTCCAAACGAAGAAGAACGAGACGAACGCCGACAGCGCGTAGAAGCCATAGGTGAGCGACAGCCCAAGCGAGATCGCCATCGTCGGGAAGCTGACCGAGATCGCGAAGTTGGCGAACCACTGCGCGAAACCGGCGACCGCGAGCCCCGAACCGCGGATCTGCGTGGGAAACATCTCGCCGAGCATCACCCACATGATCGGACCCCAGCTCAGGTTGAAGAATACGACGTACGCATTGGCCGCGATCAGCGCGATCAGTCCGTTCTGGTCGGACAGGCGGAGCGAACCCTCGACGATCGCGCCGCTGGCAAAGCAGATGCCGACGATCGCGAGCGTGACGGTCATGCCCGCAGACCCGATCAGCAGGAGCGGCTTGCGCCCGACCTTGTCGACCAGCGCAACGGTGAGCAGGCACGCGACGATCGACAGCGAGCCCGACAGGATGTTGATTAGCAGCGCGTCACTCTCGCTGAAGCCAACCGACTGCCACAGCACCGAGCCGTAATAGAACACGATGTTGATACCGACGAACTGCTGGAAGATCGCCAGGCCTATGCCGGTCCAGACGATCGGGCGGACCTTGCCGCTGGCCTTGTCGATCAGGTCGGACAGCTTGGGGCGGTGTGCGTCGGCCGACAGCGAACCGCGAATTTCAGCGACTTTGCGCGTGGCTTCGGCCGAGCCGAACAGGCGCGTGAGGACGGCCTGCGCTTCGTCGTAGCGCCCCTTGAGAACCAGGAAGCGCGGGCTTTCGGGAATCAGGAACAGCGTGACGAGATAGATCGCGGCAGGGATGACCTGCATCCAGAACATCCAGCGCCATGCCGGGTAGTCGAGCCAGAACGGCGCGGTAGACGAGCCGGCGATACGGGCAAGATACCAGTTGGCGACGAACGCACCCGTCAGGCCGGTGATGATCATGATCTGCTGCACGCTCGACAGCCGTCCGCGGACGTTCGCGGGGACGACTTCAGAGATATAGACCGGCGCGAGCACGCTGGCGGCACCGATGCCGAGCCCGCCGATGATGCGTGCGAGCACGAACATCGTCGCCGAGGTGGCGGCACCGGCGCCGAGCGCGCTGACGATGAAAAGGACCGCGGCGATCATCATCACGTTGCGGCGGCCGAGATTGTCGGCGAGCCTGCCGGCCATGAACGCGCCGACCGACGAGCCGATCAGGATCGCGCCGACGGTGAAGCCGGTGCCGAGCGACGACAGCGCGAAGGTCGTTTCGAGCCCCGCCTGCGTGCCGTTGATGACGCCCGAATCATAGCCGAACATGAACCCGCCGATCGTCGCGACGATGACGATCATCGCGATGAGCGCTCGGTTCACATGTTGGCCGGAATCTGCCGCAATGGTCATTGGTTTTCCTCTCCGGGACGATGCTCTGTCGGCATCGTTCATATTTAAAGGGTGACGGGTTCGACGGGCACGCCGGGGATCGCGACGCGGAAGGTGAACAGATTGCCGGCAAGCGGCTGCGCGGCGCGAGCGACGTCGTCGAGTCCCTTGGCGGCGGTCGTCGCGTAGGCGGTACGGCCGTCGCTGCCGCCGAGCGCGATCTTGGTGATGTTCGCGACCGGGAAGCGGACGATATCGGTCAGGCTGCCATCCGGGGCGTAGCGCCGTGCGGACCAGCCCCCGAAGAACCCGACCCAGACGCCGCCTTCGGAATCGCAGATCGCGCCGTCGGGATGACCATCGTCGGGACCGACCGTCAGGAACACGCGACTATCGCCGAGACTGCCGTCGGCATGGACGGGATGGGCGGTGATCGTCTTGCCGAGCGTGTCGACCGTATAAAGCGTACGGCCGTCGGGCGAAATCGCTGGCCCGTTGGTGATCGCGACGGGGGGCACGTCCGTCTTGGTCAGCGCACCCTCGTGCCAGTGATAGACATGCCCGGTCCGGTCGAATTCGGCATTGTCCATCGTGCCGAACCAGACGCGGCCCATGGGATCGCGCGCGGCGTCGTTCAGACGGTTGCCGGGGGTTTCGGGGTGGACGGCGACAAGATGCTCGAACGCGCCGGTCGCGGGGTCGAAGCGGTGAAGGCCGCCGCGAACGCCGGCAAGGAAGCTGCCATCGTCGGCAGGAATCACCCAGCCGACCTGGTCGGGTGCGTCCCAGCTGTCGAGCGTGCCGGTCTCGGGATCGAAGCGGTACACGCTCGGCGCCTTGATATCCACGAACCACAGCGCGGCGTCGCGCTCCACCCAGATCGGGCCTTCACCGAGCGTCGCGCCAACGTCGCAGATGCTCTCGGCAAGTGTCTCTGTCACCATCTCAGCGCCAGCCTGCATCGACGAAATAATCATGGCCGGTGCACATCCGCGCATCGTCCGATGCGAGGAACAGCACGAGCGCGGCGACGTCGGCGGGCTGGACGCGGGTCTTGATGCACTGCGCGGCGATGATCTCGGCCTCGCCCTCGGGTGTGTACCATTTGAGTTGCCGCGGCGTCTCGACGTTGCCGGGGACGATCGTGTTCACGCGGATGCCGTCTCCACCCAGGTCTCGGGCCATAGCGCGCGTCATGCCTTCGATGCCGGCCTTGGCGGTCTGGTAGATCAGCAGTTCGGGTAGGGCGAGATGCCAAGAGATCGAGCCGAAATTGAGGATTACGCCGCCGCCGGCGCGCTTCATCGCCGGGACGACGGCTTGGGCTGCAAAGAACAGGTGGCGCAGATTGGTCGCCATCCGCTCGTCCCAATAGGCGGGCGTGATCTCCTCGATTGTGTGGCGATCGTCGTTCGCGGCGTTGTTGACGAGGATGTCGATCCCGCCGAGCCGGTCTTCGATCGTGGCGACGGTCGTCTTCAGTGCGTCGATGTCGCGCAAGTCGAGGGGCAGGAAGATCGGCGCGGTCGCGACTTTGGGCGTCAGCGTTTCGATCAGCGCATGCGCGGCATCCTCGGCCATGTCGACGAACGCGACGTGCGCCCCCTGGCGGGCGAACGCCTCGACCAGCCCGGCGCCGATACCCGATGCCCCACCGGTGATCAGGACGCGTTTTCCCTTCAGGCTTGGATAGATGGCCGTCTGAGCGGCTGTTTCGGTCGTCTGCAACACGGGCTTACGCTCCCTGGTTCTTGGTTTGCGCGAGCAGGCCGCGGCCCGCGAGATTGCGCATGAGATCGCTGATTCCGTAGTCCCATGGCGCCGCGTCCTTCGATGTCGTGACCGGATTGACGAGTGCGCCGAGCTTCGGGTTGGAGATCGTGACGACGTCGCCGACCGCGTGGGTGAAGCCGCGGCCGGGCTCGTCGCGATCCTGCGTCGGTGCGAACAGCGTGCCGAGGAATAAGACGAAGCCGTCGGGATATTGGTGCTCGCTCATCGCCTGGCGGACGAGGTCCTCGGGGTCTCGGCTGATCTGGTCCATCGAACTGCTGCCATCGAGGCGGTAGCCGTCGGCGCCTTCGATCGTCAGCGCGATCTGCGCAGCTCGGACGTCGTCCATGCCGAACGTCTCATCGAACAGGCGGATGAACGGGCCGATCGAGCAGGACGCGTTATTGTCCTTGGCCTTGCCGAGCAGCAACGCCGAACGCCCCTCGAAGTCACGCAGATTGACGTCGTTGCCCAACGCTGCGCCTACCGTCTTCCCGGTCCGATCGACGATCAGCACGACTTCGGGCTCGGGATTGTTCCAGGTCGAGTCGGAGCGAATACCGACCTCGCCACCCCAGCCGATCGTCGAGAGCGTCGGCCCCTTGGTGAAGATCTCCGCGTCCGGGCCGATCGCGACCTCGAGATACTGCGACCACATGCCGTCTTCGATCAGCGCCCCCTTGAGCGCGGCCGCTTCGGGCGATCCGGGGACGACCGAACGGATGCTGCCACCGACGCGCTCCTCAAGGCGTCCGCGGACCGCTGCCGCGGCCGTCGCGTCACCACGCGCGCGTTCCTCGATCACGCGCTCTAGCGCGGACACCGCGAAGGTAACGCCCGAGGCCTTGACGCATTGCAGGTCGATAGGACTGAGCAGGCGTGCCTTCGCAGCGGCGGCGGGCGACAGCGCCAGATCGTCGAGACGGCCGAGATCGGTGCCGGCAGCGGTATCGAACGCACCCTGGGCGATCAGGTCGGCGACGGTCGGTGCGACACGGGACATGTCATGAACGCGGCCGCTGCGAACGATGACGGGAGTTGGTCCGTCGCCCATGTCGATCCTGCCGAGCAACGTTGCTCGTTCCCAATCGGCGGGCAGAGCCCCCGCCGATGCGAATGCGATCTCCAAGATGATATCCCCTCCAGATTTGTTAGCGTTACCGTATGCCGAACGGCGAATGCGTCAAGTCCTCTCGCGCATCGTTCGCAGCGCTGCGATTGCCGTTCTTACTAGCGCGTTTAGGATTTGCACGACAATTATCTGATGATTGGATCGGCGAGATCGGCTGATATCCGCATCGTGAGGGGTGAGAAGTGCAGCGGGCATTGGATGGCAAGACGGCCCACACCGTACCTCGAGGGCAATAGGATTTTGGTACCGGTATCATGGAATATGATGGCTGTTGGACGTGCGCGCACGAGCGTGGACGAAATGTCGCAAAGCATCGTGCGCTGCGGACGCTGATGATTCCACCACCGCGATTGACGGGAATTTGTGCCTCGCGAGGATGACGGGACGCGCGGGCAGGATCGTCGCGAGCCGCATAGTCGAAGAGTCCTGTAACGTCTGACAGCACAACCCGAGTTACGCATTATTACGCTCCGGGCCATGAAGCTGGGCGCCGCTAAATCCAATCTCACGCCGGTCAGCATGGTGGGCTTGGGGTGTCCACTCGGATGCTGGTTGGCGCGCCCGGGGGCCTTTAACAATACTGTAAAATCAAAGCCATGCGTTGTCTAACCTGCACTGCAATGGCGACGGAGTTCTGCGGCGCCCCGCGGTCAATGGCTAACCGATTACGGGGCTGAAATGGGAAACGGATGTGGTCGCTATCGGACGGCTGGAATCGCGAAAACTTAGACGCTTTGGCGAGAAATCCAGCCGCTAGAAAGCGGACGCCCGTTGACGCGGTGGCCTTGGCGATTGTCCCGCTATGGGTTCGTTTGAAGGAAATGGCATCGCCTTACTGTCAAATTACCGTGGTTGGTTGCAGGAGCTTTGGAGCGGCGCTGCCAGCAGGAGGATCGAGTACGAAGCGGGGATAGGAAAGGATCAGGCCCGTGTTCGGAAGCGTGACGCTTCGCACGCCGCCTGATTGCTGAGTGCGTGCGGCGCCACCGACCCCCGCCAGTACCCCAAAGCGGTAATCTCGCACCACGTTGGCGAAGAGCACAGCGGACGAATAGGTGAGCGGACCGATTTCCACCGTTAGCTTCCCCGTGAAGCGAAGCGGTTCGTCCGCCACTGGCTGGGTTGCGGTTTCGATCGCGCCTGCGATCACCGCCCCACTCGCCTCACGCTTCAGATAGGTAGAACCCTGCTTGTACGGTCGCGTCGCTACATACCGCAGGATGCCGTCCTTCCACATGTCGTCGTTACCCCCGCCGTTGGCGCTGACGTCGATTACGAGGCGATTAACTGAGGCAGCCTTGATTCGCGCGAAGCAATCGTGGGTGAACTGGAGGTAGCGGGCCTTGTCCTCCCACACGAACGATGCGACCTTTAGACGCGCCGATTTGTCCGTATCTATGCGGCACGCAAACAGGCGATCGAAGCTGGCATCCCGCTGGAGGATCGCTGGCAGCGTGTGTTCGGCCCCGACCGTGAAGCGCTTGTTTGAGCCGCTAAGCACGAGATCGTAGTCTGCAGGTGTACCATATAGCTTGGCATGAAACAGCCACCAGCGTTGTGCGAGCAGGGCTCTACGAAAGGCCGGCGTGTCGCCGTGGGTCCGTACGAGCAGCGAACGAGCGACGTCGCGCGCATCATGCCCGTCGATCCGCAGGATACGGCGACCCGCGAGCGGCGTCGATCGACCTCCGAGCATCGAGACGATGACCGGATGATCCTTGGCATCAATCGCCACCTCAAATGGGAAGAAGCCCGTACCCTGCCGTACCGCTTCCGCGCCCTGGCCCCGCCAGTCGGGGAGGCCGATGAACAGATGACCGTCAGCGAGAACGGGATTGAGTTGAGCCAGTTTCGCCCAGGCTTCCGCCTGATCCATCGGATGATCGAGCTGCGCTCGTACCTTGTCAGCCTCGCGTTCGAGGGTCGCCTTCGTGACCGAGTGGGCAAGGTCGGGGTGCTGACGTTCGATCGTATCGAGTGCGAAGCGGAGGTCGTCTTGTAATGCCCCCGGAGCGATCGTCTGTGCTGGTGCTGTGCCGAACGAGGCAAGAGCCATCAAGGCGGCCGAGAGGAGCGTTTCCATATGCAATGCCACCGTCGTTCCAGTTCAAAACCGCCGCCAAAGCCTCTTCCCTGGGACGTCCTGTTGAAATATATACGGCATCTTTCAACAGGAGTCTATGCCAGTGTGTGAAGGTGAAGATCCGCGGGCAATCCGCGATCGGGCGCAGGTGCGGCTCCTCAGCTCCGGTGTGCGACAGGAGATGGTTGATACGCTCGCCGCGCTCGGTGGCGAGGCGGGTGTCGCGAGCTTGGCGGATCAGCTCGGGCGACCAGCCGATGGTCTCTATTATCATCTGCGGGCGCTCACGGCGGGGGGACTGGTTGAGGAGCTGCCGAGCGACGGTACGGAGCGTCGATTCCGGCTGGCGGGCGGTGGTCACGGCCCGCTGCGACTTTCCTATGACCTTGGTCCGAACGGAAACGCTGTGGAGCTGCGCGCTTTCGCCCATGGATTATTGCAGATTGCCGATCGGGACTTTCAGGCTGCTCTTGAGCAGAGTGATACTGTGGTTGCCGGTCCGGCACGAACGCTTTGGGCTTCTCGCAACAAGGGATGGCTCGCAGCCGCAGATGTTGAGGAGGTCAACGCCCTTCTCGGCCGCCTTGGTGAACTGACCAGCCAGCCAAAGGCTGATGGGAGGAAGCATTTGGTAAGTCTCGCCTTCGTGCTTGCGCCGACCGAAGCGCGACCCAAAAGGCGCGCACCGCGAACGGCGTAGAATTCCGGACACCGGTGAAGAGCGATCAGTTGCCTTGGACCATCCGTATTCCTTCTGAGCTGTGGTACAATCGTCGTATTTGGGAAGGCGTACGCATTCCCGTTTTCCGATCCTCGTCTGCGAAAGCTAAAGTTCCGAAATGTCGGCTATTGCTACCCGGCTTCGCGCAAGCCGCCGTCCCGCTTTCCTTCCCATTCCGCTTATTCCGCTTATTACGCCCATTAGCGGACGCTCCCGGTGCCATCTCCGGGCGACGGTCGTACGTCGCAAAACTGCATAATCCAGTTATCAAAGCTGGGTGCGACGTGATCGACGGTGCGGATATCATGATCGAAGAACCAG
>NZ_JAPZPR010000020.1:0-911 GCF_040407565.1 Sphingomonas faeni
TACCTCACGCTTGAGAGTCCACACCACCAACGACATCACTGGGTGTCCTTTCGGATCACCAACTCGGCAGAGCAGTGCGCGTTGGCCTTTGTCAGGTGCGGATGATTATAATCTCAGCCAGATTATTAGTTATGATGATGTCGATATCTGGAGCCTCGAACCGCTCGTTTGGCTCGCTGACGCCGAAGCGCTCACGAACCGCCGAAGCAATCCTCGTCCCCAAAATCGAGCACCTCACGGCATCGATTTTAAAAAACCCATTCACAATGTCAAATACGACGGGCGTGCCCGTCAATCACCGCACTCTCGTGCGGCGAACCGTTTCTCTTCATCTCTAGGTTGTGGCTGATGGTGCGTTGCTCGCGAGCCCGTCAGTCGCGGCGAAGCCGCGCCTTGTGGGCGCGCTTCTCTGCGCTGGCCGTTCTTGGATACGTGCGCGGCAGCTTTGCTGCCTCGTCTCGTCTCCTGCGAAATGGTGGAGCCTATCGGGATCGAACCGATGACCTGATGCTTGCAAAGCAACCGCTCTCCCAGCTGAGCTAAGGCCCCAAACGCACTTGTGTGTGGTGGGCCTAGGTGGATTCGAACCACCGACCTCACCCTTATCAGGGGTGCGCTCTAACCAACTGAGCTACAGGCCCACACCCGCTGCGCCCGTCAGACGCAGCCAAGCTGCACCTAATAGGGCCCCCGTCAAAGTACTACTTTGATGGGACCCAGGGGCGCGCTTCGCGCGCTGGCCGAGCTTGCCCACAGCCAAGCCAGCTAATGCTGTCTCGTCTTGTGGACTAACCTAGTGATGAAGGGACATGAGGACGGCGGCTAATGTTCTTTGGAATGGAAGAAGCTCTTCCGACAGGGTGGCACCATAAGATGCGGGCCTGTCAGCGCTTTCTGCCGATATCCTTAGA
>NZ_JAPZPR010000021.1:0-911 GCF_040407565.1 Sphingomonas faeni
CGCTGCATTGACCAAGTGAAAGAGGTGCTGGACGTATCCGAGCGACGGGTGTGTCGCGTGCTCGGGCAGCATCGGTCGACGCAGCGCAAGGTGCCGTGTGGGGCAGATGACGAACAGGCACTGACTGAGGACATCGTTGCGCTGGCCGGGCAGTATGGACGCTACGGTTACCGCCGGGTGACCGCACTGCTGCATGCCGCGGGGTGGTCGGTGAATCATAAGCGTGTCGAACGCATCTGGCGGCGTGAGGGGCTGAAGGTGCCACAAAAGCAACCCAAGCGTGGCCGGCTGTGGTTGAACGACGGCTCGTGCATCCGGCTGCGGCCGGAGTATCCGGGGCATGTCTGGGCATACGACTTTGTCGAAGCGCGAACGCACGACGGGCGCAAGTTCCGGATCCTTACGATCATCGACGAGGCCAGCAGGGAATGCCTGGCGCTGATCGTCGCACGTCAGTTGAAACACGAAGACGTGCTGGCGGCGCTTGCCGAGCTGTTCATCGCCCGGGGGCCGCCCGCGCATATCAGGTCGGACAATGGCAGCGAGTTCATCGCTACCACAGTCCAGAAATGGCTCGGCCAGATCGGCGTGAAGACGCTGTACATCGCGCCGGGCTCGCCATGGGAAAACGGCTATAACGAGAGCTTCAACGGTTCGCTTCGCGACGAGCTGCTCAACGGCGAGATCTTCTACAGCCTCGCCGAGGCAAGGGTGCTGATCGAGGCGTGGCGGCGTCACTATAACACCGTCCGACCACACAGTAGCCTGGGCTATCGACCTCCGGCGCCAGCAGCAGCGACCCCGCCATTGCCAGCCTCCGGTTCCGCTTCGCTCCACCTACGCCCGGCAATGGCGGCGGAGGCGACAATGCACTAACTATCTACCCGGACCACCCGGTGGGGGCTGCTCAG
>NZ_JAPZPR010000022.1:0-888 GCF_040407565.1 Sphingomonas faeni
TGGCCGGCGGGGTGCCGTATGCGGTCTCGAAACCGAGAGCCATGATGGCATTCTGGCCGCGTGCGCGTCCCATGAGCGTTCTCCTGTCAGGCGAGGGGGTTGGGCGTCGAGTAGGACGCGATGATCATGATGTCGGCGCCGCGGGGCGGCTGGCTGCCGCCTTCGGCGTAGATGTCTTCGGTTGCGGCCGAGGTCGTATCGAGCCAGTCGCAGAGCCCGCCGAGCGTCCGATCCGCAGCGATACCTTCGCCGATCGCCATCAGCATGACGTCGAGCGCTTCTTCGCTGGTCAGCCCACCGCTCTTCAGTCCTGAAACCTCCAGCGGGATGCGATGCTCGTAATTGTAGCTGGGCGGGCTCAGGTCGATCTGCGGCTCGCCGGGGTCCCCGGTACGCACCACGACCATCCCCGTTGCGGGCACCACCGCGGGCGGTGCTTCCGCGCCATCCAGGCCGAGAACCTTTGCGCCGGGCAGCGCGAGATTGATCAGTTGCTTGATCGCGAAGAGGACGTCGGTGCGTTTTGACATCAGTCGGCGAGCCTGCGCTCGAATGCAGAGACGAATGCGTCGCCCCACTGATCGGCTGGCTTTTTCAGGTCCAGCAGCTTGGGAAGCCGGACAGACCGGACGAGCGTGAACATCAGCGTCAACTCCTGCTTCCCTCGACCGATGCGGCCCTTTCCGGCTTTTCGGAATCCGCCGCTCTTGGTCACGCCGCGATCGCGCGCGATGAATGCCAGCAGCCGGCCTGCCCGGCCTTTGAGGATCACGAATTCCTGATTGAGTTCGGCCTGCACCTCGTCCGGCGTCATGCGCTTGGTCGAAGTGGCCCGACCTCGTCCGCGCGCGCGCGGAACGTTCTTGGTCGGGATCCACAGGTATTTTC
>NZ_JAPZPR010000023.1:0-756 GCF_040407565.1 Sphingomonas faeni
ACGTTCGTTTTCGAGAAGCCCGCTCCCCCCACCGGAGGTCGCCGGGGTCAGTTTTCCACGCCAAATCGAGTTGCCCGCGGCGACAGTTCCGTCCCCCAACTCTCCGCAAGCGGTCCGTAAAGATCGGGTCGCCGTCCGCGCATCCATCTGCGGCCGCTACTGGTCTCCACCGCGTCTAACTCAAGATCGGCCAGCACCATGTCGTCCCCGATCGACTTCGATTCCGAGAGCACGTCTCCATAGGGATCGAGAATCATCGCGTGGCCCGTTCGCAACTCGTCCTCGTCGCGCCCGACGCCGTTGCTGAAAACGATGAACAGCCCGTTGTCGTGGGCGCGCGCGGGTAGCCAACGCATCAACCAGCCACGACCATTGAGGCCCTGGAACTCACGCCTCAAACGTTCGGGGTTCTGCTCGCGTTCTTCCCAATAACTAATCGGAATATGCTTCATGCCCTTTGGGCTGAGCGAATTGGTGCCTCCGGTTTGGTGCGGCGCCAGCAGAACCTCGGCGCCGGCGAGCGCAGTCGCACGTGGATTTTCGATCAGGTTGTTGTCCCAGCAGATGAGCACACCCACGCGCACCCCCCATGGCGTGTCGAACACCGTGTAGCTGTCGCCAGAGGAAATAAGCGGATGCTCGAAGGCGTGAAGCTTGCGATGGGTATGCCCCGACCCATCCGGCATACAGAGCCGATAAGCATTGTACAGCACGTCGTCGGCGTCACGCTCGAGCCAACCGACGCCGATGGCAATT
>NZ_JAPZPR010000024.1:0-575 GCF_040407565.1 Sphingomonas faeni
TACCTCACGCTTGAGAGTCCACACCACCAACGACATCACTGGGTGTCCTTTCGGATCACCAACTCGGCAGAGCAGTGCGCGTTGGCCTTTGTCAGGTGCGGATGATTATAATCTCAGCCAGATTATTTAGTATGATGATGTCGATATCTGAAGCCTCGAACCGCTCGTCCAGATCGCCTTGCACAGAAGTGCCTCACGAACCGCCGAAGCAATCCTCGCCTCCAAAATCGAGCACCTCACGGCATCGATTTTAAAAAACCCATTCACAATGTCAAATACGGGTCGTCTCGACCCAATCACCGTGCTCTCGCACGGCGAACCGTTTCTCTTCATCTCTAGGTTATGGCTGATGGTGCGTTGCCCGCGAGCCCGTCAGTCGCAGCGAAGCTGCGCCTTGTGGGCGCGCTCCGTAGCGCTGGCCGTTCTTGGATACGTGCGCGGCAGCTTCGCTGCCTCGTCTCGTCTCCTGCGAAATGGTGGAGCCTATCGGGATCGAACCGATGACCTGATGCTTGCAAAGCAACCGCTCTCCCAGCTGAGCTAAGGCCCCAAACGCACTTGTGTGTGGTGGGCCT
>NZ_JAPZPR010000025.1:0-563 GCF_040407565.1 Sphingomonas faeni
AAAGCCGACATTGCACGGTTTCATCCGCCTGCTAAGTATCCTCACACGATGTGCGGAGCAGACAGATGGGATTGGAACGCTTCGTCGAGACGTGGACTTCGTCCCATTATCCCCCCGAGAGGGTCCATTTGGCGGATATGCAGACGCTAGAGCGTACAATGGGTGTGCACCTGCCGCCGGACTACCGCGAGTCAGTGCTCCAGACAGGCCTGCCCCGACCGACGATCGCACTTCTAAATTCGATCGTCGATCAGGACCTTCCCTTACGTGACGTCGGTGATTTCTACTCTCCAGCGGAGATGCTGGAGCAGACTTCTGGTTGGAGAGAGGCGGGAATGCCGTCTCATCTGATTGCATTTGCAACCGACAGCGCGGGCAACATGTTTTGCTTCGACGCCGAGAGACTTAGGGCCGGAAGCGCCGATCGCGATTCCGTCTGGTTCTTCGATCATGATATCCGCACCGTCGATCACGTCGCACCCAGCTTTGATAACTGGATTATGCAGTTTTGCGACGTACGACCGTCGCCCGGAGATGGCACCGGGAGCGTCCGCTAATGGGCG
>NZ_JAPZPR010000026.1:0-517 GCF_040407565.1 Sphingomonas faeni
CTACCTCTCCTACCATTTCTCTTTCTCTCTTCTCTTCTTTCCTCCTCTTCTTCTTCTTCCTCTCCTCTTTTCTCCCTCCCTTTTCCCCTTTTTCCTTCCCTCTTTTCCTTCTTTTCTCTCCCTCTCTCTTCCCTTCTCTCCCCCCCCTTTCTCTTCTTTTTTTCCTTCCTTTTCCCTTCTCTCCTTTCCTTTTTTTCTCTTTCCTTTCTTCTTCTTTCCTTTCCTCTTCTTCTCTCCTTTTCTTCTTCTTCCTCTCCCTTCCTCCCTCTTTTTCTTCCCCCCCCTCTTCCTCCCCTTCCTTCCTCCCTCTCCCCCCTTCCCCTTCCTTTCTCTCTCCCTTCTCTTCCTTTTCTCTCTCTTTCTCTTCTCCCCCTCTTCCTCTTCCTCCTCCTTCTTTCTCTTTTCTCTCTCTCTTCTCTCCCTCTCCTTCCCTCCCTCCTCCTCCTTCTCCCCCTTTCTCTCTCCTCTTCTCCTCCTCCCTCCTCTTTTTCCTTCTTTCCCCTCTCCCTCTTCCTCC
>NZ_JAPZPR010000002.1:0-515971 GCF_040407565.1 Sphingomonas faeni
AAGCGGATGCTCGAAGGCGTGAAGCTTGCGATGGGTATGCCCCGACCCATCCGGCATACAGAGCCGATAAGCATTGTACAGCACGTCGTCGGCGTCACGCTCGAGCCAACCGACGCCGATGGCAATTCCCAGATCGTGTGCCAGCTCCGCAACGCGTGACACGCTCGGTCCATCAACTGGTTCGGCGAGCGCGTACAGGTCCTCACGATCCAAGCCCGGTACGTGCCAGTACCCGCTGATGCACATTTCAGGCAGGCACGCGATCTGTGCTCCTGCCGCGGCTGCCGTTCGGGCAAAATGCTCGATCCGCCCGAGGTTGTATTGCTTATCTGCGGCCCTGTGCTGAAACTGGACAGTGGCGACGCGAAGGCTTCTGCTCATGGAAATGCTCCTATCGGGGCCACCATCGCGATCTACCGATATAACTCCAATGAAAGGTACGGCGTTGTGTGATAACTAGCAGGAATGGATATTGAACGGCTCCGAGCTTTCATCGCCGTCGCGGATCATTGCCATTTCAGCCAGGCAGCCGAGCAGCTCCACATCACACAACCGGGATTGACCAAACGGATTCGCGCGCTGGAACACACACTTGGCGGCACCCTGTTCGATCGCGATCGGCAACCGATCTGCGTGACGCAGCTAGGGCGTCACCTCCTCCCGGTTGCACAGCGCTTGGTGCGCGACGCCGACGCGTTCTTACTCGAAGCCCGCCGCAGAGTCGCAGGGGAGGCCGGAACGCTTGCGATCGGCTTCGGGCTCTCGACGATCACCCTCGCTCCCCGCATCATCAGCAGGTTCCGTTCTATCGTTCCCGACGTCGGTGTGACCATGAACGACTTCTCATCACGCGAGATGATCGATCGGATACGCCGCGACGAACTGGATCTGGGGTTCGTGAGATTCCCAGTTTCAAGCGACCTCGCCTCGGTTCCGCTTGCGACCGATCGGTTGGCGATCGCCGCTCCAGCTGACCTTGAGCTTACGAACGAAGGTCGCCTAAGCGAGCTTGAGAAACTCAAGTTCGTAGCGCTACGTGACGAAAGGGGCCCGGGTCTTGCCAGGCAGATCCGGGAATGGTGTCACGCGCACGCCTTTCACCCCAGGGTAATCCAACAAGCCGACGACATCCAGACAGTACTTGCACTCGTTGCGGCGGGAATGGGATGCGCAATAGTACCGGCGAGTTCCGCCTCGCTACTCCCGGGCCGACTTAGATTATTCCTCCTGCCCGGTGACGAGGCGGTCTGGCGTGTAGGCGCGGTCTGGATGGCTACACGCACTACGGGCCCGTTGGCGCGGGCGACAAGGCTCATCCAGGATTGGTCTGAGCCGGACGCGGCAGGGGCCGAGATTCCATTCGTCTAAGATCCTACCATTGCCGTTCGCGGTCGGCACTGATTGCTTCCCGTTTCGGCATGCGCCCGGTTTTCAAGACGCTGCTCGCGTTCCCATTTCTTGATCGAATTTTGGGAATGGCCGGGTTTGCGAGGTTAGCGGAGGGTCCGTAGTTGACCGCCCTGCACCCCGAACTTATCGTTTAGATCGAGCAGGTGGTGACCTGCTATTGAGCGCTGCTTCCGATCCACGACTACCGCCAATAGCGTGTTGAAGCGACCTGTACCGATTAGGACTTGATCAAAACGATCTAAGGCATCGCGATAGACGTAGTGAACGTCATTGATGCCGGGTAAGCTCAGGGCGTCCAGATCGAGTCCATCGACGTAAGGCCAAATATCGACACTGGGGTCTGCGTTGGCTGTCACGTTCTGCATTGGCGCCAGGAAGCATCTTTCGAAATCTTCTGCGGAAAGTAGTCGGCCCTTTTCCATGCCTTTGACCTTAAAGCATCAGCGAAAGCCTACAACTGGGCTTTTTGCCGATCGTTCCGTTCCCGCTTAGGATCCTTTATGAGACATATTGACGGTGATTGAATGCTTAAACGGTGGGTATCGATCAGTTCTGCTCAATGGATTGGCAAGGCGCTCAGATGAGTGACGGCGAACATCAGCGTCATTCCACTGATGCTGGCGAAAGTCGTGCGTAGTCTAGGTGTTTGATCCCACGGTTTGATGGTGCGATCCTTTCGTTAGAATGGAAGGCAGCAGCATGGGACAGGTACGTCACGGGAGCGCCACGACCACGCATGCCGTCAGAGCAGCAATACAGCGATCGCAAGCTTCGCTCTCGACGCTGAGCCGGGAGCTCGGGATCAACCCGAAGACGGTGGCGAAGTGGCGTAAGCGAGCGACGGTTGAGGATTTAAAGACCGGGCCGAAGGCCCCTCACTCCACGACCTTGACCGAAGCCGAGGAGGCCGCGGTCGTCGCATTCCGGCGCCACACACTCCTGCCGCTCGACGATTGCCTCTATGCGTTGCAGCCATCGATCCCGCATCTGACACGCTCAGCGCTGCACCGCTGCCTGCAGCGGCACGGCATATCCCGTCTGCCAGATATCGAGGGCGACAAGCCTAATCGACAGCGCTTCAAGCGCTACCCGATCGGCTTCTTTCACATGGATATCGCCGAGGTTCAGACAGCCGAAGGCAAGCTCTACCTGTTCGTCGGCATCGACCGCACGAGTAAGTTCGCGGTCACCCATCTCGTCGACAAGGCTGACAGGCGAACGGCGTGGGAGTTCTTGGAACACCTGCTGAAGGCTGTGCCCTACCGTATCCACACGATCCTGACCGACAACGGCATCCAGTTCGCCGAGCAGCCGCGTAACCGGAACACCGCCTGGTCGCGGCAGATGCGCTTCGACATGATCTGCGAAGCCAATGACATCGAGCACCGGCTTACCAAGCCGAACCATCCTCGGACCAACGGTCAGGTCGAACGGATGAACCGCACGATTAAGGAAGCGACCGTCAAACGCTTTCACTACGAGAGCCACGAGCAGTTGCGGGTGCACCTCGCCGACTTCATGGCAGCCTACAATTTCGCCCGCCGGCTCAAGACGCTAAGTGGCCTCACGCCTTACGAATACATCGCCAAAATCTGGACGTCAGAGCCCGATAGGTTCATCATCGATCCGATCCACCAGATGCCGGGACTAAACACCTAGCCATATGCATGGGCGAATATCGCGTCGCCCGGAGGAGGTATGGTGCGGGCGGTTTCGTAATCTACAGCAGTGCGCCGCCCCATAACTTTTCCAACGATGAAGACCCATCTGTCTGCTCTATCCGCGAAGTCCTGAGGCGATTCTCAGTTTACCATCGCTTTTGAGAGTTGGTCAGTCGCTAGGCGCTACGCGGAAGGAGCAAGCGCTTCGATGATCCGGCAGTCGGCGACGGTGTTGCGGCTACAGGAATCTATCAGCGCGTCGAGTTCACCAGCAAGCGCAGTCAGGTCCGCAATCTTACGTCTAATCGCGTCGCGGTGTTGGTTAGCGACAACATCAACCGCGATGCAGGACTGATCGCGCCGATCGGCAAGCCCCATCAACTCGCGTACCTGGTCGATCGAGAAGCCAAGATCGCGCGCACGCCGAATGAAGGACAGGCGGCGTAGATGCGCGTCCTCATAGGTCCGGTAGTTCCCCGCTGATCGTTCAGGCGCGGGCAGCAAGCCAATCTGCTCATAATAGCGGATCGTCTCGACCTTCGTGCCGGTGGCACCGGCCAGTTTTCCGATCGTCAGTTTTTCAGACATAGCGCTTGACCCTCTAGCGACTAGAGGGTGCATATAGGCTGTCAGATCGATTCTATCGAGGTGGCGAACATGGCCTGCACAAGCTGCGCGTCCGACAAGGCGGGTACTTTCAACGACCCCAAATGGCGCCGGGCGCTATGGATCGCACTCGCCATCAATGGTGGCATGTTCGTTATCGAGATACTTGCCGGCATCACGGGTGGATCGAAGGCGCTGCAAGCCGACGCGCTCGACTTTTTTGGCGATACCGCGAACTATGCAATCAGTCTTGGCGTTGCCGGAATGGCGATAGCCTGGCGCGCACGCGCTGCGATGTTGAAGGGGGCGACGCTTGCTTTGCTAGGCGTCTATGTCCTGTTCGCGGCGGGATGGGGGGCGCTCCACGACGCAACGCCCCATGCCGAAATTATGGGCGTGGTCGGCATAGCAGCGTTGATCGCGAACCTTGTCGTCGCGGTCATGCTGTACCGCTTCCGAAGCGGTGATGCGAACATGAGGTCGGTATGGATTTGCTCGCGTAACGACGCGATCGGCAACATCGCCGTCGTGCTGGCCGCAGGCGGGGTGTTCGGCCTCAACAGCGCGTGGCCTGATCTTGCCGTCGCCGCCTTGATGGCTGTGTTGGGAATATCGGGCGGTGTTCAGATCATGCGGCAGGCACGCGCCGAAATGCGTAGCGAGCCCTCACCCGCCCCCGCTACTTACCAGCGGTCGTTACATGGCAGTCGGTAAGCTGCTAAGGCGCGGGCCGATGCACCGCCTTTCCGCCCTGTTCCTCAGTTTCATGCTCGTGCTTATGCTCGGGCTTGGATCAGTTGCGCACGCGACCGAAGGCGTGACGTGCGTTGATACCACAGCGGTCAGCTCCCTCGATCATTGCGACGGCGATGCCGACCAAGTGCCGGCAGACGCCGACAAGGCGTATCCTCACCATCATGGCGGTTGCCACGGCCATCATGTCGGCGTGCCGATCGCGTCCGATTCAACCGGACCAGCCAGCAGCGTTCGTATGACGGCATCGGTGTGGCGCAATGCGCCCAAGGCCCCGGTAGCGTCGGACCCAGCCCTACGCCCTCCCCAAGCCTGACCAACGCCTAATCCCGCCGGGAAAGCCCGTGCGGACGCCCAAGGTTCGTCAGGAGTCCATTACCCATGCACCGTTTTATTGCGGCCTTATTGGCCGTGGCGTCGTGCGCGTCGATCGCGCAGGCGCAGTCAGCCGATCCCACATCGACCAGTCCCCCTCTCACCCTTGATCAGGCGCTTTCACTTGCCGGAGCGACCGCCCCCAGCCTTGAGGCTGCCACAGCAGGCGTCCGGGCAGCAGAGGCAGGCCGCACGGTTGCCGGCTACCGCCCTAACCCGTCGATCGTCGCCGAGACCGAGAACATTGCCGGTAGCGGTCAATATCGCGGCCTTCGCAGCGCCGAGACAACGGCAGGCCTGGCACTACCGATCGAACTGGGTGGCAAACGATCGGCACGGATCGCCGTCGCGGATGCGATTGGTAATCGAGCGCGGATAGGCACGGCGTTGGCTGAGGCTGATCTACGGCTTGCCGTCACGCAGCTCTACATCGAGGCGACAGCAGCGGAGCGTCGGCTTGTGACCGCGCGCGAGCAGGCCGGCATCGCGCGCGAGGCATCGCGCGCAGCCGGCGTCCGCGTTCAGGCGGGTCGGGCATCACCGCTCGAACAGCAGCGCGCCGATGTATTGCGGATCAACGCGGAGACGGCTGTGGAGCGCGCAGAGCGGCTTGCTGAGGTCGCGCGTAGCAATCTTGCCCGACGGATCGGCCAACCCCTCACGGGACCGTTGGACTTGGCGTGGTTCGGCCGTGTCGAGGGCCTTGGTCCAGCGCGGCCGATCGAGACCACCGGGACGCTGGCGTTGGCGGCCACACGCGCGGACGTGACAACGGCAGAGGCACAGGTGCGGCTTGCCAGGTCGCAGCGCATTCCCGACGTGACACTCAGCGCCAGCGCACGCCGGCTTGAGGCTACGAACGACGTGGCAGCAGTGTTCGGGCTGTCGATCCCGTTCCCGCTGTTCAACAACGGCAGGGCGGCAGTGGCGCAGGCGCGGGCGCAGACCGATCAGGCGCAGGCGCTACGTCGCGTGGCCGAGCTGGATACCGCGCAGGATATCGCAAGCGCACAGGCGAACGTCGCGAATGCCGCAACGACCGCTCGCAACGCGAGCGGGCCGGCATTGGCATCAGCAAGCGAAGCCGCTCGGATTGCCCGGATCGGCTACCGGGAGGGCAAGTTCGGTCAGCTCGATTTGCTCGATGCCGAACGTACCCTGTCCGAAACACGAACCGCCGCGATCGATGCGCTCGCCACCTATCACGACGCCAAGGCACGCCTCGAACGGCTTGTTGCCGCAGCGCCCTCGACCGAGGAAACCAATCAATGACGAAGATCATCATACGGGCGCTCGCGCCTGTGACCCTGGCTATCCTCCTTGCCGGGTGCGGCGGGGGTGGCAACAGCGAGGCCGGTGAGAAAGCCGGAGCCGAGAAGACCGAAGGTGCCGAGGCCGGCGAAGCGAAGGAGGGTCCGAAGGATATCGTCACCCTGTCCGCGCAGCAGATCGCGGATGCGGGGATAGAGGTCACACGGCCCACAGTAGGCGGCGTGGCCGGAGCGATCGAGCTATCGGCAACGATCGAGGGTGATCCTCAAGGGGTGCAGGTTGTATCCACCTCCGTAGGCGGTCGGCTTGTTTCCCTCACCCGCAATCTCGGGCAGTCAGTCAGCCGGGGCGACCCGCTGGCTATCATCGAGAGCCGGGAAGCGGCATCACTGAAAGCCGAGGTAGAAGCCGCGCGCGCGCGTTCCGCACTCGCCCAATCGAACCTTCGCCGCGAACAGCGCCTGTTCGCCGAACGCGTTTCGCCGGAACAGGATCTAGTCGCAGCGCGGACGGCCGCGACGGAGGCCAGCATTGCGCTTCGCCTCGCGCAGCAGCAGTTGTCGGCGACGGGCAGCGGAGGCGGTGCGCTCAACCGCATCGCGGTTCGCTCGCCCATCGCCGGCCAGGTCATCGCGAGATCCGCTACACTCGGGCAGGCGGTCGCGGCCGATGCAGAGCTGTTCCGCGTCGCGAACCTGTCGAAGGTCACTGTCACCACCTCACTCGTCCCCACCGATGCCGGCCGGGTGAAACCCGGCGTGCGTGTCGAAGTGACGGCACCGGGGCGGCGTCAGGAGGGGCGCGTCACGTTCGTATCCCCCATTCTGGACGAGACGACCCGATTGGTGCCGGTGATTGCCACCCTCGACAACGCCGGCAGCACATGGCGCGTTGGTGAGACGGTCAACGTATCGATCCTCGTTCCTGCGACCGGGGACCGCACCGTCGCCGTGCCATCGGCCGCAGTGCAGATGATCGAGGACAAGTCGTTTGTGTTCGTCCGCACTGCGACAGGTTTCCGGGCAATTCCGGTGACGCTTGGTCGCACCAACGGCGGACAGGTCACCGTAACGGCGGGCCTTACGGGATCAGAGCGCATCGCTTCCACAAACAGCTTCACGCTCAAGGCCGAACTCGGCAAGGGTGCGGGCGGGGATGAGGACTGAGCCATGATCGGTCGCATCGTCACCCTCTCCGTCGAGAAGCGCTGGCTCGTCCTGCTTCTCACCATCGCGGCTGCATTGCTCGGGATTGGCGCGCTGCGTCAGCTTCCGATCGACGCCGTACCCGACATCACCAACAATCAGGTGCAGATCAACGTCGTTGCTCCTGCCCTCTCCCCCGATCAGATCGAGAAGCAGGTTGCGTTCACGATTGAAACCGCACTCGCTGGCATTCCCGGCCTTGAATATACCCGCTCGCTAAGCCGCAATGGCTTTGCCCAGATCACGGCTGTTTTCACTGAAAAGTCCGATATCTACTTTGCGCGGGCGCAGGTCGCGGAACGCCTGCGAACCGCTGAGGAAGACCTTCCCGAAGGTGTGAACCCGGAGATGGGGCCGATCGCCACAGGGCTTGGCGATATCTTCATGTGGACGGTAGAATATCGCGAGCAGGATCAGGTTCGTCACCGCAACGGCGAACCCGGTCTGCAACGCGATGCCAGCTACATTACCCCCGAGGGGGATCACCTCGTCAGTGACGCCGACAAGGCGACCTACTTGCGCACCGTTCAGGATTGGATCGTCACACCACAGCTCAAAAGCACGGCCGGGCTTGCTGGCGTCGACTCCCTTGGTGGCTACACCAAGGAATATCTCGTCGTTCCGGACATACAGCGCATGGCGGCAATGCGGCTGACGCTTCAGGATCTCACCACCGCCCTTCAGCGCAGCAATACCAGCGCGGGCGCGGGCGTGGTCAACCGCAACGGCGAAGGGCTGGCGGTTCGATCGGATGGGCGTGTCCGCAACGCCGACGAGCTGGCGCGTACCGTCGTTGCCACCCGTGAGAGCGTTCCGATCCTGCTCAACCAGATCGCTACCGTTCGCACCGGACAAGGGCTGCGCATGGGATCGGCGTCGGAAAACGGTCATGAGGTTGTCGTCGGGACCGCGGTTATGCGGATCGGGGAAAATAGCCGCACGGTATCGACTGGCGTTGCCGAACGGCTGACGCAGATCGGCCGTTCGTTGCCGGTCGATGTGGTTGTGAAGCCGGTCATGAACCGGACCGAGCTGGTGAACTCCACGATCGCTACCGTAGCCCGCAATCTTGCGGAAGGTGCGGTGCTGGTGATCGTCGTTCTGTTTGCGCTGCTTGGCAATTTCCGCGCGGCGCTGATCGCGGCCTGCGTCATCCCGATCACGATGCTGCTGACCAGCATTGGCATGTTGGAGGCGGGCGTTTCGGCCAATCTGATGAGCCTCGGCGCGCTCGACTTTGGTCTGATCGTGGATGGCGCGGTCATTATCGTGGAGAACGCATTACGGCGTTTAAGCGAAGCGCAGCATGGTCGTAATGACGTGCTGACGATGGAGCAACGTCTTGGAATCGTAGCGGCATCGGCGCGCGAGATGATCCGGCCATCGGTGTACGGGCAGGCTATCATCATCCTTGTCTATGCGCCGTTGCTCACCTTCACGGGTGTCGAAGGCAAGATGTTCGAGCCGATGGCGCTGACGGTTATCATCGCTCTGGTGTTCGCCTTCATCCTGTCGCTGACCTTCATACCGGCAGCGATTGCGATCTGGCTCAGCAAGCGGGTCGAGGAAAAGGAAAGCCGCGTCGTCACGTTCCTCCGGCAGCGCTATGAGCCGGGACTCGATGCAGCAATGCGCCGGCCCACCCTTACCATCGGCGTCGCGATCGGCGCGCTGGCACTCGCCGGGGCCGCTTTCACGACATTGGGGCAGGAGTTCTTGCCGCAGCTCGATGAGGGCAACATTCTCGTGCAGGCAGTCCGCATACCCGGCACATCGGTCGATCAGAGCCAGGCAATGCAATTCCAGGTGGAAAAGGCACTCGCCAAGGCCCCTGAGGTCCGTTTCGCCTTCTCGCGCACCGGTACGTCCGAAATTGCATCGGACCCAATGCCAGCGAACGCTACAGATACCTTCGTCATCCTGAAGCCTAAGAAGGAATGGCCGAACCAAGGTTTGACGAGAGAGCAGCTTATAGAGAGCTTCGAGAAGCGCCTCTCTACTCTGCCGGGCAACGCCTACGAGATCACCCAACCTATTCAGATGCGTTTCAACGAATTGATTGCAGGTGTGCGCGGCGACATCGCGGTGAAGGTATTTGGCGATGACTTCGGCGAGATGAATGTAACCGCCGATCGGATCGCCGGCATCCTGCGAAAGACGCGGGGTGCAGCAGACGTGCGGGTTGAGCAAACCGAGGGCTTGCCGATGCTCGATATCCGACCGAACCGCACCGCCATGTCCCGCGTCGGGGTAACGGCTGGTGACGTACAGGACACGGTTGCCGCAGCCATTGGCGGCCGACAGGCGGGCGTGATCTTCGAAGGCGATCGTCGCTTCCCCGTTGTGATCCGGATGGCGGAAAGCTCACGATCCGATCTGACGGCGGTTGCTCAGGTCCCGGTGCCGACCGGTAGTGGCGGCTTCGTACCGCTATCGACTGTGGCGGATATCGCCGTGGTTGATGGTCCCAACCAGATCAGCCGCGAGAACGGCAAGCGGCGTGTCGTGGTGCAGGCCAATGTCCGCGATCGAGACGTGGCCGGTGTCGTGGCTGATGCCCGGTCAGCCATCGACGCTCAGGTGAAATTGCCGGCCGGCACGTATCTCGAATGGGGCGGTCAGTTCGAGAACCTGGCATCTGCCCGCGATCGGCTCAGCATTGTGGTGCCGATATGCTTCGTGGTCATCATGTTCCTGCTCTACGGCGCGCTTGGTTCCGTCAGGGACGCGTTGATCGTGTTTACCGGCGTTCCGCTGGCGCTGGTCGGAGGCATCCTTGCGCTGGTGCTAAGAGGCATGCCGTTTTCCATTTCAGCGGCAGTCGGCTTCATCGCGCTATCAGGTGTCGCGGTCCTCAACGGGCTGGTCATGGTGTCGTCTATCCATGATCTGATGCGGCAAGGCATGGATCGTGCGGTAGCGGCTCACCAAGGCGCTCTGGCACGGCTCCGGCCGGTTGCGATGACGGCGCTCGTTGCGTCGCTTGGCTTCGTGCCGATGGCGCTTGGTCATGGTGCTGGAGCCGAGGTGCAAAAGCCGCTGGCGACCGTCGTCATTGGTGGCCTGATATCCGCAACCCTGCTCACCTTGTTCGTGCTCCCGACCCTCTACGCTCGTTTCGGACGGCGCGAGCTGCCGGCACCACCTGGCGGATACATCAAACTGCCGCCTGTGGCTCATGACGGCGTGAGGGCTTAAGCTATGCAGGCCGTTGCCTTCACGCTCATTCCCGTCATCGCCGTACTGATCGGCACGCTTTTCGCGGTATCGAGACGGCCAAGTGATGCCTTTGTAAGCGCCATGCAGCATTTGGCGGCGGGCGTCGTGTTCGCCGCAGCGGCAGCGGAAATCCTGCCCCAAGTGATGCACGAAGGGTCGCCGATCGCGACATTCACAGGCGGCGCGCTTGGCATTCTAGTGATGCTGTCGCTCAAAGCCCTTGAGGGTCGCGCCATTGGCCCGATCGCTATGTTGGGCGCTGTAGCAGTCGACATCCTGATCGACGGGCTCGTTCTCGGGCTGGCGTTCGTCGCTGGCGGGAAGGCGGGCGTGTTGCTGACGATCGCGTTGACGTTGGAGGTGCTGTTTCTCGGACTGACCGTGACGACCGAGTTGGGGGAGACGATCAAGTCCAAGGCACGTATCATCGCGATTACGATGGGGATCGCCATGTTGCTGCCAATCGGTGCGGCGATAGCGACTCCCGTTGCGACGTTTCCGCCCGTCGTCATCGCCGGTTTTCTCAGTTTCGGCTTGATTGCGCTGCTCTACCTCGTGACGGAAGAGCTGTTGGTCGAGGCACACGAGAAGCCCGACACCCCGCTTATCAGCGCCATGTTCTTCATCGGGTTTTTGGGATTGCTCCTGATCGAGGAGGTATTGGGCTGACCGCTCGACGTGGAACGGCGTGGACCGATGATGACGACAACGAGCTTCGTCGGTGTATCGAGGCCAGGCAGACTTTAGCGGTGATCGCACGCGAGATGGGACGAACGATGGATGCGGTTCGGGGAAGAGCCTCGACCCTGAGGGTAACTCTCCGCTCGTCGCAGCGACCGTGGCGGGACGGGGTGCCGAGGCGGCCGAAGCCGACCGATGACGACGCCGGTGCAAGTAGGGTCGGTCCCCCGCCTCTATTTTGGGGTCACTGCACGAAAGTGAAGTTTACGTACGCTAGGATCGAACGAACGGCGAACGCGGACGGTCCTAACGTCTGAAGGGAATGACGACAGCCTGATCGAGGAAGACGCGCATGCCTTCTTCTTTAACGGTCTGGCGGAAGGCGGCATGAGCCGCATCGTCGGTCGCGAAGAGGTCATCCCACACCGTGGACGTTCCATTCTCATTTTCCACTTCGAGCGACCAACCCGGCTCATTCTCGAGCCTTATGATATTTACACTCACGGTGATGCCCTGCTCTGTAACGACGCCGGATAGGCTCGAAGTGACGATGTTGGGGTCGCGTTCGTGCATCACTCTTTCCTCATGCTTTGCTACGGTTTGGCAGCGGCGCCTTCGAGCGCCTTGTAGAGCGCTGTTTTACCGACTTTGAGCCGCGTGGCCGCCTCCCGGACCGTCAGGCCTGCCGCGATATGATCGCGCGCCTTGCGCAATTTGTCAGGCGTGATGACCGGACGCCGACCGCCAAGGCTCCCCCGTTCCCGCGCAGCCTTCAAGCCGGCGTTGGTGCGCTCGCGGATCAGGTCGCGCTCGAACTGGGCGAGCGAGCCGAAGATGTTGAACACGAGCATCCCGCCCGACGTGGTGGTGTCGATCTGCTCGGTGAGCGATCGGAAACCAACGCCACGCGCGGCCAGTTCGCCGACCTTTTCGATCAGGTGGCTCATTGAGCGACCGAGGCGGTCCAGCTTCCATACAACTAGCGTGTCACCGCCACGTAGATAGGCCAGGGCCTCGGCAAGCCCCGGCCTATCAGTTTTAGCGCCGGACGCATGGTCGTCGAAGATGCGCTCGCATCCGGCCGCGTTGAGCGCGTCGTGCTGTAGCGCCAGCTTCTGGTCGCCGGTCGATACCCGCGCATAGCCGATCAGCGCCACGGTCGGTTCCGATCTGTCCGTTTTCCCATCGATTTGCATTCTTGTCCGAATCGCCATCGCGGGTCCAGAGTTGACGGACATATTCATGCTGGCCGCCAGAGGACCGTCTGACGGACAGTGCGGGAAAGGTCGTGACGCATGGCAAGACGGCAGTTGCTGACACGCGAAGCGCTCGGCTCACATTACGATCCTCCAACCGACGAACGGGAGATCGCCCGTCACTTTACCCTCAGCCGTGAGGATCTCGATCTTGTCAGCGAACGACGTGGAGCGCCAAGCCGCCTCGGGTTCGCGCTGCTGCTGCTTTACATGCGTTGGCCGGGCCGCGTGCTGGAAGCCGGTGAGAAACCGCCGAGTGCCATCCTCGCCTTTGTCGGCGATCAGGTCGACGCGCCGGCAAAGGCGTTCGACGATTACGCCCGTCGCGATGAAACCCGCCGCGGGCATCTCGCCGATCTCATGCAGCGGTTCGGCTATACCGCTTTCGACCGTAACCACTTTCGCGAGATCGTGGCGTTCGCGATGCCGGTCGCGCAGACCGTCGCGCAGCCTCTCTTGCTTGCCGGCACCGTGATCGACGAGTTGCGTCGGCGACGGGTACTACTGCCGCCCCCGGCTGTCATCGAGGCAATCGTCAGGCACGCGCGCCAGCAGGCCGAACAACTCACCCATGAAATCCTGACCAGCGGCATTGAGCCTGACAAGCTCACGATGCTCGATGCCTTGCTGACCCGGCGGTCGGATCAGGGAACGACATGGCTGGCCTGGCTGCGCAATGCGCCGCAATCACCGGCACCGCGCAACATCCTGCGGCTGCTGGAACGGCTCGATCATGTCCGCAACCTCGGCCTCGACCTTGCGCGCGCCGCCATGATCCCATCAGCGACATTCGACCGGCTTGCCGACGAGGCGGTACGGATCACGCCGCAGCACCTCGGCGAACTGACCCCGCTACGCCGCCGTGCGACACTGGCGGCCGCAACAATCCGCCTTGAGGAAAGCCTCACCGACGCGACGCTCACCATGTTCGATAAGCTTCTCGGCAGCATGGTACGCCGGGCGGAAAACCGAACGCGCGACAAGGCAATCAGGACGGTGCGCGAGATGCAGGGGCATCTGCGCACCCTGACCAACAGTTGCCGCGTGCTCATCGACGCACACGCCAAGGGTATCGACTCCCTCGCGCGTCTCGGCCCGTTCGACTGGGAACGGTTCGGCTCCGCCGTCGATCAGGCGGAAGTCCTGGTCCGCCCCGAGACGATCGACCGCACGGCCGAACTTATTGAGCGGCATCGCACGGTGAAGTTGTTCGCCGGGCAGTTCCTGCGGGCGTTCGAGTTTCGCGGTGCCGGGCCGGTGCAGGGAATTCTCGACGCGCTCGCCATCATCGCTGATCTCTACCATACTGGAAAACGACGCCTGCCTGACAAGGTGCCGCGGCGCTTCGTGCCGGCGGGCTGGCGTCCATTCGTAATCCGTAACGGTGTCGTTGATCGCGCGGCCTATGAACTCTGCGCACTGTCTCAGCTTCGCGATCGGCTGCGGGCCGGCGATATCTGGGTGGCAGGCAGCCGACAGTTTCGGGATTTCGACAGCTATCTCATTCCGCCCGCTACCTTCGCAGCGTTGCGCGAGAAGGGGCCACTTCCGCTCGCGATCGCGACCGGGTTCGTATCTCATATCGAGGATCGCCGTGAACGCCTGAACCGCGCGATCGAACGGGTAACGGTGCTGGCCCGGCAGGGCGAACTGCCGCAGGTCCGGCTCGACGAAAACGGGCTGATGATCTCCCCTTTGAAGGCGATCACACCGCCCGCCGCAGAGGTCGCCCGCCGCACCGCCTATGACCGTCTCCCCCGCGTAAAAATCACGGATATCCTGCTCGATGTGGATACGTGGACCGGCTTCGGCGACTGTTTTACCCACCGGCGATCAGGCCGTCCGGCCGACGACCGTAATGCGTTGCTGACCGCGATCCTTGCCGATGGCATCAATCTCGGCCTGACCCGCATGGCGGACAGTTGCCGTGGTGCCAGTCTGCGCCAACTCGCGCATCTGCATGACTGGCACATCAGCGAAGCCGCCTATGGCGAGGCGCTCGGACGACTGATCGAGGCGCATCGCGCGATGCCGCTTGCCGGATTATGGGGCAGCGGCATCAGCTCGTCGAGCGACGGACAGCAATTCCATGCCGGCGGGCGGGGCGCTGCGATCAGCGATATCAACGCGCGCAACGGCAACGAACCCGGTGTGTCGTTCTACACTCATATCTCGGACCAGTATGACCCGTTCGGCTCGCGCGTGATCGCCGCGACCGCGGGCGAGGCTCCCTATGTCCTCGACGGTTTGCTGTATCACCAGACCGGGTTGTCGATCGAAGAGCATTATACCGATACGGGCGGCGCGTCCGACCATGTGTTCGGGCTGATGCCGTTCTTCGGCTACCGCTTCGCGCCACGCTTGCGTGATATCAAGGAGCGCCGCCTGCACCTCCTGCCCGGGCAGGAAGCGGGGCCGTTGCTTGCCGGCATGGTTGGCGATCCGATCGCGCACGACCACTTAGCCGCGCATTGGGACGAACTGCTGCGGCTCGCCACCTCGATCCGAACCGGAACCGTCACCGCGTCGGCTATGCTGCGCAAGCTGTCCGCCTATCCGCGCCAGAACGGTCTGGCATTAGCGCTGCGCGAGCTCGGACGGCTCGAACGCTCGATCTTCATGCTCGACTGGTTGCAGGACATTGATCTGCGCAGGCGCACCCAGGCGGGGCTGAACAAGGGGGAGGCGCGCAACGCGCTTGCCCGCGCATTGTTCTTCAACCAGCTCGGCGAGCTGCGCGACCGCCAGTTCGAAAATCAGTCTTACCGCGCCTCCGGCCTCAACTTGCTGGTCGCCGCGATCATCCTGTGGAACACACGCTATCTCGAACGGTCACTGGCCGACATGGGAGCGCCGGACGATATTGCCCGCCATATCGCACCGCTGGGCTGGGAGCATATCGCGCTCACCGGCGACTATAGCTGGGAGCGGGACGATAGGCCGGCACCGGATCAGCTCAGGCCGCTACGCATCTCGCCCTCGCTCTTGGCAGCTTAGCCCTTTGTATGACCTGATACGCCCAAGTCGGTGATAGCGAGTAAATTGACCGTTCTCGAAAGCGGACATTTCGAACCACGGTTCTGACACTTCGCGCCGCGCAAGAATACGTGGGCCTGCGGCAGCTTCACAACCGTCCGGTTATGACACCAGCGACTTTCCCGATTGAGATGGTATTTTGGGATTATGGAAGTGGCTCGGTTAGCCGGTTCCACCTGAAACATCGGGAGCCACCTTGGGGTCGGGGTCCTGCGCCTTGCCGGTTGCGGGTGCCGCCTTCTGATGCGGCATGGCGGTGAGATAGGCGACGATTGCGTCGACGTCCTTCTCGGCCACCGGCGCCTTATACACCTCGCGCATCTTGGTGACGGTCGCCTTCCACTGAGCCGCCGATAGCGCAGGCTGGGTCAGCGCCATACTGGCCGAGTGGCATGAGGTGCAGTTGGCGTTGATGACGTCGGCGTGCGGACCATCGGGATAGCTCGCGTCGTCGACCGGCAGGTCGACGCTGGTCGAGGTAAGCGAGAAGCCGCGGGCCGACACGCTGACGGGGGGCGCCGGCTCGGACGTCTCGGAGATCGGGGCAGACGCCTTGCGGCTGCTCGGCGCACCTATCGAGATGAGGATGATACCGGTCAGGCCGATCAGGCCAGCGGCCATGATGCCGGGAGACGGGGTCTTCATGCTACTCGCTCCTCAGGCCGCAATGATGGTGGTGGTTTCGATGTTGCCGCGCATGAACCCGCCGGGGTTCCAGATCGGCTTCATCGGCTGGGCGACACCGTTGGCGTTCCAGCAGCGCACCATGATGGGGTTGGGACCGCGCCTAAGCGGCACGCGACCATCCCAGCGCCGGAAGCTATACTTGCCCTCGTCCGCTCCGAGCGTCGTCCTGTACCAAGTGCGGCCACCATCGGATGAGACATCGACCTTGGCGACGCCGCAGTCGCCGCCCATCGCGATCCCGCCAACCGGGATGGACGCTTCATAGGCGATCGCCTGGCCATCCGGCAGGCTGGTCATCCAGCTGCGCGGGATCATGCGATTGATCGGCACGGTCGGGAAGTCCTTGGCACCGGGCGCGACATTCGCGCCGGGTGTAGCCGGTATCTTGTAGGCCTTGGCCATCCAATACTGGTCGTCAGGGCCGGGCAGTACCTCGATCGCGTTCAGCATCTTGACCCAGTAGGTCGAATACCAGCCCGGGACGATCAGCCGGCAGGGAAAGCCGTTGAGGAGCGGCAGCTGCTCGCCGTTCATGCCGAAGGCGATCATCACTTCGCCGTCGCGGGCATGGTCGATGTCGAGCGCCTTCTCGAAGTCAGGGGCGCCCGTCACAACCGGCTGATCGAGCGCGCCGAAGCGCACCTGTACCGCGCCTGCCTTGACCCCCGCGAGGTCCAGCACGTCGCGCAGGCGCACGCCGAGCCATTTGGCATTGCCCATCGCGCCGTTGCCCCATTGCGCGCCGGCGACACGCGGCTGGAACAACCCACGGCTGTTGCCCGAGCACTGATTGACCGCTGCCATCTCGACGCGCGGCAGGCGCAGCAGTTGGGCAAGGCTGATCGACAGCGGTCTGTTGACGTGGCCGAAGACCTTGAGGCGAAAGCTCTCGACGTCGATCGAGGTCGGGATGTCGGCCCAGTGCCAGCGGACGAAGAACTGGTCGTTGGGCGTGAACACCGACTTGTCGAACACGTCCATCGGCGTCTCCAACAGCGGAGGATGGATGCGTTGGAGGATCATGCTGCCCTTGCCAGGAAAGGCGCTGGTCATCGGCCGCTCGGCATTGCCGCCAGGCAGCTTCAGGTCGACGAGCTGCTGCGCCAGCGCAGGTGCTGCGGCAAGGCCGGCGGTGCCGAGCGCCGTACGCCTGAGAAAGCGGCGACGGCTGGTTTCACTCGCCAGCGCGGCGTCAAAATTGTCCATGACAAGGCTCTCCTGTGGCCAGCCACGCTGGCGGATCGAAGGGGCGTTCTGCAAGTGATCGGACCGACTGATCCGATCATCAGGGTGGATCAGTTCGGGGTAGCGATGCAGGGCGAGACGAACAGGTTGCCGCGCCATGCTCCGGCGAGCGTCTTGGCACCGACCAGCAGCCACATCGCCGCGAGCGCGATCGTCAGCACCGTGCCGACGATACCGAAGAAGCCGAGGTTCAGCGTCGTACCGAGGCGGAAGGTGGCGACGGTGTAGACGCCGAGCGGGAAGGTATAGCCCCACCAGCCAAGGTTGAATGGGACGCCGGCGCGCCAGTAGCGGATGGTGATGAGCGTCGCGAGCGCCAGCCACCACAGGCCGAAACCCCACAGGCAGAGCCCGGCGACGACGCCGATCCCTTGCGCGACGGTACCGACACCGACCAGCCCGTGCGCCGCGAGGATCGCCGGCGCATCCGCCCCAAGCACCAGCATACCCAGCGCCCCGGTGCCGATCGGCCCCAGCGCGAGCCAGGAGGATGCCGCCATGCTCTCGTGCGGGAGCTTGTGGAGCGCCATGCGCAGGATCAGAATAGCGAGGATGCCAAACGCGACCGGCACCGAATAGGCCCACAGCACATACGAGGTCGCGAGCGTCACGATCTGCGCGTGGGGATCGGTCAGATGCGGAGCGAGTAGCCCGCCGCTGGCACCCGCCACTTCCGCTGCGACGACCGGCAGCAGCCATACCGCGGTCATGCCGTCCAGGCTGTGCTCGTGGCGGGTAAACATCAGGTAGGGGATCAACACGCCGCAGGCGAGCGACATGGCGACGTCGATCCACCACAGGACGTGTGCGACCGGCACGATGCCGTTACCGAATCGCGCGATCCCGAAGGCGAGACATCCGTTGATGATCGTCGCCAGGCCCATCGGGATGGTCCCGATGAACATCGACACGGTGTTGTGGCCGAAGATGCGCCGTGCCTCATGCCCGAACATCGCCCAGCGCGCGCCATAGAGACCGGCGAACAGGATGAAGAGCGCGATGTTGAAGAACCACAACACCTCGCCAATCGGTTTGAGCGCGGGGCCGATGCCGGGCACCTGCGGCAGCGCGAGAGCGAGGATGCCGGTGCCCATGGTCGCGGCAAACCAGTTGGGTGTGAACTGGCGGATCATCTCGCGCGGGTGATCGAGCCTGCTTAGCGGCTTGAGGCCGGTCAGGGCCGAAGGTGCGTCGGCAGTCATGCGACCTGCTCCTTGATGAGGTCCGTCAGCGCGTCGGCCGCGCGGGTGCGATAGCGTTCCTTGTGGCGCAGCGCGTGGAAGGCGCGATCGGGTAACTCAAGCGCCAGCTCGACCAGATCGCCGGCCTTGAGCGCGCGTGCGACGACCAATCGCGACAACACAGCGACGCCGGCACCGGCCTCGACCGCGGTACGCACCGCCTCGTTGGACGGCAGCGTCATCGCTACCGTCAACTGGGCCGGATCAAACCCGCGCGTTCGCAGCACGTCCTCGAAGGTCGAGCGCGTGCCCGAACCCTGCTCGCGGACGATCCAGCGTGCAGCGCGAAGCCAGTCCTCGTCGACACGCTCGGCGTCCCTGCGTCCGACCAGCACCATCGGATCGCGTCCGACTTCCCAATGCGCCAGCGCTGGTTCGTCCACTTCGCCTTCAACGAAACCGAGTTCCGCCGCTCCGCTAAGGACCTGCGCTGCCGCGCCTTCGGTGTTGTCGATCGCCAGCTCGACCGCGATCTGCGGGTGGCGCTCGTGGAAGGCGGCAAGCCTTGCGGGCAACCAGTAGCTTGCGATCGTCTGGCTGGCGACGATCCGCAACGAACCACGGGCAAGCCCGGCATAGTCCGCCAGCATCGTCTCGGCATGCGCTGCCCGCCCCAGCACCGCGCGCGCTTCCTCCAGAAAGCCGCGGCCCGCTTCGGTCAGCTGGATGCCACGCCCGACGCGGTGAAACAGAGGAACCCCGTAGCGCGCTTCGAGGGCCGCGACCGCGCCGGAGGCAGCGGACTGCGTGACGTTCAGCACCTCTGCTGCCTTGGTGACGTGTTCGCGCTCGGCGACACCGACGAAGATTCTGAGCTGCTCCAGGGTCATGCAGCTTGTATCGCGGAAACTGATCGATACGACCAACCGTTTGATCTGTTTGTTCCAATCTGGATATCGGAACGATTGGTAATCCTTCGTCTGCGATAGTCTTGAAGGCTTGAAGCGATCCGCGCGCTTGCGGCGTTGGTTCGTCCATGACTGATATGATCGAGCGCAAATCCGATCCCTACAACGCCGAGCCGACGCCCGGCGCGCTGATCGAGCGGTTCCTGACGCCGCAGGCGCTGTTCTACGTGCGCAGCCATGGTGCAGTGCCCGATCTGCCTGCCGATCACCGGATCGAAGTGAGCGGGACGGGCATGGCGAGCCGCTCCTTCTCGGTGGAGGAACTGAAAAGCGCGTTGGCCACGCGGACGGTGACGGCAGTTCTCCAGTGCGCCGGCAACCGGCGCACGGATCTCCAGCAGGTCGCTAAAACGTCCGGCGACCCCTGGGACGTGGGCGCGATCGGCAATGCGGAATGGACCGGCGTACGACTGTCCGACGTACTGGATGCCGTCGGTGCGCCGAATGCGTCCGACCTGTTCGTGGCGTTCACCGGCGCGGACGAGGTGGACGTCGAAGGCGAGGAAGCATTGTTCGGGGTCTCGATCGCCATGGACAAGGCGCGGCAACCCGACGTCCTTATTGCCTGGGCGATGAACGGCGAGCCGCTGACGCCCGAACACGGCGCACCGCTCCGCATGGTGGTGCCGGGCTATGCCGGGGTGCGGAGCGCCAAATGGCTGACACGGATCGAGGTGCGCGAGACGCCATCCGACGCACCGATCCAGGCGCACGACTACAAGCTCTTTCCTGCCGATGTGACGAGCGACACCGTCGACTGGAGCCAGGGTCTGACCATCAATGCCATGCCGCTCAACGCCGCGATCTGCGTGCCCGGCTCTGGCGAAAGCCTGCCGGCCGGGGAGGTGCGGATCGAGGGCTATGCCATCGCCTATGATCGCCGCGTCTCTCGGGTCGAAGTGTCGGTAAACGGTGGTCGCGACTGGCAACAGGCGACGTTCACCGATGATCCGGAGGCGCACTGGGGTTGGCGGCGCTGGACCCTCGACGCCACGCTCGCCAAGGGGCGCCAGCACCTTGTCGTGCGCGCCTTCGACGAGACTGGACAGGGTCAGCCCGAGCGGCCGGATACGGTGTGGAACTTCGCCGGCTATCTGTGCACCGCCTGGCATCATGTGCACGTGCTGGTCGAATGATCGAAGCATCAGCGGCATCGGACCTCGGCTTCTGGATCGATGCGATCGGGCGGCTGGTGGTGGCGACCGCGGCTGGGATGGTGCTCGGCTGGGAACGCTCGCGCGAGAACCGGCAGATCATGGGATTGCGAACGCTGGGTCTGGTCGGTCTGGCGAGCTGCATCGCCGTGCAGGCGATCGTGCACAGTGGCTTGCCGAACGTAAACGCCGATGCCGCAGGACGGGCGATGCAGGGCATTCTGTCCGGCGTCGGCTTCATCGGTGCCGGCGCGGTGCTGCGGGTCGGCCAGGGTCAGGAAGTGCATGGATTGGCGACCGCCGCGTGCATCTGGGTCACGGCCACGATCGGCGCGGCAGCAGGGTTGGCGGTGTGGCCGCTCATCATCGGCGGGTTGAGCCTTGCGATGCTCGTACTGTTCGCGGGCGCTCCGCTCGAACGTCGCATTCGCGAGCGGGCCAGGCTGACTCCGGCAGAGGCCGACCGGAAGGATGCCGAGCGCAAGCCGTGATCCCGCTGGTCCGCCCAGTGCCTGTCGGCGCTAAGAAGCGGCCAGGCGCTATCAGGAGACAAGCCCCGCATCGGCCTGGCGCCGGACCTCATCGGCGATCGGATGCAGCTCGGCAGCGGGTCGCTCGCCCACTACACTATAGCCGATCCCGTCGACAGCCCATGTGACCCGGCCCATGGTCCCGCTGGACGTGCTGGTCATGCTTGCGCTCTTGTCGATTTGCATAGGCCTCGTCAGCACCGCGAGCTTTGACGCTTGCGGTCCATCGTAGAGGAGAAGAACCGCAGGGCCGTGGGGCGTCGCGACCAATCGCCCCCCGCCATAGCGGTAACCGGCTGTGCTGAGGTCCGGGATGGTCACGCGCTCACCCAATCGGGCGGAGGTCCACCGGATCAGCATGGCGCGCTGGTCGGGGCCGATTTCCGCCGGTCGTATCCGGTCGGCGGCATAGACACGGAAATTGTCACTCGCCTCGTTGGCCAGCGCCGCGATGCCCGCGCGGGGTTCGCCGCTCCAACGCGCACTCGACCAGCCCCCGCCAAACCCGACCGCCAGCAGAAGCGACGCGGCGATGGCGAGTTGCCAACGCGGTTGGCGTTGCCGTCCCCTGATGGCTGCGACGCGCATCGTCGCCGGGATAGGTTCATCCGCGATTGGAGCGAAAAGCGATGCAAGGGCTCGCGCCTGCTCCGCCTGCTCCCGCAAACGGGCATGCACGTCCGGCTGGCCTTCAAGGTAAGCGTCGACCAGACGCTGCCGCTCGGGCGACAGCCTGCCATCGATCCACGCGGCCAGATCGTCCTCTCCGATCGGGCTGGTCATCGAATACTCCTTAATCGTGGCCGTTCACCCTCCCGGAGGAGCGTCGCCAGACGGTCGCGCCCCCGCGATATGCGCGACATCACCGTTCCCAGCGGCACACCGACGACGGCAGCGACTTCCCCATATGACAGACCTTCGACGGAAATGAGGAGCAGCACCGTCCGCTGCTCCTCGGGCAACGCATCAAGTGCGCGCAACAGGTCTCGGTGGTGCAGGCCTGCGTCCTGATCGGCCGGGCGACCGAGCGCAACGTCGTCCACGAGGTGGAGCGGAACCGCCGTACCTCGCCGGACATGCTGCCGCTTATGATCGACCAACAGATTATGCAGGATTGCATAGACCCAGGGGCGAACCTCCGTCCCGCGTCGTTGCCGCCAGCGCCCGACCGCGCGCTCAAGGCAATCCTGCACCAGGTCATCCGCCATCGCCTGATCGCGCAACCACGACCGGGCATAACGGCGCAGACCGGGGACCAGGGGCTCGATCGCGGCGGCAAGCGGGTCCATCTCAGTCGCGCTGCACCTGCACGATGCGGCCCGGTGCGCCATTCACTACCTCGGCGACCGCCAGAAAGCGCCGGGGGGCCGCTGCACTGCCCTGAACGATCTGCCGGATCGGACCCGATGCGTTGACGATCGCCGCACCTGCCGGATTGCTCATGAAGTTCGCAAGCGGCTCTACCGCACCGCTGCCGTCCGCGTTGGCGGTGAGCACGAGCATGTAAGGCTTCTTGGGCTGCAAACCGGTAACGGCACTCTGCACGACCTGAATGATGCCCTGGTCGAAGAGGGTAATGCTGCTTGCCGCACCATTGCCGCCAACCGGCCCCATGTTCAGATGCACCGCCTTGCCTGCCGTACCGAGCGGTTGGAGATTGTCGGTGCCGGGGCCTGTCGGAACAGCGTTCGGCACATAGGCGATCGCCTGCGGTGCCTGTCCGACCGGCACGGTGGCAACGACCTTGTTGCCGGCGGTGTCGATCGCGGCAAGTTCATCGGCATTCTCCAGCCCGACATAGATGCGCCGGCCGTCGCCCGATGGCCAGACGCCGTGCGGCATCTTGCCGACCGGGATGGTGGCGACAAGCGCGAAGTCGGACGTGCGGAACACCTTCACCGCGTTTTCCCCGCCCACCGTGACATAGGCGAACTGTCCCTTGACCGTGCGGGCGAAGTTGACGTGATTGGTGATCGGTCCGGTATCCAGCACCTTGAGGATCGCGAAAGGCGGCTTGGCATCGAATGCGACCGTCTTGCCGATGTCCTTCAGCGTGAACCAAACCTGCTTGCCGTCCGGCGTCGCGGCGATGTTGGGACAGAACGGACTCGGCTGCGCCACCTGTCCGACCTGCGCGTGGGTCGAGACATCGAACACGGCCAGCACCGGATTGAATGAGGAACAGACATAGCCGTATCGGCCATCGGGAGAGAAGATCGTCATGCCCGGACCACCGGGCGTCTTGATGCGACCGGTCTCCTTGTACGTCGTGGGGTCGAGCACGGCGATGTAATCCTCGCCGCGTACCGTGACCCACACCTCCTTGCCGTCCGGCGTGAAGAACGCCTCATGCGGACTGCGCCCGACATAGGTCGTGTGCTTGACGGTGTTGGTGGCGGTGTCGATCCACGACACGGCGTTGGATCCGATCGACACGACCGCCAGTGTTTTCCCGTCCGGCGAGAAGCCGAGGCCGTGAACCAGCACCTGCCCCTTGTAGAGCGGGGAAAAATTCATCGGCTGCGGATCGCCGAGCTTGATGACGCCGAGCAACCTGTTGTCGGCCGGGTCCGTTACCGACACCGTGTTGGAGAATTGTTCGGATGCATAGACGCGGTCGCGGTGGCTGACAGGCACGTCCTTGGCGTTCCACGGCGCCTGCTGAGCCATGGCAATGCCCGGTGCGGCGCTCATCAGCAAGGCGGCCGAGAGCAGGAAGGTCCGGATCATGTCAGTGCTCCATATGGCTGTGGTGGTCGCCGCCCTGCGTCGGGGCTGGCGTCGAAGGGGGTAGCGGCTGACCGATCGCCAACTTCATGGCGGCGATCTCCTGCTGCTGATCGATGATGATCTCCTGCGCGATGCGCTTGAGCTGCTCGTTATGGCCGTAGCGCAGCTCTGCCACCGCCATATCAATGGCGCCCTGGTGATGCGGAAGCATCATCGCGACGAAATCGCGGTCGACGTCGCCGGACGGCTTGACCATCATGCCCGCCATCATCCGGTCCATCGCGGCAGATACCATGCTGGCGTAGCCATCGGCGGGGGCGGCCGCGACTGCGCCGGTGAGCATGGCCGAAGCAGTCAGACCCAGCATCCAATTTCGTCTACGCATAAGCCTCCTGCGGATCAGTCTCGAAAGGGTAGACGACGCCCGTCGGGGTTTATTCCATGGGTGAGCCAATTATTGATCCTCAGCAAAACAATCGTCTCATCGTGACCCTGCCGTTGGTTGACCAGGTCGCCGTCGGACAGCATATGCTCGGGCACGGCGATGGATTTCCGCCGGGCCATTCGGCCGAACCGCCCTCGCAAGGGCCGATGATTCCTACCAGGCGCCGTAAGGCAGCAAGGAGGAATCGTGCGCGCGACATTTCGCAATCTCTACGACCAGTTCAACATGGCAGCGTTCATTCGCGATCGCCGCACCCATGCCATGTCGGTGCTGCGGTGGGCTTTGATCCTGGTCCCGATGGCCGCAACGGTGGGAACGCTCTGCGCAGCCTTCCTGTGGAGCCTCGATGCCGTAACCCGGATTCGCTTCGCCTTTCCCTGGCTGCTCTACCTGCTGCCGATCGGCGGGTTCGTGGTCGGACTGCTCTACCATCTGACAGGGCGCTCGGTCGAAGGTGGCAACAATCTTATCGTCGAGCAGATCCACGAACCGGGGGGCGGCGTGCCGCTGCGCATGGCCCCGCTCATTTTCTTCGGCACGGTCGTGACACATCTGTTTGGTGGATCGGCGGGGCGCGAAGGCACCGCCGTGCAATTGGGCGGCAGTCTTTCCGGCGGGTTCGGGCGCGCCCTCAAGCTGGATACGCAAGCAACGCGCATCCTGCTGATGACCGGGATCGCGGCAGGGTTCGGCGCAGTGTTCGGGACGCCGATCGCGGGAGCGGTCTTCGCGCTGGAGGTGCTGGCGATTGGCCGGGTCGAGTATCGCGCGCTGGTGCCGTGCCTGGTCGCGGCACTGGTCGGCGACTGGACCTGTCTTGCCTGGGGCATTCACCACGGCATCTACCATGTCGATGCGACAGTGCCGGTCGACGCTCTAATCGTCATCAAGGTTGGCGTCGCGGGCGTCGTATTCGGGTTAGTCGGACTAGCTTTTGCAGAGGCCAATCATGCGCTGGGCGGATGGCTGAAGCGCATGGTGCCTTATGGCCCACTACGACCCGTCATCGGTGGCGTGGCCGTGATCGCACTGGTCTGGCTGTTCGGCACGCGGGACTATCTCGGTCTGGGCACGCTAGCGGCGACGCCGGATGGCCTGACCATCGCCAGCTTCTTCGGCTCCAATACGGACCCGTGGAGCTGGGCGCTGAAGCTGCTCTTCACCGTCGTCACCCTTAGTACCGGCTTCAAGGGCGGGGAGGTGACACCGCTGTTCTTCATCGGCGCGGCGCTCGGCAATGCACTCGCGCCTATGTTCGGGGTGTCGACAGGGTTATTCGCGGCGATCGGCTTCGTTGCGCTGTTCGCGGGTGCGGCCAACACGCCGCTTGCCTGCACGTTCATGGGGATCGAATTGTTCGGGGCGGCCTATGCTGTGCCGATCGCGGTCGCATGCTTCGTCGCCTACCTTTGCTCGGGTCATAACGGCATTTATCTGTCGCAGCGCGTCGCAGTCCCCAAGGTGCCTGCTGCGCGCCTCACACCCGATGCGACCCTGCGTGATGCCCGCACGCACCGTGCTTCCCGCCGTCGCTCGCGCGTCTGATCCTGCTTCCTATCGAAAGGCCCATTATGCCTGATCGTTTCACCGTCCAGCACCGCGAGGTTGGAATGCTGCGCATCTATTTGAAGCCGTCTGACAAGGTCGGCCCACGTCGCTTCTGGGGTGCGAAACCTTTTTATCGCGAGCTGATCCGCACCGCGAAGGCGGACGGCATCATCAACGCCGTCGCGCAGAACATGCATTACGGCTTCAGCAATCGCGGCCCAATCCGGGAAAATGAATCGGAGATTGCCGATCCGCATCTGACTATCTGCGTCGAGCTGGTCGGCGAACGTGACCAGCTCAACATTTTCTGTCGCCGGCATGGCGATCTGCTCGGCAACAAGGTGATAATTTACAAACAATTGGAGCATTGGACGATCACGCGCGAAACTGAGCGAACCAGAGCCTGATCGGCGTTCCCATAATGGAACTTCCAGAAGGACCGTCACGACAGGATTGGTCTGCCCGATGCGCGGGTCGATACGCTTTTCCCGAAACCTGTTCCCGATTGAGTTTTCCCGAAATGACCCGCTGTACATGGAGAAGCGGGACTGCTCCAGACGCTCAACGGTCGGTTCGCCATGCCGCGCTGCTGTGCCAGAAACGCTAACCGGGGCGCTGACAGGCGTCACAACCGACCGAGACTGTTGAAAAACTCGGCAAGCAGGCAGTGCGACGACCTCGCGCGTAATATGACTGCGTTGAGGTGACCAATTTTAACAAGAAGTTGCAAAGATAGGCATGATACGAGAAGAATATTGCCCTGACCGACGCCTCTTCCGAGCCGAAGCAACTTTTTCAACAGCCTAGAACGGTTATGACACCGCTCAAAGACAGCTTTCAACCATCCCGAAATCTGCCTGTCGCCTAACCACCGATCCGTGTCGTTCGCTGTTCGTTCGGGCCTGGCGTACGCAAAGCGCACTTTCGTGCAGTGACCCCTATTTTGCCGAGCTGAACCTTAGTCTGAACCCGGCTCGCCGCGCCGGTTCCAGGCAAACCCGATCGCTATAGCTACCGCCATCAGGAGCTGTGCCAGCACGGATTGCCATGTGGGGAACAGGCCTAGCATCGAAAGTCGCGGAACATCGCGAAGCGGCGCTATGTCGATGATGCCCGCCTCTTGGAGAGCGGACACCCCCTTGCCTGCGAGCACAACGGTTAGGATGGCCATGAGCCACGAGCTGTAGCGGAAGAACTGCGTGATTGGCAGGGTACGGCTGTAGCGTAGCATGGCCCAGGCGATCACCGTAAGCAGGAGAACAGCCGTTGTAGCGCCCGCTAGCAGCACGGGGCCATTTCCCTGCGACCAAAGGGCGGCATAGAACAGGATCGTCTCGAAGACCTCGCGATAGACCACGACAAACGCGAGCCCAAATAGGAACCAGCCCGACCTGCCTGTGAGCGCCCGCGACATCTTCTCCCGGATATAGCGTTGCCACTGATCGGCTTGTGCCTTGCCGTGCATCCAAACTCCTACCGAAAGCAGCACGATCGCCGCGAACAGCGACCCGAACCCTTCGGTCAGTTCACGGCTCGCGCCGCTGATTCCGATTGCATAGGTGGCGACAGCCCACGTGATCCCGCCCGCGACAAGCGCGCTGATCCAACCGCCATGAACATAGCGCAGCGCTTCCCCGCGCTCCGCCTTGCGAAGGAACGCGATCATGGCGACCACGATAAGCAGCGCTTCAAGGCCTTCACGCAGCAGGATCATGAATGCGCCCAGGAACGTGGACGCCTCCGTAGCGGCATCAGGCGCCAGCGCCGCTTCCGCATCATCAAAGAGTCCGTCGAGCACCGATACCTTTTCCGCGAGATCGTCAGGCGAGGCGCCGCGGTCGATCGCGGCTCGAAACTCGCCCATAGTGCCTTCGATCCGGCCCATCAGGGTAGCGTCGCGCGCCGTTAGTGTTGGTTCGATCGGCTCGAAACCGTCGAGATAAGCAGACAGGGCCAGCTCCCTCGCCCCGCGCGCGTCGCCGCGCCGCGCCGCAGCGACGCTTGCGGCGAGCTTGGAACGTGCGACCGCAAGCGAGCCCGGCGCTTGTCGCACTACCTGATCGGGATGACGGCGCAGATAGGCCATGACCGCATCAGCCTTGGCTTTTCCGATCGAAGAGGCGAGCGTTGCCGGGGTGAGCGCGACCAACGCTTTCAGGTCCGGTATACGCTGCCGCAGTGCCGTGTCGGACTTCCACAACCGCTCGCCTTCACGCGCCTGCTCGTCGGTGAAGGCGAAGCTTCCAGCGAGGAAGGCCGCAGCCCATCGTTGATCGTTCGGACGATCCGCGAAGCTCTGCATCGCGGTTCCGTCAATTCCTTGCGTCACTACCTGATAGAGGGCGAAAACGCTCCGCTGGCGCGCGCGCACGGCGTCGGTGAACGCGATCGGGGGCGTCGCGAGCTTGGCGGCATCGGGGCCATGCCCGTCGCCCGTCATGCCGTGGCAGGCTGCGCAGGTTTGCTGGAACAAGGCGTGCCCCGAAGCGAGGTCCGGGGCCTTGTCGGGCGCGAGCGGCACTGGATAAGCCTGCAGAAGATCGGCCGCGAGCCTGTGCGCCAGTATTGCCACCTGTTCGGCAGACCCCTTCCTGGCGATTACTGCTTGGAGGTTGGCGGAACCCTGGATGAGGGCCTGCCGTTCCGGCTTCGTCGGCAGGCTATGAAGCCGCGTAGAGACCGACGCGGCGAACTCGTTCATTTCGGCGTATTCCGACGCGCTCTTGATCCGGCCATCGGCAACGGCCCCTCCATAATCGACGGCCATATAGTCGAGTAGCCGCCATGCGGTTTGCACGTCGCCGGGTTCCGCCATTGCCGCGGGGGGGATCAGCAACGCAGCAAGCGTGGCGAGAAGGCGGAGCGAAAGGATCGTCCGTACCGTAGTGAGCAGGCGCATTATCGTTCTCTCAACTCGCGCCTTGCGCCAGTGATGATCTCATAAGCCGAGTGGAGGAACAGCAGAGCGATCACGCCAGCCACGGCGAGATCCGGCCAAGGACTCCCGGTCCATGCCACAAGCCCTGCCGCGATGATCACCGCCACGTTGGCGAGCGCGTCGTTGCGACTGAACAGCCAGATCGCGCGAACATTAGCGTCACCCTCGCGGAAGCGGGCGAGCACCAGTGCCGAAACGATGTTGATCGCGAGCGCGACAATGCCGATCGCCCCCATCAGTTCGGCGTCCGGTGCGGTCGCGTTGAGGGCACGCCAGATTGCGAAAGCAATCACCCCTACTCCCAGCGTACCTAGAAACAGTCCTTGTGACAGCGCAACACGCGCCCGCGCTCGCGTCGACCAGGCAAGTGCCAGTAGGCCGATGAAGCTGATTGAACCGTCGCCAAGAAAGTCGAGCGAGTCGGCTTTGAGCGCCTGGCTGTCGGCCATGAACCCGCCATACAGTTCGGCCATCCCGAAGCCTAGATTGAGCACTACGACGATCAGCAGCGCGTGACGATAGGCGGGATCGGTCTGGGCGCGGGCCGGTTCGCCTGCGCAGTCGCAGCCATGTTCGGAAGAGGTCATCCCCTTTTACTACATGCTACAGTAACTATAGGATCAAGCAGAATCTGCGATCTTGTCGCATTAGTTGAGTGAATTATGACGACCGCACCCTTGATGATCGGCAAACTCGCGCAACAAACCGGAACGAAGGTAACGACGATTCGGTTTTATGAGACGATCGGGCTTCTATCCGTCCCGCCGCGCACTGAATCCGGGCGTCGTACTTATGGAGTCGGTGACGTGCAGCGGCTCAGGTTCGTCCGCAACGGGCGACGGCTCGGCTTCTCGATAGAAGAGATACGATCGCTGATCGGCTTGACGGAGAACCCTTCCCACGATTGCAGCGCTGCCTCTGCTATTGCGAGCCGACACCTTGAGGACGTGGAAAATCGACTGGCACAGCTCGCTTTGTTGCGAGACGAGTTGGCGGTTCTCAGCCAGAGCTGCACCAACGATCAGATCGCGAATTGTCGAATCATTCAGGCCATTGCCGAGACGCACGCTCCAGGCGCTCAGTAGTAATCGGCGAGCCGCAGTGTGCGATGCTCTCCCACAGTCGTTTCGAGCGTGATGAGCGTGCCGGTCGGGCCGAAACGCCAGCGCCAGAGATCCCCGTGAGTATAGTCAGCATTGATCCCGTGGCCGTTGACCCTGACGATGCGCTCCCCAATCGCCCAGCCGCCCTTTTTCGCCGGGCTGTTCGCTGCCACATGAACTACTGTGAGTGCCGTTGCGGATGTAGCTAGCCCGAGCCCGCTCCGGTCCTTCAACATGGCAAGAGGACGCCGGGCGGCAGGCGGACGGAGCCAGACGAACCCGGCGGTCACATCAAATATTGCATCGAATTGGCCGATCAGTGGCAGTCCGATATTCCCTACTGTGCTGGTTGGAAGCCAGTTTCGGTTTCCCAAGGTGGGGATGTCCTGAGCCGAGAGCCCGCCGAGGCTCAGCGTCGGAGTCGTGAAAACATCGACGGTAGCAATGCCTTCCACCCCTCCCAGCGCGGCGGTTGACGTCGCTCGTTCTTTGGTCAAACCTAACGTATCGACATAGCTCGATGACAACATGAGCGCCGCTGAGCTGCCGAGATCAATCATGACCGGCACCGGCCTTGATCCCGCGATCGATGCAGAAACGTACAGCTCTTGTTTTGCGCCGCGGCCCAATGCGATGGCTGTCCACTCCCCGCCCCCGAGGAAACTGCCCGTAGGCGCAAACGCAAATTGCCGCCTGCCGAAGTCGAGAGCTATGCAGTTTTCGACGAACATGTCGGCACCGAGCAGCATATTTATCCGCCTTCCGAAGGCGGCAGACAACGTGCTCAGGTCGGCAACCACGGCAAACGGCAAACGGCGTGTCCGATCTCCTAGCTGCACATCGACATCATGGATCAGGCGAACAGGCGCTTTCCCACCCAAGCCGCTTATTGTGCGTCGTTCACCGTTCTCTATGCCAAGGGCTTGAGCTAGCGACAGATCAATGATGGATGCGCCGCTCCCACTATCCAGCACAGCTTTGACGGGCGAGCCTCCTACTTGGGCGTCCACCAGCAGCGTGTCGCCGGTTGCAACCTCCAAAGGTTTCCAATCGAGCACGAGCGGGCCAAAATCCCACTTCCCAACAGGCTTCGGAGTTACCGCTGCTAAGGCGCCTTTACTGACAGCCGCAGCCGCTCCGAATCCTACCAGGTGAGCCATCATCGAACGTCGAGACACGGGGGTGATTTGCAACGGGGGTCGCGGCACAAAGCTATCTCCGACCCTTCGCGATCGAAAGGCGCGAATATCGCATACAAGCTATAGCCACTGGAGGAGCAAGGCCTTCGGCATCTATCTTTAAAACGAACGGCTTTGCACACGATCCTAGAAGCGCTTCGAAAACCCGGCAGTTACAAATGGATGCGGTGGCGTGGAGCCAGCGATACCGGTGCCGACACTGACATCAAGCTGGATATCGTGCCCGATTATGTAAGCCATGCCCCCATCAACAATGACTGAGGCCTTTCCGCCTTTTTCTTCGGGCGCCTGGATGCCTGTATCTGCGAAGAAGTTAATCGTCTTGCTTGGGTTGAAGTTAAGCGTGGCAGCAAAGAGCCCCGCCGTATAAGTACGGTTCGTGTCGTCCTGAAACACGCCGATACCGATATTGGGGTTTAACGACCACTTGTCGGCAAACCCCCAGTCAGCGGCTAGCCTGAAATCGCCAGTTGTTCGAGTATTGCGGAACTCACCTGATCCGGACGGCGGAAAGACGCGTGCGATAGCGCCAATCGAAACCTGCTTCGATCCCTCAGGTGCCTCGGCAAAATTGTATTTGAGACCAATTGATGTCGGAGCGAAACCGTCGCTATGCGATGTGCTAGAAGGATCTTTCTGCCGCATCCAGGAATACGTGTTTCCCTCCACGCGGACCTCTACTTTGTCAGCGAAGCCGTACCGGAGCAACGTCGGGAAAAACATTGTGCGATCATGTTCCTCGCCATCATGGCGGAACTCGGTTTGGATAGCTGTCTCGATCTGGAAATGGCCAAGGCCCACGGTCGTGCTGCCGTCCGCAATTCCTGGTCGATCGGCGTTGATATAATCCTCGTCAGTCTGAGCACTCGCTGGCGCCGTAGACATGATGATGGCGATGCCGAAGGTCAGGGTTCCAACCAGAGATGGTAGCGACGAGCGTGGCATTAGCAGATTGGCTTTCGACGACAGGAGATCTGCTTGCTGTGACATGGCCAGCAAGGGGTCAAGATCGGCACCTTGGGTTTATGCGCGAGGCAGGGTTTGTCGGTGATAACGAACGCCTTGGGCCGATGATGACGACGCCGAGCTTTATCGGCGTATCAAGGCCAGGCAGGCTCTGGCGGTGATCGCACGCGAGATGGACGAACGATGGATGTAATCGGGGCGAACCTGAGCTTTGCGATAACTCTTCGCTCAACGCAGCGACCGTGGCGGGGACGGGGTGCCGCGGCGGATAACGTAGACTAAGAAATAGGGGCGGTTGCCCGCCCCTATCCAGCTTTTAGCCGTGCTTCATACCGCCGTTGGCATGATCGCAGCAGTCAGCAGCCTTGGCTTTTGCGCCATCCTTGCAGCAGTCCGCACCGTCCTTGCAGCACGCCATGTCGGCGCAGCAATTGGCGACAGCGGCGAATGCGCCAGTCGACAGGGTGAGGGCGAAGGCAGCGCTGATGAGCTTGAACTTGGTCATGATATTCTCCGAAATTTACGTGTGATGGTGTTCGACGTCACACGGTTTGCGGAGGGGGTGTTGCCGGAGCGTATGCCATGCCCAAAAGGCCGGTCTGTGGAGCCGGCCAAGGCGATAGACGGGAGGACGGAACCAGCTCGATATGCTCGACGGTTTCGCCGGCAACTGCAACGCACGGTATGGCGCAGGCCGACGCAGGCGCCTTTTTGATGGGAGCGCCTGCTGATTTGCTGGCGCAGTCCATCATCGCAGACGCAGCCGGAGGCGCGGCCATCGCCACCGTCTCGCAGAGCGGGCCAAGCCGGACCAGCAACATCACTGCCAGGACGAAAAACGCCATGGAATGCAATATCTTGGAGAATGGGCGAGCCCGGCGTTTCATTGGATGCATCTAGAAGCACACTCAGTGATGCACAATGTCGCAGGAGCGGTTCGCCACACTAAGAGGACTTTACTCGCCTTTCCGGTACGTTGGCGAGGTTGCGATGCTCGAAAGGTCCGTGGCGCTATCGATCGGCACGCCTGCCTCCTTCCGCTCGGAATAGCGATCGACGAGCTGCGTGGTGTGCGGGCGTAGCAGGACCGTGAAGCGCACCAATTCCTCCATTACATCCACGATCCGATCGTAATAGCTGGACGGCTTCATGCGGCCGGCGTCGTCAAACTCCGCAAACGCCTTTGCTACGCTGGATTGGTTGGGGATCGTCACCATTCGCATCCACCGGCCGAGGACGCGCAGGGTGTTCACGCTGTTGAACGACTGCGATCCGGCTGACACCTGCATGACGGCGAGCGTGCGGCCCTGCGTTGGGCGCATTCCGCCCATCGACAGCGGCAGGTGATCGACTTGCAGCTTCATTATGCCGGTAATCTGGCCGTGTCGTTCAGGGCTGCACCACACATGCCCTTCCGACCACATCGACAGTTCGCGCAACTCGTGGACAGCCGGGTGATCGTCCCCCGTCACCTGATCGGGTAGCGGCATGATGGAAGGATCGAAGATCCGCGTTTCGCAGCCGAAGAATTGCAGCAGGCGAGCAGCTTCTTCGACGCAAAGCCGCGAGAAGGACCGCTCCCGCAGGGAGCCATAGAGCAACAGAATGCGCGGAGGTGGATCACCAGCGCCAAGCCCAAGGGCAGGACGATCGAGCGCATAGCGCCGATCAAGGGCAGGTAGATGATCGGGGCCAGAGAGGGTGCGAAGCGGCATCAGGCGGTCCTTGGGCCAAGCAGAATAATACAGGTGCCGATCAGGCAGAGCGCCGCTCCACCAGCGTCCCAACGATCGGGCCTTACCCCTTCGACAGCCCACAGCCAGATCAGCGATGCGCAGATGTAGACGCCGCCATAGGCAGCATAGGCCCTCCCCGCTGCGTCGCTATCCACGCGTGTCAGTAGCCAGGCGAACAGCATAAGTGAGACCACGCCCGGAGCCAGCCACAGAGGCGATTTGTCCAGCCGCAACCATGCCCAAAAGGCAAAGCACCCTGCGATTTCCGCAAGCGACGCGGCAAGGTAGACGAGTGCCGTCATACCATACTGATCCTGATCGCGAGTGCCGCGAGCGTCACCAGCAGCACCGGGATCGTTAGCGTCACGCCAACCTTGAAGTAATAGCCCCAGCCGATCCGGATGCCCTTCTGCCCAAGGACGTGCAGCCAGAGCAGCGTCGCAAGCGAGCCAATCGGCGTGATCTTGGGGCCGAGGTCGCACCCGATCACATTGGCGTAGATCATCGCTTCCTTGATCGCGCCTGTGGCGTGCGTCGCGTCGATCGACAGCGCCCCCACAAGTACGGTCGGCATGTTGTTCATCACCGACGACAGCAGCGCGGCGATGATCCCGGTCCCGAACGCCGCGCCCCACACGCCGCCTTGCGCAGTGCGATCGAGCAGGCTGGCAAGGTGATCGGTCAGGCCAGCATTCCGCAGGCCGTAGACGACCAGGTACATGCCGAGCGAAAAGATCACGACCTGCCACGGGGCACCGGCCAGCACCTTGCGCGTCTGGATGACGTGGCCGCGCGAGGCGATGATAAGCAGGAGGACCGCGCCCACAGCGGCAACGGCGCTGACCGGTACGCCGATGGGTTCGAGCAGAAAGAAGCCGGCAAGCAGTAGAGCAAGAACGACCCAGCCCGCCTTGAACGTGGCACGGTCGCGGATCGCATCACCGGGCGTGCGGAGTTGCGCCACATCGTAATTCGCCGGTATGTCACGGCGGAAGAATAGCAGCAGCGCTATCAGCGTCGCGGCGATCGACGCCAGATCGACCGGCACCATCACCGAGGCATAATCGGCAAAGCCGATCCGGAAGAAGTCGGCCGACACAATGTTGACGAGGTTGGAGACGATCAGCGGCAGACTGGCGGTATCAGCGATGAACCCCGCTGCCATGACGAACGCCAGCGTCGCCTTGTCCTTGTATCCCAGGGCACGCAGCATCGCGATGACGATCGGCGTCAGGATCAGGGCCGCGCCATCATTGGCGAACAACGCCGATACCGCCGCGCCGAGCAGCACGATCAGCACGAACAGTCGGCGACCATGCCCCCCGCCCCAGCGCGCGACGTGGAGCGCCGCCCATTCGAAGAACCCGGCTTCATCGAGCAACAGGCTGACGATGATGATCGCGACGAACGTCGCGGTCGCGTTCCAGACGATGCCCCACACCACCGGCACGTCGGAGAGCGAGACGACCCCGACGAGCAGCGCGATCGCCGCGCCGCCCATCGCGCTCCACCCGATGCCAAGGCCCTTCGGTTGCCAGATGACGAGCGCGATCGTGGCGACGAAGATAGCGAGCGCGAGCAACATCAGGCGACGCGCTGGCCCGAGGCGTCCACGACCTGTTCGCCGTCCTCCTTGGCAAACGCACCCTGTTGCGACTCCGGCAGTAGATCGAGGACCGCTTCGGACGGACGACACAGTTTCACGCCAAGCGGCGAGACGACGAGCGGCCGGTTGATCAGGACCGGATGCGCCATCATCGCGTCCACCAGCGCTTCGTCGGACAGCGACGTGTCGCCCAGGCCCAACTCCGCATAAGGAGTCCCCTTCTCACGCAGCAGATCGCGGGGCGTGATCCCGGCGCGATCGATCAGCTCGACCAGCAGCGCGCGCGCAGGCGGTGTCTTCAGATATTCGACCACATGCGGCTCGATGCCGGCATTGCGGATCATCGCCAGCGTGTTGCGCGACGTGCCGCATTCGGGGTTGTGATAGATCACGATATCGACGGCCACGGGACGTCCTTTCAGCAGCATGGGGTGAGTTCGGCTAGGAGTGGCGCACATAGTTCGGGTGAGCCGGCGCAGCAGTCTTTGACGAGGAACAGGGTCAGTGCGCGCAGCCCGTCCAGATCGGCGCGGTAGACGATCGAGCGGCTATGTCGTTCGAAACGGACGATGCCGGCACGCGCGAGAATGCCAAGGTGCGCTGACATAGTGTTTTGCGGGACGTCGAGCTGACGGGCGATTTCGCCCGCTGCCATTCCATCTGGTTCGTGCCGGACCAGTAGGCGAAACACGTCGAGGCGTGTCCCTTGTGCGAGAGCGCTAAGTGCACCAATGGCCGAATCGTTTTCCATATATCCAGCATAGAGGATATGTCAGACTTGGCTAGTTCGAGATTTCCGAGGCCAACCTTCTCAATTTACGATCCCTTTTGAGAATCGGCTGATGACAGCGGTGTGCAGAAAACGGCCGTTTTCCGAACCATTGGCATACGACCGGCCCGAGCCGGCCCTTGCCGCGGGCCAATGTTCATCAACCGGTTCGGAAAACAATGTGCAGGAAAGGCCACGTACGTCAGCTATCCGCACAGAGGTGCCCGATAGCTGCCCGTCGGCAATGACCCATCGCCAGTCGGCCTGATGCTGGTGCCAAGTGACCTCAGGAATGGCGGCGTTCAAGACCAGTTACCAGTCGCGCTCTATCGCAAATATGGGCGAGCGCCGATCATCCTGTTGGCCTCGTCGAATGACGGGTTCCGTCCGGAGCCGCCGTTCGTAACTCGCTTTACGAACGGCTTGAGTTGGTCGCCAGCTGCCGCGCCTCCGTGACCCACTTTCGGCCATTCACCGGCCAATTCCGTATTCCCGACTCCGGCCGTTTGTTCATGTAGGCACATCTGCGCCGACGGCACCGCGTGGAATGGCGAGAATTGTGACAATCCCGTCATTCCCGTCGGTTTTCAAATGTCGGCTTCCGACAAAAGCCGACATTGGCGCGTTCGGCCACCTTGGCTCATTGAACGATCAACGCTAGCCGATTGCCGCCGCTCGAGATCCGCCGGAAGTCAGGTCAGAGAGACTTGGTATATGATGTGTAGCCCGTGGTGTTGACGCCAAGCAGCCCGGCTACGGTCTCGATCTTGGGGTGATCATAGCCTGCACGCCCGCGGCCGTATGTCTCCTGGTTGCCCTCAATCAGATCGAGCAGTTCGGTGAGCGTCGCTGCGTTCAGTTTGGCGAGCGAGGGCTCTATGAATTTGCTGAACCGACTGTCCGCGGCGTCGTAGCTTCCGCTCGCGCCATAGATCTTCACGCCAATGCGGACGGCTCCGTCGGTTTGGCCTTCGTTTTCCGCGTCGGCCAGCAATTCGAGCCAGACTTCTTTGCTCATCTTGGCGAGGTCCTTTGCCTCTTCGGCGAGTAGCGACGTCAAATGGGCTGCCATGTCTGCCGCCTTGAACCGACCGCGTACACGCAGATTGACATCGGCCTCCAGGCGGCCGTCGACGAGGATCTGCCCGGACGGATCGAGCGAGCCGTACAACTCGGAATGCTCGATGATGAAGGCAACGAGCGCATCGAGCGGTTCGGCGGCCGGGCCGACGTTGCTGAAGGCGGTTCGCTCCGCGTCGATCATCGCGCGCATTGCGGCCGCGTTGCGCCCATAGAGGATGGACAGGGTGTCGAGGTTGATCTGCCGGTTGGCTTGGGTGTCGGGATTGTTGAGCTTGAACGTGAATTTCCACAGCGCGCGGAACAGCTCGCGCTCGGTTGCGAGCGGCATGTTGGGGAGATAGCGCGCCTCAAGATAAGCTTTGAGCTTGTCGCGCGAGATCAATACCGCCTTGTTGGTGGCGATGTCGGTGACGAGCGTATCTACGATCTTTTTGGAGAATAGCGCGGGCTTCATCAACAGCGCTTCGAGCGCCATGCGGATCTGCGCGCGCGCATCCTCCTTGGTCGGCCGGAATAGGAGATCGGTGCCCGAGAGCACGGGATGGGCCGACAGATGGCGGAGCTGCTGGAGATGCTTGAGCTGGGCATGCTCGGAGACCTCGAGCATCTTGGTACGCTTCAAGACCTCCTCTAACAGGAACACCTCCCAATCCGAGCTAGTCGGATTAACGACCCGCTTGGACTCGACGTCCGTGAGCAGCGTGCCGGCCGAGGCATCGCCGTAAAGGTCGCGCAGCGTCTGCAGCTTGTAGACGAGGTCGCACACGACCACCGTCCACAGCATCACCAGGCTGCTTCGGTAGCATTCGTTCGAGTAGGACCGCGACACTTCGGCGAAATAGTCGCGCGTGCGCGGGTCGATGATGCGATCGGCGGCGAGGTCGATGGAGAAACCGGTCATTATGATCCCCGATGATCGTGCAAGCTGAGAGATGCGTCTGGTCGCATCCGGACGTAAAACCGGACGAGTCTTGCAGGTGGGTTAAAGGCCGGCGAGATTTGCGGCTACAAATTGGCGTCGGCCTCGAAGCAGCGATAGTACACCAACATGGTCAAGCGAATTCAGAAACCACTCACCCTCGATCAAATGACCACGATACGTGGAATTCCCTCAAGCGAGGCCTACGGAGCGGATCATTCTCCCAGTTTCGATCAGAACGAGACAAATCGCCTTTACAAAGCGGCAGTCGAGACACTCGCTGAGGAGGGGGATCGACTAGATTCTCTGGAACTGCTCACGTTGCTGGCCGCGATTGAGCATATGACCACGCTACAAGAGCCACCTCAGCGGATAGGCATCGCGGCAGTCGAACTGGCACAAGCACAGCTTCTACGGTCCGCGTTTCCAGGCGAAGCACTTACCTCCGCAGCGGCGGAGAATTTTATGGGGGCAGTGACAGCCGACCTTCATCTTTTTCTCGACCAAACTGCGAAGCCGCCGACGGATGAAAAGGGGCAGGTACTTTCCCGCCGTCGCATGCAGACGTTGCTGGTCCGACACACCTTCTATGCGCACCACGCCGCGCAGATATTCCGTCGGGTGGCCAGAAATCTGGAACGGGTCGAGCTTCCCTCACTCGGACTGACGCTCGGGCAAGCGTCGATGATCAGCATGGCATTCGCCGTGGCTGTTCAGGCTGCGCTGAATTCAAGCAACCTGAAGGCTGTCATCCCGGAATGGCTGGCTGGCAACATCGAGAGATTCGACCCTGCTTGGACGAAACCATACGAAATCGATCCGACTATTCTCTCGCCGGCGATCCCCGATGTCGGCGTCGCCACTTTGGCGAAGCTTCTGGACAGGCTGTCGATGGCTGAGGGCGAGTTGCGCGACGCTGACCCCGCGCACCTGCACCTCGACAATCCGATTTGGAGGCGACCGTTCGTAAAGCATCAGGGGCGATGGTTCTGCTTCTCCCCGGGAACGCTGCTCTCGTCGCAGTTCGATATCATGGCGGAACTCGCAAGCGACATCTCCGAACGGCCAGGAGAATTGGTTGGCAAGGCGCGCGGGACCGCGCTGGAAGACATGCTCGTCGAAGCCCTTAAGCAAATGCTGCCGCACGCGGAGGTACTGCGATCCGTTAAATGGGATGACGCCGTCGGCAAGGAATTCGAGACCGACGCTATAGCCCTGATAGATGGGCTAGTCTTGATCTTCGAGGCTAAGGGCGATGCCCTCTCAATGACCGGCAGGCGTGGAAGCAACAAGTGGTTGCGCGATTTTGACGACATCGCGGTCGAAGCCGCTGTGCAAAGTTGGAGGCTCGAGCAAGCGCTCCGCGACCAGAAACGCGAGGCCATCGAGCTACGTGCCGACGGGCGAACGGTTAGGCTGCGTCTCGATGACGTCCGCCATGTCGTGCGTTTTGGGGTCTCTCTCGAACGCGTGACGATGGCCAGCTTTGGCCTAGAGGGGCATCTGCGGGCGCGGATCGAGCGCGCTGGCGGCATGCCGATGCCGATCCTTACGATCGGAGACCTTTGGCAAGTGAGGGACCTCTTGGGCAGCGAGGGGCATTGCCTCCACTTTCTCCTTCGCCGCAATGAACTCGAACGGGACTTCGAGTTCATCGCAGACGAATTGGACCTCATCGCCCATTACCTCCGCACCGGGTTCGTGCGTCTCTGGAATGATGTCGAAGATCGCAGCCCGGTAGCGCTCTATGGCTTGTCCGATTTTCTGCGCTTCTACCAAAAGGGTTCCTCTCACTATGATGCGACGGTAAAGCTGCCAAAGCGGACGACTGCATGGTGGGATAAGCTGATCCGGGAGCGCGAGGAGCGAAGGGTGCCTGGCTGGACAGACATGGTCTACGACCTTCTGAACATCCCCTTGCTTTCGCAGAAGCGTTTCGAGGAGGATGTCCGGAAGCTACGCCGCAAGGTTCGGCGACTACCGGGACAATACCCTCGGGAGGGCCTCCTGATGCAGGCTCCGCATCAACTTCGTCCATCCGCCTTTGCGTGTATCGCCATGGGAAGGATGTCCTCGGCAGACCGTATCGCACTTGCCCGCGGACATTTCACAGAACTGCTCGAAAGCCATCCAGATGAGCGCTTGTTCGTGTTCGTCCTCGACACGGCATCAGCCAATCCGACGCCTGCCTTGCCCTACTACCGCGGCATCGCCTGGGATCAGCACGTGGAAAACGTTGGCACCGAAGGCGAAGGTGTCGCGTCAGGGCTCTTCTTCGAAGTTGACGCCAGCGAGGCGACGCCGTGAGACCTGGGACAATCGCAGGCCTTCCTGGCTAGGTCTCGACATCCGCGCGCTACTGCGGCGTCGGCCGCGCTCCCGGGGAACTACGAGGTGTCGTCCCGTGCCACTTCCTAAAGGCGCGGTAGAAGTCGCTCGGTTCGCTATAGCTCAGCGCAGCCGAGAGGCTTTCGATACTTAAGGTGCCATCCGAAAGATAATCCCGCGTCATGCTTCGACGCAGGTCGCCCTTGATCGACGCGTAGCTGTTCCGCGGCGCAAGTATCTCGCGAGCAATCCAGCCGGCGGATCGCGCATCGGTCGCGTCCGCCAAGCTCAGGCAAGTCGCCACGGAGACGAACGTGGCCGTGTCGCTTTCGTCCACGACGCGGTCCAGCAGTCCCAACTTCTCGCCGACGATCGCCGTGCGGACGGCGACGCCCGGATAGGCGCCGTCGGGAAAGAGGAGCGTGAGCGCGAGCAAGGCCTCGGCCCTCCCGGTGATCTTCATGCTCGCCTCGCCGGTCATTTTCATTTTGCGATTCGCCATCCTATCTTTGTCCCGGGACCATATAGAGCAGCGGCTTCCGCCTTTGTCCCGGCCCGCACGGGAACCGGGCGCTGCACATCAATCGAGGAAGACGCGTTGGAGGATCGACCGCCCTTGGCTGGGAACCGCTCCATGACCAAGGAGGAGGTGCGCCGGTTCCTCGACCTGGTTCCTGGCTCAAGGCGTGCGGCGCAGGGCGTGATCGTTGATAACGGGGACGGGACTCACTACCACTATACCGGGGTGATCCGGATGGACCCGGACCTCACGGAAAAGGAGAACCTCGACCTAGCTTATGGGGCGAAGCACGAGGTCATCAGGATGCGCGACCTTCGCACCCCGCACGACTATCTTCTTCGCGTCCGCCTCGAGGCGATCGCGGCCTCGACGCGCGCGATCCGCACCTTTCGCGACCGACGCGCGAGGTTCGAGGCGCGCGGGAGGCGGTGGACCCTGACCGACTACTACAACTCGCAGAATAGCGAGGCGAAGCGCTACATCGCCCGGCTTGGCCGGGCCCAGCAGCGCATCGTCAAGGCCATCCCATATGGCCTGGCACCGATCAACGAGGCCAATGCTGTCGCCCGCAAAACCCTCCTTGGCGACGTGGTCATGGTCGCGGAAAACCTGCGCAGCTTCTACTATTTCATGAATATCGCGATGTACGGGCCTTATTCCGGGGTCGGGCCGGGCGACTGTGTCGATGCCGCCCTGATCGCGCTGCGCATAATGCGCGGCAGCGAGTCCTTCGATTTCGATTTGGATCCTCGCGCGGTGCTTCCCCCGCGCGTCGAGCGGGAAATCCAGTTGCGGACTGCGACCCAGATGGAGTTCACGTTCGGGCATGAGTTCGCGCACCTGCTGGAAGGCCATCTCGATGCTGGCGATGCCAGTGGCGACATCAAGACCTACTCGCATGAGTGCGAGTACGCCGCCGACAGCCGCGCAGTGCTGGCGGCCGGCCCAGACCATGCTGCACGGGAGGCGGTCGCGCGTGGCGCGTTCGACGTGCTGCTGTTCCTGCAATTCCTGGAGACGAGCGCAGCCGCCGGGATGCTGGGCCGGTTCTCGGCAAGCGACACGCACCCCCGGCCGGTCGAGCGGATCGAACGACTTGCGGCGACGCTGGGGAACCGCCTTAGTCGCCCGCCAGGCGAGATCGAGGCCAGCATCGAGGCGATAGAGCAGATGGCCGGGCAAGTTGGGAAGCGCGTCGAATACTCGGACCGGCCGGACCTGCTCAACTTCTACGGCTCCATGTATCTCGTCGGGTACACGGACCGGATGAAGGTGGACCGCGTGGAGTTCTGAGCCCTTTGCCGACTATATCGCATAGCGCACAAAGACGCACTCGATCAGATGAAGCCGTTCGACGCCTCCGGCATGAAGGATTAGTTTTGAAAAAATTGTGGGTCACGTACGCCTGGAAAGATAATGAAGATCTCGATGTTGACTACCTTCTTCAAGAGCTTGAAGGTGCCGGATTGGATGTGCGCTATGATCGCCGCCAACTGCTCACGGGGCAGCGTTTGTGGGATCAGATTGACCAAGGAATTACCAATCCCGTTAATTCAGATGCTTGGGCTTTGGTCGTTTCAAAACACAGCCTGGAAAGTGAACCCTGCCGAGAGGAGCTGAATTACGCTCTTCAACGGGCGCTCACGTCACGAGGAAGCTCCTTTCCACTGATTGGCATATTTGTTGAGCCGGTGGATAAAGCGCTTTTGCCAGCCGCGATTTCGACGCGCCTTTATGTGAATATTGAAGCACAAGATTGGCTTGAACGCGTGCGCTCAGGTGTCGAAGGCGTTCAACCGAGCATAGCTTCAAAAATTATTTCTCCCATTGCTATCAAGCTACATTGGAATCAGGGTTATTATCCATTGATTGTCGAGATTAGGCCGAGATCTGGTCTCTGGAACCCCTGCCTAGCTGCAATTCTCTTAAATGAGAAAGATTACATGTTTGGTGCGCTCGTGCGACCTGCCGGAAGGATTCCACGGATTGGTACAGTGAGATTTGTAGAGGGACCGGATCGTGAACGGCCTGAATGGTTCCTTCGGGGGCCGGGCGAAGGTGAGACAGCGTCCCCAACGATGAGCATGTTTATCATATTCAATCGAGTTCCAACTCGATTGCGCGCAGGTACGCCAGACACCATGTACGAAATCGATCTAAGTGAAGATAATATAGTCAAGGCTTGATAGGGTCTGGCTATAACCCCATACTTGTCTTTCTAGATTGACAGAGACGCGCGGTCGACGTCTTCGACGTCAACGATGTATTCTGGTGGCAGAATACCATAGTACACGCACCAGTTTGCCTGCTCGCCCCCACCGAGGGTCATAAATTCGTTAATGCTATCTTGGTCGGGGAATCCAAGAGGCGCGATGTCTGGAAAAATCATCGGATAAATATTCAGGTCTTCTTCTGGAATTTCTAAAACAATGCGCTTTGCGACGGTGTTCGGACCGTGCGGTATGGGGCCGTCAGGATCGCTTTTCCGGTATTCCTTCAATACGTCGCCGAAATATTCGGAGCCGTCCCAAAGCGACTTATAGAGTAGCGGACTGGGGTCCGGATTATTTGTGAGGGAAACAACAGGCGCGAGCGACGGGCCAATCTTTGGCACCTGTATGGTACTCGGCCGAATACCCTCTTTCCTTATCGTATCAATGGCGGCGGCGTAGGTGAAATGAAAGAAGCGCATATGTCCCAATTATGCCAGCGCGAGAATGCGTTCAACCATTCGTGGCTCGCGGGCAGCTATATCTGTCAGAGGCGCTGCAAACTTCCGAGGTTCGACTAGCCCTCCTAACGACTGTCCGTTTCAATGGACCCAATCAGCAGCTTCCAACAGGACCAGACGTTCAACTCTGCCGATCTGAGCGACCGGGTCTGGTCGTCAGCTGCCGCGGCCGAACTGCCGAGGGCGACCCACATCCGGTCATTCGCGGGCCGCTAAGCGCTTGCCGAAGCCGGACGCTTGTTCATCTTGATATCTGCGGCTGATTAGACCGTAGGAGGCGACAATTGATTGCCGAAGGGCGATGCAACGACAGCGAATTGCTCCGTCTCGCACGCGGTTCGTCTTTCCATTGCCGATCGTGCAGCGCTGGCATCGCGAGCACCGCCAATCGGGAGGATTGATATTTGCGTCAGAGACTGAACTTAATCATGTAAGTTAAAAGAAATACGTGTCGCGCTCTCTGCTAAATGCGGCAACATACCACAGGGGGTTTGCTGATTGTCGAGACGTGGGGGGAAGGATTGGGGCGAGCGTGACCGGAGCAGCCTGATCGGGAATGCGGGCCGTGCGAAGGGTGAGCGCATTCGTTCGCTTCTAGAAACGCGGACTAACGCCAACCGGCCGCTCGAGCTCGTCTCGCGACCGGGCATCGGCACGGCCACCGTGACGCGCTACTCGACGACGGCGAATCCGGCCGGTTGGGCACCGCTCTCCGCTGGGGGTGTCGCCGTCGACACGGTCATTGACGCGATCGGCGACGGTCGTGACCGCGTGCTACTTGGGTGGCCCGAGCGGCCGGGCAACGGCTTCACGCTGGCCGCACTTGCCATGCGCGAGGCCCGCGCCGGAGGTCGCCTGGCTTCCGCCACGATCGGCGTCTGGCCATGGCGCGGCGGCCTGACGCGCGCGGCGCGTTCGGCGCTGGTTCATCCGGAGGACGTCGCGGAGGCGGCCAGGTTGGCGCTGAACGAGGTCGAGAGCGGCGCGTTCTGGTCGAAGGACGGCCTCGGTCATCGGTCGCTGGGAATGGTCGAGTTAAGATTGAAGGACCTCGTCCTTAAGAATGCTCCGGCACGCGTGGCCAGGGGTCGCCAGAGGCTCGAGATCGTGGTCCGCAGCCCTAGCCTTTTCGAGACCACCGCGGTGTTCGCGCCCGACGCGGGCCGATACGCCGCCGACGCGGAGCAGGTGCTGAAGCGCGTCCGGAACCATACATTCCTTGGTGAGGCCGGAGCAGGTATGCCGAGGCAGCGTGCCGAGGTCGGCTCCCCGGACACGAGCCCGTTCGCGCTTTTCGGCCTTCCCGCCGAGCGGAGTACTGCCCGGCTTGGTCGCCTGCTGGCGAACGACCGCTTTGCCGCCCGCGGGCTGGACGCTGTCGTCATCGATCTAACCGGCCAGTCCCGCGCTGAGCTGGGCGATCAATGGGAGCAGGGCCTGGTGCTGCTGCTGCAGGCGCTTGATGCCGTCCCTGGGCGTCGGCCGCCTATCGTCGCCGTCTGCGAGGATCCTTTCGCCCTGAGGGGAGCGACGCGCTCGCTTCGCTCGCATGCAGTGCGCCTCAGGCCCCGGCGCCAGGCGCCCATGGAGGTGGGCGTCTACCTTTCGGAACCGGGGTTCCTCGCCGCCGCGTCGACCTTGCCTGAGCGCTTGCCCGACGTCTCATTTACTGCCGACATCAAGGACGCGGAGCTCGTCTCAGTCCGTAAAAAGCTCGTGACGCTCGGCCGACGGCTGCGCGAAGGCGGCGATGGCATAGGTGCGCGCGGCGTGTCACGCGCCCTCGCCTTCCTTCGCCGCGTCGCCAGCCTGCCGTTGGGTCTTGAGGAAGCGCGTGTAACCGCCGACACCCTCTTCGACGCCGACGACGAAGTCGACAACGCTATCAGGGCCATGCTCAGGCCCAAAATGGCGCTCGGGCAGCTCGCCGAGATAGCGGCGACCTCCCCTGACGGCAAGCTAGCCAAGGATGCGATCGCGTCGATCGAAGCGAGAACGGAGAAGTGGTTGGCTGAGACGCCCGTCTCCTCCAAGCTCGCCGACTTGCTGGCGCGCGACGGCTGGAACGCTGCGACCACGCTAGTCGCGGTGCCGGAACGGCGGATCGCCGAGGTGCTGATGGCATCCGACCGCGGCGTCTCCTGGCGCTGCGGCATCGTCGACCATGCGGATCTCGGCGCGGCGCTCGCCAAGGGCGGCCTCGATCGCGTCATTGTCACCGGACCCCGGGCCACCGCTGTCCGTGCCCTCCTCACCAGCCCTTCGACGCCCGCCGAGGTCGTGCTGCTCGGCGACGCCTCGGGGTCCGCGTTGCTAGCTGGCGAGCTAGGGCCGCTCGCGCGTTTGCCCGGGTTCGCTCCGATCGCGGCGCGTGCCGCCGCCATGCAGCAGGCGCTTAAACGCGGTGGCCTCGACGAGCGGCTGGACGCCGGAGAGAGCGAATTCAGGATCCTCCCCATCGCTGAACCGCGGGACATCGACCTGACGCGCGAAGGTGGCGCCTATGTCGGCGAACGGGTGGTGATCTCGACCGGCAGCCATCGCATCGCCTACCGCCCGTCGAGCGACGTACTCGTGTTCACAGCAGGAGAGGCCCGCCCCTTCGAGAAGGTCGCCGCTCGCGAAGTTGAGGTTGGGGAACAGATTTTGGTCCTGAACGAGGACGCTCGCGAACGCATCCGCCAGGCGCTCGCGACGTCCCGGACCAGCCTCGACCAGCTGAAAACGTACCACGACCGTATCGAGCAGATCCGAGTGAACCTGCCGGGCGGCACGGACGTCGGCAAGGCTCGCGAGGTGCTCTGCCGCATGCACGAGCTCGACCCTTCCCTCCCGAACAGCGAGCTTAGCAACATCCAGCGCTGGCTGAACGCGGATCGGGCGGCGCCGGCCGAGGATGGCGCCCGCCAGCCGCGCGCAGCTCGGGACTGGTCCCGATTCAAGCTCTTCATGCAGGTGAACGGAGTGCCCGAAACCTTGGCCGAGACCTTCTGGCGGTTTGCAATCGTGCCCACGCGATCCTATCGCGTCCAGGAAGGGTTCCACTTCAACCAGCGCGTGGTCCAGTTCGTGCTGGATCCGGAAAGCTTCACCGCGGGACGGACCGACGGGGAACTTCGCGGCCTGTGGCTGTCGCTGCTGGACGCCGTGGACGACGTGGAGCGCGTCGAGCGCGACAGGGGGGTGGAACGTGACTGAGCCGGCTGCGCTGATCGGGATGGACGCGGACGAGCGCCAGCTCCTGAAGGAGGCGGTGTGCGACGCCATCCTCGAACGCACCCGCAGGACGATGTCCGGTGACGGCGAGATTGGCAGGATGATCCTCGGCGACAAGCCGTCGCGCGTGCTCGGGAGCGGCTTCATCCTGCCTCGCGTCGACGAGGACGGAGACGATGAGTCGAGCGATATCCGCCTAGCGAGCCATGGGTTGGACCTGCGCCTGCGGGCCGCCGGGGGCGTCCTGCGGATTATCCCGTCGTTGGCCGTCTACGTGAGGACACTGCCAAGTGCGGAGGACTTATTCGCCCGGGGGGGGAGGCTAATCCCCCGCGCCGAGCTGTCCATTGCCGCCTCGCAGCAGGCCAGGGTCGAGATCGCGCGTCGCCTTGATCAGCAGGCAGCCGGCGTGAGCGCGCGTGCGCGGCGCGAGATGCACACCGCTATCGTGGAGCAGGTCTATCGCGAGATGGGCGTGGTCGTTCCGGACGGAGCCATCGTCCCTCGGGGGACGGAGACCGATCTGCCCGAGGGGTCCGACCGGCCCGCGAGCGAGGGATTGCCCAGGCTCCGCATACCCAACACGATCGCGCGGCAATACTCCGTTCCACTCAAATGGCGTCGCGTGGACGTGCCCGCGCCGGTGCTAGAGCTGCCTCTGCTCGCCGGGGCGGACGAGTGGTCGACGCCGCTCGCCGACTACAATCAGCGGCTGCAGGCCGCCATCCAAGATGCTTGCCTTGCTTTCCTCGCCACCGAGGAGGGGCGGGATTGGGCTTGGCGGCGACGACGGCCGGAGTCGGAGGACTTCTGGTCCCGCGAAGAATGGGAGCGTTTCCTCGCGCGGGCGCGCGTTGACGCGCCGGTGCCGGCTGATGTCGTGCCGCAGATCAGCATGCAGCTCCTCGTCCAGGTGTTGCCCGATCCTACGGCACCGGGGTGTCGGTCGGTCCGAGCGGCCTTAGAGAACCTGCGTGAGAGCGACGCTGACATGGAGTGCGGCCTGTTCAACGTCTCACTTCGGCTCGAGCTGCCGGAGGCGGCGCTCGCCCCCATGCGCCTCGAGCGCGTCCGGCGCAGCTACCATCTCGCCGGGTTCATGACGATGCCGGCGATCGGCGTGAACGGAGGCGTGGACGATCTCGGCGTCGAAGACGGAATCCGCCGACTGCGGACCACCTGGATGCCGCGCTACGTGCTGCCGCGCATGAGGGCGCGTTCGGTCGCCGCGGTGCCTACCGCCTACGCTCGTCTATCCGATCCGAACGAGGAAGTGGCCCCGCTATCCGAGCTCGTTGCGGCCATGGACGCCTGGCGTGCCGATAGCGCCTTAACGACCGACCTAGCCCTGCACCCTGACGAGGGCGACGTTCACGACGAGCAGCGTCAGCGCGAGCAGTTCCAGGCCGATCTTGGCGCCTGGGAATACGAAGCGAGGCGCGTCGAGCTCGGCGTCGAGCTACTGTCGCGCTCGCGCAAAGCCTGGTGGCAGGACCCGGCTTCGGAGGTCGCAATCCCCTACCGCGCATGGCTCCTCCTCAACTTAGCTTTTCACCGCGCGAACCCGCCGCGGGACGGCGAAGCCCCGGGCTGGAGGCTGTTCCAGCTGGCCTTCATACTGGCGCACGTGCCAACCCTGGCGGGGCGCGTGCCATCATTCGAAGCGAACTTCCGGGCTGACTTTGACGAGGACGCAGCCAGCCTCCTCTACATGTCGACTGGCGGCGGCAAGACCGAGGCGTTCTTCGGCACGGTAGTGTTCGGCCTATTTCTGGACCGTCTAAGGGGCAAGCGCCGCGGGGTCACTGCGATGATGCACTATCCGCTGCGGCTGCTGACCGTCCAGCAGGCGCAGCGTCTTGCCAGATTGCTGGCGCACGCGGAGATGGTCCGGCGCGCCGAGCGGGTCCGAGGCGCTCCGTTCGAGATCGGCTTCTGGGTGGGAGGCGGCAACACGCCTAACCGAACCGAAACCCGACCGGGCCGGCTGCATGACGACCTTCTGCCGATCCCCGCCTGGAACGACCAGCGCGCCGGGGACGAGCAGGCGCTTCTCGACAGCACAGCGGGAGGGGAGCGCGGCTACGCGGCCGCGCGCGCCGCTTGGAACAAGCTGCCAACCTGCCCATTCTGCCGATCGGAGACCGAGACCGCGCTGCGGCTCTTCCCGGAGGAGCGCAACCGACTCGGCATCGTCTGCCTAAATCGCCGGTGCGATTGGAACGAGGAGCACCGCGGCGCAGGCAGGCCCGTGCCCCTGCCCTTCCTCCTGGCGGACTCTGACATTTACCGGCGCGCGCCTTCGGTCCTACTCGGGACGATCGACAAGCTCGCACTGATCGGCCAAAGTACCCGTACGATCGACGACATAGCCGGCATGCTGGGCCTCGCGCGCGCCGTCGAGGGCGGCGCGGACGGCATGCTGGACCAGCCGAGCGGGCAGGACCTGGCGGCGGTGGGAAGCGACGGCCTCGAGCGCGTCGCGCCCGCTTTCGACGACGGCATTGAGCTGTTCCACGACCCCTTCCCGTGCCTCATCGTTCAGGACGAAATGCACCTGCTCGAGGAGAGCCTGGGGACCTTCGGCGGCATCTTCGAGACCGGCCTGTTCGCGTGGCTGCGACGGCTCGCGCCGCTGCTTGGGAGCCGCGCGGCGCGCGTCCCCGGCGCGCCCGACCGTCCGCGGCTGCCGCACGTCGTGGGCGCGACCGCGACGGTGTCTGACGCCGCCAAGCACGCCCGCGCCCTCTACCAGCTCGGGGTCCGGCAGTTTCCGCACCCGGGTCCCGCCCTTCACTCGACGTTCTACAGCGACATGGCAAGCTTCGACCCCGCCGGCCCCGCCGCCGACCGAGCGGCCGTGCTCGGCGATGCGAGCGCTTCGCCACGGGCTCGCGAGGGCGCGGCGCCCTGGGGCCGGTTGCACGCGAGTATCATGACCAACGGCCGCCTCCACACGGTCACCACGATCGCGGTGCTCGCGGCTCACGCCGCGACCATCACCCGGTGGGAGAGGGATCTGGCGTCAGCTGATCAGGCCCGCCGCGATCGGGCGGCGATCGAGATCGAGGAGTGCGTATCCGACGCGCCTTTCTCGGCGGGGAGAAGAGCTGCGGTCGCTGCGGTCCGGGAAGGGGCGCGGCACAACAGTCTCGCCGCGCTGGTCGATCTCCATCGCATCGAGCTGACCTACGTCACCAACAAGAAGGGCGGCGACCAGATACTCTCCGCGTTGGGACCCGAGGCCTTCGAGGCGCACGTCGCGATGGGAGAGCCGTATCGATTGTCTGCCTTCATGACTGAGCTGATTTCCGGCGGTGTCGACATCGCCGGCATACAGCGGGTTATCCGCGCCGCCGAGACGCCGTTCGATCCGCTCTCTGACGATATCGCGCATTCGCTGCGTGTGATCGTCGCCACCAGCGCCATTTCCCACGGCGTCGACGTTGAGGCGTTCAACGCGATGGCGTTCGCCGGCATGCCGGCCGACATCGCCGAATACATCCAGGCGTCCTCGCGCGTTGGCCGCACGCATGTCGGCTTCTCGCTCCTCGTGCCCACCCCGCAGACGCGCCGGGACCGGTTCGTCGTCGAGGTGCACGAGTCCTTCCACCGGCTGCTTGAGCGCATGATCGCATCGCCCGCCATCGAGCGCTGGGCGGATCGCGCTATCGCCCGCACCGTGCCTTCGCTCGTCCAGACCTGGCTGGCGGGGGTCCAGTTCCAGCGCCGAATCGTCGAAGCCTCCGAAGGAAGCAAGGCCGGTGTCCCGTTCCCCGCGACCGTGGAGCAGCTCGCGCGCATTCTCTCGAATCCAGCCTCGTTCGAAGACTGCGCGGCGTTCGTGCTGGAGGCGATCGGCATCCACGGTGCGGAGGGCCGGCCCGCCAATCCGGACTACTACGCTGATCTGGTCCGGGAGAAGCTGCGCAGGATCGAAGTGGTCGCCGGATCGGACAACTTCACGGGTCGGCTGGCCGACTTCTGGAGCAATCCGTTGAGCGGGTTACAGCGGCCGATGATGAGCCTCCGCGACGTTGACGCCGCCGGGACGATCCGGGCGTCGCGGTTCGACATCCAGAACCGGCCGGTGGATGGCGAGGCGCTCGACCTCGCAATGGCGTTCCTGCGAAATCGGGGCGGCCGCCGCGCCGCCTCCAGCGAACTCGACCGGGAAGTTTAAGATGAGAAAGCCGAAGCCGCCCGCGATGCACCGTTCGCGCAACCAGATCGCGACCGCTTACGCCCCCCACAGTCTGTTCACGTTCGAAGGCGGCCGCGGCGCATGCATGGCGCTGCCCTGGAGCAACAATCGTCCCATCGACCTCCCCCAAGTTACTATTCGGACGATCGGCGAGCAGGTGCAGGAGTATTTCTCGGCCTGGGCCGATCGAGCGCAGCGGGGGACTGGACTCCAGCATCCGGTGCCGCCCGAGCTTTCGGTCGATCGCCGCGTCCTCGCCGATGATGCCGTGCGGGTCAGGCTTGGGGAGTTCGCCTTCCAGATCCCCGAAACCGCCGGATACGTGCCGTTCCCCCTCGCGTTCGCCTGCGGTCGCTGCGGCCTGCACCGCGTCAGCCGGGGTGTCGGCACGCTTGAGCGCGACGCCGAGAGGTTTCGCGAACGGTGCCCGACCGGCGCGTCGGGCTGCGCCGACGACTGGGAGCAGCTCGACGTGGTGCTTACCCACTGGTCGGGCGAGGTCGAGCCGGTGACGCCCGCGTATCGCCGTTGGTCGAGCCAGCGCAACGACATCGTCGAACTGGATCGTTGCACGAATTGCGACGAGGATCGCTTCTATCTGCGCAGGCCGCCCGGGCCGCTCGCGGGGTGGCATTTCGAATGCGTGCGATGCCGCTTCCCGCGCCAGTTGCTGCAGCGAGACAAGCCGACGCTCCGCGCGCTCGGCCCTCTCCTCGATGGCGGCACGGCGCTGCCCGCCGAGATCAACATGGAGCCAATCTCCTACCGCGCGTCGGCGGCCTACTACGTCCACGGTGATCGGCTGTTGGTCTTCCACGACGACCAACACCTCGGTCTGTTGGCTAACACTCAGATCCCAGCGCTCGAGCGGCTGGTCTCGGCGCGCTTCGGCTATCCGCCCTCCGAACTCTTGGACGCCGAAAAGGAGCGAGTGCTCGTCGCGGCCGGCCGCGGCGACGAGTGGCGGAACCAGACCGATCTGATCGCGATCCTACGGATGCTCGAAGGTCAGAATGTGCCCGAGCGGATGCTAGATGCGCAGCGACGGACCATCGCCGAGAACGAGGCGGAATGGGCACGAACCGTGTTCGCGGCCCACGGTCAAGCCGTGCCCGGCATCGTCGCCGCGTGCCGAGGGCGCGCCGACTACGTCCGCAAGCACGACCCGCTCCGGATGGCGGTGGAGCACATGACCTTCGAGGAGGAGAAGCTGCGGGGCGGGCAGATGGCGGACGGCAAGGAGGTCTCCGTCGACGTCACCATCCTGGACCCGTTCCTGCGGCCCGATGGCCTCAACGAGGCGGACCTGCAACGCCAGCGGTCCGCGTCGTCCACGCGTCTGAGCTTGCTCGGCATCGAGGAGATGCGTCTCATCCGCGACGTGCGGATATGCGAATACAGCTTCGCCTACACCAGGACCTCCTCGGCACCGACGGTGCAGCGAGACAAGGCTGGCGCGGCCGAGATGCCCGTCCGTCTACGGCTGTTCGAGCGGGTGGAGGTCGCCGACGCGGCGAAGCATCCGCTCCTGTGCACGCTCCAGTCCAATGAAGGCTTCTACCTGCGCCTGGACGAGGCCGTGGTGCGGTCCTGGCTCGGCGAGAACGGCATCCTGCTACCGCCCGCCGACGCTGGAGTGCGCATCGGCGGCCAGCTGATCGAGGATTTCGAGGCGCTGGAGCGCGATCCCGACACGCGCTTCTCACGCTTCCTGGACGAGTATCGCCGGGAGGGTGCGCTAACCCGCCGTGCCTACCCGTTCGTTTACACGCTGCTGCATACGATGGCGCATCATCTGATCGACACCTGCTCCGCGATGTCCGGCCTGGACCTTGGTTCCTTCGGTGAGCACCTGTTCGTTCCCGATCTCGCGATCCTAGTCTATCGCCGGGGCACGACGATGGATCTCGGCAACCTGTCCTCCATGTGGCGCGACCAAGGGGATCCCGACGTCGGCAACCAGGTGCTCGAGCGGATGCTCAACCCCTTGAGCCTCAGGTGCGGCTCGGAGAGCGTCTGCAATCGACGCGGAGGCGCGTGCCCGGACTGCGTGCTGATCCCCGAGAACGCATGCCTGACCAGGAACGAGCTGCTTTCGCGCTCGGCCCTCGTGGGGCGCGGGCGTCCGCGCTTCGACGCGCCGGCCGCCGACCTAGTCGGCTATCTGCAAATCGCGAACCGGCCGTGACGCGGCAACACGGCATTGGGGCGGCGATGGCGAGATCGCTCGTGGAGCGACTGGGGCACGACTGCGGCGCCGCCACAGCCTTGGCTGTGCGGCTGGGTTCGGGCATGACGACGCTCGCCCGAGGAGCCACGATCGGCGGTGTCAGCCCCGCCGCCGTCGCACGTGCGGCAAGCGACTTCGTGGATCGGGGTTGGCTTTATGAGGATGCGGCCGGATGGCGTCGAACGCCCGAGCCGTTCCCCGCAGGCTTGGCCGCCTTCCTAGCGGGCGCCGAGGCAATGCGATCCGCCAGCGCGGCCCGCATGGACGCGGTCGCTTCCGCAGTCGTGACGCTCCCGGCCGCGCCCAGCGCGATCGCGGGCGCGTTGCCTCTGCAAGGCCCGATTCACGCCAGCCTGGAGAGGACCGAGGAGATGCTCGGCGCGCTGGCGCGGGCCGCCGTGGCGTCCTTCACCGTGATGAGTCCGTTTGTGAATCATGATGGCGCACTGTTTGCCATGCGATTGTTCGAGGATTGCCGCGCGCCGAGAAAGACGCTGATCACGCGACTGGCGGGTCCGACCCGAGTGGTGGTCAACGAGCTGCTGCCCAAGCTGCGGACGATGCGCGTCCGCGTGCTCAATTACCTATTGCCGGCGGAGGACGGGTACGAGACGTTCCATGCCAAGGTCGTCATCGCCGATGCCGACCAGGCTTATGTCGGGAGCGCCAACATGACGCGCTACGCCCGGCATTCGATGGAACTGGGCGTGGTGCTTACGGGACGTCAGGCGCGGGCGGTCGCGGCCGTCGTGCGCGCGGTCGAGGGCATCTCCAGACCCGTTTTGCCGCGTTGATGCTCGCGCATTCCGACATGGAGGCCTTCGCCGCCGAGGATCGCGTCGCGCGCATCGTCAGCTTCTACAGGCGACGCCCCGGGTTGCACGCCTCGTCAAGCGTGGACGCGATCCTAGCGGATTGCGCGCCTGCCGAAGTGGCTGCACTTCTTGCGGAGCTCAGCCCCGCCTGGTTCGACCACGCCGTTGCGAGCGTCTATGCCGCGCTGATGGGGAAGCGGCGGCGCAAGGCTCTTGGAGCCTACTTCACCCCTCCTGGCCTTGTTCGCCATCTGATCGGGCGGGCCCGAAGCTTCGGTGTCGACCTCGCTAACGCCCGCGTCCGGGATCCCGCCGCCGGCGGCGCCGCGTTCATCGTCCCGATTGCACGCGAGATGGTGGCGCTCTGGCGTGCGGATGGGATCGCAGACTTCGTCATCGTCGAACGACTACGCGAGCGCCTCATCGGCCGGGAGATTGAACCGGGGCTCGCGCGGCTGGCCAACGCCCTGATACGACGCTGCCTCGTCCGCGAACACGGAATCGACGCGGCGGTCGTGGACACGCTGGACGTGATTCGCGAAGGCGACTCGCTCAAGGTGCAGGATCACGACGGTGCCGATCATGAGATCGGCAACCCGCCCTTCCTCCGGCTGGCTTCGCACGCCGGCAAGGCGGAGGCGGAGCGGTTTCGCGACATCAGCGCCGGTCGGCTCAACCTCTACTCGATCTTCGTACGCCGCGGGCTGGCCGCGCTGCCTGCCGGCGGCATTCTTGCCTACATCATTCCCGCCTCCTTCATCGGCGGACCGGAGTTCGCGCGCTTCCGGGTTCGCGTCAGGCAGCTCGCCGACGTGCTCGCGGTCGACATGATCGAGGGGAGGTCGACCGTGTTTATGGACGTGGTGCAGGACACCTGCATCCTGATCTTGCGCCGACGTGATGTCGAACTGACAGAGGTGCCCTCGGCAGACGCGGCGTGCATCAAGGTCGGAGGCGACGGCTCCCCGATTTCCGAGGGCGTGGTGCGGTTGCCGACCGGCGATGGCCCGTGGCTGCTGCCCGGTGATAACCACGATCTGCCGTCGACGCTGGAGGAGTGGGGATATTCCGCTCGGATCGGCTACCTAGTCGCCAACCGCCAGGCTGACCGGCTGCACGAAGGGCCTGCGCCCGGGCGGATGCCGCTGATCTGGGCCAAGGCGATCGGCCAGGACGGGACCTTTGACTTCGAGCGCGGCAAGCACTTCCGCGCCAAGAGCTGGGTCGAAGCGCTGCCAGACGCTCCCTATGTCGCCCGCGCCGGCTGCGTTGCAGTGCAGCGGACATCCGCACGGGGTCAACGTCGGCGGATCGCAGCTGCAGAGATCCCCGTCGGGTTCGTCAAAGAGCATGGTGGCGTCGTGGCCGAGAACCACGTCATCCTGCTACTGCCTTCGCGTCCGAATGCCGCGCCGCCGGCGGCACTTGCGGAAGCGCTCAACCGGCCCGAGGTCGGCGATCAGCTCGACCGGATGTGCGGATCGGCGTCTATTCCGGCGAGGCTGCTCGAGCGGGTGCCGATGCCAAAGCCTCCAATTGCATAAAGTCTTACAAGGGCGCGTCAGACTTGGGATAATAGCCGGCTCCCGTCACCGGACTGGCGACCCCAAATATCGTAAATCAATGGCTCGGCTGATTAGGAAGGGCCGGCACGTTTGATAGAGCACACGAATTAATCGTTCAGCTCGGCCACGCGGCCGCGTCGGGATGGCTATAGTCCCGGTCAGCTAGCCGGGCTGGACGCGCTCGGCTGAGGTTGGTGGCCGCGCTGTGCCTGCGCGCGTGGGACGAAACGCTCACCCGTGCTCCTCGGGGAGGCAGGTACGACTATCGCACCCCCTAGGGCACTCGCTGCCGGCGCACGCTCCCTCGACCGCTGGGCTGACGCTGGAGCCGCGGCAACGACGCGCGTGTGTGGCAGCTGACCCGATGCCAGTTTTTCGGTCAACAGGGACGATGGGGACGCTTTTACGCCGAAGGCAAGGATCGCCGACAACAGGATGATTCCTGCTGCGATAATCCCGTAGAACCAATCCATCTTGTGCTTGGAGCGCACCTTGCGCCCGCACACCGCGAACGGGCTTGCGCGGCTGATCTCCTCACCAAGATCGACGGTAAGCCCGAGTTCGCGCAGCCGTGCCTCGACCGGGGTCGCCGCCTTCACCGCACCGTCGAGCAACCGATGATACCAAAGCCGATCCATAAGATAAAAGGCAAGCAGCGGCAGCAGTGAGCAAGAAACCACGAGCCCGGCCACCGAAATGTGGAATCCCAACACCCGCGCGAACCCACCATCCTTAATTGCGTATCCGCCCAGACCGATGAAGGCGCCGGTGACGATCAATGCGAAGTTGCGGATGCGGAGCTCGAGATCGTTGAAGTGCTGCTGCACGTCGACTATTTTCTTCCAGATCTCGACTTGGGCGGGCAGCTCGCTCATGTCGCCTCCAGTACAATCGGAACAATCTCGGCGAAGGTGTCCGTCAGCACACGCGTGGGCGTGATCGCCCCCGGCTGCAGTGCCGCGCTCTCTTGCGCCACCATCTCAGGTGTCCAGTGGGTTACTTTCTTCAGTAGATCGTATTGCTCGGCGCGATGCTGCGCAGCCCCATAAGCCGCGTGGATGTCGAGCACGCCAGCTTGCTGCGCCATATGAACGTCCTTCAGCTTGTTGTCGCCAACATATGCCACGTCGCTCTTTTCAAACCCGAGTTCGGCGATGATGGCCGCGAGGATATGAGGGTTCGGCTTCACCTCGCCATTAGGCGTGAAACGATGAACTGTTTCCTTTAGGTCATAACTAGCGGCCTCATATTTGCGGATCGCCGCCGTATCAAACGGCACATCATGATCCGCCGGCGAGTATAAGACGTCGATCAATCCATCGAGGCCGAGCTTACGAAAGCGATAATTAGTGTAAAACGCCTTGGACTCGGTGAACGCCGCGATGATCGTGCCGGCCGATTTGAGCCGTTGAAGCGTGTCGAGCACGGTGGGGTAGAGCTGGAGGTGCCGCCGCCGCGCGGCCCGATATTCGTCGATCGCTGGCCGCATCCGCTCGAGCAACTTGTCTCCATAGGCTTCTTGCAAGCTCGGAAGCTCCGACAAGACAAATGCATACTCGCTCGTCCCATGCCGCTGGTGAACCACGCTACATTCGGCGTAGAAGCGCTCGGGACTGACATCCGAAATTTCGAAGACACGGTTCGCCATCGACGAGAACGTCTCGAACCACAGATGCTGCCAATCGAGCAGCGTATTGTCGACATCGGTTATCAACAGCTTTTTCACGCACCGTCCGCCAGTCCAGCATTTCCACGCCTCATATCGGGTGTGAGGTGGGCTGTCGCCACATCGCTGCTCCCAGTCTGCGCCTTGTGGCCGCTCGACGGTTGGGGGGAGCACCAGCTGGCGCGTTAGCGCACCTTCAACGCCGCTACGGGACGGCAGGACAAGCGCGGGGCGGCGGATCTACGGCCGTGCGGCCTAGCTGAAGACTACTACTGCGCGACGACCACAAACCAGATTCACCCTAACGAACAATCGCTTAGATAAATGTGACTTTCAGGAGGAGCCGTTCCGCTATCTAACAACATAGCCGTTATCATGGCCCTGCCCCTCACCTGAACGAACGGCAGCTTACCGCGCCAGGTTACCTGCAAGCGGTCATTCCGCTTTCCACCAGAATTACCCTGGGAGCAGTCGGGTAACCCGCGATCAATTACCTCTTGACGTAAACCTACCGGGAAAACACATTAGTGGCACGGTGTGTGCTTTCACATTGTCGAATCGACGCATTTGGGAACTAGCGCTGGCTGATCTCCGCCTTCGCGTCGAAACGTAAAGGCGGGGATCGGTCAGCGGCGACTGCGAGAAATCGATGACGTATACTAAAGATCCCGTTGGTGCGGCAGAGTGCGCCTCCCACCGGTCCGAGATGCCCTCGTCGTCATGCGACGAGTTCGTCTCACGCACTCGCGATGAGACTAACAATCTGCCGACAGAACCGTCTGTGGCAGGCCCTCAGTCGTGGCTGTCTGATTCGTTAAACCTTTCAGATAAGTTGGTGGCCGCGATTGCCACCAATTTCAAAGATGACCACGAGGGGTTCGGCAATGTAGTTGCGCAACTCCTTGAGGAGCGAGCAGGTCTAAGGCGTGGTCTCACCTGGGACAACGCACGTCGCCGCCTCCAGAATGCTAATCTACGCACGACCTACCCCGACGAGCGCGCGACCACGTTGAACAAGCAAATTCTTGAATACCGCAAGCTTCTCGTCGCCGACATGCCACAAGTAATCGAGACCGCTCTCAAGCTCAATATGGCCACGGCCGAGCTAGCTCGCACCGAAGAACTTAAGAGACAAATTAAGGAGGATCGCGAATATTTCGAAAAAAACAACGTCTATCCCGAAACAGTTCAAGCCATAAATAGGCTCTACTCCGAACATCGAATCTCTCGCCATCATTGGGCAACGGCGACGGATGATCAACTGCAGGCAATCGCCGAAATCTTGCGCGCCCGTCGAGACACGGGAGAGGCGGCGTGAGTTTGGATCAATTGCTTACGCCTGAGCACCTTTCCCTTCTGACGCGATTGCTGGAATTGCGCGACAGTAACGGCAGATTAGTAATCAGCGCTGAAGACATGTCGCTACGCATCGCAAAGGGACTGGTCACCGATGAAGGAAGATTGAGCGCTGGCACCAAAGCTAAATTGGAAGGTGATCCATCATTCGGACGAGCTCAGCTCATATCCGCGCTTGCCTCCGCCCTCGTTGGGTCAGAGCCGGTAGCCGAAGCCTGGATTGAAGCTGCAGCGGGCGGCTTTGCGGCGTTCAAACCCGTGACGTATGCTGGGGCCGGGAAGACAAAAGGTAGCCCTGGAGTCTTCCTGCAGCGGATGCTCGCGGACTCTCGCAACACAGCGAATACTTCTACCGCGTCGTCGACACCCAGTCTCGCCAAGCGGAGCGAGTTGAGCATTCTGATTGTCACTCTTCTAATCAGAGAGCTAAAGAAGGCGACCGCTTCCAAGCTCGCCCTAGGCCCTGCATGGCCGGTGATGATGGCGGTGGATCGCCTGCCCAAATCCGATCAGCGCAGGATCGATGCACTGGCCAACGACGAATCTTTCCTGGCGGCGATCGGGCAAGCAGTAGCCGGTGTCGTGAAGGATTTTGCCTCTAGGTCCGTCGCAGAGCGAACGAACGACGAGATCAACACCACTCTTCCTACCGCTACTAATATCGAAGCGTTTTTTGCGGACCGTGAGCAGGCCAAGCTAGACATTGTCAAAGAAAGCATCGCCTCATTCGAGAGAGCGGGCGGCCCGCTGGCAAATTCTTCGGACATTATGATCAATAATTTACTAAGTAAAATGGCCGATCGGATCGAGTATAGTCATATTGATGACGATATAACGGAGGCGACAGCTTATCTGAATTTCGATTGGAAATCGGCTGATCCGCAAACCCTTGAAAGGCAACTCAAACTAGCGGCGTTTCTCATGCCATCCTTGGCTCGGAATGTGCCGTCAAAGCATAGATTGTCCCGCGTCCTCCCATGGGCAAGGTCGATGATCCGCTGGCCACAAATTGTAGGTGTGGAACGCGCTGATCACGTCGCATCTGCACTGTTTAAAAGTATCACCAATTTCGTCCTTCATAGCGGACCACCGCCACCTGATACGCCACTAGAACACTATAGTTTTTTTGAAATCGCCGCTTGTTTTTACAGCTTACAGCCGCCCGAACAGTGGCGAGCGCGAGAGCTATGGGGTCCGCTGGGTGCCACAGTGTTCGGACAGGACCCCAATGCAGACCTATGGATACGAGCTATGGCCACCGAGGGCATCTCGGCCTTTGATATCGATTGACCTATTACTCGTGGTTACCAGGTGAATAGCCCCTAGTTTTCTAGACGCCTTGAGCCGTCAAAGCCTGCTGCCGTTCGAACTCGACGGGCGACAGCACCCCGTTCCTGACATGCTTGCGGATCGGGTTGTAAAATATCTCGATGTAATCGAACACGTCCCGCCGGGCTTCTTCGCGCGTTTTATAGGTGCGTCACCGGATGCGCTCACGCTTAAAAAGATTGAAGAAGCTCTTAGGGACGGCGTTAGCGTGGCAGTTTCCCCGCCAACTCATGGAGTGTTCCAGATTGTGGGCCCGGATGAAGGCAGACCAGTCTATACTGGTGAACTGCGAACCCTGATCCGAATGGATCAGCACGCGGTGCTTCGGCTTACGCCGCCAGACCGCCATGTGCAGGGCCTGCAAAACTACATTCGGTTGTCTGACTACTTTGCAACGACCATCCCACCACGCGACGGGAGTAGAGGTCGAGCACGACCGCCAGATAGGCGAAGCCTTCCATCGTGCGGATATAAGTGATGTCCGTCACCCAGGCTCTGTTAGCCCTGCGGCACGTCGAACTGGCGATCCAAAGTGTTGGCAGCAACGGCCGAAGGCCTTCCTCCTGACCTGCCTGGACGCCGCTTGTAGCCGATCTGCGCCTTAATGCCTGCCAGGTTGGTCAGGCGGGCAACGCGATGGGGACAACAGGCCTCGCCCTGATCGAGCAGATCGTCGTGCAACTTACGATACCCATAAACCTTGCCGCTGTCGCTCCAGGCCTGCCGGATCAATGCAATCTGCCGAGCATCTTCTTGCGCTCAGCGGCTCAGCGGCGCTTTGCGCCAGGCATAGAAACCGCTGGGCTGGATCGCCAGGCAGCGGCACATTGCGCGGACGCCAAACTGGTTCTGATGCTCCGCGACAAAGGCGAATCTTACTTGGCATGCCTGGCGAAAATACGCGGTGGCTCCTTTTAAGATGTCTCGGTCCTCGGTCACCCGAGTCAACTCGCGCTTCAGCTGGCGGATCTTGGCGTCCTTATTGGCATCGCCCGACGCCACCTTCGCAAACTGCTTCTTCCACGCATACAGCGAGTGCGGGCTGACGCCGGGGCGCTGCGAAACCTCCGCTACCGGGTAACCCCGCTCCGTGATCTGCACCACCGCGTCACCCTTGAACTCATCGCTGAAATTGGGCCTCCCCATCGTCGCCTCCTGCCCTCAAAATCAGGATTGAAGGCTTCCAGAAATCTAGGGGCAATTCAATTCCGAGCCTAACAAGGAAGCGTATTGACCCTAACACGCTCCCATTTTTCTCCTAACAAATGAAATCCGAAGACGCTTCTTCGAACCTAACAGAAAGTTGGGCGCAATACCGTAAAAGTGGGGGGAAGCCCGACTTTTACATGCTTTTCGGCTGCGCCGACGGCTGGCCTCTGGACCAGCGCCCGCGGATGGCGGGTAACGGCGTTTTCGGACGCCGCTCTGACGTGCCTTCGCCTGACGGCTTCGGGGTCCTCCACGCGCCGAAATGCGTGCTCCGGAAGGCGAGTGATATTTTAATGAGGCCTGACCCAAGCTCCGAAGAATAATGAAACAGCGCCCAAACGCGCTTGTCCCAGCTGTTCGGTCAGTCTCCTTGCAAGTCTCGAAATACCTATCAATGCCTAACGTACCAGAGCGGTTTGTGACCCCGTGACGCGTTCTGAGCAGTTTCTGCTAACCATAATCACCATGCCGACCGCTATCAGACAGTTTGTGAATCATGACACGCCGGAGAACGCCGTGATGGGCCATAGCCAGAGGGTGATCCGCTCATTCATATACCGATATTCCGGCAAAAAATTGAAACGCTCGCGCGGACAACTACCCCCCATGAGGCGCTGGTTCGCCGTCTCTTGAAGACGGTAGACGCCCTGCTTGCGGTGATTAGTGTTTGCCTCGTCAGCAGCGCCGCCCCCTCTACCCTGACTGCCCTCATAATCTACCCTCATGGCGATTGGAGACTATGGCTCGCGTCCCAGAAGTTTGGCGCTTCGATTCGATTGGACGCTACGATACTGATTTCGTGAGACGGCCCCACCATCTGAAAACTTGTTCATCGATGCCGAGCGCATTCATCACTCGACCGCGGATCTAGCGGTCAAGATCATCCGCAGACGGCGTGCCGATAAGCCGATGCTAAAGATCGGCCGGGACTAGCGTGCAACAACACCGATCGGAGACCCAGCACAGTCACGCCTCGCCGCGGCTCGCGCTGGCGGATTGCTTGAGCCAGCTGACGGGTACCAGCAAAATGGCAAACTGCGCTCAGCAAATTCATCACACCGGCCACGCGTATCAGTGTTCCAATTTGCAAGCCGTCACCCTACATCACGCTTATCGATCGACCGCGCTGGGACAGGAAACTGGCACAGAACGGCTAATCTCCACGAAGAGAAAGCACGGATTTCCGCAGGTTTCTCTAGTCGGAGAACCCTCCCGTAGGGGTCACCATCTCGTCGCTAAGTGGCGGAGATTGGCGGAACATCAATAAAATCAACGCTTCGTTAGGCGCCCAGTGCTACAGAAGGGTGCTACAAATGGGGCGTCGCATGTCGCATTCCGTCAAGCGCGGCAAATCGCGTTTCGAACAATTTCGAATGATCGTTCCGGAGGATGTCCGGGAGGTCATCGGCAAAACGGCGTGGACGGAGTCGCTCCGCACCACTGACCCGTTCGTGGCGCGTGAAAAGCGCGCCGAGCTGATTATCCGGTGCACGGCAGAGATCAGACAGGCGCGGGAGGGGATCGTCGACCGGGCAAAGGCCGACGCTATCGTGCTTCTCGACCGCGCGTTCAGTTTGCTGGCTCAGGCCCGAGGGACGATGGACCGCGCAGTTCAGCTACCGCTACAGTTGCTGGGGAGCTTCGTTCTCGACTCATGGGTCGGGACGGGGAGGGACATGGGCGCACAATGGTGGGGTGACTTCCTTGTCCGCGAGCCCGTGACCTCCGATGAGGCCATCCCTTCTTTCGACAACGAGCGCGAGCGCGCGATGTACCGCCTGCGAGCCAATCTGGTTGAGGGTCGCGGCATCGCTGATGGCTTGGTTTACCAGGAACTTGCCGCCATCCTTTTAGATCGGCGAGTGTTCCACCCTATCTGGTGCGTGGTGAGCTACATGCGCTCGCTTGAGCCTCGGCTGCCCCTCGCACCGGACGCGACCTACGAAGTCGTAGCCGAAGCCTTCCTCCGTCGACTGGCAGAATACCGATTTGAAAGCTGGCCCGAAAATGTTGCCGATGCGCTGGCACCGCTTGGCCGGGGGGCGGCTCCGGTCCTTACTTCGAGACCACAACCTGCCCCCGTCGAAATGCGCTATCAGGGCCTTCTGGCGATGCGCTTGTCAGAGGGGCTACAATACTGGATCGACCAGCGTCGGCCCGGCGAGTCGGCAGTCAACGAAGCTCGCCGTGGTGTAGCCCGTTACATCGCACTGTTTGGCGATGTAATCATCGGCACCATTAACCGAGCGCAAGTGAACCGCCCCGGGTTTGTCGGAGGCTCCAACTCCTGAGAAGGTGGAGCCATGAAGAGCAAGACGTCGAACAAGTTTGCGCCCGAGGTCCGCGAGCGAGCGGTGCGGATGGTTTTCGATCACGAGCGGGATCATCCGTCCAGATGGGCGACTGTGGTATCGATTGCCGAGAAGATCGGCTGCGTTCCGCAGACGCTGCATGAATGGGTCAAGAAGGCCGAGGTCGACAGCGGCAAGCGTGCCGGTGTCCCGGCCGAGGTCGCTGACAGGGTAAAGGCGTTGGAACGCGAGGTCCGCGAGCTGCGGCAGGCCAACGCGATTCTGCGTAAGGCGTCGGCATATTTCGCGCAGGCTGAGCTCGACCGCCCGTTCCGGCGATGATCGCTTTCATTGACGATCACCGCGATGCCTATGGGGTCGAGCCGATCTGCCGCGTTCTGCCGATCGCCCCATCCACCTATCACGAGCACGTCGCGCAGCGACAGGATCCTGCGCGCCTGTCGGCGCGGGCGCGGCAGGATGCGGCCCTCAAACGCGAGATAGCCCGTGTGTTCGCCGAGAACTTCGCGGTCTACGGCGTGCGCAAGGTCTGGCGGCAGATGATGCGGGAGGGCTTCGTGATTGCCCGTTGTACCGTGGAACGGCTGATGCGCGAGATGGGCTTGGCAGGGGTAATCCGCGGCAAGCCGGTGCGCACGACCATCAGCGATAAAGCGGCGCCGTGCCCGCGCGATCACGTCAACCGGCAGTTCTACGCCCCAGCGCCGAACATGCTGTGGGTGTCGGACTTTACTTACGTCGCGACTTGGGCGGGGTTCGTATACGTCGCCTTTGTCATCGACACCTATGCCCGCCGGATCGTCGGATGGCGTGCCAGCAGGACAGCACATGCCAGCTTCGTCCTGGATGCGCTCGAGCAGGCGCTTCATGACCGCAGGCCGGTCCACCGTGGCGGCCTGATTCATCACAGCGACCGCGGGTCACAATACGTGTCTATCAAGTACACCGAGCGACTTGCCGAGGCCGGGATCGAGCCGTCGGTCGGCAGCGTCGGCGACAGCTATGACAACGCTTTGGCCGAGACGATCAACGGCCTGTACAAAGCCGAGGTGATCCACCGGTGTGGTCCATGGCGCAGCTTCGAAGCTGTCAAATATGCCACGCTGGAATGGGTCGACTGGTTCAATCATCGTCGGCTACTCGAGCCCATCGGCAACATCCCGCCTGCCGAAGCCGAACACCAATATTATGCTGCCGCAGACAACATCGATATGGCGGCGTGACTCACAACCCAAGGTCTCCGGCAGACCCGGGGCGGTTCAACCAGAACGTGGGTATTGCTATCGACAACGCCCGAGGCACGTTGCACGGTATGCCTTTCTAAAGCGCGCATTCAGCGTAGCGGTAGCGACTAAGGAGCGAGCCATGGTTACGGCAATCTCGCTACTCAAACTAGCGATACCGGCTGTCAAAAAGGCAGGAACGTTAGCATTTCAGAAGATAAGTCGCCTTCAATCGATTAGTGATGCGATCGATGGTGTTGCAGAAGATCCGCTCGCAAAAAAGGTCATTGACGACTTTGAGATTGTCAAAGGCAGCTGGAAGGGTGAATTCACTGTAACGGCAGATAAGTTCCTTCGTGCATTCGAATCAAGCGGGCTTGATTCGACGATGCTAAACAGTGCGCTGCTACAGTCTCGAAGTCCTAGCGTTGAAGAAGCTTTCGTCCCGCTATTTGTAAGTGGAACCGCTCAATCATCTGAGAACGGCTAACTTTTATACGACCAAGTGCTAAAATCGTTCAAGGTTAGCGTAGCTCTGTTAACTAAAGATCCGGTTATGGCTCGTATAATACGAACCAGTCACAACTCCATTCTTAGTAGTGTTAAAAAGTTATAATCCGCGATCGAAACGGTTCGATTGGGCATTCAGAGGCGCCCATCATCCGAGGAACTTGCGGAGATAATACCTAGGATTATACGATCCGTCGCGGGCGATACTAAACATATCAGGGTGGAAACGAGCCAAAGCCCGAAAGAGAAAGAAATATCAAAGATCTATATCCTCCCCCGACTACGCTTACGCAACCCAGATGAAATGCGCGCCAACATTGGCGCTGGCCAAGCAAGGTATCTCCACGCTGCGGTTCGACTTCGCTGGCATCGGGACGAGCGATGGCCGGTTCGCGGATACCAGCTTTGCCGCCGATGTGCGCGATCTGGTCGCGGCCGGCGGGGCGATGGCGCAAGCCGACATGCCGCCGACGCTGCTGGTCGGGCATAGCCTCGGCGGCGCGGCGGCGCTTGCCGCGGCGGGTGATATGGCGACGGTGCGCGCCGTCGCGACGATCGGTGCCCCGGCCGATGTCGCGCATGTCCTGCACCAGTTCGGCAGCCAATGCCTCCTCGATATCGAGGAGACCGGCGCGGCCGAGGTCATGCTGGCCAACCGCCCCTTCACCGTGGGCAGGACATTCGTCGAGGATGCCCGGTCACACGACCTGTCGGCGAAGATCGCGGGGCTGCGCCGACCGTTGCTGGTCCTGCACGCGCGCAACGCAGGCACCCTCTATCTGTCTCCACGTTTCTGGGGCCAAGCAGGCTCCCTGCGAGGTCGTCGGACCTCGACGATCTATTCCGGGGGCGCTGGCGGAATGCAGGAGCATTCCGGGGGCGCAGGCGGAATGCAGGAGCAGCAAATCGCAAGACTTGACCGCCTGACGGTAGGAGGTGCGCAGTTTCGCGGCGTACCTGTCGAACTGGAAAACGCAAATGCTGTCCACGGTGATCTCAGCCAAGCGCTGGATGGCAATCTCGGGATAGGCGTGTTGAGCCGATTCCATCTGATCGTGGATTTTCCTCATGCGCGCGTCCTGTTCGCGCCGCCAGTCGATCAGGCCCGTCCTTTTCCGGTCGATCACGTCGGCCTTACTGTGCGCCCCGATAAAGCTGGACTGACGGTGGTGCACGTTGCCCGGGGATCGCCGGCAGCGCTGATCGGCCTTTCCGTTGGCGACGTCATAACGACAGTCGATGGCACCCCTAAAAACGCGCTCACCAACAGTTCCTGGCGATACGGAATAATTGGTAACACTGTACGTTTCAGAATGCTCGACAGCCGCCAGGTAAACTTGAAGTATGGCGAATACTTCTAGCGAACATAGTCCGGCCTGACGTCGTATTTTCTCGATACAGTTATTTGCATACTGGTTTGCAAATGCGTAATGAATCAAAGATTCATGGTGAACTTAATCATGGAATACAGGATCTGCCAGATCGTACACGCGGCCGCCGTCTTTTCACTTGCGGATCACGCTGCACGAGGGCCGGTCGTTCCAGAAACCTTGGCGCTTGAAGAGGGCCTAAATTCGGACGCGTGTCATCGGTTCCTGCATGCATGTACGGCGATTAATCTGTTGAGCCATCAGGCGGGCACGTTCGGGGGAACGACGTTGTTGGCAACGCTGAGCAGCGACGCGCCCAGCTTGCGCGGACTGGCACTTTCATTGCCGGGACCGGGTTTCTGGTCGCCTTGGGGGCTTCACGACCGCGTTGCGAACCGGCAAAAACCAGGCGTCCGCAACCCTGGGTTCGAGCGTATTCGAATATTACGTCGATCATCCCGAGGAGGCGGTCGGCTTCGCCTCGACGCTTCGCCAAGAAACGGATGCCTTCGTTTACGCCGACAGGTTCGGCTCAGAGCTTTCTGGCGGCGGTGATCGGGCCACCCAGGCCTTGCTGTACGAGCACCGCGGACGACAGGCCCGGCTCGCGCGCCGGTGGCAACTGGAACGTCTCGTGCGCGCCCTTCCATGACCCCAGCGCGACCAGTTCGCGGACGATGTGGCGATGTGGCAGCGTTCGACCACCATTCTCTCCCGCCTGGATCGCGACTTCGCGTGAGCGGGGATCGTATCGTACCAGCCAGACGGTGGATGGCTTGCCGTCGGACTGGGCGGCGACATCCAGCGTAGTTCCGGCTGCCGCCAAGGTGGGACCGCCGCGCGCGGGACCCGCTGCGGCGATCGTCGCGTCGAGTTGGTTCGGGTTGCTGCCGACGATCGCCTGTCCGCCGTTCACGACGACCTGCGGTGTATAGACCTGCGTTCGAGCAGCGTGATGCGCATAGTCCCACTGGCGCGCCGTGAACTTGGGGGAGTCGAACGTGTCCTTCCAGCCAAGCCGGTCCCAATAGGTTACCGCGAACGACAGCACGAGCAGGTCTGCGCGATCCGCAATCGCATTGACGTTCGCATTTGCCGGCGGGCAGGACGAGCAGCCTTGGCTCTGGAACAGTTCGACGACGACCGGGTGCACGGGCGAAGCGCCTGCGACCATGTGCGAGGGTCGCGGAGCCGCCACGGCGGCTTGCGTGATCGGGGACTGGCCGCATCCTGCGATCAAAGCGGCACTCGCCATCAGCAGTGCCAGCGGTGCCTTTGCAAACGGGTCGAACATGATCATCGCTCCTTGCCGCCGACTGACGGCCTCGAAAGGACGTCCGCTTCAGGCGCAGCCGTGGTTACAGTAATCCTTCTGCGGATCGCCGCCAGCGGCGCGCTGTCGTCGAACATGACGGCGCCTTCGGCTCCAATCCGCACGCCCAGCCGGGCGAACAGGGCAGGCAGATCGGTCTGCGTGGGGCGCGCTGCGAAAACCGCATACAGGCTCGCGAGCGCGGTGGTCCCGGTCGCGCTGTCGCCGGTCGCCATCAACCGCTCCGGCGTCCATTCGACGCTGTTCCCGCCGCTGGCCCGGTTGATCGCGCGCATCGCGTCGCACAGCGTATGGCGGCCGTCGCTCTGTTCGAGGATCGCAATTTCCGCGCGGAGCCAGAACGTCGCGCCGCCCCAATAGAGGCGATCATGCTCGGTGGTTCCGTCCATGCCGTCGTCGTCCGGGCGAGGCTCTCCTGTCGGCATCCCGACGACCGCCTGCCGCCAGACTTCCGCGACCGGCAATTGCCCCGCCGCCGCACGGGCAACGGGCTCTAGCCAGGTCGCATTCCCTTCCTGCAACCACAACGCGCGCCGCGGCAGATTCGGCACGGCCGCGTGAAACATCTCGTGGACCAGCACCCAATCGTCCGCGAACGCGGCATCGCCGGCGCCCGTACCGACGCCGATCCGGGTGACCGACCCGGCATAGCCGAAGGTCGTGGCATGGCCGACATGCCGGCCCGGCTCGGCAAGGACGAGCAGGCCATAGTTCGCGACGGGCCATCTCCCGAAATAGGTCGCCACGGCCCGTGCGCAGCGTTTGATCCACGTGAGTACGCGGGATCGATCGAGCCCCGGCGCACCATCGGCGAACACGACCGTGATCTTGCCACCGTCGATCGCTATCGTGGTTGCGGGCTGTTGCCGGAACGCAGCGTACAGCGCATCCGGGCTCCGATAATCGGCGGTTGCCGACGACGCCGCGATCGCGCTTGCGCCGATCAGGCCGCCGGCCCCGGCAAGCAGCAGTCCACGACGATCAACATTGATCATGGCCTATTGCAACGCCGTTGCGGCGAACTTGCGTATCTGGCCGGGGTCGGTGACGCCGAGCAACCGTCCGACCTCCCTGCCGCCGCGATAGGCGATCAGCGTGCTCTGCTTCGAGACGGCCAAAACCTTCTTCTCGGCATCCTGATGATCGTAGTCGAGCTTGAGGACCTGTAGCTTTTTGAACGCGGGATCCGTCGTGAGCGCCGCTATCGTCGGCGCCTGCGCGCGACAGACGGGGCACCACGGCGCGTAGACATCGACCAGCACCACTTGCCCCCTCGCCTGCACCGCCTTGAGCGTCGACAGCGAAAAGGGACGCTCGGGCTGGGCGACGGCAGGCATCGTCGCCATCACGCCCGACATGGCGAACGCGACATATGCGAGGGTCCGGTAACGCATCGATACTCTCCTGAACTGTTGGACGGCGGTGGCCCGGGTACTGCGCCAAATGCTCGCCTGGCTGCTCTCGCAAACGCCGGCGGAGGCATTCGAAGGACGCTTGCCATGCCGGATCTTCGGTCATCGACCCCGTTCGGTTACAGGGATGTGGTTATCACGCAGCCGTCAGGGCGATCACGGGAGGGGTGGCCGCCCCCACGTCCGAAACCGACGGTATCCGGACAGTCCGCACGGCGATGCGCGCCGCCGCGCCGGTGATGAGCCGCGCGCCGCGATCGAAGGTCAGATAATGCCAGAGCCAGTTGGCGCCGACTACCAGCCGGTTGCGGAAACCGACGAGGAAATAGATGTGCGCGGTCGACCATAGCACCCAGGCGGCGATCCCGCTGAAGCGCGCCCAACCGAAATCGGCAACCGCACGCTTGCGCCCGATGGTCGCCAGATTACCGTAGTTGCGATAACGAAATGCCGGTGGCGCGGGGAGCCCCGAGGCCTGGGCAGCGATCAGTCGCGCGACATAGCGGCCCTGTTGCTTGGCAGCGGGCGCCACGCCGGGCACCGTCGTCCCGCGCACGTCGATGACCGCGGCGGTGTCGCCGATCACGAACACGCCTGCCATTCCCGGCACGCCGAGGTCGGGCCCGACGGGAACGCGCCCGCTGCGATCGGCAGCGATCCCCAGCCATGTCGCGGCCGGTGATGCCTGCACGCCCGCCGCCCAGATGACGGTCGCCGCGCGCAACCTGACGTCGCCCATCATAACGCCTTCGCCATCGATCCCGGTCACCCGCGCCGCGAGCATGACTTCGACATCGAGCGACCGCAACGCAGCGACCGCCGACAGGCCGAGCTCGGCGGGAAACGCCGCCAGCAGGCGCGGTCCGCCTTCGATCAGGACGATCCGGATGCAGCGCCGGGTGATGTAGCGAAAGTCCATGTCGGCAGCGTGCCGCGTCAGTTCGGCGACGGCGCCGGCCATCTCGACCCCGGTCGGGCCACCGCCGATGACGACGAAGGTGAGGTATTCATCACGGCTTTCGACGTTCTCCTGCCGTGCGGTTTCCGCGGTTTCCAGGGCGGAAAGGATTCGGCCGCGCACTTGCAATGCGTCGTCGATCGTCTTGATGCCCGGCGCATGGGCTTCCCACTGGTCGTTGCCGAAATAGCTGTGGCGCGCGCCCGTCGCCAGCACGAGCGCGTCATAGTTCAGCGTGGCGCCGCTCGCGAGGCTGATGCTGTGGCGTTCGTGATCGACATCCGTCACTTCGTCCATCAGCACGCACAGGGTGTTGTAGTCTTTCAACACGGTGCGGATCGGCGCGGCGATGTCCGCTGGCGACAGGCCGGCGGTCGCGACCTGGTAGAGCAACGGCTGGAACAGATGATGGTTCTGGCGATCGACCAGCGTCACGGACGCGCCGCGTGCGGCAAGGTCCCGCGCGGCGGTAAGGCCGCCAAAACCTGCACCGACCACGACGACGTGTGGGTCGCCTCCATCGGTATCGCGGCGTAATTTCGACATGATGATTCCGAGCCAGTCAGGGCATGCAGCGCGTAGGTTCAGGCGGTGACCATCAATTGCGTGCGCGCCATGTCGCGCAGCACGTTCGCCTCCAGCTCGACCGACCCGAGCCGCGCGGCGACGAGATCGCCAAGCGACACCAGGCCGAGCATCGCGCCATCCGTGTCGAGCACCGTCAGATGCCGCGCGCGTTCGCGGGTCATCTTGGCCATCGCATCCTGAATCAGCATGTCGGGCGTGCAATGGGGCGCGGGGCGACGCATGATCCCGGTCGCACAATGGCCGAGCGCCGAGTGGCCGAGTTCATCGACCGCCGCGACGATCTCGCTTTGCGATACCATGCCCATCGGGCGACGGGTCTCCGCATTGACGACGACGATCGCGCCGATCTGTCTGCGGTTCATCAGACGCGCGACATCGCGCACCGGCTGGCCGTGATCGATCATGTCGACCGTATTGCCCTTGCGGGCGATGACATCGGAAATACGCATCGACTATTATCCTCTTGGTTCAAAAAGATATTCGTCGGTGGGGACCGGCGCGTTACAAAATTTTTGCAAATTACGCGGCGCTTGCACGCCGCGCGAAAACCCGGTCGACGATACGACGCGGCTCGATCTCAAACAGCGCGTCGAGCGACCATCGGCCACCGCCCCGTGCGATCAGCGGCAACAGGATCGCGGCCCAGCTGAGATGCGTCGGCCAGGCGTCGGGATAGACGAAGATCTCGATCACCGCGGTCATCCCCAACAATCCCAGCGCACCGAAACGGGTGAACAGCCCGAGCGCGAGCAGGATCGGAAAGAAGTGCTCGCCATAGGTCGACAGATGCGCCGACAGATGCGGCGGCAACAGCGGCAAGCGGTATTCCGTCTCGAACAGCGAATAGGTCGAGTCCGTAATGTGCAGGATCCCGTCGACCTTGGTACGCCCCGACAGGAAGAAGATCGCCGCGGCCCCGAACCGCGCGACCAGGAGAAGCAGGTCGGAGGGGATGCGTTCGAGCAGAGCGGCGGCTTGGGTATAGAGCTTCATGGGCTGGGTCCTCGAAAAGATCAGGCGAAGGTGCCGGCGGAAATCATGGTCGCGAAGACGGCGGGCAGATCGTCGCCGCACGCGATCGCGGCCTCGCCGAGCGAGCATCCCGCGCGACAGGCATCGAGGAACGACGCCGCGCCCGATGGCAGGACGGTGACGATCAGCGCAGCATCCGGGCGCGTCACCAGCACGACTTCGCTGGCCCAGTCGATCGCCTCCAGCGCGGCATCCGCATCGCCCTCCGCATGGGCGAGCCAGATGCTGCCCGCGGGCGAAGCGAAACTCGCATATCCCACGGCTGGATGCAGAGTCAGCGGTAGGTCCAGGTCGAGGCCGGCAGCGAACGCGCCGCCATCGAGTGCGACCGCGTCGGCAGCGAACAGGGCCTCGATCGTGAGCCGTTCGACCGCCGCGGCGTCGGACAGATAGGACGCCTCGACGAAGGGCGCATAACCGGACAGGAAAGCGGCAAACCCCGCTCCGTACAAGCACAGACGCGGATCGGTCGGCGGGGCGGCATCGACGAAGCGTGCGACGGCAGCAGCGAATGCCTCCTCGCCGACGAGCGCGCGAACCACGGGAAAATTGTCGGCCAGCGCATCCTGTGCGGCCTTGGCCGAGGTATTGCGGTGTACCGCCAGCGCGCGCGCCAGCGCCGGATCGGCGACGGTCGTCGGCGCGCCGAACAGCATCGCCCCGAACGCGTGCTGGAAGAAGCCCGCGTCAGACATTAGCCATCTCGCGCCCGGCCAGCATGTGATGCGCCCGATTCCGTTCGGCGATCAGCGTCGCGAAATCGGGGATATCGTCGTCGCGCTCGATCAAGGTCGGGCATGCACCGATCCGCGCGATCAGTCGGTCGTACAGCGCCCAGACCGGGTCGGCGACCGCACAACCGTGCGAGTCGATCAACAAAGCGCTGTCCGGATCGGCATCCAGGCTGTGTCCCGCAAGGTGGATTTCGCCGACGAGATCGCCGGGATAGGCATCGATCGCGGCCTCCGGGCTGAACCCCAGGTTACTCGCGCTGACGAAAACGTTGTTGACGTCGAGCAACAGCCCGCAGCCGGTGCGACGCGACAGTTCTGTCAGGAAATCGATCTCGCTCATCTCGTGACCGGGCAGGTCGATATAGAGCGACGGGTTTTCGACCATGATCGCACGACCCAGCGCCGCCTGGACGATATCCACATTGTCGGCGGCGTGGGACAGCGCGTCCAACGTACGCGGAAACGGCAAGAAATCGCTGTGGTGCGCGCCATTCCAGCGTTGCCAGGCGAGATGATCCGACACCGCGATCGGGCGGATCAGGTCGATCAGCCGACGCAGTCGCATCAGATGCTCGGGTGACGGGCGCTCGACCGACGCGAGCGACAGCCCAACGCCGTGGAGCGAAATGGGGTGACGGTCCGCGAGCGCGACCAATGCCGCAAGCCGCGGACCGCCATCCACCATGTAGTTTTCGGCATGGACCTCGAACCATAGCCCGTCGGTATCGGTGGCAAGAGCCTGCTCGAGATGCATCGTCTTGAAACCGATGCCGGCGGTGATGGTCATGGTCGAAGTCCTTGCAAGCGGGGAAAGATCAGCTTTCGGTCAGCGAACCGGGGCCCTTCGGCGTCTTGATCTTGGTGCAGGTGCCGGCCGGAACCAGCTTCCAGGCGTTCTTCTGGTAGCTGACCTTCGACGTCCCCGCGCAGCTGGTGCCGGCGCCGGCCTTGCAGTCGTTCTTGCCGGCGAGGCTCACGCCGAAGCATTTTTCCATCGGCTTCGCGGCCTGGGCAGTGGCAACGCCAGCGCTGAGCGTGGTGATGAGGGCGGCGGCCAGGGCGGCCGAGATACGGGTGTTCATGAGTCTGTCTCCGGTAAGGATTTGCCTCGCCAGCGATGTGACCGTTCCGTCAGGGGGCATCCCGTCAGGGGGGCATCGCACGATGACCTGAGAGGCGATCAGGCCGGTCATGACGGTGTTTTCGCCTCAGGGATCGCGAAGGTTACAGGCGCCGTCGTCAAATCCGGGCAATCGCTTCACCGGAGAACAAAGGTCCGAACTCGGGGGATCGGATCGACCGCCCGATCGATCGCGGTCGGCCTTCTTTAACACCATCGTTGAACACTACGGTCGGCGAGCCCCATCCGCGCGTCATCTTCGTTCCGCAACTGGGCGAGGCTTTTTCGGGTTTTGACGGTCGCCTGCGGACCGGGTGTAACCTTGTCCGTCCGTCCGGCGGAACTACGCATGTCCGGCAAGCCTGAGACGTCCAGCAGCACCCCTCTGTAATGGACCGTCTGGCCTTCTCGCCCAAGCGCTCCGCTTGTCGGACACCCTCATGATGCAACCCGACGGACAGCAGCGATGCCACCTCGTGTCCGGTGCAGGTCGGCCAATCGATGGCCCGGCAGATGTAAGTGTAACCAATCGTTCCGGTGCGTCGGAAGGACGAGTGCCGCTTCGGCACTACCCTAATTCTTCTGGAGACTTCCCATGACCACTTCGACCGGTTTCAGCTTCGCTACCGCCGCCGCCATGATCGCCGTTTCGGGCGTTGCGATCGTCGCCCCCGTTTCGCAGGCCGCTGCTGCACACAAGGGCGGTGGCGTCGTGCATTGCTACGGCGTCAACAGCTGCAAGGGTACGTCGGACTGCAAGTCGGGCGCGCATGAGTGCAAGGGCCAGAATGATTGCAAGGGCCAGGGCTTCAAGGCGTTGAGCACGAAGGCCTGCAAGGCGCAGGGCGGCTCGCTGACCGAAACCAAGTAATGCATCGACTCCCCGGGCACGCAATGTGTCCGGGGAGACCGCTCCCGCCCGCCCCGCCCCTCCAAACGGGATCCGCCGCTGCGATGACCCAGCTTTACCCCCATATTCCGACCCGCCGCGCGTTCGGCCTCGGCATGCGCCAGCCGCACTATCCGGCGTTTCTGGATGGCAGTGTCGACGTCGATTTCGTCGAGGTCATCTCCGAGAATTTCATGGTCGATGGCGGTCGCCCGCTCGACGTGCTGACCCGCGTCCGTGCGCAGTATCCCGTTGCCCTGCACGGCGTCTCGATGTCGATCGGCTCGGCCGACGGGCTCGATGCCGACTATCTCAAGCGCCTTCGTGCGCTCGCCGACCGGATCGAGCCGATGTGGATCTCCGATCATCTCAGCTGGATCGGGATCGAGGGCTTCAACAGCCACGACCTGCTGCCCATTCCTTATACCGACGAAGCGCTCGATCTGGTCTGCGCCAATATCGGCACGGCGCAGGACGCGCTGGGTCGCGCGATCCTGCTCGAAAATCCGTCGAGCTATGTCGAGTTCGCCGATGCCGACTACGGCGAATGGGATTTCATCGCCGAGATGTCGCGCCGCACCGGCTGCTACCTGCTGCTCGACGTCAACAACGTGTTCGTCAGCGCGGCCAATCACGGCTTCGATCCCATCCGCTATCTCGACGCGATCCCCGCCGACCGCGTGCGGCAAGTTCATCTCGCCGGGCATAGCGAGGGGCGCGACGGCCTGTTGATCGACACGCACGACCACCCCGTGCCCGGCGGCGTGTGGAATCTGTACCGCGCCGCGATCGAACGGCTGGGAGATGTCGCGACCATGATCGAGCGCGACGATGACATCCCGGCGCTCGAGGTGTTGCTGGATGAGCTGGACATGGCGCGCAGGATCGCCAGTCCAGAATTGCGCGAAGCGGCATGAGCCTGATCGCACTCCAACGCGAATTTCGCGCGCACATCCTGCACGGCACCGATGCGATCGAGCAACGCATGCCAGATCGTGCGCTCCGCGGCCTGCGCGTGTATCGCCATGCCTATCATGCGACATTGGTGGATTGCCTGCGCGACACCTATGAGAAGACCGCGGCTTGGCTCGGCGACGACGCCTTCGATGCTGCCGCCGACACCTATATCGATACATATCCACCGAGCAGCTGGACGCTCGCAGACTATGGTCGCCAATTCCCCGCCGCCTTGGCGCTCGCGTATCCCGACGATCCGGAGGTTGGCGAACTGGCATGGCTCGATCTCGCGCTGCGCCAGGCGTTTGCGGCGGGCGACCTGCCCGGGGTCGACCCGGCGGCCCTCGCGGACGTGGATTGGGACCGCGCGACGATCCGCTTCGCTGCCCATGTCGCCGTACGCGCGACGCGGACCAACGTCGTCGCGCTCTGGAACGCGCTTGTGGGGGATGCGACGCCGCCGGACTGCGACACCGACATTCCCGGTGGCCTGCTGGTGTGGCGTGACGGCCTGTCACCGTATTTTCGCAGTACGACGCGGGTCGAGGCGGAAACGCTGATCGCGCTGACGTCGGGTATCAGCTTCGCCAACGCTTGCGCACTGGTCGGCAACATGCACGATCTTGGTCCGGACGATGTTGGCGAGATGCTTTGCGAGTGGCTGTCGAGTGGCCTGATCATCGCGATCGCCTGATGACGGCGGCGCTGGCCAGCATGTTCGACCGCCGCGACATCGGGGTGACGCGAATTGCCCTCTCGTCGGGTGCGATCTTGTTCGGCGCGGGTGATGTGGCGACGCATCTCTACCTCGTTCGCGAAGGACTGTTGGGTGTGTTCGACACGGTCCGCAGCGACGATCCGCGGCTCGTCGCCTTCGTCCGCCGCGGCGATACGCTGGGGGAGATGGCGTTGCTCGCCGGTACATCCCGTACGCGAGGGGTCGTCGCGTTGCGGGACTGCGTGGTCGACGCGATCGGAGCCGATGCCGTGTTCGCCGCGGCGCAGGTCGACCCCGAGGTGATGCGCGAACTGGCGACACTGATCGCCCGGCGGGCCAGCGGCACGGCCGTGCCGACGACCCTGCCGCGATCGGTGTTGATCGTCGAGATGGCGGAGGATTGCGACCCGCATCGGTTGGCGCACGCGCTGGCAAAGCGGTGCGTCGATCTCGGCTATCGCGCGGTCGCGCTCGACGGCGCTGCGCTGGACCTGGACGTGAGCGGCATCGCGGCGGCCGAGACCGGCTTCGACATCGTCTTCGTGTCAGCGCTAGCGCATGAAGCGGACTGGGCGGCGGCCTGTCGCTGCCATGTCGATCGCGTGCTGCTGCTCGGTCGAGCGCAGTCTCAGCCCCCACCCGATTGCGCCTTGTGTTCTACCGAACCTCTCCAGGCCAACGGGCTGGTCGAACTCGTGCTGGAGCGTACGGCGGGAACGTCGATCCGGCCAAGCGGCGCGTGGATCGCCGCGACCGTGCCGGCCCAGGTTCATCACATCACGGCGGGCGGCGAAGGCATCGATCGTCTGGCCCGCACGCTGACTGGCACAGCGGTCGGACTGGCCCTGTCCGGTGGCGGTGCACGTGCCTTCGCGCACGTCGGTGCTGTCCGCGCCTTGCGCGAGGCGGGCGTGCCGATCGATGCGGTCGCCGGCACGTCGATGGGCGCGATCATAGCAGCAGGCGTCGCGAGCGGGTGGGACGACGACGAACTCGACACACGGATGCGCGATGCGTTCGTGACGACGAACCCGCTCGACGACATCGCCCTTCCGATCATCGCGATGACGCGGGGGCACAAGGTCGAGACGCGGCTGCACCGGCACTTCGGCGCGGCGGTCGTCGAGGATCTGGCAATCCCGTTCCTGTGCGGCGCTGCCAACCTGACCACCGGGCGCTGCGATACCTTCACGCGCGGACCGATAGTCGATGCGCTGAGGGCATCGATCTCGCTGCCCGGCATCCTTCCACCGGTGGTGCGCGACGGCTGCGTGCTGGTCGACGGCGGATTGCTGCGGAACCTGCCGACCGAGATGCTGCGCGAGAGCCACGCCGGCACGGTGATCGGCTGCGACGTCTCGCGCGCGATCGGCCTGTCGCCCGCAGAAGTCATGCCGCCGCGATCGTGGATCGGCTGGTTTGCCTCCGGTAGGTGGCGGCGCGGACCGCCCCTGGTGTCGATCCTTATGCGGTCGGCGACGATCTCGACGCATAGCGAGATTGCGACGGCGCGGGCGGCGGCGGACCTGTACGTGATGCCCGAACTCGACATGATCGAGATTCGCGACTGGAAATCCTATCCCCGCGCCGTCGACGCAGGGTATCGCGCGATGGCCGCCGCCCTGGCGACGACGCCCGCGCCGATAACGCATCTGCGCGCGGTCCGCGAATCGCGACGTCCCAGGCGCGACTGATCGCTTGGCACTCTCGCTCGCCTTTCTCACTGCGTGTTTCGGCGCGCTGCTCGTCGGCTGGTCGATCAACCAGGGCGGCATCTGCTCGGTCGGCGCGACGCACGATCTGGTCGAGCGTCGCGATTCGCGGCTGACGATCGGCATCGCATTCGCGGCGGCCACCGCAGGGCTCGTGCTGCTGCCCGCGTCCTGGTTGCCGGGCGGACAGGTACATCTCACCGGCAGCGTGTCGATTGGTGGATCACTGATCCTCGGTGCAGTCCTGCTCGGCATCGGTGCGGTGGTCAACGATGCGTGCCTGCTTGGCTCGCTCGGGCGGCTGGGCAACGGCGAAATGCGCTTCCTCGGCCTGCCGGTTGGCTTGGCGATCGGTTACGCGTTGACGAGAATTACACCGGTCGAGGTGCGGACGAGCCCGTCGATGCTGGACCACGCGAGCGCAACCGGTTCTCTGTTGCTTGCAGTCTTTGCGCTGCTCCTTCTGGCCACGGGTTGGCGGTTGATCCGCGATCGGACGCATATCGACGAGCGCCGCTATCCCTTGTGCATCGCGATGCTGATACTCGGGCTTTGCGGTGCCATGCTCTACGCGGCGCGACCCGGCTGGGGTTATGCCGACGCCGTGCAGCGCGGCTTCGGTGGTGCGCCGATGTCGATGCAAATGCTGATGATCGATAATGCGGGCGGCAGCTGGCTCGCGCTGATGACGGTAACCGGTTCGATTTGCGCCGCAATGATGGCCGGTCGGTTCGCTGCGCGGCGCCCGACACCTCGGGGCGTGTTCCGCTCGGTGGTCGGTGGCATGCTCATGGCGATCGGTGCTGTGCGCGTGCCCGGCGGCAACGACTCGTTGCTGCTGGCCGCGATCCCGTCGGGCTCCGTATCCGGCATCCTTGCCTATGCGACGATGACCCTGACGGTGTTCATGCTTCTTCTCGTCACCCGAATATCGGTGCACGGATCGCGAACCCGATGATGACATGCGTCGCACGCATGAACTTCATGCGGCCCGCCCCCTTCCCCTGCCGACCGGTGACGACCATCACGTGCGCATGGAAGCAACATCAAAGCTCGCCGACGCGCTACAGCGCCGACGCATCGCGGTGCCGGCCTGGCAAATACGATATGATGTTCTCGTCGACCGCCTTCGCCGGAACGGGGTCGGCGCAAGCGCCCCGCAGGTTGGCGATCGCTTTCCCGATTTTGCGCTCCCCGACGCAAACGGGCGTTACCGTTCGCTCTATTCGCTGTTGGCGTCGGGGCCTTTGGTGCTCAGCTTCAATCGCGGCGGCTGGTGCGACTATTGTCGGCATGAGCTCGAGGCCTGGTCCACCGCGCTGCCTGAGCTGGCTGCCATGGGCGGGGCGTTCGCATCCATTACCGCTGAAATCGGCGGCCGGGCGCAAGTGCTGGCGGCGATATTCGTCGATCCCATGACGATGTTCTGCGACGTGGATCACGGCGTCTCACTGGAGGTGGGTCTCGCCTTTCACCTCGACGATACGATTTTGCGCGATTACCGCGCCTACGGCATCGATCTCGATCAGGCCTACGGATCGAGCGCAGGCCTGCTGCCGATCCCCGCGACGTTCCTCATTGCAAGCGACGGCACGGTCATTTTCGCCTTCGTCGATCCGGATTTCCGCAATCGCGCGGATCCGGGCGACGTGTTGGCTGCGCTCGTCGCGTCAGGCGGCTGACGCCAGACTCCAGTCGCGAGCACGCGATGCCCGGACAAAGGCATCCGCCGCGATCGAACGCTGCCGCCCGCTGATCGCCGACAAGACGACGCTGCGCACGACGTCGACATCCTCCAGCCGCAGGGCACGCAACCGCGAGGCACCGTCGCAGTCTCGGGGGCGCGGCATCAAGGCACAGCCAAGCCCGGCAAGGATCAACCGTCGGACTTGCGCTGGTTCGGCCGCACGATGCGGGATCACGGGTTCGAAGCCGACCGAGGCTGCCGCCGCCGACAAACGTTCGATCGCATCCCCGCCCCAGTCGATGAACGCCTCGTCCCGTGCATCGGCCAGCCGTGCCGTGTCGCCTGACGCAAGCTTGTGCTCGGCGCGCAGCACGAGGTGATAGGCCTGCTCGAACAACGTCCACGCTTCCAGCCGATCCGGGCGATCATCCGGCATTTCGACGATGATGAGGTCGAGCGATCCGTTCAACGCGGCCTCGATGATTTCCGCGGACGACGCGCTCATCACCGACAGGGCAAATCCCGGCAATCCCGCCCCGAGCTCGGCAAGCACCGACTCCAGCACGTCGGAATCGATCGATGACGCCACGCCGAGCGCCAAGGGCGTTACCTGCGCCTTGCCGACGCCACGCGCGAGGTGCTTGGCAGCCTCCGCCGCCTCGAACGTCCGGTCGAGGTGGGGCAGCATCAAGCGGCCGAGATCGGTCAGATGCGTGCGTGCCCGCTCACGTCGGAACAGCGCGCCGCCAAGCTCTTCCTCGAGCTTCTGGATGGCGCGGGTCAGCGACGGCTGCGTGACGTTGCACTCATCGGCGGCACGCGTGAAGTTCAGGGTGCGTGCCATCGATAGAAAGTAACGGACCTGATGCATTTCCATAGCGTGGCAATGTAGCAGAGCAGTTTAGCGGTATCCAGTGGACGAACCGGAACAAATGTTCGCCGTCATATTCCTACATTGTCGTCATGATGGCGAAACCACCCATCAAGAACCCGACGATCATCAGCACCACGAACGCGGAAGATGTACCCAGAAGAGGGTAGAGCGCCTGCGATGGGCGGAAAGCTTGTGCGGTGTAGAGGCTCATGATGGCGATCCTTGTGCCGGGCTGCATTGCCCATACCACTCAATTCGCCGCCAACCGTCGATCGGTTACCAGAGTTGGACAAGCACAACATAGCGATAAGGCATTGTAGCAAATCGGTTATCCCGGAACCTTGCACAGTGAGCATGGAACTCATGCATGCTTGGTACGTGGTGTCGGCCAGCGTTCGGACGGACATCATCATTATCGCAGCGGACAGGATCGCGCGATGATGGAGACGCATCATGACGACGGCATTCACCGCGCTATCGGGCACTACGGCCGACGGCGCTGCCAGGGTCGACGAGTGGGGCCTGCTGATGGCGGCAGGGCTCGCAGGCAACGGCGGAGCCTATCACCGGTTGCTGTCCGAGGTCGGCATCTGGCTGAACCGGTATTACGGACGTCGCCTGCCGCCTGCGATGGTCGAAGACGCCGCACAGGAGGCGTTGATCGCGGTCCATACGAAACGGCACACCTATGCGATCGACCGCCCCTTCCGCCCCTGGCTGGCCGCGATCGCGCGCTACAAGTGGATCGACCGGCTGCGCGCAATGGGACGCACCGCGACCGAGGAACTGGACGAAACCATCGCCGGCACCGAGGGTCACGAGAGCGCCGTGACGAGTTCGATCGTCCTCGACGATCTGCTTTCCCGGCTGAAGCCTGCACAGGCGCTCGTCATCAAGCTGGTCAAGCTGCAAGGCTTCAGCATCGAGGAGGCTGCAGCAGCGACGGGGCAGAGCGTATCGCTCGTCAAAGTGAACATTCACCGTGGGTTGAGCCGGCTTGCCACGGCCGTCCAGCTCGATGACGCCGCCGAGTTGCTGTAACTTGGACACGGTTTTCACCGAACTATCCTGTAACAGAGCACCGCCCCGGGACTCGCAGATGCGAAGAAGCCGATGAACACCGCAGATCTTATCAGCCAACTTGCCGCCGACACGCGGGTCGTCCCGCGAAACAAGCGTCGTAACGATCTTGCTCAAGGGATACTCGCCGGAGCGGTGGTCACGCTCGTCGCAACGCTGTTCGCGTTCGGCTTGCAGTCGGGCCTGGCGCAAATGGATGGGCTGGCCCCGCTGCTGATGAAGTTGGCCTTTGTCTCCGCGCTGGGGATCCCGGCGTTCCTGGTCGTGAACCGCCTGGCCCAGCCGGGCGTGGAGTCCGGGGCGCTGACCAGCGCCGTCGCGGTGCCGACGCTGATGTTGGGCGCGCTGGCCATCCTGCAAGTGCTGATGGCGCCAACCGCGGCCTGGAGTGACATCATCCTGGGCGGCAGCTGGCAGGAATGCCCGTTGCGCATCGCGCTCCTGTCCCTGCCGATCCTCGTCGGATTATTGATCGCCCTGCGTCGTCAGGCACCGATCGACTTGCGCCGTACCGGCGCGGTCGCAGGGCTTCTGGCGGGTGCGATGGCGGCGGCGATCTATGCGCTCGCCTGCACGGAGTCGACGGCCGCCTTCGTTCTGCTTTGGTATTCCTGCGGCATCGCCGTCACCACCGTCGTTGGCGGATTGTTGGGCCCGGTCGCGCTACGCTGGTGATGTCGGGGGGCGAACGATGCGCGCCATGGTTCGCCCCCTGCCCCTGCATTTAACGCGTTGATCGGTAACCAAAACCTGTCGGCACGCGGAAGAGTTTACGGGGCAGGTATTTCCGCCCCACGGATCGACAAGGCGCTTCACCCGCAATCGAAAGGCGTACCATGACAGCCACGGCTCTCCACCATGACGGTATATTCAAGTCGCGCCCGAGCATGCGGATTGCGCATTCCCTCGCCGAATTCGGGTCCCAGCACACCATTGGCCTGCCGGCCTGGATGATAATGTCGATCGTCAGCGCCTATGGCCCGGTCGGGCTTTACCGGCGCGCGATCGGCGCTCTGAACGCTTGAGATCTCCGCAACGCGCTGACGCGCGATCGGCCCCCCCGAGCGACCAAGTTCTCCCGCCCGAAACGTCGCGCGCCGTGTAACTCTTTCGGTGCCCCGGCGAAGTAGAGAATGTCCATTTCGTCGGGAGTTGTCCTTGAGCCGTTTTGCGCTCTTCGTCCTAGCCACACGCCCCGCCACCCACGTTGCGGTTTTCGCGTTGATGGTGGCGGCTCAGCCGGCGGTAGGTCAATCCAGTGCCGCGCCGGGTACATATGCTCTCAAGATCAGCGGCTATGGCAATATCGTCGGCACTCTTTCAGCCGATGACCCGCACACCGACGCGGGCGCACTGTCCGAGGCCGAGATCGAGCTGACCCCGCAATATCGCACCGAGTCGGGCATTGTCTTGGCGGCACGCTCGGCGCTCGGTATCGGCGGCGCTGCCAGCGAGCCGCGGTCGAGCTGGCGCCTGAGCGTGCCGGAGGCGAGTGTTTTCGCGATCGGCGATTTCGGACGGATCGAGATCGGGGAACGCGCCGGCTTTCCGCAAAGCCTGGTCGGTTTCACGCCATCGGAGATCGCCTTTACCTCGCCCGGCTTCGGTCCGGAATCAGGTGCACGGCTGGATCCCGACGGACGACTGCCGACCGGTTTTCTCCCCGCGGCACTCGGCGCGCGGATCGATGCGCTGAGTTATCTCGGCTACGCGGCGCGCTTTTACAGCGATCGATCGTTCAAGGCGATCTACCTCACCCCGCGCTCGCGCAGCGGCTTCTATGCCGCGGTGTCCTACACGCCGGAGACCAACCGCCCGACCGGATACGGCATCGCCGGGCGTGAACGGATTGCGGCCGGTACGCAGAGCCAGCCCGCCGATCCGGGACGCTATACCGATGTCGTTCAGGCGGCGATCGTGTGGAACCACCGGACCGAGGGAATCGATCTGTCCGTCGGTGCGACCTACTCGCATGCGCAGGGTACGGATACCGCGCGCGACCGCCGCTCGGATTCGTTCAGCGGGGGCGTGACGGCGACTTGGCACGACAGCTGGACGGTCGGCCTGAGCGCGACGGTCGACGACGCCGCGCGACGGACCGGTGCGCGCGACACGCCGTACGGCATCGTCGCAAGCGCCGATTACGTGAGCGGTCCGTGGGTGTTCGGCGGCTATTACCAGCACGCGACGGCAGATAGCCACGCTGCTTTGCCGACGCAGGATACCGTAGACATCGGTGAGCTCGGACTGTCCTATCTGGTCGACCAGAACCACGACCTGTTCGGCGACGACATCCATACCGACGCCAAGCTGTTCGCCAGCATCTATGCCTATGGCCTGCGCAGCAAGACCGACGCGTTCGCCACGCGCCAACGCGGACAGGTGTTCCTGATCGGCGCGCGCTTTTCCTTCTACTGATCCGTCACCCACGCCCCAGGAGCTTTGCCATGAGCCGCACCACCACGATCGTCACCGCCGCCGGACTGGCCGCAGCCGTCACGCTTGCCGCCGCCGCAGCTCAGGCGCAGGTCAACGTCCCCAAGCCCAGCTACAAATTCGAGAAATGCTACGGTATCGCCAAGGCGGGTCAGAATGATTGTTTCGGCCCGGCCAATGCCTGTGGCGGCACCGCAAAGATCGACCGACAAGCCGATTCATGGGTCTATCTTCCGGCCGGGACCTGCAAGAAGATTCCGGGCGGATCGACCGGCCCGGCCAAATCATGATGAAATGCGGCACGCGCGATCGATGGATCGGGATCGGGCTTCGCGCGCCGCATCTGCAACACTTTCACGACGCAGCGACCGTACCCGTCGATTTCGTCGAGGTGCATGCGGAGAATTATTTCGAACCCCACGCGCCGCGCTACGCCGTGCTGTGTGCGCTCGCGGACCGCCATCCGGTCAGCGTGCACGGCGTCGGGCTCTCGCTCGGGTCGGCGGACGGCATCGATGCGGATCATCTCGACCGTCTCGCCGCGCTGGTGGAGGATATCACTGCATGCCTCGTATCCGAACACCTTGCCTGGTGCCGGACGGACGGCGTTACTACAACGACCTTCTACCGCTACCTCTCAACGAAGAGGTACTCGATAGCGTCTCGCGCAATGTCGATCACGCGCAGGCGCGACTTGGCCGAACGATCATGGTCGAGAACCCGTCGGGTTACATGACGCTTGACGGGACGACGTTGCGCGAGGGCGATTTTCTCGCCCGGCTATGCGCCCGTACCGGCTGTCGCATTCTCCTCGACGTCAACAACCTGCATATCAGCGCGACCAATATCGGCACCGATATCGCCGCATGGTTCGACGACGTGCCGGTCGATGCGATCGGCCAATATCATCTTGCCGGTCACGAACCCGATGCCGCCGGAAGCGGATTGCTCATCGATACCCACGGTGCCGCCGTCGCCGATACGGTATGGGATCTGTTCGCGCGAAGCGTCGTCCGGTTTGGTCCCAAACCGACGATCGTCGAGTGGGACAGCGCGATTCCCCCGCTCAAAACCCTGTTCGAGGAAGCGCGGCGCGCGCGGCGGGTCGTGACAGTAGCGTACCCGTGACGACGCTGGCGGAATTTCAGCGAAACTACGCGCAGGATTTGTTGGAACCGGGCCTCGGCAACTATGCCGGCTCGGCAGGGTATCGGATCCACGCCCGCAATGTCCGCATTTCACTCAGCCAGGCAATTGCCGACTGTTTCCCCGTGACATCGGCCCTCGTTGGCGAAACCTGCTTTGCCGCGATGGCCGGCGCTTTCGTCGCGGCCTATCCACCACGGCAGGGTTGGCTGTCCGGTTATGGCGCCGCGTTCCCGGATTTCGTTTCCGCATATCCGCCGGTGCGCGAGCTCGCCTATCTTCCCGATCTGGCGCGTCTCGAATGGGCACGCATGGCGGTCATGGCTGCAATCGACGGCCCCTGCCTCGATCTCGGCTTGCTGGCCACGATCGAGGGAGACACGTTACTGGAGACGCACCTGTCGATTCGATCGTGCGCGATGGTCCTGACGACACGGTTCCCCGTGATCGCGCTATGGGAGGCGCACCAGCAAGCGGATATCTCTGCCGCACTGGCACGCATCGATTTCTCCGAACAGAATCGCACCATGCTGGTCGTCCGCGCCGGCCAGAAGCACGTCCTGGCCGTCGAGCTTGTGCGAGGCGATGACGCCTTCATGCGCGCTGTCGCCTATGGCGAAACACTCGCCATCGCTTGGGAGAGCGCCGTGCGTTCGTCGTCCACCTACGATCTCGCACAAAGCCTGACACGTCTGGCGGCCACAGGCGCATTCGACGAGAGAGAACGAAATGCCTGAGCCGAACGGGTCTGCTAATGACCCGATCTATTGCGCAACGGCACGCGCGATCAGGGCCCGTGTCTTGGCCGAGGTCCAGTCGGTGGCACGGGGAACACGCGCGATCTCCCGACCCTGACGGTCTAGGATGAGCGTATAGGGCAATCCGAGTGCGCCCAGTTTTTGCGGCAGCTGGGCGTCCGTCGCCAGCACCGGATGCAGATGCGGATATTGGTCGCGCCAGAACCGATCGATCGTCGGCCAGCCACCGCGGTCGTTCGAAACCGCCAGCACGACGAGATCGCGGCCGTTGGCGGCGGCAAGTCGATCGAGACTGGGCAGTTCCGCCCGACACGGCGCGCACCATGTCGCCCAGAGATTGACGATCACCACTTTGCCGCGAAGGCTGCCGGCGTCGAATGGCTTGCCCGACCGCTCCGTCGCCTGGATCGGCGGCGGCACTTTACCGTGGAAGCGCGTGATGAACGGTGAAGCATTCTCCTGCGCCTGCGCCGTTACGCCCGAAAGCAGCACGAGCGCCGGCAACAGGCAACGGACCAGCAGCGTTCGGGTCGACCGCACGATCAGGGCGCCTTGTCCTTGATCGTCAACCACGCGAAATCGGCCTTGGCGATATAGTCCGACCGATCGGTTTCCCACCGCTCGGCGACCTTCTTGCTGTTGTTCAGGTACAGCTTGCCATCAACCACCTTGCCCGTCTCCGGATCGGTATCGACCTTTTCGCCATACGCGGTACCGAGCGCGCAAAACCCGCCGAACTGCGGCGCATACCGGGCAGGATCGGCCGTGAACGCCTGCCGATGCGCATCGGTCGAGAACTGGTATCGCGCGCCGTCATATGTCGCGGCAAAGCGCGCATCGCCCCTGGTCGGGACACCATCGGCGAAATACGCGACGGCGTCATAGCCGTGCAGCGCGAGCTCGTCGGCATCCGCATTGACCGCGACATTATGCTGAGCGGTCGGTGCGGGAGGAGTCCGCGCCGCGACCGCGGTGAGCGGAAACAGGGCGGCGATGGCGATCATCAACGGCATGCGGGACATTCAATGCTCCTGGGCGGCGGCGTGGCCGATCTGCCCAGCGCGCTTCGATAAGGATTTCGTTGGCGCAGTCGAAAAGGTTACGGATCGGCCATGCGCGCCGTCGTCGCCCGGCACACGAGCGGCAACGTGAGATGACGCTGGCACTGTACGATCGAGAAAGCGGGAGACGGCAGCCCAGTTGGCGGCGGCCCCGCCGGGATTGCGTGCGACGATCAACGTCGATGCGCCGTGTACGCCGCCAGCGACGGGGACATACTGCATCTTTTGCCTTGCCGGCGCCGCAGCCACGATGCGCGCCGCCGCCTTCACTTCGGCGACGGTCTGCGCCGACGTGACGAAGATCGGCGCGCGGACACGCGATGCGGCGATACGTACGATGTCCTTGCCGTCGAGATACTCGCCGGGTGAAAAGGCGAGGACCGCGCGTACGTCGCCCGGATGCTGCGCTGCGACCAGGAACACCAGCGCGGCGGAATAGCTGCTGCCCCACAGGATGATCGGCGCGTGACGCCGCTTTCCCCAGGCAAAGGCGGCATCCAGATCTTTCTTCGCATCGAGATAGCCAGGCCGGCCGCGCGCCCCTGCCATCGTCAGGTTCGGCCCGAACAGGTCGCCACCCGACCGCTGGTCGATCGCGAGCGCATCGAACCCGCGCGCCACCAGTCGAGGCGCGATCGTGGCATATTCCGCTTTGCTCGACCCCGCCTGATGAAACAACAGGATGATCGCTCTAGCGTGCGGCGCGCGGTAATGGAGGCCGTGGACGACGACGCCGTCCGACGCGGTCAGCGATACAGCGACGGGGGAGGACTGTGCCGAGACCCTGCCACCGAGCACGCTGGCAAGGAGGACAGCAAGCGGGGCGATGGCGCTGGAGATTCTGCGCATCGCGTCAGACGCTCGTCGATGCACTGACGAGCCAATCCGGCGAGATGGATATCAGTACGCCTTCGACCTTATGATCGATGCCGGTCAGGATCATGAGCGCAACCGCGATCATCAGGCCGCCGAAGATCAGCTTGCCGCGACTGCCCGCGGTCATCATCCGGCCTCGCCAGCGCGACAGGAACCCGCGCGTCGCAAAACCGATCGCCAGCAACGTGACTGCGATGCCGAGCCCGAAGGCCGCCATGACGATCGCCGCGTCCAGCAGTCCGCCGCCCTGCCCCGCAAGGACGGTGGCCGCCCCCAGCGTCGGCCCGACGCACGGGCTCCAGACGAGGCCGAGCAGCACGCCGATCCCGGCCTGGCCCGCCAGCCCGAACCGGGCGAGCCCGTCCTGGCGATGGCTCGCCCAGTTGGCGAGGGGCGTGGCAAGTCGACTGAGCGCGTCCTGCGCACCCGGAACGATCAGCAGCAATCCTACCGCCAGCAACAGGATCGCACCAAAGACCCGGACGGCATCGCCGTCGAAGCCGGCAAGCGTACCCAGCGAAGCCAGCGCCAAGCCGACCGCAGTGAACGAAACCACCAGCCCAGCCGAGAGGGCGAGCGGACCCCAGCGGCTCCGCTGCATGGCACTACCCAGAACGATCGGCACGAGCGGCAGGACGCAGGGCGACAGGATCGTCAGCGCGCCGGCGGCGAAGGCGAACAGGGGGTTCAGGGCAAGCGACATGTTATCGACCGATCTTCGTGGCGAGATCGGGCGTGGCGAGGTCGGGCGTGGCGGGGTCGGCCGCAGCGAGGATTTTTTTAAACCGGTGGATCATGACACGCTCTCCGGGGCGCGCATCACCGCAGCGCCGTCTTCTCCTGTTCGCCGGGCTATGCCGCACCGTTACAGTCGAGCGAGGGACACGCCTGAAACACTCTTGCCGCCACCCCGGTACATCAGGGCTGCTACGAGCGGCGGCGCATTTGCCTGCTACAGCCCCGCGTACCACTCGTATCCCGCGGCATCCTCCCAATAGCCGCCTCCCCCGCCATAGATGCCGGTGAGGCTGGTAACCGCTTCGATCCGCTGGACGTATTTCGCATGCTTGTAGCCGAGCTGACGCTCGACCCTCAGGCGAAGCGGCGCACCGTTGGGTACCGGCAGCAACGCGTCGTTCACCGCCCAGGCGATCATGGTCTGGGGATGGTAGGCATCCAGCAGGTCGATCGATTCGTAATACATCGAGCCGTTCGACTGGGGATCGGCGCAGTGCAGCACAACGAAACGCGCCTGTCGGCTCACGCCCGCGCGTTCGAGCAACAGCTTCAGCGGAACGCCGGTCCACTTGGCGATCGCACTCCATCCTTCCACGCAGTCGTGGCGCGTGATCTGCTGGCGCGCAGGCATGGCCTTCACCTCGCCGAGCGAGAACGACTGCGGTCGAGCGACCGCCCCGTCCACGACGAGTTGCCAGTCCGCGAACCCCGTCGCGAGGTGGCGGGCATAGTCGGCACCGCCAGGCATTCGCGTGCCGTTTGCGCGGAATATCGGCGAGCGCTGGCTCGGCGCGAACTCCTCCGCAAGCGCCGTGGAGTCCTGCAGCAGACGCTGGATGGCGTAATTCCCATGTTCTCCTGTCTTCAGGAGTTCGCGAAACCGGGGATTCTGCCCAAGCTTGTCGCAACCCGAAAGCAGACCGCCCGCACTGGCGACCAGACCGGACACGAGTCCACGCCGCGTGATCACTCCGCTCATGTCAGGTCCTCCACCAGATTCGGCACCAGATTCGACACCAAAGTCGCATTGTGTTGCGGCGTCTCGTCGCGATCGGGCGGCACGCGAAAGCGCCCCGTGATCATCGAGCGTATCTCGTTGTAGGGACCGGCCAGCAGGACGAGCACGAGGTGCAGGACGATGAACGCCGCGATCAATCCGGCGCAGATGAAGTGGATCGACCGCGCGGAGGACCGTCCCCCCATCAGGTCGAGCGACCAGTGCAACACGGCGTCGAACCCGGGCGACAGGCTGAGCCCCGTAACGATCAGCAGAGGGAGCACCACGAAGACGACGCCGATATACGTGATCTTCTGGAGCACGTTGAACCTGAGCGCTTTCTCGCCGGTCGGGAATTTCAACCGGGCGTGATCCTTGACGTCCTGCCACAGATGGCCGGGGGCAAGTTCGGCACGGGTCAGCGTCAGGTCGCGCTGGATGTGGCGATTGACGAGGCTGACAAGCATGAACGCCAGCAGCCCGAACGCGAAGATCCAGGCGAAGAACAGGTGCCAATGGCGTGCCAGAGCAAGGTTATAGGTCGAGGGTATCGTGGCCCAGCCCGGGAAATGTGGCGGATGATACCAGGCATGGTCGAGGTTTGCGCCGAACTCCCCCCAATAGAGATGCGGATGCGCGTTGGAGATCATCATCCCGCTCATCAACATCACGACGATCGCAACGGCGTTGGTCCAGTGCCAAAGCCGCGTCGGCAGGCGGTGTCGATAGACCAGTTCACCGATCGAGCGACCGCGCCTCCTCGGGATAGGGGCCTCGCGGGTCTGCACCGGCAGCGTCTCTGCGTTATCGTTCATATCGCTCGCTTTCATCAATACTGCTTGGGTCGCATCGACAGGAGTCGGAGATCGCGTTCGGCCTGCAGCACCGCCGAGCGGGCAAAGCGTCGCAATGCCGGGTCCGCGCCGTCCGCGGCGTAGCCTGAATGGAGCGCCCAGGCGTATCGCCGCAGATCGAGTTGCCGCTCGGCGAAGCCGTCTGCCGGGGCGTTTCGTACCACAGCGTCGTACTGGCTCGCGGACGCGCTCGCCGAGCGGAGTTGCCCCGCGGCGGTCGGGATCGCCGCAAGACCGCGCATCGACGCCTCGTGCTCGCGCAGCATCGTCACGGATACGCTGCGGGTCGCGGTCGAACGGGCATTTGCCACCGCGCGTCGTGCGGCTTCGATGGTGTGGATCTCGTTTGCCAAGGCCAACTGGGCATAACGGGAACTCGCGACGCGCATCATGGGCTCGATTCCGACGTCGATCGCCGTCATGTCGCCCATCGTAGGCGCCTGCATGGTCTGCGATGCAGCCGGCAAGCCAGCTGCGCACAGCATCGCGGACAGTATCAGCAACCTCTTCATAGCGTACCGCCCCTTCATCAAGATCAGGGTTCGGCAAGCGAAGTCATTCGGTTACATCGGGGGCAAAATATTATTCGCCGCCGCTGAAATTGTCAGACTGACGCGGCAGCACCAAGCTTCTGAAGCTGCGAGACGAGGCCGTGAAAATTGTCATCGGCGATAGCGATCAGGTTCCGTCTGCTCAGGATTTCCAGCTTTGCGGGAACAGCCGCCGGAACGCCTCGACCTTCGGCCGATCGTTGATGACGATGTACGGATAGTCGGGATTCCGCGCCATGAACTTCTGGTGATAGGGTTCGGCGGCGAAGAATTCGTGCCGCGCTTCGAGCCGCGTGGCGATCGGCCTGGGATAGGCACGCGCTGCGTCGAGCTGAGCGATATAGGCACGTGCTACCGTGATCTGAGCCGCGGAGAGCGGGAACAAGGCGGTCCGGTACTGCGTCCCCTCATCGGGCCCCTGCCGGTTGACCTGGGTAGGATCCGCGACGACCGAGAAGTAGACGCGCAACAGGTCCGCGTAGTTTACCTGCCGCGGATCGAAGACCACCTCGACCGACTCCGCGTGCCCGGTAGCGCCCGTTGCAACGGCTTCGTACCGCGCCGCCGAGCGATCGCCGCCGGCGTATCCCGATGTCGTGCTGATGACGCCCTTCATATGGCTGAACACCCCTTCGACACCCCAGAAGCAGCCGCCGGCGAAAATCGCCGTTTCGCGGTTCCCCGACGGCGCTTCCCGCGCGACCGAGGCCGGGACCTTTGTGGCAGGAGCCTCGGCCAGGCTGGGCGCGATCGCGGCGATCAGGGCGGCACCCGCCAACAGCGCGGCCATGAGAGAGGTGGTACGCAGCATCGATCAGAACTCCGGAATGACGCCCCCACTCATTGTACGGCGGAGGATCCGTAAATGTTACACGCCATCGCTGAGCTGTAACCGAGAGCTCCTCCCGGTCGGAACAAGCAATCATGAATCCAGCATCATTACGTCGTTCCCGCCGAGATTTGCTTGGCCTTGGCGTTACCGTGAGCCTTGTCTTGACCGGCTGGCTTACTGCCCCGCTTCACGCCACCCCGGTCGCATCTCGGGCCAAGCAGAATAGCGCCGCGGGGATTTCCGCGGCCGTCGCCGATCCGAGCAGGCCGGACACCGACCGGGCAAAGGATGCGGCACGCCATCCTGCCGCGCTGCTCGCCTTGCTCGGTCTTCGCCCTGGCGATACCGTCGCCGATATCTGGCCCGGAGAATATTGGGATCGTCTGTTCTCGGACGTCGTCGGCCCGTCCGGCAAGGTCTATGCCGTCCACCTGATCGAGGGCGACAAGGACGACAAGATCGTAACGCCGCCGGCCGGATTCCGGCCGCTATCCGGCCACGCCAATGTCATCACGGTGATAAACCCCGTGAACGCCATCCGTCTGCCGACGAAGGCGGATGTCATCTGGATCCGGCAGAATTATCACGATCTCTACGACCCCTTCATGGGGCCGGCGGATGTCCCCGCGTTCAACAAGGCGGTCTTCAAGGCGCTGAAACCCGGAGGACGGTTCGTCGTCATCGATCATATCGCCCCGGCGGGATCGAAGATCGCGGCAACCGACACGACGCACCGGATCGATCCCGATGTCGTCAAATCCGACATGGCGGCGGCGGGCTTTCGTTTCGTCGGCCAAAGCGACCTGCTGCGTAACGCCGACGATCCGCATACCGCCTATGCGCTGGATCCAACCATACGGGGCCACACCGATCAGTTCGTCTTCATCTTCCAGCGTCCATGACACCATCGCGCACGCGGATCAGTCTGGGAGCAAGGCCTTGAGGCGCGGTGCGCTGAAATCGAGGAAGGCGCGCAACTTCAGCGGGAGCAGCGACTGCGCGGGATAGACGAGATGGACCGGCAGCGGCTCCGGCTCGAACGGCTCCAGTACCAAGCGCAGCTCACCCGCGGCGAGGGCATCGGCGACCTGGTAGGACAGCACGCGCGTGATACCCGTTCCGGCGACTGCCGCCGCGATCGCCGCATCGGCGGTATTGACGGCGAAGCGCGGCTTGATCGGCACCGCGGCCGCCCGCTCGCCACATCCGAAGTTCCAGACCGTGCTCGAGTACAGCCCTTCGAACATCACGCAGTCGTGATCGGCGAGCATCTCAAGCGTTTCGGGCGTGCCGCGCTTTGCCAGATAGTCGGGGCTGGCGCAGGCGACCCGGCGGATCGTGCCGAGCCGCGTGGCGACCATCGCACTGTCCGGCAATCGACCGATCCGGATCGCGACCTCGATATGATCGTCGACCAGGTTGACGACATGATCGGCGAGGATCAGTCGCGCCTGGATATCGGGATACGCCTGCAGAAAGGCGAGCACGACCGGCTCGACGTGGAGACGCCCGAACATGATCGGCGCGGTGATCGTCAGATGGCCCTGCGGCGCGCCATATTCGCCCGATGCCGCACGCTCCGTTTCGTCGATCTCCTCGAGAATGCGCCTGCTGGCAGCGACATAGGCACGACCGGGCTCCGTCAGCAACAACTTGCGGCTGGTCCGGATGACGAGCTTGGTCCGCAGATGCGCTTCGAGTTCGGAGACTTTCCGGCTGACCGTAGCGAGCGGCATCCCGAGATTGCGCGAGGCGGCCGACAAGCTGCCGCCGTCGACCGCCGCGATCAGGGTCGTCATCGCATCGATGCGGTCCATCGGACATTCCAATAAATGATAGGATGATTTCTGATAATGCCGGGTGCTCCATAAAAATGGAAGCGCCTATTTGATGTTCAGCGGGCGATCAAGCTCGCCACCGCTGAACAGGAATACCGCCATGTCCCGTATCGCAACGCCCGCCACGATCGCCGATGCCCCTACCCAATCGCAGCCGCTGCTCGACGCGGTCAAGGCCCAGCTCGGTGTGGTGCCGAACATGTTTCGCCTGATCTCCACCAGTCCGCAGGCGCTCGAAGGCTATCTCGGCATGTCGGGTGCGCTCGGCAGGGGAGCGTTGCCCGCAGCGACGCGCGAACGGATCGCGCTGGCGGTCGCCGAAGTGAACGGTTGCAGCTATTGCCTGTCCGCGCACACCTATCTCGGCAAGCATGTCGCAAAGCTCGACGACGCCGAGATGACCGCCAACCGCAGCGGGGCATCGAACGATCCCGTTGCCGATGCCGCCGTCCACTTCGCCGCCAAGCTCACGCAGGAGCGTGGCCGCGTCTCCGAGGCGGACCTCGCAGCGGTACGGCTCGCCGGCTACACCGACGCCCAACTGATCGAGATCGTCCAGCACGTCGCCCTGAACACCTGGACGAATTACCTCAACGTGGCGTTCGCCACCGATATCGACTTCCCCGTCGTCGAGGTCCGCAAGGCCGCATGAACCTGGCGCCGGGCGCGCAAGATCGCTGCCCGGCCGCCGACCGCCTGTTGTTCGCGTCTGCTTCCCCTCTTCGAAAGGCTACTCCCATGACTCGCAAATCACGTCTTTTATCCGCCGCCTTTGGCGCCATGGTCGCAGCGTCCTCGCTGTTCGGCGCGGCGTCCGCCTATGCGCAGACGGCAACCGTCGTCACGACCCCCGTCGCCGCCACGCAGGTCCGCTACGGCAGCATCAAGGTCGACGGCCTCAACATCGCGTACCGCGAAGCGGGCGATCCGCGCAGCCCGAAGCTCGTGCTGCTCCACGGCTGGCCCTCCTCGTCGCATCAGTATCGCGACCTGATCCCCAAGCTCGCCAGCCGGTTCCACGTCATCGCGCCCGACTATCAGGGATTTGGCAACAGCGACCATCCGGACCCCGCGACCTATCACTATTCGTTCGATGCGATCTCGGTGACGGTCGAGAAGTTCCTCGCCGCCAAGGGCTTCGATCATTATGGCCTGTTCATGCAGGATTACGGCGGCCCCGTCGGCTACCGTATCGTCGGTCGCAACCCGAAGGCGCTCGACTGGCTGATCGTCCAGAACAGCAACGCCTATGAGAATGGCTTCACCCCCGCTTGGGATGGCTTCCGCAAGGCGCTTTGGGTCGACCGTACACCGGCGAACGAAGCGGCGCTCGCCGCGTTCAATACGCTCGATGCGATCAAGAACACCGTCTATCTCGGCGGCGCGGGCCATCCCGAACTGATCGCGCCGGAAAGCTACGAGAGCGATGCGGCATCCGTCGCAGGGCCGACGAACCTGCGGATCCAGCTCGACCTGTTCTACGACTACCGGAACAACGTCCAGCTCTATCCGGCGTGGCAGGCGTTCCTGCGCAACCAGCAACCGAAGACGTTGATCTTCTGGGGCCAGCACGATGTGTTCTTCACCCCCGAAGGCGGTGAATCCTATCTGAAGGATCTGCCCAAGGCCGAGATCCACCGGCTCAACGCCGGGCATTTCGCGACGGAGGACAATCTTCCCTACATCGCCGACCACATCATCAGCTTTTACGACGCCCGCGTGAAAGCCAAGAAGTAACCCCAAGAGCGCGTGGAGGCGAACATGACCAAACCATCGAGCGACATCGCCTTCACGCCCTCTGTAAAGGCGTTCCAGACCGCGCGCGGTTCGCGCGAAGCCTATGCCAAGCAGGAAGCGCGGGGCGGGTTCAACACCGTGATCGACGAGAATCTCGCCGAATTCCTCACCGAAATCGATACCGCGTATCTCGCCACCTCCAACGCCGCGGGGCAGCCCTATGCCCAGCACCGCGGCGGCCCGAAGGGCTTCATCCGCGTGATCGATACGAAGACCATCGGCTTTGCGGACTATGCCGGTAACCGACAATATGTCTCGACCGGCAACCTCGCCGACAACGACCGGGCGTTCCTGTTCCTGATGGACTATGCCAACCGCCGCCGCGTCAAGATCTGGGGTCGGGCGCGCGTCGTCGCGGATGATCCCGCCTTGGCGGCGGCGCTGATGCCCGACGGCTATCGCGCGCGGCCCGAGCAGGTCATCCTGTTCGAGGTCGAGGCATGGGACGTCAATTGTCCCCAGCATATACCGCAAAAGATCGATGCGGCCGCCGTCGCGGCAGGCATGGCGAAACGGGACGTGCGCATCGCCGAACTCGAAGCCGAACTTGCCGCCCTCAAACTACGATCAGGAACCCCATCATGAGCCGTCCGCCGCTGCCCCCCTTCACCGATGCGACCGCCGCCGACAAGGCGCGGCTGGCCGAGGACGCCTGGAACAGCCGGGACGCGGCCCGCGTGGCCCTCGCCTACACCCCCGACAGCCAGTGGCGGAACCGGGCGGAGTTCGTCACCGGGCGTGACCAGATCGAGGCGTTCCTCACGCGCAAATGGGCACGCGAGCTGGACTACCGCTTGATCAAGGAAGTCTGGACGCACGCCGCCAACCGCATCGCCGTCCGCTTCGCCTATGAATATCGCGACGACAGCGGTCACTGGTTCCGCGCGTACGGCAACGAGAACTGGCAGTTCGATGCCGACGGCCTGATGGAACGCCGTATCGCCAGCATCAACGAACACCCCATCGCCGACGCCGACCGCAAGTTTCATTGGCCGCTGGGCCGTCGTCCGGACGATCACGCCGGCCTGACCGAATTGGGGCTTTGATATGAAGACCAAGCGATTATGGCGGTTCCTGCTCGCCGCGACCATCGCGCTCACCGCGCCGTCGATGGCAAGCGCCGCCGCGCCGGTGCTTTCCACGACGTCAACGACGACCTTCCACAAGGTCCAGGTCGATGGCACCGGCGTCTTCTACCGCGAAGCGGGCCCCGCCGGTGCGCCGACGATCGTGCTGCTGCACGGCTTCCCGTCCTCGTCGCGCGAGTTCGACACGCTCATCCCGCTGCTGGCGACCCGCTATCACATCATCGCCCCCGACTTTCCGAGTTTCGGGCAAAGCGATACGCCGTCACCGACCGCCTATAGCTACACGTTCGATCATCTTGCCCAGACTACCAACGCGCTTCTGGAGCAGCTGAAGATCGACCGCTACACGCTGTATCTCCACGATTACGGCGCCCCCGTGGGATACAGGATCATGCTCGCGCATCCGGAGCGGTTGCAGTCGCTGATCATTCAGAACGGCAATGCCTATACCGAGGGCCTTGGACCCAAATGGTCGAAGATCGCCCAATATTGGGCAGACCCGAAAGCGCATCCCGAGGTGATCGACGCGTTCCTGTCGCTCGAAGCCACCAAGCAGCGCCATACCGCCGGTACGTCTCATCCGGAGCGCTACGACCCGGACGGCTGGACCGACGAATTCGCGCATCTTTCAATGCCGGGGCAACGCGAAATCCAGGCTGCCTCGCTGTACGACTATCGTACCAACACTGTCGCCTACCCCTTGTGGCAAGCCTGGCTGCGCACTCACAAACCGCCGACGCTGGTCGTCTGGGGCGCGAACGATCCATCCTTCATCGCCGCCGGCGCAAAGGCCTATCGACGCGACCTGCCAAACGCCGAAATCCATCTGCTCGACGCCGGCCATTTCGCGATGGACGAGAAAACCGACGAGATCGCCGACCTGATCCTAGACTTCATGGGACGTCGCGCAGGGTAACTTTCGGCCAGTGTCGCAGCATGATCCGGTCGCGTTACGCGTCATTATCCAGTTCGCATTCGGCTAGCGCTCGCGAATGAGCGGGTGATTATAAATCCGCGCGAACGGTGCCGGCGCCTGACCCTCTACCGGCCCCCGGTAAATCAGACCCAACTCTGATGATCCCAAATTTGGAGAGGCCGACGGTATCGACGTCCCTGCCTCATTCGGAAGAAGGATCTTGATCGTCGTGACACCTGGCGTTCTGACACCTGCCTTTTTGGAAACGTGTGGCGGGGACAATCGGCCGGCTGTCTTCCAACGGGATGAGATCCGCTCACTCGCAAATTCCGTATCCGCCCGAGCGAAAATGGCGACCACACCTGGTCGCCGTTAACGGTCAGCCGCCGAGACCGACGGTCTGCCCGCCATCGACGACGAGCGCGTGGCCGACCATGAACGCGGCGGCGTCCGAGCACATGTAGAGGACGGCGGCGGCGATTTCCTCGGGCTTGCCCATGCGGCCGATCGGCTCCTGCGCGGTCATTTTCTTCTGGCCTTCCTCGGTGCCGCCCGACACCCGGTCCATGATCATCGGCGTTTCGATGATGCCTGGGCAGATGACGTTCACGCGGATGTTGTCGCCGATATATTCGAGCGCGGCCGACTTGCTGAGCCCGATCACGCCGTGCTTGACCGCGACGTACCCGGCCTGGCCAGCGATCCCGACGACGCCGGCGCCCGATGAGGTGTTGACGATCGCGCCGCCGCCGCGCTTCTGCATCAGCGGGATCTGGTACTTCATGCACAGGAACACGCCGCGCAGATCGATCGCTGTCATGCGGTCGAAATCCTCCTCGCTGAGGTCCGCCAGCGGGATCTGCTGCTGCTCGATACCCGCATTGTTGAAGGCGATGTCGATGCCGCCAAAGGCCTCGACGGTCTTGTAGAGCGCGGCGCGGACGTCCTCGCTCTTCGAGACGTCGCAGGTGATGCCGACGGCGCTGCCCCCCGTGGCCTCGATCGCCGCGACGACCTCGGCAACGCCGTCACCGTTCAGATCGACGATGGCGACATGGGCACCGGCCTGGGCGAAGGCGATCGCAGTGGTGCGGCCGATACCGTTGGCGGCGCCGGTAATGAAGGCGATCTTGCCTGCGTAGCTCTGGGTCTGGTCGGCCATCTTGATTTCCTTTGCGCTGAGCAGCTTGTTCGCTGCGGACCCGGTCCAGAACGAAGTCGATCGATGCCGCTTCCATGAAATCCCCTCACCGATCCGATGCAGCACCTTCATGGGGCCGGCACGCCGCTGCGGTCGTTCCTTGCGGATAGATTTGAAGTCAGTTCCGGGATCCTCGCACATGAAGCCGCATATCATTTGTCACATGGCCAGCAGCATCGACGGCAGGATTCTGCCCGAACGCTGGACGCCGAGCGGCGCGCATTCGCATGCATTGTACGACGAACTGCATGGCCGGCTTGGTGGTGGTTCGTGGCTCGTCGGGCGCGTCACCGGCCAGGAATTCGCCAAGCGAGAGGCCTATCCCGATCGCCCCGAAGCGAAGTTTCCTCGGACGGCGTGGCTGCCCGAGACCAATGCCGGGGCGTATGGCATCGTTCTGGATGCGCAGGGCAAGATCGCCTGGGGACGAAGCGACGTCGGCGGCGATCCGATCGTCGTCGTCCTGACCAACGCCGTAGCCGACGCGCATCTCGCGGGGTTGCGCGAGGACGGCGTCGGCTACGTCTTCGCCGGCGAGACCGACCTCGACCCGCACGAGGTTGTCGCAACCCTCGCTGCTGAACTCGGGATCCACCGCCTGCTCCTCGAAGGCGGCGGCCATCTCAACGGCGGTTTCCTTCGCGGCGGCCTCATCGACGAGATCAGCCTGATGATCATTCCCGCGATCGACGGCGCATCGGGTGCTCCGGCCGTTTTCGATGGCTCTGGCGTGCCGACTTCGGAGCGGTTGCCGATCGATACCCTGGCTTTGATCAGTCACGAAGTCATGAACGGCGGGATCGTCTGGCTTCGGTATCGGATCACGCCAGCCTGACGGCATAGGGTTTTGCGGGCGCGTGCATGAGCAACGCTCACCAAGGCATCAACGTCTGGCCGAATTGTCGGTCGGTTCGTCTTCCCCTAAATTACGATTCGTCGCAGCCAACCGTTCGTCCCCGAACCGGCAAGGCGCGAGCGCCCGGATCCGTCGTGATCCCTCCTCACCGACGGGCCCGGGCGCATTTGACACACTCAGGAGAGCCATCATGGCAAGTCCCATCGCCGCGGTTGCCGAAACCGATGCCGCGCGCATCGACGATCAGCCCGCCCGCTGGGGCGCGGTCTACGCAATGGCGCTTTGCAGCTTCGTGCTCATCGCGTCCGAGTTCATGCCGGTCAGCCTGCTCAGCCCGATCGCGCAGACGCTGAACCTCAGCGAGGGCAAGGCGGGACAGGCGATTGCGGTATCCGGGCTGTTCGCGGTCATCACCAGCCTGTCGCTGTCCGCGGTTCTGGGCAGGATGGACCGGCGGATCGTCCTGCTCGTCCTGACCAGCATGTTGGTGCTGTCCGGTGCCATCGTCGCCTTCGCGCCGACCTATCTGGTGTTCATGGCCGGGCGCGCCTTGCTGGGTGTTGCGATCGGCGGGTTCTGGTCGATGTCCGCCGCGGTCGCGATGCGACTGGTGCCGAGCCAGTCGGTCCCGAAGGCGCTTGCGGTCATCAGTGGCGGCAATGCGCTGGCCACCGTGCTCGCGGCGCCGCTCGGCAGCTTTGTCGGCAGCCTGATCGGGTGGCGTGGCGCATTCTTCTGCGTGGTCCCCGTCGCGGTCGCCGCCGTGATCTGGCAGGCCGTGACGCTGCCGAGCCTTCCCGTGGCCGAACGGCAGAGCGCCCGCGGCATGTTTGCACTGCTCCGCCGTCCGCCCGTGGTGTTCGGCCTGCTGACCGTCGCCATGCTGTTCGTCGGGCAGTTCTCGCTGTTCACCTATCTCCGCCCGTTCCTCGAGCAGGTGACGCACGTCTCGCCGGCGATGCTGTCGATCATGCTGCTCATTCTTGGCGTGGCGGGGTTCGTCGGCACGGTCCTGATCGGCCGGGTGCTGAACGGGGGGCTGTTCCTCACACTCGCCGTGTTGCCCGCGTTGATGGCGGCCACGGCGGTGGCGCTGACGGTCGTCGGGACGTCGGTCGTCGCGGTCGGGATCCTGCTCGCGGTCTGGGGTTTTGCCGGCACGTCCGCTCCGGTGGCATGGTGGACCTGGCTGGCGCGTACCGTGCCCGACGAGGCCGAGGCAGGCGGCGGGCTGATGGTCGCGATCGTACAGCTTGCGATTACGCTCGGCGCGACGATGGGCGGCATCGTCTTCGATGCGGCCGGACCGCGCGCAGAGTTCCTCGCCAGCGCCGGCCTCTTGGCAGTAGCCGCCGTCGCTGCGCTGGCGATCGGTCGCGCACATCGCGGCGTGGCCGGGCACGCGGAGGCCGCGACTGCATGAAGCAGGCGCTGGCGATCCTGCGCTTCCTGCGCGACTGTGCCAATCGCGGGGAGCGGGCGGCGCTGGTGACGCTGACAGACGTCACCGGCAGCGCCGCGCGCGCGCCGGGCGAGCACATGGCGGTCGCTGAAAGCGGACGGTCGCTCGGATCGTTTTCGGGCGGGTGCGTGGAAGCCGCGGTGATCGCCGAGGTGCAAGAGGTGCTTGCCGACGGGCGGGCGCGACACGTGCGCTACGGTGACGGCTCGCGTTATATAGACATTCGGTTGCCCTGCGGCGGGGGCATCGACCTGCTGTTCACGCCGGCACCGGATCGCCGGCAGATCGATTGCGCCATCGCCGTTCTGGAACGGCGCGAGCCGCTTACGCTTCGGCTCACCCTTGATGGCGATCTGACTGCCGCCCGTTCGGATGAACACGATCGCACGCAATGGCGCGATACCGCGTTCATCGTGCGGCACGATCCGGTCCTGCGGTTGGTCGTGATGGGGCATGGCGCGGAACCCGCCGCGATGCTCGACATCGCCCGTGCCTATGGCGCCGAGGTCATGCTCTTGAGCCCGCAGAATTCGCTGGTGGAGGACGCACGGGAGAAGGGCTTGTCCGCCACGCTTCTCCGGTTGGTCGGCCGCGTCGACGGGTTGGTGGTCGATCCCTGGACAGCGGTCGTGACGCTGTTTCACGATCACGACTGGGAGGCCCCGCTGCTGCTTCAGGTCCTCGAACAAAACCCGTTCTTCGTCGGCGCAATGGGCAGCGTGCGCACGCACCTCGAGCGCCAGCGGCGCCTGCTTGATGCGGGCGCGATCCCGGGTGACATCGCGCGGGTCGTCGGACCGGTCGGTCTGATCAAGGCGACCCGCGATCCACAAACGCTGGCGCTCTCGATCATGGCACAGGTGGTCCAGGCATACGAAGCAGCGACCATGAGCCATCCTCATGGTTCCATTGAACAATATGCACGCTCCGAAGGCCGTGGCGGTGCGTTACAGTCCTCGACAATCTTCGATGCAGATCAGACCCTTACCGCGGACGCGCGGTTCGACAGGAAGGAAGACCAAGCCCATGCCCATGCCCAGCGTATCTGAAGTCGAGTTTTCGCGGCGCGGGCTGCTCGCGGGCAGCGCGGCGACTGCCGTGATCGTCGCATCGCCAGCTGGCGCCGTCGCCACGACACCGCCCAAGGCCGACGCCACGCCAACCATGCCGGTGCGCTTCAAGGTCAATGGCGAGAAGCGCGAACTCACCCTCGATCCGCGGACGACCCTGCTCGACGCGTTGCGCGAGCATCTCCATCTGACCGGCACCAAGAAGGGTTGCGATCACGGTCAGTGTGGCGCGTGCACCGTGATGGTCGACGGCGTCCGGATCAATTCCTGCTTGAGCCTCGCCGTGATGCACGAGGGCGACGAGATCACGACGATCGAGGGCCTCGGCACGCCCGACAAGCTGCATCCGATGCAGGCGGCCTTCATCAAGCATGACGGCTATCAGTGCGGCTATTGCACGCCGGGGCAGATCTGCTCGGCGGTCGCGGTCCTCGACGAGATCAAGCGCGGGGTTCCCAGCCATGCGCAAAGCAACCTGATGACCAAGCCGACCGCGACGAACGTCGAGATGCGCGAGCGTATGAGTGGCAACATCTGCCGCTGCGGTGCCTATTCCAACATCGCCGAGGCCATGGCCGAAGTCGCGGGAGCAAAAACATGAGAGCTTTCACCTATGAGCGCGCCAAGGATGCGAGCGGCGCAGCGCGTGCCGTCGCGGCAAACCCGGCCGCCAAGTTCATCGCGGGCGGGACCAACCTGCTCGACCTGATGAAGATAGAGGTCGAGACGCCGACGCATCTGGTCGACCTGCAGGATCTCGGTTTCGACAAGATCGAGGCGACGCGGGACGGTGGCCTGCGCATCGGCGCGCTGGTGACCAACACCAATCTCGCCGCCGACGAGCGCGTCCGCCGCGATTACGGCGTGCTGACCCGCGCGATCGTCGCGGGTGCCTCTGGCCAGTTGCGCAACAAGGCGTCGACTGCGGGCAATCTGCTCCAGCGCACGCGGTGCCCGTATTTCTACGACACCAACATGGCATGCAACAAGCGCAAGCCCGGCTCCGGGTGCGCCGCGATCGGCGGGTATTCGCGCCAGCTGGGTGTGATCGGTGTCAGCGATAGCTGCATCGCGACGTTCCCGGGCGACATGGCGGTGGCGATGCGCGTGCTCGACGCGGTAGTCGAGACCGTCGACGCGACCGGTCAGCGCCGTTCGATCCCGATCGCCGAGTTCCACCGGTTGTGGGGTGATACGCCCCAGCAGGATACCGTACTGAAGCAGGGCGAGCTGATCACCGCGGTGACGTTGCCGAAGCCGCTCGGGGGCAAGCATTTCTACGAGAAGGTGCGCGATCGCGCGTCCTACGCCTATGCGCTGGTGTCGATCGCCGCGGTGATCCAGCCCGATGGTACCGGACGCGTTGCGTTCGGCGGCGTGGCCCCCCGCCCCTGGCGGGTCGAGGCGGCGGACGCGCTGCTGCCACGCGGTGCCGCCGCGGTGACGGCGCGCGCGTTCCAAGGCGCGACGCCGACCAAGGACAACGCGTTCAAGCTGCCGCTTGCCACCCGCGCGCTGGCATCGGTCCTCGCCGAAGCGAAGGCATAAGCCCATGAAGTTCGAAACACCCGCCGCGACCAACCCGATCGACCGCATGAAGGTCGTCGGGCGCGCGCAAACCCGCATCGACGGCCCGCTCAAGACTACCGGGCTGGCACCCTACGCCTATGAGCACCGCGATGAGATCGAGAACGCCGCGTACGGCTATGTCGTCGCCGCAGCCGTCGCCAAGGGACGTATCAACGCGGTCGACACGACCGCCGCCAAAGCCGCACCCGGCGTCATCGCGATCGTGACGGCGGCCGACGTGGGCAAGCTCGGCAAGGGCAAGTTCAACACCGTCAAGCTGCTGGCCGGACCCGACGTCGATCATTACCATCAGGCGGTCGCCGTCGTCGTCGCCGAGACGTTCGAGCAGGCGCGTGCGGCCGCCGGTCTGGTCCGTGTCGATTACGCGCGGGGCAAGGGCCGGTTCGATCTCGACGCCGCATTGAAGACGGCACCGCTGACCGATGCGGAAAAGCCCGGCAAGGGCGAAGACCGGGTCGGCAAGTTCGAGACGGCCTTCGCATCCGCGCCGGTCAAGCTCGACGCCGAATACACCACGCCGGATCACAGCCATGCGATGATGGAGCCGTTCGCGTCGATCGCCGCCTGGAACGGCGATGCGCTGACCGTGTGGACGTCGAACCAGATGATCGACTGGGGTCGTACCGATCTCGCCACCACGCTGAACATGCCGAAGGAGAAGGTCACCTTCCTGTCGCCCTATGTCGGTGGCGGCTTCGGCGGGAAGCTGTTCCTGCGTAGCGATGCGGTACTGGCAGCGCTAGGCGCGCAAGCGGCGGGCCGCCCGGTCAAGCTCGCGATGAGCCGTCCGTTCATGGCGAACAACACGACGCATCGTCCGGCCACGCGCCAGCGCATCCGCATCGGTGCGGCCAAGGACGGCACGATCACCGCGATCGCGCACGAGAGCGGCTCGGGCGACCAGCCGAACGGCAGCCCGGAAGCCGCCGTCCTGCAGACGAACCTGTTGTACGCCGGCGCGAACCGCCTGACGTCGATGCGGCTCGCCGTGCTCGATCTGCCCGAGGGCAACGCGATGCGCGCGCCGGGCGAAGCCCCGGGCCTGATGGCGCTCGAGGTCGCGATGGACGAGATGGCGGAAAAGCTCCGCATGGATCCGATCGCCTTCCGCGTGAAGAACGACACGCAGGTCGATCCGAAGGACCCCAAGCGGCGCTTCTCGCAGCGCCAGCTGGTGCGCTGCCTGACCGAAGGTGCGCAGCAGTTCGGCTGGTCGCGCCGCAACGCGCAGCCCGGCCAGGTCCGCGACGGTCGCTGGCTGGTCGGGATGGGCGTGGCGTCCGCATTCCGCAATCACATGAACATGACGTCGGGCGCGCGCGTCCGGCTCGGCAAGGACGGCATCGTCACGGTCGAGACCGACATGACGGACATCGGCACCGGCAGCTACACGATCATCGCGCAGACCGCGGCGGAGATGATGGGCGTGCCGCTCGATACGGTCGTCGTGAAGCTTGGCAGCTCCGCGTTCCCGGTGTCGGCCGGGTCCGGTGGCCAGTTCGGCGCCGCCAACTCGACGGCAGGGGTCTATGCGGCTTGCGTCAAGCTGCGCGAAGCCGTCGCGCAGCGGCTCGGCTATAATTCGGCCGATGCGGTGTTCGACGGCGGCAAGGTCGTGAGCGGCAATCGCTCCGCCGATCTTCGCCTGGCGGCGTCGGCCGGCGAACTCGTTGCCGAGGACAAGATCGAATACGGCACTCTCGACAAGAGCTGGCAGATCTCGACCTTCGGCGCGCATTTCGTCGAGGTCGGCGTCGACACCTATACCGGTGCAACCCGCCTGCGCCGGATGCTGGCGGTCTGCGCGGCCGGGCGGATCATCAATCCGACATCGGCACGCAGCCAGGTGATCGGGGCGATGACGATGGGCGTCGGCAGCGCGCTGATGGAGGAACTGGCGGTCGACAAACGGTTCGGCTTCTTCGTCAACCACGACCTCGCGAGCTACGAGGTGCCGGTCCATGCCGACATCCCGCACCAGGACGTGATCTTCCTCGACGAGGCGGACGACAAGGCCAATCCGATGAAGGCCAAGGGTATCGGCGAACTCGGCCTGTGCGGCGTCGGCGCGGCGATCGCCAACGCCGTGTACAACGCGACCGGCGTCCGCCTTCGCGACTATCCACTGACCCTCGACAAGCATCTCGACCGGTTGCCGGCGGTGGCGTGAGCCACGCCGCACGGGGCGGCTGTATTTACGGCGAATGGGAGACAAGACGATGATACCCGAGAAGACCGCCCTGTTGCTGATCGAGTACCAGAACGACTTCGTGAGTGAAGGCGGTGCGCAGCATGATGCGGTGAAGGCAGTGATGGCCGACACCGACATGCTGGCGCATAGCCGGGCCGTTGTGGAGCAGTCGCGTGCGCGCGGCGTGACCGTGATGCACGCACCGATCAGCTTTGCGGACGGCTATCCCGAGATGCCGTCCGACCCGTACGGCATCTTGGCCGGCATCAAGCAGGCGAACGCGTTCCGTAAAGGCACCTGGGGCGCGGCTATCGCCGATGCGATGTCGCCGGTCGACGGCGACATCGTGATCGAGGGCAAACGCGGCCTCGACTGTTTCGCCAGCACCAATATCGATTTCATCCTGCGCCAGCGCGGCATCACCGATCTGGCGATCGCCGGCTTCCTCACCAATTGCTGCGTCGAGTCGACGATGCGCTCGGCCTATGAGCGCGGCTTCCGCGTGGTCACGTTGACCGATTGCACCGCGACGCTCAGCCCCGAGGAGCAGGAAGCTGCGGTCACGAAGACCTTCCCGATGTTCTCGATCCCGATGACGCACGACCGGTTCCTGGCCGATCTGGAGACTCCTGCATGAAGTTCGACACGCCCGCAGGCACGACGCCGATCGACCAGTTGAAGGTCGTGGGGCGCGCCCATCCTCGCGTCGAAGGTCCGCTGAAAACCACGGGCACCGCGCGCTATGCGGCCGAACATCACGACGTCGCACCGGGTGTGGCCTATGGCTACATCCTGGGCGCGGCGATCGGCAAGGGACGGATCGAGCGTATCGACACGACAGCCGCGCGCGCCGCACCCGGCGTCACCGCGATCGTCACGCATGAAAATTCGGGCCCGATCGGCAAGGGCGAGTTCTACGTCCAGCGTGTCCTCGCCGGGCCAATGGTCGATCATTATCACCAAGCGGTCGCGGTCGTCGTCGCCGATACGTTCGAACAGGCGCGCGCCGCGGCGGCCCTGATCCGCGTCACCTATGCACGCGGCAATGGTCGCTTTGATCTCGCCGCACAGAAGCCATCGAGCCCGATCGCGCCGAAGGAAGCGTTCGGCGGCCCGAGCGAACTGTCGGTCGGCGCCTTCGCGACCGCGTTCGCCGGTGCCCCGGTCAAGGTCGACGAGACCTACACCGTCCCCGATCAGGCGCATGCGATGATGGAGCCGCATGCAACGATCGCGCGGTGGGATGGCGACAGGCTGACCTGCTGGACGTCGATCCAGGCGATGAATTGGGGCTGTCGCGATCTAGGCCTGATCATTGGCACGCCGAAGGAGAATATCCGCCTGCACTCCGCCTTCATCGGTGGCGGCTTCGGCGGCAAGGGCACGACGCAGAGCGATCTCGCGCTGGCTGCGCTCGCCGCGCGCGTATCCGGGCGGCCGGTCAAGCTGGTGCTGCAACGCACGTTGATGTTCAACAACACCATCCACAGGCCGAAGACGATCCAGCGGGTCCGGCTGGGCGCGGCGAAGAATGGCAAGCTCCTCGCGATCGGTCATGACAGCTGGTCGGGCAATCTGGCAGGTGGCCGTACCGAGCCCACCACCCTGCCCACCCGGCTGATGTACGCCGGCGAGAACCGCCTGCTGCGGCGCTATCTCGCCCCCCTCGATCTCGCCGAGGGCAACGCCATGCGCGCGCCGGGCGAGGCACCGGGTATGATGGCGCTTGAGGTCGCGATGGACGAACTGGCCGAGAAGCTCGGCATGGATCCGGTCGCGCTGCGGATCGCCAACGATACGCAGGTCGATCCCGAAAAGCCCGAGCGGCGTTTCTCGACCCGGCCGTTCGTGCAGTGCCTGCAGGAGGGCGCCGAGCGGTTCGACTGGAATGCGCGGGTCGCGAAACCCGGTAGCCGGCGCGAAGGGAAATGGCTGATCGGCATGGGTATGGCCAGCGCGATCCGCGGCGCACCGATCATGAAGGCGGGCGCGCGCGTGCGGCTCGGCAAGGACGGTCGCGTGACGGTCGAGACCGACATGACCGATATCGGCCAGGGCAGCTACACGATCGTCGCGCAGACCGCCGCCGAGATGATGGGCGTGCCCCTCGATCACGTGACCGCAAAGCTGGGGGACTCGACCTTCCCAGAAACCCCCGGCTCGGGCGGTCAGGCTGGCGCGGCGTCGACCACGGCGGGCGTATATGCAGCCTGCGCCAAGCTGCGCGACCTGGTGGCGCAGCGGATGGGCTTCAACACGACCGACGTGATGTTCGCAGACGGCCGCGTCAGTTCGGCGGGCCGTTCGGTCGCGCTCGCCGACGCGGCCAAGGATGGCGAGATCGTCGCCGAGGACGCGATGGAATATGGCGACCTGAGCAAGCAGTATGCGCAGCAGACCGTCGGCGCGCATTTCGCCGAGGTCGCCGTGGACGCCTATACCGGTGCGGTGCGTGTCCGCCGCATACTCGCGGTTTGCGCGGCCGGGCGAATCCTCAACCCGACCACCGCGCGCAGCCAGGTAATTGGCGGCATGACGATGGGTATCGGCGCCGCGCTGATGGAGGAGATGGCGGTCGACACCCGCTTCGGGTTCTTCGTCAATCACGATCTCGCCGGGTACGAAGTGCCGGTTCACGCGGATGTGCCGCATCTCGAAGCGCATTTCGTCAACGAGGTCGACGCGACCATGTCGCCGCTGAAGGCAAAGGGCGTCGGCGAACTGGGCCTTACTGGCGTCGCGCCGGCTATCGCCAACGCGGTCTACAACGCGACCGGCGTACGGGTGCGCGAGTATCCGCTGACGCTCGAGAAGCACCTCGCCGGCCTGCCCGAACTCGCGTGACGCCCGGTAGCGAGTCAGCCTTGTTGGATGCGTACGGCCAACCCGCCACGACGGCGACCAACACCGTGGAAGCCAGTAAAGGCAGCGCCCGCGGGGTATCGGCAATGACGAAGATCGACATCGATGCCGGGACCCGCCAGTGGACCGCGCAGATCGCGGACAGCCCATCGGCACGCGACTTCCTCGCGCAACTCCCGCTCGACCTGACGTTGACCGATTATGCCGCGACGGAAAAGATCGCCACACTGCCCCGGCCACTGACTCGCGACGGTGCACCGGCCGCGGTCACGCCTCGCGCGGGAGAGATCGGGTATTATGCGCCGTGGGGGAACATCGCGCTGTATCACAAGGATGGCCCGCGCTCGCCGGGCCTCGTGCTCCTCGGTCGGATCGACGAGCTCTCCGCCGATCTAGCCAGCCCGGGCGATGTCCAGGTCACCATCCGACGGCACGACGCTGCTCCCGAACAAAATTGAGGCCCGATCACGAAAGCTTCCTCCTGACTCCCGGCGTGCAGATACTGCAGACCGCCGATACTGACGGCGCCGAGCCCCTCGCGGGTAGCGTTTCAGCAGGTCGGCGACGATGACAACGTCCAGACCCTGATCGCAGCCTCACAGCGCAGGATACCCTATGCCGACCAGTCGATCCGATCTTGCCGACCTCACCTATTTCCTCGCAATCTCCCGGCATCGAAGCTTCAGGCTTGCCGGGCTTGAACTGGGGGTCAGTGCGTCGGCGCTCAGTCATGCGTTGAAGGGGCTCGAGGCTCGGCTCGGTGTCCGCCTGTTGCACCGCACCAACCGCAGCGTCACGTTGACCGCAGCCGGCGAGGAACTGCGCGACAAGGTGGCCGAGCCCTTCGGCACGATCGATCAGGCGGTCGAGGGCCTCAACCGCTATCGTGACGCGCCAACCGGACGGGTTCGACTCAACGTGGCCGCGGAAGCCGCACCATTGCTGCTGGCGCCGATCATGCCGGTCTTCATCGAGCGATATCCCGATATCGAGGTCGACATCGCCGCGCTGGACCAGATGACCGACGTGATCGACGACGGCTTCGATGCCGGGATCCGGTACGGCGGAACGGTACCCGAGGATATGGTGGCGCAGCGCCTGTCGGGCGAGCTTCGCTGGGTGGTGGTCGCGTCCCCCGCCTATCTCGAGAAATTCGGCGTTCCACAGCACCCGTCCGATCTGGAACATCATCATTGTCTCGGGGTCCGCCTGGGCAATGCCCACATCTATCGGTGGGAGTTCGAAGGTCCCGAGGGCGAGTTCTCCGTCCCCGTGCCGAGCAAAATCCTCGTCAACGGCGGGCGGGCCATGCTCGCCATGGCGCTTGCGGGAACCGGCCTGATGTACGGGATGGAAGCGTCCTTCGCTCCCCATCTCGCGCGGGGCGAACTGCGGCTGGTGCTCGAGGACTGGGCAACGATGGGCCCCGGCTATCACGTCTATTATTCGAGCCGTCGCCAGGTGCCGACCGGCCTGAGGCTGCTGATCGAGCTCATCCGCGAGATGCGACCGCTGGGGCTCTGAGACGGATCGACATTCAGCCACTTACCTCGTCCACCTCGCTGTCGAGCGTTCCAATCGCGACAGCGACGATCCGTGCCGCGAGCGCCTGCCGGGCGGCGAGGGGGTGCCCCGCCACCACGCTTACCAGGACACGCGGCATGGCTCAGTCGCCCTTGAAGACGTCGCGCGCCACCTGGATCGCGGTCATCGCGGTCGGCCAGCCCGCATAGAAGGCGGTGTGCGTGATCGCGGCAATGATCTCGTCCTGCGTCAGGCCGTTCTCGATCCCCTTCTTGAGATGGAAGCCGAGTTCGTTGTGACGATACAGTGCCGCCAGGTTCACGATCGTGACGAGGCTGCGGTCGCGCGGCGACAGCGTGTCGTCCGCCCAGACGTCGCCGAACAGAACCTTGTCGGTAATTTGCGCGAGCTTGGGTGCGATATCGCCGAAGGTGTCGCGGGCGTTGGTCGGTTCGTCTGCCATGTGTTCTTTTCCTGTTCACAACTATTGAAGACCAGCGCGGGTCGAGGCACGACGCGCTGTCGATCGTCAGATAATGCCGCCGGGTACCGCAGATTACCCGGCTTTCCGTACATGCCCCGATGACCCTGATTCATCGATCGTCGGGTCATCAACCGAGGGGCCGTAACTCCCGGATGAGATCGAGAAGCAACCGAAGCGGGACCGGTACCTGCCGCCGGCTGGAATAATAGAGATGAAATCCGGGGCCGGTCGTCGACCAGTCCTCCAGCACAAGCCGAAGGCTGCCCTGTGCGATGTGGGGGGCGAAGGCTGGTTCGGTCCCGTACATCATGCCCGCGCCGTTAATCGCCATCGCCTGCATCGTCGGCGTTTCGTTCACCGTGACGCGGCTGGGCAGCGCGATCGCGAACTCTCCTTCGGGGCCTTCGAATTCCCACTGATAGATACGGTCGTCCCCAAGCCGCACGCCGAGGCAGCGATGATCGCGCAGGTCCTCCGGCCGCGTCGGCACGCCGAACCGCTCGAGATAGCCGGGGGACGCGGCGACGACCCAGCGCAGGTCCGGCGACAGTCGCTGTACGATCATGTCCTCGGGTACCGTGCCGCCATAGCGGATCCCGGCATCGAACCCCTCGCCGACGACATCGACCAGACGGTTGCTGGCGACGATGTCGACGACGATATCGGGATAGCGATCGAGAAACACTGGCATCACCGGCCCGAGCAGCAACGTGGCCGCGTCCGCCACGACGTTGAGACGGATATGCCCCGCCGGCTTGTCGCGGAACCGGGCAAGGTTCTCGACCGCCTGCCCGATCGCCGCGAACGGCGCGTCGATCGCCCCGAGCAGCTCTTCGCCGGCGGTGGTCAACGTGACCGATCGGTTCGTACGGTTGAACAAGCGTACGCCGAGACGTCCCTCAAGTGCCTTTAACGAGTGGCTTAGGGCGGACGCGCTCACCCCCATCTCCAGCCCGGCAAGGCGGAAATTGCGGTGCCGGGCGATCGCGAGGACATAGGCGAAGTCGGCGAGATCCGCCCTGTTGGGCAACATCGCCTGGACGATTTGCCGATCGTCGTGCCCGCTCAGCGTTGCGGCCCCCTGAATTGCGCGTCGGTGACAGGCTCGAGCCAGGTCACATTCTGACCCGCAAGCGTCTCGCTGATCGCGAGATGGCTCATGCCCGTCATGGTCGTCGCCCCGTGCCAGTGGCGCACCCCCGGTTTCACGTAAACGGTGTCGCCCTGACAGATCCGGGCTACGGGCCCACCGTCTTTCTGAGTCCAACCGCACCCTTGCGTGACGTAAAGCGTCTGGCCCGCCGGATGCGTATGCCAATTGCTCCGCGCGCCGGGCGAAAAGCCGACCAGCGCGGTTCCAGCCTGTCCGGGGGGCGTGGGGCTCGTCAGCATTCGCACGGTGACGCGACCCGTAAAGGTCGTGGCCGGGCCAGGTTTGGCCTCGACGGAATCGCGTCGCACGACGGTCTGGGCCTGTCCAACCGATGCCCCGGCCAGCAGCGTCACCGCGATCGTCAGCGACCGCAGCCACTCAGCTCGCATATTGGTCATCCGTCACCGGTTCGAGCCAATCGACATTCTTGCCGTCGACGGTTTCCGTGATCGCGATATGGCTCATCCCGGTCGTTGCCGTAGCGCCATGCCAATGCCGTTCGCCGGCATCGAAATACACCGTATCACCGGGGTCGACGTCCTCGCGTGGCTCGCCCTCACGCTGAACCCAGCCCTTGCCCGCGGTGATGACGATCGTCTGGCCAGCCGGGTGCGTATGCCACACCGTACGCGCGCCGGGCGCGAACGTCACGACCGCAGTGGACGCACGGCCCGGCGGATTTGGCTGTGCCATGTTGTCTATGCGGACGGTGCCCGAAAAATTGGCGGGAACCTGGCCCGTCATCGACGGCGTCGATGCATTGCGCGTGATCTTCATGGATAACTCCGATCGCAGTATGATGCACCCACACAACGCACCGCCGGACTGAGAGATCATTGAGGCAGGTTCATTGCAGCAGTGAATGACCGGCGTATAGTCAGGACTGTCTCGCACGCTGACCTGGGCACGCCGGCCTGCGCTGACGAGCCGATCGCGTGGATCGAGCGATGCTTCCTCGTACCGTAGGAAGCTAAACGGCGTGGATTTCGGTCGACGCGATGCATGTGCGGCTTGCCGGCCGCTACCCGGTGCCGCGGACGTCGCGCGCATGTCGGGGCTGGCGGCCGCGACGCTTGGAGTTAGCACGACGTTGCGGGTCACGGCGATCGGGGCGGAAGGGTCGCTGCTGGATGTTGACGGGCGTCGACGAACGGCGCAGCCAATAGGCGGTCGGCGAAGCCGGTGGTCGGTTCGCGAACAAACCAAGGGGGCGACCGTGATGAAGACGGGCTTTTTTTCAGCGGTCACCGTTGCACTCGCTTTGCCTGCCGCGGAGGTGCGCGCCGATCCGCCCGCCAAGATCACCGGGCTCGGCGGCGTGTTCGTGACCAGCAAGGACCCGAAGGCGTTGGCCGCCTGGTACCGGGATGTACTCGGCATCCACCTCGAATCATGGGGAGGTGCCATCTTGCGCTACGATGCAGCGGGCCATCCGCCGATGGCGCTCTGGAACGCGATGCCGCGAAACAGCGATGAAATCCTGCCGTCGCACCGGGAGTTCATGATCAATTTTGCGGTCGACGACCTTGATTCCTTTGTGAAGCAGTTGGAAGGCAAAGGTGTGACGATCCTGAAGCGGCAGCAGGACGAGACCGGCAAGTTCGCCGCCGTTCTCGACCCGGACGGGACCAAGATCGAGCTTTGGCAACCACCGGTTAGATGACCCACTCCGGGACGTCCCCGTCTGTCCTGTCGCCTGCCGCTACGGACATTCGTTGATGTCGACGCACGTCCATCCGAATTGGGTGGGCCATATGTCAGTTGGCGTTGGTGATCGGCCGAAACGGACCTAAGGTGCCGACATGACAGATTTCCGGGGCACATCGGAACTTGCAGGGAGGACGATCGCGTGAAGAAACTCTTGAACAGCCATTATCTCCGGACGGGCGTAGCGCCGTTGGCCCTGCTCATTACCGGCCAGGCGCAGGCCCAGACCGCACCGGTCGACGCTCCCACTCCGGCCACCAGCGCCGCGCAACGCGCCGCGCCCGATGCGGGAATCGTCGATCCCGACGCGCAGGCGGGCGAGGACATCATCGTCGTCGGCACCTCCGGCGGCGGCACGCGTCGGCAGGACGCGGCGTTCGCGGTCACCACGCTCAGCAACGACGCGATCGAGCGCGCTGCACCGAACAGCACCGCCGACCTGCTGCGCACGGTGCCCGGCGTGATGGCGGAAAGCTCGGGCGGCCAGAACGGCGCGAACATCTTCGTGCGCGGCTACCCGTCGGGCGGCGATGCGCAGTTCGTAACGTTCCAGCTCGGCGGCGTGCCGATCTTCCCGCCCTCGACGCTGTCGTTCCTCGAAAACTCGCAGCTGATCCGCCTCGACGAAACGGTGCAGCGGGTCGAAGCGGTTCGCGGCGGCACGGGGTCGCTGTTCTCGAACGGCCAGCCCGGCCTGACGGTCAACGTCGTGCCACGCATTGGCGGCGACACGTTCAAGGGTTTCGCCAAATTATCCTACACCGACTATGACGAAGCGCGCGGCGACGCCTGGGTCTCGGGTCCGCTCGGCGGCAACACCAGCTTCATGGTCGGCGGCTATTACGCGCAGGGCAACGGGATCCGCGATCCGCGCTACCGCGCCGAAAAGGGCGGGCAGGTCACCGCCAACATCCACCACGACTTCGACGACAATCGCGGCTCGGTCGAGGCGTATGTGCGCTATCTGAACGATCACGGCCAGTGGCTGCTGCCGATCCCGATCGTGCAGAACGGCAGCAAGATCAGCGAATATGCCGGGTTCGACGCCGGCACCGGTACGCTCGCCGGTCCCGAGACGCGCGTCACCACCAACGTGGTCGGGCGGACACTCGATCTGGCGCAGGGTCGCGGTGCCAAGGTGATCAACACCGGCTTCACCTTCGACTACGAGATCGCCAATGGCCTGCGCGTACGCGAGCGGTTGAGCTACCTCGGCGGCAATGCGGATACGGTCGGCCTCGTTCCCGCCGACGCGCCGACCGCGGCGTCCGCGCTGGCGGTCGCGCTGGGCGGGGCGAATTCGACGATCACCAGCCTGACCTATGCCAATGGCGGCGGCGCGATCGCCACCGGCGCCGCAACGCCGTTGATGCGCGCCGGTATATGGGAAGTCCGCAAGAAAATCAGTTCGTTCGTCAGCGACAGCGCGCTCGAATGGACCGCCGGATCGAACAAGCTGACCGGCGGCTTCTATTACGCGAACTACACGACGCGCGACAACTGGGCACTCGGCAACCAGATCCTGCTGACCGCGACGCCCAATGCCCGCGTCGTCAACATGACGCTCAACGGCGGACGCGCCGCGACGTTGCGCGGCTTCACCAACGGCCCGACCTTCCTCGTCAACGCGGCGTATGACGGCAACGACTATGCGCTGTACGGCGTCGACGAACTGCAGATCACGCCCGAACTGCGCCTCGACGGTGGCGTGCGCTGGCAGCGGCACGAGGTGACCGGCCTGATCCGGACGCCGGCCGCCGCGGCGGTCAATCTCGATGGCAACGCCGCGACGCTGTACGACAATGCCGTCGCGGTCATCGGCGATGCCAAGCAACTCGACTATGGCGATTCCAAATGGTCGTGGACCGCCGGCGCGAATTACGACTTCACGCGCACCGTCGGCGTGTTCGCGCGGTACAGCCGGGGCAACAGCTTCCCGGCCTTCGACAATCTGCGCGAGGGGCTGACCATCGTCGCGAAGGTCGACACCTACGAAGGCGGGATCAAGGTCTCGTTGCCGTGGCTCAACCTGTACGCCACCGGCTTCCACAACACCTTCGACGGCTTGGCGACGACGCAGATCATCAACAACGTGCCGTCCACCCAGACCGGCGGCGCCAAGGCGACCGGTGTCGAACTCGAGGGGACTCTCAAACCGTTCCGCGGCTTCAGCCTGAATGCATCGGGCACCTATCTCGACGCCACCTACCAGGACTTTTTCTCGAACAACGGGCTGATCGACAACACCGGCAACCGCGTCCAGCGTCAGCCGAAATGGGGCTGGCGCGTCACCCCGGCCTATGAGCTCCCGATCGGCAGCCTACGTCCCGCGCTGTTCGCGACGCTGCAATATACGGGCGACCGGTTTTCCGATCCGGAGAACAACCAGCTGCTCCCGCATTTCTATCAGCTGGACGCCGGCGTCTCGGTGGACGTGTTCGATCATGTTCGGCTGCAGGTCACCGGCAACAACCTGACCAACGAGATCGGCCTGACCGAGGGGAACCCGCGGATCATTGGTTCGCAGGGAACGGGCCCGATCCTGGCCCGGCCGATCCTGGGCAGGTCGTTCCGCTTCAGCGCTGCCGTCAATTTCTAGGACACCGCAGACGCCCTCCGGATCGCCGTTCCCCTCTCCCATCCGATCCGGAGGGTGCTGTATTCCGCGGCAACCGTCGCGCTACACCCGGCACAAACGCCATTTACGAGAGCGGGGCCAGTCCACTTGACGCCAGCCCCGTCTCCTCGGACTAACGGCACGATGGCTTCCACCCCGACCCCGCGCTGGCCGAGCGACCTCATGCAGGCCGCGCTCGCACTGCACGACAACCAGCTCCACGTCGCCGAGCCATTGCTCAAGGCGTATCTGAAGAAGGACCCATTCGACGCGCGCGCGATCCGCATGCTGGCGGAACTCGCCGGGCGGATCGGGCGGTACAAGGATGCCGAGACGCTGCTCCGTCGTGCCGTCGAACTGGCGCCCGGTTTCACCGCCGCCCGCGCCAATCTCGCACTGGTGCTCTATCGCCAGAACCGCGCGCCCGAGGCGTTGACGCTGCTCGACGCGGTGATCGCGGACGAGCCCGACAATCCCGGCCACGCCAATCTGAAGGCTGCCGCGCTCGGCCGGCTCGGCGGGTTCGAGGATGCGATCATGCTGTACGAGAAAGTGCTGCACGATGCGCCGGACCAGCCGCGTGTTTGGCTGAGCTACGGCCATATGCTCAAGACGGTCGGCCGGCGCGACGACGGCATCGCCGCGTATCGCCGCACGCTCGCGCTCCAGCCGACGCTCGGCGATGCGTGGTGGAGCCTCGCCAACCTCAAGACGGTGCGGTTCGACGACGATGACATCGCCGCGATGGAAGCTGCGCTCGCACACGAGAACCTCGACGACGAAGACCGCTTCCACCTCGACTTCGCGCTCGGCAAGGCGTTCGAGGATCGCCGCGACGCCGTCCGGTCGTTCGCGCATTACGACGCCGGCAACGCGCTGCGCCGCACGCGCATCAGCTATGATGCCGACGAGACCAGCGCGTTCGTCGATCGTAGCATCGCGACCTTCACCCCGGCCCTGATCGCAGCGCGTCAGGGCCAGGGATGCGCTGCGGCCGACCCGATCTTCGTGCTCGGCATGCCGCGCGCCGGCTCGACGCTGATCGAACAGATCCTCGCCAGCCACAGCTTGGTCGAGGGCACCACCGAACTCCCCGACATGCCCGCGATCGCGCGGGGCATCGCCGACTATCCGGGCGGGATCGACGCGCTGTCGACGGACGCATTGCGTGAGACCGGCGAGGAGTATCTGCGCCGTGCCGCGATCCAACGGCGTACCGAACGCCCGTTCTTCATCGACAAGCTCCCGAACAACTGGGCGCATGTGCCGCTGATCCTGCTCGCACTGCCCAACGCGCGGATCATCGATGCGCGGCGCGATCCGCTCGATTGCTGCTTCTCGAACTTCAAACAGCATTATGCGCGGGGGCAGACGTTCAGCTATTCGCTCGACGATCTTGGCCGCTATTACCGCGATTACGTCCGCCTGATGCAGCACGTCGACCTGGTCGCGCCGGGCCGCGTCCACCGGGTCGATCACGAGGCACTGATCGACAATACCGAGGTCGAGGTCCGCGCGCTGCTCGCCGCTTGCGGGCTTCAGTACGAGCCCGCTTGCCTCGCCTTCCACCAGACCGACCGCGCGGTGCGCACCGCGAGTTCGGAACAGGTGCGCCGCCCGATCAACCGCGACGGCGTCGATGCGTGGCGGCCGTACGAAACCTGGCTCGATCCTTTGAAAAACGCACTCGGGGAACTGGTACGCGCATGATCCGTGGTAAAAACGTCACGCCTGCGTAATAAAGATGCAAATTAAGCGAGCTTCGTTTGACGTTCGCTGCACTGCACCACAGTCTCCGTGCATAATCGCTTGGGGGCACGCGCATGCACATATTCGATCGTCGGTTGTTGATCGGCTCGCTTCTGGCCTCTTCGGCGATAGTCTGTCCCGCCTACGCCCAGACCGATCCCGCCGCCCCCGCCACGCAGACCACCGGCGAGTATGAAGGCGACATCGTCGTCACCGCGCAGAAGCGGGACCAGAGCATCCAGAGCGTGCCGATCAGCATCCAGGCGATCGGCACCAAGCGGCTCGACGATCTCAACATCTCGAACTTCAACCAGTACACGCAGCTGCTGCCGTCGGTGTCGTTCCAGACGACGCAGCCGGGCTCGACCGTCGTCTACATGCGCGGCGTGGCGTCGGGTGGCGACGGCAACCATTCGGGCCCGCTGCCCTCGGTCGGCACGTATCTCGACGAGCAGCCGGTGACGACGATCGGCGGAACGCTCGACGTCCACATCTACGACATCGCCCGGATCGAGAGCCTCGCCGGGCCACAAGGCACGCTGTACGGCGCCTCGTCCGAAGCGGGCACGATCCGGATCATCACCAACAAGCCCGATCTGAGCGGCTTCTACGGCCGCATCGACGGCGAGGTGAACAGCGTCAAGTCGGGCGGGATCGGCAGCAAGGTCGAGGGCATGCTGAACATGCCGCTATCGGGGTTCGCGGCGCTGCGCGTGGTCGGCTTCTATCAGCGCGACGCGGGCTTCATCGACAACGTCGCCGGCTGCCGCAGCTATCTGCCCGAGCCAACCGCGACCTCGTGCACGTCGGCGAACGGCGGCGTGGTCGTCGACAATGCGGCGTTCGTGAAGAAGAACTACAACGACACCGAGACCTATGGCGGTCGCGCGGCACTGAAGGTCGATCTCGACAGCAACTGGACCGTCACGCCGACCGTCCTGTACCAGGAACAGCGCAACCACGGCACCTATGGCTACGACGCCAAGGTCGGCGACCTCCAGGTCCAGCATTTCTTCCCCGAATTCCGCCGCGACCGGTTCATCCAAGGCGCGCTGACGATCGAGGGCAAGGTCGGCAACTGGGACGTCACCTATGCGGGCGCGTATCTCGACCGGAAGACCTACACGTCGAGCGACTATACCGACTACGCCGAGGCCTATGACTCGATGTATGCGTATGCAGGCGGTCTCGCGGGCGAGTATTTCGCCTATCGCGACAATGCCGGACGGACCATCGATCCGCGCCAGAAGATCATCGGCACCGATCATTTCAAGAAGACCAGCCAGGAACTCCGCGTCGCGTCCCCGTCGACGGATCGCTTCCGAATCGTCGCCGGCGCCTTCTACCAGCGCCAGACCAACGCCATCTTCCAGGATTATCAGGTCGCCAATCTCGGCACCGCGGTATCGGTCAACGGTTCGCCGGGCACGCTGTGGCTTACCAAGCAGAAGCGCGTCGATACCGACTATGCGATGTTCGGCGAGGCGAGCTACGACATCCTGCCGAACCTCACCGCGACCGCCGGCGGCCGCGCGTATATCTATGACAACTCACTGATCGGCTTCTATGGCTTCGGCCGAAATCCCGCGGCCGATCCCGACGATGGACGTCCCTATACCGCGACGCCGTTCAACGCCGCGGGCAGCAGCCTGACCGGTGTGGCCGGCTGCTACCTCGCAAACGGCCAGACGTTGCGCGAAGCCTATCTGGGAGGCGGCGACACCTCGACGTTGCTGCCGGCCGCGGTATCGGGCTCGCCGTGCACCAACCTTGCGACCTACACGACCACCGGACTGATCCCGAAGAAGACGCAGGGCCAAGGCGCGACCTACCGTTTCAACCTGACCTTCAAGCCGACCGACGCGGTCATGGGCTATGCCACCTTCTCGCGCGGCTATCGGCCGGGCGGGATCAACCGACGTGGCGACGTCGCGCCGTATGACGCGGACTTTCTGACCAATTACGAACTGGGCCTGAAGACCACGCTGTTCGGCAGGCTGCGGTTCAATGCCGCGATCTATCAGCAGCAATGGGACAAGTTCCAGTTCTCGTTCCTGGGGCCGAACAGCTTCACCATCATCCAGAACGGGCCGAATGCGCGGATCCGCGGCGCGGAGGCGGATGCCAACATCTCGACCGGCGGTCTCTCGCTGACCGCAGCGGCGTCCTACACCGATGCCAAGACGCGCAACGATCTGTGTACGACGCAGGTCTGCAGCGGCGATCCGCTCGACGTTCTCGCCGCGAAGGGCACGCGCCTGCCGATCACCCCGCGCTTCAAGGCGAGCGGTACCGCGCGCTATAGCATGCCGGTCGGCACCGCGAAGGCGTATATCCAGGGCCTGCTCGCACACCAGAGTTCGGCATCGGCGGACATCCGGGACATTCAGGCGGCAAGTCTCGGCCGGCTCAAGGCCTACACGACGGCCAATGCTTCGGTCGGCGCCGAGCTGTCGAACTTCACGTTCGAGGTGTTCGTCCAGAACCTGTGGGACGAACGCGCGCAGCTTTCGCGCTACCAGCAATGCGGCAGCTGCTCGCAGCATACCTACATCGTCAGCAGCACACCGCGGACCATCGGCCTTCGCGCGGGGGCGAAATTCTAGCGATGGGCTCGTCGCCATCCTCCCCCGCCAGGGGGAGGTGGCGCCGAAGGCGACGGAGGGGCCGGCATGCGATACCCTGTGCTCCGTGTCCTCCCCCTCCGACTGGCAAGTGCCAGCCACCTCCCCCTGGCGGGGGCGGATAAAATTCTCCGAGGAAAGATGATGATGACGTCCAAGCTCAAGCTTCTCCTGGCCTGCACCGCCGCAATGACCGCCCTGCCCGCCTCTGCGCAGACCCCGACCGCGGCCACGAACGGCTTGGAGATCGCGAAGAAGATGATCGCGTTTCGCAGCGTGCGCGGCCCCGGCAACCAGACGCCGCAGCTCGCCGCCTATCTGCAGTCCGTGCTGGTCGGCGGCGGCTTTGCGGCAAGCGACGTGACCATCACGCCGGTCGACGACACCGCCTATCTGATCGCGACCTGGAGGGGGACCGATGCGGCACTGAAGCCGATCGTCCTCTCCGGGCATATCGACGTGGTCGAGGCCAAGCCCGCCGACTGGCAGCGCGATCCGTTCACCGCAGTGGTCGAGAACGGCTATCTCTACGGCCGCGGCGCGACCGATATGAAGCTCGACGCCGCGCTCGCGATCGCGACGCTGCTCGACATGAAGAAGGCGGGGTACAAACCCAAGCGCGGCATCGTCCTCGCGCTGTCGGGCGACGAGGAAACCGTCATGAAGACGTCGTCGCTGATCGCCGACCGGCTCAAGACCGCCGAGATGGCGCTCAACATCGACGGCGGCGGCGGGCTGTACGGCGAAAACGGCAAGGCCGAATATTTCACGGTCGGCGCGGCCGAAAAGACCTATGCCGATTTCCAGCTCGAAACGACCAGCGCCGGCGGCCACTCGTCAGCGCCGCGCAAGGTGAACGCAATCAACCAGCTTGCCGCCGCACTGGTCAGGATCGGCGACTACCGGTTCACGCCGCAGCTGTCGCCGATCACCAAAGGCTATTTCGAGGGCGTCGCGCCGCGCCAGACGCCCGAGATCGGCGCAGCGATGCGCGCCTTCGCCGCCAATCCCAAGGACGAGAAGGCGATCGAGACGCTCGCAGCCAACCCCGGCTATGTCGGCCAGATCGGTACCACCTGCGTCTCTACGATGATCAACGGCGGGCATGCGCTCAACGCCTTGCCGCAGCGCGCGACCGCGAACATCAACTGCCGTATCTTCCCCGGCGTGAAACCCGCGACCGTGATGGCCGAACTCGCCAAGATCGCCGCTGATCCCGGCGTGAAATTCAGCGACGTCACCGAAGGATCGAATCCGACCGACGCCTCGCCGTTGCGCGCCGACCTGATGAATGCGGTCAAGACGGCGATGGCCAAGATCCGCCCCGGCGTGCCGATCTTCCCGAGCATGTCGGCGGGCGCGAGCGATTCGATGTGGTACCGCTCGGTCGGCGTGCCGAGCTACGGCGTCAGCCCGACCTTCCTCAAGCAGTCGGACGACTTCAGCCACGGCCTCAACGAGCGCACGCCGATCGACAACATTCCGCTGGCGATCACCTATTACCGCTCACTGCTGACCGACCTGACCAAATAACGGCGCCGCAGGGGGGCCGTCGCCGTTTTGCTGGAGCGGCTCAGTCCCGTGCGTCGTCGACCGAGCGGAACCAGATCATGTCCGCCTGCCATCCCCGTTCGGCCGCGCGCTCGACCAACGTCGTGCGCCAGGCCGCATCGCGGCGACCCAGCGGGGGTGCGATCAGGGTCGCGTCGAACGGCCCCTTGCCGGTCACGAGCAACAGTCCCGACCAACCCTGATGGTCCAGATCGATCTGCAGACGGTAGCGATCGCCCCCCAGGTCGGTGATCGGCAGCCCCTCGCGCGAAGCCTGGACCTGCGCGCGAAACGCGGCGCGGCTCGGGATCAGCATATCGATCGCACCCGAGGGTTCGAGCCCGACCAGTGCGAAATCGAGCGACGGGTCGCCGATCGCGATGCCGACGATCGCGTTGGCGGCAAGCTTGCCCGCATAAGCCGACTTGGCGTCCTGGGTGCGCATCTCGAATCGCCGTTGCGGAACCGACAGGCGATTGCGGCCGGTCGTGCGGATCTGACGAAAGGCATCGAGCGCGGCGCAGCCCGACTGGGTGATCGGCGACACCTCGGCGAAGTCGATCACGCTCGCGCTCAGACCTTGGGTCTGGAGCGTCCGGAAGATCTCGGTCTGCGCCTGCGCCGGATCGCCGGCGACCCCGGTCAGCGCGACGCGCACACCGCCCGAACCCGGGCTTACCGACACGATCCGCAACCATGTGCAGCTGACCGACGGCAGCGCCGCGTTTATCGCGTCGCGCGCCCGCGCCACAGGGTCAGAAGCGGTCGCGACGGGCGTAGTTCGCTGCACCGTTGGCGTGGGGCGGAGGGCAAACCAACCACCCAGGACGAGCAGGATCATCGCCGCGGCGGCAGCCAGCGGCCACCAGCGCGGCAGGCGCCGGGCTGCGGACGGATCAGGCACTTCGGCGGCATCGAGCGCGGCGAGCACCGCGGCCATCGACTGGAAGCGATCGACCGGATCGGGCCGCACCATCCGCGCGACGACCGCGCGCAGTGGTGCCGGCACTGCGGCGAGGTCGACTCCCGCCCGGCGCTTGTCGACCGCATCGACGAGCGAACCGCCAAGCCCCAGGTCGCTGCCGCGGGCGACCGCGAGGATCACCAGTCCCAGGCTGTAGACATCGGTCCAAGGCCCCAGCACCCGCCCGAAATCGCCCAGCTGTTCGGGCGAGACATAGCCGAGCTTGCCGGCGAAACCGTCGCCGATGACCGTCGCCGTGCCGGGATCGAGGTCCTTGGCGATGCCGAAGTCGATCAGCTTGGCGCGCGCGAGAAGGCCATTGGGCAGCAGCACGTTGTCGGGCGAAACGTCGCGGTGGATCGCGCCGAGCGCATGCGCGGCTGCGAGGCCCGACGCGAGCCGGCGCAACAATCCGCCGAGATCTTCCGGCGACGGCTGCAACGCCGCCAGCACGTCCGACAGGCTGGTGCCGTCGATATATTCGGTGACGATGTAGAGGACGCCCAGCTCGGGCTCCTGCGCCAGCACCCGGTATTGCACCACCGCCTCGTGGTGCAGGCGCGTCAGCGTCTGCGCCTCGCGGCGGAACAACGTGATGACGTTGGGGTCGGCGGCGAGCGCAGGCAACATCACCTTGATCGCGACACGCTCGTCGGTGATGACGTTGGCGCCGACGAACACCTCCCCCATTCCGCCGCGCGCGAGGAACCCGGTCACCGCGAACATGTGGTTGAGGACGTCGCCCACCTTGATCGCGGTCCCACCCGGCGGCGGCGACGCGACCCGTGCGCCCTCTCCCGCGCTCGCTCCCGCAGGATCGAAGACGGTACGGTCGGGATCGAACACCGTGCGGTCGTCGTCGCCCGCCGTCATGGTCGACCGTCGCCGGCGGGGCCTGGGGCTGGAACTGGGACGAGGTCGAGCCGCGTCGTCTCCTGCACGCCGACCAGCACCGCAGTGACATTGTCCGGCGCGCCGCGCTCCAGCGCGCGTGCGACCAACGCCTCGATCGCGTCGGATGGCAGCGGCAGCGCCAGCATCACGGTTAGTTCGGGATCGGTCACCTGCCCGGACAGGCCATCGCTGCACAACAGGAACCGGTCGCCGGGTTCGGCGGTGTCGGTGACGACGTCGACCGCGATCCGTGCGCCGACCCCGACCGCCCGCGCCAGCACATGCCCCCGCGGATGATCCGCCGCGTCTTCGGGTGCGATCAGGCCGCGGTCGACCATCTCCTGCACTTGGCTATGATCGCGGGTCAGCGGGACCAGCATGCGATCGCGCAACAGATAGCCGCGACTGTCACCGACCCACAGCACCGCGAAGCGATCGCCGCAGACCAGCAGCACCACGACGGTCGAGCCCATCTGCTGCCCACGTCGCTGCGACTCTGCCCATATTCGGCGGTTGGCACTGTGGACGCCGTCGGCGACCGCCTGCACGGCGGCATCGAACGACGACGGCACCGCGACGCTCTCGATCGCCTGAACCACGGCGTGCGCCGCCCAGTCCCCGAACGCATGTCCGCCCATGCCGTCGGCCACCACCCACAGCCCATCGGCCGTTCGTTCGGCGTAACGGTCCTCGTTGACGCGACGGACCAGCCCGGGGTGCGTCGTGGCGACGCTGACGGTGCGAAGGGTGATGCTCATACGCCGACGCGCTCCAGCATGGCGGTGACGATGTCGATCGGCGTTGCTCCGTCGAGCGATGCAGCACCGTCGTGCGATACCCAACGCTCGATCGACGCGGCGGGGTCCGCGCCGTTCCCGGCCGCCGCGGCGAGCCGGTCGGCGTCCCAGCGGTCCACGATCGCCGCGTAGATCAGGCCATCGATATCATCCGCCGCAGCACACAGCAGGACGAGCGGATAGCGCCGCCCGCTGGCATCCTGCGATGCGGCGATCACGCCGATCGTACCTGGCCCCGACCCCTGCCACGGCAAGGCCGCGTCGAAGCGATCGACGAAGTCGCCGCCGCCTCCAACGCCGAAGCGAGCCTGCGCCGCAGCCAGCGACGTCGTCAGCCAGGTATCGAGCGACGCCTGCTCCGACGGCGTGACACCGCGCGCGACGAAATCGCCGTGCGCGGGCAGCTTGCCGAACAGCCGCGCGGGCACAGGGTTGTCGGTGACGGGTTCGTCGGTCACAGGCTGGCCGGGCACCGGAACGACCACAGGCCGGCGCGGCTGAACGGATTGGTCGTGCCGGGCAGCTGCACGCTCAACGTCGTGCGTTGCGCGCCGTCGCCGAAGCCCGCACGGATCGCCTTGGGCCCGGCGTTCTGCTTGTCGGCGCGGTCCATCAACCGGAACAGCGCCCACGGCCCCTCCGCTTCGGCCCGTGCCAGTTCGACTCCGGGCGGCGCATCGGCGTCCGCCACTGCCTTGGTCGGCGCGGTGCGATACAGAACGACCGATGCCTCAGGCAGGCTGCCGGTGGCGGACCAGATCAGCGGCTTGGGCTGGTTGTTCTGCGGCGTGAAGCGATAGCGCGTCCCGCCGCTGGCAACCTCGACGATCCCCACGTCGCTGCCGAAACTTGCCACCGACACCTTGATCGGCAGCCCCGCCGCCAGCAGTTCGCGGATCTGGACGGCGCGTGCCAGCATCTCGGGCGTCGACGGATTGAGCGCCGCGGCAACCGGGTCGTTGTCCTTCCACCGCCAGACCGCGCCGGAGGTGTCGATCATCGGCATCAGCCGTTGCTGGACGAACCCGTCCAGGACCCCGCCCATTGCGAATACGCGGAGGGCCTCAACCATCGGGGCATCGACTGCCGTGGCGAAAAAAGGGTAGTGCTCCTGGGCAACCTCCCGGCAGGCGGGCAGCACCGTCTGGGCATAGGCATCGCCGACCGCGCCGCTCGCCGCACCGATCTGGGCGCGCGTGCCGCCGCCCGCCGCGGCGTTGACGAAGCCCTGCAATTGCGGCGGGGCGCCCGCCGCCGCCGCGCGCACCGACGCGAGCGCCGCCGCCATCTGTGCCTGCGTGGTATCCGCCCCCCCGCCGCCGCCGACCGAGCGTGCCGCGATCACAGCCTGCCCCGCCGCCTTGATCCCAGCGACGAAGTCATCGATCGGCGCCGATCCGCGGCCATCGCCGACATAGTCGTGCAGCGGCTGAAAATAGCTGCTGATCTCGTCCCCGGCGTCGATCCCGCGCGAGCGATCGCGACCGATTTCGTTCGCGACCCGGCCGAGCCGCGAGCGGTTCATGCCATAGCGGCCCGCGCGCGCCAGACCGGCCTGCGCACCGCCGGTGAAGATCGTGTTCTTGCGCAGTTCGAGCAGCACGCGCTTCAAGGGCGACGGACTCTTGGTCAGCGCGCCGAACGCCGCGGGATCGCTGAAATAGGCGGCGGGCTTCATTGCGGCGACGACACCCTCCCACGCGGCGATGTAATCCTTGGCATAAAGCCCCGCGACGCCGGGACGCACGTTGCTGAGCTCCTCGCCGACGCCGGCTTCCTCGGCACCGCCCAGCACCCACAAATCGCGCTTGAGATCCTGCTGAACCGTCGCGAGGCCCGGCAGGTAGGTCTTCTCGTACCCCGATCGCGTAAAGAAATACGGGATGCGCGTCCCGATCAATGCATCGGGGGCCGCGAACGCCAGCGCATCGCCCTGCGAAAGGACGTTAGCGACCTCCCATGCCGGGCCCGCGGAGGCCGCCTTTTGCCGCATCACGGCATAGGCGCGATCGGCGAGACTGAGAGTCTGCACGGCCGCACGCGCGCTCGCGACAAGCTGGCCATCGAGCGGAGGACGACGGTTCGGCCAGACCGATGCCATGTCCTTGTCTTCGATCAGCGCGTCGAGATGGCGCGCAAGGGCGGTCCGCTCGGCTTGGCTGTCCGCGCCTGGATACAGATCGCTAGCCCAATCCGCAGTCACCCACGCGCGCACCGCCTTGGCATCCATCGGCCCCTGCTGACCGAGCATAAGATAGACCTTCAGCGGCTCGTACAGCCGCATCGGATCGCGCCCGTTCGCCTTCATCACAGCCTCGAGCCGAAGCAGCACGCGCGGCAGCATCACCCGACGCAGCGCATCGCGATACGTTTCCTCGGCCTGCTGGCTGAGGCTGCGCTGGTACAGGCCGAACGTCATCGTCAGCGCCGGACCGCCGCGACGCCGCTCGGCATAGCCGCGCGGCAGGTTGCGCAGGGTATCGAGCGCGGGGATCGCCGCGCGCAGATCGGCATCGTCCTCGCGCACCTGGGTCAGGTCGACACCGGCATCGCGGAACTGTTGTTCGGCGTGCGCGGTCTGGCCGGCGAGCGCGGACTGGAATGCGCGATTGCGCACGAAGCTGACGCCCCAGGCCGCGAGTACCAGCGCGGTCGCGATCGCGATGCCGGCCAATGCCGCGGCGAGCTGGCCGCGCCTGCGGGTTTTCGCCCTGGTGTCCGTGGTGACGAGACCGGCCTCCGGAAACATCACCTCGGTCAGCAGTCGGTTGAGGAAATACGCACGGCCGCGCGCACCGATCGCGGGGTCGACCGGCTGCTCGTACACCTCGGCCATCGATGCCAGGATGCGATCGAGCGGTGCGCCTTCCTGGACGCCACTGGTCAGGTAGAAGCCGCGCAGCACGCCGGCCGCTTCGTCGCCCGCGACGAACGCGCCGTCGGCAAAGCGCATCATCCGCGCGCGCAGCGATCGCAACTGCGCGGGGAAGCCGATCATCATCCCGCGACGGCGCTGATCGACCTCTTCGAACAACCGTCGTGCCTGCCGATCGGCGACCGACTGCGTCGCCTCGTCAAAGGCATGCGCCAGCATCTCGGCGGAAGGGCGGCCCTCCGCATAGGGCAAGGTTGCGCCGAGCACCGCACGCCGCCCCTCGACATCGAGATCGTCGAAATATTCGGTGAAGCCGGCAAGCAGATCCGCCTTGGTGACCAGCAGATAGACCGGCACCGCGGTTTCCAGCGAGCGTCGCAGCTCGACCAGCCGCCGCCGTACCGCACGGGCATGCGCGTCGATCTCGGCACAGTCGCTCGCCACCAGGGTGTCGACGCCGATCGCGACGAACACGCCGTTGATCGGCTGCCGCGGGCGGTGACGCTTCAACAGCCTGAGAAACGCGCCCCAGCCGGCCGCGTCGACCACGGTATCGCTGTCCTGCGTGGTATAGCGCCCTGCCGTATCGACCAGCACGGCTTCGTCGGCGAACCAGAAATCGAGATTGCGCGTGCCGCCGATGCCGCCGACCGCCTGTTCGACCAGCGGAAAGCGCAGCCCCGAATTCAGCAGCGCGGTCGTCTTGCCGGCACCCGGCGGACCGATGATCACATACCAGGGCCGACTGTACAGATAGTCTCGTCGGCCACCGGCGGCACCGCGCAGCTTGGCGAGCGCATCGCTCATCCGCCGGCCGAGCGCCTTGCCTTCCTCGTCGGCCGCGTTGGGTCCGGCGAGTTCGGCGGCGATGGCGTCGGCGGCGCGACGTGCGGCCCGGCGCCGCAGGAACCACCACAGCCCCCAGGCCAGCGCCACCGCGACCACCGCCCCGATCCGCACCGTCACCGGGCGGAAGAACGCGACGAACAACGGCAGGCCGAACGCGAGCAGCAAGGCGAGCAACACCGCCGCAGTGATCGTCACCGCATACCAGTTTCGGAAGAACCGCCGCATCAGTACCGCCGCGGCACGACGATTTCGACGCGTCGGTTCTTCGATTTTCCTGCGGCATCGGCATTCGAGGCGATCGGCACGGTGTCTCCAAGTCCCTTCGTCGATACCCGTGCCGGATCGGACAGGTCTTGGCGGACCAGCGCGCCGACGGTTTCCGCGCGGGCCTCGCTGAGGGCCATGTTGTCGGGGAAGCGCACGGTCGCGACCGGTGCGTTGTCGGCATGTCCCTCGATCACGACAGTACCCTGCTCGCCTTCGATCGCCCGGCCGATCCGGTGGAACAGCGTCTCGCGGCCCGGTTCGAGCGCGTCGGAGCCGGATTCGAAGAGCTGGCCGACGGTCGTGCGGACGCGGACGGTCTGTGCGTCCTCTTCGACCGTGACGAGATGCTCGCGGATCTCGGGTTCAAGGAACCGCCGGAGCTTGCTCGCCTGCGCGCTCGACGTCGCCGGCATCGCGTTGGCCGGGCGCGACAAGGTCAGCCGGGTGTCGGGCGTCAGTGCGGCCAGCCTAGACGACGGCGTTTCACCGCTTGAGGCCAGCATGAGCCGCAGCACGATGTAGACGAGTAGCAGCAGCGCGAGCGCCGCCGCGGCCGCGAGTGCCAGCACACTCCACCCGATCCGGCCGACCGGTGCGGTCTCGCCGCGCCAACTGGGTACCAGCTCGACCTGCGACAGCGATCGGACATGCGGCAGCGCTCCCTGCAACCGCGTCATGATCTCGTGCAGCCGGCGTCGGCCGTCGGGCATCACCCGGAAGCGCCCCTCGAACCCGGCCGCGAGGCAGGCATGGAACAGTTCGATCAGATCGAGATTGTCCTGCGGCACGCGCAGCATGTCGTCGACCAGCTGCCAGAAGCGGTCGCCGCCGATGTTTTCCTGGAAGAACGTGACGACCATCGACCGCCGCGCCCATTCCGCGCCGTCGCCGCCAACGCCCGGCAGGTTCTGCGCGATGTCGTCGGCGGTGGCGCAGACGGCATATTTGGCGCGCTGGCGTTTTTCCTCGGTGTAATGCGGCTGGATCGCGCGCTCGAACCGCGCGATCGCCGCCGCGCATTGGCGGTGCAGCTCGGGCATCGCCGGTCGGACCCGACCGGCGCGCACGGCAGCCAGCAACGCCAGCACCGGCTCGGCTTCCGCCAGCATGACGTTGCGGATCGCCTGCGGCGTCGCGGGAAGCGGGACGTCGTCCTCGCCGAGCCGAGACGGTCTCGGCGCGGGCGCGACCGGCGCGCTGCCGGTTCGCGACAAGGACGGGGGCGCGGCGTAGGCGGCGCTGCTGGGGGGGGCGGACCAGAGGGTCGCGTCCCCGGCACCGCTGGAACCCGGCGGTACGGCGGTCTCGCCGCGCTTCAATCCCTGGAGCGGCGAGGGTCGAAAAACGGTCTTGTCGCCGTCCTCGCTCATCGTCCACCCCGTTTGACGCACCACAATTCCAGCTTCAACTGCGGCCAGTCGCCGGCGACGTGCAGGCCCAGCGCAGTGGCCTGCTGGAACTCACGCCAGTCGGGCACGCCGCGATCGAGTTCGAAATAGACGAAGCCTGGCAGCACGCGGAGCTGCGGCGGGGGGGTCGGCGTGTGGCGCAACGGGACGCCGGGAAGCGCGGAGTCGACGATCTGCCGCATCTTCTGCACTGTGCCGATCTTGGCGACGGACGGGAACAGCCCGCGGATCTCCTCGACCGGCGATGCTGAGGACACTGCGAGGTAGAAATACCCGGTCTCGTACAGCCCGTGGTCGGTGATCCGCGAGACATAGGCTCCCGGACCGGCCTGATCGAGCGGCAGTTGCAGCGCCGACCGCTCGAACACCGCCGACAGCATCGATTGCAGCAGATCGAAAACAGGTTCGAAGCAGATCTGCGGATTCTCGTGGTCGTAGCGCGGCAACGGCGGCGCCCTGCGTTCCGGCCGGATCAGCGTCGCGATCTCGCCCGCCATCGAGATCAGCGCCTCGAACACCCGCTCCGGGTGAACCACCGGCAGGAATTGCAAATGCTCGAGCACCGGCAACCAGCGGTTCAGCGCCTGCAGCAGGAGGAAGCTGGCAAACGTGTCGGATCCGCCATCGGTCGCCTCGACCGCCCGCAAGGCCAGCTCCTCGGCACGCTGCGCGGCGCGACCGACGATGTCCGACAACCCACCGCGCAACCGGGGCGCCGCTGCGGCATCCAGCGTCGGCGCGATGTACCGATCGTCGAACATGACGCGTTTGTTCTGCACCTCGCGGATGCGCGCCAGACCAAGCGTCACCCGACCATAGATCTGGTCGCGGGTGATCCCGAAGCGCAGATTGGGACGGCCCAGCCCGATCGGTTCGCTGGTGCGATCGTCCGAATAGGCGTCCGCGACCTCCGCTTCGTCGACCAGGAAGCGCGCATCGAGACCGGGAGCATCGCCGTCGCGGAACTGCACCGCCCCGGTCTGGCTGGCCGGCAAGGTGAGATGGACGATCGCATCGCGCGCGTCGCCCGGCACATCCAGCGGCTCGGGCGGCGGCAGGTCGTCGGGAATGGAAAACGGCGTACCATCGGGCAGCACCCCGATCGCACGACTGACCGCAAACTTGCCGAGTGCGGCCAGATCCTCGTCGATGGTGAGCGCCGTTATCCCCCATGCCCACGGACGAATCGAATCGACCCGCGCGCCGAGTTGCGCATCGATGAAGCGATCCTGCGCCTGAAAATGCTGTGGCCTGAGGAACATGCCTTCGTGCCAGGCAACCCGATTTTTCCCAGCCAATCGCATTCCCCAGCAGGGTTTAAACAGCCACGTGATACGGCCCCCGGCGCGGTTATTGCTCCGACAGGTGAACTGGGCAATAGCTTTGTCGCACACGGCGAGACAATATAACTTCGAAAAGTCATGCTACCTTCGGAAAGCCATGCCCAGTCCCTCCGGTACGAGTCCCTCCGATCAGGAACCGTCTTTCGACCCTCGGTCCTGGATCCCATCGACACAGGCGGCACCCCCCGCCCCACCGACTGCAACCCCGCATGCGCCGATCGCAGCAGCGAGACCGATAGCTCGCTGGATCGCACCGGCGATCAGCCTGGCAATCGCTGCAGTCGGCGCCATCGCGGCCTTCTCGTCGCGTCCCGCCCCCACACCGTCGCCCGTGGCAGCAGCGCCCGCAACGGGCGTCGATCAACGATCGGAAAGCCGGACCCTGATTGTGCCGACGGCAGCCGACCTGATGCCGACACTGACCGCATCAGGCCTGCCCCCGTCTGACGCCAAGGCCGTCGTTCGGGCAGTCGGCGGCATCCTGGGCCCCGCTGCCGGCGACATCAGGCTTGCGTTTGCGCTCGATCATGGGCGCGGCACGGTCCGCCTCGTCGACCTCATCGCAACCCGCATCGATGGATCGGGCGTCAAGCTCTCGGCGAACGCCGACGGCAGCTTCGTCGCGACGCGGATCACTGCCAATTTGCGTCGGCAGACCCATTTCGTCCGCGGCGAACTGGACGGGCAAAGCTTCTACAGTTCGGCCGTCGCAGCAGGGGTCAGCGACGTGCTGATCGGCCCCTTCGTAAACGCGTTCCGCTATGATTTCGACATGCAGCGAGAAGTTGCGCAGGGGGACGTGTTCGAAGCGGGATTCGAGCAGCGCGTCTCGGCGGATGGAGATCCGGTCGGCGCCCCGGTGCTGGTCTATGCCTCGCTGGCGACCGCCGGCAAATCGCGCGCGCTGTACCGGTATCGCGCATCGGGCAGCGCCGATGCGGAGTGGTTCGACAGCAGCGGGCGAAGCAGCCGCAAATCGCTCATGCGTACACCGGTGGAAGCGGCGCGGATCAGTTCGGGCTTCGGTATGCGAGGTCATCCGATCCTGGGCTTCGTCAAGATGCACAAGGGTACCGATTTCGCTGCGCCGACCGGCACACCGATCTACGCGGCCGGCGATGCGGTGGTGACGTTTGCCGGGCCGAAGGGGCCGAACGGCAATTTCGTCCGCCTGCACCATGCCAATGGCTGGGACACGCTGTACCTCCACATGAACCGCATCGCCGCGGGGCTGATGCCGGGGGTCAGGGTCGCGCAGGGTCAACAGATCGGCGAGGTCGGTACCACCGGCCGTTCGACGGGCCCGCATCTTCACTATGAAGTACACGTCGATGGCCAGCCGGTCGATCCGATGTCGATCGAGGTGGGGGGCAGCCGCACGCTGAGCGGGGTCGCGTTGAAGCAGTTCCGCAGCCTGCGCGACCATGTCGACGCAGCACGCGTCGCGTCCCCGCGCTAGCGTCAGGCCGTTTTGGTCGATCCTCGTCGAAGCGCCAACGGAACCACGATCACTGCCAGGGCCGCCGTCATTGCGAAGCTTGCATTGAGACCCTGGTCCGACCCGCCCCATCGGACGGCCCCCACGAGATCCAGATCGAGGACCGCGCCGAACGGGCCCATGCCGGGATTGGGATCGAGGCCGAACAGCAATTGCTCCCCGGCATTCCAGCCCCAATGCGCCGCGATGGCGCCGGCGATGCCGCCGCTACGGGCTGCGATAAGGCCGAACATCATCCCCCCAAGCATCAGGTTCAGCACCGCGAGCCCCCCCGTCGCGCCGCCGAGTCCATGAAGCGCGGCAAATACTGCAGCTACGAGCATGACCGCACCGGGCGTACCGATCACCGCGGCGATCTGCGGCTGCAGCCAGCCCCGGAACAGCAACTCCTCCGCAGCCACCTGGACCGCGATAACGAGAATTCCGAGCATGAGCGACACGCTGGTCAGGCCGCTCGCTCCCGGGACCAGCGTGCCTGCCAGCCACGTGTAGCCGACCGCGAGCAGCAGTGCTCCGACGCCCAGTGCGATACCCCAAACCGTCGCCCGACCGGCGTCATCGCCGAAGAGCTTGCCCGGCACCGCGCCGATACGGCGACCGACGATACCCACCAGCAGCATCGGACCGAAGATCGCCAGCGTGAACATGCTCTCGCCGCGCACAGGCGATTCCCCGTCCGTCCACCCGGAAACGATCGGGGGCGCCAGGACCAGCCATAACGCCACCAGAACTATACCGATCAGCGCGGCGCCGAGCGGGCGTACCGCGTTCACCGTGCTGCGACGCGCGCGCCTTGCGGCGGCGGGCTCAGCGCAGTCTTGCTGCTGTCGCCGACCAGGAAATACGGCGCCCAGTAGAACGGATGCGAATAGGCTGGCTGCGCGATCAGCGCGCGCTGCGCATCCTGCATCGCGTCGCCCATCGTTCCGGTGCGTGCCCGCGCGTAGAACGCCCGAATGAACTCGTCGCTCTCCTTTTCGGCCGACACCTGCCAATAGGTCGCGAGCACCGCACGGGCATTGGCGGTCAGGAACGCGCGGACCAGCCCCTCGAGCGTTGCCCCCGCCTCTTCCTGACCCGCACTGCGCGCAAGCCCTTCGTCGCGCACGCCGGCGGCCGTATCGCACGCAGACAACACGACGAGGTTCGCATCGAGCTTCAGTTGCGCGATCTCCGAGAAGCTCAGCAGCCCGTCGGACGTGGCGCCACCGAACGAGGTCACCAACGCCGGCGGCGACTTCGAGCAGCCCCACATGCCCTCGGTCAGGCCGTGGGTCGCAAAGTGGACGACCTCATATTGATCGAGATCGCCGCGCGCCTCGACGCTGGTATCGCTGAACGCCGCGCCGGTCAGCATCTGGGCATCGCGCACCTGCAAGGCGCCCGCCGCGATGCCGAGTTCGCGCGCGCTGATCGGCTTGAGGGAGCGCGAAAGGCTCGCCAGCCGGCCATAATCGACGCTGCAGCCATAGCCGACCGCAATCGAACGCTGTGCTGCCGCCGCGACCGCGTTCGCGGGAGCACTATGCTGACCGAACCCGATGAACGGCCGCGGAGCCTTCGATGCAGGCGTATTGCGCGCGACCAGAAACGAGCGCGGCGATAGGGCGTTGGAGATCGACGCGGTACGGGCGAGAAAGGCGGTCTGCGAAAAATCGAACGGGTCCGCACGCACGGCCTTCGCATCGTACCGAGTGACCAGAACCCCGATCGGCAGCGTTTCAAGCGGGCCGGCCGGATCCACGACGATCGATCGCGACGCTTGCAATGTCGCTGCAGCGGGACCCGCGATCAGCCGGAACAGCGTGTAGGCGCGGGCTTCGTCGAACGGGACCAGCTTGCCGATGTTAAGATCGCCGTCGATCGACGCGCGCAACTGCTGTCCCAGCGTCTCGACCGCCCGGGTCGCGGCTTCGCTGTTCGCAACGTGGTACACGAACGTCCGGTCGGTGGTCACGACCAGCCCGTAGATGCGACGGTCGAGCCGCGTCAGCTTCACGAAGGCCTCGCCTGGGCGCAGCGCGGCGCGCAGCGCGGTCAGCGTCGCGGGAGCGTCGTCGAGCGTACGGTATCGTGGATCGGCAGCCAGTTGCGCATCGACCGTCAACAGCCGTTGTTCGGCGGCGGCACGAGCGCGCGAAAGATCGGGCGGTGCGGCTTCGCCGGTCGTCCCGCCCGCGATCGCGTAGCGCAGCCGGGTAATTTCCCGTTCGAGATCGGCGCGTTCGCGCAACGCCGTGGCGATCGTGCCATCCGCCGTGACCGCACTTCTCAGCTGGCTGAGCTGGCGCGCAACGGCTGGCTCACCGTTCGCCTGCACCGCACGGAAGAATCGGTCGTATGTATCCGGCAGCGGCTTGGCGGACTCGGCGACCAGCAGGTCGAGATAGTCCTGCATGCCCAGCGCGCTGCCGAGCGAGGTGCCGCGCGAGTCGATCAGCGCGTCGATGGCCTCGCCAAAGCTCGTACGTACCGCGCCACGGGACGCATTGGTCCGCGCATACACTGCGGCACGGTCGAGCTGCGCCTCGGCGATCGCGGGTTCGTTGCCGGTCCCGGCATTGGCGATGGCGCTGCGGCGGAGCATGTCGACGGCGTCGGTGAAATTGTCGTAAGCATCCGCATAGTCGCCGCGCTGGGCCTGCAACCGGCCACGCTGGCGAGCGATGCGCGCGCCGAGCCAGAGCAATTGGGTCTGGTCGAGGCGTTCGTTGGCAAGCGGCCGGTAGATCGAGGCGGCGCGGTCGATGGCGGCCTCGGCCTGCGCGCGATCGCCCAGCGCGAGCAATGAAACGCTGCGCGCATATTGCGTTTCGATATCGAGCACGAGCTGCGACAATATGGCGGCATTCGGCACCGCGAGCGCCGTCGCCGTGCCGTTCTGACGGGGCTGGTTCAGCAGGCGCAACGTCGACGGATCGCGCAGCGGCTGGTCCGCCGCGGCAGGCGGGTTCGCCACCCGGTCGAGCGTTGCCAGCGCCTCGGGGAAAGCGTGGCGGTTGATCGCGTCGAGCGCACCATAGGTATCCCGCTTGCGCGACAGGAAGGCAGTTCGCGACGCCGGCTGGCTTGCAAACAGGGCGTCGGCCGCGGCAAAATGGGCGGCGGCGGCATCGGGGAAACGGATGTTCGAATCCGCCAGTCCCGCCTCGAGCAGCAATTCTGCACCAACCGTGGCGGAGGCGGCAGGTGGCAGGCGGCTCAGCGCGTCGTTCAGGATCCGCGACGCCTCGACGTAGAGCCCCTTGTGGTTCAGGCTGATCCCTTGCGCCAGCGCAGTCGCGACATCCAGCGGGGCGGCAACCGTCCCTGCGGCATCGGCGGCGGCCAGATCGGCGCCGGTTGCCGAGGGGCGGGGCGCAAGATCGGCAAGATCGATCGTCGCCGTCGGTGTGCGCGTTGCGTCCGCGTTCGGCGGCAGCGCGCCGGAGACGATTCCGAGCGCTTCCTCGAGCAAGGGCAGCAACGCCGGGGTGCCGGCCGCGACGTAGTGCAGGTCACCGCGCGCGGCATCGAGTCGGATGGATTCGAGCCCCGTGACCTTGTCGAGGCAGCGACGCGCCGTGCCTTGCACCGCAGCGACGCGGACCGCGCGGTCGGGGCCGCAGTCGAACTGCGCCTCGATCATTGCCCGCGCGTCAGTGGTCGCCTTGACCACGCGCACGGTGCCAAGCGGGCGGCTGGCGGCGACACCCGAGCAGGCGATGGTGTAGGCGCGGGCAAAACGATCTGGCGCGGCAGGATCCGACCAGTTGCGCGTCGCGACGCACGCCTCGCCAGCCGTGTTGCGGCCCAGTCCCACCGTTTCGAGCCGCGCTTGCGGCGTGACGGTCGCACAGCCGGCCAGCGCCGAACCGCAGAGCGCGACGATCAGCAGGGCGTTACGGTTGCTTTGTATCACGCGCGGCATCAGCGTTCGCCCTCTTGGTCGGTCGGAGATTGCGGCGCCAGGGCCGGGAGGTCGGTCAGCAGCTCCTCGTTGTTGCTGCCGATCACCGGCGCGAACGGCACGGAGACGTCGCGCGCGATGCCGAATACCTCTTCGCTGTTCCAGTCGAACACCTGCAACGTCGGCTGGATCACGATCGTGTTGATGCAGCCTGCACCGGATCCGGCGAGACAGCCGTTGATGCGGCTGTTCGGCAGCAGCACCGGATCGATATTGATCACCGGATTGCCCAGCAGCGCCGCACTGGCGCCGTCGATCCCGTTGATCGTCCCGAACAGCGCGACGCTGGCCTGCGCGGGTGCGCCGAAGGTGCTGATGCGGAGTGCCGGCGATACCGGTGCAGCGGGGGTTCCGCCCAGCTTCAAGCCGGAGAACTGCCCGGGGATGGCGGTGTTCTGAAACAGCGCATAATCGCCAAAGCTCACGGTCAGCGATCGCGCCGACAACGTCGTCGTCGCACCCGGATCGTAAAAGCCGCCGCCGAGCTGCGGATTATACAAGGCCGAATTACCGTTGCCGATCAGCGACTGGGCCTGGGCCAGCCCTTCCGCCCCCGGTTGCAGCGTATCGATGAAACCGGGCGCAAGGCCGACCGCGATCCGCGTGCCGCGCAACTGGACGTCCGACCCGTCGAACAGCAATCGCCCGCCGCCATCGCGGGTCGCGATCACATGGATGGCGTTCGCATTGCCGCCGCTAAGGTTGCCGCCGATCCGCACCGACCGATCGCTGCCCTGTGTCGAGACCGTACCAACCACGCGAATATCGCCGGTGCCGAGCATCTCAACCGCTCGCCCGCTGCCCGTACCGAGGGTCAGCGTTCCGACCTCCATCCCGCCTGTGCCGGCGTCGAAACGCATCGTGTCCGCGGTGACTTGCCGCACCTCCGCGTCGGACAGACGGAAACCGTCGGCAGCGAGGCCGTCGCCGATCCGCATCGTGGCGGTCGTCGGCGCGCGATTTACGAACGCCACTGTCTGGGCCCGGACGGGACCGTTCAGCGCGACGTCGCCCGCGGTGATCGTCGAGGCCGTCCCCCCGGCCAACCCGCCGATGGTCGCCAGACCGACCACATCGAGCACGGCCGCGCCGCCGACGGTACCGCCGCCCAGCGACAGATCGTTCCTGCTCGTCAGCGTCAGGGCGTCGCCCGCCTTGACGCTGGCCAGCGTCACCCCGGCACCGCTCGCGTCGATGCTCGCACCTTCGACCGTGCCCGCGACGAGCGCACCGCCAGCCTTCAACGTCGCCGCCCCGCCGGCGCTCGCATCGCGCAACGTCAGTGCCGCGCGGGCGTCTGCCAGCAATTGCCGCGCCACCGCCAGCTTGCCGGCGACCTCAATGCTCTCTCCCTTCAGCGACGTAGCGCCGGTGCTGGTCACCGCCGCCGTCGTCAGCGCGCCGCCGCTCGCGAGCGTGATGTCCGCGCCGCGAACGTCGCCCAGCGCAATCTTGCCCGTATCGGTTCGCAGCGCGAGGTTGCCCGATGCCGCGACCTTGTCAAACGTGAGATCGCCTCGCGACAGTGCCGCCGATAGATCGGTCACGGCGACGTCGTCGGCGCTGACTCCTGCATCGTGCGAAAGCGATCCCGCGACCGTCGTCCCGTCGAAGCTGCCGATCCTTGCGGCGCCGACGATCCCGAACTGCATCGTGCGACCGCCGCCGGCGCGCAGGCCGAGCACTGCACCATTGTTCGCTCCGGCCTGGATGCGAGTACCAGCAAAGCCGATCCCGCCTGCCGCATCTAGCAACAGGCGCTCGGCGCCAGTGCCATCCGAGTCACTCGTCAGCGTCAGGCCCTGCGCGCCCGTCATGTCGCCGGAGGTCGCGGTGATGCGAACCTCGCCAGCCGCCTTTTGCACGATATCGGTCCCGCCGAGCAGCACGCTGCCGCCGGTGACGCGGTACGCACCGCCGGCCGCCACCACGCCCGAAATGGTCGCAATGCCCGTTGCGCTCAAGGTCGCATCGCCACCGGAGGTAAGCCCGGTAAGCTGCAGATCGCCGCCGGTCGCAGCCAGCGCCGCGGTCCCGCCCGTGACAGCCTGTCGCAATGCAAGCGTGGCGCCGCGCAACCCGAGCGCACCGCTCGCCGTCGCGGCGTTGCCGATGATCGCCCCGCTCGAACTTGCGTCGATCGAAGCACCCGTGACATCGGCGAAACCGATGCTCCCGCCGGTGAGGGTCAGCGCCCCGGTTGCCGTGGCATTGGTAAGGCTCGTACGCCCGCTCGCGCCAAGCGTAACATCGCGACCGACAATCGGGCCCGTCAGCAGCAGGTCGCCGCCCGTCGCCGCCATTGTCAGCGTCGTCCCTGCGCCGGCTCTGCCAAGCGTTACCGTGCCGCCACGTACTCCAAGCGCACCCACGGCGTTTGCCGATCCGCCCGTGACCGCCCCTGCAGACGCCACATCGATTGAGGCCCCCGCGATATCGGCGAAGCCGATGCTTCCGCCGGTGAGCGCCAGCGCCCCGGTTGCCGTGGCATTGGCAAGGCTCGTAAGCCCGCTCGCGCCGAGCGTAACGTCGCGACCGACAACCGGGCCGGTCACGAGCAGGTCGCCACCAGTCGCCGCCATCGTCAGCGTCGTCCCTGCGTCGGCCCGACCAAGGGTCACCGTGCCGCCACGTACGCCAAGCGCACCCTCAGCCTTTGCCGATCCGCCCGTGACGGCCCCCGCCGACGCCACATCGATCGAGCCACCCGCGATATCGTTGAAGCCAATGCTCCCGCCGGTCAGCGTCAATGCGCCCGTTGCATTTGCCCCGGCCAAATTCGCCCGCCCGCTCGCACCGAGCGTCACGGCACCGCCGGTGACCGGGCCCGTCAAGGTCAGGTCACCATTGGTCGCGGTCAGCGCAAGCGTGGAACCGGCCTTGACCTGATCGAGCGCGATCGAAGCGCCACGGATTCCGAGCGTGCTTGCCGCCGTCGCCGAGTTGCCCGTAATCGCGCCCGCGGACGTCGCATCGATCGAACTTCCGACAATGCTGGTGAACTCGATACTGTCGCCGGTCAGCGTCAATGCGCCGCCCGCGTTCACCGTCGTCAGGCGGGTGCGCGCGCTGGCTCCGAGCGAAACGGTCCCGCCGGTCGCCGGCCCCCTTAGCGTCAGATCGCCGGCCGTTGCGCGCAGTTCGAGCGCCTCTGTGCCGGTGTCGACCCGGCCTGCACTGATCGATGTCGCGACGATGGTCAGCTTGCCGCCGACCACGTCGCCGAGCCGTGCCACGTCACCGATCGTCAAGGAGAAGGCGCGCCCCGGCCCCGCGCTCAGCGCGACGCCGCTTTGATCGTCGAAGCCGACAAGCTCGCCATTGGGCGCGGCGATCGTCAGATCGCCGCTGCGGCTTGCAATCGTCGACGCGCGAATGTCTCCCGTCGCCGCGACGACCACGGAGTTCTCCGCCGAAAGACCGTTGGCGAGTAGAATGCTGGAGTCGAGCCCCGTCGTCGTGAGCGTCGCGGTGCCACTCGATGCGACCCTCGTCGCGAACATCTGCCCTCCCGCAGTGATCGCCAAATTCCCGCCGGTGGTTACCGTACCGAGATTGATCGCCCCCTTGGTCGCTTCGATCGTCGCCGCCCCGCCGGTCGACACGTCGCCGGCGACAAACCTGCCGTCGGCTGCGATCGCCGAGAGGGAGCCGACATCGATCGTGCCGACCGCGATCGCCCCGCCGGCGGTCAACGTCGCCGCACCCGACGTGACGATGTCGCGTCCACTCAGGGCGCCGGCCGACGTTGCGGCCAGACTGGCCGCTCCGACCCGCCCGAACTGCAAGGTCCCGCCGTGGAGCGAGACATCATTGCCCGCATCCACCGTGCCGATGGTTACCGCGCCCGCGGCTTGCAGCGACGCACCACCACGGACGGACACATTCCCGCCGGTCAGTGTCCCGCCGGTCAGTGTCCCGGTGCCAGCGGTCGCGTTGAGCGACGCGGCATCGACGGTCCCGAACGCCACCGTCGCGCCGGTCAGCGCAACCGCACCGCCCGCGTCGATCCCGCCGGTGACCACGTCACCCGCCGCATTCAACGTCAACGAGTCGGCCAGGGTCAGATTGCCCGTGCGGATGCTGTTCGCGCCGGTCGCGGTGAAGATCGTCGCCGCGACGTCGCCGACCGCGATCGCACCGCCATCGGTGACGAGCGCGACCGCCGAGGTCCCCGAACCGCCGCGCAACGTGGTGGCAGGATCGAAGGCTATGCCGCCGCCGGTCGCGGACAGGCTCAGCGCCTCGCCGCCCTGACCGTCGCTGTCGGCGACGAGCGTGGTGCCGGCGTTACCGGTGATGCCACCTGCGGTACTGGTCACGGTGTAGCTGCCGGTCGCGCCATGCGCCCCGCCCAGCGTCACGGAGCGACCGGTGAGGGCGACATCGCCGCGTGCAGCGAGGCCGCCGAGCAGCGCCGTGTCGCCCTGCGCACCGACCGTCATGCCGGTGCTGGTGATCGGTCCGCCGACCCGTACGTCGCCCGTTGCGGTGAGAACGACGGCGCCGCTGGCCGCCAACGCATTGCGGATCGTGACACCACCCCCGGTGGCGCCCGCGGTCACCGCCGCCCCGTCGATCCGTCCGACCTGCACGTCACCGCTGCTGGCCGTCAGCGCGACGACGCCGCCGCGGACCGAATCGATCGTTACCGCCGTTCCGCTGGCGCTGGCGACAGAGCGCCCTGCAAGCGTCGCCAGCGTCACGGTTCCGCCGCTGGTCGCCGTCGCCTGACCGTCGCGGCTTTCGACGGTGCCAAGCCGCAACGCGCCGCCGCTCGCCAGCGTCACGTCGCCGCTCGCCGACAGGTCGTTCTGCACGGTCAACGTGCCGTTGGCCGCGCGCAGGCTGATCCCCTGGCCGACGCCCGTCACCGACAGCCCGGCGACGCCGAGATTGCCGCCCGTGCTCTCCGCGGCGAAGCTATCGACCAGGTCGAGCGCGCCGAACGTCAGCGTGGCGTTCGAGACGATCGCCCCGCCGGGCAACGTGGCGTCGCCATCGGCTGCGCCGAGCGCGGTCAGCGACCGGGCGGTCACGTTGCCAAGAGCGAGCGGTGCGTCCGCGGCGGCGTTGAAGATGCCGACGCGCAACGCGCGATCGGTGCCGGCGGTGATCGAGCTGCCGGGCGCCAACGCTATCCCGTCGACACCCGTCGCCTGCAACCGGACGAAGTCGCTGGCCTGCGTGCTGGTCGAGGTCAACGCGACCGCGCCGGTGCCGACGATGCCGCCACTGGATGCGCGCAGATCGATCGCGCCGCCGCTGCGAACGATACCCCCCGCGAAACCGATCGATCCGCCGCGCAGCGTCAGCGGACCATCGACGCGAATGTCGCTGCCGAACGTCAGCGCGCCAACGCCGTCGATGGTGATGGCATCGCGCGCGCCCATACGACCGGTGGCGATCGTGTCGCTGCCGGTCATTGTGATGCTCTGGCCGACGTCGACCGATCCGGTGGTAATCGCGCCGGCCGTCGCGGTGAGCGCGACCGCACCCGAACTGGCGATCAGCGCACCGGTCTGAATCGACGCACCGCTGGCGACGATGTCGCGGACGACGGACACGTCGCCAAGACGCAGTGCGCCGGTCGTGGTCAGTCCGGTCAAGGTGCGGGCCTCGACCCGGCCAAGCGCGATCGGACTTGCCGCGTCGTTCAGTTGAACCCGAATTTCGGCCTGGCGCGCCGTTCCGCCATACAGGCTGGAGCCGGGCGCAAACGCGATACCGGTCGCGGACGGTGCGGTCACCGCAAGCGTCAGCGATTCCGCGCCCGAACCGTTGGCATCGGATCGCAGCGTCAAACCATCGAGCCCGGTAATGCCGCCCGCGCCCGCGCTGATCGAAACCGCCCCGTTGGCGAGCTGGGATACCGTGCCCGCACCGCCGAGCGACACCGCACTGCCCAGAACCTCGTAATCGCGACCGGCGCCGACCGAGCCTGCGACCGTTGCCGAACCGCTGCCGGCGTCGACCTTGACGAAACGCGTGGCGGCAAGGCCGTCGAGCGTGATGTCGCCGTCGCGCAGGACCCCGACATCGGCATCGTTTCCGCTGGCACGTATCGTGCCATCGACACGCGTCGTACCGCTTCCGCTCAGCGCGACCGATCCCCCGCGCGCGGTGATGGCGTCGGCGGTGAACGCGCCGTTGGCGGCGAGTATGATATTGCGATCGGACGCCAGCGTCCCCGCCGTGATGCCCGAAGCGGTCAGGGCCAATGCGTCGCGTACGTCGACGTTACCCAGGGTCAGCGCACCTGTAGAGCTCAATCCATCGCGGAGTGCACCCGTCCCGATGGATTGCCGCACGTTCCGCGCGGTGACGTTGCCCAGCGAAATTCGGTTCGCCGCATCGCGCTGGCGAAGATCGACATAGCCCTGCCGATCGCTGCCGCCAACCAAGCTGCTCGTCGCGTCGAACACGATATCGCCCGATACCGTGCCCACGGTCGACAGCGTCACGCTGGCAGTGCCACCGGACCGCAACGTGAGGCCTGCAGCACCTGAGATGCCGCCATCGGTGGAAACCAGGCGGACGTCACGACCGGCGCGCTGGTTCGCAGACGTGTTGCCACCCAATGCGATCCCCTGCCCCGTGAGCAGATAGTCACGCCCTGCGGTGACGTCGCCTGCGACCGTCAAGTCGCCAGCCGACGCGAGGACGACGTCGCGCCCGCTGATCAGGGAGCGGGCGAAGGCCCCGGTGCCGTTGGCGCGAGCGATGATGTCGCCGCCATTGTCCGACGCCGTCGAGAGTACGCCCCTCACCAACATCCCGGCAACGCCGCCAGTAGTGTCCGCGGTCCCTGCGACGTCGACCCCGTCAACGGCCGTGCCGGGCTTGCCAGCCGACAGTACGATGCCGCGCCTGCCGTTCGAGGCTGTGGTGACGCCTGCGTCGATACTCAGGAGCGCGTCGGTGATCGTACCCCGCGATGCCAGCGCGAACATCACGTCCCGCCCGTCGACGGTACCGCGGACATACTGGCTGCGCCCCGGCACCGCGGTGCCGCGGTTCAGCGTCACCGACAACGGGCTGTTCGTCCCGTAATTCAACGTGACGTCGCTCGCCGTCACGAACGCGACGTCCTGGCCCGCCGCCTTGAATTCGCCGTCGGCGTCGATATTGGGCGCGACCATCACGAGGCCGCGATTGCCGCCTTCCGTCGTAATCGTCGCGCCGTTCAGGACGGTGATCCCCGCGATGCTGCCGGCCCCGTCATTGCCCGTGCTCATGCGATATCTGGTACCGCCGCCCAGAAAATCGTTGCTGTTGACGTCGAGCGCCGACAACACGAGCGAGCCGATCGTAAAGGTCGCTTTGGCACCGACCATGATGCCCTTGGGATTGTACACCCATACCGCCACGCCCTCAGCACTGGTAAGATTGCCGAGCAGCTGCGACGCCTTGCCGGAAACGTCGCGGTTGAGCACCGCGACATTGTTCAGCACCGTTCCATTGTCGAAATTCGCGGTCCGGCCCTCGGGAATGTTGAACCCGTCCCAGTTGATCACCGTATTGTCGGCGCGCAATCGGACGTTGAGATTGCCGTTCGGGCTGGTGATCAGGGGATCGATGCCGACACCCGTCTTGATATCGGATGCGCTGGCTCGGGTCGGGATGACCGGCGTGGTCTGGGCGAGCGAGGGCGCGGCGGCGATACCGCCGAGTGCGCTGGTCAAGGCCAGAAGCAGGCGGCGGCGACGGACGGGCGACGCGACATGGGTCATCGAAAACATCCTATCGAGCACGATCACGGAATTGCACGGTCAGCGAAACAAGCACGCGCGCCGGCGGCCGTTCCTTGTCGAGCCGCAATGCACGATCGAGCGGCTTGGCATAGCCGACATCCAGCACCAGCCGGTTGGGGAAGGACAGCCGGACGCCGCCGCCCACGCTGTCGAAGTTGCGCGCGCCCTCGATCCGCGCCCGATCGAGATTGGTCAGATAGAGATGGTCGTAAAACCCGTATAATTGTGTTCCGAGCCGTCCGGTCAGCGGCACGTCCGCGCGCGCCTCGACATGGCCGCCCACGGCGCGATCGCCGCTGTTCGAACCGGGATCGTAGCCACGGCCGATCGTCAGGCTGCCGAGCGCGAACTCTTCGTAGTTTAGCAGCGGATCGTTCGCCCATTGCATCTGGCCGATCGCCGCGATGCTGAAGATCGGCCCAAGCGACAGCGTCGTATCGATGACGCCGCGCACAACCAAAGCGCGGGCGTTGCCTTCCAGTCGCGATGTGAGTTCGCCGCTCACGAACCCGGTCTGGCTCGCATCGAACAGGCCCAGCCCTTTGCGCACTTCGAGCGAGGACGACACCGACAGCCAGGGCCGCCCGTTACCGTCGACGAACTGGTGATCGGCATCGATCCCCGCGAACAGCACACGCAGCTTGTCGCGGGTCAGCGTCACCGCATCGTTCCCGCCCCCGACGCGCGAGATCTGGTCGACGAAATCGAACCCAAGCCGCGCCCGTGCGTTGGCACGCACCGATCGGAATAATGGCCGGGTCAGGTCCAGCCCTGCGATCAGCGTGTTGGTCCGTAGATCGAGCACACCAAGATCGGGGCGCGACCACGCATAGGTCGCACGACCGCCAAACGTCGTGCCGCCATCGTCGAGCTGCAGGATGTGTCCGCCCTGGACGATCACCTGCTCCTTGAAATCGGTGGTCGACGAGGCGCCGAGGTAGGTGATGTCACCCAACCCGGTCAGGCCGTAGATCTCACCACGGGCATAGACCGTCTCGCGCCCGAGCAGCGTCGAATTGTAGTTCTGCGCATTGGCGAACAGCGAGAAACGTCGCGAACTGACGGTCAGATCGCCGATCACGGTCCCGGCCTCGCCACCCGATGGCTGCAGCGACAATGCGACATCGAGCCCCGGGACGTCGCCCGCCAGTAGCAATATCCGCTCGGCCTCGCGCTCGTTCAGCGGGTCGAGGGCCTGGATCGCCGCAATCCGCCGGCGCAGGAAGGGTTCGTACCGGCCTGCATCGCCACGTACGCGGACGTCGACGATCCGTGCCGTGACGACCTGCAGACGCAATACGCCGCCGGTGATTTCCTGCGCGGGAATCTGCACCGACGCCACCCAGCCGCCCCGCCGCAGCGCTTCGTTGGCGGCGTCGCGGACGGTGCAAACCGCGGTGATCGACTGCTCGCCGGTCGGCGTCCGCAAGCCGGCAAGGGCATTCGCGATCTGCGGCTGCAGCGGCGAACCGTCGGGCCGGGTGAATTCGACCCGGTCGAGCGTCAGGCGCAGCGCGGACGTCTCGAACGGACAGTTGGTCTCGGCCAACGCTCCCCGCGAATCGACCCGGGCCGTCGAATCGGACCGCGGCTGCGGTGTTGGCGGCGTCACTTCCTGACGTGACGGCAGTGCCACCTGCGCGTGCGCGGGTAGCGTTCCGAACCCCGCGACCAACCCCGCCAATGCTCCCAGCCTTACGCTCGTTACTCGTCGCAAATCTCATCCCCCGTGGTGGCCGCTTTCCCTGCGGCCGGTCGTCCGGCTGGCCGCCCGCGCGGTGCCCATCGTGTGTCCGCGCGCGCGGAACCCGTCGTCTGTCAGTCGTCGAGATAGAGTTCGGTGAGCTTCCAGCCGGCCTTGCCACGCGCGAACACCAGATCGCCGAAGCGGTAGGTGTTTGCCGGCTGCGGCGCATCGCGCTTCGCTACCGGCGTCGCCGCCAGGATCTCGCGGTGGCTGCGCCCGGCGGCATCGACCCCGTCGGGCAGCGTCAGAATCTTCGCCACCGCCGCCGGCACGCGCGCGGCCGCGAGCTTGAGGGCGGGGGAGTCGTCGAGACTACTCCGCTGGAGGACGACCGGCGCGCTCATCGACCGGAGCGCGGCGGCGTCGCCGGCAAGCGCGGCGCGGCGGAACCGCGGCCAGAAATCCTGCAGCGTTGCGGCGGAAGCAGCCGGTTGACCGGTCGCCCCGCTCTCCTCGACAGTCGTCGTCATATTTCCCGCGACATTCTCGGCCGGGGCCGACTCCGCACCGCAACCCGCCAACACCAGCATGAACGCAACTACCATAAGACTGTCTCTCATCGATCGTTCGGCCAGCGCATCGCCTTGACCTTGTATTGGCTGAGCGGAAAGCTGGACTCGCGGACGCGATTGCCCTGGTTTCCGCCGAGCAGCGTGATGTGGGTCGCGGTCTGGCTGATGAAGAACGCCACGTGGTTTCCCGACGACGATCCGGTGCGGCCGTCGGCGCCTTTCGGTTCGCGGTGCAGATGCACGATACAGCCGTAGCGGGGCGTTTCGAGGCCGCGCCCCCATGTCCCGAAGTCCTTGGCCCGCGCGCTGTTGTTGCCGCGCAGCCCCGCCTCGCGCAGGCACCAGTTCACGAACGAGGCACACCATGCCACCTCGTCCTCCTTGGCGGCCAGCCCGGTGGCTGCGTGATATTCGATGATACGGCGATTATGCTGGCCGCCCTTGATCTCCGAAACCCCCTTTTCGGCGATCGCGATCCGCATCCACGGCGCACCGATATCCGTACCCGCAGGCTGTTCCAACGGCGCAATCCGCCGCGGCGGCGGCGGCGCTCGCAGCGCGGCGGCCTTCTGGGCGGCGGGTTTCTGGGCGGCGGGTTTCGGGGCGGGCTGGACAGGCTTGGCAGCGCCGGCATTCAGGCGACGTATCGACGGGATCGGCACGGCGCGCGTCGGTTGCACGGCGGATTGAACGGGGGGGGGCACCGGGGTCGCGGACGGCGCGATCGTCCGGCCTGCACCGAGCGCGGTCCAGGTGTTGCGACCGACGACGCCGTCGACATCCAGGCTGTTGCGGGTCTGATAGTCCCGGACCGCCTGTTCGGTCCGCATGCCGAAGACTCCGTCCAGATCAAGCGAAGGCTTGGTCTTTCCGGTCGTGTTCAACAGATGCTGCAAGGTCTGGACCTGTTGGCCCCGGCATCCACGATCGATTTCCGTCAGGCGCATTGTAATGCTCCCTCAATAAGGTGAAAACTCGTAACCGCCTCGCCTAATTCATGCAATCGGAAGTATAACTGTAACACCGTATCAACCACATAGCCCTTCAACTCAGGTCTTGAGGCATATTTTCGGCGATCGCCGGGCGCTCTTCCACGGGGTCGGCCAGCGCGGCTTCGGCGTCGGTGGTGATGAAGCTATAGCGGAACTCGCCGGCATCGACGTCGATCGCGATGGCGGCGACCTCGTCGCCCCGCATGCGCCGTTCGAGCAGTTCCACTGACATCGCCGGCAGCATCGTGTTGGTGAGGATCGCGTCGATCATACGCCCGCCGGACGCGATCTCGGTGCACCGCTCGACGATGTGATCGACGACCGCTGGCGCGATCGTCACCGCGATACCATGGTTGTCTGCGATCCGCCGCTCGATCCGTGCAAGCTGCAGCCGAACGATCCCGGCGAGCACCGTCTTGCTCAGCGGATAATAGGGCAGCACCTGCAGCCGGCCGAGCAAGGCGGGCGGGAACACCTTGAGCAACTCGGGACGGATGGCACTGGCCAGCCCCTCGGGCTCGGGCGCCATTTCCTCGTCCTCGCTGAGCGACGTGATCAGGTCGGTGCCGACGTTGGACGTCAGCAGGATCACGGTGTTCCGGAAATCGATGTGGCGCCCTTCGGCGTCGTTCATGAACCCCTTGTCGAACACCTGGAAGAACATCTCGTGGACGTCGGGATGCGCCTTCTCGACTTCGTCCAGCAGCACGACGCTGTACGGTCGCCGCCGCACCGCCTCGGTCAGGACACCGCCCTGGCCATAGCCGACATACCCTGCCGGCGCGCCCTTCAGCGTCGAGACGGTATGCGCCTCCTGGAACTCGCTCATGTTGATGACGATCATCGAATCGTCGCCCGAATATATCAGCTCGGCCAGCGCGTGCGCGGTCTCGGTCTTGCCGACACCCGACGGACCGCAGAGCATGAACACGCCGACCGGCTTGCCGGGATTGTCGAGCTTCGCGCGGCTCGTCTGGATACGCTTGGCGATCGCCGCCATCGCGTGATCCTGCCCGATCACCCGCGCCTTCAGCGCATCGCCGATCGCGAGCACGCTGGCGATCTCGTCCTTCACCATCCGCCCCACCGGGATACCCGTCCAGTCGCCGACCACCGCGGCGACCGCATCCGCGTCGACCACGCCGAACACCATCGGTGCATCGCCCGCGTGTTCGCGCGCCGTCGCGAGGGCCGCGTCCAGCGCCGCACCGTCGCCACCGTCGCGTGCCGCGCGCACGGCATCGAGTGCGTCCTTCTCCCGCGCCCATCGCGCCTCGACCGCCTCGACCGCAGCGCGAGCGGCTGCGATCGCCTCGTCCAGCGCCGGCAGGGCATCATCGTGACGATAACGTCCTTCGGTTTCCCGCGTGACGATGCCACGCTCGACCTCGAGCAGTTCGAGGCGCCGCCGCTGGTCCTCGACCGGCGCGGGCGTCGCGTTCTGCGATACCGCGACGCGCGCGGCGGCGGTGTCGATCAGGCTGACGGCCTTGTCGGGCAGCTGCCGCGCCGGGACATAGCGCTGCGACAGCGTCACCGCCGCCGCGACCGCATCGTCGAGGATGACGACATCGTGATGCGCTTCCATCGCCGGCACCACCGACCGCAGCATCGCGATCGCGACCGGTGCTTCCGGCTCGGCGACGTCGACCGTCTGGAACCGGCGGGTGAGCGCCGGGTCCTTCTCGAAATACTGGCGATATTCGGCGTAGGTCGTCGCCGCGATCGTGCGCAACCGCCCCCGTGCGAGCGCCGGCTTCAACAGGTTTGCGGCATCGCCCGTCCCGGCCTGCCCGCCCGCGCCGATCAGCGTATGCGCTTCGTCGATGAACAGGATCACCGGTGTCGCCGCACCCTCGACTTCGTCGATCACCTGGCGCAAGCGCTTCTCGAACTCGCCCTTCACGCCCGCGCCCGCCTGCATCAGCGTGACGTCGAGCGCGCGGACGACGACATTGCGCAACGCCGGCGGCACGTCGCCATCGACGATCCGCTTGGCGAACCCCTCGACCACCGCGGTCTTGCCGACCCCCGCCTCCCCGACCAGGATCGGGTTGTTCTGGCGACGGCGCAGCAGCACGTCGACCAGCTGCCGGATTTCAGCGTCGCGCCCGACGATCGAGTCGATCTCACCAGACCGTGCCCGCGCGGTAAGATCGACCGAATACCGCTCCAGCGCCTCGCCGGACGAGGGCGGCACGGTTCCGGCGGCCTGTAGCGGCTCGACCGGATCGACCCCGGCGTCGCTGGAGCCACCGACGATCGCGGCAAACTCGGTGCCGAGTCGTTCGAGCTGGATCTTGCGCCATTCGCCACTGGTCGCGAACAGCGCGTTGCGCAACGTCGGCGTCCGCAGCATCCCGTACAGCAGGTGGCCGGTCCGCACCTTGGCCGCACCGAACTGGAGCGAGGCGTACAGCCACCCCTTCTCGATCGCCTCCTCGACCTGTGGCGCGAAGTCGGAGATCGCCGAGGCACCGCGCGGCAACAGGTCGAGCGTACCGACCACGTCGCGCGCCAGCCGCGCCTCGTCGAGCCCGAAGCTTTGCCGGATCGCCGCGACGTCGCCCTGCGGATCCTGCAAGAGCAAATGGATCCAGTGAACCAGCTCGACATAGGGATTGCCGCGCATCCGGGCGAACCCGGTCGCGGACTCGATCGACGTCAACGCGGCGGCGTCGAGCCGCCCGAACAATGATGCACGGCTGATTTCGGTCATGGGGCCCCTGTTTCTGCACGGTGTGCTGGCATAATCATGAATCTATGGTCGACCGATCAGGCGTCGCATGGCTGCGATACTGGTCGCACCCCCATCCCAGGCCTTGGTCGACAGAACGTCGTCGATCAGCAGCGTGTTATCCCTGCGGTTCCATTCCACCACCAACGGCACGCTGGTTTTGGCCTCTCGCGAATAGCCGCGGAACACGATCCCGAAACGGACCGGCGCGCTCGTTACGATGCCGACAGCCAACGGCCCGCCGCATGTTTCGGCTTCGTAATTGCCATAACCCAGCGTCGGGATCAGTTCGACGTCACCGCCCTGTTGGATGGCGATGAAGCAGCCCGCGGCGATGGCATCCGGCATGTCGCCGTGGCCGGTCAGGACGGTTGCCACCTGCCGCGCACCATCGACCACGCGGAACGACTGGGTCTTGGATATTTCGACGTCCGTCATGTTCTGACGTCGTGCCTCGGCAAGGGTCGCTGCGACCGCGGTACCATCCGCCTGCCCGGCAAGCTTCAAAGCGTGTTGGGCAGGCGGAACCGCAGGTGCCGATACCGAAGCTTTGGTCGTCCCGACAGCGTTGCTAGTGGCTACGCTCGGCTCCGCACCGCATGCCGCTATTGCGCAAGCGAGTATCGACATCACGGATCCGCGCAAGGCGAACGCCCTAGCCGGCATGGGAGCGTCGTTGGCAGTCTGCGCGCATCTTTCCATCACCCAATAGCTCTGACGTTCGCCTGATCACCGACCCCGAGGGTGCGTCACTGCACCGCGCTTCGCATCGCGGCGATCGTCTGCGCGCCGGACTGCGAGGCCTTGCTGGAGCCAGCTGCATCGATCGAAAGCGCGCCGTTGGAGCGCGACCAATTCAAGACGATAGGCTCGCTGACCGTGGCATTGGGCGAAAACGCACCGAACACCGCGCCGATGCGAACCACGTCGCCGGACGACGACAGGACACCGACCGCTGTCGGCTTGTCGCACGATTCGGCTTCATACTCGCCCTGGCCGATCGTCGGGACCAGCGAGACCTTCCTGTCCTGCACGATCGCGGCGAAGCATCCGGGGGTGCCGTTCGCGAGACTTGCCTCGCCGGTGACGATCGAGGCGACCCGCTGTCCGTCCACCGACAGTCCGAACGACTGCGCCGACGTGATCTGGACCTTCGTCATCTGCTCACCCGCTGCCGCCGTCTTGGTCTGCGCGATGGCTTCCGCGTCGGCGCTACCGGACACGGCGACCTTTCCGGCCGATGCGGGGGCAGCAGGCGGCGTCATTGGCTCGGGCGCGACCGTCTCGCTGGGCTCAGCCGCAGGCGTGGCGACGGCGGCGGTCGAATTGCCGGACGCCGTGCCAGCCTCGGGAGAGCAGGCCAGCACCAGCGATGCCGCGCCGAGCAACAGCCATTTGGGATCGAATGTCATCTCATTTTCCTCAAGCGTATTTCAGGTAGTTGCTGCGCATCTTGTCGTCGTACGCGAATTTTTTGTAGGCGGGACCGTTGTAGATCCTGGCGAACGTCGACCAGTTCCGCGCCCGCAGCGCCGACAGCAAGGTGCGGTTTGCAAGAACGAACGCGACGAACGCTTCCGCCTGCGCAAGGATGCCGCTCTTCATCGCCGCCACGAAGGCCTCGACCGTCGCGTGGCCTGCCTGGACGTGGTTCTCGCCCAGGATCTGGAACGCGCCCCAGCTCGCCGACTTCAGTGCCGCGCTGCTGTTGAGCTTCATTGCGCGCTCCAGCTTGGGATATTGCTCGGAGAACCTCCCGTATCCGCCACCGACGGGGTTGGAGAGATCCGGATGCGTGGCATCGTACCGGCCGCCGGTGTGCTTGCTGAACTTGTGGCGCTCGTACAGAATTGTCGGGCGGCCATCCCCATCGAACGCGCCGCGGATCGCGACCTCGGTTTCGACCACGGCCTTGATCGCCGCGGTCTCGCACTGGAGCCGGGCGGCCATGTCGACATAGGTCGCCTCGCTGAGCCCACCCGGCCCGGTCCCTGTGGGCGCTGCCGCTGGAGCAGTCCGGGACGGCGCCGCGGCTGGCGCTGGCGCGCGCGTGGGCTGGCGCGGCACCGGGCGGGCCGGGGTCGTGTTGCCACGGTGATCGCGGCCCAGACGGTTCAGCGTCGGCCCGTTCGGATCGACGACCCCGTCCGGCCTGCTGAGGCGCAGCGACTGAGTCTGGTAGCGAGCGATCGCATCGGCGGTGCGGGGACCGAAGACGCCATCGACCCGCAACGGCGTCGCGCCCGAGTATCCCGACCGGTTCAGCAACATCTGAACGGTCCGCACGTCGGCGGCACGGTTAGGTCGCTGCGGACCAACTGGAGCCACTATCGCCATATCAAACCTTTCTCATCATCGCGTCCGTCGTCGGACGGGCGCTGGTTGATCGTCTGAGGTGCGCATCCCTGCGCACAGCATCGTCGCCGGCCTGGCCGATCCAGCCGGTCCAGCCGAGCCGGGTCGAGCCATCGAGCCGCGCGGGCCGGGCATGCTTGCCCGCCACCTCGAGCGCGACGTCCCATTCGAGGTGACTGGGTGCGAACGCATCCAGCGCCTCGGACAAAATGCGAAACCGCGGCCCGGAGGGCAACAGGGCTTCGTAGTCGGCGCGGGATCGCGCGCGAATGACGACACGGAACGCATCCGACGCGACCTTCGCACGGCCGCCGAGCATCACTTCGTTGCCGAGCCCGGAAAATGATCGCCCGAGCCGGGTCTGGTCCTCGGCCTCGATCGAACGCCAGCGCGACTGGTATTCGAGAATTTTCACCGACTGCCCGAGCAAATGGGTCATCGCATCCTCGATGCCGCCAGCGCTGCGACGCGACGCGAACAGCGCGGCGTAGTGGACGCGCGCCTGTCCGGGAAAGCTGCTCGTCGCCGACACGCCTTCGGTGGCACCGGTAAGCTTCGCGACATGATCGGCAAAGCGGTCGTCGTCGAGCCGGTCGGCCTGCGCCACCGGTTGCGAGTCCGCCCAGGCACGGAAGAAGAACTGGAGCATCCGTCCCGACAGCAGATCGAGCCAGCGGCCGAACGGGCGTTTCTTCGCATAACGGCGCTCGAACACAGCGAACTCGGTCATGTGCGACGGCAGCGGCCCCATCGGCCCGGTCAGTCCGAACCAGAACCCGCCGATCCGCGCACGGCCGTTGCGCACCTCCACCTCTTCCAGTGTTGAATCTGGAAAGGCGAGCGTCGGCACTTGGACCAGGTCGGCGATATTCTGATCCGGCCGGCGTGCGAGCCCGACACGCGGCAGGCCGGGCGCGCGTGCCTCCGCGCCCCGCACGATCGGGAACAATCCGAACCGCTTCCGCGACGCTGCCGCGCCTGCGAGAAAGTTCAGATGGTGTGACGGCGGCCGATCCGCAGCGGCCATCGCTGAAACTCCCCTTCGTTAGCGCTGGAAAAATGCGTTTCGGTGAACGCGTTGATGCTCGCGAATTCGGCCAGGAACCGTTCGAGAACCGCCGAAAACAGGAACATCCGCCCCTTGTCGAACGCGGCATCGTCGAGCGTGACGTGGATACGGTGGCCCCGCGCGATTGCCATCCGGTCCATCCCCGGCACGCGCCGTGCGACGCGGGTCGAGCGGATCGCCGACACCCCGTCGACCTGGCGGCGCGAAGCCGCGTCATCCTGCCGACCATACAGCGCCAGATGATCGCGCAGCACCTGCGGATCGTCGTGATCCTCCGGCGCCAGCGTCATGTAGTTGGTGGTCAGGTGACCGATCACCCGCCACGCCGCGTCGCCCATTCCCATTGGCGGCTGCGGCTTGGTAGGCGCCCGGAGCACGCTGACCGCGCGCGCCGGAACGCCCGACACGGTGAAGTGCTGCTCGCCGCGGAACTGCAGCAGTTCGGGCAGTTCGCGGTTGGTCACAAGCGCCTTGACCGCGAGTTCGTCGATCTCGTCGAGCCGCGTCGCATCGCCGGGGGCGGTGAGGCTGATCCACGTCTCGGTCCCGGTGTATTCCCCGCGCCGCCGCAACCGCCGCTCGCGGGTCGATAACCGCCGCGATCGAAGCTGCGTGGTGTAGAAGAGCGCCTTGCTCCAGTCGTACAACAGCGCGCCATAGGCATAGAGCGGCGCGACCGTCCGTGCGTCGGTGTTGTTCGCCGAATAGGCCTGGACGTCGAGCAGACGGAACACCTCGAAATCGAGCGGGCGGGCACGATCGGGAATGACATGATGCTCGTGCTCGAACTGCGACACGCGCACCCGCCCGAGCTGCTTCTCGAAGAGATTGATCGCCGGCGTCGCGAACAGCCGCAGGTTCGCCGGCTCCAGCGCATTGTGCAGCACCGACGCCGAGCGATTAAACAGGAGAACGACGTCGCACGCCTGCGGACTGTCGCGAAACGCCCGCGCCAGGTCAGGCAGGTCGACGAACAGGAAGCGCTCCGGGCAGGCGAAATATTCGCTGAGCAGGCGATACCCGCGAAACGACCGCAGCTCCGCCGGCAGCAACGCCTGATCGTCGTCGAACCCGACCTGCTTGGGCAGAGGGAGCTTCTTCCAGCCTTCCGCTCCCGCCGCCGCATCCGCCGACCGCGCGATCACGGCTAGCGTCTCGCCGATCATCTGACGGTAGAGTTCGGCGGGCAACGCCTCAGACCCGGCGAGATAGATCGGCAGCGATTCCGGCAATATCTGGGGTAGCGCAGCGCCGCCGGTCGCCTCGAACCGGATGCGCAGCCCGGCTTCGGCGCGGACGTTGGCGGCGCTCGCGAACGGCGCCACAGCGGCACGACTGGCAAGATATTCGACCTGCGTGATTTTGATCGGCCACAGCGTGACGTCGTGCCCGGTACGGAATTCGACCGGCACGCTTTCCTGCTCGGTCGCAACGGCGATCAGCGGGGTGGAGCGCGGGACTTTGTGCCCCTTGATCAGGATCGGATCGCCGTCCTTCGGCTCGAACCCGACGACGCACATCGACGGGGTCGGCGCGAGGTAATGCGGCTGGACCGCGTGGAGCAGATGCTGGGTGAATTCGGGATATTGATCCGCGATCTTCAGCTGTACGCGCGCGCCGAGATAGGCGACGCCTTCCAGCAGGCGCTCGACATAGGGATCGGGATCGGTCGGGGTCTTGAGGCCGAGCCGCCCCGCCACCGCCTCATGCTCCTCGCCGAACGCCCGCGCATCCTCGCGCAGATAGGCGAGTTCGTCATTGTAGAAGCGCAGCAGGCGCGGATCGATCCCGGAACTCATGACCGCCCTATTCGCGCACGTTGACGGTGGCGGTCTCGGCCTCGATCTCGGTACGGAACTTGACGGGCATGGTCTGCGCCGCGGCGGTGATGTCGCCCTGGATCAGGAACGTCAGCGCATGAGGATCATCGTCATCCTCGATCGGATCGACAGTCAGTCCCTCACGCGACAACCGCGGCTCGAACAGCCGCACCGCGCGTCGGATCTCCCGCGCGCGCGCCAATACCGCGCGACGGTTCAGTGTTTGCCCGGCGAGATCGGTCAGACCGTAGTTCAGAACCGAATCGCGTACCTGCGGATAGGGTTCGAGGTCGACCAGCGATTCGAGGTTCGTGGTGTTGAACAGCCACGCCAGATCGCGGCGGATGGTCGCGCGCAACGCGGTCTCGTTGAACCGTTCGAGGCGAGGCACCGAGTAATAGCGGAATTTCTCGCGACTGATCTCCGGCGCCTCTTCACTCATGTCGCGCATGCCCGAAATCTCGAGATCCGCGACGAGCTTGTCATAGATGGTGGGTGTGAGGCGCTGCGTGACGGCCATCGGTCAGCCCTAGCCGAACCGCAAGGCGCGGACGCTGAGCAATCCGTGATCCTCGCCATCCGATGTCGCCAACAGCCGCTGTCCGGCACCATTACCGTCGTCATGCCAGGACGTTGTGCGCGCCATCGCCTCGGCTGGGTCCGCAGAGATACCGGGATAACGCGCCGGCAACAGCGCAGCGATGCGCGGTCCTGCCTTCAGCGTGATCTCGACGGGATACCAGACCAGATCGCGCAGGTCGCGCGGTCCCTCGCTCGTGAGTTCGCCGATCGCATCGAACGGCAACAGCCCGTAGCGTCCGTTGATAATTGCCTCGATCGTCGGTCCAAACCGGGGATCCGCGTCGGCGATCCAGTCGAAGGGTTTGCCGTCGATCGCGCCGGGCATGTCGGGTGCTGCATCGAACGCCGACTGCCGCAACGCTTCCGCGTCGTCGTCGCGGCCGGTTGCGGCGGCCTCGATCGCCTCTGCTATCGGCGCTGCCCAATCCGATCCGCCGTGGATTTCGGCACGCGTGCTTCCAGCGAATACGGCCTCGCGCTGCTGCTCCGCGTCGATCGCCTGGCCGTAAACCACCGCCAGCATCTGCGCTTCCGGCGACAGCTGCGCGAGCGTCGTCAGCTGTACCTTGGCCTTGGCCCATTCGCCGGCCAGCGCAAGCAACTGGAATAGGAAAAGCCGGGTCGGTACGTCGCCCGGGGTCCGGCGAACGACCTCGACGAGCGCGCGCCGCGCGCCGTCGAGATCGCCCGAACGGAGTAGATCGTCCGCCTGTTGCATGTCGTGCTCCTACGGACGATCGACGTGGTTTAACCCGCTTCGTTCTGGCGGATGTCGTAATAGGCGGTGACGATACCGCCATCCTTGCTGCCGTTCGAATTCTGCGCCTGATAGTCGAAGGTCACCTTCGCGCAGTTGAACGTCACCGACTCCATGATCGCATCACCGCCCGATGCACCGTTGTTATGGATATCGGAGACGATGATGTCTTCCAGCTTGATCTTGTAATAGGTCAACGGGCCGGAACCATCGCCCGCCTTCTGCGAATAGATGATGGCTTCCTTGATGTGCTTGCCCGAAGCGCAGGCCTTGAAGAGCAGCGGCGAGGACTTGTCGACTTCCTTCTGGATGCGGATGTCGGAAATCTCGGCCTTGCCCGAACCACCGCCGGCGCCGCCGGTGTGGAACGAGCCGTGCTGAACCGCACCGAAGTCGAACGAGATGATGTCGATCTCGCCCTGGTGGTTCTTCTTGCTCGATTCGCCTTGAATGCTCTCGATTTTAAGAAACAGATCGACTGCCATGAGGTTCTCCTGTCAACGATGATTGAAAGATCGACGTCAAATCAACCGGACGTCTTCGGTAGACGTGAAACCATGCTCAGCGCCACGTCCATGCCTTCCAGCTGGTAGTGCGGCACGAACATGAACTTGCCCTTGTAGTATCCTGGGTTCTCCTCATCCGGGATCACCTCGATCTTGGCCTGCTTCAACGGCAGGCGGGCCTTGGTTTCCTCGTTCGATGTCGTCGGCGAACCGTCGACATATTGGAGGACCCAATTGTTGAGATCGCGCTCGAGCTGTTCCGACTCTCGCGAGCCACCCACCCAGTCGCGGACCATGCATTTGAGGTAATGTGCAAAGCGGCAGCTCGCGAAGATGTAGGGCAGCCGCGCCGACAGATTGGCGTTCGCGGTGGCCTCCTTCTTGTCGTAGCTCGCCGGGCGATGCACCGTCTGCGCACCGATGAAGGTCGCCTGATCGGTGTTCTTGCGGTGAACCAGCGCCATCAGACCGGCCGTCGACAGCTCCGCTTCGCGACGATCGCTGATCGCGATTTCGGTCGGGCACTTGAGATCGATGCCACCTTCGTCGGTCGGGAAGGTGGCGGTCGGCAGTTCCTGGACGGTACCACCCGATTCGACACCGCGGATCCGCGTCGTCCAGCCATAGGTATTGAACGCCTCGGTGATCCGCGTGCCCATCGCATAGGCCGCATTGAGCCACAGATGCCGGTCATGCTCGCCGCCGGTATCCTCCTCGAAATCGAACTCGTCGACCGGCTCGGTCTTCGCGCCATAGAGCGGCCGTCCGAGGAACCGCGGCAGCGCCAGCGCCAGGTACCGGCTATCCTCGGACTGCCGGAACGAGCGCCATGCCGCATAGTCGGTCGCGTCGAACAGCTTGCCGAGATCGCGCGGATTGGACAATTCCGTCCAGCTGTCCATGCCGAGCAGGGTTGGCCCAGCCGCGGCGATGAACGGCGCGTGGCTCGCCGCGCCGATACGCGACAGGCCGCGCATGACTTCGAGATCGGGCGCGCTGTGATCGAAGTAGAAATCGCAGACGAACGCACCGTAAGGCTGGCCGCCAAGCTGGCCGAACTCGGACTCGTACACCTTCTTGAACAACGGGCTCTGGTCCCATGCCGCATCACGGTACTGGCGGAACATCCTGCGACATTCCTCCTTCGACATGTTCATCACGCGGATCTTCATGTCTTTACCGGTCGACGTGTTCATGACGAGATAGTTCAGGCCGCGCCACGCTGCTTCGAGCTGCTGGAATTCCGGCTGATGAATGATCTGGTTGATCTGCTCGGTCAGCTTCCGGTCGATCGCCGCGCGCATCGCGTCGACCGTCGCGAAGACGTCGCCGCCGATGATCTTGGCATCGCCAAGCGCCTGTTGCGCGAGCGTCTGCACCGCCTGTTCGATCCGCGTCTTGCGCTCGTCGTTGGCGGGCCGGAACTCCTTCTGGAGCAACGCCTGGAAATCGTTGAGCTCGGCCGTCTCGGTGGCGGTAGCATTGTCGTCGGTTTGCTTGAGCGCGTCTTGCGCCATGGAACTGCTCCAATCCGTTATAGGGGATGAGGCCCGCGCCGGGCCACCGACGGTCTCAGTCGCGCTGCTCGCTCGTCGGCTCGTCGACCGCAGGCTTGCGCGCCGCGGAGAGTGCCTGGAGCAAGGCCGGATCCTGCAACACCTTGTCGAGCAGGTCCTGCGCGCCGTGCTTGCCATCCATGTAGGACAACAGATCTTCGAGTTGCGTCCGCGCCTCGAGCAACTTTGCGAGCGGCTCGATCTTGCGCGCGATCTCGCCCGGCGAGAAGTCGTTCATCGAGTTAAAGGTCATGTCGACCGCGATCTTGCCTTCGCCAGCCAGCGTGTTGTCGACCGCAAACGCGACGCGCGGTGCGACCGCTTCCATCCGCTGGTCGAAATTGTCCATGTCGATATCGATGAACTCGCGCGCTTCGGCGGCCTTCTTGTCCTTCAGGCTCTTGCCGGACAGGTCCGAGATGACGCCCATCACGAACGGAAGCTCGACCTTCTGGCGTGCGCCATAGGTTTCGACTTCATATTCGATGTGAACGCGGGGCTTCCGATTTTCGCGAATGAACCGCTGACCGCTCTTGATCGCCATGTGCTTAGTCCCTGTTTTCCAGCTTCTGCGAGCCCGCGTATTAAATGCGCAAGCGTAACAATTGCTCCACGCGCGGCTTTACATAAAATCACTCGATGAGCCTTGGCTCGACCCGCTTTCGTCGACGCGAGCGCGCAAGACCGCCGTTGCCTCGGCAACGCTCCCGGGCGCGATGTCCGCGAGGATCGAGACAAAATCCATTGTTATCCAACCCTTGATCCGCCCGAGCGCGACCGGGATCGGACTGGATGGCTCGACCCGGCCATAATAGTCGATGACGGAATCGAGCGCCCGAGCGACGTCTTCGCGCGATTGAATTCGTCCAGGCGCCGTCGTCGATGCGCGAGGCATGCCGCCAGGTTCCGGATCCGATCCCGGAGAATCCGGCTCGGCGCCCTGCCTGACGAACGGCGTCAGCGCATGAACGATGCCTTCGATGGCTTCATAGGTCGGGCGAAAATTGGTGCCGGTCTGGCCGGCATGCTCGGCCTGCTCCGACAGCACGGCGTCCGCTCGCTGCAGCGCCGCCTCGATCCGGCGAAAGCGATCGGTGACGTCCGCGACCTGTTCCACCGGGGTGTCGGCGAGAGCGGCGCGAAACTGGCCATAGCCTTCGGCAGCGGCCCCCTCGTTAAGATAGCGCTCGAAATCGACGCCGGTGTAGCTGCCGAGGCGCGGATGCTCGACAAGGGGAATGCGGCGCAAGGGTGCCAGGAACTCGCCGATGCGGACCAGCGATTCGCACGCGCCCTTCCGGCCCTCGACGCCGTATTCTTCCAGCGTCGGGTGCGCCATCTCCCAGAAATCCTCGAACAGGCCCGCAAGCAACTGCATCGCCGCCTCGACGATGGCGAGATCGCCCGATCGAGCACCTGCACGCGCCAGATACACCGCGAGCCACACGTCCCGCGTCTGGTGTGCCTGCGCCTCGATCATCGCGATCGTGCGATCCCATTCGACATCGTCCGGCGCACCCTCGAACGCCTGCTCGATCGCCTGACGACCAGGGTCGTACGACAGATCCGGGCCAGCGGGGGCTTCCGGTGAGACCGGTGTCAGGAGGGCGGTGACATCCATAGTATTATCCCGGCATCCGCCTCAGGATATAAGCTCGGCTTCGACGCGACGATTGATCGGATCGCTCTTGGCGTGGCCCGACAGGGGCGCACTGGCGCCGTAACCGCGAACTTCCAGCCGCTTGCCGTCGACACCCAGGATGACGAGATAATCGGCGACGGCCTTGGCCCGCGCCGCCGACAGCGGCACGTTGATGCCCGGGCCGCCACGCAGATCGGTGTGCCCCTCGATGAGGAACCGCTTGCCGGACAGTTCCGGCATCATCAGCGACCGTGCGAAGATCTGCGCCGCGCGTGTCCCTTCGGCGGTCAACTGGGCGGAATTACGCTCAAAACCGATCATCAGGTCCGCGCGCGGACGACCTGTCCCGGCAGTCGCCGCCGCCGCGACCGACGTCGTTGCGACATAGGCCGGTCGTCGCTGGGACTGACCGTAATGACGCTGCGTCGGGGTCGACTGACGGACCATCGCGCGGGGCTGCGGCTGATTCGATGCAGCGCTCGAGCCCGTCGTCGTCGCCGGCCTCGCTAGTCGAAAGCCCTTGGTATTGGGGGCGTTTCGCGTCGAAACCGGCTGATCGTCGCTCGTGCCGCATTTCCCGGCAAACGTGCAAAGATAGCCTTCGACACTGGGCTTCGCGGCAGGGGTCGCCTGCTGCGCATAGCCGGTGGTGGCGAACCCCAGGATCGCCACTGGAAGAGTCAGCATCCGCATCGACATGTCCTACTCCCGTGCATGCACTCGGTGCTGCTCTCTATTATGTCGAGGCTGCGCCCGAAACAACCCTTATGACAACAATACAGCCTTAACTAGATACTTACCTCGGAGTTAACCTGAATTTGGAATGTCTTAGGCGTGTCACAAGACCGATCCGAACCGACGATTGCTGTGCCGGAATTCCAAAATAACACCGCGTACGAACGGCCCATTGTAGGATTGCATCGACGCCGGTAGGTTGCGAATCTTCGCGCGGCAGTAGCGCGACCGGCTGGAGTGCTTGGTGACAGACACGACGCAGCGCCTGACGCAGATGGCGATCGACGTTGGCGACGAACAGGTCGTCCTCGAACGAATTCGAAGCACCGAACGGATCGGCATGCCGTTCGCGCTGCAGGCCGACATCATTTCGCCGCTCGAGATCGACCTGCAACCGCACCTCGGCAAACCCGCGTCGCTGAGCGTGCTGGAGGATGGCGAATTGCTGCGCCACTTCCACGGGCTGGTCACCGCGGGCGAATATATCAAGGAGACGCAGGCGGGGCACCATTACCGGCTCTCGATCCGCCCATGGACCTTCTATCTCGACCAGAACCGCCAGATGGCGATCTATCAGGACAAGACCGTCGTCCAGATCGTCAAGCAGGTCATCGACGATGCCGGGATACCGGACGTCGATTACACGCGGCTGATCCAGCAGCGCGTGCCGCGCGCCTACACGGTGCAATATCGGGAAAGCGACTTCGCCTTCGTCTCGCGATTGCTCGAGGAAGAGGGCATCTATTATTTCTTCCGGCATGAAGCCGATCGCCACGTGATGGTGTTGTGCGAGGGACCTGCCTCGCACCAGCCCGGTCGGCCCACGCAACTGAAATACAATGCGAACAGCGTGTCGGTCTTCACCGCGGATTCGAAATCACGGTTCGGCTCGCAGGGCGATTACCTGCAGACCTGGGTCGAGCGCGTCGCCTCGACCGCCGAGGCGCGCGTCACGGTCCGCGATTTCGATTTCGAATCGCCCGATCAGCCGCTTTCGGCGGAAGCGGCGGGCGAAGGCTCTCATCCGCGCGACGACCGCGAGATCTTCGTCTATCCCGGCCGCTACACGCGGGAGAAGACCGGTCGCGGCGACCAGGAACGGACCGGACGCGAACGCGGCCAGGCACTGCTCGACGCCCAGCGCGCCGATCGCCGGACGTTCACCGGCACGTCGCAGTCCGCCGGCCTGACGACCGGTTACCGCGTCGATGTCGCGGACCATCCCGCGGCACGGATGAACGCGTCCTACCTGATCACCGGCGCGGAGCATTCGATCGCGTCGGAAAGCTATCGGTCGGGCAAGCAGGACGACGAGGATTCGTTCAACGTCAAATTCGAGGCGATCCCCGCCGAGACGGTGTTCCGCCCCCGCCCCGCCACGCCGCGACCGCGCGTACAGGGGCTGGAATCGGCGATCGTCACCGGACCGCCCGGCGAGACGATCTACACCGACGAATATGGCCGGGTGAAGGTCCGGTTCCATTGGGATCGCGCGGACACGCCCGGCGAGCGTTCGACGTGCTGGATTCGCGTGTCGCAGACCGGCGGCCTGGGCAATGTCATCCTGCCGCGCGTCGGGCACGAGGTGCTGGTCGATTTCCTCGACGGCGATCCCGATCGGCCGCTGATCGTCGGACGGGTCTTCAACAAGGCGCACATGCCGACCTACGCCCTGCCCGCGAACAAGACCCGCGCGGTATGGCGGACGCTGACCTATGGCAATTCGGGCAGCTACCCCGAAACCGAAGCGCTCGACAGCGGCGGCAACCGAACCTCGAACGAGATCCGGTTCGAGGACCAGGGCGGGCAGGAGGAGCTGTTCATCCACGCCGAGCGCGACATGAACAGCCGCGTGCGCTTCGACGAAAGCCGCCACGTCGGCCACAACCAGCAACGCCGGATCGGGTTGGATCGCTCGACCAACGTCGGACGCGACGACGCCAAGACGATCGGGCGCAATCGATCGAGCCATGTCGTCGGCAAGGACGATCTGCTGGTCAACGGCCCCCTGTCGATCGAATCGAAGACGTCAATCAATCTCAGGGTCGGCAATTCGATCGTCGTGATCGGCCCGAATGGCATCACCATCCAGTCGCCGCATGTCGCCATCCAGGCGGGCACCGAAGCGATCGTCAATTCGGGTGGCCAGACCCGGATCAACGGCGCGGGCAGCCTGCTGCTCAACGGTGGCACGACGCAGATCAACCCCAATGGCCTGGGCGCCGGCACCTTCGGTTCCAGCATGACGCTCGGCCCGGCCGCAGGCGAAGGCTGACGATGGGCGAGGCATGGACGGCGGTACGTCTGACCGAGGCGCGTCAGGTCGCCGCGTTGATGGGCGTCGATGTCGATGATCGCCCATCCGCCGGGACCGCAATCCGCGACCATTACGACGCGTTGCGCGCGGGCAACCGGCGGTCGGCGGCCCTGGCGTATCTCGGCCATGCGCTGCCGCGGCTGGAGGCGATCGCCTGGGCCGCGCGGATCGTTGCGGACAACGCCGGCGATCCGCCGCCGCCGCCCCGCATACGCCACGCTCTGGACGTCGCGGTGCGCTGGTTGGAGCAACCGGGCGACGCGCATCGTCGCGCCGCGGGCGATGCGGCGGAGGCGATCTCCCGCCCGGTCGCCGAACGATTGCTGGCCTCGGCTATATTCTATTCGGGCGGGTCGATCGCACCTCCGGCGGCGTCGCCGGTGATGCCGCCGGACCATGTCGCGGCCCGCTATGCGGTGGGTGCGATCAGCGACGCGACGCACCGTTCGGCCGATCCCGTCGCTGCGCTGGAAACCGCGCTGGTGCTCGGTGAGCGGATCGCCGAGCGTGGACTGGCGGCGCTGGACCGATGACGCTGACCCTTGCCATCGAAGGCGCGCGACACCTCGACAATGGATCACCCGCCGAACTCGTGCTCAATCGCCGCGGTGCGATCGTCGGGCGTGCGAGCACCTGCGACTGGGCGCTGCCCGATCCGACCCGCTACATCTCGTCGCGTCATTTCGAGGTGCGGTTCGAGGCCGACCACTATCTGATCACCGATTGCAGCACCAACGGCACGATCCTGGCAGCGACCGGCGAGCGGCTCGCGTCGCCGCACCGCGTGGTCGATGGCGATCGCTTCCAGGTCGGCAGCTACGTCATCGCCGCCCGTCTGAGCGGCAGCGATGCGCGCGCCGATCCCCTGGCGGCGGCGCCCCCGGCATGGCGCGGCTGGGATACCGACCCGGCCTCGACCGGCGAGGCACAAGGCGCAGGAACGCCAACCGTTTCGGACGGCTGGGGCGCGCCACCGCCGCAAGCGCCAGGTACCAGAGCGTCGACCGGGGCGTCGGCGGGATGGCAGCCGCAGGTCGGCCCGACGCTTGCGCGGCGCGAGGGCCACCAGGTCGCCGCCGGCTGGGAATCGCGGCCATCCCCACCATCCGCCGCACCCGCCGTACGCAGCAGTGGCTGGCAGCCCGATACGGCGGCGGCACTGCCGCAGGTCGCGTCGGTGTGGGACGAGGCGATCCCGACGCCTCCACCCGCGTCCGCCTGGTCGAGCGCCGCACCCGCGCACGCCGCACCGGTGTCGCCCGACGACCTGTGGGGTCGAATCGCCGAGGGGAATGTCGTCGACTGGGCGCGCGGCGGGTTCGGCCAGCCGGTGGAGGCACCGCGCGATCCGCTCGGCCTGTCGCCGCCGCCTGGCAGCGCCGCGCTCCCGCAATGGGCCCCGGCATCGCCAGCCGAACCCGTGCCCCCCCCGCCCGTCCCCCCGCGTACCCCGTCTGCGCCGCCGTCTGCACCGCCGCCGCCGCCTGCTACTCCGCCCGGAGCAGTAGACGGCTTTGCCCGCGCGGCCGGCATCGCGCCGGAGCTTGCCGGTGGCGATCACGGCGTTGCGCGCGCGGGCAGTCTGTTTCGCCGTCTCGTCGCAGGCCTCGTGGTGATGGTCGAGGCGCGCGCACGCGCCAAGGCGCAGCTTGGCGCGGATGCAACGGCGTTCAGTCCCGAGGGTCATAACCCGCTGAAGTTCGCCCGGACGCCGGACGAGGCGATGGCGATGCTGCTCGGTCCGCAGCAGCCCGGATTCATGCCCGCCGAGCAAGCGATCGAGGACGCATTCCTGGACCTGCAGGCGCATCAGGTGGCGACGTTGCGCGCGATGCAGGGCGCGCTGCGGACCACGCTGGAACGGTTTTCGCCGACCGCGATCCGCGCACGGGCGAACGCCGGCGGCGTGATCGAACGGATTTTGCCCGCCGCGCGCGATGCGGCCTTGTGGCAAGCCTATGAGCGCGAGTTCGGAGGGGTCGCACAAGGCTCGGACGAGGCCTTCCTCGACATGTTCGCCAAGGAATTCCGCCAAGCCTACAACGAACAATCGCGCGCGACCCGCCGTCAAACTCCCGATTAGGACGACGTGGGAGCGGCCAATTCGCCTGATACTGCAACCGCCGGATTGTCGGAAGCCCAGGGCGACCGCGTTACCGACGATAGGTTTCGGTCCTTGCCGACAATGTCCACTCAGGAGCGACGTCGGCTCGATCGGGGCGGCCGATCATCGCGGTCTACAGGTCCGACCTTACAAGACTATGTTCGAGAGCGTTGTGACCGAAAGGATCGATGGTGGCGGCTTCGTTCCACGGCGGCCAGCCTGCAAAGGTCGTCGCCAGATTGGCGCCGGTCAAACGCGTGATAGCTTCGCTACTTCGGTCCAGATAAAATCGGTGCGCGATTTTCGTACAACGCATCGTGTCCATTCGCGATGCTAGACCTCTATCGGGCGCAACCGGAAATATGAGATTGCTGACGGATTGGTAGCAACGCGAACGGTACGGGAATGCAGCGATCCCAACGCACGATGGGCGTGGTTGGTGGAGCGTTTCAACGCAATGGGATGCGACGCCAACTGCATGTTCTAAACATCGGGATCTCGTAAAATTATTGCCAGCATGCCTCAACCTAGTTGGCATCTCGCCTTGTGCCAAATCTTTCAAATGACCAAGGGAGCGAGAGAGGGTTGCTAATACCGTTGCGATGGCGCTGTGATAAACGTTGAATCTAGGGAATTTACCACGATGTAATCAATGTATTTCGAGCAATGAAGCTATGTGATCGTCATACTGAGCGACTATCTTTAAATGGAGCTGCTTGTAGTGGTTCGTTGCATAGGCTTGCTCGAGGGTGTCCGACATTCTCCTATCCCAGTTTACGCCTCCCCGTATCAGGCTCGCCGGCTGACCGTTCAAGATGGAGTTCGAATTGAATATCCCGGACACGATCGACATCTGGCCGACGATGCTGTCACTTCCAACTGCAGCACCTGGGCGGATCCTGACATCACGCCCTAGCCAAACATGGTCGCCAACGGTTGTTCTGGACTGCGCGCTTTTTCGGTCGCCCGAAAGCCGATCGTACGTGGTACATGGTCCAGATGAACCGATCGCTATGCGTGCTGCAAACATGCAATGGTCCCCAACGATTATCGTCCCGCCATTATCCCGGATTTGAAATTCGCCAGAACCGATCGTTGTCATACCGCCAATGTAGATTATGTTGTTGCTGCCATTTATATTGATCAGTACTTGGGCAAGGTTCGCATTTTGACCTATAAAGATTGTGTTATTATCTCCCGATATGGTAATTCCGCCAAATTTCCTTACCCTTGCCCGATACCCGACAAAAATTGAGTTATCGGCCCCTTCCATTCTGGATTGGTCAAATATTGTAGTGACAAGCTCATCATTTACGTCACTAGTTAGCAGCGTAAACGCATTATGCGCATGAATACGATACGCGGAAAGCGGTTCGAACATGCGAGACCCGGATATTTCCAAGAGCCGTTCGAAATGGATTGCGTGTGCAAGGCATGATTGTAACGCTGGATTTGTCAAATAACCGCTTTCTCAATACCTGCTGGCGAAGATCCATAGATATTATCAACCAGGTCGAGCGACCAAACTATGTCATGCTCTATAGCTTGAGCGGGAACCCCACTATATAATGTGAAACTGCTCAGCTGTCCGTTGACCACTGAGCCTTCTTCAATTATCGAACCATCACCAATAGATGACCCCTTATTGATTCTTGAACCTGCTCCGACATATACGTCGCGACCTATGATGACATCTCTTTCGATGTTTCTGCGCCGGCCTGTTTCTTGGTCATAGATACCATGTCCGTCGGAGTTGGCGATTATGCATCGCTCCGCGAGTACGGTACCTCGACCGACCTCGACCAGCCCCCCGTCGCCAATCACGCGTATCAAACTCGTCGGCATCATCTGAACGTCGTTATCCAGGACGGCGATACATCCGGAGCCGAGCAAATGTATTGTCGCGTTTTTCATCGAGACATTCCTGCCGAGAAATATCGCGTTTCCGCTACCGGAAAAGCGGATGACGCCCCCGAACACACAGCCGTCCTCGGAAAATATGTAATTCCTGCCGCCTGATACGTGCCAGTTTCCCGCAGCAGATTCGGTTACCCCGGATGCGCAGTGAACAAGCGTTTGTTGATCACACGCGGTTGACGTCAAATTCTGGTCGAGCTCGATGCGGGTCCGCGACTTTGCGAATTCAACTATGGAATTCAGCTCGCTAAGAAGATTCCGATTCAAAAGCTACCCCCCGCCGATCTTTATCGTGCTCATCGTTGAGATGGCTATATAGATGGCACTACCATAACCATTAGCGCTAGACGCTTATTTTATCCGGCCGCGATGAAAAGACGAACGAAATTATACGGTATTTATAAAACCACGGACTATACAAGACGTTACGGATAGTGCTCATTGCCGCATCGCTACCTTCACTGACATAAATCAGTATGCACTATTTACTATCGATATCGCTTTTGGTGAGGGGCAGTTTCCCAAATCGGCACCGGTACCGGGTAGGCGTGCCAAGCCTCGCCTCCATCAGTATGCGCGCCTGGGAACGTTGGGGGCTGATACACGACCTTATCAAGCGTTGGTTCTGCAACGATCGTCGATCGTGTCCGCCTCCGATTTGCCCAGCGGCTTTCTTGCGAATTGAGAGCGATGTTCGGTTTGGGTGGCCCAAGACCGGCTGCATTTTTCGCAATATTGTTGACGGCGTGCCCAGCGCGTAGATCAGACGCTGTCCGTCGACATCCGCCCACAGCAAAACCCAACTCAGGACGTCGCTGGGCGCGCAAGTCCCAATTTTGCCGAGGATTTCTTGTAATCAATGAGTAGTGGGCGGAGCGGGAGTCCGTTCATTGGAAGCCCCGTTTTACTGGTAAAACGCATTAATCTTGAAGCGAACTTTCGTCGACACCCATTACACTACCCCCAGAGCTGCGGATCATCGACCTCCGCCGGCGGGAACTCGTTCGGCGAGCCAAGCCTCGATCTCCGCGTCAACTCCCAACAAAATTGGTGCTAAACCGCTTGGCAAACTTCCTATAAACTTCGACCCAATTCTGTCCGTTCGGGCCGTTCCATCCGCATTCCATCTCCAGACGCTCGTTCACTCGGATTGAGCAGGATCGTCATCGAGCGTAGCGACCCCCATCAGGGGATGCATTACGAAGGTCCAGCCGTCGCCGCCGACAATCATAAGGCGCAGCGACTGGCGGTCTGCGGTGCCAAGCAGTGATGCCGCTCCGGACGAAGCAGGCAGCGTGACTGTCCTGCCATCCTGAAGAATGCCGGTTGCCCAGCCACGCCGGCCATTGCGGATCTCGTTGGCAAGGCGCTCCAGGGCCGTCTCCAGCGCGGTGCGCGCACGGGTTCCTGTAACCCATGCGTAGCCACCTAGCGCCAATTCCGGCGGTGGTACCAAGGGCTGGCTGGGGACGGACGACGGCTGTTTGACCACACGACGGGATTTTTCTTTCACGTGGTCGAGAGGACGCACACCCTCCATACTCATCATGCGTGCAAACTCATCCATCGCTGTTCCCTCAGTGGCAGCGCTCGGAGCGCATGGGTTCTACCACTGGTTCCTAAAATAATGGATTGATAGCCTAGGCACTGAAACTGCGGATGAAATGCTCGCAGTCGCACGAAGCCGGGAGACCAACCGGACAAGCCGCCTTCCAAGGGCGCATCTGCGGTGACCCAGTTGCGGACGTTCACGCCCCTACTGGTGGCACCGTGCCGCAGGCTATGTCCGTATAAGTACTGTCCGAAAATTCGGCTTTATTTCAACCAACAGCATAACCCAGCCCTTTAATCGGAAGTTGATCACGCAGGAATTGCAAGGGTTGGTCCCTATGCATCTTTCTTACGCTATTCCAGATCACCCGTGGCGCGACACCGAAGCCGACGCGGCGGTTCGCGTGGGTATGACCGTCGTTGAACGAGGAAGCGGTGTTGGTAAACTAGGAACGGTTCGCAGCAACTTCGCTGAAGGACACCTAGTGAGCGAAGATGATATTCAATACGATAAGGGATTCATTGGTTCCAACTTGACCCTGTTGGGTCACGGGGTGACTATTCGAAAGCTTGCATCTAATCGGAAGCTTTCCCACCAGGGGGTTACTTTAGTTGGTGACGGGTTTCGCCTTACTCCTGAAAAAAGGCTGTCAATCTTAGCTCAAGAATTGCAAAGTTCGAAGCTAGTTAAGCCATACATAATTGGACGCGACTTGGTTCGCAGACGCGAGGAGCGCTACGTCATTGATGCTTACGGCTATCCCGAGAAAAAGCTGCGCATTGAGCATCCAGTGATATACAACACCCTGAAGGAACTCGTGAAACCGGACCGGGATCAAAATAACCGTGCGACTTACCGAGATCGATGGTGGATATACGCCGAACCGCGCGGCGATATGCGCGCCGCTTTGGACGGCCTTGATCGGTACATAGTAACCTGCAGAACTGCGAAGCACCGTTTGTTTGCGTTCGAGCCAATCGCTACAATTCCGGATGCGAAAGTTGTCGCAATAGCATTGTCGAGCGCAGCGCACTTGGGTGTCTTGTCTAGCCGGCCTCACCGGTTGTGGGCAGAGCTAACTGGTGCGCGGCTCGGGGTCGGAAACGATTCCAATTATAATCATTCGGATTGCTTCGGGCAGTTTCCTTTTCCCGTCGATCTCAGCGATCAGAACCATAGCGGCATAGCCGAGGCTGCCGAGGCACTTGATACATTGCGGAAAGAAGTCATGTCAAAGCATGACGATTTGACGCTAACTAAGATGTACAATGTCTTAGCGGTTCTCGAGAGCGTTGAGCAGTTAGGCGGCTCACTAAATGAACATGACCGTGATGTAGCCATGCGAGGCTGCATTCCGATGATGCGCGATTATCACCGTAGGATCGATGCAATGGTGTCGGACGCTTATGGCTGGTCTGCTGATCTTTCCGATAGTAAAGTTCGTGAACTTTTGGTCGCGCTAAATAAGCAGCGAGCGCAGGAGGAGGCGCGCGGCAAAATCCATTGGCTGCGGTCTGATCTTCAGGCTCCCGGTTACCGTGCCCCAGCCGAACAGCCAAGGCTTACTATGCCGGAAGTGCAAAAGTCTGCTGACATTATACCTTGGCCCTCGGCTCTGCCTGAACAGGTGGCGGCTGTTGCTCAAGTCGTGGAACGCGCTGGGCGTCCTATCGCGGCGAACGATGTTGCCCGTGCATTCCGCGGCAAAAATGCGAAAGGGATAAGCCCGGTTTTAGAAGCTTTGGCTGGCATGGGTAGACTGCGCAAGTTGGGTGACGGCCGGTTCGCGGCGTAGGAGCTCGGACGAGCCTATCTGGACCAAGGCAATCTCGGCGTCAGCGCTCTGCCTTCGCAGCAGCGTTGACGACCGCCCGCGCCGCCGTATCTTCGATCGCCTCGGCCATAGCCTCCCAAGTAGAAGCGGAACGCTCGTGCATCTCGCGGCGGTTCGCGAGGGTGGTTTTCGCAGCAGCTTCGCGCTGGGCGGCTGCGTTCGCGCGGTAGGTTTCGGCGGGGGTCATTTTATCTATTCAGGATCGGTGCAGTGGCCGACGAATGGACAGATACGTGGCCATCCCCTTTGCCGCTGACGTTGCTGTCGGCAAGTGAAGAGCGCCTCGGTACGGCTAAGCTTCGCGTCCGCCCTTAACCAGAACGCCAGCGTTCGGAACGCAGTAGGGCGTCCCGTCACCGGAACGCCCCTTCTAAATGCAAACTTATGGGAGGCGCCGGTTACGCCATCGTCACCTTACTGCGCGTCGAGGTATGTCCGCCCGACCGATACAGCACATCGGCGGCGTCTTCTGCGCTAATGCCGGCTGCGCTCGTGTCGACCGAGACGAACACGCCGCCTTCGTTGATCCGGCCCTCATAGTAGCTGGCATCGACGCGACTGACACCGTGATCGGTCATTACCTTTTCTAGACCACCAACAGCACCGCCGATCGCCGCGCCAGTGACTGCCGCAGCTGGGATAGCAGCGGATGCGATAGCTCCAGCTGCGACGAGAGGACCGACGCCGGGGATTGCGAGGGCCGCGATACCGAGCAGCGTCCCGATACCAGCGCCAGCCGCGACCTTGCCGACGAACTCCTGGGTGTCGCCGTTGCCGTCCATTGTTGTGTTCTTGCCGTCGTGCTGGGCGACGACTGAGATTGCACTGTCATTGACGCCGGCAGCGCGAAGCTCCGATACGGCGCGCTCAGCTTCGGCGTGATTATCGAAAACGGCGGATACCAAGTTCGTACTCATGATGATTCCTGTCGCTGGTTCAGGTTGCAGATGCCCGTAAAAGCAGTGCCGACAGGTGATCGTTCCGGATATTGAGGGTTACCACTCCGGTAACCGCGAATAGACCAACAGGATCAGGCTTCGTTCGTCGAGATCGGCTTGCGTGCGGACAACTGAACTGGCTTGCCGATGACAGGGCGACCAGATGGCCACCGTCGTGCAATGCACCGCGCCTTCGCAACTCGCGCTATTGTGACTGCATCGCCTTGGTTGCCACCAACGACATGGTACGCGGCAGCATCCTCACCAACGTAGAAGCCGACATGACCACCTCCCGGACGCTCGAACACCAGCACCGCACCCGGCGCCAGCCGTTCGGCGCGAAGTGCCTGTCCCCATGTCGACCAAGACGTCGCTCGCACGGCGAGCGCAACTGGCTCGACGCCATCTTCCTGCAGGCAATAGGCAACAAATACGCCGCACCATGGTACGCTGTCGGCATTGTAAATCACGCCCAGAACCTTCGTGCCGAGCCGCTTTGCCCAGCCGAGAATGGTCGCGCTGTTTTTTGATCCGGCAGCCTCCTTGGTGCCCAACTTCGCCCTAGCCGCCTTTAGCCATTTCGGATCTGTCGTCACGCCACTCACCTTCAATACCCATTCACGCTGGATCGCCTGCGGTTACGCACAAGCGCACGGCACTACAGCAAGCGCCTGATCACAGGCAGCATCGCAGTGACCACCGCGCCGATCGCCTTTGCATTCGGATGCACCCGATCTGCGAGCACCATGTCAGCGTGCCCCAGCACACGCGGCGGGAAAAACGGCCAGAGGGTTGCACCGTGTTCGGCAGCCACCGCTGAATGAATGCCAAGGTAAGCTGCAGCGCGGTCGCGTATGAACGCCGGCGGCACAACGGTCGTCAGCAACACGGGTATTCCGCAATCATAAAAGTTTAGCAGAATCTGCTCGAGTTGCGCTCGGGTGCGAGCCGCCGAGGCCTGCCGGAGGACGTCGTTAGGCCCTACTTGAACGATCGCGAGCGCGGGGCGACGATTGAGACTCGACAGTAGCCGTGGAAGGCGTCGAAGGACGTCAGCGGTAGTGTTACCCGATACCCCCGCATTCACTACGGATGCGCCAGGATATTGATGCTGCAGCAATGCCTGCAGTTGCGCGGGAAAACTTTCGGAAGATGCCAGACCGTAGCCTGCAATAAGGCTGTCGCCGATCGCGAGAATGAGCGGAGCTTCAATCACTACTGGCGCAAGCGATGGCGATCGATAACGCAACGGAGGCTGAGATGAGAGGCCGCGCCCACACCCCTACCTAACACCGAACCCCGCCCGGCTGCTCTCGCCATCATCGGTCCGATCGCGACCCGCCAGGACGTTCTCAAGCTCGGATAGCGAATGCGGCACGTCGATATGCTGTGCTCCCATAAACAAGCGAGAGCCCTCCCCCTCCGGCACGGCATGAGTGAGCTTGTCGATGTCCACTAACGCCTTGCCAGCAGGCAGCGTCTCAATCTGAACGAACCGCATCGTTGTCTCCTGTTGTCGCTTTAGAACTAGTCCGTCCAACGTACGACTGCGCCCGAAAGCTGCGCCATGCGTTCAACAAGCGAGGAGACAACCATGATTGACGATCCCAAAACCGAAGATACGACCGAGTCTGAGCAGGCAGAGGAGATGGAAAAAGTTCAGGAGGACGCCGCCAAAGAGCGCGAAGAGAATGGCGGCTACCAGTAGACTGGCTTCTCGTTTGAGCAACCGCGCTACCGTACGTGTAGCGCGGTTGCCGCTAAATCCACGAAACTTTGTACCCGATCTACGTCAACCCGCAGACTACCGGCATTCCCCCATTCGATACTGCCGCCAATACCGATCCCATCGCACGGCCGCGCCGACGGCAATCGCGGCGCACGACAGCGATCGACCATCCGGCAGCATGCACCGAGCCACAACGCGGCTGTAGCTCTTACCGGTCGACTCACATCGCAACGTCTTCCACAGCACCAGGCGTTCGACAATCTGCTGGCTGCGCTTCGCGGCGACGTTGTCACAGCGATAGTTCAGCCGTCGCGGGTCTTCGGCTCGGCACGGTGACGCGCTTTCGAAGTCCGGCGCCTGAACGCCGGCAATCCGAACCTTGACGCCGTTCGAGCACCATAAAGGTCCGTCGCCGTCGTGTACGCGGGTCACCGTGCATGAGAACGTCGTCGCTGGCGCGAGGTCAATCATCGAACCCCTCTCATCAGTGCTTCGTCCGGCTGGCGTCTGCTACAGCGTTCAGGCAGTCGGCTAAAACCTCCCACTGCCGGTACTGCTCCGGCTGCCCAGGTGGCGTCTTTTCCATGCCAGACGCCACGATCTTGCATGCGCCTATCTGGCCATGATCAGCCATCAGCTCGAAGGCCTGCCGCCACGCGTCCTGCATTAAGCCCACAACCAGTCGGACTCGGCGTCGTCGACCGCAGCGAACATGTCGCCCTCAGCCTGCATGGCGCTGAGGTGTTTGCGCACGGCCTCCGGATCTCCGTTGCGGGGAAAGCGCCGATCCGCGACTGCGCCGGCGGCTAACTGGCCAACGAGATCACTTCGGTCTTTCTGCGCCATGAGCCACTGGCCAAACGCTGGCTTCGGCTCGTCATGTTCGGTCATTCTCGCGTCCCTCGAATCAGTGGCCTGCCAATCGCATCAGATTGATGTTCTTGCAATGTTCTTGCGAATCAACGGGGATCGCGCCTAGCTAGGGGCAGGCCACGACCGGCGACTCGATACTGACGGAGCAACGAAATGCAGCATGATCTGCGGCTGAGAGCGGCTGCCCGCGTGATATACGACAACGTCTACCCACCGGTTGATGCGGTGAAATTCAGCTTCGACGAGGCCGAACGGTTCGGGACCGTAGAGTACCGGCAAGCCGTTGGTGCTGCTCAGGATGCTCGGTCTGTTCTGGCTGCTCAGCACGACCAACTCCTCTTCGCCGCGGTCCTTTAGGTCATGCCCTCAGCCAACCCGGTCCGCCCGGTCGTTGTCCCGCTGCACCGTCATGACGAAGCGCTGCGGCTTCACGACGTCCCGTTCGAACTGGTGCCGTGTGAGGTGCCTTTCTTCCTGGTCCACACGCCGGCAGGGTTCCCCTCGCCTGCGCAGGACGACATGCAGGAGCCGATCGACTTGAGCGCGTGGCTCATCGAGCATCCAGCCGCCAGCTATGTCATGCGCGTAGAGGGGCGGTCCATGGCGGGTGCCGGAATCATCGACGGCGATCTACTCGTCGTGAACCGGGCCAAGGCGCCGAGGACTGGTGCCATCGTCGTCGCACTTGTGCACGGCGAGCGGACCCTGAAGCGTTTGCGCTTCGTCGACGGCCGCCACTGGCTTGTCCCCGAGGCCGAAGGGTTCGCGGACATTCTGGTCGACGAGCATGTCGAGATCTGGGGCACGGTCGTCGGCGTCGCGCGCAAGATGGCATGAGCGCGCCGATCGCCCTCATCGACTGCAACAACTACTACGTATCCTGCGAGCGCGCCTTCGACGCCAGCCTGATCGGCGTACCTGTCATCGTGCTGTCGAACAACGACGGGTGCGCAATAGCCCGATCAGCCGAAGCGAAGGCGCTCGGGATCAAGATGGGCGATCCGATCCACCACCTGCGCGACAAGGTAAAGCAGCACGGCATCCAGGTTCGGTCGTCGAACTATGCGCTGTACGGTGACATGCAGCGCCGGGTGATCGCCGCGTGCGAATCGTTCGCCCGCGACTTCGAGATTTACTCGATTGACGAGACATTCCTCGATCTCGCCGGCTTCGAGGGACGCGATCTTGTGGCGCACGCGAACGCGATGCGTGCCCAGGTCCAGCTATGGACGACGATCCCCACCTGCGTTGGCATCGCGGAAACCAAGACGCTGGCGAAGCTGGCGAACGCCGCGGCCAAGAAAGATCCGAAGTTCGCCGGCGTGGCGGATCTCCGTGACGACGACGTGCGGCGCGATGTGATGCACGCCTTCGCCATCGGCGATGTGTGGGGCGTCGGCAGTGCGACTGCGCGCAAGCTCACTGATCTCGGCATCGACACCGCTGGCGCGCTGCGAGACATGCCTATGAAGCAGGCGCGTGCCGTCGGGACAGTCGTTCTCGAGCGGCTGGTGGCCGAGCTACGTGGGGTACCGTCCAATGCCGTTGAGTCGGTCGAGCCGCGGCGGAAAGGTATGGCCGTCACCCGGTCCTTCGGGACGCCGATCTGCGACTTCGAACGGATGATGGGCGCGCTGTCGCAATACGCGCTGCGGGCTGGCGAGAAGCTGCGATCGCACGGTTTGGTGGCGGCCCGCCTGACGGCGTTCTTCCACACGAATAAGCACAAGCCTGATCAACCGCAGTACGGCGGGTCGCGGATGGTGACGTTGCACCCGATGACGAACGACAGCCTCGAACTGATTGCGGCAGCCAGGCGTGGTGCTGAGAAGGCGTGGCGCGACGGCTACGCCTATACGAAGGCGGGCATCATGCTCGACGATCTGCTTCCCGAGGACGAGCGACCGCGCACGCTGTTCGAAGAGGATACGGCCAAGCGCGACCGCCTTATGGGCGCGCTCGATGCGATCAACGGAAGGTTCGGGACGTGGACTGCGGTGACGGCATCGCAGGGGTTCAAGCGGGAATGGAAGATGCGGTCGGAAATGCGATCTCCGGCATGGACGACCGACATTGCGCAGGTGCCGATCGTCCGGGCGACGAATTAGTTGGCGTCTTACGTAGACCCTACGCCGCTCCGTCCATTCATGAACATTTCGTCATTTTACATCGACCTGCCGAATGTTAGCATCCCATTTATATCGTCGCCCACCGTACGGCCCCGCGACGAAGGAAGCCCTGGGGCGCTTCCCTCATTACAGGAAGCGAACATGGCCACAGGAACATCATCCGTGACTGAGAACATACTTGAGAAAATGCGGGCCGTTTTGAATGAGCTGGACGCGCACTCGTATTCAATCGCGGCTGCATATCTTGCCCAAGCTATCTCGGTTATCGAAGATCAAGCAGCAGCGGATCGCGAGAGCCGCGTCTGAAGGAACTTCTGCGCATCGATCATGCAAGCCTCTACCGCCGAGATCCCCTCCGGGGTTAGGCCTATCACGTCCTCGAGGTGGCCTTGTCCGTCCCCGATGACCAGCCTTTCGCTGTGCAGCGCCATGATCCAACGCCGCCCCGTGGAGACCGGAGCCTCAGCAACCGCGAGCACGTCGTGCCCGGTCATCCGACGTCCGTCAGCGTCTGCCACAAACAGCGCCAAAAGGATGTTCCAGGCTATTTCGGATAGCACTCCTTCGGGCAGGTGGTCCGCCCGCATCCTGCGCAACTCGAAGATACTACGTGCCAGCGCGGTTGCCTCGTCATCCCCGTTCATCGTTCCGCTCCCGATAAGTCAGCTACTTCTGTAGCATAACGGATCAATCAAGCCCTAGGCAGGGCTGCTGAGGTTGCGTGTCGGGAACACCGGCCCCCGCACGGTCATCTGATCCGCCGGATACGGACGCTGCAACGCGAGCACATCGTCATAGCTGCCGGTCAACCATCTCTCGTGATCGTCAGGACGCAAAATCGTGATCATCGCCTTCGGGTGGATGGGCGCCACCAGCTCGTTCGCGTCGCAAGTGACCATCGCGAAGTAGCGCTGATCCCCGACCTGTCGCCAGAAACCGGCGATCGCGAACACGGGCTGGTCGGTCACCCCGAACCACATCTCCCCCTTGATCGGCTTTTTGCCATCGCCAAGATCGGTCGGCTCGCGAGCCCACTCGCAGAACTCCGTCAGCGGAATCAGGCAACGGTTAGCCGGATCGGTGACCAGCGAGCGCCATTGTGGGAGATGCAGCGTGCGCACGTTCGTCTGCGCAACTTTGCGGCCGGCCTGTTTCGCCTGCCCAGCCAGGACGTCCCATTCCATCACGTCGAGCCCGCGGCGGTCGCCTTCGTTCCGCACGACGTACGCCCGACCGAACGGACGAAGCTCCTTCGGGTCGAACCGATTGTCCCTCGGCTTGTCGGCAAGCCATTCCGCACCGAACCGTTCGGTGATGGTCTCGGGCTCGCCGTCGAACCGCGCACGATTACACATTAGAGGTTCACCCGACCGACAAGCGCGCCGACCGCGATCACGGACACAATGATAGCCCAGCCCTCCTAGGTTCGCGGCGTCCAGCCGATGCCCACGACTTTGGGCTGAAACCATTCTCGGGGGTGGTTCATCACGGCTCCATATGAAGGGCGTTCCTCAATCACCGGAACAGGCGCTCGCTTTCAAAAGTCAGGTAAAATCTTTCTTACTCACGGCAACGCCCCAGTTCGATGCCGCCCGGTTCGCCGACGTGCTGGTTACACTCCAAATCTTTCCAGCATACTCGCCCGTCGCCTTCCACCGCCCCGTTTCAATTTCCTCGACGTACACTTCTACGCGCCGCCCCTGAACCGACACCTGCCGCTTCATGACCATCTCCTACTCTCCATCGGATTGCTCCGACGCTCCCTGAATATCAACGACGATCCCAGCCGGTACATCGCACTCGCAGGATTAGCCCTTCGACAGAATTGCCCCGAGTCGGTCGGCGAAGTTCTTCAGTGCTGAGACAACGTCAGGTCGAGCGAGTTTCCGCGGAAGCGGGTCGATGGCGCAGAGGGTGCCATAGAACGACCCATCAGCGAGGACGATCGGAAGCGAGACATAGCTTTTAAACCCGTACAGAGACGGGGCGGGATGGCTCAGCCACTTCGGATTCCCTGCCACGTCATCGATCACTACCACATTACCGTGCTCGCGTATGTCGTTGCAGATGGTGGTCGAAACCCTGAGCTCCTCGCCCGGTGACATCCCAAAGTCGATCTGATCAACCACTTGGCAGGCTATCCAGCGGGTATCGGTAACACGAGCAAGGGCAACAAACCCCATCCCGGTCGAAGCAGCAACTTCGTCTAAGATACGACGTATACCGTCATCATCGCCGTCCCGAGCGACACCGGCTGCAAAATCATCGAGCATGCCCGCCGTTACCCGGTCCTGCTGCGGGACCGCAACTGTTACGAGAAGTCTCGCATCATATCGGTTTACGCAGGTGCCGCTTCACCGAGTTCGGGGCGTCGGGATCCGGGCTAATAGCGTCGATTTTATCGAGTTGAGCAATCAGATCGGCAAATCCATCGTCCTCGTCATCGTCATCGTCTGCATTGACCGAAAATAGGCGATGAAACCCGGTGCCCAGCACTTCCAGATCGCGTTGGGTTAACAGCCCGACAGCGACAATACGATCTTTCGTCAACACTTGTCTCCCGGGGTGGGTGATTGCAACGGGTGACCGAACGTTAAGGTGCCTGACCGCAGCGAAATAGTTGGTCCGACGCAATCCAAATGGCAATGTGCAGGTCGAGGGCAATATGAGGTGAACCGGTTCCGCGCGTGGAACGACAAGCTGCCAAGTCGGTTGCCTTCCCGAGGAGAGCGAGAATGTCTGAACCGATCAAGCCGACAACCACGACCGAACGGCCGAACCTATCGACTGAGCATCAGAATGAAGGTGATGCACGCCGCCCGAGCGATACCCTAAACAAAGGCACGCCGAGCACCGAGGGGCAGGACGCGCCGAAACGAAAGTCGTCATTGACGTAAGCGCTCGTTAAACAAGCGAACTGTTAACGCCGAAGCCAACGCAACGCAGCTTTCCCAGGCCCGGTCCTCGGACAGGAGAATGCTAGCTGCGTAAACTGCTGTTTGCTGCCGCCTCGCTGCCCTTGCTCGTCGGTCAACCTTGATGGCTGCTCCGGGCAAAGACGCTAAGAATCGCTTCATAAAGTGTCCGAAGGCATCGGCCAAGATGCCCCGGGGCAAAAGCGCAAGAGGCAAGTTCGCGAAGTGCGGCACGGCCGGCGCTAAGCTAATCTGAACGTGAAGGCATGGGGCAAATTTCACTCTTAGCCCCAGCCGATCTGGTCGCTAATGAGATTGTATGAAACTTCGACGAGTAATGTCCGAACGCGAAGTTTGGGTGAAGGCAAACACGATCCTCGCCGAGCACGGCGCGATGACTGTCGAATACATATTCGACCAATTAGGCGATGTGCTCGACGACGATATAGCTGTCGAAGAGTGGCGTCGAGTTTCAGTTGCCATCGATGCGATCACGGCGGCGGCGTCCGACCGCGCCAACTGAGAACAAAAGTGGAGCGCCGTATGTCCCGACCGGGTTGTCATACTTAAACTTGAGAAGGCCCTACCGAAGCGCAACGAACGGCTCACTACCCCGCCTTAATTCAGCGATGCATAATCTCTTGGCAACCAACCCATTTTCGTTAAATCTTCGTTAACAGCGAGCCGATTCGGTTTGATGAAATAATTAAGGGGATGGATCGGTGGTCAAGTACAGGTGGGTTCTGGGATCGGTTGCTCTGTTCCTATGCGGATCATCGGCCTTCGCCCAGGAAACAACATTCCGCGGGTTTCGCGTCGAAGCAAAAGCTGGTGTCGATCGGCTTCAGGCTAACGGGAACCATGATGATCGCTTCGCCTACGGCGGCGCCGCAGGTTGGGATGGGATCATTGGCGAAAAGATCGTCGTCGGACCCGAAGTCAGTTACCTTGATACCAATGGTAAAAGCTGCGCTGGCGGCGTCCGGGGAGGTCAGGTATGCACTCGGACACGACGAGAAATTGGGATCGCGGTGCGGGCCGGGTATCTGCCAACACCGGCCTTACTGATCTTCGGCAAGGCCGGTTACGCCAACGACAGCCAGCGTAAGACGTTCACCGGGGATCCAGCAGGCGGGACTGCATTTAACGATCGATACCGTACAGATGGCTATCAGGTCGGCGGCGGTATCGAGTATTCGTTGGTGCACAACTTCTACGTAAGCGCGGAGTACAAATACGCAAATTACTACAGCCACACCTCGCGGCAGAACGTACTAGGCGGGATTGGTGTTCGTTTTTGAAAGATCAGGACCTAAGCGTAGGCGACGAGACAAGCGGCTGAGGCGAGCTAGCATTTATGAACTTTATCCGCCTTGATTGGGGCTCCTCCCAAACCTTCATACTCGTGGCAATATTCGTCACGATCGTTGCCGCGACTGTTTTATTGGACACTATCTCTCCCCGCCGACGGCGTGACCGGAAACAAGACGGAAAGGAGTAGTTTTGGTGGGCGTCGGGCGTCGGGCGCCGGGCTCCAGCCATTGTGCAGTCGTAAATCACCGAGTCACTGCCGCTCATGGGGACTGCCGTCGAGGCTACGGAATGTGTAGAAGGCCTGTTGTGGTCACATATGGCGCCGCCGCTCGGTGGATTGGCGGCGCCACGATTATCCAGAGCCGATCACCCGATATCGAGGTCGGCAATCCTGCGATATTCCATGGCGTCGTAGATTGCAGTCACGAGTGGCGGTCCGATCTCGCGTCGATGATCGAGCTTGTAGGCCTCTATACCAGAAAGCTCCATCGAGTGAGTGACCGACGCGACGTCTACCGCTGCGACCGCTGCATAGACAGCCGCGGCGACTTCCGGTGCGATCGAGTAATTCGTGCCAACATCGTGATAGGCTGCGATGCCGGCTTCAATCATCTGGTCGGTAAGTTTGGTCATGTCCGTGTTCCCATCACGCCGCAGATTGGACCCACGCCGCTGTTCACCAGCGTTGCGGGCGCAGAGGCAGGCGGTGCGGCATAGGTGCCACTTGCTTCCGACAGCCCCTTGATGAAGGCCGCGAACGTATTGCCGCCGATGACGGCGAGACCCGTGTCGCTGGTACGGAACGTCACAGCCACGTTGGTCTGGACCATTAGCCAGACCCATGAACCGGACGCCGCGACCGGCCCGATGGCCAAGCTTTTGACGCCAGCCGTGGAACAGTCTGCCTCGCCGCCGTCGGCCAGCAGGACGCCGGGCCCACCCGTCACATCGTCATGCGTATAGAGCGCCAGACGAGCCTTCGAGCCGGCCGCACCTGCCGTCAAAAGCTCGATGCCGAGTGACGTCAGCGACAGGTTGGGCGCCTGCACGGGATAGAAGTACCGCGTGCCCGCCGACGTGGCCACGGTCCCCGCCGCCCCGGATTTCATCGTCAGTGGATACATCCAGTTGCCGGTCCGACCGATGACCGGCGCGGGCGGCGTGCCGATGTAATAGAGGTTCAGTCGCAGTTTGGTGACGTTAATGGCCTGTGGCGTGAACACTGCAGACGCCTTGCCGGCCGACATCGCTGGCAGCTCGACGTCAACGTAATCGGAATCTCCCGCCGTCCCGGCCGCGGTGAAGTTGAAGCGGAGAATGATCATCTCAGCGTCTGCTGGTACGACGACGTCGCTCGCTGGAATTCCGCGTTCGTTGAAGCCCGGCCTCAAGGCGAACGCGCCGCTGATCAACGTCGTGGAACCCGACGGCACCCCGGAGTTGGGTGGAGCGGCCGTCGAGGTGGAGGCGTAGATACCGTAGTTCAGATACGCGGAACTCGGCGAGAAGGTCGCACCGGCGCGCGCCCGGAGCGTAGCGGACAGCTTCTGCCCCCGCAGCTTGCGCGCGGCATCGCCAGTAATGACCTGGTAGAGGTAGAGCGATGTCGCTGAGGTGTCGCCTGGCGTGCGCTGCATCCGGATCGCGTAGGGCGATTGCTCGCCTGCGATCTGTTGCAGCGACCCCGTCCCCGCACCGCGCGCGCCCTTCCACCCGCCCGGCCCGAACACTGCGGCCGATCCGATCGCGACGGTCGGGCCGTTCGGCCAGTAGTGGAACTCGCCGTTGATGAGGATCGGCGCATCAACGACTTGGGTCGGCTCGATGCTGTCGTACGTGTACGTCGGAACGACGCTGATAGCCGCGAAGCCAGGGCAGCCGATACGGGTCAGCTTGCCAGTTCCCTCGGCATACCAGTCGGCGATCGCACTGCCACGCGACGTACATGCAACCGCTGTCGTCCGATCGGCGTCGAGATTATCGAGGGTGCCGGCGACCCATTTCCAGTCGACCAGGCCGTCAGAAACCGTGCCTGACGTGTGAACAGGCGGCTGGTCGCCGAAGTCTGCCGCTGCCGGCGAGCACTGGTAGACGTTCGACCCAAAGCAGCAGAAATGGGTTGCCGGCACCTGACTCAGATTTGCCGACCAGACCCGGTACGGCCGGTTTTCGTGGCGGAACCCGTATTGCGTACAGTCCTGCGCGAAACAGTTGACGTAGGTGTTGTCCTTCCCGAGGCCACCGGCCTGCGGGAAGATCCAGAACCCGGTTTTGCACCGGATCGACTGGACATTGGAGATCTTGTTGCGCGACCCGGAGACATTGAGGCCGCTCGCGAACCCATCGTTGAAAAGCGCCCCGTCCAGCACGTTGTCATCGCCTGAGAAGGTGAAGCACCCGTCTCGCGCATTGTCGCACCGGACGTTACGGATCGTATTGTGGTGGCATTCGATCGTGCTGGCGAAGACGTCGCCGCCGAGCTTGCCGTTCACCGCCTCCCGCTGCGCCAGCAGGAACGCGTTGAAATATTGCGGCAGGACGTATTTGTAAGCGCCGTCGATCGTGTTGTAGGCGGCGCCGTCATCCGCGAGAATGCCGGCCAGAGCACCGTTGCGCATGTCGATGTTACGCAGGATGTTCCGGTACGCCTGCGGACCCTGGAGGCGCATGCAGGTGCCGCGCATCTCGCGCATGCGGATATTGTTGAGGCGGTTGTACTGGCCTTCGATGCGGATACCGGAGTTGCCCAGCACGATCTCGATGTCGTCGAGCTCGTTGTACTGCGCGGTCGTCGTCATGATGATCTGAAACTGGGTCGACGCCTGCACGGGCTCGAACTGGAACCCGGACCACTTGCTGCGCTCGCCGGTGAAGGTGAGATAGGCGGTGGACTTCGTGCAGATGACGCGAGGCTTACCGATGCCGAGCATGTCGACACCACCCGGATCGATCATCGCGCCGTTTACCCGGTACGGACCGTCTTTCGCCGGAACCATGATCGGACGCCCGGAGGCGATGGCCGCAAGAAATGCGTCAGTGTCGTCAGTGGTGCCGGAAATGCGCGCCGCAGCGTTCGCAGCCCTGAATCGTAGGACGTGGGTGCGGGCAGTCAGCTCAAATTCTAAAGGAATAGGGAACCGCGTGCCCGTGAGAAGCACAGGACCGGCGCTCAGCTTGCTATCCAGGTCGCCCTGAATAGCCGCACGCTGAGCAACGGACTTCTCGACCTCCAGAGCGGCCAAGCTCGCCGCATCAACCGCAGGTTGCCGATTATACGCCTGATACTCCTTCGGCGTCATCCCTGCGAGATCCGCCGGCGAAAGTCCCGGAGAACCCATGGCCGTAGCAATCACCGTCGCGCCGCCCATGGTCGACGTCACGACATCCGAATACGGCGCACTGACGTCGCCGCCAACGTACGGAGCATCGTTCGAGACTGTCACCGTGTTGAACAGCAGCGGCGTCCGGCCACCCTGCACCACTTCCGCAATCTCATAAAGAACGCCGGCCTGGTTGCGCAGCGACTCGGTGAACGCACCCGGTACAGCGAAGATCACCTGCTCGCCTTGATTCGCCATTTGCCCGGCGATCTCACCGTTTGCGACAACCGCGTTTGCCTTGACGAACCGCAGGATGATCTGGCGGCCGGCGAAACTTACCGGGTAACCGAGCTTGTCCTTCATGATGAACGCGACACGCAGGACTTCGCCCGCACCGAAACTCATCCGGCCGGCAGCGTCGAAATGGGAAGCGATGAGATTAGACACAGTCGTACCTCCCCCGGTGCAACGACTGCGCCGCCGGGTTTAAAGAGTTTTAGTTTTTATGGGCGAAGGGTCGGCGTGAAGCGGTTCGACGGCCTACTCCGGTGAAGATATGACCGCCTGCAGTGGAGTGACGCCGCAGGCGGTCAACTGGTCAGGCGAACTCGGCCTCGTCTTGCGAGAACAGTGCGAGTTCTGCCGTCGAAGCCTCTTGAGCCGCGGGATATTCGCTCTTTTTCCAGTCACCCTGCAACAGTTCCTGCCGCTCTGCCGCCGACGTCGGGGTAAAGAGCGAACCTGGCGCCGCAGTTTTTCCCGCGCCGTACGTGATCGAGACAAGCGCCTTCAGGGGTACGATGCCGGCTTCCTGGATCACGGGATCGGGCAACGCGCCGCTAGCTGAAAAGTTGGTTTTGCCGTCGGGCAGGCGCTTGCGATCGATTTCGCGGGTTTGGTCCCCGGTGAGGTTGGGTTTGGCGTTGGCCATGTTCGTTGTCCTGACTAGTTTGTCCAAAGTCCCGAAAGCGTGTGGGCCAGTGCGTTTAACGCCAGCCCACACTTAGTACAGGACGACTCGTACATAGCCGCTATTGAGTCAGACTCGAAATTATGGAGGCCCAATACAATTATGAGTTGAGAAGGTCGTCAAAGTCATTGTCAATTTCTGCGTCAATCTCGGTACGCCGTTTTGCGAACTGTTCCTGCTGCCAGCGCTTAATATCGTTCGACAGCCAGAAGCGCTTCTTCGGCGTGTCACGGTAGCCGTTTGATTTTGGGAACAGGCCAAGGTTCATCTGACGATAGACCTCGGTCTTAGAAACGCCAGTGACCTCAACAACTCGCTTTAGGCTCCAGAACTCCGCGTGAACGACTGATCGTTCGTCGAGTATCATGTCAGCGCTTGCACTGACCGATCGGCCAAACGCTGAAAAAAACCGATGTGTACGGCACCCCACCTCCCGATCTTTATCATCTCGTGGACGATGTCCTTGAGAGCCGGGGTATAATCGGTTTGCGCCATCCTCACGATAAGTACGTCAGCCGCCGTCCGTCCGGCGGCGCAGTCGGTAGCGTAATCGCCGGTTTCGGGAAGGCGAGCACAGCTAAGTACTTCATCACGAGAAAAGACATTTTCGTCGATTTCGTTGGTCATGGGTAACGCTCCGCTAGATTTTATACCCGGTTTCCATTTTCCGAATGGTAGCCGGACGACGATAAGCGGAAAATCGTGTAGCGGACACGATTGGCTAGAAGCCCTTACCATCGCCCGACCGACTCCCATTTACCGGAAATCGCGAGCATGTCCACTACACGAAACCTTTCGGCCCGCTCCAAGACACTCAATCTTGGTAAACACTCTGTAACTTCGAATCGAATTTCAGATCAAGCTCCAAAGTTTTGCTGCTTTGTATTGCTCGTCAACTGTTGCGTGTATTTCAACTGCAGGTTGATATTTTATGGCGTGTTCTGACTATTCGGTGATCGACATCGTATATGACACTTACGCCCTAAAGGCGCCGCAGCCCTGGAGCGGCAGAACCGCGCGATCGCCCACAACAAGCGGCAGTTCGCGGCGCTGGAAGCCCAGCAGCGCGGAACGGCAGATCAACTGCGGGTTGCAATAGTAGATGCGCGAATTAATCGCGGCGATACGGACGTTTTGCTGGCGCAACTCTCCGAAGTCACGATCGAGAGGGGCCGACTCGAGTCGAAGCCGGTAAACTGCAGCGCACCATTGCTTAGCAGGAGTTCGGGTACACCCGCGCCGCATCGGGTATGGCCGAACTGGAGAACCAGAATTGCCTAGCAGGTGTCGATAACAAGTTCGCGAGCGGCGAGGCGAACGACTACGCGCGGTCGTTGGACAACCAGACTGCGGGCCGCAAAGCGTAACGCCAGCGTCCTGCGCAACATCCCACGCGTAACCGGCACGGACCAAGGCCCTGCAACCGACAACGGTGCCACGTTCGCCACGCTGGAAAAGCAGGCCGCTGCCAGCGAAGCTGCCGCGAACGCAGAGCGCAACCGTGAGCAGGCCACCCCGCAGCGATCCGCGTCACCGTGCGAACGGTGGAGTGGATGGCGGCAGCGGTACAGCGCCGAATATCACGATTGTGAACGCTATCGCCGCCGGCGATTTCGTGTTGAAGGGTCTCGACAGCGGCGTGGACGGGAAGGCCCAGATGAAGTTCATCTGGGCGAACAGTGGCGCCGTGAAACAGACGATCGATGATTCGAATGTCCGCTGTCGCGTAACAGGGCAGCGGACAGGGCAGCCTCCCCAATGAGGGAAAATATCGTTTCATAACAGTGGTTTATGGCGGAGCGGGAGGGATTCGAACCCTCGATACGCTTTTGACGTATACTCACTTTCCAGGCGAGCGCCTTCGACCACTCGGCCACCGCTCCGCATTGCTCTGGAACGGCGTCTGCTAGTGCGGGTTGCCGCGCGGCGCAAGCGATTGCGTGCGGTCGCGGGGTGGGGCAGACTGTCGGGATGCTGAATATCCTCCTTGCCACGATCCTTGCGCAGGCGGCGGTCCTGCCCGTTCGGCCAGCCGCTCGGTCCGCCGTTCCGACCGCCGCCCCGGCGCCAGCGCCTGCGACGGCCCGTGCAACGGCCCCTGCGATGTCCCCGTCCGATCCGCTGCCGTCCGACTGGGTGGCGGTGCCGGACGGCGAACTGATCGTCTTCACGCTGGCCAACGGCCACGACGTCACGGTGCGACTGGCCGCGCGATACGCCCCCGTCCATGTGGCGAACATCCGCAGGCTGGCAGCCGCGCACTGGTGGGATGTCGGGACGAGCGTCTACCGGTTGCAGGACAATTACGTCGCACAATGGGGCGACGCTACGGAGAAGAAGCCGCTGGTCGCGGGCGTCGTGGCAAATCCCCCCGCGGAATATTCGCATGCCGGGCCGACGACGGTGGCGCGGCTTGCGCGACGCGATCCCTATGCCGAATGGGCGGGGTACAGCCGCGACGGGTGGCCGCTGGCGGGCACTGGCGCGACCGAGTGGCTGCCGCATTGCTATGGCATGGTCGGCGTCGCGCGCGATCTGGCCCCGAGCACCGGCAGCGGCGCGGAACTCTACACGGCGATCGGCCATGCACCGCGCGCGCTCGACCGCAACATCGCGGTCGTCGGGCGGGTGATCGACGGGATCGAATGGCTGTCGTCCTTGCCGCGCGGAACCGGCGATCTCGGCTTCTACAAGACCGCAGGCGAGCGCAGCCCGATCGTCTCCGCCCGCCTCGTCAGCGACCTGCCTGCCGCACAGCGCCCGCATTTCGAGTATCGTTCGACCGACAATCCGCGGTTCGTCGCGTGGATCGCATCGCGCGAGAACCGGTCGGGACCGTTCTTCACGGTGCCGGCGGGCGGCGCGGACATTTGCGCGGCCCTGCCCCCGGTTCGCAAGGCACCCTGAACGATTGCCCGCGCGCGCATCCGACATGCGCGACGATTCGCCAGTCCACGCGGACAGCTTTTAGCGGAGCATGCGCTTTGCCCGCGAATAGTTGCGGGACAGATACTGGAGGACGGGCTTCGGCAGCAGCGATAGCGCCGTCAGCACTCCGCGCGCCGCGTTCCAATGCGTGACGTTCGCCAACAGTGCGCGCGCCGCGATGCCCTGCCCGTGATACACCCGACTGCGCGCATAGGCGATCCGCGTACGGTCGGCATAGGCGCGGATCGCGGCGTGTCGCGCGGCATGAGCAGGGGCAAGCAGCGCCGCATCGAGCGTCGCGAACACCGGCGAGACCAGCATCGGATCGCCGCGCGCCATCCGTGCCTGTTCGCGGTCCATGATCCCCCCGTTGCTTCGCCTGTATAGCGCGGTCGGCCGCGTGCTGATCGCGATGCGGTGATCGAGCGCGAAACGGATCCAGAACTCCGTGTCCTCGCCTGCGCCGAACGTGCCGAAGCCCGTCGTCGCGGTGAAGGCTGCGCGGCGAAACGCGATGCTCGAGGCGTTGAAGAGATCGCTGCGATGATCGCGGAAGAGGTCGATCTCGCGCGTCGTGGCCGCGCGCTCGTCGTCGGGAGGCGGCAGGCCCGAGCCTAACATGCCCGCCCCGAATGCGCCCGCCTCGAACGTGACCGACGCCGCCGCCACCGCATCCGCCGCCGGATGGGCCGCGATCACTGCGGCCAGGTTGGCGAGATGGTCGGAGCGCCACAGATCGTCCGCATCGATCAGCGCCACCCACGCGCCGCGGGCGGCGGATATCCCGGTGTTGCGCGGCGCACCCGCCCCGGTGTTGCGCGCCGCACCTGGACCGGCATTGGCCTGCCGGATCAGGCGCACGCGGGGATCGGCGATCGCCTCGACCAGCGCGGGGCCGCGATCGGTCGATCCGTCGTCGACCACGATCACTTCGCGGGCCGGCAATGTTTGCGCGAGAACCGAGTCCAGGGTCGCGACGATGAACGCCTCCGCCTCGAACAACGGGATGACGACCGAGATATCGGGAGTCGCAGAGGACATGCCGTCGATCATGGCGCACACCGGGCGCGGTGGCTACCATCGACGGGCCACGCGATGATACGCGCGCCCTGCCCGAGACGGCGTTTGCCGACGGCGTTGCGATCGGCGATAGCAGCGGGATGCAGAGCGCGGCGGGTCCAGCGGACGGGGGGGATGCGACGCAGGGCGCCGTGCTGCTCGTCATGGCGCCATACGGCGATCCACCGCACGGCGGCCGGGCGATGCTGTCGGCGACCAACCACGCGATCCTCGCCGACCTGTACGGCACCCGCCTGTCGGTGTTCGCGCCGACCGGCAAACGCTCGGCGATCGGTGGCATTCTCAAGGGGCATATCGACGGGCTCGACCGCCAGGCGATCGACGCGCTGCTCGTCGAGATCGACGCGCGCGGCGTGACGCGCGTGATCCTCGACGGTTCGAACCGGGGGGCGGCGGCCCGCGCGATCAAGCGGCGCTTCCCGCAGGTGTCGGTCGTCACGATCCTGCACAATGTCGAGGCGCGGTTCTTCCTCGGGGCGATGCGCGCACGGCCGGGGCCGAGAGCGCTTGCGGTAGTGATCGCCAACACCGTCGCGGAACGCGCCGCGGTGCGCCACAGCGACACGCTGCTCTGTCTCAGCGAACGCGACAGTGCGGCGATGGCACGGCTTTACGGTCGCAAGGCCGACGCGGTCCTGCCCATCGCGCTCAGCGACCGTCCCCGACGAGCGCAGGACGAAATCCAGTCGGGCGCCACGCCTCCCCCCTACGCCTTGTTCGTCGGCGGCGGATTCTATGCCAACCGCGACGGAATACGCTGGTTCGCGCGCCATGTCGCACCGCGGCTGGCGATCCCGACGCGCGTCGTCGGTCGCGGTCTGGACGATCTGGCCACAGCGTTCGCCGGCAATGCCCATGTCAACATCGTTGGGGCAGTCGACGATGTCGGCCCCTGGTACCGCGACGCGCGCGTCGTCGTGGCGCCGATCTTCGACGGATCGGGGATGAAGACCAAGGTCGCCGAGGCGCTGATGTACGGCAAGCGCGTGATCGGCACGCCCGAGGCCTTTTCCGGCTATGATCCGGCGATCGTCGCGGCAGGCTGGCTTGCGCCCGACGCGGATGCGTTCGTCCTCGCCATCGAGGCTGCGCTGGCGCGCGACCTACCCGCGTTCGATCCGGCGATGCGCGCGCTTTACGAGCGATTCCATTCCGTCGCGGCCGCCCGGGCGCGGCTGGCGGTGGCGCTGGGCGTGTAAAGCGCCGCGATCCGGTCGGCGAGCGCGTCGAAGGCGAAGTCGCCGACACGCATGTCGCCATAGCCAATCAGTCGCGCCCGTTCGGTATCGTCCGTCCATACCCGATCGATCGCCGCGGCCGCTGCGGCGGGATCGTCGACCGCGAAATAGCAGCCCTGATCTTGCGTGACTTCGCGAAAGACGGCGATGTCGCTCGTCACCAGCGGCCTCCCCGCCGCCATCGCCTCGATCAGCGCGATGCCGAAACCCTCGTAGGAGGACGGCACGACGACCAGGGCGCACGCGGCATATAGCGCACGGATCGTAGCGTCGTCCGCGTCCTCGACGATATGGACGACCGTGCCGAGATCGCGCGCGGCGATGTGCCCGCGCAACTGGTCGCGCACGCCGCCGTCGCGTCCGGCCAGCACCAGCGGCCGTATCGCGCCGGAATCGCGCAATCGGCCGATCGCGTCGATCAGGAGCGGCAGATTCTTGCGCGCTTCGAGATGTCCCACCGCCAGCGCGAACCGATCGGGCAGCCCGGCGGGCAGCGCTTCGCACGACGCCGCGGCCGATCGCGCAACGCCGTTATGGACGACCGACACCTGCGTTCCCGGACGGAACGCGGCTATTTCGTCTCGCACCACGGCCGACACCGAGACGATGTGGTCGGCTCGGGCGAAGGCATGCCTCAGGACCATTCGCGCGATCGCACGCGCGACCCGACTTTCCACCTGTAGCGATCGCAGGTCGTGGACGGTCAGGATCGTCGGGCAAGGCGCCGCCACCAGCGGCAGGCAGAAGGTCTCGAACACATCCACCGCATCGGCACGAAACGCGGTACGCCAATATCGAAGACCGGTCGCCAGGCGCGTCAGTCGTCCCGCACCGCGGACCGGCGTGACCCGCGCGATGACATTGCTGCAATCCGCAAACCAGCCGGCGATACGGTGGTCGGCGGGTTCGTAGATCAGGAACTGGTGCTGCGGATTACGACGGATCACCGCCCCGTACAGCAGGCGAAACCGCTGGTTCGCGCCCGACGGCCGATCGTCGAAACAGGTCGCGTTGAGCCCGATCCGCACCGGTCAGCCAGCGGGTGCGAGCGGCGCCGGCCCGGGCTCGCGGTCTAGGCCGAGCCCGAGCCCGAGCCCGAGGCCGAGCCCGAGGCCGAGCAGGGCGAAATGACGGTCGAGCACGGCCCGCTCTTCGAACGGCCGCACCCCCTCGGCCAAGGTGGCAGGCGGGATCGGCTGGTCCAGGCCGCGGGATAGTCCCTCCGCCAGTGCAGCCGGGTCGCGGACCGACACCAGATAGCCGTAGCGTCCATCCTGCAACACCTCGCGCGGACCGGTCGGGCAGTCGGTGGCGACCGGCGTGCAGCCGCACAGCATCGCCTCGACGAGCACGTTCGGCAGGCCCTCGACATGGGACGACAGCGCGAAAACGTCGGCATGCGCGAAATATTTGAGCGGATTGTCGACGCGACCCGGCAAGCGAACGCAGTCCGCAACGCCCTCCGCCAGTATGAGCGCCTCGAGTGCACCGCGCGCATCGCCTTCGCCGAGAATCACCAGCCGCACCGCGTGTGTCCGGCGCAAGATGGCGATCGCGCGGATCAGGTCGTCGAACCCTTTCCACGGCGCCAGCGTCCCGGCCGCGACGATCACCGGCACATCGTTCCCCACGAACCACGGATCGTCCAACGGCGCGTCACGCTTCGCGCGGGCGGCGGGCTGGTCGACGATGTTGTAGACGCACACGTGGCGGGCCTTCGCGAAGACCTGGCGATATTGCGCGACCATGTCCTGCGAGACGCAGGTCAAGGCATCGGCGCGCGGTGCGACCACCCGCATTGCCCATTTGAGCACCCAGCGCTTGGTGAACGGTACGTTCGAATAGGTATCGAACGGCGTGACGCGCGACGAACCGCTGATCTTGGCGCGCGACCGCGACAGGATCGCGGCGAGCAACACGATCACGGTAAGGTGGTCCTCCGCCGCGAACACGACATCGGGCTTTTCACGGCGAAGATAGCGCCAGATCGGTACCGTGAGATCGCGAACCTTCGGGACTGCCAAGACGTGCACGGCGACACCAGGTGCGGCGGGGATCGTCAGGTCCGGATCGCAGCGACCGACGATCAGGTCGACCGCATGGCCATCGGCTGCAAGCGCCGCTGCAAACCGCCACTGCGCCAGCGGTACGCCCGATATGGCGTAGCGTGGCGTCATCACCGCGATCCGCAAGCGGCCAGTCACGCGTGCGACCGGGCGAGAGTCAGTGCGCGATACGCGCCGGCCTGCAATCGCGCGTCGGCAAGAAACAGGAAATTGTTGACGTAAGCGGATCCCCCGAGCGCCCCGCGTGACTGATGTACGGCACGATCGAAGTCGGCCAGATCGACGAGGCGGCCGTCACGCAGGAAATACCCGCGATAGCCGAACCCTGTAATCCGATCGAACGTCGCCTGGATCGGCGCCGCGCGGTGGCGCTGCTCGATCTCGACGAGCAAGGCCGGGCTCGACGCGGCGATCGTCGCCAGCGCACCCTCGATCGTCGCGGCTTCATGCCCCTCGACGTCGATCTTGATCAGGGCGGCGTCGTCGAACCCGAAACTGTCGAGCGTGCGAACGGCAACCGTTTCGCTGCGCGCGCTGTCGGCTTGGCCCGGCTCGATCGAGCCCGCCGCATCATGTTCCGTACCGTCCGCCTCGACTGGAATGACGAGCGCGGCAAGACCCGGCGTGGCCGACAGCGCGAACGGATGGATCGTCACCGCCGGCTGTCCTGCCGCCCACGCATCGAGCGAGCGCAAGCAGATGCCATTTGGCTCGAACACCTCCACACGTGTTCCGAGCCGCGCGAGTGCAAAGGCATAGGCGCCGAAATTTCCGCCGATGTCGATCGCCCTTTCTCCGCGTTCGATGAGGTGACCGAGCAAGCGCATCTCGGGCTCCAGCGTACCCGTGACGCGGGCGTGCCAGTATTTCGCAGGCACGCGCCATGCGGCCGGGATGGCATCGCGAATGCCCGCCTTCATCCGACGGGAAACGAGCAGGGGCACGGCGTTTGGCATGGCTGCATCATGGTCCTTCGCAGCGCGTCGCCGACACCGGAACTGGATCGGAAACGAACCATGTCGTGCCGTCGGATTGCTGGACTTCGTACCGCTTATACCGCCTTCTCCCCGTCGATGCCGGCCAAGGGGGTGTCCGTCGCCCGGCGATCCGCCGGGGCGAAGGGGGAGAACACCCGATGTGCGGGATCGCCGGCATCTGGACGCAGCGACCGCGCCGACCCGATGCCGCGCTGACCGATGTCGCGTTGACCAACGTCGCGCGCGGCATGGCGGATGCGCTGGCGCATCGCGGTCCCGACGATGCCGGCGTATGGGCCGATCCGGACGCCGGCATCGCGCTGTCGCATCGCAGGCTGTCGATCATCGATCTGTCCGCCGCCGGGCATCAGCCGATGCCGACACCCACCGGCCGGCACATCCTCACCTACAATGGGGAGATCTACAATCACCGTGCCTTGCGGGCGGAACTCGACGCGGAGAGCACGACCGCGTGGCGTGGCCATTCGGATACCGAGACTCTCGTCCACGCCATCGCGCGCTGGGGCCTGGCCGATACGCTGCGGCGTGCCGTCGGGATGTTCGCGCTGGCATTGTGGGACCGCGAAACACGGACGCTGTCGCTCGCGCGCGACCGGATCGGCGAGAAGCCGCTATATTATGGCTGGTCGAACGGCGCTGTCCTGTTCGGGTCCGAACTGAAGGCACTGCGCGCTGCACCTGGCTTCGCGGGCGTCGTCGACCGCGACGTACTGGCGCTGTATCTGCGGCACAATTGCGTGCCGGCGCCCTGGTCGATCTTCACGGGCGTGTTCAAGGTCGAGCCGGGGACGATCGTGACGATCGACGAGATTGGCCTGTCGACGCTGCGCTCGGATCCACCGGACGTTGACGCGGCCAATGCCGACGATGCTGCCGGCGTGGTGTGCACACGCTTCTGGTCGCTCGAGCAGACGATCGCGGACGGTGTCGATCCGGCGATGACCGCGGGCGAGGCGGTCGATCGCACGCACGACGTGCTGCGCGAGGCGGTGTCGCAGCAGATGGTCGCGGATACCGCGCTCGGTGCGTTCCTGTCGGGCGGAATCGATTCCTCGACGATCGTCGCCCTGATGCGCGACGTCGCGACCGCCCCGGTCAAGACGTTCACGATCGGGTTCGCCGAAAGCGGCTTCGACGAGGCACCGTTCGCCCGCGCCGTCGCGCGGCATCTCGGCACCGACCATGCCGAACTCTATGTCGATGCCGAGACGGTCCGATCGGTGATCCCCGACCTGCCGGTCATCTATGACGAACCGTTCGCGGATTCATCGCAATTGCCGACCGTCCTGCTGAGCCGGCTGACGCGCGGGTCGGTGACCGTGGCGCTGTCGGGCGACGGCGCCGACGAACTGTTCTGCGGCTATAATCGCTACCTCGTGTCGCGCCGGCTATGGACCATGGCGGCGAGCCTGCCGCCACCACTGCGTCGCCGAGTCGGAAGTGCGATCTCCGCCGTCGCCCCGCATCGCTGGGACCGGCTCACCGCGCTGCCCGGCATCCCGTCAACCCCGATGCTCGGCGACAAGATGCACAAGCTCGCGCGGATGCTCCACACGCCGCTTGCGACACGCGACATCTACCGCGCGTCGAGCGAGCAATGGGGGGACGCGATTCCGGTACGCGGCTACCACGATCTTGCCCGAACCGCGCCGGCCCCGGCGAGGACTGCGCCCGAAGAACAGATGATGCAGTGGGATGCGACATCCTATCTGCCCGACGACATCCTCACCAAGGTCGATCGCGCGGGAATGGCGGTCGGGCTCGAAACGCGCATGCCGTTCCTCGATCACCGCGTCGTCGAGCAGGCCTGGCGCACGCCGCTGGCATTCAAGAAGCGCGGTGGCCAGGGCAAATGGCCGTTGCGGCAAATCCTATATCGCTACGTTCCGCCCGCGCTGGTCGAGCGTCCCAAGGCAGGGTTCGCGATTCCGCTGGGCCTGTGGCTACGGGGTCCGCTGCGCGACTGGGCGGAGACGCTGATGGCCCCCGACGACGCGCTGCTCGACATGGTGCCGATCCGCGCGCGCTGGGTGGAACACCAGGCCGGCACGCACGACTGGACCGCATCGCTATGGAGCGTGCTGATGTACCGCGCCTGGGCCGCGTCATGCTGATCTACTGGCTGATGTTCGGTTTCCCGTCGAGCATGGCGCTGATCGAGCGGGATCGGGCGCGCCGGTTCGGTTTCGCCTGGGGGTTCGCGCTGATCGCCACGATCGCGCTGATCGGCTTCCGCTGGCAGACCGGTGGCGACTGGTCGAATTACGACCGGATGGTCGAACAGGCCACGTGGAACCCGGTCGACCTGTCGCCGCTCGGCGATCCGGGGTTCGCGCTGCTGCTGTCCTTTGCCGCGCGCTCGCATATCGGGCTGCTGCTCGTCACCGCGGCGAGTGGCCTCGTCATGGGCATCGCGCTGACCCGGTTTTGTCGCGATCAGCCGCGACCCTGGCTCTGCATGGCGGTGGCGGTGCCGTATCTCGTCGTCGTCATGGGCATGGGCTATATCCGTCAGGGGATGGCGATCTCGTTCCTGCTGATGGGGCTGATGACGCTGCGACGCGGGCACGTGCTGCGCTATTCGGCCTGGGTCGTGGTCGGCGCGCTGTTTCATTCAACCGCGTTCATCCTGCTGCCGCTGGGGGTGATGGCGGTCAATCGCAACGTTGCCGTACGCGTCGGTCTCGCGGTTCTCGGACTGGCGATGCTGGGCTATGCGATCGTCTCGGCGCATGGCGGCTATGTCGCCAACTACATCGATTCGGCGATGACCTCCTCGGGGGCGGCGGTGCGGCTGTTCATGACCGCGTTGCCGGCTGCGATCTTCCTGGGTTTTCGCGATCGGTTCGCGGTCGAGGGGGCCGAACGCAGCGTGTGGACCGCGCTCAGCCTGGCCGCGATCGCCGCCTTCGCGCTGCTGTTCGCGTTCCGCTCGTCCACGGTCGTCGACCGGCTGGGCCTTTATCTGATCCCGGTGCAATGCTTCGTCTATGCGCGCATGCCCGCCGCGTTCGCCAGGGATGCGAACGGCGAACGGCTGCTGACGGTCGCCATCCTGCTGCTGTATGCCGCAGCCTTCTTCATCTGGCTGAACTATGCGGTCAACGTCGATTACTGGCTGCCCTACCGCTTCTATTTCTTCGAGGACGGCCTGTGTCTCGCGTGCTGATCTCGGCGAACGCAGGCTGGAACATCGTCAATTTCCGCAGCGGCCTGGTGCGTGCGCTGATCGCGGACGGCCATGCGGTGATCGCCGCGATACCCGACGACGACGCGGTGCCGGCGGTGCGGGCGCTGGGCGCACGAACGATCGTCCTGCCGATCGCGCGCGGCGGCGTTTCCGTGATCGGCGACCTGATCCTCGTCGCGCGGTTCGCTTTGATCATCCAGGCCGAGCGACCCGACATCGTGCTGAGTTGGACGATCAAGCCCAACGTGTACGGCGCGTTTGCCGCCGCGCTGTTCGGCATCCCGGCGATCGCCAACATTTCCGGGCTCGGCACCGCCTTCATCCGATCGAACTGGCTGACGATCCTCGTCAAAGGTCTATACCGGATCGGGCTCGGTCGTGCCGCGCTCGTGTTTTTCCAGAACGAGGACGATTGCGCGCTGTTCGTGGGTTTCGGGCTGGTCCGTCCCGCACGCTGCGCAGTGCTGCCGGGATCGGGGATCGATGTCACGGCCTTCGATCCGAGTGCGTATCCACCGAAAACCGATGATGTGTTCCGCTTCCTGTTGATAGCGCGGTTGATCCGGGACAAGGGCGTCCACGAATTCGTCGACGCCGCGCGCAGCCTCGCGTCACAGCATCCGGGCGTGATCTTCGAGATACTGGGCCCGATCGACCGGGACAACCACACCGCGATCGCGTCGGCAACACTACAGCGCTGGATCGACGACGGCGCGATCCGCTACCTCGGGTCCGCCGACGACGTCCGCCCCGCGATCGCGCGCGCGGACTGCATCGTCCTGCCGTCGTACCGCGAAGGCACGTCGCGCGTGCTGCTTGAGGCGGCGGCGATGGCGCGCCCGGCGATCGCCACCGATGTGCCCGGCTGTCGCGACGTGATCGTCGACGGCGTGACCGGGCTGCTGTGCCGGGTCCGCGATGCGGGTGATCTGGCCGCCAAGATGACGACGATGCTCGACATGACGACGGCGGCACGCGTCGCGATGGGCGCCGCCGCCCGCGCCGATGTCGCACGCCGGTTCGCCGAATCCTTAATCATCACGGCGTATAGGGCGGCGATCGCCAAGGCCTTGCAGGACAAGCATATCCAATGACCGAACCACAATCGTTGCGCATCGTCGTCGTCGGACTGGGCTATGTCGGCCTGCCGCTGGCGGTGCGCCTCGCTGCCTTCTATCCGACGACAGGGCTCGATATCGGCGCCCGCCGGATCGTCGAACTGCGCGCCGGCCATGACCGCACCGGCGAGATTTCTGCCGAGACGCTCGCCGCATCGAGCATCGTGCTGACCGACGATCCCGCCGCGTGCGACCGCGCCGATCTGTATATCGTCACGGTGCCAACCCCGGTCGACGCGGCCAACCAGCCCGACCTGCGGCTGGTCCGCGACGCCAGCACGATGGTCGCAGGCATGCTGGACCGCACGCGCAAGCCGATCATCGTCTATGAGAGCACCGTGTATCCCGGCGTGACCGAAGACATTTGCGGGCCGATCATCGAAAGCGTGTCCGGCCTGACCCGCGGCGAGGATTTCTTCCTCGGCTACTCGCCCGAGCGCATCAATCCGGGCGACCGTGAACACACCGTCGATCGCATCACCAAGGTGGTCGCCGGTGAAAACCCGGCGGTCACGCAGACGCTGTGCGAGGTCTATGGCCGGCTGACGACCGGCGGCACGTTCGCCGCCGCGTCGATCCGCGTCGCCGAGGCCGCCAAGGTGATCGAGAACGCACAGCGCGACGTCAACATCGCCTTCGTCAACGAAGTCGCGCAGATCTCGGCAAAGCTCGGCATATCGGTGTGGGACGTGCTCGCCGCGGCGGGCACGAAGTGGAATTTCCTGCGCTTCCAGCCGGGCCTCGTCGGCGGTCACTGCATCGGCGTCGATCCCTATTATCTCAGCCATTGCGCGGAGGCGCTCGGCCACGATCCCGCGATCGTGCTCGCCGGCCGCGACACCAACGACGCGATGGCCGACTGGGTCGCGGATCGGCTGTGCGACGGCGTTTCGGCACCGGTCGACGCGCTGGTGCTGGGCCTCACTTTCAAGGAGGACGTACCCGATCTGCGCAACAGCAAGGTCGCCGAGGTGATCGCCGGCCTGGTGCGCCGTGGTCACCGCGTCGAGGTCCACGATCCCCGCGCCGACGCGGGCGAAGCGCTCCACGAATATGGCCTGACCCTGCTGGCCGACCTTCCGTCGCGTCCTTACGGCATCGTCCTGCTGGCGGTCGCGCATGCGGAATATCGCGCGCTCGACCCTTCGACGATCGCGGCCCTGGTGCACCCCGGCGGCGTGTTCGGCGATCTCCGTAATATCGTGCTGCAATCCTCGGCATTCGCGCATGCGCGGCGCTGGACGTTTTGATCGATAACGGACCCGTCTGACGGTTTGCACGCCCCCCCGCATGATCCAGACTGACGCCACGAACATCGCGGCGCTGGAGGGGATCGCAGGTGACGGCGCAGGATCGCCAATCGATGCGTGCGCGGTTCTGGTCGCGCGCCAGCGTCCAGTTCGGGGGTGCGATCCTGATCGCGACAATCCTGCCGCTGTGCATCGCCGCGCTCATCGAGCCTCGACTGGTGCGGCTGTCGCTGTTCGCGGTATCCGGCCTCGCCAGCGTCGGCGGGATCGCGATCGGCTTCTGGTTGTTCCGCAACCTCATCGCGTTCCCCGGCATCCGGGCGAGCTACTACGTGCTGCCGGTGTTCTCCTCGACGTTCGCCGCGACCTTCGTCCTGCTGTTCTTGCTGCGGCTGCAATATAGCCGGCCGCTGCTCGCCGCCGGCTTCGTGCTGGCGGTCATCTGGTATTACGTCGTCTATTTCATGATCCAGCGTCGCCGGCTGCTCGATATCGCGGTCGTCCCGTTCGGCGCCACCGATACGCTCTACGCGATCGACGGCATCGCCTGGACGCCGCTCGAGACGCCGGCGTTGCCACGACACTGCACGATCCTGGCGGCAGATTTCGAAACCGACCTGCCGCCCGAATGGCAGCGATTCCTCGCCGAATGCGCGCTCGCGAGCGTGTCGGTGGTCCATTACAAACAGCTTCGCCAGTCGCTGACCGGACAGGTGCAGATGGAACGGTTGTCCGAGAACGCGTTCGGATCGCTTGTCCCGAACCCGATCTACCTGTCGGTGAAATACCTCGCGGATCTTGTCATCGCGGTGGTGATCTGTCCGTTCGTCGTGCCCGTCGTGGTCGCTGTCGCGGTGGCGGTGAAACTGGATTCGCACGGCCCGATCTTCTTTCGCCAGCGCCGGATCGGCTATCGCGGGCGCCCGTTCGCGGTGTGGAAGTTCCGGACGATGATCGGCGCCTCGCCGGAGTGGCGCACGCCGGAACTGCACGAGGTGCGCCACGCCGCGATGACGCTCGATGGCGATCTGCGCGTCACGCGGATCGGCAGGACGCTGCGCCGCACTCGGCTCGACGAATTGCCGCAATGGCTGAACGTGGTGCGCGGCGAGATGAGCTGGATCGGCCCGCGCCCCGAAGCCGAGATACTCTCGCTCTGGTACGAATCCGAAATCCCGTTCTATCGCTACCGGCATGTCGTGCGACCGGGCGTTTCGGGGTGGGCGCAGGTCAACCAGGGGCACGTGACCGGCATCGGCGACGTGCTGAAGAAGCTCAGCTACGATTTCTTCTATATCAGCCGTTTCACCTTCTGGATCGACATGCTGATCGTGGTGCGGACGATCAAGACGCTGCTGACCGGGTTCGGATCGCGCTGAGCCGCAATCGCGCACGACGCTGGCGGCGGACCACCAGCATCGGCACGCGCAGCAGCGGGTAGAGCCAGATGCAACCGGCGGGCAAAGCGAGCGTGCCGACGTCTTCGCTCGATATCGCCAACCGCCGCAGCGTTGGCACAAGACTACGCAGCGTGGGCGCGATCAGCAGCTTCGCGGCGAACTCGACCCAGCCGCGATACGGCGTCGACGCGAGCTCGCGCGCCCCGCCGCCTGCCATCATCGTTCGCGACGAAAGCGCGAGCAACGCCCGCAAGCGCCATGAGTGCGGTGCCACGAAACCCCGAGGCGGATCGATTGCAAGCAGTCGATCGGCGAGCATCAATGCCGAGGCCACCGCCCTGTCAGCACCGGCGGTTTGCGCCGCACGCCAGTAGCGCACGCCGCCATCGTCGCTGTCGATCAGCAACGCACCGATGTCCGCCAGCCATTTGAGCCGCGCCCAGCCATGCGCCGCGCCGTGCACACACAGATAGGTGAACAGCGTATCGTCGCCGAGCGTCGCCAAGGCGCGCCCCGGCGCCACCTCGACCCCGCGCCATGTCGTCGGATCCGGTATCGCCGGATCGACCAGATCGTCCGACAGTCGCCAATGCAGTTCGACGATCGCGCCGCTGGTCGCGTGGCGGTGAAAACTGTCCTTGGCGACGGCCAGGAAGGTTCGCAGCGCGGCGCCCGACAGCCGCCGCCGCGGGCTTTCCGCGATATAGCCGGCCGTAGACAATACCGACCACGCCGCCGCGACCGCATGCGGTGCGACCGCGACATCGATATCGACCGCATCGCGCGAGCCGATCGTCCCGAACGCGCGCTGGGCCAGCGACGGGCCTTTCAGGAACAATGCGGCGACGCCTGCCGCGGCAAGCAGATCCTGCAACCGCAACGCTTCGCCCGCCTGGCGCAATGCGGCACGACCCCGGCGGCGCGCCATCCGTTCGAGCGCCTCGGGAACCGCCACGTCGGCTTGCAGCAACGCATCGACCGCGAGGCTGGCGATACCGTGCCGCCTCGCGACGCGGACGAACAAGGCCCAGTCGATCGACTCGTGCGCCGCGGCGACGACGCGCACGCTGGACGCCGGATGCCGGGCGCAGGCAACCGCCAGCCGAAACTCCGCCGATCCGCTCGGCCGTGCCGCGAGCATCATAGAAGGTGCTTCACCCGCCGCAATCTGATCGGAATCGATCGACGTCGCGCGGTTGGCGTTGATCGCATCGCCCTGCGCGGTCATCATCGGGTCCTCGCAAGCGACGACACCGCGGGGCGGAACCACGCATCATGCTCTACGATGATTTTGCCGGTCATGTCGGCTCGCAGTTTACGCTGATCGACGATGGCGGCGCCAGTATCGAGTTGGTACTCGAGGAAGCGCGCGCGGCACCGGCCGCGGCCACGGCCACCGCTACGGGCACCACCACGGGGGCGACCACCGCCGATCGGTTTCCCACGCCATTCTCGCTGATATTCCACGCCACCGCCGGCGACGTTCTTCCGCAACGCACATATGACCTGCGCCACCCGGTCCTGGGCGAGCAGGCGATCTTTCTCGTCCCCATCGCGAAGAGCATGCGCGGCGTCAGCTACGAGGCTGCGTTCGGCTGACGGGCGGACCGACGGCGCGCTCCATCTCGATATGCATTGCGGTTTCGCCGATCGGTTCGAAACCGAGGCGCCGGTACAGATCAAGCGCCCGACTACCCTTGTCGACGAAGATGCCGACGCATTTCTCAGCGGCGTTCGCCATCTCGATCACCGCCTCGATCAGGCTGGTGCCGACGCCCATGCCCTGCTCCGCCGGCATCAGCGCGATATCGACGACCCGCAACTGGGTCTGCCGCGTCGCATGATACAGCCTGCCGACCGGCTCGCCGTGGCGGTCGATCACCAGGAACCGGCACGGCCCGATCTGCGTCTGATAATGATGCCGTTGCGCTGCATATTGCTGGTTCAGGAACGCGCCGGCCTGCGATGCCGTCCAGGCGTCGATCGCTACGATTTCGTCCGCACGGGTCGAGGCATACAGGATCTGCAGGAACGCCGTGTCGTCATCGCGCTCGTCCCGCAACGCATAGCCTTGCCGCGACAGCGAGCGGGGACAGGCCAGAGCCGGCGGGGGCGCGTTCGTCACGACGCGGCTTGACGGAATACGCGACGCTGCCGACGCGCGAGACGCGGGAGCATCAACGTTTGCATCGGGATCACCGGGCTGCACATTCCACGCGCCCCCCCCTGCTCCCGGGTGCGACGTGCGGACTGGCGAGGGGAATAAATGCGCTTCGAGACTGCCGGCGACGAACGCGCGATCGGCCGCGACCCTGACGGCGGTTGGCATGATCCTGTCGGGTATGGCCCAAGCGGGCATCGTCAGAGCCGGCATCATCTGGGCCCGCATGTTCCGAGCCGGCATCGTCCGGGCCGGCATGGTCCAACGCAAGCCACTCGTGATGCACGACGGTCGACGCGGAAAGCGTTGGCCCCACGGGCAGAAGGCTTCGAACACCGCCCGAGCAAGTGAGCGGTCGACGGCCCGCTCGGCGCAGCGCTCGCATGCGCCTTCCTGCCACGCGAACATCCGCCACCAGCGATGATCGCCATGGCATCGCGGGTGCTAATTGCGTGACGGGAAGATCCCCTGCAACGCGATGACGAACGTCAGCGCCAGGAGCGGTTGTCGGTTCTCATGCGGCTGTGATCCACCGGTCATGCCGATCGCGCTGGGCGACAGGGAGACGGACGGCGTGGACGTGTCGCTGAACGCCATGTTCGGGTTCGACGGCCCGATCATCGCCTGCGCAGTCGGCGCCGGGACATTCTGGGCAGTGTTGGGCGGATTGAGCGCGGCGGCGTTGAGCACGTGCGCATGAGAGGGCAATTCGGCCAGCCCCAGCGAAGTTTGTACTGCGCCAGCGCGTTCGCCGACGGTCCGCGGCGTCAGTCCAGGCCCTGCGCCCCAGTGCATCGGAGTCGTCGCCTGCAGGTCCGGCAGCGCGTACGTGGTAGAGCCGTTGCCGCCGTAAGAGGTGCCAAGGATGGCGAACAGCGCGGTGTTCTGCTGGATCTGCATGATCTGCCCGTTGCAGACCGCAAAGCCACGCGGCGCAAAATTGAAGCCGACGGTCTTGATCTCGCCGAGAAAAGGGTCGCCCATGATCGGTACTCCGAAGGGTGGTTGTAACTCTGCCGATTGCGGCGTTGCTAGTTACGACTGGGAAAGAGACCGCCGACCGCGATGATGAACGTCACGCATTGCGATGGCATCAGGTTGGAATGCGGCATGTTGCTGCCGATCGCGCCGATGCTGCTGGGCGCCATCGGCCCCGGCACCACCGTGCTCGACCCCGGCACGACGTAGAGAAAAGGCGAAACGCCGCCCGTCGGCGTCGCCGGTAGTGCGGTCGGCGTGGGCCCGTCGAGCGTACCCGGGCTGGTCGAAGCCACCACGCTGTGGATATGCCCCGGGATCGTTGGGATCGTCAGCGTGACCGTTTCGGTACCGCCCACCGTCCCGATCACACGCGGCGTCAATCCAGGGCCGCCGCCTTGATGGATCGGCAACCGTCCGCGCAGGTCGGGCAGCATGAAGGTCGAGACGCCGTCGCCGCCATAGGTCGTTCCCAGCAGCGAGAAGAGTGCATCGTTATCGGAGATCTGCAACGTCCCCCCGTTGCACAGCGCCCAGTTCACCGGCGCATAGCTGCCGCCGAACATCCGAATTTCGCCCAAGAAAGCATCGCTCATAAATTCCCCTGTCGTTCGGACGGGCCAGAAGCAGACCGGTCGCGGCATTGGGTCGCATCGGTGCCCGCCAGCGTGTCGCCGGCCGGCACCGCGCCGACATCAGTTGCGCGACGGGAATACCCCGGTCAGCGCGATGCAGTAGTTCACGACCAGGAACGGCTGCATGTTCGCATGGGCCTGGTTACCCCCGGTCGGTGACAGGCTCTGCGCCGCCAGCGCCACCGGATTGCCGGCAGGTGCGTAGAATTGCGTGACCGGCGACGTATCGTTGGCAAAGGTGTTGCCGCGGGCGGGCCGGCGGTCGGCGACCGTCGACGTCCCGTTCAGCGCATGCGTATGCGACGGAATCTCGTTGACATTGAGCGTCACCGATTCCTGTCCGAGGACCGCTCCCTGAGGCAGGGTACCCGTAGCGCCGGTCGGTGCACGGCCTTGCAGGTTCGGCAAGGCAAACACGTTCTGTCCGTTGCCGCCAAATTGCGTGCCGAGCAGTGAGAACAGGGCCTGGTTCTGCGAGACGGGCATCATCTGACCGTTGCACAGCGCATAATTTCGCGGTGCGAACGGAAACCCGAACGCCTTTATCTCGCCGACAAACGGTTCGGACATGCAGCCTCTCCCCCATGATGTTTCGACTCGCCAACGCGACGGAAGAAATTCGATAGACCTGGTTCTACGCGCATACCCGGTTCCGGCAATGCTCGATCAATTGAAAGATTGATCTATCTTGGATGTAATACCGGCACTGCAAGATAAATAGTCAGCCCTGCCGCCTACCTACAAAAGAGATACAGGAAAGCACGGGCGATACCGTCGACAACTCATGCGTCAACGATCGTCTCTATTGTATCGCAAAATAAAACGTGGCAGGCCTGAACCATACCGGCATCAACGACCGGAGGGGATAGCTCGTGACCGCACCGTCAACCAAAGCCACCATCGATACGCCGTCAGATACCGCCGAACCGGTTGGACTGAAGACCTGGTCGACACCGCAAGTGATCGTCTCTGAACTCCGCAACGCGGGCGCTCAGGTGGGGGTCGGCTCCGACGGCACGTCGCCAATCTCGAACTATCAATACGGATCCTGATCCGACCGGTGTGGCACGCCTCGAATTCAGTCGTGCCACTCTATGCGACGTAAGCCCGGCGATTGGTCGGCGACGACCTGTGCCCGGCGAGCACCGGCGACCGACGATCGGGCAGCCCGAGGACAGGGCGGCCAGGCCCAGCCGCCGACAGGGTAGCGGCGCAAGTCCGCCTCCCCTCGGCGCTTAGTCGTTGGTTCGGTCGAACCAGGCAACGAACCGGGCCGTCGTGATTCCCAGGGTGGCCACGATCACGCGCCGATGATCCGCCAGGCGCGTTTCGTCGAGATCGGTTATCATCGCTGCCAGTTTCGCGAAATCGACGTAGCGCGACAGGGCCCCGTCGCGGTCCAGCGCCTGCGCTGCGGCCAGCGCGGCCGGCGCTTCCTCCGCCGCCGATCGGAACAGGTCGGGCTCCTCCGCATCGTTGCCGGGCCCACGCGCCAGCAACGATGCGGGCAGGCGATCGGCGAACGCGGTTCGCGCCAGATAGCGTTCGACGCCGTTCCTGAATTGCAACGACTCCGGAATCGCCAACGCGAATTCGACCACCCGGCGATCGTGAAACGGCCGAGTCAGCTCCAGGCCGTGTAACCCCGCCAGCGTCTGCGCGGTGGCGGGGCTGTCCGACACCCGGCGCAACAGATGCAGCCACCGCGTCCCCCAGCGATTGTGCACCGGTGTCGATTGTCGCAATCGCGCAGGATCGATCGCACCGCTTGCGAACAACCTCCGTGCGAAATCTTCGGCGATCACCCGCGTACGCCAGAGCGGCACGAACCGCCGGCGCATCGCATACACCGCCGCGATCAGCTGCAAAGGCAGGAGCGCGCCGATCACGTCGTCATGCAGGATCGCGACACTGGAACGCCCCGTTGCCCGGCGCCGCGCCGCGAATTCGCGGGCGAACCGCGTGAGCTGGCCGCGCCGGAGGATTCGGCCGAGCATTGCCGGGGCGCGGACATTGACGGTGTAGTCGCCGCCGTGACCGTCCATCACCAGCCGCACGCCGGCGTCTGCCGCGACCCGGTACAGCCCACGCCGCACCAGCGACCCGCCGCCGGGATCGTTGGTTTCGGCAAAGCCCCGCTCCAGATCCGCGAACGGCGTCTCGACGGACCGCACGAAGCTGCGGATATCGAGCTCCGGCCGATCGGCGAACGCCTCGACCGCCGCGCGCGCATCGCGAACCCGGCGCCGCTCCCCCACCGCCAGCACCGAGGCGACCGCGACGATCCTTCGCCCGGCCGCAGCGACGATCGGCCCTGCCAGCACCGCGATACTGCCGCTGTCGAAGCCACCGCTGAACAACAGCCCCGGCGCGCGCGCCAATCGCCGTACCCGACACGCCACCGCCTCCTCCACCAGCGCGGCATAGGTGGCGACATAATAGGCCTCGTCGCGATCGATATGCTCGGGCGCCGCGTGCGGCGTCCAATAGCGCTCGGTCGTCATGCCGCCCGCCGCATCGAGCCGCAGCATCGTGCCGCCGGGCAGCGAGGCGATCGTCTCGAACAGCGTCGCGTCCGGTCGCGGATCGATCGGGAACAGCAGACGTGCGCCGATCGCGACGTCGGACAGCCGCCGCGGGACGCCCTCGACCGCCCACAACGCCTTCACTTCGCTCGCGAACACGAAGAAGCCGGCGCCTGCATGATAATAGAGCCCGCGCTGTCCCATCGGATCGCGCGCCAGCAACAGGGTGCCGGCGGCCGCGTCCCACAGGGCAAACGCGAAATCGCCGAGCAGCCGATCGACGCAGCCCGCGCCCCAGTAACGATAGGCTGCGAGCAGGACCGCACTGTCGGGCATTGCGGCAAGCACGTCCCCGGCGATGTCCAGCGCGTCGGCCAGCGCTTCGCGATTGTCGAGCCGAAGGTCCGCCACGAGGATCAGCGAATCGTGATCGGTGGTCGGCTGGCGCTCAAGGCTGTCCTCGCTGGTCACCCGCATCAGGCAGTGCCCGAGCCCCGCCCGCCCCTCGACAACGCTGCGGCACCCATCGGGGCCGCGATGCCGCAGGCCGTTTGCCATCCGGTCGATCGTCCGCGCGCAGACCTCGGCGCCGTCGCAACGAACGATGCCGAAAATCGCGCTCATCGCGGCGCCACGGGTGGTACCGACCCCGCCGGTGGCCGTCCCTCAACCACGCGTCGGCGGCTCCAGCACGATCGCGCGATGCCGGGCGAGTTGCACGAGGAAAGCATCGACCTCGACCCTGCACAGGTCGGGTTCGACGGCAAACTCGGTCAGCAACCGCGCGCACACCGTATCGGCGGTGCTCGGTGTCTCGATCAGATCCCAGATCCGCGCACCGACCGCGTTGAGGCCGAGGTACAGCCCCTGTTCGGCGCTCATCATCAGGATCTCGTCGCCCACCCTGGCGGCAAGCCAGTCGCCCTGCTTGCGTATGATCATGGATGCTCTCCGAACTGCGCGCGCGCCGCCGCGGCAAGACGCCGATGCGTGCTGGCGAGATGAGTGATGACGGCCGCGACGACCGCCTGGCTCGCTTCGGCACGCTTGCCGGCGCCGTCGGCGAGGAACGGCGTGCCCGGCCGTTTGGCATCGCGCGTCGCAACCGCCGCCATCGCGACGCGATCGTCCGCGGTGAGGGTTATGCCGAAATGCGGCACGATCCGCGCGGCGATGGCGTCGGGCAGATCGTCATAGGGAATCAGCAGCCGGTTCGATCGATCATGGTCGAGCACGGCATCCGCGATCCGCGCCAGCACGCGTCCGACATGCGCCTCTACCGAAAGGCCGGGTGCGATGCCGTATGGATCGCCGATCGCGCCCGGCACCGTCTGCAGCCCCCGCGCGCGCATCTGCGAGACCATGACTTCGACGGGATCCCGGTACAGGAATATCCACGGTACGTCGGGGAACGCTGCGTTGAACAGCGGCAGCGCGAGCGTGTGCCAGCTGTCGAGCTTGACGACGTACGCGCCCTCCGGATTGCCTCCACGCCCCAGCGCCCCGACCATCGCACGCAGCAAATCCGCGCGAGCGCTGTCTGCGAGATCCGGATGCGACCGTGCAAACTGCACCACCCCGTCGATCGGCGCCGCCTCGGAAATCACTCGCGTCCCTGCAATTGCGGCGATCGTCTGCGCGACCAGCGTCGATCCGCACCGCGACATGTGGAAGACCAGCCCGTCCGGTGGGGTAAGCGCGGGCGCGGTATCCGCGAGCCGGGCGAGCGGCGTGTGCCACTGCAGCAGGCGGTTGAGCGGCCGCCGTCGCGCCCGGCGGACGGCGTCCTCGAAGAACGGCGCATCGAACCGGGCGCCACCGAAATGGAGCCATTCGACCAACGGCGTGCCGGACGACTGTACGATCGCGCTCGGCAGCCACCCGATGCACGGCCAATCGTTTGAGATCGTCGTCGCCGTGACAGGGTCGAAACGCCGCAGTCCCAGCGGATCGGGGACGAGCGCGCGGTCCACCATTTCGGCATCCAGCGCGATGCCGGACGACCGTGCCACGTCGAGCACCGCCGCGACGAATGCCGGGCGATCCTCGATTGCGGCGAGACGATGCTGCATATCGGCGTCGGCGAAGATCTGCGATCGGATGATGTCGAGGCTGTCGCTCATCGCGCGGCGACCCGGGCGTGTCTGCGGTGTCGCCCCCGAGCTTGTATGCGGCGCGTCGGTCGATAGGATGCACCACGCGCTTCGTGCGGCGCGAGATATCCCGGAAGGTGACGTCGATGCTCGCGACCCAGGTCCATAGCGCCGCACTGGCCGATCGTATTCGCCTGCCGTTCGTGTTCGATCCGGTCGCGCTTGCGGACGACCTCGACCGGGTCGTTGCCGCTGCGGCGATCCAGACCGGCGGCAACGCGACAGCGTGGATCGATCATTTCGTGCCGCAGAATTACGACGGGAGCTGGAGCGTGATCCCGCTGCGCGGCGTCGCGGGCGCGACGCATCCGGTGCGGATGATCTATGCCGATCCCACCGCCACGGCGTTCGCGGACGGCCCTCTGCTCGCACACGCGCCGCATATCCGCGCCGTGCTGGAGCGCTTCGCCTGTCCGCTCCAGACGGTGCGTCTCATGCGCCTGACGCCGGGATCGCAGATCAAGCCGCACCGCGATCACGATCTCGCGGCCGAGACCGGTGCCGCTCGCATCCATGTTCCGATCACCACGAATCCGCAGGTCGAGTTCATGCTGAACGACATTCGGGTCACGATGGCCGCCGGCAGTGCCTGGTATCTGCGGCTCGCCGATCCACACGCCGTCGCCAACCGCGGCCCGTGCGATCGGGTGCATCTCGTCATCGACTGCATTGCCGACGCCTGGCTGCTCGACCTGCTACGGGCATCGGACGAAACAGCCTAGCTCGACGAGCGCGGCATCGAGCGGGAAGCCGGTGACCTTCACGCCGCCGGCATCGACCCAGGCATGTCCGGCGGAAAGCTGCGCGCGCCCCGAAACGGCGTCGTCCGCACTCGTGCTCCTGCGGCCGGTCATACGCCCGTTGCTGGCGACCCGCTGGCCGATACCGTCTCGCGACATCACCGAGCCTGTCCCGATGCCGATGCCAAAATGCACGATGCCGACGATCCCGCGACGCGCCAGCATTCCCCGCGCCGCGACCGCCTGCTGCACGCACGCCGCCCGGAACGGCATCAGCGGCGCCACCGTCTCGATCGCCCACTGCACGCGGCGGGCGATCCGTCGGGCGTGATCGTCGGCCGGCGCGCTCGCGGCACGGGGATCGCCGGGTGGCAAGAGCATACCCCATCTCGCCGCCAGCCGCGGAAACGGGATCGCGATCAGCACGAGGCGCGCCACGGCCAGGCGCACGACCGCCTCGAGCACCAGCCCTTGTCGGTCCGCACCGATCGTCGCAAACGTCCGCGCGCGGCGCACGAGACGCGCCACGCTCACGCGGATGCGACCGGTGCATAGCCGAGCCGGATCATCATCGCGCCGTGCATGGTTTCGATGGCGGTCCGCTGATCGTCGCTCAGTTCGCTGCGCCATCCGCCTGCAATACCCTGCCGGAAAAACGCATGCGCGGTCGCCCCGGGTCGCGAGCGCGGCGCCTCGCGAAACCCGCGCTCGCGCTCCTGCGTCTGCAGCGCCGCAAAATCGGCGAACCGCGCGGCCTGCGCAATCTGCACGGTCGAGCCCGTGTTACCTGTGAAAGCTAGCGCTCGGGCGAATACGCCGCATACATCCTCCTTCAGATCCTCGTAGCGCACCTGATGCACGGGGAGGTCCGTCTGCTCGATCCAGCCCCGATGAAAGGCGCTCCAGTCCGAGAGTTGCTGGCGAAGCTGGTTCGGCTGGCGGTCTTCGCGATCGCAGAACGCCGCGGTGCGCCGCCCCATGAAGCCGACCGCATCGTCGATACTCTGCCGATTGTGCCGCGCCAGCGACGCAACCACGTCGCGCGGATCACGCACGATCAGGATCGCCGCATCGGCTGCGCGCCGTCCGCCGAGCACCGGTTCGCCACCCGAGGTGCGGGTCCAGGCATCGTGCGTCTTCACGAAGCGAACGTCATCAAGAACCTCGGCATCGGCGTCGGGCCCGCGATCCGGATCGCCACCGCCGGCCGCCATCGCACCCACCTCGTCCGCCGCATGGTCGGCGATCGCCTCGTAGACGCGCGGGCGGAGCCGATCGCATTCGTCATGGGTGAGCAGCCCGGAGGGAAACAGCATCACCTCGTCGAACCAGCGCCGCGCACTGGCGATCCCGCCGCGCCCGGGCAGGTCGTTGATATCGACCGGCACGTCGCGTCCGAGATTGGCCAGCAGCATCCGGAACCAGGTATTCCCCGATTTCGGATAGGAGGCGAGCCAGATCGTCCGCCTCACAAGGCAAGCTCGGCCGCGACCGGCCTCAGGTCTCCAGGAGACGGGTCTGCGGCTGCCGGATCCGATCGAGTCGCCAGATGTCGCCAATGCCTTTCCAGCCCCTCGACCACCGCCGCCAGTCCGGCAAAGTCCATCTCCCGAGTGAGCGTGAACACGCCTGCGTGGCGGGCGATCGCGGTCGCGCCCTGGAAATACAGTGCCGCCTGCCCCATCCGCGCGATCATCGCCGGCCGATACGCGTTGCGCTGGATCATCAGCGCGCCATCGACCAGGTTCGCGGGAGCGATGCCGGGCACGTGCGGCGGTCTTGCCTCGCGCAGCATGTAGACCGCAGCGATCGGCAGCGCCTCCGCGATCGCCGCGTGCGGCTCGACATAATATTTGCGCAGGCGCGCGCGCACCGGCGCGCGCCGCCGATCGTCGAGCGACAGGCGCGCGATCGCATTTTCCCAGAGTTTCAGCTGGCGCCCGTCGGGATACACGAACGGCACGCCCCCGGCCGCGATCGATATTCCGCAGAAATCGTCCGCGAGGAGATCATGCCCCGCCGCCACCAAAGCAGCCGCCAGCGTCGATTTGCCCGCCCCCGATGCGCCGCAGAACAGCACGGCGTTGTCGCCCGCCCGCACCGCGCTGGCGTGAAGCACGAGGCGTCCGCGCTGGTGTAGCAGAATGCCGAACCCGGTTCCGCTGACGAAAACCGCGGCGTCCTCGATCGCCGTCTCGCCATCGAGCGCATAGACGATCGTGTCGCCGCCGGTCAGCAACAGGCGGATGATGCCGGGCATCGCGATCAGGAATCGTCCCTCGGCGATCTGCCAATTGGGTCCGCTCGCGGTCGCATTATCGAGCGCGAGCGGAACCACACCGAGGCGGATCACGACGTCGGCGTCAGCCTCCCGCGACGGACAATCAGGGTCGCATGCGTCCGCCCGGCCAACCCAGTCGATCAGCCCCGGTAGCGCGAGATCGCTCGATACGCGCAGGCCGGAGACGATATAGGCGAACACGCGACCTCCCCCGGTGCGCGCATTGCTCTATGGCAGCAGACCGCAGCACCGAGGATACGGCCACCGTCCGCGATCACGCAAACGGATACGCATCCAAACTCGGTCCTTCTCTGGCCGGCTCAGACGTCGAGGTTGGCGACGTTCAGCGCGTTGTCCTGAATGAACTCGCGGCGGGGTTCGACGACTTCGCCCATCAGCTGGGTGAAGATCTCGTTCGCACTCTCGGCGTTGACCGCGGTGACGCGGAGCATCGAACGGACTGAGGGGTCGAGCGTGGTTTCCCAGAGCTGCTCCGCGTTCATCTCGCCGAGCCCCTTGTAGCGCTGGATCGCGAGACCTTTGCGCCCCGCGGTCAGGATCGCGTCGAGCAGATGGCTCGGGCGCGAAACCTGCGTCGAACCGCGTGCGGCGACCGCCGTGACCGAGCCGATCACGCCGGCCTCGGGCTCTGTACCCTCTTCGGCCTCGGGCTCCTCGGCCTGCGACGCCTTGCTGGCGGGCACGAGATTCGACGTGCGCGCATAGCTCTCTGCGTGCTCGCCCGATAGCGCGTGAAGTTTGCGCGCTTCGGCCGACACCAGGAAGCTCGCTTCGATGATGTGGTGGTCGGTGACCCCGCGCCATGCACGCTGGAAGTGGATGCCGCCGTCTTCGGTCAGCACCGCGGTCCAGCGCGCATCGCCGTCGTCGAGTTCGAGACGACGCGTGACGATCTCCAGACGCGAGGTCCGGTCCTCGACCGAAGCCTCGGGATCGAACACGCCGCCGAGCGCCAGCGCCTCGATCATCCCGGCATCATAGCGCTTGGGGACGTAGCGCATGAGCGTCCGCATCCGGCGCGCGTGATCGACCAGATCCTTCAGGTCGCGCCCCGAACGACCGCCGCCGGGACCGTCGAGCACCATCGTATTGACGCCCGCATCGACCAGATATTCGTCGAGCGCCGCGTCGTCCTTGAGGTACACCTCGGACCGGCCCTTGGTCGCCTTATACAGCGGCGGCTGGGCGATGTAGAGATAGCCGCCCTCGATGATCTTGGGCATGTGCCGATAGAACAGCGTCAGCAGCAGCGTGCGGATGTGCGCGCCGTCGACGTCTGCGTCGGTCATGATGACGATCTTGTGGTAGCGCAGCTTGTCCGCGTTGAAGTCGTCGCGGATGCCGGTGCCCATCGCGGTGATGAGCGTGCCGATCTCGCGGCTCGACAGCATCCGGTCCTCGCGCGCACGCTCGGTGTTGAGGATCTTGCCGCGCAACGGGAGGATCGCCTGGAAATGGCGATCGCGGCCCTGCTTTGCCGACCCGCCTGCCGAGTCACCCTCGACCAGGAACAGCTCGGACTTGGCGGGATCGCGTTCCTGGCAGTCGGCGAGCTTGCCGGGCAGCGAGGCGATGTCCATCACGCCCTTGCGGCGCGTCAGTTCGCGCGCGCGCTTGGCGGCTTCGCGGGCGGCGGCGGCGTCGATGATCTTGGCGACGATCGCCTTGCCGTGCGCGGGGTTTTCTTCCAGCCATTCGGCCATCTTGTCGGCCATCAGGCTTTCGAGTGGCTGGCGGACTTCGGACGAGACGAGCTTGTCCTTGGTCTGGCTGCTGAACTTCGGGTCCGGCAGCTTGACCGAGACGATCGCGGTCAGGCCTTCGCGCATGTCCTCGCCGGTAAGCTGGACCTTTTCCTTCTTCAACATGCCCGATTTCTCGGCATAGTTGTTGAGCGTGCGGGTCAGCGCGGCGCGGAACGCGGCCATGTGCGTGCCGCCGTCGCGCTGCGGAATATTGTTCGTGAAGGCGAGGACGTTCTCGTAATAAGAATCATTCCACTGCAGCGCGACGTCCATCGTGACGTCGTCGCGCGTGCCGCTGATCGCGACCGGCTCGGGCATCAACGGCACCTTGGCGCGATCGAGATACTTCACGAACGCGGCGATCCCGCCCTCGTAATAGAGCTCGACGGTCTTCATCTCCTCGTGCCGCGCGTCGGAGAGGAACAAGCGAACGCCCGAGTTGAGGAACGCGAGCTCGCGATACCGGTGTTCGAGCTTGTCGAAGTCGAAATCGGTGATCTTGAAGGTGGCAGGCGACGGGAAGAACGTGACGCGCGTCCCCTTCTGGCCTTCGGTGGCGGGGCCGACGACCTTGAGCGGCGCGACGGCGTCGCCGAACGCGAAGCGCATGTAATGCTCTTCGCCGTTGCGCCAGATCGTCAGGTCGAGCCATTCGCTGAGCGCGTTGACGACCGAGACGCCGACGCCGTGCAGGCCGCCCGAGACCTTGTACGCGTTCTCGTCGTTGGTGTTCTCGAACTTACCGCCGGCGTGGAGCTGGGTCATGATGACCTCGGCTGCGGACACGCCTTCCTCGGTGTGGATGCCGGTCGGGATGCCGCGGCCGTTGTCGGTGACGCTGACCGAGCCGTCGGCGTTGAGGACGATGTCGATCCGGTCGCAATGCCCGGCGAGCGCTTCGTCGATCGCGTTGTCGCTGACCTCGAACACCATGTGGTGGAGGCCCGAGCCGTCGTCGGTGTCGCCGATATACATGCCGGGGCGCTTCCGCACCGCGTCGAGGCCCTTCAGGACCTTGATCGAGTCCGCGCCATAGTCGCCCATGTTCGGGAGGTTGGGATTGTTGGTTTCGGGGTTGGATGCCATGCCGAGTATATAGGCATTCGAGGGCCGAAACGGAAGCGAAATGGCCTGTAGGGGCTGGGGCGTGTCGAGCCGGAAGTGCACGAAGTGCAGACGCTGGGAGCGTTTTGCGGCGCGTGTGCACTTCGAGGGTTGGGCGGGCTGGTTTCGAAGGGGTTGGGATCGCCATGCGGGGATGGTGACAGGGGTGGGCTGTGTAGGACAGCGCGCTCGCGGCCTCTCCGGTGAAGCCACCTCCCCGGCGCAGGCCGGGGCCCAGGTGGAAAGGTTTCAATAACGACGTGCCGCTCTCTGTTAGCGACGTCGCCCAACTGGGCCCCGGCCTTCGCCGGGGTGGTGGGCGGCTGAAAGCGCGCAGCCCTTACGTCCCTCTCCCCTTGGGGAGAGGGAAGGAGGAGCCGTAGGCGACGGGAGGGTGAGGGGGAGTTGGGACCAGCGTCGCGAGCCTCACTCCCCTCTCCCTTCCCACGGCAAGTGCCGCGGGCCCCTTCCCTCTCCCCGGAGGGGCGAGGGAGGCCCTTTTCAGAAGCGGTCGGCGCGCTGACCTAGCAGCGTTACTTCGACGCGGCGATTGAGGCGCATCCCGGCCGGCGTCGCGTTGGTCGCAACCGGGTCGCGCTCGCCGTGGCCGACGACGCCGAATCGTGCGCGGACGACGTCCATGTCGTCGAACGCCTGGCGGACGCTCGCTGCGCGACGTTCGGACAGGTCCTGGTTGTGCGCGTCCGTCCCGCGCGAGTCGGTGAAGCCGTCGATCGCCACGCGGACGCCGGGGTTGCCGCGCAGATAGCGGGCGAGCGGCCGCAGCTTCTCGATCGCGCCGGGACGCAGCACGTCGCTGTCGGTGCGGAACAGCACGTCCTCCTGCAGCGTCAGCGTCGCGCCGCGCGGGGTCTGGCGGAAGCCGTAATTGCGCATCGCGCCACGATCCCACGTCGTGGTGGTCTCGACCACCGTGGTGCCGCCGCCGCGGTCACCGCGATAGCCGCCCGGGTCACGGCCATACGCATCCCAGTCGAACCGGTCGCGACGGGGGCCTGCGATCCGCGCGAATTCGCGGTTGGCGTCGTCGGCCTCGCGCGGGCTGATCCGGCCATCGCCGTTCGCGTCGAAGTTCGGCATCACGAATGCGATGCCGCGCCGCGTATTGCGCAGTTCGGGGTAGAGCACCGGCACGCCGGCGCCTTCGAGGCGGTAGCCGGGGCGCAACCAGGGGGCGCGGCTCATGTCGTAACGCCCCTCGGGCCGTCCGCCGTCTCGGACTTGCGCGAAAACGGGGGCGGTGGTTGCTGCGACCATCAATACGCCAAGGGCTGCGCGCGTGAAATTCCGGGTCATTATGATCTCTCCGTGTCTTCGATGGACGGAGCTTTGCCCGCGCCCGCTTGAACGCGCGGTGAGCCTGCTCGACAGCGCGCGTTCAGCCTAACGCCCGACCGCGATGCGCGTTGCCTGACCGCCGATCGCATCGAACAACGCGTCTTCGGTGCCGGTCATCCACACCTGGCCGCGACCTGAGAGGCGGGCGAACAGCGCCGCGCGGCGGGCTGGATCGAGATGTGCGGCGACCTCGTCGAGGAGCAGGACGGGGGGCTGGCCGGTCCGCTCGGCAACGAGGTCGGCGTGCGCGAGGACGATGCCGAGCAGGAGCGCCTTCTGTTCGCCGGTCGAAGCGAGCGACGCGGCGCGCGCCTTGTCGAGATGGATGACGATCAGGTCGACGCGGTGGGGGCCGGTGAGCGTGCGTCCGGCAGCGGCATCGCGCGCGCGTCCTTGGGCGAGGTCGGCTTGCAGGCGCGTGGTGTCGCCGGCCCAGCCTTCGAGCGTCAGGCCAGCGCGGGGGAATGGGCTGTCGCCTTGTTCCGCAAGCCGTGTTCCGAGCAACGTCACCGTCTCACGCCGAGCCGCATCTACGGCGGCGCCGTGCTCGGCCATCTGCGCTTCGAGTGCGGAAAGCCAGTCGCCATCGGGGCGGCCTTCGTCGGCAAGCAGGCGGTTTCGCGCGCGCATCGCGGCGTCGTAGCGGGCGGCGTGGTGCGCGTGGCTCGGGGCGAGCGCCAGCGTGAGGCGATCGAGGAAGCCGCGGCGCTCGCCCGCGGGGGCGACGAAGAGGCGGTCCATTGCGGGAGTGAGCCACAGGATCGTGAGCCACTCGGCGAGTGCGTTGGCGGTGGTGGTGGCGCCCTGGATGCGAACGATGCGGCGTTCGGGGGCGGAGGCGAGCGTGCCGGTGGCGACGTCGACTTCGCCGACTGCGGGTGCGTCCTGTTCCGCTTCTAACTCCCCTTCCGCTTGCGAGTTTCGGGGGAGCAGCACCCCGTGCTGTTCAAGCTGTGCCGGGGGCACAGCTGACCCGAAACTGGGTCGGGGGAGGGGCGCGCTTTCCTCGAAGGCAGACGCCAGTACGTACGTCGTCCCCTCCCCTAACCCCTCCCGCAAGCGGGAGGGAAATTCTGCTGCGTTCTTCTGCGAGCGCTCGGGAAACAATGTGGCTGCTACGCCGAAGCCGCCTGCGCCGCCTTGTCGCGCCATCTCACCTAATGCGGCCCTCCGCAGCCCGCGGCCAGGGGCGAGCAGCGACACCGCCTCCAGGATATTCGTCTTGCCCGCGCCGTTCTCGCCGGTCAGCACGACGAACCCTGGTCCCGGCGTCAGCGTCAGGTCGGCGTGGTTGCGGAAATCGGTGAGGACGAGGCGCGAGAGCATTGCCCCGGCCTTAGAGCAGTTTCTAAACCGATTGCATCGCCCTTTTCCGTTCGCCGCGGGCGAAGTCGAAGGCGCGGTTCAAGCACCGGTGCTTCGACTTCGCTCAGCACAAACGGAGTAAGGGACCGATCTGACCAATCTGTGCCAGCGACACGCCCTGTCCACTACCAAGCCTCGCGTCAGGCGGCGATCCGCTCCGGCGCCATCGCGGGTGCGGCCGTCGCGGTCGCCGCCTTCTGCGTGCTGAGATACGACGCTAGCGCCGGCCCGAGCTCGCGCTGCGCACGCAAATACGCGACCGGCGTGACGATGCTGAGCCGTTCGCGCGCGGCCTCCAGTGGCTCGTGGAGCAGTTCGAGATAATCCTCGCCCGATACCCATTTCGCTTTGCGTCCGTTGCGATAGCCTTCCCAGACCGCCTTGGCGAACAGCTTGCTGCCGGTGACGCGCATGCTCTTCAGCGCCGCGGCAGAACCGATCAGCGCCCAGCCGAGCCCGCCGACCTGCGCGTAGCTGAACGCGACGAGCGCCGCTTCGCCCATGCTCTCGTCCGCCTTGTAGCCGGTCAGCACATGCCAGATGTCGTGCGTGTCGCGCACCCGCCGGCCGAACCACGCATAGGGATGCGCCAGATCGTCCTCTGACGGCACGAGCCGCGAGACCTCGACCAGACCGTCCGCGGAATAGCCCGTCGTCTCGAGAAAATTGCGATACGCCGCCCCGACCGTGCCGGGCGCGAAGCTCGCGACGAACGCGGGGTCGGAGAAACGCTGCGCCAGTTCGACCCGGTCATAGGCGATCCGCCCGCCCTGTTCGGTGGCGATCAACCGCGCGTAGTTCATCGGCGCATTACCGACGTTCAGCGCGCGCATGATCCGGAACACCTGCGTCGTGTCGTCGCCGTTCGCGAGCAATTTCTTGATCGCATCGAACGCCGTACGCCAATCGCGACGACCGGTCGTACCGGGGAACGGAGGAAGCTTCGCCATCGAGTCGACTCCTTACTGACATTGCTGTTAGTATTGAGCAGCGGGCGAGGAGTCAATCGAGGACGGTATCTACGTCGACGCGCATCTGCGTCGCCGCTTGCGCAAGGTCGTGATCAAGTGTCGCTAAGGACCAACCGCGCGCGACGACGATCGCAAGGTGCAGCGCGTCTCCGGAGCGCAGCTTCAGATCACCGCGATCGAGCAACGTTGCCGCCAACGCAAAATCGGTTTCGGTGACTGACTCCACGTGAAGTTCCCCGGCGCAAAACCGTTGCCACGCCTTCATCACACCGTTCCAACCAACGGTGTCGATGACGACCAACCGCCGTTTCATCGCAAGCGCACCGGAGAACTCGGTGACGACCCAATGGCTGACCGCCAGAGTATCAGCCCGTCGCGATAGCCACGCGCGTACATCCTCGCTTTGCGCCTCGGCTGTGAAGGCCGACACCATCACCGCCGTGTCGCAGTAGAGGGTCAATACCGCGAGTCGTCACGCATCTGCCGGACCAGGTCACGTGCAGATGTCGGATCGTAAGGTAGAGACTTCGCCAGCGCCTCTAACGCGTCGACGTCGATGGGCTTGCGGCGTGGCAACGGCGGTGCTTCGGGCGTCACGCGGGCGAAGGGTTGGCCATTGCGTGTGATCTGCACGGCCTCGCCCGCTTCGAGCCGGTCGATAAGCGTGCCCAGTTCGTCTTTCAGATCCGCGATGTTGATCGAGTCCATGATCCGGCTCCTGCCTGTCGCGCCGCTATACCACGGCGCGACAGGCAGACCGAATCACACGCGCATCGGCATCAGCACGTACAGCGCGGGCGACTTGTCGTTCTCGCGGATCAGCGTTGGGGCGGCGGCGTCGGCGAGGTGGACCTCGACCATGTCGCCGTCGATCTGTGCCAGGATGTCCATCAGATAGCGGCTGTTGAAGCCGATCTCGAACGGGAGCGCGACGTAATCGCCGGGGACTTCCTCCGCGGCGGTGCCGTTTTCGGGCGAGGTGACCGACAGCGTGATCTTGTCGCGGTCGAGCGCCATCTTCACGGCGCGCGTCTTTTCCGTCGCGATCGTGGAGACGCGATCGACGCCTTCCATGAAGCTCTTCGGGTCGATCTTGAGGATCTTGTCGTTGCCGGTCGGGATCACGCGGCTGTAATCGGGGAAGGTACCGTCGATCAGCTTCGAGGTCAGGATCGCCTGGCCGAGGTCGAAGCGGATCTTGGTTGGCGACAGCGAGACGCCGACCGAACCGTCGACCTCGTCGAGCAGTTTCCGGAGCTCACCAATGCATTTGCGCGGCACGATCACGTCGGGCATCGATTCGGCACCCTCGGGACGCGGCAGCGTCACGCGCGCGAGGCGGTGTCCGTCGGTCGCGGCGGCCTTCAGCACCGGGTTCGAGCTGTCGCCGTCCGCCACGTGCAGGAAGATGCCGTTGAGGTAATAGCGGGTCTCTTCGGTCGAGATCGCGAAGCGCGTCTTGTCGATGATCTGCTTGAGCGTCTCGGCGGGCAGCTCGAACTGGGTCGGCAGCTCGCCCTCGGCGATCACCGGGAAATCGTCGCGCGGCAGCGTGCCGAGCGAGAAACGCGCACGGCCCGCGACGATGCTCATCCGGCCTTCCGATGCGGCGAGCTGGACTTGGCTACCCTCAGGGAGCTTGCGCGCGATGTCGAACAGCGTGTGCGCGGACACGGTGGTCGCGCCGGGCTGGTCGACGGCTGCTGCGATCGATTCGTTGATCTGGAGATCAAGATCGGTCGCCATCAGCTTGAGCGTGCCCTCGGCGGTCGCCTCGATCAGCACGTTCGACAGGATGGGGATGGTGTTGCGCCGCTCCACCACGGACTGGACATGGCTCAGCCCCTTGAGGAGCGTTGCGCGTTCGATCGTCGCCTTCATCGTAATTCCCCCCGCCGCCACAGCCGGACTCGGGGCTGGGGGCAATCCGCAAATGGCTTACCCAACAACAAAGGGTCGGAGCAAGCGCCCCGACCCTTCTTTGATCACGGTAAACGTCGCGTTAAAGCGATCAGAAGCGGAAGCCGTAGCTCGCCACGACCTGATGGCGGTCGGTATCGACGTCGAAGCGGCTGCTGGTGCCGCCGGTCGCATAGTCGATGTTGCCGCGCTCGTAGTTCGAATAGCGGTATTCGAGCTTGGCATAGCTGTTCGGGCCCATCGCGTGCTCGGCGCCAGCACCAACGCGCCAGCCGCCGAGCTTGAAGTTGGTGTCGGTGGTCTGGCTGGTATCGCCCGCGAGCACCTTGAGCTTCGAGTTGGTGTAGCCGCCCTTGACGTACAGCATCGTCGCCGGTGCGACGACATAGCCCGCGCGCGCGCCGACATAGATGTCGCGGCCCTGCTTGACGCGGCCATAGCCGAAGTCGCTGGTGTAATCGTTGCGGTCGCTCTTCGCGGTCGAGCCCGTCAGTTCGGCTTCGGCGCCGAGCACGATGTTGTCCGAGGTCGCGATATCGTAGCCGATGCCGCCGCCGTACAGCAGGCCGTCGATCTTCTGGTCGTCGCGCCCGTTGTTGTTGGACACGCTGCTGCCGGCGCCGGTGTGGTCGTAGCCGAGCGTGGCCTCGACGCGGGGGCCGGTGAAGATCGGGTTGGTCTGCGCGAGGGCTGGTGCGGCCACTGCGGTGGTGGCGAGCAGCGAGACGGCGATGAGCGTACGCATTGGGTTACTCCTTTACTGAACCGGCGCCCCATTACGCGGGGCGGACCGCTCCAATGGACCAACCGCGCAGGCGTTGCATGAACCCCAGATAAACGCGGAAATCCGTTGCTTTTGCGCCACAGGGGGTTGAAACGCGGGCCATGATTCCAAGCCAACGGCAGGGTGAAGCCGACGCCCGATCAACCGACATTCCGGCCCTGCGGAAAGGTCGCGATTTCGTCGCGCGGCACGGCGAAACCGTGTTCAACGCGGCGCATCGGTTGCAGGGGGATGCGGCGCATACGCCGTTGACGCGGGCGGGGTTCGCGCAGGCGGACGAGCTTGGGCGGGCGTTGCGGGCGTTGCTGGGGGTGAAGCCGGCCATGACTTTGTGGGCATCACCGACCGGGCGGGCTTTGCAGACGCTGGCGGTGATCTGCGAGCATCTGGAGCTGGACTGGCATGATGCGCGGACCGATCCGCGGTTGGTCGAGATCGACATGGGATCGTGGGGCGGGCGCTATTACGCGGACGTGGTCGACGAGGTCGGCCCGGTGATGCTGCCGGGGGGGGCGTTGAAACCTTCGCCAGATGGCGAGACCTATGCGGAGATCGCGGCACGAGTCGGCGGGTGGCAGGCGGATACCGCGGAGGATCCGGGCGACCGGCTGGTGATCATGCACGGGATTTCGAGTCGGGTTATGCTGGGCGTGATGACAGGTGCGGCGGTCGATCCGCTGCTGGGCGCGCCGGTTGCGAAGGGGTTGCCACAAGGGTCGGTCACGCTGGTCGAGAATGGCCGCGCGACGGTGCCGCATCTGGGTACGGGGTTCGCTCCGACGTGAAATTCGCGGTCCTGCTGGCGTTGGCGATCGCTGCTCCGGCGGCGGCGCGTGACACGATCGGCATCTACCAGGGATGGGGAGCGTTTCGCGATGCGAGCCCGGCGCGGTGTTACGCGATTGCGCGGCCGGTGATGGCGGGGGGGCGTGCTTCGGGGTTTGCCAGCGTCGCGACGTGGCCGAAACGGGGTTTGCGCGCGTCCTTATATGTGCGGCTCAGTCGCGAGAGGGATCGGTCGGCGGGGGTGACGCTTACGGTCGGCGAGCGGCGATTTACGCTGGTGGCGAACGGGCTGGACGCTTGGGCGAGCGACGCGCCGAGCGACCGCGCGATCGTCGCCGCGCTGCGGTCGGGGCGGAGCATGAGCGTCGAGGCGGTCGGTGTGGGGGGGCGGCCGTTTGCGGATGTGTACGCGCTACCGGGCGCGGCGACGGCGGTCGATGCGGCTGTGTTGGCGTGTAGCGGGGGGTGAAACTTCGGGCGAGCCCCGCCCACCGGCACCACCCCGGCGAAGGCCGGGGCCCAGTTGGAAAGGTGGTCGTAACGGCTGACGACGCTTCATTACCTTGGCCTCCCAACTGGGCCCCGGCCTTCGCCGGGGTGGTAGCTCTTTCTCGAGTAACTGCGAGTGACTGCGAAGCAATTCTGGCATGCGTCCAGCAGCCAGTAGAAAAATCACGAAAATTCCGCTACGGGCTCGCGCATGCAGACCGCCGCGAACCTCATGCCCATCCCCGGGCACATCGATCCCGTGCCCGTTCCCCGCAGCTTCGTGCCGCGCAGCGATGGGCGGATCGACCTGCTCGGGCTGTCGCTTGCCGACCTGCGGATGGCGCTGGAGACGTCGCAGCTCGAGGAGAAGCAGGCCAAGCTGCGCGCGAAACAGCTGTGGCACTGGATCTATAATCGCGGCGCGACCGAGTTCTCGGCGATGACCGATATCTCGAAGACGATGCACCCGTGGCTGGAGCAGCGCTTCGTGATCAGCCGGCCGAACGTGGTCGAGGCTCAAGTGTCGACAGATGGGACGCGGAAGTGGCTGCTGCGGTCGGACGATGCGCAGGACTACGAGATGGTGTTCATCCCGGACGCGGATCGCGGCACGCTGTGCGTGTCGAGCCAGGTCGGCTGCACGCTCAACTGCACCTTCTGCCATACCGGCACGATGCGGCTGGTGCGTAACCTCACGCCGGCCGAGATCGTCGGCCAGGTGATGCTCGCGCGCGATTCGTTGGGCGAATGGCCGAGCCAGCCCGAGGGGCGGATGCTCACCAACATCGTAATGATGGGGATGGGCGAGCCGCTGTATAATTTCGAGAACGTCCGCGATGCGCTGAAGCTGGTGATGGACGGCGCGGGCCTCGCGCTCAGCCGCCGTCGGATCACTTTGTCGACGTCTGGCGTGGTGCCGATGATGGCGCGTGCGGGGGCCGAGATCGGCGTGAACCTCGCCGTATCGTTGCACGCGGTGACCAAGGAAGTTCGCGACGAGATCGTGCCGCTCAACCGGAAGTACGGCATCGAGGAGCTGTTGCAGGCGTGTGCGGACTATCCGGGCACGAACAACGCGCGGCGCATCACGTTCGAGTACGTGATGCTGAAGGACAAGAACGACTCCGACGACGATGCGCGCGAACTGGTGCGGTTGCTGCGGAAGTACGAGCTGCCGGCGAAGGTGAACCTCATTCCGTTCAATCCGTGGCCGGGTGCGCAATACGAGTGCTCGACGCCCGAGCGGATCAAGTCGTTCTCGAGCATCGTGTTCGGCGCGGGGATCTCGGCGCCGGTGCGGACGCCGCGCGGGCGCGACATCGATGCGGCGTGCGGGCAACTGAAGACCGCGTCGGAGAAGAAGAGCCGCGCGCAGATCGATCGCGAGGCCGCTGCCGAGGCTGATGCCGCCTTTGTCTGATCTGGCTTCGCTCGGATTGGCGGCGGGGGCGGGGATGCTGGGCGGCGCGATGAACGCGCTGGCGGGCGGCGGCAGCTTCGCGACGATGCCGTCGCTGATCGCGCTCGGCCTGCCCTCGCCGATCGCCAATGCGACCAGCAACGTCGCGGTGCAGCCCGCGGCGATGGCGAGTGCGTGGGCGTATCGCAGCGATCTCGGGCCGGTCGGCGGCGTCGGTATCCGGACGCTGGCGGGGATCACGTTCGTCGGCGGGCTGGTCGGCAGCCTGCTGTTGTTCTTCACCCCGGCGACCGCGTTCGACGTCATCGTACCGTGGCTGCTGCTGATGGCGACGCTCGCGATCGCGTTCGGCAAGCCTGCGTCGACCTGGCTCCACGCACGCGTCGCGATCGGGTCGCGCTCGCTGATCGCCGCGCAGACGTTGCTGGGGATCTATGGCGGCTATTTCGGAGGCGGCGTCGGGATGATGCTGACGGCGGCATGGGGATTGTTGGCCGGCGCCTCACCCGCCAAGCTCGCCGCGCCGCGCACGCTGATGCTGGCGACCGCGAACGCCGCCGCGACGATCGTGTTCGCGGCGACGGGGATGGTGGCATGGACGTTGTGCTTGCCGATGATGGCGGGCGGCGTCGTCGGCGGGTATTTCGGCGCGCGGTTCGGGCGGAAGCTGCCCGACGGCGTGATCCGCGGGTGGACGCTGCTGGTGACGGCTACGACGACGGTGGTGTTCTTTTACCGGGCGTACGCCTGAACCACGATGTTTCCCCGCGAAGGCGGGGACCCAGTCTGGGCACCCGCCTTCGCGGGTGAACACGCTTGCTTCGCTCAGCCCGGCCGGCGCATCTTGAAGAGCGCATCCTCGGTGATCTCGAAGTAATCCGCAGGACCGCCGCCACGCAGGATCGGTTGCGCGCGCGCCGTCTGGTATACGCCGTCCTCCAGCATGCCGGCGTCGATGTGGATGGCGACCGCTTCGCCGAGCACCAGCCACTGATCGAGTTCGCAGCCTTCCTTGGTTTCGAGGCGGATCAGCTGGGTGAGCTTGCACTCGAACTGCGCACGCGATGCCGCGACCCGGGCCGGCTTTACCTTCGTCGAGGCGGCCATCTCCAGCTTGGCCAGCGCGAATTCGTCGACGTCGGCGGCGACGTTCGCGGCGGTAGTGTTCATCGCCTCGCCCAGGTCGCGCGAGACCAGGTTCCAGACGAACTCGCCGGTCGCCTCGATATTGGCGACGCTGTCCTTCCAGCCCATCGACGAGAAGCCGATGATCGGCGGATTATAGTTGAACAGGTTGAAGAACGAATAGGGCGCGAGGTTGGCGACGCCGTCCGCGGACATCGTGCTGACCCAGCCGATCGGCCGCGGCGCGACGATCGCGTTGAGCGGATCATGCGGCAGGCGATGGCCGTCCGCGGGCTCGTAAGAATGCCATTCGGTCATACACTTATTCCTGCTATGTCACGGTCCGACTGCCTATAGCGAAGGTCGAGCATGAACGATCCCACTGCCCCGACTATCAGCACCCCGATCATCAAGCGCCATCGGCTCGCGACGCGCATATGGCACTGGGTAACGGTGGTGACGATGTTCATCATGATCGGCAGCGGGATCGGCATCCTCAAGGCGCATCCGCGGCTGTACTGGGGCCGGTACGGCGCGAATTTCGATACCGCCTGGACGACGCTCGACCAGTGGCCAAGCTGGCTGGTGTCGCTGCTCAATCTGCTGACGATCCCGGCGAGCTACAATCTGGCGATCTCGCGCCGCTGGCACCTGTTGTTCGCGCTGGTGCTCGCGTTCGCGCTGCTCGGGTTCATGATCGTCAGCCTGGTCAACAAGCATTTCCAGCGCGATCTCCGCGTCCGCGCCGCCGAACTGTCGCCGCGCGAGGTCGCGCACGACGTGAAGGAGCATCTGGCGTTTCGCTTCCACGATCCGAAGCGGCCGGGCGCGTACAATATCCTCCAGAAGCTGTCCTACGTGGCGACGATCTTCGTGCTGATCCCGGTGATGATCCTGACCGGACTGACGATGTCGCCGGGGATGGACGCGGCGTGGCCGTGGCTGCTCGAGGTGTTCGGCGGGCGGCAGTCGGCGCGCTCGATCCACTTTATCGCCGCCACCGGGCTGGTGCTGTTCATCATCGCGCATCTGGCGCTGGTGATCCTCGCGGGGACGTGGAACGAGGTGCGGTCGATGATTACCGGGCGCTGGAAGGTACCCGCCCACACGTCGGAGGACGTCGCATGAGTTCGCTGATTACCCGCCGCTCGCTGGTCGTAGGCGCGACCATCGGTGCAGGCGCGCTGCTGACCGGTTGCGACAAGATCGCCGCGAACCCGGAAGCGCGGAAGATCCTGTTCATGGGCGAGGACATGAACCGCGGGCTGCAACGCGCGCTGACCAACCGCAACGCACTCGCGCCCGAGTTCAGCCCCGCGCAGATGTCGCCGATCTTCCGGTCGAACGGCACGAGCAACCCGGGGACGGCGGACTATACCGCGATGGTCGCCAACAATTTCGCGGATTACCGGCTGAAGGTCGGCGGGCTGGTCGATCGGCCGTTGTCGGTCTCTCTCCCGCAACTCCGCCAGATGCCCGCGCGCGCGCAGATCACGCGGCACGACTGCGTCGAGGGCTGGAGCGCGATCGGCAAATGGCAGGGACCGAAGCTTGGCACGCTGCTCGACGCCGCCGGCCTGAAAAGCACCGCGCGCTACATCGTGTTCACCTGCGCCGACCTGTACCGCGGCGCGAACTATTACGAGTCGGTCGATCTGGTCGACGCATTCCACCCGCAGACCATCCTCGCCTGGGCGCTCAACGATCAGGTCCTTGATGTCGCGCACGGCGCGCCGGTGCGGCTGCGCGTCGAGCGGCAATTGGGCTACAAGCACGCGAAGTACGTCACAGCGATCGACGCGGTCGCCAGCCTCGACGGAATCGGCAAGGGCAAGGGCGGCTATTGGGAAGATAACGTTGATTACGACTGGTATGCCGGAATCTGATCGAACCGGACTGGCGCACTTCCGTACCAGTCATTAGCTAACGCGACATGGCCTTATTCGATCGTTTCCTGGCGCGGCAGGTTAAAACCGGCGAACTCACGCTCATCCATGCGGACGGCACGACCAAGCATTTCGGCAAGCCCGATGCCGCGTATAATCCCGTCACGATCCGGCTGACCCAGCCCGGCGTCGCGGGGGCGATCGTCCGCCACCCGGCGCTCGGCGCGGCGGAGGCGTTCATGGACGGGCGCCTGGTGATCGAGCGCGGCGACATTCGCGATCTGGTCAATCTGCTCAAGGGCAACAGCCCGTGGGAGCGTGGTGGTGGGCTCAATCCGTCGCTGCCGATCAAGTTGCTCGACAAGGTCGTCCACCGTGTCGACCGCGTGAACATGGCGCGGCGGTCGAAGAAGAACGTGGCGCATCACTATGATTTGTCGGACCGGCTGTACGACCTGTTCCTCGACGCGGACCGGCAATATTCGTGCGCGTACTTTACCGATCCGGGCAACAGCCTGGAGCAGGCGCAGTCCGACAAGAAGGCGCACATCGCCGCCAAGCTGGCGATCCAGCCGGGCATGCGCGTGCTCGACATCGGCTGCGGCTGGGGTGGCATGGCGCTGTACCTGCACGCCAAGACCGGTGCCGAAGTGCTCGGCGTGACGCTGAGCGAGGAACAGCTGAAGGTCGCGCGGCGACGGGCCGAGGAGGCCGGCGTTGCAGACAAGGTGAAGTTCGAGCTGATCGACTATCGCGCGCTGACCGGCAGTTTCGACCGGATCGTCTCGGTCGGGATGTTCGAGCATGTCGGCCCGGCGCACTACAAGGCGTTCTTCCGCAGGTGTCGCGACCTGCTGACCGATGACGGCGTGATGCTGCTCCACACGATCGGCCGGATGGGCGGGCCTGGCGTCACCGACACCTTCACGACCAAGTACATCTTCCCGGGCGGGTATAATCCGGCGCTGTCGGAGATCGTGAAGGGGTATGAGGGGCTGCGGATGTTCCCGACCGATATCGAAGTGCTGCGCGTCCATTACGCGCTGACGATCGACCAATGGTACGACCGGACGGTGGCGGCGAAGGATTCGATCGTCGCGCTGTACGACGAGCGGTTCTATCGGATGTGGACGTTCTATCTGGCGGGCGCTGCGGCGGCGTTCCGGACTGGGGGGATGGTCAACTACCAGATCCAGCTGTCGAAGAGCCGGATGACGTTGCCGTTGACTCGCGACTACATGATCGAAGGCGAGCGGGCGTTGCGCGAAGGCTAGGCCCGCTCCCCTCCCTGGAAGGGGGGGGCTGGGGGTGGGTCGGCGGCTTGGGATGAGCGGCGCCTGCAAAACGGGCCTACCCACCCCTAACCCCTCCCTTTCAGGGAGGGGGATCGGTTGCGCTTTAGCGCGGGCCCTGCATTTCCGACTTCGCGGCCGCGCGCTCGTCGCCGCCGATCTTGCCGTCGTGGTTCGCATCGTATTTGGCGAAGGTCGCCGCCAGCAGCGCCTGTGCCTCGGCCTGCGTGACCTTGCCGTCCTTGTTCTTGTCCGCGCTCGTGAACCACAGGTCGGCGAGGCGCTTGGCGTGGACCGGATCGGGACGCCCTGCCCCGACCTTCATGTTGTCGATCCGTGCCAGCACTTCCGCGCGGGTCAGGACGCCGTCCTTGTTGGTATCGGACGCGGCGAATTCGGTCTTGAACTTGGCGGCGGCCGAGGCGCGCGTTTCCTGCGCGAGCGCCGGGGTTGCGAGACCGACGAGAACGAGAAGGGTGAGGCTTTGGCGTAGCACGGTCGGGACACTCCAGTGGATGTGCGGCGCGAATAGCGGGATTCGGTTGTACGCGCCATTAACGCGTGTCAGGCGTCCGGCGGTTGCGCGAACGCGCCCCAGCGCATAGGGGCGCGGGCATTGGATATTGCCCGAAGGATCCTGCCCGTGACCGATCAGAGCAACCCCGCCGGCGGCGCCGGAATCAACCGCGTTGTACTCGCCTATTCCGGTGGCCTGGACACGAGCGTGATCCTGAAATGGCTCCAGCAGACGTACAACTGCGAAGTCGTGACGTTCACCGCCGATCTCGGTCAGGGCGAGGAGCTCGAGCCGGCGCGTGCCAAGGCCGAGATGATGGGCGTCAAGCCCGAGCACATCTTCGTCGACGACCTGCGCGAGGAGTTCGTCCGCGACTACGTGTTCCCGATGATGCGGTCGAACGCGTTGTACGAGGGGCTGTATTTGCTCGGCACGTCGATCGCGCGGCCGCTGATCGCCAAGCGCCAGATCGAGATCGCCAAGATGGTCGGCGCCGATGCGGTCAGCCACGGCGCGACCGGCAAGGGCAACGACCAGGTCCGCTTCGAGCTCGGCTATTACGCGCTGTCGCCCGACATCAAGGTGATCGCCCCGTGGCGTGAGTGGGATCTCACCAGCCGTACCAAGCTGATCGAGTTCGCCGAACAGCACCAGATCCCGGTCAGCAAGGACAAGCGCGGCGAGTCGCCGTTCTCGACCGACGCGAACATGCTGCACACGTCGTCCGAGGGTAAGGTGCTCGAGAACCCGTGGGACGAGGTCCCCGACTACGTCTATTCGCGCACAGTGAACCCCGAGGACGCACCCGATGTCCCCGAATACATCACGATCGATTTCGAGCGCGGCGACGGCGTCGCAATCAACGGCGAGGGCATGAGCCCGGCGACGCTGCTGTCGACGCTCAACGATTATGGCCGCCGTCACGGCATCGGCCGCCTCGACCTCGTCGAGAACCGCTTCGTGGGCATGAAGAGCCGCGGCATGTACGAGACTCCCGGTGGCACGATCTATCAGCTCGCGCACCGCGGCATCGAGCAGCTGACGCTCGACCGCGGCGCCGCGCATCTGAAGGACGAACTCGCGCCGCGCTATGCCGAGCTGATCTACAACGGTTTCTGGTTCTCGCCGGAGCGCGAGATGCTGCAGGCGGCGATCGACCACAGCCAGGAGAAGGTCTCGGGCACCGTTCGGCTGAAGCTCTACAAGGGTGGCGTGTACGTGGTTGGGCGGAAATCGCCGAACTCGCTCTATTCGGAGAAGGTCGTGACGTTCGAGGACGATCAGGGCGCCTACGACCAGCGCGACGCGGCTGGCTTCATCAAGCTGAACGCACTGCGCCTGCGTCTGCTCGGACGGCGTGATCAGTAGGGGCGGCCAGTAACCTTCCCCCACTGGACCTCAGTCGTGATGTCGAAGTTTGCGGCGAAGATCGTCAACTCGTCGTGCGCGCACTTGTCTAGTGCGCCCACCCGCCCCTAGGGTTCGACGATATGATTACTCCGGGGGAAAAGCTGCATTGGTGGCAGACGCGCGCATTCGTCGCCGCGGTTGCGATCGCTTCGATCATACCGTTGCTGTGGCCGGAAATCCCGCCGCTGGTCGACCTGCCCGGGCATATGGGCCGGTACCGCGTCCAGCTGGCGATTGGCGACAATCCCTGGTTGAATCAGTGGTATAACTTCCGCTGGCAGATGATCGGCAACCTCGGCATCGACCTGCTGATCGAGCCGCTCGCACCGATTTTCGGGTTGCAGCTGGCGGTGAAGCTGATCGTCATGGCGATTCCGGCGCTGACCGTGACCGGCCTGTTATGGATCGCGCGCGAGGTGCATGGGCGAATTCCGGCGACCGCGTTGTTCGCACTGCCGCTCGCGTACAGCTATCCGTTCCAGTTCGGATTCGTGAATTTCGCGCTGGCGATGGCACTTGCGCTCAATCTCTTCGCGCTGTGGCTGCGGATGGGGCGGCTCAAGCGCGAGCGCCTGCGCGCGGTCATCTTCGTGCCGATCTCGTGCCTGTTGTGGCTGTGCCATACCTTCGGCTGGGGCGTGCTGGGCGTGCTCGCCTTTTCCGCCGAGCTGATCCGCCAGCACGACATTCGCCGCGACAGCGATCCCAAGAGCTGGGCGCATGGCTGGTTCGAGGCGTTCGTCCGGGCCGGGCTGAACTGCCTGCCGCTCGCACTGCCGATGGTGATGATGGTAGTGTGGCGGTCGGGCGATCATGTCGGCGGCAAGACGCAGGACTGGTTCAACTGGCGCTGGAAGATGAACTGGATCACGATGGTCCTGCGCGATCGGTGGATGGCGTTCGACATCGCGTCGGTCACGGTGCTGTTCGTGATCCTGTTCCGCGGCGTGCGCGACCAGACGATCGAATATTCGCGCAATTTGGGGCTGTCGGCGCTGTTCCTGGCGGCGGTCTACGTGCTGCTGCCGCGGATCGTGTTCGGGTCGGCCTATGCGGACATGCGGCTCGCGCCGTTCGTGCTGGCGATCGCGGTGATCGCGCTGCGGCCGCGGCACGGGCTGTCGCTGCGTGGCGCGGCGGTGCTGGCGGTGCTCGGGTTCGCGTTCTTCGCGGTGCGGCTGGCGGGCACGACCGTCAGTTACCTGATGTACGACCGCAGCTACGACCAGGCGATCGCGGCGATCGACACGGTACCGGAACGGGCGCGCGTCGTGTCGTTCGTCGGGCGAAAATGTCGTGACGAATGGGCGTATTCGCGGCTCGAGCATGTGCCGGCGCTGTTGCTGGAGCGGCGACTGGCGTTCACCAACGATCAGTGGTCGATGGCCGGCGCGCAGTTGATGACGACGCAATATCCGGCGGCAAAGGGCTTTGCGCATGATCCGTCGGAGATCGTCAGCGACATCAAATGCCGTGGCCAGTTCTGGCGGCCGATCGATGTGGCGCTCGAAAAGTTTCCGCGCGACGCGTTCGATTATATGTGGCTGATCCACCCGCAAAAATTCGATCCGGCGCTGGTGAAGGACCTGACGCTGATCCGCCGCGATGGGACGAGCCTGTTATATCGGGTCAACCGACCTGCTGCTCGCCCCGCCGGAACGGAGTAAGCTCGCCGAGATACTCCTGCTGCTCGGCGACGGCTTCGCGCTCGCGGACGAGATAGTCGGCGATCGCGCGACGGAAGCTCGGGTCGGGGATGTAATGCGCGGAATAGGTCGCGACCGGGGCGTACCCCCGCGCGAGCTTGTGTTCGCCCTGCGCGCCGGCCTCGACGGTCTTCAGGCCACGCGCGATGGCGGCGTCGATCGCCTGGTAATAGCAGAGCTCGAAATGGAGGAACGGCACCTCCTCCGTCGCGCCCCAGTAGCGGCCGTAGAGCGTGTCGTCGCCGATCAGGTTGAGTGCGCCGGCGATCGGTACGCCGTCGCGCTCCGCGAGGATGAGCAGGACGCGGTCGCCCATCGTCTTGCCGATCTGGTCGAAGAAGCCGCGCGTCAGGTAGGGTTGGCCCCATTTGCGGCTGCCGGTGTCTTGGTAGAACACCCAGAACGCGTCCCAGTGCTCGGGGGTGATCTCGGGGCCGACGAGGTGGCGGATGGTCAAGCCTTCGACGGCGGCGGCACGTTCCTTGCGGATCGCCTTGCGCTTGCGGCTGGCGAGCACGGCGAGGAAATCGTCGAAGCTGGTGTAGCCGTCGTTCTTCCAGTGGAACTGCGTACCCTGGCGGATGAGCCAGCCTGCCGCCTCGAACAGCGCCACTTCGTCGGGGTCGATGAAGGTGGCATGGGCGGACGATAGCCCGCTCTGGTCGGTGACGGCTTCCAGCGCGGCGATCAGCGCAGGGGCTTGCTCACGGTCGCGCAGCAGCAGGCGCGGGCCTGGAACCGGGCTGAACGGGGCGGCAATCTGGAGCTTGGGGTAATATTGCCCCCCTGCCCGCTCCCAGGCGTCGGCCCAGCCCTGGTCGAAGACGTATTCGCCCTGGCTGTGGCTCTTGGCATACGCGGGTGCGATCGCGGCGGGCTTGCCGTCGGGGCCGTCGACCACCACCGGCAGCGCCTGCCAGCCCGAGCGGCCGCCGACGCTCTTCGAGGCTTCGAGCGCGGAGAGGAAGGCGTGGCCGACGAACGGGTTGGCGGTGCCGGAGCACGCCTCCCAGTCCTCGGCCGCGATCGAGGTGACGCCTTGGGCGATGCGAGCTGTGACGGCGTTCATCCGCGGCATTTGGGGTAGCCGGGTGCCGATAGCAAAGGGCGCGTCAGCTTATCTCTAAGGAAAGCAGCCATTCGTCCCATACGCTGTTCTCCCGCGAAGGCGGGAGCCCAGGACCACATGGGCTGCGCTTGGTAACCCGGGGCTCCCGCTTTCGCGGGCGAACAAGAACTCCAGACGGTTAGGCAGAGACCTGGACGATCGCGTCGATCTCGACAGCGGCGCCGAGCGGGAGGACGGGAACGCCGACGGCCGCGCGCGCATGCTTGCCGGAGTCGCCGAACAGCGCGACCATCAGGTCCGATGCGCCGTTGGCGACCTTGGCCTGATCGGTGAAATCGCCGGTCGAGTTGACGAACACGCCGAGCTTGACGATCCGCTCGACGCGGCCGAGCGTGCCGAGCGCCGCCTTCATCTGTGCGACGAGCATCAGTCCGCACAGCTTGGCCGCTTCCTGCGCGTCCTCGAGCGAGACGCCGTCTCCGACGCGACCGGTGACCAGTTGGCCGTCCTTGAACGGCAACTGGCCGGAGATGTGGAGCATGCCGTTCGCCAGCACGGTCGGGACGTAGGACGCCACGGGTGCGGCAGCCTGCGGGAGGGTGAGGCCCAGCTCTTCGAGCTTGCGGTCGATACGATCGGTCATGGAGGAGGTATCACCACAGCGGTGGGGGATGGGTCAAGTGAGTCTACCCCATGCCCTTGGTTCGAACCGCCTTCCGATCGATCCTCCCCCGCCAGGGGGAGGTGGCGCCGTAGGCGTCGGAGGGGGAGGACACGGAACGGCGGTTTTCCCTTACCTCCCCCTCCGTCAGGCTGCGCCTGCCACCTCCCCCTTGCGGGGGAGGATTGCTGGTCCTCGGCACCTTTCAACGAGGTCTTTAGGTCCCCGCCGGCAAACCCGCTTCGAACCGTGCCGCGATCCAGTCCGCCGCCTCGCGCCAGTCGTCGATCCGTGCGTGAGCATGCTCCGCCTTCGGCACGCTCACCGCCAGCGTCGGCTCGGAGACCATGTGCAGCCGGTGCACCCCCGGCGCGTGCTTGGCGACCGACTCGTGGTGCACCGCAAGGTCATCTACGAATACCGTCACCGGCGAGCCGTATTCCTCGACCAGCCGCGAAACCGGGGTACCCTTGCCGCCCTGGTTGCACTCGACCCGGTGCTCGATCCCGAACTTAGCCAGCTGCTCGATCCGCGGCTGGCGGCATTCGTCCTGGAGGTTGGTGAGGATGACGATGTCCGCCACCTGCGCCAGTCGCTCCAGCGCCGCGACCGCGTGCGGCACCAGCGTCTGGCGGTGCATCTCGGCGGGGAAGAACTCGCCGAGCATCGCCCACATATCCTCGCGCGACGGCGGCGGGCCGCCATCGCGGCGGGTCATCGCAGTCGAGAAATCACCGTGCTGGATCGCGAAGTCGATATCGTGGCGCTCGTCGAGCCAGACGCCGAAATGCTTGACCATGTGCAGCAGCACTTCGTCGCAATCGCTGATCAGCAGCGGCCTCATGCTTCGAACTCTCCGTTGTCCAGCTTGGCGCGGGCGCGCACCAGCGATTCGGGTTTCACGCCGAGCGATTCAGCGCACGCGATCAGATCGGGTTCGTAATTCTCCAGGAAACCGAGCGCGGCCGACAACACGGTCGGATCGCTTGCCCGTGCGCGCAAATCGTGCGGGTCGAGGCCGGTGACCGACAGCAACCGCATCGCCCGGTCGGGCTCGATCAGCGTCCACACCAATGCGCGCAGCGCCAGTGCCTCGGCGTCTTCGTTTGAATCGCGGTCGCGCATTGCCTATCAAGCCTTCTTTCCGGATAAGGTGGATCGGTGACAAAGAAGGTGCTCGTTGTCGAGGACAACGAACTGAACCTCAAACTATTCTGCGACCTGTTGCGCGCGCATCAGTTCGCCGTCGAACCCGTGCGCGACGGCCGCGAAGCCGTTGCACGAGCGCGGGATTTCACCCCCGACCTGATCATCATGGACATCCAGATGCCGCATGTCACGGGGTACGAGATCATCCTGGAGCTGAAGGCGGACGAGGAGTTGCGCGCGATTCCGGTGATGGCGGTGACGGCCTATGCCGGGCGCGAGGACGAGGAGCGCATCCGGGCGGCAGGGGCGGACTCGTATGTGTCGAAGCCGATCAGCCTGGCGCGGTTCATGGATGCGGTCGGGGCGCTGGTCTGAAGCGGGAGAGGGCGCGCCGTTCGCCTCGACCCAGCCTGCCATATCGACCGATAATCCGGCGCCTTGCCGCCACTCCGTTCGTGCTGAGTAGAGACCGAGTAGCTTCGCAGAAGCGTATCGAGGGCTCGTATCGAAGCATGGGCTCCACCCGCCAACCTGCCCTTCGATACGCCCTCTCGATACGCCGCCTACGGCGACTACTCGACGGCTACTCAGGACGAACGGGATGTGGAAGACGAACGGAGGGGAGGAACTACAAACACCAAAAGCCGCAGGGGTTACCCGCGGCTTTTCGATTCGTAGCAATCAGACGACGGCTTGCACCGCCGACCGGATTACTTGATCTTGGCTTCCTTGAACTCGACATGCTTGCGCACGACGGGGTCGTACTTCGAGAAGGAGAGCTTCTCGGTCTTGGTACGGGGGTTCTTCTTGGTGACATAGAAGAAGCCAGTGTCAGCGGTGCTGAGCAGCTTGATCTTGACGGTCGTTGGCTTGGCCATGAGCCCAAATTCCTATGGCTTGAAAATGCGAAAGCGGCGAACTGATGCCGCCGCTCGATCAAGCCCCGCGCATGGCGGACAGCCGCGGCGAAGTCAAGCTTTCCGCGCGCCGCATGCTTCGTCAGCCCGCATTTAACTCGCTATTCACCACCCGAGGTGCATCCTGTCGACAGAATAACAAGGAGCAGGGATCATGGGGCAAGCTTTACGAATCGACGACCTCGGTGCGGTCAAGGCCGATCTGGCCGCGCGCATCGCCGCGATCGACGTCCGCGCGCCCTATGCCCGCCCCTGCGACATCGCCACCGAGATCGACGCGATTCGGGTGATCGCGCACAGCAACGGCCTCAACCCCGCGGTCACCGTCGCGCATTTCGTCGACTCGGCGCTGTCGCGTGGCGAGCATGGCGCGCTCGTCCATGGCTGGCTTGGCATCCTGCGCGATGCGGTCGGCTGCGAACGCCAGGACCTGCAGGCCTGCCACGCGTTCGCGGCTGCGTGCTCGGTTCGTCTCGCTGGATAATTCATGGACGCATTGATGGCGGCCCTCGTCGCCGCGGCATTCGCGCAGGTCGGCGATCGTACCGCGTGGCTTGCCGCGATCCTCTCGGACCGTCACCGGCGACCCGGACTGGTCATCGCGATGGCGACGCTCGCGATCCTTGCGGCCAGCGGTCTCGCAGCGACGTTGGGGGCGGTGATCGGCCCGAAGCTCGCGCCTAACGCCCAGCAATTGATGCTCGCGGTCGCGATGCTGCTGCAGGGTGGTGGCGCGTTCTTCCCCGCCAAATGCCCTGACCGCCTCGACCGCTGGAAGATCGGCGCAGTCGCGACCGCGCTGCTCGGGCTGTTCATCCTCGCGTTCGGCGACGGCGTACAATTCATCGTCCTGACGCTGGCGGCGCGGACTCCGGTGCCCGCACTCGCCGCGATCGGCGCGACGATCGGTTCGCTGGTCGTCGTCGTACCCGCGGCGCTCATGGGAGAGGCCGCATGGCTGCGCCTGCCGCTCAAGCCGATCAGGATCGCGATCGGGGGACTATTCCTGATCTTCGGGCTCATACTCGCCCTCGGCGCGCTTCGGCTGGTTTGAACGCGGACGCCACGGGGGCGCCGGACGTTCGCTTCGTCGACCGAACCGAGAGGCGGTTCAGCCTTGCTCGGCTTCCGTCGCCGGTCGTTCGAACCAGGCCTCGACAGGCCCGACCAGCTTCAACGTCAGCGCGTTGCCGTTGCGGTCGACCTTCTTGCCGAGCGCGACGCGGATCCAGCCTTCGGAGATGCAATATTCCTCGACGTCGTGGCGCACCTTGTCCTTGAAGCGGATACCGATGCCGCGCTCGAGCAGGTCCTGCTGGAAGAACGGGCTGCGCTGGTTGATCGACAGGCGATCGGGGGGCGTGTCGTCCACAGCGACTGGAGTGTCGATTTCGGTTTCGGGCGTGTTTGGCGTGTCGGTCATGGTCGCGCGTCTAGCGGCAAGCACGGTCGCTCCGCCACAAAAAAGCGGCGCCGGGATATCTCCCGACGCCGCTCTTCAACGTTGTATTCAGTTCAACTGCAGACCTGCACCTGCACACGGTCGCCATAATAGGGATCGACCCGCCACTCGTTCCAGCACCGGGGACGATAGTCCTCGCGGTAGTAGGTCCGCACCGGCGGATTATAATAGGTGACCGGAGGCGGTGCGTAATAACCGCCATTGTAATAACCGCGGTCGTAGTAGCGATTGCGGTTGTTGCTGCTCGCGATCGCCGCGCCGACGCCAAGACCGAGGATACCGCCGAGCACCGCCGCACCGGCTGCGTTACCGCCGCCACGATGATGATAGCCGCCCCAGCCGCGACCATAGCCACCACGGCCCCAACGCTGAGCGTCGGCCGGCGCCGCAGCAGTCAATGCAGTTGCCACAAGCGCGATGCTGAGACCTGCCTTCTTCATGAATCCGTTCATTTCCGAACCTCCAATACCAGTTACGCCGGTCCAAGTGGCTCAAACGCATGAGTGTGCGACCGTGTTTCATGCTTTATGCGAGTCGGTCTGAACCGGTGCGGAACGGGCCGTTAACCCACGGTATAGGTGGAATATTGCCGTCCCATGAGGGGACCCGACCGCGTGATCGTCACGAGCGCATTGTTCACGATTACGGCGTATGGAAAGCGCATGCGCAGCACCATTTCGACGCGAACGATCGCCTTCTCCGTATTGGCCGCCAGCGGCGTGCTGATCGCGGGATTTGCCCTCTCGGGCTCGCCGGTGCGAGTCCGCGCGACGGAACCCGTGCGGGTCGCCCGGACCGCAATCGTCCGTCCCAAGGCCAAGCCCGCAACCGCCCCCTCGCCCACGCCCGTCGTCGCTAAAGCGGATCCGGTGGATGCGTATGTCGTGAAGCGGGTGCTGAACGTGCCCGAGCCGCTAAGGCATGGCGACTATTACTGGGATACCGCTGGCGTACCCGAGGGACCGATCGTGATCACCGTCGACCTGGTCGCACAGACGCTGTCGATCTTTCGCGCAGGGTATGAGATCGGGACGGCCGCGGTGATCTATGGCGCGGACGAGAAGCCCACCCCGCTCGGCGTGTTCACGATCACGCAGAAGGACGCGCATCACGTGTCGAACCTCTACGGCGCACCGATGCCGTATATGTTGCGGCTGACCAACGACGGCGTGTCGATCCATGGCAGCGCATTGATGGATGGGAAGTACGCGACGCATGGCTGTGTCGGGATCCCGACCCCGCTCGCCAAGCTGATATTCGCGCAGGTGAAGCTCGGTGATCGGGTGATCGTCACGAGCGGCGAGACGCTGGCGCGCGGCGGGCGGATCACCGCCGCCTGAAAGCGGATCGTCTGAAACCGGTTCAGCGACCATTGTACGTAAATAGCGCCCGGATCGCGTCGATGCCTTAACGGCTCCGTTGGTAGGATCGCCGACATGGACTTCAGGCGCAGATGTACCGGACGACGATCATGAGCACGGCGATCAGTTGCTGGTCGCCGCCCTTGTCCGATGGCCGGTTCGACAAGAGTGCGCTGATCGAGCGCGCGCTGGCTCTGACCGGGATTGGCGCCTGGGCATGCGAACTCGCGGACTCGTCTTTATGCTGGACAGCGGGCGTTTACGATCTGTTCGGGCTGCCCGCCGACGCGGTTGTCGACCGCCGTGAGACCGCCGCGATGTATGCCGAGGAGTCGCGGCAGATGATGGAGACCTTGCGTGACCGCGCCATTGCCGGCGGTGGACGCTTCTCGCTGGATGCGGAGATCGTTCGCACGGACGGCGCGCACCGGTGGATGCGCCTGACCGGAGATGTCGTGGTCGAGGACGGGCGCGCGCGGCGGCTATATGGATTGAAGCAGGACATTACCGACGAGAAACTGCGCTGGGAGGCGATGCGGCGGCTTGCCGAGCATGATGCGCTAACCGGGCTGGCAAGCCGCGCGGTGTTCCAAAGCCGGTTCCTGGATGCGCCGGCGGGCGGGTCTGGACTCGCGCCGCTGGGGGCGCTGATCCTGTTCGACGTAGATGGCTTCAAGCAGGTCAACGACCGGTACGGGCATGCCGCTGGCGATGCGTGCTTGCGCGTGGTGGCGGAGCGGCTGGCGGTCGGCTTTCCGGACGCGCCGATGATCGCGCGGATCGGTGGCGACGAGTTCGCGGCGCTGGTGGGAGCGGAAACGCTGGGGGCGGCGCTCGAACTGCGACTTGCCGCGGCACTGGCCGATCTGCGGACGCCGATCGCGTGGGCGGGGGAGATTTTACGGGTTGGCGCGTCGGCGGGGATCGCGGCGGCGGGCGATGCTTACGCCTATGATGCGGAGGCGATGTTCGCGGTAGCCGATGCGGCGCTGTACGCGGCGAAGACGGCGGGGCGGAACACGTTCCGGGTCGGGGTGCCGGGCGGTGAGGCCAAGCGGATGATGCGACTGGTGAAGTGAGGGCGCGCTTGCGATCCTCCCCCGCCAGGGGGAGGTGGCTGGCACTTGCCAGACGGAGGGGGAGGTAAGCGATTCCCTCTGCTCCGTGCCCCCCCCTCCGTCACCTTCGGTGCCACCTCCCCCTGGCGGGGGAGGATCGTTAGGGGCGCCATCCAAATAAAAAGGCCGGAGGTTTCCCCCCGGCCCTTCTGCATTTCCTAGCCAGCGCGACACGGCAAAGCCGCGTCGTCGGACCTCGCCTGAGCGAGGCCGGCCGAGCTTGTAAGCTTGGCCGGCTTCGCCGTGCCAGGCTTAGGCGCTCTGCTTAGCGCGGCTAGCGCGCTTGCGCTCGTTCGCATCCAGGAAGCGCTTGCGCAGGCGGATCGACTTCGGCGTGACTTCGACCATCTCGTCGTCGTCGATGTACGCGATCGCCTGCTCCAGCGTCGCGCGCTTCGGCGGGGACAGGCGGACCTGGTCGTCCTTGCCGCCCGAGGCGCGGAAGTTGGTCAGCGCCTTGGTCTTCATCGGGTTGACCTCGAGGTCGTCCGGCTTGGCATTCTCGCCGACGATCATGCCCTCATAGAGCGCCTCGCCGTGGCCCACGAACAGGATGCCGCGCTCTTCGAGCGGACCGAGGGCATAGTTGTTCGCCTCGCCCGAACCGTTCGAGATCAGCACGCCGTTCTTGCGACCCTCGATCGCGCCCTTGTGCGGACCGTACTTCTCGAACAGCCGGTTCATGATGCCCGTGCCGCGCGTGTCGGACAGGAACTCGCCGTGATAGCCGATCATCCCGCGCGACGGCGCCGAGAAGGTGATGCGGGTCTTGCCACCGGTCGACGGACGCATGTCGGTCAGCTCGGCCTTACGCGTGTTCATCTTCTCGACGACGGTGCCCGAATGCTCCTCGTCGACGTCGATGATGACGGTCTCGTACGGCTCGGTCTTCTTGCCGTTCTCGTCCTCGCCGAACAGCACGCGCGGACGCGAGATGCCCAGCTCGAAACCTTCGCGGCGCATCGTCTCGATCAGCACGCCCAGCTGAAGCTCGCCGCGGCCGGCGACTTCGAAGCTGTCCTTATCGGCCGCCTCGGTCACCTTCACGGCGACGTTCGACTCGGCTTCGCGGAACAGGCGCTCGCGGATCATGCGGCTCGTCACCTTGCTGCCCTCGCGGCCCGCCATCGGCGAATCGTTCACGGCAAAACGCATCGACAGCGTGGGGGGATCGATCGGCTGCGCGTGCAGCGGCTCGGTCACCGTGATGTCGGCGATCGTGTCGGCAACCGTAGCGACCGAGAGACCTGCCAGCGAGATGATGTCGCCGGCCTTGGCCTCGTCGACGGGAACGCGCTCGAGACCACGGAACGACATGATCTTGGACGCACGACCGGTCTCGATGATCTTGCCGTCGTTATCGAGTGCGTGGATCGCCTGGTTGGTCTTCACCGTACCCGAATTGACGCGACCGGTGAGGACGCGGCCGAGGAACGGATCGCGGTCGAGCAGCGTGACGAGGAAGGTGAACGGCACACCGGCGACTTCCACGGCGGGCGGCGGCACGTGCTTCACGATCGTCTCGAACATCGGGATCAGCGTGCCTTCGCGCGCGTCCATGTCGGTCGAGGCATAGCCGTTGCGACCCGATGCATAGAGCACGGGGAAGTCGAGCTGGTCGTCGTTCGCGTCGAGCGACACGAACAGGTCGAACACTTCGTCGAGCACTTCCTGGATGCGCGCGTCGTTACGATCGACCTTGTTGACGACGACGATCGGCTTCAGGCCGAGTGCCAGCGCCTTGCCGGTGACGAACTTGGTCTGCGGCATCGCGCCCTCCGACGAATCGACCAGCAGGACGACGCCGTCGACCATCGACAGGATGCGCTCGACTTCGCCGCCGAAATCGGCGTGGCCGGGCGTGTCGACGATGTTGATGCGGATGCTCTCGGACTCGCCGGGAGGGGTCCAGTCGACCGAGGTCGGCTTGGCGAGAATGGTGATGCCACGCTCTTTTTCGAGGTCGTTCGAATCCATTGCGCGCTCTTCAACGCGCTGGTTGTCGCGGAAGGTGCCGGACTGGCGGAAGAGCTGGTCGACCAGCGTCGTCTTGCCGTGATCGACGTGCGCAATGATCGCCACGTTGCGGAGGCTCATGAATGTATTCTCTTGAAACGAGGAACGGGGTTGGCGCGCGCCATAGCGTAATTGTTGCGCCGCGGGAAGACCGGGCTTGGTTTGAGGGCTTTCCACCCCTTCCGTCATCCTGACGAAAGTCAGGACCCAGGGTAACAAAAGCTGCCTCCGCCGCTCTGGGTCCTGACTTTCGTCAGGATGACGGAGCGCGCGGGATCAACGGCGCTTGTATGGTCCGGCGGCGAGAATAGCACGGGGATCACGGACCGCCAGCATTGCCCTCAGCGCGGCGTGCTTGTCAGGGGCGGCAGCATAGTAACGCTGCCAGATTCGCAGCCCCATCCAATAGCCGAGTTCGGGCGGCCAGCCGGCGGGCGGCGTGGAGTAGTTGCCGATCCAGCGCGCGTACGCCTTGGCTTCGGGTGAGCCCTCCTCGGGGTCGTCCTTGTCGGTGAGCATGCGGGTGAGCGCGATGTCGGCCTGCATCTGGCGCCAGAGTTCCGCCTCGCGAGGGGTAGCCCAGGCGGCGCGCGCGGCGTCGGGTTCCTCGCCGGTGACGAGTTGCGCGATGAAATCGGCGGCGCCCTCGACGAGGATCGCGGTGAGCAGCGGGTCGCGGGCGAGCGTCATGCCGGCGTCCTGCTGGAACGAATGCACCGTCTCGTGTGCGAAGAAATGGCGGAGCGTCTGGCGCAGTTTTTCGGGCGTCGGTGACATGCGGCACAGCACTTCGAGGCCCAGGACTTGCGCGCCCGGCTTGGCGGTGCCGCCGGAGGTGTTCGCGCCAAAGACTATATAGACTTGCGGGAGCTTCACGTCGGGGAGCGCGCCGTGGAGGCCGAGGTAGATCGCGCGGAGGTCGGCAGTGGCGGCCTTGGCGGCGGGGAGGCAGGTCTTGATCGCTTGCGCGTAGCGGGTCGGGTTGGCGGCGATGGCGCGCGCTAGCGTGTCCGCGTCGACGATACGGCCGGGGGTGAAGACGCCGATCCCGAAACTGCCCTTGTCGAGATACTCGCGCTTGAGTTGCGCAGCGGTCAGCTTGCTTTTGGTTTTGGCGAAGAGGGTCGCGAAGCGGTCGGCGTCTTCGGTGTGGATCGTGGCGGTGAGCGGATCGGCTGGCGGGGGACGATTCGTGGCCGCCGCGGGGAGGAGGGCGAGCGCGAGGATCAGCGGGCGGAGCATGGTGTAGAGTATCGTGTGTTTGCGCCGCCGCCAGTCTCATTCGACGGGCGATGTGCCCCACACCAGCCCAAAGCCGTTCCCCCCGCGAAGGCGGGGGTCCAGGGTTACAAACGGTAACGTCTTTGGCTCCTGGGCCCCCGCGTTCGCGAGGGAACAGGAAGAAGCGTCCCGCCCTCCAACCTCTCCACCCCGGCGAAGGCCGGGGCCCAATTGGAAAGGTGGCAATAATGGAGCGTCGCCATCCGTTAGCAGCGTCCCCCAATTGGGCCCCGGCCTTCGCCGGGGTGGTGCACACCCTTGCAAGTCATCCCCGCGGAGGCGGGGACCCATATTCTCAGGAGGCTAGCGACTTTATATCGAGGCCAGCCTGTATGGATCCCCGCCTGCGCGGGGATGACTTGCGGTGCGTCAGAACCCCTCCAGCACGATCTTCCCCTTGGCCGTGTGGCTCTCGATCCGCTCGTGCGCCTTGCGCAGGTTCGCCGCGTCGATCCGCCCGAAATTCTCCGCCAGCGTCGTCCGGATCGTCCCCGCATCCACCAGCCGCGCGACCTCGTCGAGCAACACCCCCTGCTCGCCCATGTCCGCGGTCTGGAACAGCGAGCGCGTGTACATCAGTTCCCAGTGCACCGAGATCGACTTCTGCTTCAGCGGCACGATGTCGAGCGTCTTCGGATCGTCGATCAGCGCCAGCCGACCCTGCGGCGCCAGCAGTTCGCCGATCTCGGCGATGTGTTCGTCGGTATGCGTCGTCGAGAACACGAACCCCGGCGCGCCGAGCCCGAGCGCCTCGACCTGCGCGGCGAGCGGCTTGCGGTGGTCGATCACGTGATGCGCGCCGAGCGCCTCGACCCAGCCGCGCGTCTCGTCGCGTGACGCCGTCGCGATCACGGTCAGGTCGGTGAGCTGTCGCGCGAGCTGGATCGTGATCGAGCCGACTCCGCCCGCACCGCCGATGATCAGGATCGCGTTCGCCGCGCCGGGGACGGGCTTGCGCACGTCGAGCCGGTCGAACAGCGTCTCCCACGCGGTGACCGAGGTCAGCGGCAGCGCCGCCGCCTGCGCCCAGTCGAGCGATGCCGGCTTGTGGCCGACGATGCGCTCGTCGACGAGGTGATACTCCGAGTTGGTACCCGGCCGGTCGATCGCGCCTGCGTAGAACACGTCGTCGCCGACCTTGAACCCGGTCACGTCCGGGCCGATCGCGACGACGACGCCCGATGCGTCCCAGCCCAGCACCTGCGGCTTGCCGTCGGGATCTTCGCGCCGCTGGCGGATCTTGGTGTCGACCGGGTTGACCGAGACCGCCTTCACCTCGACCAGCAGATCGCGGCCGGTCGCCTCGGGCTTGGGGAGATCGAGCTCGACGAGCGACTGCGGATCGTCGATCGGGAGCGACTTGGTATAGCCGATGGCGCGCATGCTGGAACTCCTGTGATGTCGCCGACAAGCTGTCCACGCGCGCGCCCGGTTTCAAGGAGAGCGGTTGGCAAGCCTAAGTGTATTATCTATATACGCCACTTGAACGCGGGGCGGGTTGCAGCCACGATGCGCCACCGAACGGAGACACAAGCATGGCGACGACCCCGAACACGCTGACGGAAGAGCCTAGCCTGGTGCTGACCCCGCCCGATCCGGTGCCCACGGTCGCGGCCGCAAAGGCGTCCGGCCTCGTGCCCGTCGATGCCGGCGTGAAGTCGCAGCTCGAGGAGCGCGTGTCGGGCTTCGTCACCGATCTCGTCGCGCAGGACGTCAATTCGCCCGAATTCGGCAAGCGCGTCGACGCGATCACGGCGATGGGCGCGAAGGAAATCCGCGACGCCGCCGGCCAGTCGAACCGCTTTCTCGATCGCCCGGTCAAGGCGATGGATCAGGAGACCGGTGTCGGCAAGGACCTCGCCGAGCTGCGCCGCGTCGTCGAGGATCTCGATCCCGGCAAGAAGGGCAACCTCACCGCGCCGCAGAAGCTGTTCGGGATCATCCCGTTCGGTGGCAAGATGCGCAATTATTTCGACGGCTATAAGTCGTCGCAGACGCACATCGCGCAGATCCTGAAGAGCCTCGGCTCGGGCAAGGACGAGCTGCTGATGGACAATGCCGCAATCGATACCGAGCGCGCGAATTTGTGGGCGGCGATGGGTCGGCTCGAGCAGATGATCCATCTGTCGAAGACGATGGATACAAAGCTGGAGGACGTCGCGAACGACCTCGACCATACCGACCCCGCCAAGGCGAAGGCGATCCGCGAGACGGCTTTGTTCTATACGCGGCAGCGGACGCAGGATCTGCTGACGCAGATGGCGGTCACCGTGCAAGGCTATCTCGCGCTCGATCTGGTCAAGAAGAACAATGTCGAGCTGGTGAAGGGCGTCGATCGCGCGTCGACCACGACCGTGTCCGCGCTGCGCACCGCGGTGACGGTGGCGCAGGCGCTGACCAACCAGAAGCTGGTGCTGGAGCAGATCACCGCGCTCAACACGACCACCGCGAACATCATCGATTCGACCGGCAAGCTGCTCAAATCGCAGACTGCGCAGATCCACGAACAGGCCGCGTCGGCGACGATCTCGCTGGAGACGCTGCAACGTGCGTTCCAGAATATTTACGACACGATGGATGCGATCGACGTGTTCAAGCTGAAGGCGCTCGATTCGATGAAGGTCACGGTCGGCGCGCTGTCGAATGAGGTCGATAAGTCCCGTGGCTATATCGCGCGGGCTGAAGGCGCCACCCAAGGCCAGCTCGGCGGACCGTCGCCTAGCCCGTTCAAGCTGGAGGCGATGTAACCCTCGTGAGCGAAGTCGACGACGCCATCGCCAGCGCCCGCGCCTCCTGGTCGCGCATTTCCGACGACCGGACGGGCACCGCCATCGCGCGTGCGCCGTCGCGGGGGCGGGCAAGGCAGACGCAGGCGATCGGCAAGCGGCTGACCCGGATCGCGGTCGCCGACGTGGCGATCCTGATCGCGGCGATGGTGATCGGCTGGATCGTGCCGCTCGGGATCGGCGGCGCGATGCTGGTGATGGCGCTGCTGATCGCCGCCACGGTGTTGTTCGCGGTCTGGCCGGCGGAACGCGCGCCCACGCCAGAGCGCCTCGCGGCGGTCGACATCCGCGCGCTGCCGGCGCAGACCGAACGCTGGCTGGAGGCGCAACGCCCCGCCCTCCCCGCACCGGCGATGACCTTGGTCGACCGGATCGGCCTGCGCCTCGAAACGCTGACGCCGCAGCTCGCGACGCTCGACGCGAACACGCAGGAAGCCGTCGACGTCCGAGAGCTGATCGGCGAACAACTTCCCGCCTTCGTCAAGGATTACGAGAAGGTCCCGGCGTCGCTCCGCACGACGCCGCGCAACGGCCGCTCGCCCGACGCCGAGCTGGTCGACGGCCTGAAGCTCATCGAACAGGAAATCGGCGAAATGACCGCGCGCCTGGCACAGAGCGACCTCGACAACCTCTCGACCCGCGGCCGCTTCCTGGAGATGAAGTACAAGGATTGAGCAGCTGAAACGCACCCGGCTCAGCGTCTGCCGCCGCAAGGCGCGCTTCGTCTCCGAGGCCGACGCGCTGGTGGTTGCGAATGCCGGGCGCGTGCCGCTCAGGGTGTATCGGTGCGACCGGTGTCTGCATCTTCATCTGACCAGCAGGATGAAGGGCAAGTACACGCGCTAGACATCGAAATCGGATCACTTCCGGCTTTTCCGCGCTGGTGGGATCGTGCAGACTAGCGACAAGTATCGGAGGACCAAGCCATGATCGCGTTGCTGTTCGCGTTGACGATGCAAGCTACCACCCCGGATATCGTCGTGTCAGGCAAGCGTTTGACAGACGCGTACGAAGCCTGCGTCGAGCAGACCTGTCCGCCGCTGCGCGATGCCCAGGTCTCGATCGCGTATGCCGAACAGCAATTTCGACAGGGTGCGTACCTGCAGGCGCGAAAGACGCTGGCCGCGGCGGTCGCCCGCAACAAGCAGAATGCCGCGACCGATCCGAAACCGGTCGCGGCGCTGTACGAGGCCTATGCCACCGTCTCGCTGCACGATGGCGAGATGGACGTGTTCAAAAGGGCCGTTGCCGGGCAGGTCCGGACCTTGCGCGAGAACTTGCCGCCGAACGACCCTGCAGTGATCGCCGCGGCATTCGCCACCGGCGATATGTGGCTCTCGCTCGGCAACGGACGCGCGGCCGAGAGTTCGTACCGGGCGGTCGAGCGCCAGGCGATGGCGGACGGCAATGCCACGCTGGCGATGCTGGCGACACTGCGGCGAGTCGGGCTGGCCAATGCACGACGGGATATCTCGGGCGCGACACGGCTTCTGGCCGAGGCCGAGGCAAGGCCGGCGGCCGCCGATCCCGCGCTGCGATCGGTGTTGCAGGTCGTCCGCTTGCGACTGGCAGCGCAACGTGCCGATAACGGTCAGGTCGACCGCCTCGTCCGCGAGATCGGCCATGCCACGTCGACCCGGCCAGTGCTGATCTGGGGACCGCCCTATGAGCCGACGGCGCTGGCTGCGGCACGGGAGGACGCCGCCAAGTTCGATCTCATCAATCCGGTGCCAACGCGATCGGGCGATCTGAACCCGATCCAGTGGGTCGATATCGGATTCTGGATCAAGCCGGACGGCAAGACCGACGACGTCGAGATACTCCGCGGATCGCGATCGACGGGTTGGGCCGGGTATCTGGTAAAGCAGGTATCCGGACGTCGCTATACGGGCACACCCGACGCGGAAGGTGGTAGCGGCGTCTACAGGATCGAGCGATTCTCGCTGCGCGGCCTGTATCAAACACCGACCGACAGTAATATCCGCCGGCGGAGCGGTCCCTCGGAACTGGAGGTACTCGACCTGACGCAGCCGGATAAAACGGTGACGGCCAGCCGCTGACCGCGTCGATCATCCGCCGATCGCGCGCGCCCTGTCCGCCAGACGTGCGATCGCTGCCGGGTGAATGCCGGGGGTCGAGGTCAGCACGCCGAACGCCTGCGGGCGCGGTTTGTTGAAGATCAGCGGCGCCCCGAGCGCATCGCTCACCACCGCGCCCGCTTCGCTCGCGACCAGCACGGCGGCGGCGATGTCCCATTCGTTGCCCCAGCGGAGCGTGGCGACGAGGTCGGCTTCGTCGGCGGCGACCATCGCGATGCGGAGCGCGATCGAGTTGGGTTTGTGGACCATGACAAGGTCGCGGTCGGCTTTGGGAAGCGCGTCGACGGGCGTGCGGCTGCCGGGGAAGTCGGTTCGGTTTCCGGCCTTCAGCGGGATGCCGTTGCGGGTGGCGCCCTGCCCTGCGACCGCGTGCCATCGTTCGTCGCGGGAGGGGGCTTCGAGGATACCGATCACCGGCTTGCCGCGATCGACCAGCGCGATCGAGACGCACCAGCCGGGCCGTGCGCGGATATAGTCGCGCGTGCCGTCGATCGGGTCGACGACCCAGAGGAGATCGTGGGCGAGGCGGTCGGCATTGTCGGCGGTTTCCTCGGAGAGCCAGCCGGCCTCGGGGAGCAGCGTCGACAGCCGCGCCTTGAGCATCCGGTCGATCGCGATGTCGAGTTCGCAGACCGGGCTGCCGGGAGTCTTTTCCCAGCGCTGGAAATCGGTGTCGAAGCGGTCGTGCGCCATCGCGCCGGCCTCCATGGCGATCGTCGCGACGGCGTCGGCCATCGCGCGCAGCCATTCGGGCGACCGTTCCGGCCCGCGGCGGCGCCCGTCAGCCACTCGCCACCGTCATGCCCTCCACGCGGAGGGTCGGCACGTTGACGCCGTAGCGGAATTCGAGATCGTTGGCGGGGGTCATCGCGAGGAACATGTCCTTGACGTTGCCGGCGATCGTGAACTCGGCGACCGGCGTGGTGATCTGGCCGTTCTCGATCCGGAAGCCCGCCGCGCCACGGCTGTAATCGCCGGTCACGCCGTTCGCGCCGCCGCCCATCAGTTCGGTGACGTAGACGCCCGACTCGATGTCGGCGATCAGCGTTTCGAGGGGTACGTGGCCCGGTTCCATGAACACGTTGCTGGTCGATACGCCGGGCCCGCCGCCGACACCGCGCGCGGCGTGACCGGTCGGTTCGAGGCCGAGCTGGCGCGCCGAGGCGGAGTCGAGCAGCCAGCGTTCGAGCATGCCGTCCTCGATGATGTCGCTGGGCGAGACGGGCAGGCCTTCGCCGTCGAACGGGCGCGAGCGCAGGCCGTGCGGGCGGTGCGGATCGTCGCGGATGGTGATGCCGTGCGCGAAAACCTGGCTGCCGAGCGAGTCGAGCAGGAAGCTCGTTTTTCGCGTGATCGCCTGGCCGGAGATTGCGCCGAGCATGTGGCCGACCAGCGATCCGCCAACGCGGCGGTCGTAGACGATCGTAGTGGGGCCGCTGACGAGACGGCCGGGGTTCAGGCGCGCGACCGCTTGTTCGCCGGCGCGGCGGCCGATCGCTTCGGGCGATTCGAGATGCGCGCGGAGGCGGGCGCTGCTGTGCGCGTAATCGCGTTGCATGTTGCCACCTTCGCCCGCCAAAACGCTGGCCGACACGCCGTAGCCGGTCGCGGCATAGGCGCCGGCGAACCCGTGGCTGGTGGCGAGCGCCCATACGCTGCGCGAGGCGCTGGCGCCGCCGCCTTCGCTGTTCGAGACGCCGGGGACGGCGCGAGCGGCGTCTTCGGCTTCGAGGGCTGCGTCGCGCAGTTGTTCGGGACTGACCTCGCCACCGTCGTCGATGCCGAGCAATGGTGGATCACCGTGGAGCAGCCGTTCGGAGGGGGCGAGCCCGGCCCAGGGATCCTCCGGGGCTTCGCGCGCCATCGCGACCGCGCGTTCGACCAGCGCGTCCATCGCGGCGGTCGACAGGTCGGAGGTGGAGACGCTGGCGGAACGCTGGCCGACGAACACGCGCAGGCCGAGGTCCTCGCTTTCGGAACGGCCGATATCCTCGAGCTTGCCGAGGCGGATCGACACGTCGAGCGCTGCGTCGGCCGCGAAGACCGCGTCGGCGGCGTCGGCACCCGCCGCCCTCGCGCGCTGGACGATGTCGTGGGCGCGGTCGCGGGCTTGGTCTGGGGTCAGCATATCAGCGACTTAAGGATGCAGGCTCGTGCCGACAACCACGCAGGCGAGGAACATGAGCAGTCCGGCGAAACGGTTCGCGCGAAAGCGGGCGAGCGCGGCGGTGCCGGCTTCGGGACTGGTGCCGGGCCTGAGCGTGGCGACCTGCCACCCGAGATGCAGCGCGACGGGGACGAGCGCGGCGATCGCGAGCGGATCGGGGCGGACAGTCCAGAACGCCGCAGCCCATAAGGCCACCGCGGCGACGTAGAAGATTCCGACGCCGGCCTTAACATGCGTGCCCATGCGGAGCGCCGAGGAGCGGATACCGATCATCGCGTCGTCCTCGCGGTCCTGCAACGCGTAGATCGTGTCGTAGCCGATCACCCACGCGATCGACCCGGCGTAGAGCAGCCACATCGACGTATCGAGCGCCCCGGCGATGTCGCTCCAGCCGACCAGCAACGCCCAGGAGAAGACGATGCCCAGCCACGCCTGCGGCCACCAGGTAATGCGCTTCATGAACGGGTAGGCGGCGACCGGCGCGAGGCTCGCGAGCGCGACGATCGCGGCGAGGAACGTCAGTTGGAGCAGGACCGCAAACCCGATCAGGCAGAGCGCGACGAGCCAGATCCAGGCGAGCTTGATCGAGACGAGCCCGCTGGGGATCGGGCGGGCACGGGTGCGCGCGACCTGCGCGTCGAGATCGCGGTCGACGATGTCGTTGAACACGCAGCCGGCGCCGCGCATCGCGATGCTGCCGAGGAGGAGCCAAAGGATCAGATCCCAGCGCTGGACTGCGCCACCGGCAAGCGCGACGCCCCAGGCGCCGGGCCAAAACAGCAGCCACCAGCCGATCGGGCGGTCGAAGCGGGCGAGCAATGCCAGACCGCGGAGCGTTGGCGGGAGGCGACCGACCAGGCCCTTATGTTCGCTGTCGGGGACGATTTCCGCGTGGCTCGGCTGGGTCTGCATGTCGGGGGCGTAGGAAGACGGGGTTTGGCGCGCAAGCCTTTGCCGGGTACCGAGGGCGTGTGACGCGTTTCGAGCCTCTTTTATGATCGGGCCCTTATGATCGGGCTGTCGGTCGCGGTCGGCCGCTTCGTCGAGGCGTTGTTCTGGGGGATCTTCCGGGTCGCCGGCGCGGTCGCGGGGGTGTTGATCCTTGGGGTTGTGGTTTTGATTGTTGCGTGGGTGGTGGCTCGGAAAATGTGGGCGCGGCGGAAGCTCTGAAATGGGCGAGCCAACTGCCCCCTCCTTGGAAGCGAGGGGGGTGGGTCGGCTGCTTGGCGGGCGTTTCGGCAGTTACAGGCCAACCCACCCCCTGCCTTCCAGGGAGGAGAGCTGGAAGGGCGCGAAATCCTCCCCGGCACGGGGAGGGGGACCAGCGCAGCTGGTGGAGGGGGGCTTCCGCGAGCGTAACACTCGCGCCCGACCTTGAAGTCTCGACGCTCCTGCTAAACTCTTCATTGCCAGCGTTACGTGCGGTGCGATCCCCCTCCACCCTTCGCCGATGGCGAACGGTCCCCCTCCCCGTGCCGGGGAGGATTTAGTCGTTTCCTTGATCCTCCCCCGCCAGGGGGAGGTGTCGCCGAAGGTGACGGAGGGGGAGGACGCGCAACACTCGTTTCGCTTCCTTCCCCCTCCGTCTGGCAAGTGCCAGCCACCTCCCCCTGGCGGGGGAGGATCGAAGATTAGCGAGGCGCACCCCATTCATCACGGCCCCCTCCCCGTATCCGAGAGGATTTGCTAGAGCCGCCCCCATGCCCGCAACCCCAGCCTGGCCGCCGCAGTCCACGCCGCGCCTTTTCGTCGATACGCCGCTTGTGGCCGGCCCGCTTCACGTCGATGGGCCGGCGGCGCATTATCTCGCAGGCGTAATGCGGATGAAGATCGGTGATCCGGTGAAGCTGTTCGACGATCGGACCGGCGAATGGCTCGGCGTCGCGTCGAGCGTCGGCAAGCGGGACCTGACGCTCGACGTCACCGAGTTGCTGCGACCGCGCGAGGACGTGCCCGATCTGTGGCTGTGTGCCGCACCGCTCAAGAAGGGTCGGGTCGACTGGATGGCGGAGAAGGCGTGCGAGCTTGGCGTCGCTAGGCTGCAGCCGGTGGTCACCCGGCGGACGATCGTCGACAAGCCCAATACCGAGCGACTGCGTACGCAGATGATCGAGGCGGCCGAGCAATGCGGTCGCACCGCGCTGCCCGCGGTCGCCGAGCCGGTGAAGCTCGCCGCGTTGCTCCGCGACTGGCCCCAGGATCGTGCGCTGTTCTTCGCCGACGAGACGGGCGGCGTGCCCGCGCTGGCGGCGATGCGCGCGCGACCCGGACCGGCAGCGATCCTGATCGGCCCCGAAGGCGGCTTCGACGCGGACGAGCGCGAGGCGATTCGTTCGCATCCGAGCGCGGTGGGGATCGGCCTTGGACCGCGCATTCTTCGCGCGGAAACCGCGGCCGGCGCGGCGGTTGCGCTGTGGATGGCGGCGGCGGGCGACTGGTCGGGCGACTGAACCAAGGGCAGACGGCACGACATTGCTACCGATCGGTTCGGATCCCCCTAGCCCCCTCGTTCATCGGCGCGTAAGGCGCGGCGATGACGACGATTCCCACTCCGCCGAAGACCAGCCCGACGATCGAGTCGCGCGACCAGTTGATCGCCAGCTTCGCGGGCGGCGAAAAGCCGAAGGACGCGTGGCGGATCGGCACCGAGCACGAGAAGTTCGTCTATGCGAACGGCGATCATCACGCGCCGTCCTATGACGAGCCGAGCGGCATCCGTGCGTTGCTCGGCGAGCTGGAGCAATATGGGTGGAAGCCGGTCATGGAGGGTGGAAACGCCATCGCCATGTCGGGTCCCGACGGCAGCATCAGCCTGGAGCCCGCCGGCCAGTTCGAGCTGTCGGGTGCGCCGCTCGATTCGTTGCATGAGACTTGCGCGGAGACCGGGCGTCATCTGGAGCAGGTGAAGGCGGCGGGCGAAAAGCTCGGCATCGGCTTCCTCGGGCTCGGCATGTGGCCGGACAAGACGCGCGCCGAACTGCCGACGATGCCCAAGGGGCGCTATGCGATCATGCTGCGGCACATGCCGCGCGTCGGCAGCATGGGCCTCGACATGATGCTGCGGACCTGCACGATCCAGGTGAACCTGGATTATGCGTCCGAGGCGGACATGGTGAAGAAATTCCGCGTCGGGTTGGCACTCCAGCCGCTCGCGACCGCGCTGTTCGCGAACTCGCCGTTCACGGAAGGGCGGCCCAACGGCATGCTGTCGTATCGCAGCCATATCTGGTCGGACACCGATCCGCACCGCACCGGCATGCTGCCGTTCGTGTTCGAGGATGGCTTCGGCTATGAGCGCTATGCCGAGTACGCGCTCGATGTGCCGATGTACTTCGTCTACCGCGAGGGCAAGTACATCGACGCCGCTGGCCTTTCGTTCCGCGATTTTCTGAAGGGCGAATTGTCGGTGCTGCCGGGCGAGAAGCCGACGCTCGACGACTGGACCGATCATCTGTCGACTGCGTTCCCCGAGGTGCGGCTGAAGACGTTCCTCGAGATGCGTGGCGCGGACGGGGGCCCTTGGAACCGGATCTGCGCGCTGCCGGCCTTGTGGGTCGGGTTGCTCTACGATCAGGGTGCGCTCGATGCGGCGTGGGATCTGGTCAAGGACTGGACGATCGACGAGCGTCAGGCGTTGCGCGATGCGGTGCCGAAGCTCGCGCTGAACGCGCCGATCGCGGGCGGCGGGACGCTGCGCGACATCGCGGGTGAAGTGCTCGACATCGCCGGCGCGGGGCTGTCGGCGCGCGCGCGGTTCAACCGGGCGGGCGACAACGAGACCGGCTTCCTCGATCCGCTGCGCGAGATCGTCCGCAGCGGCAAGGTGCCCGCCGAGGTGCTGTTGGAGCGCTATAACGGCGCCTGGAACGGCGACGTCTCGAAGGTGTACGACGAGGCCAGCTTCTGACGGCTCCCCTCCCGTTCACGGGAGGGGTCGGGGGAGGGCTTGGCCGCGGACGTGCGCGCGAAAACGCCAGACAGCCCCTCCCCTAACCCCTCCCGCACGCGGGAGGGGAATTAGCCGCGCAGTTTCGCGAAGATGCGCGGCACCAGGCCGTTGCGCGTCATCCAGTCGAAATAGGCGCGATAGTCCGGGTCGAGCTTCAGATGCCGCTCCTCGGTCTTCGCCCGCCAGAAATACACGCCGCTGACCGCCGCCATCAGCAACGTCGCGCGGGCCGCGTCGACCAGCGACCCGGTCGTCAGCACCGGGACCGTCGAGATCCACCAGAACAGGTTCTTCGACAGATACGCCGGGTGCCGCGACACCGCGTAAGGCCCGTGCGTCAGGATACCGCGGTTGGTGAGGTTGGAGAAGCGGAAGCCGAACGCCATCGTCGCCCAGGCGTAGATCGCGGTCAGCCCTACCAGCACCGCGCCGGTCGCCGCCAGCACGACCGGATGCCCTTGGAACCAGACTGTCCAGTCCGACGTGCCGGGATGGTAATCGAGCGGCCCGCCGTCGCTCATCAGGATGAACGGCGGGTAGCACATCAGCGCCGCCATCCACGCGACCGCGAACGGGTTGGCGCTGCGGATATGCGAATCGAGCGGCCGGAAGGTCAGGATGTAGCCGATCGTCGCGAACGCCACGTCGATCAGGAACATCAGCGTGATCAGCCAGTTCGCAAGCGCGACCGGATCGTGCAGCACGGTCGACAGATCGCCGCGCACGAATTCGCTGAAGCCGGGCGGGACGATCGCCAGCATGAACGCGAGAAAGAACGTCTTCACGCCCCAGGCGCGCAGATGGCCGTAGATCGCCTCCCGGTCGACGCCCGCCTGCCCCGTGAACCACGCGCCGAGATGCCAGGCGCCGTCGCGCGGCTCTGTCAGATAGCGGTCGATCCAGAGGACGTAGGGGATCGAGGCGACGAACAGGATCGGCGCGGCGTTGGTGAAGCACCACATCGCGAACGCGAAATTGCCCTGCCAGTAGAACCGCCCGGTGCCGTAGATGACCGCGATCGCGGTCCAGGTCGCCCAGAGCCCGGCAAGCTTGGTGAGACTCGTGTCCAGCGTGTCGCGCAGGGGCTTGCCCGCCGACCAGTCGATTCCGGTGCTGGGACTGCGGTGGACCTTGTCCACCAGCAGCGACCAGGCCACCATCGGCAGGCCGCACGCGAACACGTTGACCAGCGCCGAATAGGGGCCGTCGATCGCCTGCCAGCGGGCGATGCCAAGCCAGGCCAGCACGCCGACCAGCCCCGACACCCCCGCACCGTGGCTGACGGCCGAGCGCGGACGGGGATCGGCGACTTGGCCGACGCCTGAACTCGGCGGGGTCCGATCGGAAAGCACGGCGTCGTTATGCATGGACTCGGCCATAGCGCGGAATGGTGAGCAAGGCGTGAAGCATGATGCGTGCCTCGTACGGGACCCGCACAGGCTCTCGGGGTGCGGCCGGCGCACGCGAACGCTTGCGCCCGCCGCGCGGCGACGCTAGTTCCCACCCTCGCCCCGGCGCATCGGGCGGGTATAGTACAATGGTAGTACAGCAGCCTTCCAAGCTGAATACACGGGTTCGATTCCCGTTACCCGCTCCAGACTTCCTGCAGCGACACCGTCCCGCCCCCTGCCTATCCGCGTCCTTGAGCGAAATGCTCGACATTGCCGGGGATTGCCGCCCAGCCGTGCATGGTCTGCTCCCAGACCGACCTGACGGGACCCGGAAAGGTCGGATCGGCGATCGCGCCGACGGGTATGCCGATCAGCGCGGGGTGCTTGTCGCTCTTCACGTAGACGGTCGAGCCGCAGGTGGCGCAGAAATACGTACGGAAGACATTGCCCTCGTCCGTGTTCCGCTCGAACATCCTGGCCGGACCGGCAATGGCAAGACGCTCGGCAGGGTAATAGGCCGTGACGCCGAACGGGGAGCCACTTCGGCGCTGGCAGGCGACGCAGTGGCAGGCGACGACCAGAGGCGTAGGGCCCGGCAACTTCACGGACACCAGTCCGCACTGGCACGCGGCTTTCACTGGCACGCTGCTTTCATCGTGATTGCTCCTCGTCGCGCGCTGCGCACATCACCCCGCCCGAATCGCCCGCCGACAACGCAGCGGACGCGCGCGGCCGAGGTCCGCCGGGCACCGCGGTGGCCGGTGGAGTCGATGGCGGTGGCGGTGGCGGTGTCGGGGCGACCCCGCGGTTTTTCACCCCTCACTCGACCAGGCGTGCCAGGAGGCTCGCCATGCGGCGTCGCCCAAGCTGGGTGAGACGAACGTGTGACCGGCGTCCATCGCGTTCGTCGCGAGTGCGTTCGACCAGGTCGGCGTCCTGCAGCATCGTCAGATAGCGCAGCGCGGTAGCGGACGGCGCGCGGGCGCCGATGCACACCGCCGACACGCTGAGCTGACGATGCTCGTGTTCCGAAATGAACAGGTCGAGCAATATGTCCCAGGCGGGCTCGGAAAACAATGCTCCGCCGAGCAGGTCGTCGCGCACCTTGCGCGTGGCGTAGAGCCGCTTGGCCATGCCGAATATCCCGGCATCGGCGCGCGTCTGGTCCGCCAACCCTATGGCAAGACCTAGCCGGCCTGCATCCAGACGGGCCGGATCAAGACGGGCCGGATCAAGACGGGCCGGATCAAGACGGGCCGGATCAAGACGGGCCGGATCAAGACGGGCCGGATCGAGTGCGAGAGGCGACGCAGTGCTCAAGGCATGCATGGCGTGTGCGGTGGTCGATGCGTAGTTCATGGACACCTTCCGAATATTTTTCAGCGGATCGTCGGATCCTGTCGGCTCCAGTCGAGATCCCAGCCATGGGCCCGGATCCGCCGCGAGTGCCGGACCGTTCCGATCACGAGAAGCAGGACGATGGGATAGCTCCAGGCGGCGGAGAGGACGGCATAGACGAGCCGGATCACATCCGGACTGAGCGCGCGCGCCAGATGGGCACCCGTGCCCAATCCGTGGAGTGCGGTCACCCAGGCAGGCCAGAACCGATCGGCCTTCAGCGTGATCACGATCATCACCGCAAGCAGGATCAGATCCACGAGCATCACGCCCACCTCCAGCCCGGCGAACAGGACCGGTATGTTCTGCTGGATAAGCCCCGTGGAGCCTGCCGCGAGCAACAGCGCCAGTCCCGTCAGACGCTCCGGCGCGCCGCCCCGAAAGATGGCGTAGCCGGAGGCCGCAACCTGTATCGCGTAGAATAGCCAAACCCGATCCAACTCTCACCTCCGAAGCAGGATCGTTACCGACCGTTCAGGCGACGGCTCAGGCGACCGCCGCCAGGCGGATCGGCGCGTCGAGCCCCGCGACATCGCGAAGCGTGCCTTCGTTCGGCGGGCATTTGGCGGTGTCGCCATAGCCGTAGAACTGCCCGAGACCGATCTCGGACCGTACGTCGACCAAGGCACGATGCGCCTCGACGAAGCGTTGTCGCGCGTTGATGATGTCCATCGAAGCCTGCGACACCATCTGCAACGCGGCGACGCCGGTCCCGACCGGCAGATTGGCGGCGATCCGCTGCTGCAACAACGTCGACACGCACGAAGCGGCGAGCATCGCGGCCTGATCGACCGCCGCCTCCGCCTTCAGAAACTCACTGGCGACCCTGTCGGCGGCCTGGGGTCGTTGGTTCAACATCGAGATTTCCCCCCTTGGCACCGGCGTTGCGGTGACGTGCACGGGATCGCCGCGTTCGCGGTTCGAGCGTAACAGGCTGGTCAGCGTCATCGCCATGTTCACGAGCGCCATCGAGGTGACGGCGATCAGGCCCATGAGTGCGAAAAGCTTGACGACCCTGTCGCCGATCGAGAACCGGTTGCGCGCCACCCCCGTTGGTCCGCGGCCTTGGGACAAACCCAGGAAGCGGCGAGCGAACCCCCACGGCTCGTCCTGATCGGCATGTGACCCCTGGAGGGGGGGCGTGGGAACGTCGATTGGTTCGGATGGTAGCCGTTCGTATGCCGGCGCGCGTTCGCTGGTGAAGGGCAGGTCGCCGCCGTCGCCGCGCTCATGCTCCTGCAGGCGCCGGGCCGCCTCGAACCGCGTACCGACGGCGAGGATCTGGACCGCGCGCTCGATCCGCTTGTCGATCGCGGACGGCGAGACGCCGAGCATCGCCGCGATTTCCTTCGAGTTGTGATGCGTCAACACCAGCCGGAGGCAGGCGCGTTGGGCTTCGGTCAACTGATCGATGCGGCCTGCGGTCATGCCGCGATGGTAGCGCGAACGCGCCCCGGTTGCACGCTTCCGGTTGCATATAGTGGAATGGGATCGCAGGGTATTGGATTGGAAGGAAATCTTGCTGGCCGATCGCGCCGACGACTCTACCTAAGCTCTGAAAAGAATGCGGCGAGGACAGTATGGCGGCGAACGAAGACGGCAAAACGTGCCACCGTGCCGCGCGACGACCCCGATCCCGCGATGCCGCACGCGGACGGTCGACGACCGCTGCGGTCCTGCCGGTCTTCCTGGTACTGGGACTGCTGGGCGGGTGCGTGAACCCCGTGGGTCGATCGCTGTACAAGCCGACGCCGTTGGGATCGATAACGCCGATCTGGACCGAGCGGGCACCGACCCTGGTCGAAACGGTCACGCACGACGGGGTTCGCCTGCGGGGATGGTACTGGCCCCCGGCTACGACGGACGGGGCGGTGCTGATCTATCTGCCGGGGCGTGGCGGCAATCGGGACACCGCGGCGTTGGCAGCGCAGGCGTTTGCGCGCGACGGCCATGGTCTGCTCGTGGCATCGTATCGGGGGTATGGCGACAACGCCGGAGTGCCGGACGAGCGGGGATTGTACGAGGATGGCCGCGCGTTCGTCGCACGGGCGCGGCAACTGGTACCGAACGGCAGGCGGTTCGTGTTCGGCGATGGCCTCGGCTCTGCGGTCGCGCTTCACGTGGCCGGTGAAGCGCCGGTCGCCGTCGATGCGGTCGTGACGCTCGGCGCGTTCGATTCCTTCGCGCGGTTCGTGCCGGGTTTGGCGCGCGGGTTCTACGCGGACGCGTTCGACAACGTCGCGGCGATCCGGCGGGTGACGGTGCCTGTGTTGCTTCTTCATGGTCGCAAGGACGAGGTGGTGCCGTTCGCGGCGGCGGAGCGGTTGCGCGCGGCAGCTGGCGGCAAGGCGTTGGTCGTGCCGATCGACGGTGAGGCGTATCACAGCTTCGATCTGAGCCACATCGCGCCGGTGGTCTGGCGGGCGCTGGATCAGATCGCTGCGGACGAAGCGGCAGTGGCTAAGTAGCCGGCGTTAGTCTCGGGCGAAGATCTCGGCATGGGGGATCGTGAGGTTTAGCGATGGCAGGGCCACGTCATGCGGCTGCGCGAACATGTCGTCGCGCCATGTGGTTGGCCCGAGGCGCTGGACGACGCGGGTCAGTTCGTTTTCTGGGTCGGCGAAGACGATCGTGTCGATCGATGCGAGGTCGCGATATTCGGCGAGCTTGCTGCCTTGGTCTATCTTCGCGGTCGAGCCGGAAAGGACTTCGAAGATCACCTTCGGATCGTCGAAGACGCGCTGTTCTTCGCGTTCGCGGGTCGCGGGGTTGCCGCAGAAGATGCTGACGTCGGGGTAGCGCAGATCGGTGTCATTGACCCGCACACCCATGTCGGAGTTGTATGCTCGACAGCCCGTACCGCGAAGCTTCCCGGCTAGGAATACGAGGATGTTGGTAGCCACGCGAGAATGGGCGGGAGTGCCGCCGGTCATCAGGCGGATGACGCCGTCGACCAGCTCGAACTTGCGGTCCGTGCCGAAGTCGATCGCGAGGAATTCGTCGACCGTGATCTTCTTGTAGAGGGGATCGTGCCGCATCGGTGTGGTTTACCACTTGTCTGCGGACAAACAAAGGGCCGGGGATTGCTCCCCGGCCCTTTGCTTTGGTCGTTTGTTCGGAACGGAGGACCGGCAAAGCCGGCCCTTTTCGTCGGACGGGACTGGGGGCTTGCGCCGCCCAGCCCGCCGGCCGTTCTGATTCCGTGTCGGGGCCAGCATGTGCTGGCCCCGTCCGAAATCAGAAGTCCATGCCGCCCATGCCGCCCATGCCGCCGCCGCCCATGGGCATGGCGGGCTTGTCGTCGGCGAGCTCGCTCACGGCCGCTTCGGTCGTGATGAGCAGGCCTGCGACCGATGCCGCGTTCTGCAGCGCGGTGCGGACGACCTTGGTCGGATCGATCACGCCGGCTTCCACCAGGTTCTCGTACGTGTCGGTCGCGGCGTTGAAGCCGATGTTCGAGTCGTTGCCGTCGAGCAGCTTGCCCGAAACCACCGCACCGTCATGACCGGCGTTCTGCGCGATCTGGCGAACCAGAGCCGTCAGCGACTTGCGCACGATATCGATACCGCGGGTCTGGTCGTCGTTCGCACCCTCGAGGCCATCAAGCGCCTTGGTTGCGTACAGCAGAGCCGTACCGCCGCCGGGGACGATGCCTTCTTCGACAGCTGCGCGGGTTGCGTGCAGCGCGTCGTCGACGCGGTCCTTGCGCTCCTTGACCTCAACCTCGGACGAACCACCGACCTTGATCACGGCAACGCCGCCGGCAAGCTTGGCGAGACGCTCCTGGAGCTTCTCCTTGTCGTAGTCGCTGGTCGTGTTCTCGATCTGCTGGCGGATCGCTTCGGTGCGGCCCTTGATCGTGTCGTGATCGCCGGCACCGTCGACGATGACGGTGTTGTCCTTGTCGATCGTGACGCGCTTGGCGGTGCCGAGCATGCCGAGCGTGACGGTCTCGAGCTTGATGCCGAGGTCTTCCGAGATCATCTCGCCCTTGGTCAGGATCGCGATGTCCTCGAGCATCGCCTTGCGACGATCGCCGAAGCCCGGTGCCTTGACCGCTGCGACCTTCAGGCCGCCGCGTAGCTTGTTGACGACGAGCGTGGCCAGAGCCTCACCCTCGATGTCTTCTGCGATGATCAGGAGCGGACGACCCGACTGAACGACGGCTTCCAGGATCGGGAGCATCGCCTGCAGGTTCGAAAGCTTCTTCTCGTGGATCAGGATGTAGGGATCCTGAAGCTCGACGGTCATCTTCTCGGGGTTGGTGATGAAGTACGGCGACAGATAGCCGCGGTCGAACTGCATGCCCTCGACGACGTCGAGCTCGAATTCGAGACCCTTCGCTTCCTCGACGGTGATCACGCCTTCCTTGCCGACCTTCTCCATGGCTTCGGCGATCTTCTCGCCGACTTCACGGTCGCCGTTTGCCGAGATGATGCCGACCTGCGCCACTTCCTTCGAACCCGAAACCGGCTTCGAACGTGCCTTGACGTCCTCGACGACCTTGATGACGGCGAGATCGATGCCGCGCTTCAGGTCCATCGGGTTCATGCCCGCTGCGACCGACTTCATGCCCTCGCGAACGATGGCCTGCGCCAGAACCGTCGCGGTGGTGGTGCCGTCGCCGGCGATGTCGTTGGTCTTCGAGGCCACTTCGCGCAGCATCTGCGCACCCATGTTCTCGAACTTGTCCTTGAGCTCGATCTCCTTGGCGACGGTGACGCCGTCCTTGGTGATGCGCGGTGCGCCGAAGCTCTTGTCGATGACGACGTTGCGGCCCTTGGGGCCCAAGGTCACCTTGACCGCGTCGGCGAGGATGTCGACGCCGCGAAGGATGCGCTCACGCGCGTCGCGGCCGAATTTTACGTCCTTGGAAGCCATGTCAGCTACCCTTTCGTATAAGTTGAAAAGTCATGATAAGGTTACACCAAGGTAACCCGGCAGAAGTCAGCCGACGATCCCGAGGATGTCAGATTCCTTCATGATAAGAAGGTCTTCGCCGTCGACCTTGACCTCGGTGCCCGACCATTTGCCGAACAGGATCTTGTCGCCGGTCTTGACGTCGAGCGGGGTGATCGTGCCGTTCTCGGCGCGGGTGCCGGTGCCGATGGCGACGACTTCGCCTTCCTGCGGCTTTTCCTTGGCGGTGTCGGGGATGATGATGCCGCCAGCCGTCTTCTCTTCGGCTTCGAGGCGCTTCACCAGCACGCGATCATGCAACGGACGAAAGTTCATGGGGTCCATGTCCTTTTGGATTGTGACAGATTTCTGGCACTCGAGGTTATCGAGTGCCAACGGACGGCATATGTGCCTCGGGGTGCGGCATGTCAAAGGTTCCGGGAGCGAATTTTTTTCGGGCGGGCGTGGCATTCGGGCATCGTGGCTGAAGGGGTTGGAAGACAACGCTACGGATCGCACAGCCGTTCTCCTGCGTACGCAGGAGTCCAGGGTGACGGAGGGCGGCGCTTGGTATCTTGGGCTCCTGCGTTCGCAGGAGAACACGCGGGCGGGTCTATGCTGCCTTCTGCTCCCCTTCCGCTTGCGGGAGGGGTCGGGGGAGGGGTTTCTCTAGCTAAGCGTTCGTGGGGCTCCCCTCCCTAACCCCTCCCACAAGCGGGAGGGGGACTGCGTGGCGGTTGGGGTAGCCCTAGGAACTTGAGCCGCGCCTGTGTTGGCCCCGTAACACAGGCCATTTACCTCGGTCCGCGCATGCTCTAGCTCTCCTCGCATGACCGATACCGCAGCGCCGTCCTACGCCCCCTCCTATGTCGACCCTGCCCGCCCGCCGCGCCGCAAATGGCGGCTGGTGCGCGGCGTGTGGAAGCTCCTCGTGGCGATCAAGGACGCGCTCGTCCTGATCGCGATGCTGCTGTTCTTCGGGCTGATCTTCGCGGCACTCAACTCGCGGCCGGGGACCGCGGCGATCAAGGACGGCGCGCTGGTGCTCGACCTCAACGGCTCGATCGTCGAGCAGCCCGAGGAACAGGCCGCGTTCGCCGCGCTCTCCGGCCAGCCCGCAGCGCGCCAGTTCCGCCTGCGCGACGTGGTCCGCGCGATCGACACGGCAAGAACCGATGCGCGGGTGAAGGTGCTGGTGCTCGATCTCGACAGCTTCGGCGGCGCGTATCCGGCGGCACTCGGCGAGGTCGGCGATGCGCTGGCGCGCGTGCGCGCGAGCGGCAAGCCGGTACTCGCCTATGCGACCGCCTATACCGACGGCGGCTACCGCCTGGCAGCCAATGCGAGCGAGATCTGGGTCAACCCGCTGGGCGGCACGATCTTCATGGGTCCGGGCGGCAACCAGCTCTATTACAAGGGCCTGATCGACAAGCTCGGCGTCAACGCGCACGTCTACCGCGTCGGTCGCTACAAGTCGTTCGTCGAGCCCTACACGCGCGCCGACCAGAGCGAGGACGCGCGCGCAGCCAGCACCGCGCTGTACGGCACGCTGTTCGCGCAGTGGCGCGAGGCGATCGCCAAGGCCCGGCCCAAGGCGCAGATCGCGCAGTTCATGAGCGCGCCGGACAAGGTGATCCTCGCGGCGAACGGCAACATCGCCCAGGCGAATTTGCGTGCGGGTATCGTCGACAAGCTCGGCGACCGGACCGCGTTCGGGCGCCGTGTGGCGGAATATGCCGGGACCGACGACAAGAAGCCCGCGGGCAACTACGCGACGATCAAGTACGATGCATGGGTCAAGGCCAACCCGCTGCCGACCGGCGGCGACGCGATCGGCGTGCTGACGATCGCCGGCGAAATCGTCGATGGCGAAGGCGGCCCCGGCAAGGCCGCGGGCAAGACGATCGAGAAGGCGGTTCTCGACGGGCTCGCCAAGAAGACCCTGAAGGCGCTCGTGGTGCGAGTCGATTCGCCGGGTGGATCGGTGATGGCGTCCGAGCAGATCCGGCTGGCAATCCTCGAAGCCAAACGGCAGAAGCTGCCCGTGGTGGTGTCGATGGGTGGCCTCGCGGCCAGCGGCGGATACTGGGTGTCGACGCCCGCCGACGTGATCTTCGCCGAACCCGGCACGATCACCGGCTCGATCGGCATTTTCGGGATCGTGCCGACGTTCGAGGCGACGCTCGCCAAGATCGGCGTGACCAGCGACGGCGTGAAGACCACGCCGCTGTCGGGCCAGCCCGATATCACCGGCGGCACGACGCCGATGTTCGACGCGATCGCGCAGTCGGGCATCGAGAACGGCTATCGCGAGTTCGTGTCGCGCGTCGCTGCATCGCGGAAGATGACGCCGGCGCGGGTTGACGAAATCGGCCAGGGACGCGTCTGGGATGGCGGCACCGCGCGCCAGATCGGGCTCGTTGACCGGTTCGGCACGTTGCAGGACGCGATCGACGAGGCGGCCAAGCGCGCCAAGCTCGATCCCGCCAAGGTCCATGCCGAGTATCTCGAGAAGAAGCCCGGCTTCCTCGCGGCGATCGTGCAGGATTTCGGTGGCGACGATGCGGACGATGACGCAAGCGGCGGCGATGCGTTCGCGCACGTCGCCGCCGACCGCCGCCAGATGCTCGCGCGCGCCGTGGGCGACATGAAGCGGCTTGCGACCTCCGGCTCGATCCAGGCGCGCTGCCTCGAGTGCGGCGGGATGGGGCCGACGACCGCCGACGTCGGCGATGCCAGGCTGCTCGACCTGCTGCTGGCACGGATCGGATTCTGAAAGCGCGCCGCAGTCAAATCCAAGAGAAACATGGCCGATCATTTCCACCGACAAGATACTGGAAGGGCCGCAATCCCGAATTCATGATCTGATGCGCAGGACGCCACGCGGCGAAATCGGAGAATGCCGGAATGATCACGCGGTTTTTTTCGACCGGGGGCAGGATCGGGGTCATCCGCTTCCTGATCGCATCACTCGTCGCCCTGGCCATCCTGTTCGGCTGTCGCGCGCTTCTGGCGACCGCCTCGACCGCAGCCTTCCCGTTGATCGGCGCGCTGGCGGGCGCGACGCTCGCAAAACTTTTCGCCGAGGGCGGTCGGCGCTGTCACGATCTCGGGCGGAGCGGCGTGATCGGCCTGGTGATCGGGATCTGCATTCTGATGCTGGTGGGGTTGGCCGGCCTTTCCGCGCCCGGCGCCGGTCCGGGCACACCGACCGCAATCGTGGCGATAGCGCTGGCGCTGATCGGGACGGCGCTATTCCTGCTGCCCGGACAAAAAGTGGCGAACGCGTATGGCGCCCCGCCGCAAGGGCCGCTGACCGCAACGCAGGGTCCGATACAGCCGGTTCGTACGGTGGGCTTCACCGCGTTGGCAATCATCGGCGCCACGGCCGTCGGCGTGTTGCTGGCGACCATTTCGGACGGCATGCGGGAGGAAAACGAGCATCGCGTCGAACGCATGAGCCGCGCCACCGCCGCCGATCGGGTGCCGGCACGGTGATCACCTGCAATCCCGCGCGTCTGAAAGCCGCTCAACAGCTGCTTGCCCGCTTCAAAGACGCTGGCCGTCCATTCAGGGGAAAGTCGGCTGGTCCGTTACAGCCCAGCCCGGCCGGCTGGACGGAGACTCGTGACGTACTGGCGGCATGAAGCGGCTTGCGACCTCCGGCTCGATCCAGGCGCGCTGCCTCGAATGCGGCGGGATGGGGCCGACGACCGCCGACGTCGGCGATGCCAAGCTGCTCGACCTGCTGCTGGCACGGATCGGGTTCTGATGATCAGCACCGCAACTGGCAACGGAGGCGGGATCGTGATTCGCGCCGCGGTCCCCGAGGATGCCGCGTCGATCGCGGCGATCTATGCGCCGCACGTGCTGGTCGGGACGGTGTCGTTCGAGACCGTCGCGCCCGACGCGAACCAAATGCGCGCGCGGATGGCGGCGTCGGACGGGATGTATCCGTGGCTGGTCGCGACAATCGGCTCGGAGGGCGGCGTGCTGGCGTACGCCTATGCGTCGGCGTTCCACAAGCGCGAGGCGTACCGGTTCGCGTGCGAGACCACGGTGTATGTCGCGGACGCGGCGCAGCGCCAGGGTGCGGGGCGGCTATTGTACGAGGCGCTGATCGATACGTTGCGCGCGCAGGGGTTCACGCAGGCGATCGGGGCGATTGCGTTGCCGAACGATTCGTCGATCAAGCTCCATGAGGCGGTCGGGTTTCGGCGCGCGGGGGTGTACCGCGAGGTCGGGTACAAGAATGGGCAGTGGATCAATGTCGGGCATTGGCAGTGTGAGTTGAACGAACCTGCGGTGCCGCCGGTGGAGCCGAAGCGGTTTGCGGATGTTGGGGTTGTGCGGGGGTAGAGCTTCCTCTGGAATGACGTGACCGTAGTCAAAGCGACGCCACCGCGGCGGAGGCCACCACCCCGGCGTAGGCCGGGGCCCAGTTGGGGAACGTCGCTGACGTGCGCTGCGCTCCGTTACTCCAACCTTTCCAACTGGGCCCCGGCCTTCGCCGGGGTGGTGGCGGTGTTGGAGCGTGTCGCTCTCAACAAGTAGAGATCAGGCGCGCAAGATTGGATCGAGTAAGATCGGCCCGTCGGCTCAAGCCCAACCACCGGCCCACCCATCCTTGTTCTCCCGCGAAGGCGGGAGCCCAGACTGGGTCCCCGCCTTCGCGGGGACACAAGGTTATTGCGTGATAAGCTTCGTGAGTCAGCGGCGCCCACCGTACGCCGGCAGCGCCAGATGGAAGCGGATCGCCGCCGCCCTTAGCGTGAACCCGGCGCTCGCCGCGATCACCGCCGCCCAGCTCAGCGGTACGCCCAGCAACACCAACCCCACATAGCTCGCCGCCGCCAGCGCCGCCGCGGTCACGTACAGCTCCGGCCGCATCAGGATCGACGGTTCGCCCGCCAGCACGTCGCGGATGATGCCGCCGACGCAGGCGGTCATCACCCCCATCAGCGCGGCGGGAACCGGGGGCACACCGTAGCCCAGCGCCTTCGCCGCGCCGTACACCGCATACGCCGCGAGCCCGACCGCGTCGAACCAGCCGAGCGCGTCGCCCTTCCACCACCGCTCGGGTGTCACCCAGATCAGCAGCGCCACGCCCAGGCACACGCTCGCGGCGCGCGCGTCGTGGACCCAGAACACCGGCGCGCCGATCAGCAGGTCGCGCACCGTACCGCCGCCGACGCCGGTGATCAGCCCGAAGAACACCAGCGTCACGAACGTCTGGCCACGCTTGGCCGCGGCGAGCGCACCCGAGGCTGCGAACACCGCGAGCCCGGCGAGGTCGAACCACGGTGCGGCGACGGGCAGGATCTCGACGGGCAGCGGGACTGGCAACATCGCGGCGGCGTAACCGGCCTGCCACCCAGCGTAAAGCAGGACCGCGGAATGACGTCCTTGGTCTCGATATCGCAGCCGCAGGACGTCGGCCGCGAAGATGAACGCCAGCATGAACGCGGTGTTGTTTTTGGTTCATGCAACCCGCGCTATAGTCACCTCGTTACACCAGCAGATCAATTCACTAGGGAGTTACATGATGCGTAAGTTCGTTCTGGCCATGGGCCTCAGCGCAATGGTCCTGCCGACCGTCCTCGTCCCCGTCTCGGCCGCCGACGCACGCGATCGTCGCGAATGGCGTGGTCGTGACGGCCGCGTCTACTGCAAGAAGAGCAACGGCACGACCGGCACGATCATCGGCGGCGTCGGCGGCGCACTGCTCGGCCGCACGGTCGACACCCGCGGCGACCGCACGGTCGGCACGCTTGGTGGCGCGGTTCTCGGTGGCCTCGCCGGTCGTGCGATCGACAAGGGCACGAGCAACAACAACCGTCGTTGCCGCTGACACTGATCGGCTAAATCAATGCCGCTATTTCGATAGTTGCGCGTTGTGGAAGGGCGTCGTGGGAAACCGCGGCGCCTTTTTTCTTGTCCAGACGAAGGATCTATCGATGACCACACGCAGCGGTTCGGCAAAATATGAAGGCCTCGGCAAGGACGGCAAGGGTCATGTCTCGACACAGTCGGGCGTGCTCTCGAACAACCCCTATGGCTTCAACACGCGGTTCGAGAACGAGCCCGGCACCAACCCCGAGGAGCTGATCGCGGCCGCGCATGCGTCGTGCTTCACGATGGCGCTGAGCTTCGCGCTCGCGGGCAAGGGGTATGAGGCGGGCACGCTCGAGACGTCGGCGACGGTGACGCTCGACAAGGACGGCGACGGGTTCAAGATCACCAAGTCTGCGCTGACGCTGAACGCCAAGGTCGACGGCATCTCGAAGGAAGAGTTCGAGGCGATCGCCGCAGACGCCAAGGCGAACTGCCCGGTGTCGAAGGTGCTCAACGCCGAGATCACGCTGGAGCATAACCTCGCCGCATAAACGCGCCTGATTGCAGCGACCTGTCGGCCGGCTGAATGCGACGTAGTTTGCGGTTCACGCAACTCGCGCTTCGGCCGGCCGTTCTCTACCCACATAATCGGGAGAGATTTCATGCGTATCGCCATTCTTTCGGCAGCCCTTGCCGCCACCGCGTTCGGGGCGATTCCCGCCGGCGCCCAGTCGACCGTCCGCGGCGCCAACCAGGAATATAACGATCAGGTGCGCGACGCACGACGCGACTATCGCCGCGACCTGCGCAATGCCGACTCGCGCGGCGACGTGCGCGATGCGCGCCGCGAGTACCGTGACGAAGTGCGGGACGCACGGCAGGACCGCCGCGGCGACATTCACGACATCCGCCAGGATCGTCGCAACGATGGGCGCAACTGGCAGCAATATCGCGGCTATGACTATAACCGCTACGAGCCTGGCCAGCGCGGCTATCTCGCCGACCGCTATTACCGCGATGGGCGTTATTATCAGGAGCGTCGTCTCGGTCGCAACGACCGGATCTATCGCGGCGGCAACGGGCGGTATTACTGCCGTCGCAACGACGGGACGACCGGACTAATCGTCGGCGGGCTTGCCGGTGGTGCGCTGGGCAACGTGATCGCGGGCGGTGGTTCGCGGCTGCTCGGTACGCTGATCGGTGCGGGCGGCGGCGCGGTGCTCGGCTCGTCGATCGATCGCGGCAACGTGCGCTGCCGTTGAGGCCTATGATCCTCCCCCGCAAGGGGGCGGATTGAGGAATTGAAAGGGCCCGGTGGAAACACCGGGCCCTTTTCGCGTCAGATGATCCCGCCGCCGAGGCTCAGGCGGAGCGCGAAGATAATGATGAGGACGATGTTTAGGTTGCGGCCGCCGTTGCTCGACGACAGCGCACCGACGGCGGCGCCGACGATGCCGATCGGGATGACGAGCCAGTTCATCCAGCCGAGCAGCGGGATGAAGGCGACGAGGCCAAGCACCAGGGTGACGAGGCCGATTAGGATCGAGACGATGTTCAGCATGAGCAGAACATGGCGAGTCGGACCGGTTCGGGCAAGACTTGGCGGGCCCTTACGATCCTCCCCCGCCAGGGGGAGGTGGCACCGAAGGTGACGGAGGGGGAGGATACGAAACAGTCGTTGGCGCGTGCCTCCCCCTCCGTCTGGCAGGCGCCAGCCACCTCCCCCTTGCGGGGGAGGATCGAGGGCGTGCGAAAAACGCTTTCTTCACCGTCGTTCGCGCATAGGATGGCGGTGATGAGTTTTTCCCTGCGCCCCGCCCTGATCCTTTTGCCGCTTGCGCTGGCGTCGTGCGGACGGTCTTCGACCGACCAGCAGGATCTCAACAGCCTCGATGCCGAACTGACCAACGGGACCACGCGCGATCCGGCGGTCGCGCAGTCGCTTGGCGCGCAGATCATGATCGACCCGCGGCTCGCGCAATCGTCCAACACCGATGCGGTGCGGCCGCCGCCGCGGCCTGAAACCGGCGGGGTGCCGGCGGACGTGGCGCTGCGCAAGGATCCGGTCGATCCGGCGACGCTCAAGCGTGCACCGGCGGTATCGAACGACTGCCCCGAGTGCAAGTCCGCGGACGGCGCGCTGACGCTCGGTGCGCTGGCCGAGCGGCAGAAGACGCCCGATGCCGGGGTCTGTGCGCAGAAGATCGGCTATTCGGCGGGGTGGGCGAACCGGCTGCCGGCGGACCTGCCGCTGTATCCGGGGGCGCAGTTGACCGAAGCGGCGGGAGCGGATCGCGATGGGTGCCGCTTGCGCGTGGTGAGTTTCGCGAGCGCTGCGCCGATGCAGAAGATGCTCGACTGGTATTTCACGAAGGCTAGCGCGGCCGGGTATTCGGCTGGGCATAGCACGGACGGCAGGCAGCATGTGCTGGGCGGGGTTCGCGGGAACGACGCGTATGTTGTGTATGTGACGACGCGGGCTGGCGGCGGGAGCGATGTGGATCTGGTTTCCAACGCTGGGCGGTGAGGGCGTGATCTCGACCCTACTGAACGGCACACACCCGAAGCAAGCGACCAACAAGTGCACCTCCCCGGCGGAGGCCGGGGTCCAGTTGGGAAACGTTGCTAACTGAACGCGGTCCTTCGTTATTGCCACCTTTCCAACTGGGCCCCGGCCTTCGCCGGGCCGGTGGCGTATTGGGGTGGTGGCGGGTTGGGATGAAGTCGCCTCCTCTCCTTGTTCTCCCGCGAAGGCGGGAGCCCAGACTAGGTCCCCGCCTTCGCGGGGAAACATTTTGGGACAGCGCTTGCGCGGTGATCTCGAACTGACCCGGATGAAGCGCACATCCCTACCCCTGCGGCGCACCTTTCCGTTTTGCCCGATTCACGCTAGGGCGCGAGAATGCTTCCCCTTCTCTATGTCATGGTCGGTGGTGCGGTCGGATCCGGCGCGCGCTATCTGACTGGCCGCGCGATGCTGTCGTTGCTCGGCGCTGACTATCCCTTTGGTACGCTTGCCGTGAATCTGATCGGTGGATTGCTGATGGGAGTGCTGGCTGGCGTGCTTGCCCGTAATAGCGCTTCGGAAACGTGGCGTTTGCTGCTTGGCGTGGGCGTATTGGGGGGTTTCACGACGTTTTCGGCGTTCTCGCTGGACGTCGTCACGATGATCGAACGCGGCGCGATCGGCGTCGCGTTCGGGTATGTTTTGGTGTCGGTGATCGGTTCGGTCGCCGCGTTGTTCGCGGGTCTCTCCGCAGTAAGGGCCGTCGCATGACTGCGGGCAAAAGCGATAGCGATACGGGTTTCCGCGAGTTCAACGTCGGGTTCGACGATGACGGCATCCGGCTGGACCGGTGGTTCAAGCGGCATCTGCCCGACACGAGCTTCACGACGGTGGCGATGTGGGCGCGCACCGGGCAGCTCCGCGTCGACGGCGCGCGCGCGACCCCGGGCGACCGGATCGCAGCGGGCCAGATGCTCCGCGTGCCGCCGCCCGAAGCCGACAAGGCCGCCGCCGACGTCGACAAGCCCAGGCGCGTTCGCGAACGCGTGATCCTGTCGGACGAGGAAACCGAACTCGCGCAGAGCATGGTCATCCACAAGGACTTCCAGGCGTTCGTGCTGAACAAGCCGCCGGGCCTGGCAACGCAGGGTGGGACCAAGACGACGCAGCATGTCGACGGGCTGCTCGACGGGCTGCAGTACGACAACGAGGGTCGGCCGAAGCTGGTCCACCGGCTCGACAAGGATACGTCCGGCGCGCTGCTGGTGGCACGCACGTCGCGGGCGGCGGCGTTCTTTGCGAAGGCGTTCTCGGGGCGGACCGCGCGGAAAGTCTATTGGGCGCTGGTGGTCGACGTGCCGTCGATCGAGGACGGCATGATCGAACTGCCGATCGCCAAGCAGCCGGGCACCGGCGGGGAGAAGATGCACGTCGACGAGGCCGAGGGCGCGCCCGCGCGGACGCGGTATCGGGTGATCGAGCGCGCGGGCAACCGTGCGGCGTGGGTCGAGTTGCAGCCGTTTACGGGGCGGACGCACCAGTTGCGCGTGCACATGGCGGCGATCGGACATCCTATCGTCGGTGATGGCAAGTACGGCGGAGCCGCGGCGTTCCTGACCGGCGGGATCTCGCGGAAAATGCATCTGCACGCGCGGCGGATCAAGGTGGATCATCCGGATGGCGGGTCGATCGACGTGACTGCCGAGCTGCCGACGCATTTCGCGGAGAGCTTGAAGCAGCTGGGTTTCGAGGAGAAGCTGGGCGACGACCTGGTGCTCGACGAGAAGACCGCGCCAACGCGCGAGCAGATGAAGTCGCGGGCTAGGGCGCATGCGAAGTCGGTGCGGAAAGACCGTAAGGGTGAGCGGCGTGGGCGTGGGGTTGTCGAGGAAAAGGCGACGGGGAAGCCTGCGCCGAAGACTGGTGGGCCTCGGACCGGGGCTGGGTCGAAGTTCGGAGCGCCGCGGAGTGGGCCTCGGGTTGAGGGGGTCAAGCCGGCTGGGCGCGGGCGTCCGGGTGGCGCTGGGAAGCCTGGGCCTCGGAGTGGGCCTGGGACTCGGTAAGTGACATTGGATTCGTCAGTCGAGCAAATTTGCGACGAAGCCACAGCCGCAACAAGGTCGACGAACGCATCCCGAGGCTGGGAGCGTGGGCGGCCGATCATGCGGAAATACGCGATCAGTCAAGGCCATAGAAGCTTCGCAGTCCTCGCAGCCTAGAATTTCGATGCCAGCGACTACACCGGACAGCTTCCAGCTCTCTATTTCGCGCTGAAGTGCGTCAGCGGCGCCAGGGGGTAGGCACCCATGCCATTCGGGTCCAAGTCTCATGCCCCATAAGGACACTTATGGGGCATGCCGTCCAACTTGGCGGTGACACTAAGCCGTTCCCCCGCGAAGGCGGCGGTCCAGGAGCCACGATCGCGTCGCTGCTTGATTCCTGGGCCCCCGCCTTCGCGGGGGAACTACAAGAGCGCAGCTAGCGCCCTACTTCGGCCAGCCCAGCACCAACCGCCGCACACCCTCCGTCACCGTCCCGAACACGATGTGCGACGCCGCGCTATACAGATGCGTGGTCGGCGCGGTGTTCCACGGCGCATCACCGAGACCCGCCGCCGGCACCGCAGCCTCATCCAGCAACGCGGTCGTCGCCGCAGCGAACGCGGTGCCGTAGCCTGCCGTCACCGAAGGCCGGTATTCCGCCGCCACCGCGTAGGCGATCCCCAGCCCTGCCCCGAGCGCGTAATGCACGACCTGCCCGGCAAGCGACTTGCGATCGTCGGGGATGTCGTGGCCGACCACCACCTGCGATACCTTGTCCGCCGCCTTCTCCGTCGCCGGTTCGGCATGACTCTCGGACGAGGACAGCGCGGCGACGCCGGCCTGGAAGCGGTCCATCACGAATGAGGCGGCGAGACCGGCGACCAGACCCGCGGCGGCGGCGGCCCAGATGTTCGGGGTTTCGGTCTGTGCGTGCGCCATCGTTAAGTCTCCAGAGGTGTCCGACACGAACCGTTCGCAGGCGCGCGCGTTCCGGTTTGGCGTTCCCTCGCGTGCACGCGTGATCTACGAGGCGGCGATGCGTTGGAAAATCTCATGACCCGCCTTGCCGTGTTCGATTGCGACGGGACGCTCGTCGACAGCCAGGCGAATATCTGCGTCGCGTGCGAGCGTGCGTTCGAGGGCGCCGGGCTAATCCCGCCGCCGCGCGCGGACATTCGGCGGATCGTCGGCTTGAGTCTTGTCGAGGCGATGCAGGTCTTGTTGCCGACAGCGGACGAGGCACTGCACCGGTCGCTCGCTACCGACTACAAGAACGCGTTCCATGCGATGCGCGCGAGTGGCGAGTTGGCGGACGAGCCGTTGTTCGAGGGGATTGCCGAGGTGATCGAGACACTCGCCGCAGACGGCTGGCTGCTCGGCGTGGCGACGGGGAAGTCGGACCGGGGTCTCGCGCATATCCTCGCAGCGCACGGAATCGCCGATCGGTTCGTGACGCTTCAGACCGCGGACCGGCATCCGTCGAAACCCGATCCGGCGATGCTGCTCGCGGCGATTGCGGAGGCCGGCGCTGCCGTGGAGACGACCGCGATGATCGGCGATACGAGCTTCGACATGGCGATGGCCCGCGCGGCCGGTGTGCGCGCCGTCGGGGTCGCGTGGGGGTATCACGACGTGCACGAACTGTCGGACGCGGGGGCGGATGTCGTTGCGACGACCGTGCCGGACCTGCTGCACATGGTGTCGCCGCGATGACTGAGGCTGACAAGGTAGCGCAGCGACGCTGGTTCGTGCTGGTCGTCGTCCGGTTGGCTGGGGTGGCAGGTGCCCTGCTCGGGTTGATCCTGATCGCGCGCGCGCATGACTGGGCGCCGAAGATCCTCGGGACGGCGATCGTGCTGTCGGCGATGGCGATGATCGCGATCGTGCCGCGCAGTCTGGCGCATCGCTGGCGGAGTCCTGAAGCGTGAAGCGGTTCTGGAAAGACGTCGCGATCGATGCGGATCGGGTGGTGACGCTCGACGGCAAGCCGGTGCGGACGCCCGGGCGGCGACCGCTGGCGTTGCCGAGCGGTGCGCTGGCCGAGGCGGTCGCGGCGGAATGGCGCGCGGTCGGCGAGACGATCGATCCGCGGACGATGCCGCTGACCGGGCTTGCCAATGCCGCGACCGATCCGATCGCGAACGATCCTGCGCAGTTTGCCGCGCGGCTGGCGGCGTATGGCGAGAGCGACCTGCTCTGCTACCGCGCCGAGGGGCCGCCGTTGCTGGTCGAGCGGCAGGCGGCGTCCTGGGATCCGCTGCTGGCGTGGGCGCGGCGGCGGTATGACGTGACCTTCGCGGTCACGGCGGGCGTGATGCATGTCGCGCAACCGGACGCGACGGTCGCGCGGCTGCACGAGGCGGTGGCGGCGTATGACGATTTTCGGTTGGCCGGGTTGTCGCCGGTGGTGACGCTGACCGGGTCGCTGGTGATCGGGCTGGCGCTGATCGAGGGCGAGATCGACGCGGATGCGGCTTGGGCCGCGGCGGGGATCGACGAGGACTGGTCGGTCGAGATGTGGGGCGAGGACTGGCAGGCGACTCAGTTGCGCGAGTTGAAGCGCAAGGAGTTCGGGTTGGGCGTAGAGTTTCTGGGGCTGCTCTGAGCGTTCTCCTGCGAACGCAGGAGCCCAGGATACTCAAACGCTCCGGCCTGTAACCCTGGGCTCCTGCGTTCGCAGGAGAACGGGTTAGCGCGTCAGGCGGCGGATGAAGCCGATCAACCCGGTCTGGCGCGAGCGCTTCAGGCGCTCCGCGGCCAGGATCGTCTTCACGCCGCGGATGCAGCTGTCGACGTCGTCGTTGACCAGTACATAGTCATAGCCGTCCCAGTGGCTGACCTCGTTCGCCGCGCGCGACATGCGGGCTTCGATCACTTCGGTCGAGTCGGTGCCCCGGCTGGTGAGGCGACGGTGGAGTTCTTCCATCGAGGGCGGAAAGATGAAGACGCGGACGACGTCGCCGCCGGCGATCTGGAACAGTTGCTGCGCGCCCTGCCAGTCGATGTCGAACAGCACGTCCTTGCCGGCCGCGAGCAACTCCTCGACCTGCGCGCGCGGCGTGCCGTAGCGGTGGTTGAAGACGTGGGCCCATTCGAGGAACTCGTCCTTCGCGACCATGTCGCGAAAGCCCTCGAGGTCGGTGAAATGATAGTCCTTGCCATCGACTTCGCCGGGTCGCATCGACCGGGTCGTGACCGAGACCGACATCTCGAGTTCGTGCTCGTCCGCGAGCAATCTGCGCGCGATCGTCGACTTGCCGGCACCGGATGGTGAGGACAGGACGAACAGGACTCCGCGACGACGGAAACCATGCGGGTCGGACGGAAGTGTGTGGGGCATGCGCGCCCTTGCCGCGGACTGCGCATGGGCGTCAACCCATGCGCAGTCCGCGCGTGGTATTACGAAGGCGGATTAATAGCCGGCCTTGCGTGCCTTGTTGCGGTCATACGCCTTCTTTGCTGCATAACCGCCGCCGAGGATCATGCCGAGCGGGCCCATGCGGCGCATCAGGCTCATTGCGACGACACCCTTGATTGCACCCGACGTACCGCCGCTGCCTTCGCGACGGCCCATTTCGCGGCCGACCAATGCACTGATAATACGTCCGATCATGCTTCTCGCTCCCCGAAAACCTGGTCCTTAAGTTCCGCTGCACCGCGCAGCACTGCCCAGCCGATCGCGTAGGTCACGGCTAGCGGCACGACGATCTTGAGTACGTTGGCGGTGATCGCACCGATGATCGCGCCGTCCGCGTTGCCGTCGTCGCCGCTGAGCGAGTCGATGCCTGCGCCGATCAGCGCGCCTATGGTCGTTGCGCCCACGTAATTTCTCCTGTCCGTGTGGCGGGTTAGCGTTTGGCGGAGGATTGGGTTCCCGCGCCCCACCACCATCCGTCATCTTGACGAAAGTCAGGACCCAAGATTACTCAGCGGACCGATCGTGGCTCTGGGTCCTGACTTTCGTCAGGATGACGGAGTGAGTGCGGAAGGTTAGCGGCCGAGCATCGATTCGGGTTTGACGACGCGGTCGAAGGTTTCGGCGTCGACGAGGCCGAGCGCGAGGCCTGCTTCCTTCAGCGTCAGGCCTTCCGCGTGGGCATATTTGGCGATCTTTGCGGCGGCGTCGTAGCCGATCTCCGGGGCGAGCGCGGTCACCAACATCAGCGAGCGGTCGAGCAGTTCGGCGATCCGCCCGCGATTGGGTTCGATGCCGTCGACGCAGCGCTCCGCGAATCCTTCCATCGCGGTCGAGAGCAGGTCGATCGAGCGGAGGACGTTGGCGCCGATCAGCGGCTTGAAGACGTTCAGCTCGAGATGCCCCTGCATGCCGCCGACGGTAACCGCGACGTGGTTGCCCATTACCTGGCCCGCGACCATCGTCAGCATCTCGCACTGCGTGGGGTTCACCTTGCCGGGCATGATCGAGCTGCCGGGCTCGTTCGCGGGCAAGTCGATCTCGCCGAAGCCGCAGCGGGGCCCCGAGCCCAGCAGGCGAATGTCGTTGGCGATCTTGGTCAGCGCGACCGCCAGCGTGTTGAGCGTGCCCGAGAGGTGGACGAGCGGGTCGTTCGACGCGAGTGCCTCGAACTTGTTGCGCGCGCTGACGAACGGCAGGCCGGTGATCTGCGCAAGTTCATGCGCGATCGCGTCACCAAACCCGGCGGGGGCGTTGAGACCGGTGCCGACCGCGGTGCCGCCCTGCGCGAGGATGACCATGCCGTGGCTGATCGCGGGCTCGATGCGGGCACGGCAGCGGTAGAGTTGGTTCGCATAGCCCGAGAATTCCTGGCCGAGCGTCAGCGGCGTCGCGTCCTGGAGATGCGTGCGGCCGATCTTGACGATGTCGTCCCAGGCGTTGGCCTTCGCGTCGAGCGCGGCGTGGAGCTTGTCGAGCGCGGGGATCAGGCGGTGCGTGGTGGCGATCGCGGCGGCGATGTGGAGCGCGGTGGGGAAGCTGTCGTTGGACGACTGGCTCATGTTGACGTGGTCGTTGGGGTGGACGGGGGACTTGCCGCCGCGGGTGCCGGTGAGGACCTCGTTGGCGCGGCCGGCGATGACCTCGTTGGCGTTCATGTTCGACTGCGTGCCGCTGCCGGTCTGCCAGATGACGAGGGGGAACTGGTCGTCGAGCTTGCCGTCGATGACTTCCTGTGCGGCGGAGTCGATCGCGGTGGCGATTGTTTCGTCAAGGCCGTGCGAGCGGTTTACGCGGGCGGCGGCTTGTTTGACGAGGGCTAGCGCGTGGACGATCTCGATCGGCATGCGTTCGCGGGCGGCGAACGGGAAGTTCTCGATCGAGCGTTCGGTCTGCGCGCCCCAATAGGCGTTAGCGGGGACTTCGATCGGGCCGATCGTGTCGGTTTCTGTGCGGGTGGTCATGTGGGGAGAACCTTCCGGGGGCTTGCGTGGGTCCCTCGCCCCTTCGGGGAGAGGGAGGGAGGAGCCGCAGGCGACGGAAGGGTGAGGGCTTTGAGGCTTAGGACCGTGCGTCCCAATTCCCCTCTCCCTTCCCACGGCAAGTGCCGCGGGCCCCTTCCCTCTCCACGAGGGGAGAGGGAGTCTGGGTCACTTCTTCCGCTTGAAATCCACGGCCACGACGTTGGAACCGTCTTCGATCGGAACGGCGGTCGGGCCGTCGTTCTCCGCTTCGTCATGGTCGCCGAGTGCATCGTCCGCCCCTTCCTGCGCCTGGAAGCGGAGCTCGAAGCTTACCGCGGGATCCTGGAACGCGGTGATCGCAGAATACGGGATCACCAGCTTCGACGGGACCTGATTGAACGAAAGCCCGATCGAGAAGCGCTCGTCGTCGACGATGAGGTCCCAGTAGCGGTTCTGCATGACGATCGTCATCTCGTCCGGGAAACGCTCGATCAGGCGCTTGGGGATGTCGACGCCGGGCGCCTGCGTCTTGAAAGTGATGTAGAAATGATGCTCTCCGGGAAGCCCGCCGGCCTCCGCGACCGAACCGAGCACGCGGCCGACCACGGCACGCAGGGCTTCTTGTACGATCTCGTCGTACGGAATCAGGCTATCGGGCAGTCCATCGGTCATATCCCTTGGGTAGCGCCATTCGGATGCCGGTCAAGATTGCATGCGTCGTGGCGGACGTTATGGGAGGTGGCATGCGCACCGCCACGATCACCCGCTCCACCGCCGAGACGGCGATCGACGTCACCGTGAACCTCGATGGGACCGGCGTGTACGACGTCGAGACCGGGGTCGGTTTCTTCGATCACATGCTCGAACAATTGTCGCGCCACTCGCTGATCGACATCCACGTACGGACCAAGGGTGATCTGCATATCGACGAGCATCACACCGTCGAGGATACCGGCATCGCGATCGGGCAGGCGTTCGCGCAGGCGCTCGGTGATAAACGCGGTATCGCGCGGTACGGCGATGCGCTGTCGCCGATGGACGAGACGTTGACGCGGGTGGCGCTGGATATTTCCGGGCGACCTTGGCTGGTGTGGAAGGACCTGTTCTCGCAGAAGCGCCTAGGCGGCATGGATACCGAGATGTTCGAGCACTTCTTCCATAGCTTTGCGCAAGCCGCCGGCATCACGCTGCACGTCGAGACTCTGTACGGGTCGAACAATCATCACATCGCCGAGGCGGCGTTCAAGGGTGTCGCGCGCGCGTTGCGGACGGCGATCGAGATCGATCCGCGCAAGGCCGACGCGATTCCGTCGACCAAGGGGATTCTCTGATGCTCCCCTCCCGCTTGCGGGAGGGGTCGGGGGAGGGCCTGGCCTCGATCGTCGGACTCGCGGCTATGTCACTCCCTCCCCTAACCCCTCCCGCAAGCGGGAGGGGAATTTGACGCTCGCGCTCATCGATTACGGTGCGGGGAACCTGCATTCGGTCGAGAACGCGTTGCGGACGGCTGGGTGTGTCGATCTTGTTGTCACCGCCGATGCCGACGTCGTTGCGAAGGCTGACCGGATCGTGCTGCCGGGCGTGGGCGCGTACGGCGCTTGTGCGGCGGCTTTGCGGGCGGTGCCGGGGATGGTCGAGGCGCTGAACCGGCGGGTTCGCGACGAGGGTACGCCGTTTCTCGGGATCTGCGTCGGCATGCAGTTGATGGCCGATGCGGGGGAAGAGATGGGGACTCATGCCGGGCTCGGCTGGGTTTCGGGGCGCGTGCGCAGGCTCGAGCCGGGGACGATGGAGGCAAAGGTGCCGCATATGGGCTGGAACGACGTCGTGCCGTCCGTCGCGCATCCGCTGATCGAGCCGGGCGAGGCGTATTTCCTGCATAGCTTTGCGTTCGAAGGCGCCGACGTGCTCGCGACGACCGACCATGCCGGCCCGGTCACAGCGGCGATCGGTCGTGACACGATGATCGGCGTGCAGTTTCACCCTGAGAAGAGCCAGCGCTACGGCCTGGCCTTGCTCGAACGTTTCCTGGAGTGGCGGCCGTGAGCCTTATCATTTTCCCCGCGATCGACCTCAAGGCGGGTCAGGTGGTGCGTCTCGCCGAGGGCGATATGGACCGGGCGACCGTCTATGGCGACGATCCTGCGGCACAGGCGATGCTGTTCGCCGAGGCGGGTGCGGAGCATCTGCATGTCGTGGATCTCGATGGCGCGTTTGCGGGGGCTTCGGTCAACGGCGATGCGGTGCGGTCGATCGTCGCGCAGTTTCCGGGGCATGTGCAGCTTGGCGGCGGCATCCGGACGCGGGCGAGCGTCGAGGGCTGGTTCGACTTGGGTGTCTCCCGCGTCGTAATCGGGACGGCGGCGCTGGAGGACCCCGAGTTCGTGCGCGGCGTGGCGAAGGATTTCCCCGGCGGGATCGTGGTCGCGGTCGACGCGAAGGACGGCATGGTCGCGACCAAGGGCTGGGCGGACGTTTCGACGACCAGCGCGACCGACCTCGCGCGGCGGTTCGAGGATGCGGGGGTGGCGGCGTTACTGTTCACCGACGTCGGCCGCGACGGGATGCTGAAGGGGTGCAACGTCGACGCGACGGTCGATCTGGCGCGGTCGGTGGACATTCCTGTGATCGCCAGCGGCGGGGTGAAGGGCATTGCCGAGATCCACGTTCTCGCTTTGCATGTGCGGGACGGGGTCGAGGGCGTGATTACGGGGCGGGCCTTGTACGACGGGCGGCTCGATCTCGCGGCGGCTTTGAGCGTGGCTAAGGCCTCATGATGATTCACGCGGAGACGCGGAGACGCGGAGGCCGCAGAGCGAGCTGGGGCGCCGCAGGCAGAGATTTGTTCACGCGAAGGCGCAAAGGCGCGAAGAGTGAGCAGAAGGTTGGTCTGTCTCGCTTTATTACTCTTCGCGCCTTTGCGCCTTCGCGTGAATCATTCTTAGCGGCTTTGCCGCGTCTCCGCGTCTCCGCGTCTCCGCGTGAACAAAACCTTCGGCGCAGCGCATGACGGTCCGCGCGCGCGTAATCCCGTGTCTCGACGTGGCCGATGGGCGCGTGGTGAAGGGCGTGAACTTCGTCGAACTGCGCGACGCCGGTGATCCGGTCGAGCAGGCGCGGGCGTATGATGCGGCCGGGGCGGACGAGTTGTGTTTCCTCGATATCGGGGCAAGCCATGAAGGTCGGGGGACGATCCTCGACGTCGTGCGGCGGACGGCGGCGGTGTGCTTCATGCCGTTGACGGTCGGTGGCGGTGTACGGACGGCGGACGATGCGCGCGCACTGTTGCTGGCGGGGGCGGACAAGGTGGCCGTGAACTCCGCGGCGGTCGAGCGACCGGAACTGGTCGCGGATATCGCCGAGCGATTCGGCAGTCAGTGCTGCGTCGCGAGCGTCGATGCGCGGCGTTCCGGTGAAGGCTGGGAAGTGTTCACGCATGGCGGCCGCCGCGCGACCGGGATCAATGCGATCGCGCATGCGCTGAAGCTCGCCGAACTCGGTGCGGGCGAGTTGCTGGTCACGTCGATGGACCGTGACGGCACACGGAGTGGCTACGACCTCGACCTGATCCGGGCGATTTCGGACCGCGTCAGCGTACCGGTGGTGGCGAGTGGCGGCGTCGGCGGGCTCGACGATCTGGTTGCGGGCATCCGTGACGGGCATGCGAGCGCGGTGCTGGCGGCGTCGATCTTCCATTTCGGGCAGGCGTCGATCGGCGATGCGCATGCCGCGCTGGCAGCGGCGGGGATCCCGGTGCGGACGCCGGTTCGCGGGGCGCGCTAGACCATGCCGGTGCTCACCGTCCTTGCGGTCGAATCCGGGCACAGCGGCGTCGCGCATCCGCCGACCGGATTTGCGCTGTCGGACGTCGCGCTGTTCGTCTTCGCGGCGATCGGCGTGTGGCTGGTGCGGCGGGCGTTGCGCAAGCGGTTCATCGACGCCCGGCGCCGCAACGCAGCCGATCGTGAGGCGGCGGATCGCGACGGGATACCGCCCAAGAAGGATTGACCCGCCCTCCCCGCTACGTCAGCACGCAGCACATGGACCCCGTATTCGACCGCCTCGAGGCGACCATCCGCGCTCGCCGCGATGCGCCCGCCGACACCTCCTATACCGCGAGCCTGTTCGCCAAGGGCCGCCCGAAGATCGCGCAGAAGCTCGGCGAGGAAGCCGTCGAGACGGTGATCGCGGCGTGCTCGGGCGACGAGGCGAGCATCGTGCCGGAAGCCGCGGACCTGATGTTCCACCTCGCGGTATTGCTGGCGGACGCGGGGTTGAGTCTCGACGACGTGCGCGCGGAGCTGGAACGGCGCGAGGGTGTTGGCGGCCTGGTCGAGAAGGCCGGGCGGACGGGCTGACCTGCTCCCCTTCCGCTTGCGGGAGGGGTCGGGGGAGGGCATGACGCACATGCTCCGCCGGGATCGGGATGGCCCAGCCCCTCCCCTAACCCCTCCCGCAAGCGGGAGGGGAATATATGCCGATCGACGCCACCCAGCCTTATGACGACCAGAACATCTTCGCGAAGATCCTGCGCGGCGAGATCCCGTCGAAGCGGGTGTATGAAGACGACTTCGCGATCGCGTTCCACGACATCAATCCGCAGGCGCCGACACATTTGCTCGTGATCCCCAAAGGCGCGTACGTCTCATGGGACGATTTCTCCGCGCGAGGATCGGACGCCGAGATCGCGGGCTTCGTCCGCGCGGTCGGCAGCGTCGCGCGTGCGGCGGGCCTCGTCGAACCCGGTTATCGCCTGCTCGCGAATATCGGTGGGGACGGACACCAGGAGGTGCCGCACCTGCATGTTCATGTCTTCGGCGGGCGCCCGCTCGGGCCGATGCTCGCGCAATAGCACAGCTTTCCGCCACTAAAGGATTGCACGTAATAAAATTGCCATTAGGCTCCGACGCTTGAGCAAGGGGCCTTTTGACCCGGCCCTAGCAATCCCCGGGGGGTACCGAATTGATTTTTGGTCGCGTAAAATCGCTGGATGCCATTCTGGCGACGGCAGAGAAAAAGGGTCTGTCGCGGACGCTGAGTGCGTTCCAGCTGACCCTGCTGGGCGTCGGCGCGGTGATCGGCACGGGTATCTTCGTGCTGACGTCCGAGGCCGCGCAGAAGGCGGGGCCGGGCATGTTGCTGAGCTTCGTCGTCGCGGGCTTCGTCTGCGCGGTAGCGGCGCTCTGCTATTCCGAACTCGCGTCAATGGTGCCGGTATCGGGCTCGGCCTACACCTACACGTACGCCGTCACGGGTGAGCTACTGGCCTGGATGGTCGGCTGGGCGTTGATCCTCGAATATGCAGTAGGCGCAAGCGCGGTCGCGGTCGGCTGGTCGAACCATCTGGCGGGCCTGCTCGACGGGATCGGCTTCCACATTCCCAACGGCTTGCGCAACGCGGACGCGTTGATGGCACACGTCCAGGTCGCGTTCGGCGCGACGCCCAACGCCGATCTGCAGACCGCGATGACCGTCGGCGGCTTCATGAACCTGCCCGCGGTGATCATCATCGGCCTCGTCACGTGGCTGCTGGTGGTCGGCACGACCGAGAGCGCGCGCGTCAACGCGGTGCTGGTGCTGATCAAGATCGCCGCGCTGACCGCGTTCATCGCGCTGACGATTCCCGTGCTCAAGGCAGACAATTTCCACCCCTTCCTGCCGTACGGCGTCGGCAATCCGCTGAGCTCGTCGGGCGTCGGTGTGCTGGGTGCGGCGGCGTCGATCTTCTTCGCGTATGTCGGGTTCGATGCGGTCTCTACGGCTGCGGAGGAGACCAAGAACCCGCAGCGCAACGTACCGATCGGGCTGATCGCCAGCCTCGGCATCTGTACGTTGTTCTATCTGCTGGTCGCATCGGGCGCGATCGGTGCGATCGGTGCGAACCCGGTGACGACCGCCGATGGCGGCGTGCTGGCGCCGGGCTCGGCCGAGATGGCGGGGCGGTGCGCCGCGATCGTAGCCTCGGGCGCGATGGAACCGCTGGTGTGTTCGAAGGAAGCGCTCGTCCACGTGCTCCAGGTCATCAACTGGCCGATCATGGGCCGCCTCGTCGGCCTCGCCGCGGTGCTCGCGCTGCCGTCGGTCGTCCTGATGATGATGTTCGGCCAGACCCGCGTGTTCTTCACGATGGCGCGCGACGGCTTGTTGCCGGCACGCCTCGCGTCGATCCATCCGAAGTTCCGCACGCCGCATGTCGTCACGATCGTGACGGGGATCGCCGCGGCTGTCGCAGCGGCGATCCTGCCGGTCGGCAAGCTCGCCGATTATTCCAACGCGGGCACGCTGTTCGCGTTCATGATGGTCGCGATCTCGGTCATGGTGCTGCGCAAGACCGACCCCGGCCGCAAGCGTCCGTTCCGCACGCCGGCGGTGTACATCGTCGCGCCGCTCGCGATCATCGGCTGCATCGGGCTGTATCTGTCGCTGCCGCTGACCGCCAAGCTGGTCCTGCCGGGCTGGGGCGCGATCGGGCTGGCGATCTACTTCCTCTACAGCCGCTCGCGCAGCCATGTCGGGCTCGGGCTCGACGACGGTGTAGCCGAGGATGACCGGATGCCTCCGGCCAGCCACTGATCGAGCCCAAGAGAAAGGGCCGCGGGAAAAACCTCCCGCGGCCCTTTTTTTTGTGCGGGGTTGCGCACCGTAGTAGTGAAGGTCCCTTTCTCCTGATCCTCCCCCGCCAGGGGGAGGTAACTGGCACTTGCCAGTCGGAGGGGGAGGACACGGAACGCAGGTCATCGCCTGCCGCCCCCTCCGTCAGGCTACGCCCGCCACCTCCCCCTGGCGGGGGAGGATTAGTGCGGGTCCCTAAGCGCGTTCAGCCGATATGCTTGGCGGCGAGCGCCTTCATGTCGACCATCGGGCGGGCGCCGACATGGCTGATGATCTCGGCCGCGCAGACCGCGCCGAGCTTGAGCGAGGCGTGCAGGTCGTAGCCCTGCGCCTGGCCGTGGAGGAAGCCCGCCGCGAACAGGTCGCCCGCGCCGGTGGTGTCGACGACCTTGGCGATCGGCTCGGCCTTCACTTCGGCGCGGTTGCCGTTCTGAAGCGCGCACGCACCGTGCTCGCCGCGGGTGACGACCAGGGTCGGGACCTGCGCGGCAATCTTGGCGACCGCAGCGTCGAAGTCGTCGGTCTCGGCGAGCGCGGCGAGTTCGCTCTCATTGGCGAACAGGATGTCGATCAGACCGTCCGACAGCAGCTGGCGGAAATCGCCGCCGTGGCGCGAGATGCAGAACACGTCGCTGAGCGTGAAGGCGACCTTCCGCCCCGCATCGCGGGCGCAGTCGATCGCGGCGCGCATCGCGGCGCGCGGCTCTTCGGGATCCCAGAGATAGCCCTCGAGATACAGGATCGCGCTGTCGGCGATCATCGCGGTGTCGATCGCAGCTGCTGGGAGGAACTGGCCCGCACCGAGGAAGGTGTTCATCGTGCGCTGGCCGTCCGGCGTCACGAAGATCAGGCAGCGGCCGGTGGTCGGGTCGCCGGCGCGGACGGGGGTGGCGAATTCGATGCCGATGCTGCGGACGTCGTGCGCGAAGACCTGGCCGAGCTGATCGTCGGCGACCTGGCCGATGAACGCGCATTTGCCGCCGAGCGCGGCGATGCCAGCGACCGTGTTGGCGGCCGACCCGCCGGAGATTTCCATGCCTGGGCCCATCTTGGCGTAGAGCGCATCAGCTTCCTCGGACGAGAACATGAGCTGCATCGACCCTTTGGCGACGCCGATCTCTTCGATGAAGGCGTCGGTGGCGGTGCTGAGAATATCGACGATGGCATTGCCGATCGCGACGACGTCGTAAGTTGGTGTGCTCAAGGGGAAACTCCGGGGGTGCGGGAAAGCCCTGCCGTAAATGCCGGGGGGGATTGGTGCAACTGGCGCGGGTGGCGTGCGGGTCGCTGCCTGGTGGCGGTCAGAGGTGGACCACCCCGGCGAAGGCCGGGGCCCAATTGGAAAGGTCGTCGTAATGATGCGCAACCCGTCGTTACCGCCGTCCCCCCATTGGGCCCCGGCCTCCGCCGGGGTGGTGATTGCGGTTAGGGCGGGTCCAGCGGTTCTGAAGGTTACAGCGGTTCTCGCGGTGCTGAAGACGTGGATACCCCCCATTGCCTTCCGCTGTTCCCTCGCGAACGCGGGGGTCCAGGATCTCGGGCGATGCCTTCGATTTAGCTGGGCCCCCGCTTCCGCGGGGCAACGGGTGGGTGAACGGCTACCTATCGAAACGAAGGCGCGTTGACCTGCGACACCCCCCGCGTCATCCCGAGCCGATGATCCGCGCGCTCCTCCTCTCGCTCCGCCAATTGACCGATCCGCCGGTCCTCCGCGTGTTCGTCAAGTCGATGGTCGTCACGCTGCTCGTCTTCGCGCTGCTCGGAGTCGGCACGTGGTGGGGGACGCAGGCCGCGCTTGCCGCGTGGCTCGGCTGGGACGCGAGCGGACTCGCCGCCGCGTTCGCGCTGTTCGTCACGGTGCTCGCGCTGTGGCTGCTGTTCCGCGCGGTCGCGATCGCGGTCGTCGGGATCTTCGCGGACGAGGTCGTCGAAGCGGTCGAGGCGCGGCATTATCCCGAAGCGCTGAAGACCGCCCGCCCCGTGCCGTTCGCACGCAGCCTCGCGATGGGGCTACGCTCCGCCGCACGCGTGATATTGGTCAACGTGCTGATGCTGCCCGTATACATCGCGCTGCTCGTCACCGGGGTCGGTACTGCCGCCGCGTTCTTCATCATCAATGGCTGGCTGCTCGGACGCGATCTGGGCGACATCGTGGCGGCGCGCCACATGGATGCGGCGGCGATGCGGGGCTGGCGTGCGACGACCAAGGGGGGGCGGTTCGTGCTGGGGCTTGCGAACACCGGGCTGTTCGTGGTTCCGGTCCTCAACATCGCCGCGCCCGTGCTAGGCGCGGCGATGGCGACGCATTACTTCCACAGCCAATTCTACCGTAAGGCCCAAGCATGACGCGATTGACGACGATGGGGATCGCACTGGCGCTCGGCGGCGGATTGGCTGGCTGCGCGGCACCCATGGCCAAGCCGGCGGCCGGTCGCCCGGCGATCCCCTATACCAGCGTCGGGCTCGAGCGCGTCCTAGGGCAGGATGCCGCCGGCCTGACCAGGCTGTTCGGCCAGCCCGACGCCGACGTCCGCGAAGGCAGCGCACGAAAGCTCCAGTTCCAGAGTGGGATCTGCGTGCTCGACGCGTATCTCTATCCCAAGGGCTCGGACGCCCCGCGCGTCACCTATCTCGACGCGCGCGAACCCGACGGCAGCACGATCGACCGCGCCAGCTGCGTGGCGGCGCTGACCCGGCGCGAGGGCGGCAAATAGCCGCTCTCCCTGCACGGTTTTCCGTCGATTTCAGGCCGCGCAAACGGCCTTCCAAAAAAATTCACAGATCCTCTTGAACCCGGTCCAGGCAAAATTATTTTGCCGTCGCCGGGCGCATTTCGGTCCGGCGTCACCTGAGGGCACCGGCTCGGTATCCGGTGTTCCTCGTGCTCAGATTGCTCATGAGGAGGATTTGGATATGAGGACCAACTTCGATTTCGCTCCCTATCGTCGGTCGACGGTCGGCTTCGACCGGCTGTTCGATCTGCTCGAAACCACCGCCCGGACGGAGGCGCCCGAGGGCTACCCGCCGTTCGATATCGAGCGCGAGAGCGAGGACAGCTATCAGATCACACTCGCGGTGGCGGGCTTCCGCCCCGACGACATCGAGATCGTCGCGCAGAACAACCAGCTGACCGTGACCGGGCGACGCCCGGACGATCGCGACGAAAGCCGGTTCGTGCACCGCGGCATCGCGACCCGCGCGTTCGAGCGCCGATTCCAGTTGGCCGACTTCGTCCAGGTCCAGCATGCCAGCTTCGACAACGGGCTTCTCCGCATCGCACTGAAGCGGGAGGTGCCCGAGGCGATGAAGCCGCGCCGGATCGAGATCGCGGGGGCCGCAGCAAACGACCGCATCGCGGAAACCAAGGGCGACCGCGACGCCGCCTAACGCTTAGGGATGCTGCCGGCGCCAACGTCGGCAGCATCATTTTGCCTATGGCCTGGCCGAACACGCATTCGTCTAGGCGACCATCGTATCGGCCTGCCTCCACGCAGCGATGATCGCAGGGTCGATTTCCCCAGCGGCCCGCCGGATCTGCTCCTCCCTGAAGCGTGCCGGATCCAACTGTGCCAATGCCCAGATTGCGGCGTCGCGAACGACCGGGGCGGGATCGTCCAACAGCACCGCCACCGATGTAACCAAAGCGCGGTCGCCGCTGTTGCCCGCGGCGATCAGCGTATTGCGGATCATCCGGTCGCGGCCGATGCGCTTGATCGGCGAGCCGGCGAAGACTTGGCGGAAGCTTGCGTCGTCGAGCGCGAGGATATCCGCCAGTTCGGGCGCGACCAGTTCTGCGCGAGGATGAAACGCCAGGTTCGCGTTGGCGGCCGCGGCGAACTTGTTCCAGGGGCAGACGGCCAGGCAGTCGTCACAGCCGTAGATGCGGTTGCCGATCACGGCGCGGAACTCGTGCGGGATCGGGCCGGCGTGTTCGATCGTCAGGTAGGAAATGCAGCGGCGGGCGTCGAGCTGGTAGGGCCGCGGAAAGGCGTCGGTCGGGCACGCGGTCTGGCACGCGTCGCAACTGCCGCAGGTGTTGATGCCGCCCTCGTCCGGCTCCAGATCGAGCGTGGTGTAGATCGCGCCGAGGAACAGCCAGCTGCCATGCTCGCGACTGACGAGATTGGTGTGCTTGCCCTGCCAGCCGAGTCCCGCGGCTTCGGCGAGCGGCTTTTCCATGACCGGCGCGGTGTCGACGAACACTTTCAAATCGAACGGCGGCAGGTCCCGCCCCGCCTCGGCCGCCAGCCACCGTCCGAGCGCCTTCAACTGCCGCTTCACGACATCGTGATAGTCCGGCCCCTGCGCGTAGACCGAGATCCGGCCCACCCCGCCCTCGTCCGCCAGCCGCAGCGGATCGTCCTTCGGCGCATAGCTCATGCCGAGCGCGATCACGCTGCGGACTTCGGGCCAAAGGCCGGCGGGGCTCTCGCGGTGGTGCTTGCGCTCCTCCATCCAGATCATGTCGCCGTGGCGACCGTCGGCGAGCCACTGGCGCAGCCGTTCGCCCGCGCGCGGCGCCGCCCCCGCATGCGCGATCCCGCACGCGACGAAGCCCAGTTCCGCCGCTTTGGCCTTGAGCCTGTGTTCCAGCTTGTCTTGCGCCACGTCCGCCCGCTACCACGACGCCACCCTCGGGAGGAAGATTGCGCGTGAACGATGAATGGGCGGTCACCGCGAACGGGATCGTGAAGCGGTTCGGCGACCGGCGGGTGGTCGACGGGGTGGACATGATGGTGCCGCGCGGCTCGGTGTACGGCGTGCTCGGGCCCAACGGCGCGGGCAAGACGACGACGCTGCGCATGCTGCTCGGGATCATCGAACCCGACGAGGGCTCGCGCACGCTGCTCGGCTACGACAATCCGCGCGATGCGAGCGACCGGGTCGGCTATCTCCCCGAGGAGCGCGGACTGTATCCGGCGATGAAGGCGCGCGAGGCGATCGCGTTCCTGGGGGCTCTGCGCGGGCTAGACTGGAAGACCGGCCGCGAGCGTGCGGTGGTGCTGATGGAGGCGGCAGGACTCGGCCATGCAGTCGACGAGAAGATCCGGAAACTGTCGAAGGGCATGGCGCAGCTGGTGCAGTTGCTCGGCTCGGTGGTCCACCAGCCCGACCTGCTGGTGCTCGACGAGCCGTTTTCCGGGCTCGATCCGGTCAACCAGGAGCGGCTGGAGAAGCTGATCCTCAACGAGCGCGATCGCGGCGCGACGATCCTGTTCTCGACGCATATCATGAGTCACGCCGAGCGCCTGTGCGACCGGCTGGCGATCATCGCGGGGGGGAAGCGGCGCTTCGAGGGCACCGTGGCGGACGCTCGGGGTATATTGCCGCAGCGCGTCCACTACACGCCGCATCGCCCCGATCCTGCGATCCGGGGTGTGCTGCCGGTCGATGCGGTGGCGGACGGGGATAACTGGCGCTTCGAGCTGCCGAACGAGGGGATCGAGAGCTTGCTCGTGAGACTGATCGACGCGGGATACGGGATTTCGGGATTGTCGATCGAGCGGCCGGGGCTGCACGAGGCGTTCGTCCGGATCGTCGGCCAGCACGGCGATGCGCCTGTGGAGAAGGCGGCATGAGCCGTTTCCGCCGCACGCTCCGCCAGACCTTCACGATCGCGCGCCGCGACTTCATCGCCACGGTGTTCACGCCGATCTTCCTGCTGTTCCTGTTCGCCCCCGCGATCATGGGATCGTTAAGCGTCCTCGGCGGCATAAGCGCAGCCAGCGTCGGTGACGGCGCGCAGGACAAAACGCGGATCATCGCGATCGTCCTCCCTGCGACTTCGCGTCCGCTCGACGACGCCGACGCGCGATTACGGGACATGTTCCGCGATGACGAAGTCCCTCCAAAACTGACGACAGTCGCGCCGACTACCGACCCAGCGGCGCAGGCGCGCGCTGCATTCGAGACGAAGGACATCGACGCGGCGGCAGTGCTGTACGGGCCCCTCGACGCGCCGCAGATTCTGTACGGGCCGCGCGGGCGACGGTCGGCCGACTATCTCGGGCTCCTCGCGCAGACGACGCTCGCCGCACAGAAGCTCGGCGGCACGCTGCCCGCGATCGCGGCGACCAAGACGCAGATCACGCGCTCGACCACGTCGGTCGGTGGGCAGCATCAATCCGCCTTCTTCGCGGTGTTCGGGATCTTCTTCCTGACGCTGTTCCTGTCGGGACAGGTGGTCGGGACGATGGCCGAGGAGCGCAACAACAAGGTGATCGAGGTGCTCGCCGCCGCGGTGCCGCTCGAATCGGTGTTCTTCGGCAAGCTGATCGGGATGTTCGGCGTCGCGGTGCTGTTCGTCGCGTTCTGGGGCACCGTCGTCACGCAGATCACGTCGCTGATGCCGGCCGCCGCGGCGGTTGCGCTGGGCGACCTGACGCCGGCGGTCGGCGCGCCGATGTTCGCGGTGTTGTTCGCGGCGTATTTCAGCATGGCGTACCTGCTGCTCGGGTCGGTATTCCTCGGCGTCGGGGCGCAGGCGACGACGATGCGCGAAATACAGATGCTGTCGCTGCCGATCACGATCCTGCAGGTCGCGATGTTCGGCCTGTCGTCGGCGGCCGCATCGCGACCGGGCAGCTGGATCGCCACCGCCGCCGAACTGTTCCCGCTGTCCTCGCCATTCGCGATGGCGGGACGTGCGGCGAACTCGCCGGAACTGTGGCCGCATATCGCCGCGCTCGCGTGGCAGGCGTTGTGGGTGACGATCTTCATTACGGTGGGCGCGCGGCTGTTCCGAAGGGGCGTGCTGCAATCGGGAAGCGCTAGGCCGTTCTGGCGGCGCAAGGCCAAGGCAGTCGCTTAACTGTTCTCCTGCGAACGCAGGAGCCCAGGGTAACGAACGCCATCCCTCGCGGTCCTGGACTCCTGCGTTCGCAGGACAACGGAGCCTATTGACATAAGTGTCAGCTAAGCCTCTCCTGCGGCAAACAGGGGAGAGAGACGATGGCGACTCTGGTAAGAGACGTAGCGCAACAGATGGTCGATCCGCTCGACGTGAGCCGCGCCGAACTCTACCGCGACGACCTCTGGCAGGCGCCGTTCGCGCAACTCCGCGCCGAGGCCCCCGTCCATTACGTCGAGCATTCCGACTACGGCCCCTATTGGTCGGTCTCCTCCTACAAGGGCATCGTCGAGGTCGAATCCCTCCCCGACCTCTACTCCTCCGAAGCCGGCGGGATCACGATCGCCGATTTCGTCGCCGAGCGCGACGTCCGCATGCCGATGTTCATCGCGCGCGACCGCCCCGTGCACACCGGCCAGCGCCGCACCGTCGCGCCGGCCTTCACCCCCAGCGAGATGACCCGGATGTCGGGCGATATCCGGCGGCGCACAGCCGACATGCTCGACAGCCTGCCGTGGAACACGCCGTTCGACTGGGTCGATACCGTCGCGATCGAACTCACCACCCAGATGCTCGCGATCTTGTTCGACTTCCCCTGGGCGGACCGGCGCAAACTGACTCTGTGGTCGGACTGGGCGGGCGATATCGAGATCGTGAAGAACGAGGAACTCCGTGGTCAGCGGCTCGCGTACATGTTCGAATGTGGGTCGTATTTCAAAGGCCTGTGGGACGCGAAGATCGACAAGGATCCGACGCCCGACCTGATCTCGATGATGATCCACTCGGACGCGATGAGCCACATGGATCACAACGAGTTCATCGGGAACCTCATCCTGCTGATCGTCGGCGGCAACGACACGACGCGCAATTCGATGTCGGCGCTCGCCTATGGCCTCGACAAGTTTCCGGAGTCGCGCGCAAAGCTCGAGGCGGACCCGACGCTGATTCCCAACGCGGTGAGCGAGATCCTGCGCTGGCAGACGCCGCTCGCGCACATGCGCCGCACCGCGACCGCCGATGCGGAATTGATGGGCCAGCAGATCAAGGCCGGCGACAAGCTCGCGCTCTGGTACATCTCGGCGAACCGCGACGAGAGCGTGTTCGGCGACGATGCGGACGCGATCGTGGTGGATCGCCCGAACGCGCGGCGGCATCTGGCGTTCGGGCACGGTATCCACCGCTGCGTCGGCGCACGACTGGCCGAAATGCAGATCGCGATCCTGCTGGAGGAGATGGCCGCGCGCCGCATGCGGATCAACGTGCTCGCCGAACCGACGCGCGTCGCGGCGTGCTTCGTCCACGGCTATCGCACGCTGCCGGTGGAAATCAGCAAATACTGAGGCTTGGCGTAACCTTATCGAGTGGTTCGGACGTACCTATATCCGAACCATGGAGACGAACATGACCCAGGACCGCCGCGCTTTCCTCACGCTTGCCGGAGCGGGCGTCGCCGGCTTCGCGCTCTGGGGATGCACGTCGCAACCCGCGCAGGCCGCCGAGCGGTTCGAGGTCACGCTGACCGACGCGCAGTGGCGCAAGAAGCTGTCGCCCGACGCCTATGATACGCTGCGCAAGGAAGGCACCGAGCGGCCCTATTCCAGTCCGCTCAACGGCGAGCATCGCGCGGGAATTTTCTCGTGTGGCGGATGCGCGCTGCCGAACTTCTCGTCGAAGACCAAGTTCGAGAGCGGCACGGGCTGGCCGAGCTTCTGGCAGCCATTGCCGAACGCGGTGCGGACGCGGGTGGACTCGACGATGGGGATGGCGCGGACCGAGGTGCATTGCCGGCGCTGCGGCGGTCATCTCGGCCACGTGTTCGACGATGGGCCGAAGCCGACGGGGAAGCGCTATTGCATGAACGGCGATGCGCTGACGTTCAAGGCTGCTTGAAGGCGCTCAGTTAAACGTGCGCGACGCGTAACACTGTCCAAAACTTGTTTCCCCGCGAAGGCGGGGGTCCAGACTGGGCTCCCGCCCTCGCGGGAGAACAAGAAGCTAGCAGAGCAGTGTTCAGCCCTAAAGTGCCACCCCGGCGAAGGCCGGGGTCCAGTTGGGGGACGTCGCTAACGAAGGTGGCGGGCTGTTACTGCGACCTTTCCAACTGGGCCCCGGCCTTCGCCGGGGAGGTGCCCTTTGGGGAAAGGTTGAGGCGCCTAACTGTCAGGGGGCGGTCAGTAGCGAAACGCTAGACTAACGACGTAGAAAACAAGTGCCGTGGATGCCGGACCGAGCCCCGCACTTCACCGCACGGAAAAACCTCAGTTCGCCTCGTTCACTAGCGTGAAGATCCCGCGGGGGTCAGTCGGGCCATGCTGGATCGTCGCGAGTTGCGCAGCATTGGCGCGCTGCGTTGCAGACACGGTGTGGGTCGCGCTGGCCATCTGGTACGAAGGCTGTGCATCAAGCGCATCACCAGCAGGCGCGTGCCCCGAATAGATGAAACCCTTGGTCGGATAGGCCGAAGTGCCGAGGTCGCCCTGCGGGCCGTACCAGACCTTGACCATGCTCCAGTCACCGGCCGGCGAGACGTCGACCGCGCGGACGTTGGTCTCGATCGCACCGGGGCGGGACCAGTTGGCATGCGTAAGGAGAACTTCGCGGTCGCTGACGACCTTCGAGACCATCGCGACATGGCCGACGCGCATCCGCGAGGTCGGCGAGAAGGCGAGGACCGAACCGGCCTTCGGGGTGTGGCCACGCTCGTAGCGACCCTCGGCCTGGCTCCACCAGGTGTTGGCGTTGCCGCGGATTTCGATCCCCGAAACCGAGCGGGCGAACGTCACGCACTGCCAGAACTGAGCCGCAGCAGGGGTGGCCGTCATCAGGCCGCACGATACCACCAGCGCAAAACGCGCTGCTAACGCCTTGAAATTCATCGAGACCCCCCGGCCAAAACCCGTTTGTCGCATTCTGGCTACGGGAGGTTCGATTTAATTGAAACCCGGCCGGGAACCATATCCGACGAAGCGTGTTACCGCGCCGATGAGCCCCCGATTGCGTCAGGCAGGCTGGCTCAGTTGATGAGTTTCCAGCCGGTTATGCGGTCCACCGTGACCTGCGTGACCGCATGATAGCCCGGCCGCGCCTTGCCGTAGATCTCCATCGCCAGCTTGTGGCCCCAGTCCCCCGAATCCATCAGCTGCTGGAACAGCGGCGCGACGAACTTGCGCCGCCCCTGAGAGGTCAGGAACTGCTCGGCCGAGGCGTCGGCGGGCGCATAATGATTGGCGAGCGCGAGTTGCAGCCAGGCGAAGCGGATCTCGGCATTGCCGGTGGTGTTCCACCCGAACGCGGTATCGAGCGCCTTCAACCGCTCGGCCGGGAGTTTGCGCGGCAACTGCGTGATGAACCGCGTGATCTCCTGCGTTGTAGCCTTGCCGGGCACACCCGAGACGGGACCGCCGGCCGCATACGCCTTGGCCGCCGCGTCGACCGCGGGGAACGCGGCGGATGTCACATGCACCGCGTTCGCCGGGATACCGGGTTGGTAGACCCAGGTGTCGACGCCGATCGTCTTCGCCTCGGCGGGGGTCAGCAGCTTCGACTTGAGGTCGGCCAGGAAGCCGGCGCTGGTCTGCGGCTGGAAGGCGTGCCGGTCGAAATAGCTGCGGAGATACGCATCCCACCGTGCGCGTCCGACCTGTTTCTCGATCGTGCGGAGGAAGGCGGCGCCCTTGTCGTAGGCGATCTGTGTCATGCCGTCATCGGGATCGCGCGTGGCGTCGAGATCGAGATGAAGTTGCGTGTCCTTCGCGGCGGGGCCACCGGCGTCCTTCACCGCGGCCAGCATGTCGGTCCAGGCGAGGTCGGCCTCCATGTCAGCGCGGCGCTTGCCGTAGAGCGCTTCCATGATCCGGTTCTCGAAATAGCTGGTGAAGCCTTCGTTGAGCCAGAAATCGTCCCACGTCGCGTTCGTCACGAGATTGCCCGACCAGCTGTGCGCGAGTTCGTGCGCGATCAGCGAGACGAGGCTGCGGTCGCCGGCGATCGCGGTCGGCGTGGCGAAGGTGAGCGTCGGGTTCTCCATGCCGCCGAACGGGAACGACGGCGGCAGGACCAGCACGTCGTAGCGGCCCCAGCGATACGGACCGTACAGCCCTTCCGCGGCGGCGACGAATTTCTCGAGCTCGCCGAACTCGTACGCGGCCTTGGGGAGGGTCGCGGGTTCGGCCCAGATGCCGGTGCGCGGCCCGGTCGACTTGAACGCGATGTCGCCGACCGCGAGCGCGATGAGGTACGGCGCAACGGGCTTGTCCATCTTGTACTGGAACGTGCAGCGATCGGCAGCGCAGGTCGGCTTGCCGGTCGCGAGCCCGCTCATCACCGCGGTCAATTGCTTCGGGACGGCGATCTTCGCTTCCCAGGTCTGGCGGATGCCGGGCGAGTCCTGCGTCGGGATCCAGCTGCGGTTGAGGATCGCCTCGCCCTGGCTGAACAGGAACGGCTGTTTCTTGCCCGCGGTCTGCGCAGGGGTGAGCCACTGCAGCGCCTTCGCATCGGGGGACGAGGCGTAGGCGATGCGGATCTTCTTCGCGCCGTTGAGGGTGACGATCAGTGGCGCGCCATGGATCTTGTCGACCGCTCCGACTTCGTAGGGGAGCGGCTTGCCCGCAGCGTCGGTGATGTTGACGATCTTCAGGCCGTTGTCGTCGAGCACAAGCTTCGCGCCCGGTTTCGCCAGGATGTCGAGCGTGGCGATGCCGCGGATGACGTGCGTGTCGAAGTCGGCGGCGAGATCGAGCGCAACATGCGTGACGCGCGCCTCGGCGGGGCGGGCATAGCTATGCGGGTCGTGCGCGTCGGGGGTGGTGAGGATCGGGGCAATCGTCTGCGCGACGGCGGGGGATGCGAGGACGAGGCCGAGGGCGGTGGCTAAGGCGGGGATGCGCATGGGAACTCCGATGTCGCCGTTCCTCGATATCGGGACGGCCAAGCGTCGGTCCTACCGTGCGGGTCCCGTTGCTGGAAGGGCGGGGTTCGCGCGACCTCGTGATCCTCCCCCGCAAGGGGGAGGTGTCACCGAAGGTGACGGAGGGGGAGGACACGGAACGCACGTTTCGCATGCCTCCCCCTCCGTCTGGCAAGGACCAGCCACCTCCCCCTGGCGGGGGAGGATCATCGGAAACCGTGGCGCCTAGCTCTCGCGAACTGTGTTCGTTGCCAGTCTCGCCAACCGCGCCTCGTGCTCGACCCGGCCAAACGGAAAGCGGGAGAAGAAGAACGCCGAGACGCAGGCCAGCACGATGTAGAGGCCGGCGTAGATCAACGTCAGCCGGTCGATCGTCTCCACCGGCACAGTCCCCGGCGTCGCCTTGGCGGGGAAGCCCGCCACCGCGAGGATCATCCCCGCGAAAAATATCCCGATCCCGCTGGTGCATTTCTGGACGAAGAACGAGCCGGCGAAGAACACGCCTTCCGACCGCCGCCCGGTCTTCGCCTCCGAATCCTCGACCACGTCCGCCATCATCGACGCGCCGAGGATGAACCCCGTGACGTTCGACGCGGTGGCGAGGATGAAGAACCCGAACAGCATCGGCAGCAGCGATGGATCGCCGACCTCCGGAAACACGCCGAGCATCCGCAACCAGTACGGCGAGGTATTGAGCGCCGCGCCGAGCAGCACCGCGCCCATCGCCGCCTTGGGCTTGCTCACCGTCCTGCCGAGCCGGGGCGCGGCGAGGAACGCGAGGAACACGCCCGAGAACAGCGCGATCGTCAGATAGACGAACACTGGTCCCTTGAAGCCCCAGACATAGGTGTAAAGGTAGTTCGACAGCGCATAGCTGATGCCCTGGATCGTGTACGCGCAGACCCCCGCCGCCATCAGGATCGCGAACGCGCGGTTTTTCACGGTTTGGCGCAGTTCGGCGAAGGATTCGCGCAGAGTCTGCCTGGCGATCGGCGGGTTGGGAAGATGCCTGATCTCGTGATGCGTGCCGAGCGCGGAGACGAGGATCGCTACACCGATGAAGATCGCCCCCGCCAATGCGAAGCCGCCGTATCCGGCCCGGTTGAGCAAGCCGTTCGGGAACGCCGCGGTCGGCGCGAGGAAATACTGGTACGCCGACAACAGCATCAGCAGCCCGCCGACCCAGCCGAACAGATAGCGATACGCCATGATCCGCGTGCGCTCGTCATACCCCGACGTAAGCTCGGGCGTCAGCGCGACCGAGGGGACCTCATAGCAACTCACCGCGCTGCGCACGATCACCGCCATGACGAACAGCCAGACGAGCGTCTGCGGCTCGGACATTATCGCAGGCGGATTCCACAACAGCAGCCAGCCGATCATGATGGGTAGCGCGGACGCGTACATCCACGGATGCCGTCGACCCCATTTCGTCCGCGTGCGATCGGAGAAGAAACCGACCGCAGGATCGACGAACGCATCGATCAGCAGCGCCATCATGATGACGAGCCCGACGGTGGCGGACGGGAGTCCCACCACCTGGTTGTAGAACAGCAGCAGGAACGTGCCGAACCCGGCGTCCTTCACCCCGTACGCGACCGCGCCGAAGCCGTAGCTCGCCATCGTGCCGGTCGAGAGGCGGCGGGCGGGTGCGGTCATTTAAGGCTGTCGAGGATCGAGAACAGCGAGGGTTGCGCCGGGTCCCAGCTCGGCCGCGTGCCGATCGTCATGCCGCCATCGACCAGGATATGCGTGCCCGTGATGAAGCTTGCGTCATCGCTCGCGAGGAACGCGACCGCGGCGGCGATGTCCTCGCTGGTGCCGGGCCGGCGGATCGGCTGCGAGTCGGCGGCGATGTGCGCGATCATCGCGTCGGCCTTGGTCGTCTTGTCGTCGTCTAATTCGAGTGCTCGCGTGAAAATATTGGTGACGATGAAGCCGGGGACGACGGCGTTCACGCGGATCTTGTGCTGCGCGAGATCCGCGGCGGCCTGCTTGGTGAGGTGGAGAACGCCGGCCTTGGCGGTGGAATAGGCGGTCGGTGCATAGCCGGTGCCAAGCGCGGACACCGACGAGGTGTTGACGATCGCGCCGCCGCCGCGTTTCGCCATCAGCGGTGCTGCGTAGCGGATGCCGAGCGCGACCGAGCGAAGGAGGAGCGCCTGTGTCCGGTCCCAGTCCTCCGGGGAAATCTCGCCGATCGGGTCGCGCGAGCCGCCCGCGCCGGCGTTGTTGAACAGGATGTCGAGCCCGCCCGCATCGTCGGCGGTCTGCATCAGCGCCTCGATATCGCCGGCTTGGAGCACGTCGGTGCGCTGGAACAGGATACGGCCGCCGGACGCGTCGGCGATCGCGTGGCCGCCGGCCTCGTCGATGTCGCCGATCAGCACGGTGGCGCCTTCGTCGGCGAGTCGCAGCGCGGTCGCCCGGCCGATGCCGGACGCGCCGCCGGTCACGACGGCTCGCTTGCCTGAAAACCTCACACGCTCTCTCCTAGTTTTTGGCGAGCATAGTACGGGCTTTTCCCTCGTCAATGACGGCTGGTTCGAAAAACGGGTTTGCGGCGGGCGGCGCTCGGCGATACCAAGCGGGCAAACTTTCGGAGGATGCGTGATGGATACGACCAACCTGTTCCGGCTCGACGGCCGCGTCGCGCTGATCACCGGCGGCAGCCGCGGGATCGGCAAGATGATCGCCGCCGGCTTCATCGCGCAGGGGGCCAAGGTGTATATCTCGTCGCGGAAAGCCGATGTGTGCGAGGCGGCGGCCGCGGAACTCGGGCCGAACTGCATCGCGTTGCCGCAGGACGTCTCGACGGTAGCAGGGTGCAAGGCACTGGCCGCGCAGTTCGCCGAGCATGAGGGCAAGCTCGATATCCTGGTGAACAATGCAGGCGCGGCTTGGGGTGTGCCGTTCGAGGAGTTTTCGGAGGTTGGCTGGGACAAGGTCATGGACCTGAACGTGAAGTCACCGTTTTTCCTGACGCAGGCTCTGCATGCGGCGTTGAAGGCTTCGGGATCGCGCGAGAAGCCTGCGAAGGTGATCAACATCACGTCGATCGACGGCCAGCGGCTGAACCCGTGGGAGACGTACAGCTATCACGCGTCGAAGTCGGCGCTGATCTACCTGACGAAGCGGATGGCGGCGCGGCTGGTGACGGACTCGATCAACGTGACCTCGATCGCACCGGGCGCGTTCGCGAGCGACATGAACAAGGCGGCGCGCGATCACGGCGATGCGGTGGCGCAGGGGATTCCGGCGAAGCGCGTCGGCGTGGACGAGGATATGGCCGGCGCGGCGATCTACCTCGCCAGCCGCGCCGGGGATTATGTGATCGGGGAGACGATCACGGTAGACGGCGGCCTGGTCCACGCGTCGCTAGGCACAAGCATCGACGCCTGAGCCTTGGATTCCCTCGCCCCTCCGGGGAGAGGGAGGGAGGAGCGCTTGCGACGGAAGGGAGAGGGGCGGTTGGGATCAACCGTCCAAAGCCTCACGCCCCTCTTCCTTCCCACGACAATGGCCTCGGGCCCCTTCCCTTTCCCCGTAGGGGCGAGGGAGTTCGAGTTACTGGGCGGCGGCGGGCGGTAGGGAGCCGACGCCGGGCAGGTCCCAGCGGTCCATCGTGATCGCCGAGCAGGCATAGGTCGCGCGGTTCTGCATCGTCGCGGGACGCAAAGCAGCGCCGAGCGCAGGCTGCGACGTCGTCAGCGTCCGGCGCGCATCCTCGATATGCGAGGCGTAGGCGAGCGTGCTCACGGTCTCGCCGGTCTTCAGCTTGGCATCCACGACAGGGACGAAATCGCCGACATACAGCACCGCACCGGGATCGACGTGGAAGGTCGGCGCGCCGAAGCAGTAGCTGGTTGTCGCAATCTTGGCGACGACCGCGGTCGAGGCGATCACGTAATCGCCCGGCGTGACCTTGAGGACCTGCACTTCGTACGGTGCCTTGCGATCGGCACTCCCGGCGGCGACCTCATAGACGGTCTTGTCGCCGGTCTTCTTCCAGTCCTTTCGGCGGTACAGCAGGTCCCGGCCGGCGACGTCGTAGCGCGCGAGCTGGACCAGCGCGGAGCGGCCTGCGCTGAGCGCGTCGGGCCGGCGAAACGCCAGCACGACCGCGGCCTCTCCGGGTGCGAGCACGAACGGCGCCTTCGGATCGACCTTCTTGCCGAGATACACCGACCCCGGGCCGAAGACGGGCGCGTCGAGATTGAAGACGGGATCGACCGGTTGCGTGAAGCTCGTGCGCTCGGTGACCTTGCCGTCGACCTGCGCCGCGCCGACGATCCCGTTGAAATACGTGCTACGCTGGTCTTCGGTCATCGTCTTCAGGCGCGTCGCCGTCGCCGGCGGCACCTCGATCATCCGCCAGCCTTCGATCAGCAGGCAGCTGCGCCGGTTCGCGCGCCGCTGCTGCCCCTCGGCGATCGCGCCTGCCAGCAAGCCGCCCAGCCCGCCGCCGATCCCCGCCGCGAGCGGCGAGACGAGCGCGGGATTGTAGGAATAGGGGATGGATCCCGACGGCGTCCGCGATCCGCGCGCGATCAGGCGGCAGCGTTGCCACGCCGCATCGTAGCTCGCCCGCGTTGCGCCGGGACGATTGTAGAAATGATCGTCGCTGAGGTCGCGCGCCGAATCTTTGGCAATCTCTTCAGGCGTATCCTTTGGATTGACCGTCGGCGATTGTGGAACGGGCGCTGGCCTGGTGCCGCCGTAAGGCACCGGCATCACCGCCTGGGCAACCGCCGCCTCGACGCACCCAAAGCTCGCGAGCATGCCCGCGACGACCAGCTTCATCCTCATGACACCCCCCGGTTATCTTTTCGGGGGGATCATATCCCAGCACAGGACTTCGGCAACACGGTATTTTTCAGCGCCCAGTCGGTCTGCCGGCCGATCTTACCGCGCGATACCCCCCGCCGCCAGGACCGCCAGCGTGACCAGTTCGCTCGCGGTCGAGGTCATCGGTGCGACCTGGACGGGCTTCTCCATCCCGATCAGCATCGGCCCGATCACCGAGTCGCCGCCCAGTTCGCGCAGCAGTTTCGCCGAGATATGGGCCGACTGGAGGCCCGGCATGATCAGGACGTTGGCCGGCCCCGACAGTCGCGCGAAGGGGTAGTTCGCCAGCTGCTTCCGGTTCAGCGCCACATCCGGCGCCATCTCGCCCTCATATTCGAAGCCGACCTGCCGCCCGTCGAGGACCGTCACGGCATCGCGGATGTTGTCGAGCCATTCGCCCTTCGGATTGCCGAAGTTCGAATAGCTGAGGAACGCCACGCGAGGCTCATGCCCCATGCGACGCGCGACCGCCGCGGTCTGCTCGGCAAAGTCGGCGAGCTGCTCGGCGGTCGGGCGCTCGTTGACCGTGGTGTCGGCGATGAACACCGTGTGGCTCTGGCCGACCAGCAGGTGGATACCGAACGGCGTCTTGCCCTTCACCGGATCGATCACGCGATAAATCTGGCGCATCGTCTCGCCGTAGGTGCGCGTGATGCCGGTGATCATCGCGTCGCCTTCGCCGAGCTGGAGCAGCAGCGCGCCGAAGATGTTCCGGTCCTGGTTGACCATCCGCTCGCAATCGCGACGCAAATACCCGCGGCGCTGGAGCCGGGAATAGAGAAAGTCGACCATCCGCGGCACGAGCGGCGAGACGCGGCTGTTGTGGAGTTCGAAGCTCTCGGGGTCGGTAACGCCGAGCGCGCGCAACCGGTCGGGCACATCGTCGCGGCCGACGAGGACCGGGGTGCCGTAGCCGCCTTCCTTGAACGCGATCGCGGCGCGGAGGACGACCTCTTCCTCGCCCTCCGCGAAGATCACGCGCTTGGGATGCGCGCGGGCACCTTCATAGGCCATCGACAACACCGAGGTGGTCGGGTTGAGGCGTGCTCTCAAAGAATGGCGATACGCTTCGATGTCGAGGATCGGCTTGGTGGCGACGCCCGAGGCCATCGCCGCCTTGGCGACCGCGACGGGGACGACTTCCATCAGCCGGGGATCGAACGGCGCGGGAATGATGTACGCCGGGCCGAAGCTGTGGCTGACGCCGTACGCCGCGGCGACCTCCTCGGGCACGCGTTCGCGCGCGAGTTCGGCGATCGCGTTGGCGGCGGCGATCTTCATCGCGTCGTTGATGCCGGTCGCGCGGACATCGAGTGCACCGCGGAAGATGAACGGGAAGCCGAGCACGTTGTTGACCTGGTTCGGATAATCCGAGCGGCCAGTGGCGACGATCGCGTCGGGGCGCGCGGCCATCGCCAGCTCGGGCCGGATTTCGGGCTCGGGGTTGGCCATCGCGAAGATGATCGGCGCGGGCGCCATGTCCTTGACCATCTCCGGCGTCAGCGAGCCTGCCGCGGAAAGCCCCAGGAACACGTCGGCCCCGACCAGCGCCTCGGTCAGCGTGCGCGTTTCGGTCACCGCGGCATGCGCCGACTTCCACTGGTCGACGCCCTCGCGGCCCTGGTAGATCACGCCTTTCCGGTCGCAGAGGATGACGTTGTCGCCGCGCACGCCCATCGCCTTGACGAGTTCGGTACACGCGATCGCCGCGGCGCCAGCGCCGTTGACGACGATCTTGACCTCGGAGAGTTTCCGCCCGGTCAACAGGCACGCGTTGATCAGGCCGGCGGCGGTGATGATCGCGGTGCCGTGCTGGTCGTCATGGAAGACCGGGATGTTCATCCGCTCGCGCAACGCCTGCTCGATGATGAAGCATTCGGGCGCCTTGATGTCCTCGAGGTTGATCCCGCCGAAGGTCGGCTCCATCAGCTCGACCGCGTCGATGAAGCGGTTCACGTCCTCGGTCTTCAGCTCGATATCGATCGCGTCGACATCGGCGAAGCGCTTGAAGAGGACCGCCTTGCCTTCCATCACCGGCTTGCTGGCGAGCGGGCCGAGATTGCCCATGCCGAGGATCGCGGTACCGTTCGAGATGACCGCGACCAGATTCCCCTTCGCGGTGTAATCATAGACGGTGGCGGGATCGTCATAGATCGCCTGCACCGGCACCGCGACGCCGGGCGAATAGGCGAGCGCGAGATCGCGCTGCGTCGCCATCGGCTTCGACGCGATGATCTCGATCTTCCCCGGGCGGCCTTCCGAGTGGAAGAGCAAAGCTTCGCGTTCGGAGAATTGGAGATTATTGTCGTCAGCCATTTGCACACCTCGCGCTTTCGCCTCCGGCAATACCACCCCTCCCCCGGCTGACAAGACACGGGCCGACCGGATCGGCGCACGAGAGGACCGGCCGGCGCGATCCGACCGGCGCTAGGATGCTTCGAGGACGGCGAAGAATTCGAGGTCGCCGAAGCGGGTGTCGTGGACCGCGACCGGCCGCAATGGGCTGCGTCCGGATGCATGCAAGCCGGTCAGGATCGCCTGGAAGCTGGACGGCGTGAAATGACAGGCGTGAACGTCGCGGTAGTTGCCGTCGCGATACAGCGCGATCGCCGTATCGGACTCCGCCTTGGCCGTGGCCGGGGTCGTCAGGCGCGCGCCATGCAGCCCGAGCCAGTGCTTCAACGCATGGTTGTGCGCGAGGTTGTGATAGACGTCGTGGATGGCGCGCTCGACATTGGCGGCGGGCCCCCGATCCGTCATCGCGGTCACGTCCTCGATCGTCGAGGGCTTCAGAAAATGATCGAAGCAATAGCGCTTGTCGGGGACCACCAGATAATAGCGGCCACCCGGCTTGAGCAGGCGGTGGACGTCGACCAGATGCTGGATCAGATCATGCTGGTGCTCGATCACGTGCGCACTGAACACCGCATCGAACGGGCCCGGCACGACCGAAAGATCGCCGCAGTCCGAAACGTAATCGATCACCGGACACCCGGCGGGGTCTCGCCCTTCCTGGACCGCGCGAATGCGGAGCGCGTCCTGATCGAGCACGTCGAAATACGCGACGTCGTCGCCGATCATCTGTGGAACATCGAACGGCCCGAGTTCGAGTACCGCGCCGGTTGCGGGAATGGTTCTCAGGAAATTGGACCGGGTCATCGGTGGCAGCAACCTGTCGCGCCGACGCTTCGACGCGCCGATGATCGCGGCAGTCGACGCAAGTGTCGCAATGACGGGTGTCTTTACGAGGCGTTTGACGCTCGGCAAATATCGTCTCCCGGTCATGCAGGCGTGCTGTAGTCGAACAGGGTCAATCCCGTTGCCGGCGGCAAGAGATCATCTTTACTCTGAGCGGTCAACAGCGGCCGTCGACCAGCGTCGTTCTTGGCATTACCTTGCTCAATTTCCGTTATACTGATCCAGAATGGTTCTTTCGGGGTTTTGTCTGATGGAAAACCTGACCGGAACGCTTGACCCGATCCAGAAGGCACGAGCGAGCCAACCCGCCGGCGGCGTTCCCGACCGGCGGGATCGCGTCGGACGCCACCGCGCTTGCAAGACCGGGGCCCGGCTGTATCAACCCAGCGCATGTCCGCCCCAACCCCCATGATGACGCAATATCTCGGCCTGAAGGCGGAGGCGCAGGATTGCCTGTTGTTCTACCGGATGGGCGATTTCTTCGAACTGTTCATGGACGATGCGCGGATCGCGGCGGGGGTGCTCGATATCGCGCTGACCGCGCGCGGCGAGCATGAGGGCAAGCCGATCCCGATGTGCGGCGTGCCGGTGCACGCGGCGACGGTGTACCTGCAACGGCTGATCAAGGCCGGGCACCGGGTGGCGATCGCCGAGCAGGTCGAGAGCCCGGCCGAAGCCAAGGCGCGCGGCGGATCGAAGGCGCTCGTCGCGCGGGCGATCGTCCGGGTGGTGACGGCGGGGACGCTGACCGAGGAGGCGCTTCTCGACGCGCGCTCGGACAATTGGTGCGTGGCGATCGGCGAGGCGGGCGGGTCGGTGGCGATCGCCGCGGCGGACGTGTCGACCGGGCGGTTCGAGATCGTCGAGGTTACGGGCGATGCGGTCGAGGCGGAACTCGCGCGGCTCGGTGCGGCCGAAGTTGTTGCGTCGGAGGCTAGCGCTTTCGAGGAAGCCGCGACGACGCTGCGCCCGAAGACCGACTTCGACAGCGGCGCGGGCGAGGCGCGGCTGAAGCGGTTGTACGGCGTGGCAACGCTCGACGGGTTCGGTCAGTTCGGGCGCGCGGGGCTGGCCGCAGCCGGAGGCCTGGTCGCGTATCTAGAGCATAATGCGAAGGGCACGATGCCCTTCCTCCGCCCCCCGCGGATCGGCCGAGCGGCGGAGACGATGGCGATCGACGCCGCCACCCGCGAGAGCCTCGAGCTGACCTGCACCACCGGTGGCGTGCGCAAAGGCAGCCTGCTCGACGCGGTCGACCGGACCGTCACCGGGGCCGGCGCGCGGTTGCTCGGCGCGGATCTCGGCGCGCCGCTAATGGACAAGGCGGCGATCGATGCGCGGCTCGACCTGGTGCGGCTGTTCCACGACGACCAGGCGGCGCGCGATCGGTTGCGCTCGACGTTGCGCGCTCTGCCGGACATCGGCCGCGCGCTCGGGCGACTGGCGGCGGGGCGTGGCGGCCCGCGCGATCTGGGGCAGTTGCGCGACGGGCTGGACGGCGCGTGGAGCCTCGGCGAGCGGATGGATGCGATCGTCGATCCGCCGGTGCTGCTCCGGGACATCGCGCCAAGGTTGCGCGGACACGGCGCGCTGATCGACCTGCTCAAGCGCGCGCTGGTGCCGTCGCCGCCGATCGAGGCATCGGACGGTGGGTATATCGCGGCAGGCTATGACGCTGCGCTCGACGACCTGCGCGATGCAGGCGCTGGCGGGCGGCGCGCGATCGCTGCGCTGGAAGCGGAGTTCCGCACCGCGACCGGCGTCACCGCGCTGAAGATCCGCCACAACGGCGTGCTCGGCTATCATGTCGAAGTCCCGGCGCGGGCGGCGGATCCGTTGATGAAGCCCGAGAGCGGTTTCACGCATCGCCAGACGCTGGCGGGCGTGGTCCGGTTCAATACGCCGGCTCTGCACGAAGTCGCGGCGAAGGTGTCGCAGTCAGGCGCACATGCGTTGGCGGCGGAAGCGGCGCATCTGGAAGATCTCACTGCGCAAGCCCTCGCCGGGCGTGAGGCGATTGCGGCAACGGCGGATGCGCTCGCGCTGCTCGACGTCGCGGCGGGGCTGGCGGAGCGCGCCGCGGAAGGCGCCTGGGCGCGGCCGTCGCTGGTCGATCACGCGTGTTTCGAGATCGAGGGCGGCCGGCATCCGGTGGTCGAGGCGGCGGTGGCGAAGTCGGGCGACCGGTTCGTCGCCAACGACTGCAATCTTTCGGAGAGTTCGCGGCTGTGGCTCGTCACCGGCCCGAACATGGGCGGTAAATCGACCTTCCTCCGCCAGAACGCGCTGATCGCAGTGCTCGCGCAGGCGGGGTCGTACGTGCCCGCGACCAAGGCCACGCTGGGTCTGGTCGACCGCCTGTTCAGCCGCGTCGGCGCGTCGGACAACCTCGCGCGCGGGCGGTCGACGTTCATGGTCGAGATGGTCGAGACCGCGGCGATCCTCGCGCAGGCGACGCCGCGGTCGTTCGTGATCCTCGACGAGGTCGGGCGCGGAACGTCGACCTATGACGGCCTCGCGATCGCCTGGGCGGTGGTCGAGGCGATCCACGAAGACAACCGGTGCAGGTGTCTGTTCGCGACGCATTATCACGAGCTGACGCGGCTCGCCGAACGCTGCGAGGCGCTGTCGCTGCACCACGTCCGCGCGCGCGAGTGGAAGGGGGAGCTGGTGCTGCTCCACGAACTCGCCGACGGCCCGGCGGATCGGAGTTACGGGCTGGCGGTCGCGCGGCTGGCGGGGATGTCGCCGGTAACGGTAGCGCGCGCGAAGGCGGTGCTGGCGAAACTCGAGGCCGGGCGTGCGAAGACCGGCGGGCTGGCGGCTGGGCTCGACGACCTGCCGTTGTTCGCCGCCGCCGCACAGGTCGAGGAAGCGGCGTGCGACGTACTGCGTGAGGATCTCGCCAAGCTGGACATCGATGCGATGAGCCCGCGGGAGGCGCTGGCCGCGCTGTACCGGCTGAAGGCGCTGGCGAACGAGGGCTAGCCCCCGTCATGCCGGGCGAGTTCCGGCATCCACTGTTCCGCACATTCAAGAGCATTGCGTGCGCGGGACGGCGGGCCCGGCCTCCGTCGGGGTGACGGAGTGGGTTGGTGGCAGGGTAAACTGCTCCCCTTTCTGGAAAGGAGGGGTTGAGGGTGGGTCGGGTTCCGCATGTCCTCGCGGTTGCGACATAAACCGGCCGACCCACCCCCTGCCCCCTTTCAGGGAGGGGGGACCGTTGCGTGATTGGCGACGTGCGAGAATGTCGCTCGCGTCCTAGTATCTCATGATACGGCGATGCTAGGCGGCGGCCGGATTTAGCGGAGCGCGGGCCTTGGGCGGACATCATCACGGGCATTCACACGGGCACGATCATGCCGGCGCCCCATCTCAGGCAGGCCACAGCCACGGCGGAGGCCACTCCCATGGCGGCCACAGCCACAGCCACGCCCCCGCCTCCTTCGACCGCGCGTTCGCGATCGGGATCGGGCTCAACATCGTCTTCGTCACGGTCGAGGCGGTGGTCGGCCTGCGAATCGACTCGGTCGCGCTGCTCGCCGATGCGGGCCACAACCTCTCGGACGTGCTCGGTCTCGTCGTCGCGTGGGGCGGGACGATGCTGGCGCGCACCGCGCCGACCAAGCGCTTCACCTACGGCCTGAAGGGCTCGACCATCCTCGCCGCGCTGACCAACGCGCTGCTCCTGCTGGTCGCGCTCGGTGCGATCGTGCTGGAGGCGTCGCAGCGCTTCTCGGACCCTGCTCCGACTGCCGGCCTCACCGTGTCGCTGGTCGCGGGCATCGGCATCGCGGTGAACGCGGTCACCGCGTGGATGTTCGCGCGCGGACGCAAGGGCGACGTCAACATCCGGGGCGCGTATCTGCACATGGCGGCGGACGCGATCGTGTCGGCGGGCGTGGTGATCGCCGGGCTGGTGATCTGGCGCACCGGCCTGACCTGGATCGATCCGGCGGTCAGCATCGTCATCGCCGTACTGATCTTCTGGCAGACCTGGGGCCTGCTGCGCGAGACCGTCGAGATGGCGCTGTCGGCGGTGCCGCGCGGGATCGCGTTCGACGATGTCGATGCGGCGCTGTGCGGCCTGCCCGGCGTGACCGAGATCCACGATCTGCACATCTGGCCGATGAGCACCACCGAGCCCGTGCTGACCGCGCATCTGGTCATGCCCGGTGGCCATCCGGGCGATCAGTTCCTGAGCAAGGCCCGGACGATGCTCCACGACACATTCGGGATCGGCCACGCGACGTTGCAGGTCGAGACCGGTAGCGACCACGATTGTTCGATGGCGGACGCAAGGACGGTCTAGATCGGCGGTTTGAACTTTTCCGGGCCGGTGCGGGTTGGGCTTCCATAGATCAGGAGTCTTTACCTATGAAGAAGCATCTCATCGCCGCGCTGATGTCGGTTGCCGTCGCGGCCCCCGCCATGATTTCGACGCCGGTCGCAGCGCAGAACAACGACTATCGTCGCGCACAGGACTATCGTCGCGACCGTGATGATCGCCGGGACGACCGCCGGGACGATCGTCGTGACGACCAGCGCGCCGATCGTAACTGGCGCGGCGACAACGATCGCAACTGGGATCCGTCGCGCAGCTACCAGAACGGCAGCTACCGCGAGCGTCGCCTGAGCCGTAACGACCGCATCTATCGCGGCCGGGACGGTCGCGCATATTGCAAGCGCAACGACGGCACCACCGGCCTGGTGATCGGTGCGGTCGGTGGCGGCGTGCTCGCCAACCTGATCGGTGGCGGTACGCTCGGCACGCTGGCGGGTGCCGGCGGCGGCGCGCTGCTCGGCCGGTCGGTCGATCGCGGCAACGTGAAGTGCCGTTGAGCGCTAGCCGGGTTTAGAAGAAGCGGCGGCCGAGCGATCGGCCGCCGTTTTCGTATGCGGCCCTGTAATCCTCCCCGCCAGGGGAAGGTGTCGCCGAAGGTGACGGAGGGGGAGGATACGGAACAGCAGTTGCGCGTGCCTCCCCCTCCGTCAGGCTGCCGCCTGCCAACTCCCAATGGCGGGGGATGATTTCTAAACCCGATCTAGTACGCGCGGGCGACCGCGAACTCGACCGCTTCGATCATCGCATCCTTGGCGGCACCGTTGGGGAAACCGCCGATCGAATCGATCGCACGCTGCCCGTAGTGCCGGGCGCGCGCGAACGTGTCGTCGATCGCGCGGGTCGAGCGGATCAGGCGGATCGCATGCTGGAGATCGGCGTCGCTGTCGCGGCGGCCCTCGACCGCATCCTTCCAGAACGCGCGGTCCTCGGCCGATCCCCGCGCATAGGCGAGGATCACCGGCAGCGTCATCTTCCCCTCGCGGAAGTCGTCGCCCGCGTCCTTGCCCATCGTGTCCGCGTCCGAGACGTAGTCGATCGCATCGTCGACCAGCTGGAAGGCGATGCCGAGGTTCCGGCCATAGGCGTCGAGCGCGGCCTCCTCGGCTTCGGGGCGATCCGCGACGACCGCGGCGATCCGGCAGGCGGCGGCAAACAAGGCGGCGGTCTTCGCACCGATGATGTCGAGATACCGCTCCTCGCCGAGATCGACGCGCCGCGCCGCGGTCAACTGGTTGACCTCGCCCTCGGCGATGACGGCGCTGGTCGACGACAGGATCTTCAGCGCCCGGAGGCTGCCCGCCTCGACCATCAGTTCGAAGCTGCGGCTGAACAGGAAATCGCCGACCAGCACGCTGGCGGGGTTCCCCCAGATGATGTTGGCGGTGCGCTTGCCACGGCGCAGGTCCGAGCCGTCGACGACGTCGTCGTGCAGCAGCGTCGCGGTGTGGATGAACTCGACCGCGGCGGCGAGCAGGTGATGCTGCGTCCCCGCATAGCCGATCAACTGCGCGCTCGCGAGCGTCAGCATCGGCCGCATCCGCTTGCCACCACCAGCGATAAGGTGTCCGGCGAGTTCGGGGATCAACGGAATCTCGGACTGCATCCGGCCGCGGATGACCGCGTTGACCTGGTCCATATCGCCGGACACGAGCGTGACGATCGGGTCCAGCGACGGCTGAAGCCCGATATTCGCACTGGGGGAGTCGAGGCGGTGGACGGTGGCGCTCATCTGCCCGAGCCTCTGACGCCTATGCCTCCGCAAAGCAAGCCTTGGTGCCTCTTGCCGAGCGGCGCGCATCTCCGCAAAAGGCGCCCCGAGACGACAACGACGCAACCTAACACGCAATCGAAGGGGTACGCGATGGCCGACGACCTGTTGAACGGATATCGCCAGAGCATCGACAATATCGATGCGGCGCTGATCCACATGCTCGCCGAGCGCTTTAAGGTGACCCAGGCGGTCGGTCGCCACAAGGCGACGCACGGCCTGCCGCCCGCGGATCCGGGCCGCGAGGAACGCCAGATCGCGCGACTGCGCCGACTGGCGGCGGACGCGCAGCTCGACCCGGAATTTTCGGAAAAGTTTTTGCGGTTCATCATCGACGAAGTGATCCGCCACCACGAGCGACTGGCGGGCGAGGGCTGAGGCGAGGCCTACCCGCGCGATCCTCCCTGCCGGGGAGAGGTGACGGAAAGGCAGGACAGGCCCCGGATGACGAAAACATCATGTCTGCTCCACGAGTCGATCATCCGGTCGCGTGCAATCGGTTGCGCATGACGTGGTTTCGCCGATCCTTACTCGCTGTCGCCGTGCTCGGCGTGGCGGCCGCGGGCGTCATGGGGTGGCTCGGCTATTTCGGCGGACCGATCTTCATCGACATTCCCGCTGAGCATCGATCGTCCGGCCCGCGCCCACGCTTCGCGGTCGTGCTGTTGTCGGGCGATATCGGCTTCAACACCGGTATGAGCCCCGACATCGCGCAGCGGCTGGCGGCGGACGGCGTCGCCGTGGTGGGGATCAACACGCTGACCTATCTGCGCCGGACGCGAACGCCCGCCGACGTGACGACGCTGGTCGCGCGCGCCGAACAGCGGGCGCTGCGCCTCGGCCATGTCGACCGCGTGGTGATGATCGGTCAGTCGTTCGGCGCAGACATGCTGCATGTCGGGCTGGTCGGGCTGCCCCAAAGCCTGCGCGCAAAGATTGCCAGGGTGGCGCTGGTCGTGCCCGAAAAGACCGTCCAGTTCCGCGCATCGCCGAACGAAATCTTCGATTACTGGACTCCCACCACTGATGCGCTGCCCACCGCGCGGCGTCTAACCTGGGTGCCGCTGCTGTGCGTGCACGGCATCGTCGAGGCGGACAGCTTGTGCCCGCTGCTGAAGCAGCCCAATGCGCAGGTCGTCGCCCTGCCGGGTGGTCACCCGCTTCACCGCGATGCCGATGCGCTCTACGCTGTGCTGTCGCGGTTCGTCTTCGCGTCTTGAGGATCGTTCGATGAGTCTTGCAGTGATGGCGCTCGCGCTGGCCGCAGCCAGTAACGCCCCCGCCCCCGCCCCCGCCTCTCCGGTGGATGGGATCTGGCACAATCCGAAGAACAGCGTGGCCGTGAAGACGGGCGCGTGCGGGGACAAGCTGTGCGGCTGGGTCGTCCGCGCCGACGACGAGGCGCAGGCCGACGCGCGCGATGGCGGGACGCCGAGGCTGATCGGCACCGCGTTGCTCCGCGAATATCGCCCGAGCGGTCGTCGCAAATGGTCGGGCCAGATCTTCGTCCCCGACATGGGCCGGACGTTCGGCTCGACGCTCACTTTGGTCGATGCGAACACGATCGACGTCAAGGGCTGCCTGATCGGCGGGTTCCTCTGCAAGACGCAGACCTGGCACCGCGGTTGACGCAGTCTGCGGTGGCCCCTGCGCGAATGCTGCGGATTCGCGACTGGATCGCGCATCGCCGTGGCACGCTGATCGCGCTCGCGGTGCTGCTCGTCGCGGTGCTCGGCTTTGCGGCGATCCACAAGCTGACCGCGGAAATCCGCCTGTCCGAGGTCCGCGCGGCGTTCGCGGCGCTGGGCTGGCCGCAGCTGTCGGCGTCGATCGGACTGACCGTCGTCAGCTACATCGCGCTGACCTTTTACGACACGATCGCATTGCGCGTGATCGGTCATCCGCTGCCCTGGCGGACCGCCGCCGTCGCCTCGTTCACCAGCTACACGATTAGCCACAATCTCGGGCTCGCGATGCTGACCGGCGGATCGGCGCGCTACCGCGTCTACAGCCGCGCCGGCCTCGACGAGGCGGCGGTGGCGCGCGTCGTCCTGATCGCGGGCGTGACGTTCTGGGCGGGGGTGATCAGCGTTGCCTGCCTGTCGATGGCGATCCATCCGGGGATGCTGCCGATCGTCCACTGGACGATGCCGCCGCTGCTGGAGCGCGCGATCGGGATCGGCATTCCGCTGGCGATGCTGGTGGTCGTGCTGTGCTATCGGCAGGGCGGATCGATCGGACTGTTCGGCTGGCGGCTGCCGCTGCCGAACGCGCGGCAGGCGCTGGCGCTGGTCCTCGTCTCGACGGTCGATCTCGCGGCGGCGAGCGCGGCGCTGTTCGTGCTGCTCCCCAACGCATCGCCCGATCTCTATCCGGTGCTCTTCCTCGGCTATGCGGTGGCGATCGTCGTCGCGCTGATCAGCCATGTGCCGGGCGGGCTCGGCGTGTTCGAGGCGGTGATCATCGCCACCATGCCGCAGAACAACGCGACCATCCTCGCCGCGTTGCTCGCCTACCGGATCATCTATTACGTCGCGCCGCTGATCCTGGCGGCGGTGCTCCTCGCGTTCCACGAGGGCCGGCAATGGCGTCGTCGCGCACGCGCGCCGGATCAGGCGCGCGGCGGCCCCGACCCGCTGGCGATCGCCCTCCCCCTCGCGCCGCTGCTACTCGGCGTGCTGGTGTTCATGAGCGGCGCGATGCTGCTGGTCTCGGGCGCCCTCCCCGCAGCGCCCGGCCGCATGAACGCGCTGGCGATGATCCTGCCGCTGCCGATCAGCGAGATGGCGCATGTCGCGGCAAGCCTCGTCGGCGTCATGCTGCTGTTCGTCGCGCTCGGGCTGTACCGGCGGCTCGACGGCGCGTTCTGGGCGGCGCGGCTGCTGCTGGTCGCGGGCGCGCTGCTGTCGATCGCCAAGGGTCTCGATTACGAGGAAGCGGCCGTCCTGCTGCTGACCGCCGCCGCACTGCAATGGACGCGCGGTGCGTTCTACCGGCGAACGCGGCTGACTGCGGAGCCGCTGTCGCCCGAATGGCTGGTCGGGGTCGGCGCCGCGATCGGCCTGTCGGTGCTGATCGGCTTCTTCGCATACCGCCGCGTCGGCTATTCGAGCGACCTGTGGTGGCAGTTCGAGACCAACGCCAACGCCTCGCGGTTCCTGCGCACCAGCCTTGCGGTCGGCCTGCTGCTGATCGGTGCGGCGATCTGGCGGCTGTTCGCGGCGGCGCCCGTGCCGATGGTGCACGACGTGCTGCCCGACGACGTGGCGGAGGCCGCGCTCGCGCATGCCGACCGGACCGACGCGATGCTCGCCTTCACCGGCGACAAGCGCTTCCTGGTGTCGGACAGCCGCGACGCGTTCCTGATGTACCAGGTCAAGGGCGCGAGCTGGATCGTGATCGGCGATCCCGTAGGCCCGGCCGAGGCGTGGTCCGAACTGCTCTGGGCGATCCGCGCGCGGGCCGATGCCGCACAAGGGCGGCTGCTGCTCTACCAGATCGGCCTGCGCATCGTCCCGATCGCGATCGAGATGGGGCTGAAGCTCGTCAAATACGGCGAGGAGGCGACCGTCGAGCTTGGCGGCTTCACGCTCGAGACGTCCGACATGCGCAGCGTGCGCAAGGCCAGCCGCGTCGCCGAGCGGGCGGGCGCCGCGTTCGCGGTCGTCCCGGCCGCCGACATGCCCGCGATCATTCCGGAGTTGCAGGCGATCTCGGACTGGTGGCTGGCCGACAAGGAGCATGCCGAAAAGAGCTTCAGCGTCGGCCGGTTCGAACCCGGGTACCTCACCAAGTTCGACTGCGCGGTGGTGCGGATCGACGGCCGGATCGTCGCCTTCGCCAATATCTGGGGCACGCCGAACAAGCAGGAGCTTTCGGTCGACCTGATGCGCCACGCCGAGGACATGCCACAGGGCGGCATGGACTTCCTGTTCACGCGACTGATGCTGTGGGGCCACGAGCATGGCTACCGCAATTTCTCGCTCGGGATGGCGCCGCTGTCGGGGATCGAGGCGCGGCGGCTATCGCCGACCTGGTCGAAGGTCGCGGCGTTCCTGTTCCGCCACGGCGAGCGCTTCTACGGGTTCGCGGGCCTGCGCGCGTACAAGGAGAAGTTCCGCCCGAACTGGACACCGCGCTACATCGCGTCGCCGGGCGGCACGTCGCTGTTGCGCGGGCTGATCGATTTGCAGGCTTTGGTGAGCCGGTAAGGCTTGCTAGGGACCATCCAAGTCACCAGCGATCGGAAGGGACCATCGTCTTTTCCCCCGGATCGCACCAGTCTCATCGCACCAGTCTCATCGCAGGAGTTCACGGATGGAGGGGGTAGGCTTTCTTTCGCTCGAAGGCATCGACGGCAGCGGCAAGACGGGAATCGTGCGGGCCCTGGTCGAGCATCTCCGGGACCAGGGGCTGGACGGCGTGACCACGCGGGAGCCCGGCGGCACACCGCAGGGCGAAGCGATACGGTCGCTCATCCTTTCCGGCGCCGACGACGTATGGGATCCGCATTCCGAGCTGTTGCTCATGACCGCCGCGAGGGTCGAACACGTCCGTCGCGTCATCCTTCCCGCGCTTCGTTCCGGACAATTCGTCGTATCGGACCGCTACGTGGGGTCGACGATTGCCTATCAAGGCGCCGGGCGCGGCATGTCGGAACGGCTGATCCGCAATCTGCATGCGTCGGTCGTCGGCGACGTCTGGCCCGATCTCACGATCGTCCTGGACCTCGACCCGGAGATCGGACTGCAACGGAGTCGGCGACGGCTGTCCGACGAGGTGATCGACGAGGGCCGCTTCGAGACGCTCGACCTCGCATTCCATCGGCGGATCCGACAGTCTTTCCTCGATCAGGCGGCAGACGCGCGGCATCGCCATATCGTCGTCGACGCGTCCGGACCATTGGACGAGGTTCGCGCGCGCGTGATGTCCGCCTTCGATGCATGGGCGTTGGCTCCCGATCGCCGATTGCCCGCGCCCTGATTGCCCCATAGCGTCCGTCGTTCGTCAATTCTGGAAGGCCGCCATGTCAATGCCCGTGGATCGAAACCCTATGAGCCGTCGCAGCATCCTCATCGCCGCCGGCGCCACGTCGGCCGCGCTGGTCGTCGGCACCCCCGTAGTGTCGGCAGCGCCTGGATTGCCGGCGTCCTGGGACCGGCAACCGCGCATCCCGCTATGGCCGGACGGACCACCCGAGACCGGCTTCGTCCCGCAACCGCAGCCCGCGTCCTACCCCCGGAACTTCGTCCGCAACGTCGCGCAGCCCGAGTTGCGCGTGTTCGTCCCGGCGCGGCCGAACGGCCAGGCGGTGCTGTCGATCCCCGGCGGCGCCTATACCTTCGTCTCGGTGGTCAACGAAGGGATCGACGTCGCGCACCGCATGAACGCGCTCGGCTATACCGTGTTCGTGCTGATCTACCGCCTGCCCGGCGAAGGCTGGACGCACCGCGCCGACGTGCCGTTGCAGGATGCGCAGCGCGCGGTCCGCGTGATCCGGTCGCGCGCGCACGACTATCGCCTCGATCCCGCGACGCTGGCGGTGATCGGCTTTTCGGCGGGCGGGCATCTGGCGGCCAGTCTGGCGACCGGGTTCGGCGAGACGGTGGCCGCGGTGCGCGATGCGGTCGATCGCCAGGACGCGCGGCCGGCGCATGTCGGGTTGATCTATCCGGTCATCAGCCACGCCCCCGGCATCGGCCATGCCGATTCGACCCGCATGCTGCTCGGCCCCTCCCCCGACGCCGCATCGATCGCGCGCCGCTCGCCCGCTGAGCACGTCACCGCGACCACGCCGCCGATCTTCCTCGCCCACGCGTTGGACGATCCGGCGGTACCGGCGGAGAACAGCGTCATCATGATGCGCGCGATGCAGGCGGCGAAGCGCCCGGTCGAGGCGCATTTCTTCCAGCGCGGCGGCCACGGCTTCGGCACCGGCCGGCCCGACCTGCCAGCCAGCGCCTGGCCGGACCTGTTCCTGCGCTGGATCGCCGATCGCACCGCCGCCGCCTGACCCGACACGCACTGGAGATCGACATGACCGGATGGAACAGGCGCGAGATGCTGCACGCAACCGGCGCGGTCGTCGCCGGCACGCTGCTCGCGCCAATGGCCGGCGCGGTCGGCACGACGCCCCCCGCAGCCGAGGCGCTGGCACATGTCGCACCCGAATTGCGCCCGGCCGCGCAGCGGATGCTGACGCTGGCGGCGCAGAGCGACCCGTTCACCGACGTGGCGCTGCCCAAGCTGCGTGCGGCCGGCGCGGCTGGTGCCCCGGCGCAACTTGCCGACGTACCCGTCACGGCGCGGCAGGTGCCGGTCGGTCGCGGCCAGCCCGACGTCACCGTCTATGTCGTCAACGCGAAGCCCGGCGGCGCGGCGCGCCCGGCGATCCTTCACACCCATGGCGGCGGCTTCATCCTCGGATCGGCGAAGCAGGAGCTCGCCTATCTCCAGCAGCTGGCCAGGGACGTCGACTGCGTCATCGTGACCGTCGAATACCGTCTGGCACCCGAGACGCGCTACAGCGGCTCGATCGAGGAGAATTACGCAGGGCTGCGCTGGCTTCATGCGCACGCCGCGACGCTCGGCGTCGACCGCACCCGGATCGCGGTGATGGGCGAAAGCGCCGGTGGTGGCCATGCCGCGCTGCTGGCGATCGTCGCGCGCAATCGCGGCGAGGTGCCGGTCGCCTTCCAGTCGCTGATCTATCCGATGCTCGACGATCGCACCGGCGGTGCCGTCCAGCTACCGTCCTTTATCGGCGCGGTCGTCTGGACCGGAACGGCCAATCAATATGGCTGGCGCTCGTTTCTCGGCATGAGCCCCGGCACCGCGCGCGTGCCTGCCGCTGCAGTGCCGGTGCGGGTCGCCGATCTGCGCGGCCTGCCCCCCACCTTCATCGCGGTCGGCGGCGTGGACCTGTTCGCGCCCGAGGACATGACCTACGCCCGGCGTCTGGTGGAAAGCGGCGTCGCGACCGAATGCCTGCTCGTCCCGGGCGCGTTCCACGCCTTCGACCGGATCGCGCCGGATACGCCGCAGGCGCAGCAGTTCACCCGCGCCAAACTCGCCGCGCTGCGCCGCGCCTTCGCCGCCACCTGACCGGTGCTTCGCCCGCGTCGCCGCGCGGGCTCACGACGCTGGATCGGTGACGTCGTGCACGCGTAGCGTGGCGAGCGCAGCAAGCGCGAGAACGACCGCGGCGAACGCCATCGTCCAGATCGGCTCGGTCGGGAAGAACGCCTTCAGCACCGACCCCATCAGCGTCGCGACGAGCAACTGCGGAATGACGATGAAGATGTTGAACAGGCCCATGTAGATGCCGAGCTTGGCCTGCGGCAGGCTCGACGCGAGGATGGCGTACGGCATCGCGAGGATCGACGCCCAGGCGATGCCGATACCCACTTCGCTGACGAGCAACAGCATCGGATCGCGCACGACCAGGAAGCTGGCGAACCCGGCCGCGCCGCACAACAGGCATACGACATGCGTCCTGACGCGCCCGATCCGCCTGGCGAGACGGGGCAGGACCAGCAACGCGACCAGGGCCGCGACCGCGTTGTAGACCGCGAACAGCACGCCGACCCAGTCGCTGCCGGCGTTGTACGCCGCGCTCGTCGCGTCGCTCGATCCGTACATATATTGCGCGACGACCGGCGTGCTGAAGATCCACATGATGAACAGCGCCGACCAGCTGAAGAACTGGACGACCGCGAGACGCTTCATGACGCCTGGCATAGCGGCGAAATCGCCGACGATCTGGCTAAGCGCGTTGTCGGTGTTGCCGCCGCGCGCGAGGACGATGGCGACGACGCTGGCGACGCCGAACGCGACGAGCAGACCGCCGAGCAGATACACTTCCTTCTGTAACGCCAGCTCGGGGACCGCGACGATCACCGCGATGCCCGCGACGATCCAGGCGACGCTGCTTGCAAAGCCGCGGTTGGCGAGGTCGCCCGCCGGTGCGACCCGCACCGCGACCGCGTCGCGCTCGGCAAAACCGGCCATCTGCGCGGGGCTGTATTCGCGCGTGCTGCCGACCGTCCAGAGCACCGCCAGCAACAGCGCCGCACCGCCGAACCAGAAGCTGTAGCGCACCGTATCGGGCACGCCCGACAGCGCGTCGCCCGAGACGCCGAGATGCGCGAGCACGAACGGAAAGATCGATCCGACCACCGCGCCGGTGCCGATGAACGCGGTCTGCAGCGCATAGCCGGCGGTGTGCTGGTCCTTGCGCAGCATGTCGCCGACGAACGCGCGGAACGGCTCCATCGAGACGTTCACCGACGCATCGAGCACCCACAAGGTGAGCGCGGCGAGCCAGAGCATCTTCGCCTCGGGCATCACGAACAGCGCCAGGGCCGCAAGCACCGCGCCGGCGAAGAAATAGGGACGACGCCGGCCGAAGCGCGTCCAGGTGCGGTCGCTGTAATGGCCGATGATCGGCTGGACGAGCAGGCCGGTCAACGGTGCCGCGACCCACAGATAGGAGAGGTCGTCGAGCGAGCCGCCGAGCGTCTGGAAGATCCGGCTCATATTGGCGTTCTGCAACGCGAAGCCGATCTGGATGCCGAAAAAGCCGAAGCTGATGTTCCACAGGCCGCCAAAGCCCTGGACTGGTTTCTCGGTCAAAACGCGGTTCCCCTCGGTCGCCGCTTGTCCGCACGGCGATCCTGTCGGCTTGGCTTGACCCCAAGCGACTGTCAAAACAACCATGCATACGAATACCTTCGCACCGCACGCCGCGGGGCGGCATGAGGACCGGGATGACAGATACGCTCAAAACCACGCTGCATCTCCAGGGCCAGGAGCAGCGCCCGCTGCTCGCGATCGACGATTTCTGGCCCGATCCGGATGCGCTCCGCGAGGATGCGGCGAGCCTTCGCATGACGGCGATCGGCCCGCATTATCCCGGCGTCCGCGCACCCGTGCCGCCACGCCTCGCCGAGACGATGCGCCGCCGGATCGCCCCGTTGCTGGCGGAGCATTTCGGTCTCGACCCCGCACCGGCCGTATCCGAAGCCTATTATTCGCTGGTGACCACGGCCCCCGTCGATCTCGCGCCGATCCAGCGCCTACCGCATTTCGACGGCGTGGAATCGCGGCGGATCGCGGTGCTGCTGTTCCTCGGGCATGGCGAGCAGGGCGGCACCGCGTTTTACCGGCAGCGGGCGACCGGGTTCGAAAGCGTCGATGCATCGCGGCTCGACCGGTTCCGCGCGGCGCTGGACGCGGACGTGCAGACGTTCGGGATGCCGGAAGCGTCCTACATTGCCGGGGACACCGCGTTGTACGAGTGTGCCGCAGTCCAGCCGGCGCGGTTCAACCGGGCGCTCGTCTATGCGGGAAATACGCTGCACTGCGCGTATCTGCCGCCCGAGGTGGCGCTGAGTTCGGACCCGCTGGCCGGGCGGCTGACTCTGAATCTGTTCCTGTTCGACGACTGAATGCGCCTGCCCGTTCCGCTTGGCGCTTCGATCCTCCCCCGCCAGGCGGAGGTGGCGCCGAAGGTGACGGAGGGGGAGGTTACGCAACAGCGGTTGCTCATGCCGCCCCCTCCGTCAGGCTGACGCCTGCCACCTCCCCCTGGCGGGGGAGGATCGTGTCGCGCTACGCCCCGCTGCTCGCGCGGATCACCAGTCGGGTCGGCAACGGCGCACTTTCCACCGCCTCGTCGCGCACCCTGGCGAGCAACGTCCGCACCAGCGCCTCTCCCGCCCGGCGCGCATCCTGCGTGACGGTCGTCAGCGGCGGGTTGGTCAATTGCGCGGAGGCGATGTCGTCGAAGCCGACGATCGCCACGTCGCCCGGCACCGAACGTCCCGCCGCCGCCAGTCCCCGCATCGCACCGATCGCGATGCTGTCGCTCGCCGCGAAGATCGCGTCATACTCGACACCGCGCCGCGCGAGATCGGCGACCGCGTCCTGTCCCGCATCCTCGGTGGTGATCGCATCGACCTGCAACGCGTCGTCCACCGTCAGCCCGGCCGCCTCGAGCGCGTCGCGATATCCCCGGTAACGATCCTCGAGTTCGGGATAGCGCCCGTCGGCCGCACCGAGAAAGGCGATCCGGCGGCGGCCGCGTGCGATCAGGTGCGCCGTCGCCGCCTCGCCACCACCGCGGTTGTCCGAACCGACCGTGATCCCCGCCGGCCCCGTGCCGACCGCGCCCCAGCGCACCACCTTGGTGCCCTGTTCGGTCAGGTGATCGAGCCGGGCGCGATAGGCTTCGTAATCGCCATAGCCGAGCAGGATGATGCCGTCGGCCTTGCGGCTGTCCTGGTAATCGACGTGCCAGTCGCCCGACAATTGCTGGAACGAGATCAGCAGGTCGTAGCCGGCCCGCGCGCAGGCGTGCGTGATCGAGCCGAGCATCGACAGGAAGAACGGGTTGATCGTCGAATCGTCTTCCGCCGGCTCTTCGAAGAACAGCAGCGCCAGCGTGTTCGCGGACTGGCTGCGCAGCGACGACGCGTGCTTGTCGACGGCATAATGCAGGCTCCGCGCGATCGCCTCGATCCGCTGGCGGGTCTGCGGATTGACCGACTTCGATCCCCGCAGCGCACGCGACACCGTCGGCTGCGAGACGCCCGCCAGTTGCGCGATGTCGAACGATGTCGGGCGACGCCCCATCACCGGCACCGATATCGGCGCCACTGTCGGCTGGCGTGGTCCGAAAGAGACACGGTCTGCATGAAACAGTGAATACGTATGCCCGTCCCTTTTGCAACGACCGCCGCCGAAATATAGCAGCCTTGCGACAATCGACGCGAAAGCACGACGTCGAGGCTACCGACACAAGTCACTGAGGATGCGCGGGATCATTCCCGCCAAAGGGGTATTCATGAGCAATTTTGCACCGTGCCGCGCGCGCGCCACGACCGGCGTTTCCGCGCATAGCCGCCTCGCGCTCCGCGTCAGCGCCACCGCACTCGCCGCCGCGCTGATCCTGCCGGGCCAGGCCGCGTTCGCGCAGGCGACACCGGGCACGGCAAACGCGAACGCGACCGCACCCGCGCAGGTCGACGCGGTCCCGACCGTAGCGGCACCGACGCCGCAGCCCGCCGACGCCGTCCCGACCGCGCCGCAGGATTCCGCACCGCAGGATGCCGCGGATGGTGGCGACATTGTCGTCACCGGCATCCGCGCCGGCCTCGAATCCTCCGCCAAGATCAAGCGCCAGTCGGTCCTGATCGTCGACTCGGTCTCGGCCGAGGACATCGGCAAGCTGCCTGACGTGTCGATCGCGGACTCGCTCGCGCGCCTGCCCGGCGTGACCGCGCAGCGTCTCGAAGGCCGCGACCAGCGCCTGTCGATCCGCGGCCTCGGCCCCGATTTCTCGACCACGCTGCTCAATGGCCGCGAACAGGTGACGACCGGCGACAACCGCGGCGTCGAGTTCGACCAGTATCCGTCGGAATTCTTCAAGACCGTCAACGTCTACAAGTCGGCCGACGCCTCGCTGATCGCCGCGGGTGTCGCCGGTACGGTCGACCTGCGCATGCTGCGACCGCTCGACCAGGCGCACCGCATCATCGCGGTCAGCGCGCGCGCGCAGATGAACGGCATCGACAAGCTGAACCCGGATGGCGATCGCTACGGTTATCGCGCGTCGGCGACCTATGTCGACAAGTTCGCCAACGACACGCTCGGCATCGCGATCGGCGTGTCCGCAACGCAGACGCCGTCGCAGGACGAGCGCTACAACGCGTGGGGCTATAGCGGCGCCGGCACGGCGACCAGCCCGTTCCTGCTCAACGGCGCCAAGCCGTACGTCCAGTCGAACGAACTGAAGCGGTATGGCGGCGTAGCCACGATCGAGTGGCAGCCGTCGGACAGCTTCCATTCGACGTTCGACGCGCTGTATTCGCACTTCGAGGAAACGCAGATCCTGCGCGGCATTGAATTCCCGCTGGCTGGTCAGTTGACGACGCCGACCTCGCCTGGCGGAACGACCGCTACCGGGGTGACAATTGCCGACGGCTTCGCGACCAGCGCGACGTTCGGCAACGTCTTCGCGGTGCAGCGCAACGACTATAACCAGCGCAAGGCGGACAATTTCTCGCTCGGCTGGAACAACGACCTCAAGCTGACCGAGTCGGTTCACCTCAACGTCGATGCGAGCTGGAGCCGTGCGAAGCGCACCGACTTCCTGCTCGAGACCAACACCGGCACCGGCTTCGCCAAGAGCGGCGCGGCGGACACCGTCACCGTCAAGCAGAATGGCAACGGCACCTACACCTTCTCGCCGACGCTCGATTACACCAACACCAACATCTTCAAGCTGACCGATCCGCAGGGTTGGGGCAACAACGGCACGCAGCAGGTCGTCCAGTCGGGCTTCCTCAACCGGCCGAGCTTCAAGGATGATCTGAAGTCGCTCCGCGCAAGCCTCAACGGCGAGTTCTCGGACAGCGTCGTCAAGGGCTGGGAAGCCGGCGGCAACTACAGCCAGCGCAAGAAGACCAGCGCGTACACGTCCTATTTCCTCTGCCCGACCGGCGGCGGCACCAACTGCACCGTGGCGAGCGGCTCGCCGCTGAGCGGCAACGTGCCGAGCGAGGCGTTGCTCGGCAAGAACGTGGCGCTCGATTACCTCGGCATCCCGCAGATGCTGACGCTCGATCCGCTGTATCTCTACAATAATTCGCTCAATGCGGCGTTCGACGGTCGTCCGTCCGCGCTGGTGCGCGACAATGTCGTGCTCGAAAAGGTCTGGACCGGCTATGCCAAGGTCACGATCGACGGCCTGGTCGGCGACAAGCCGCTCAAGGGCTCGATCGGTGCGCAGGTGGTGCATTCGGACCAGAGCTCGACCGGCCAGATCGCCAGCGTCGTCGGCGGCGTCGTGACGATCGCCCCGGTGACGCAGTCGGTGAAGTACACCAACTTCCTGCCCTCGGCGACGATGTCGGTCGAACTGATCCCGCTGGGCTTCGTCAAGGTCGGCGCCTCGCAGACGATGGTCCGTCCGCGTCTCGACCAGGAGCGCGTGACGCAGGACGTCGCGATCAACCTGACCAATATCGGCCAGACGCCCGCCGGGCTGTTCCCGGTGTTCACCTCGACCGGCGGCAACGTCAATCTGAAGCCGTACCAGTCGACCAACATCGATCTGTCGTTCGAGAAGTATTTCAGCGGTGGCGGCTATGTCGCACTGTCGGGGTATTTCAAGCACCTCACCGACTTCGTCGATCCGAACAACTCGCTGCCCTACGACTTCTCGGCGCTGCTGCCGGCGCTAACCGCGGCACAGCAGGCGCAGGTGATCGCGGCGGGCCAGACGATCGGCAACGTCTCGACGCCTGCCAATACCGGTCGCGGCGAAGTGCTCGGGGTCGAGGGCACGGTGTCGCTGCCGTTCAAGGCGATCACGTCGGCGCTCGACGGCTTCGGCATCTTCGCCAGCGGCAACTACACGCAGTCGACGATCAAGTTCGCCAGCAACCCGACCGATGCGATCACCCTGCCCGGCCTGTCCAAGTGGACCGGCAGCGGCACGATCTACTTCGAGAAATGGGGCTTCCAGGCGCGCGCGAACTATCGCTACCGCTCCAGCTTCCTCGCCGAGGTCGCCGGCCTGTCCGCCAACCCGACCTATCGCACCGCGCGATCGGAAGGCATCCTGGATGCGCAGATCGGGTATGAATTCCAGAGCGGTCCGCTCGCGAACTTCGCGATCCTGGCACAGGCGAAGAACCTGACCGACCGGCCGTTCGTGACCTACCAGAACGACGATCCGCGCCAGGTGATCGACTATCAGCGCTATGGTCGCGACTATTATGTCGGCATTACGTATAAGTTCTGATGTCGATGGCGGGGCGGTTGACGCCGCCCCGCATTTGCCCCGCAGTGGCGGCACCTAACGGTTTCGAAGCGGGGACGCGGACGATGGCCAATCACCCTTTGCGTATCGTGATCGCCGGTGGCGGCACGGCCGGCTGGATGGCGGCGGCGACGTTCGCGCGGTTCCTGGAGACGGGATACGAGATCGACCTGATCGAGTCCGACGATATCGGCACGGTCGGGGTGGGCGAGGCAACGATCCCGCAGATCCATTTGTTCAACGATGCGCTCGGGCTCGACGAGGACGCGTTCCTCCGCGCGACCGGCGGCACGTTCAAGCTCGGCATCGAGTTCGTCGACTGGTTCAAGCCGGGCCATCGGTACATGCACGCGTTCGGCGATGTCGGCCGTGATGTCGGCTTGCTGCCGTTCCACCAATATTGGCTGCGCGCGCGATCGCTCGGGCTGGCCGGCGATCTCGGCGCCTATTCGCTCAACACGCATGCGGCGCTTGCCGAGCGGATGCAGCGTGGCCCTGCCCGCACCGCGCGGACGCTGCCATCGATGCCGTACGCCTATCATTTCGACGCGGGGCTCTATGCGCGGTACCTGCGACGCTACTCGGAAACGCGCGGCGTCAACCGGATCGAAGGCAAGATCGTCCGCGTCACCCGCGACGGTGACAGCGGCGACGTCTCCGGCCTCGTGCTGGAGAACGGCACCACCGTCGCCGCCGACCTGTATATCGACTGCACCGGCTTTCGCGGGCTGCTGATCGAGGAGGCGCTCGGCACCGGATACGAGGACTGGACGCACTGGCTCCCGTGCGACCGCGCGATCGCGGTGCCCTCGGCACGAAGCGAAAAGTTCACGCCGTACACCCGATCGACCGCACATGCCGCCGGCTGGCAGTGGCGGATCCCGTTGCAGCACCGGACCGGCAACGGCGTCGTCTTCTCCAGCGCACATATGAGCGAGGACGAGGCGACCGCGACGTTGCTCGCCGGTCTCGACACGCCGGCGAAGGCCGATCCGCGCACGATCGCGTTCCGCACGGGTCGTCGCAAGCGGATGTGGAACCGCAACGTCGTTGCGCTCGGGCTTGCCGCCGGGTTCATGGAACCGCTTGAATCCACCAGCATCCACCTGATCCAGTCGGCGATTGCGCGATTGCTCAAGCTGCTGCCCGGCCGTGTGATTGCGGAGGCCGACCGCACCGAGTTCAACCGCCAGAGCGACTTCGAATACGAACGCATCCGCGACTTCATCATCCTCCACTACAAGGCGACGGCGCGCGACGACACGCCGTTCTGGCGCCAGTGCCGCGACATGGCCGCCCCGGATACCCTCGCCGCCAAGATCGACCTGTGGCGCGGCAACGGACACATCGTCCGCGAGCATGAGGAGCTGTTCACCGAAGTCGGCTGGCTTCAGGTGCTGGCGGGACAAGGCATCATGCCGGCGGGCCACCACCCGCTGGCCGACGCGATATCGACGAGCGACCTGGGGGAATTCATGGACACGATCGACAAGCTGAACGCGCGCGAGGCGGGCCAGATGCAGGACCACGCCGCGTTCGTCGCGCAGCATTGCGCGGCATCCGCAGGGCTCGGCGCATGAGCATTGCCGCCGCCATCCTGCTCGCGCTGTCCGGCGCGGCAGCCGTGCCGCCCGCCGACTACCGCGCGCGTGCGCCGCAGGACGAGGTGATCTATTTCGTCCTGCCCGACCGGTTCGAGAATGCCGACCCGAGCAACGATCGCGGCGGGATCGCCGGCGATCGATTGAAGACCGGCTATGATCCGACCGCGAAGGGCTTCTATCACGGCGGCGACCTGAAGGGCCTGACCAAGCGCTTGGACTATATCCAGCATCTCGGCGCGACCGCGATCTGGCTCGGGCCGATCTTCAAGAACAAGGCGGTGCAGGGTTCGCCGGGCCACGAGTCCGCGGGCTATCACGGCTATTGGATCACCGACTTCACGCAGGTCGACCCGCATCTCGGCACCAACGCCGACATGACCGCGTTCGTCGATGCCGCCCACAAACGCGGGATGAAGGTGTATATGGACATCATCATCAACCACACAGCCGACGTGATCCAGTACCGCGAATGCGCGGTCGGCCTGCCCTGCCCGTACCGCGATCGCGCGACGTATCCGTACCAGCGCAAGGGCGGTGTCGGCGGCAAGGCGATCAACCCAGGGTTCGTCGGCGACGGCGTCCAGACCGCGGCGAACTTCGCCAGGCTGACCGACACGACCTATGCCTACACGCCGTACGTGCCCGCCGCGGAACGCACCGTGAAGGTGCCGGCGTGGCTCAACGACCCGATCTATTACCATAATCGCGGCGACACGACTTTCATGAACGAGAGTTCGACGATGGGCGACTTCTCGGGTCTCGACGACATCATGACGGAGAACCCGCGCGTCGTGAGCGGCATGATCGACATTTTCGGATCGTGGATCGACCGGTTCAAGGTAGACGGCTTCCGCATCGATACCGCGCGCCACGTGAACCCCGAATTCTGGGCACAGTTCGTGCCCGCGATGCTGACGCGGGCGAAGTCGAACGGCATCCCGAACTTCCACATCTTCGGCGAAGTTTCCGACCACGAGGTCCGCCCGGCGGTGCTCGCGCAGCACACGATTGTCGACAAGCTGCCCGCGGTGCTCGACTTCGCGTTCCGCCAGGCGGTGGTCGAGACGGTCGCCGGCACGCGCGGCACCGATGCATTCGAGGCCTTGTTCGACGGCGACGTGCTGTATGCGAAGGGCGCCAACACGGCGGCAATCCTGCCGACCTTCACCGGCAATCACGACGACGGCCGCTTCGCCACCTACGTGCGGAAGGCATTCCCGCAGGCGTCCGACGAGGACGTGCTGAAGCGCGTGCTGCTGTCGAACGCGATGCTGCTGACGTTGCGCGGCGTGCCGACGATCTATTCGGGCGACGAGCAGGGCTTCGTCGGCGACGGCAACGACCAGGACGCGCGCGAGGACATGTTCGCGTCGAAGGTCGCGATCTACAACGACAACCGCCTGCTCGGCACGACCAAGACGACCGCGACCGAGAGCTTCGGCGAGACCAATCCGCTGTTCCGCGAGATCGCCGAGCTTTCGAAGGTGCGCGTCTCATATCCCGCGCTGACCCGTGGCCGGACGGTCATCCGCAGCCGCAGCGAGACACCGGGCCTGCTCGCCGTTTCGCGCTTCGATCCGACGACGGGTGCGGAAACCCTGCTTGCGTTCAACACCTCGGCCAAGCCGCTCACGCAGGCGGTGCAGGTCGAGACCGGCTCCACCCGCTTCGCTACGCTTGCCGGAACATGTGCGCCCCGCGCTGCCGCCCCCGGGAGTGTCACACTAACCCTGCCCGCCTTCGGCTATGCCGTCTGCGCCGCGGAGACTCGTTGATGCCTGCACGATTGCCTGAGTCCGTTGCCGACCACCCCTGGTGGAAGGGCGCGACGATCTATCAGATTTACCCCCGGAGTTTCGCGGACTCGAACGACGACGGGATCGGCGACCTGCCGGGTATCACCGCGCATCTCGATTACGTCGCAGCGCTGGGCGTCGACGCGGTGTGGCTGTCGCCGTTCTTCACCTCGCCGATGAAGGATTTCGGCTATGACGTGTCGGATTACCGCGACGTCGATCCGATCTTCGGCACGCTCGCCGATTTCGACGCGCTGATCGCGCGCGCGCATGCGCTCGGGCTCAAGATCATCATCGACCAGGTCTATTCGCACACCTCGGAAGAGCATGACTGGTTCCGCCGGAGCCGGGCGTCGCGCAGCGGCGACAAGGCGGACTGGTATGTCTGGGCGGATGCCAAGCCCGACGGCACGCCGCCGTCGAACTGGCAGTCGGTGTTCGGCGGCCCCGCCTGGACCTGGGACGCGCGGCGCGGCCAATATTACATGCACAATTTCCTGAAGGACCAGCCGCAGCTCAACGGGCACAACCCCGCGGTGCAGGACGAGCTGATCGCGACCGCGCGGTTCTGGCTGGATCGCGGCGTCGACGGCTTCCGCCTCGATGCGATCAACTTCGCGATGCACGACCCGGCGCTGACCGACAATCCGCCCGCGCCCGCGACGAATCGCGCGCGGACGCGGTCGTTCGATTTCCAGCAGAAGCTGCACAACCAGAGCCATCCGGACATCGTCGGCTTCATCGAGCGGATCCGCGCACTGCTCGACGAATATGGCGCCGGGTTCACCGTCGCCGAAGTCGGCGGCGACGACAGCGACCGCGAAATGAAGCTGTTCACCGGCGGCAATGGCCGGCTCAACAGCGCGTACGGGTTCGACTTCCTGTACGCGGACCGTTTGACGCCCGAGCTGATCGTCGATGCAGTCGGCAACTGGCCCGATACGCCGGGTCTCGGCTGGCCGAGCTGGGCGTTCGAGAACCACGACGCGCCGCGCGCGGTGTCGCGCTGGACCACGCCCGACCAGCGCGAGGCGTTCGCGCGGATGAAGATCCTGCTGCTCGTCGCGTTGCGCGGCAACATCTTCCTGTATCAGGGCGAGGAGCTCGGGCTGACGCAGGTCGACATCGCGTTCGACGACCTGCTCGATCCTGAGGCGATCGCGAACTGGCCGCTGACCTTGTCCCGCGACGGCGCGCGTACGCCGATGCCTTGGATCGGCGCGGCGCCCGACCTTGGGTTCGGCAGTACCGAGCCTTGGCTGCCGTTCGGCGAGGATCACCGCGCGATCGCGGTCGATGCGCAGGAAACGGACGCGACGTCGCTGCTGCACTGGACACGGGCGCTGATCGCCGCACGGAAGGCGCATCCAGCGTTGCGGCTCGGGAGCCTGCGGATCGTCCACAGCGACGATGCAGTGATCGCGTTCGAGCGGGAGTCCGGCGACGAGACGCTGCTCTGCGTATTCAATCTCGGCGACGACGCGCGTGATTGGCCAGTCGGCATCGCGACCGACGGCGACATGCTGTTCGCGACCGTTGGCGCCGGCACGACGACGCTGCCACCGCTGTCCGGGCTGGTGTTGCGACGGTGATCGACGGGCTCGGCCAGCACATCGTCATCCTCGGCGGCGGCACCGCCGGGTGGATGACCGCGTGCCTGATCGCGCATCGCTGGCGGGATCGCGGCGTCCGCGTGACGTTGGTCGAAAGCCCGGAGATCGGCATCGTCGGCGTCGGCGAAGGATCGACGCCCCAGTTGAAGCACTTCTTCGACACGCTCGGCATCGCCGAAGCCGAGTGGATGCCGGCGTGCGATGCGACCTACAAGCTCGGGATCGGCTTCGAGGGCTGGTCGGACCGCGAGGGGTATGAGCGCTATTTCCACCCCTTCCCCACCGCGCTCGACGGCCACACCACGCCGCAATTCTTCTACAATGCGCGGGCAAGGCGAACGGGGCGCGACGTCGAGGCGCATCCCGACCAGTTCCTGCTCCCCGCCCGGCTCGCCGCCGCGCACTGCGCTCCGCAGCCTGCCGCGAACTTCCCGTTCGAGGTCAGCTACGGGTATCATTTCGACGCGTACAAGGTCGGCGCGTTCCTCGCTGCGCACGCGACCGAGACGCTGGACGTCGTCCATCTCCAGCGCCGGATCACCAGCGTCGAGCGTGCCTCGACCGGCGAAATCGCCGCGCTGATCGATACCGACGGCGAACGCATCGCCGGCGAATTCTTCATCGACGCGAGCGGATTTCGCAGCACGATCTTCGGTGCGCTGGAAGTGCCGTTCGTCAGCTACGCCGACGCACTGTTCAACGACCGCGCGGTAGTGATGCCGACCGCGCATGTTCCCGGCGCACCGATCCCCAGCCAGACCCGCGCGACCACGTTGTCGGCCGGCTGGGCGTGGCACATCCCGCTGACCAGCCGAAACGGCAACGGCTATGTCTATTCCAGCCGCCACCTGACCGAAGCACAGGCCGAAGCGGAACTGCGCGCGTATATCGGCGTCGACACCGGCGAAGCGCGCCACCTCAAGATGCGCGTCGGCCGAGTCCGCGACAGCTGGTCGCATAACGCGCTCGCGGTCGGACTTGCCCAAGGCTTCCTCGAACCGCTCGAGGCAACCGCGCTGCATCTGGTGATCGCCACCGTCGAAGCGTTCCTCGACATGGTCGACCAAGACGGCGCGACCGACGCCGTCCGCACCGCGTTCAACACGCGCATCGCCGCGCGCTACGACGGCGTCCGCGACTACATCGTCGCGCACTACCGGCTGAACCAGCGCCACGACGATCCGACCAGCTATTGGGCGGAAGCGCGAGGGGTCGAAGCCCTGTCCGACGACCTCAAGATGCTGATGTCCACCTGGTTCACCGGCGCCGACATGGTCGCGGCGATCGATCGCGCCGGGCTCGGCCGCTATTATTCGGCGATCAGCTGGCACTGCCTGTTCGCGGGCTACGGCACCTTCCCCGACACCGCGCGGCTGATCCCCCCCGGCGCCGACATCGATCCCATCGACTTGGCCAAGATCGACGATTTCCTGACCCGTTGCGCATCGAATTTCGGGTCACACGCCTCTCGCCTCCGCGCCGCCGCGGACCACAAGGATCACGTATGAAACGCATCGCCCTCCTGCTCGCCGCCACCGCCGGCGTGTGCAGTGTGCCCGTCCAGGCGCAGACGACCACGCTCGCCGCCCCGACGCTCACGCCGCGCAATGATGGCGTCGAGGTTCGCGCGGGCGCGGCGACCATGCGGATCACCGCTATGACCGACGGCCTCGTCCGCGTGCGCGTCGCCAAGAACGGCGCGTTCGCCGAGGATGCGAGTTGGGCGGTGACGGCGGCGACCCGCAAGCAAACCGCCAAAGTAAGCGCCGCGCCCGACGGTTTCACCACCGCCAGCGTCCGCGTACGGATCGGTGCCGGCGGCGCGATCACCTTCGAGACGCTCGACGGCAAGATCATCTCTGCGGACGCTGCCCCCGTCGCGACCGACGGCAAGGCGTTCGCGATCTCCAAGACGCTGCCGATCAGCGAGCATTTCTACGGTCTCGGCGACAAGACGCAGGGGCTCGACCGGCGCGGCCACGGCTTCGTCGACTGGAACACCGACGCGTTCGGGTTCAGCAGCGCGGACGATCCGATCTACAAGTCGATACCCTTCTTCATCGGCTCCGGCGGTGCGGGCGGCAGCTACGGCATCCTGCTCGACAACACCTATCGCACCTGGTTCGACTTCGGCCACCGCGATGCCGAGACGCTGTCGTTCGGCGGCCCCGACGGCCCGATCGACTATTACTTCATCGCCGGGCCCTCGGTCGCGGAGGTCACGCGCCGCTATGCCGACCTGACTGGCCACGCGCCGCTCGCGCCGAAATGGGCGCTCGGCTACCAACAGTCGCGCTACAGTTACGGCAGCGCCGACGAGGTCCGCCAGATCGCCGCGCGCCTGCGCAGCGACCGCGTGCCGACCGACGTGATCTGGCTCGACATCGGCTATCAGGATCGCAACCGCCCCTTCACCACCGACGCCAAGACCTTCCCCGTCCTGCCCAAGCTCGCCACCGAGATGAAGGCGGACGGGATCAAGCTGGTCGCGATCACCGACCTCCACATCGCCGCGGTCGAGCAGGGTTACGCGCCCTACCAGAGCGGGATGAAGGCCGACGCGTTCATCAAGAACGCCGATGGCACTCCGTATGTCGCGCCGGTCTGGCCTGGCCCTTCGGTATTCCCCGACTTCACCAAGACCGCCGCGCGGACCTGGTGGGGCACGCAGTATAAGGGCTTCCTCGACGCCGGGATCGCGGGGTTCTGGAACGACATGAACGAGCCGGCGATCTTCGAGACGCCGACCAAGACGATGCCGCTCGACACCCGCCACCGCATCGACAGCGACGATTTCGCGGCACGCATCACCGATCACCGCGAGGCGCACAACGTCTACGGCATGCTCAACACGCGCGCCACGTTCGACGGCCTGCTCAAGCTGCGCCCCGACGAACGCCCGTTCGTGATGACCCGCGCGAGCTATGCCGGCGGGCAGCGTTACGCGGTTACCTGGACCGGCGACAACAGCGCGACCTGGGATCACCTGAAGCTGTCGGTGCAGCAGATCATCAACCTCGGCCTGTCGGGCTTCGGCTACAGCGCCGCCGACGTCAGCGGCTTTGCGGGCGGCCCGAGCCCCGACCTGCTCACGCGCTGGACCGAGATCGGCGCGTTCACGCCGGTGTTCCGCAATCATTCGGCGACCGGCACCCCCCGCGTCGAGCCCTGGGTCGACGGCCCCGACCATCTCGCGATCCGCCGTCGCTTCATCGAGGAGCGCTATCGCCTGATGCCGTATTTCTACGCACTGGCGGACCAGAATGCGCGGTTCGGCGATCCGATCATGCGCCCGGTATTCTACGATTACCCCGCCGCCGCGACTGCGTCGTGCGACCAGTCGATGGCGTTCACGCTCGGCAAGTCGCTGCTGATCGCACCGCCGCCCAAGCCGGAGTCGCCGCAGACCTACGACGTCTGCCTGCCCGCTGGCGGCTGGTATGATTACTGGACCGGACAACGCGTCGGCACGCCCGAACCCGCCGCCGCCGGCCCGATCCAGTCCGCGACGCAGGCCGTACCGACCGCGCGTACGCTAGGCGATCGCGTGACAGAAACACCGCGCCTCGATTACCTCCCCGTGTTCGTCCGCGCAGGCACGATCCTGCCCCGCCAGCCGCTGGTCCAGAGCACGAGCGAAACCCCGAACGGTCCGCTGCGGCTCGACGTCTATCCCGGCGCCGACTGCCTGGGCACGCTCTACGAGGACGACGGCCGCACCTTGGCGTACACCCGCCGCGGCTATTTCCGCCAGACGGTGCGCTGCACGATCACCCCCGCCGGCCTGTCGATCGACTTCGCCAAGCCCGAGGGTGGCTTCAAGCCGTGGTGGAAGACGATCGCGATCACCGTGCACGGCTGGAACGGCACTGGCTTGGCAAGAACCGAAGGCAAGCAGACTGCCGTCGTCCAGGACAAGGCGGCGGGAACATCGACGCTGATCGTCCCCCCGACGACAAGCGCACGCGCGTTTGTGGTGGAAGGAGCGCCGGCATCGGCTGCGATCTCGCCGACATCCGCCGCGGCGCAGTGACTCGCTCCAAAGCCCGAACCGTCGCAGGCTGGTAGTCCCGAACCGCGCCATGATGTTGGTGCCGCTAAGTGTCGCCAGTCGGACCGGCCGCAGCGAACGGATCGCTGCACGTGATTCGGCCGGCGGTGTCGATCCGCCCGGATACCCGCCGGCGATAGTTCGGCGCGGTCGCTGCGCTGACCGTGATGTCGTACCAGCCATAGGTATCCGCCAGCGACCAGCGGTGCCGCGTCCGGGTGAGCGGCGTCGCCTGGGCAGTCGCGCCGACCCGTTCGGCACGCGCGACAAGAGCGTGCGCGCGGTGCCCGGCGGGGAGCAGCAGCGCCATCTCCGTCGCTGTGGCACGCCATACCAGCCCCGACAGCGAAGCGGGGTCGTCGCGGTGGCCCATGAAATGACGGTGGAACCCGTTCGGGCCGAGCACCCAGAGATCGTATTGCCCCTTGCCGTCGAACGCCCAGCGCCCATCCAACGCACCACCGGGCTCGACCGTGAAGCGGTGTGGCGCCCGGACCAGGTCGGTACGGTCGTAGACGTGGAACACCGCGGCTTGCGCGCCGTCGGCGGCAAAGCGAAGCCGAACCGCGTCCTCGCCGATCGTGTCGCTGACGGTCAACGCATAGGGCAGCGGGCGGGCGCGGCGGATACCGGGCTCCTGCCACGGCGGCGTCGATCCCGCCGGCGCCTGCGGGCTCACCTGCTTCGGGATCGCTGCGGCCCGCACCGCGTCGGCGCGTGGATCGGGCAAGGCGGCGAACGGCGTGAGGGTCGCGGCGGTGAAGTCGAACGCCGAGGTCAGATCGCCGCAGACCGCGCGCCGCCACGGTGCGATGTTGGAGTCGTGAACGTCGAACCGGCGTTCGAGGAAGCGGATCACCGAGGTGTGATCGAACACCTGCGAATTGACCCACCCGCCCCGGCTCCACGGCGAGACGACATACATCGGCACGCGTGGGCCCAACCCATAAGCGCGGCCACGATAGGCGGGGAGATCGAGTGCGGCATCGCCCCTGCTCGGGTGGCGGTGATAGCTGCCCTCGAGATCGACCGTCGAGCCGCCGAGCATCGTACCATCGGTGGCAAGCGAGGGAGGCGCGGGCGGTGGGACGTGATCGAAGAAGCCGTCATTCTCGTCGAACATGACGAGCAACGCAGTCCGCGCCCAGATTTTCGGATCCGCCGTCAGCGCGTCGAGCACCTCGGCGGTGTAGGCCGCGCCTTGCGCAGGGCTCGACGGGCCGGGATGCTCGGAGCCTTTCGCGGTGGCGATGACGTACGACACCTGCGGGAGTCGTCCGGCGAGTACGTCGCCGCGCAACGTGTCGAGGCCGCGCGTCGTCAGCGCCCGGTCCTTCAGCGCCGGATCGCCGCGTCCCCCGTGCGCGTCGCGGAACGCGGCGAACCCGACCAGCGGGTTGTCGGTGAAATTATCGGCCATGTCCTGATAGATTCGCCAGTCGACCCCCTTCGCCTGCAACCGTTCGACCACCGTCGTCCAGCGATAGGGTTCGGCGTTGCCGCCATCCTCGGGAAAGCTGTCGTGCGAGTTGCCGATCGCCGGACCGCCCATCGTGCCACCGGGATCGTTGGTGCCGCTCCACAGGAACAGGCGGTTGGTGTTGGTGCCGGTCTGGACCGAGCAGTGATAGGCGTCGCAGACCGTGAACGCCTCGGCGAGCGCGAACTGGAACGCAATATCCTCGCGCCGGTAATGTCCCATCGCGCGCTGGCTTTTCGCCTCGGGCCAATGCGCCATCCGCCCTTCGTCCCACCCGCGCTGCGCATCGGGCCAGCTGTGCGGCGTGCCCTCCATCCGCATCAGGTCGAAATTCGTACGGGTCGCGAGATGGAACGGCAAAACCGTCCGCGCGCCGCCGGTCGCCGTGCGGTCGCGCTGATACCAGACCGGCACGGGCTTCGTCGCACCGGCTTCCCCGAATACGGGGGCGGGTCCGGGGGCGGGCACGGGAATCGGCAACCGGTCCGCAAAGCCGCGCACGCCGCGCAACGACCCGAAATAATGATCGAAGCCGCGATTCTCCTGCATCAGGATGACGACATGCTCGACGTCCATGAGCGTGCCCGTCCTGACGTCGGGCGCGATCGCTGCAGCGCGCGCGATGGCGACGGGAAATGCGGATAGCGCCGCGCCGGTGAGGCTGGCACCGAGCAGCGTGCGGCGGGAGACATCGGTCATCGGGACACTCCAAAGGCGAAGATCATGGTCCGCAAACGTCGGCACACCACGCCCCTATCAGATCGGAGATCGAGTGACAGCGACGCGGTCGCGGACGGCGTGACGAGGAGCGCCAATCCGCAAGGGGCACTCGACAGACGGCGTTCGGGGATCGGATCGGCCGGGGCATGCATCGACGACGAAAGGGACCACATCTTCACGCGCGATTCGCTATGCCCGTCACGTTTCACCGGCGTGACGCTCGCTCCCGATGATCCCCAGCCGGCATCGTTCGCGAAGATCTCCAACCGCGTGCGGCATGAAAGGCACCATGCGGCGCTAGGATTGTCGGCGATAGACCTGCGGCGTCGTGGCCGTCGCGTGTCGAAAGGCCCGCGTGAAGGCCGATTGCGACGAGAAGCGGCATGCCTGCGCGATTTCCGCGATCGGCATCGTCCGCAGCGACAACAGCGTCTTTGCGCGTTCGAGCCGCAAGCGGCTCAGATAGCGGTGCGGGGGCAGGCCGGTCGTGCTGGTGAACAGTCGAATGAAATGAAACACGCTCAAGCAGGCTGCATCCGCCAGGTCCGTCAGCCCGACATCGTCTTCGAGATGCGCGGTCATGTAATCCAGAACGCGCCGCAGACGCCGGTCGTCCAGCCGATGGGCCGAGACGCGTCCTTCGGACCCGGTGTCGACACCGGAATAGGTAGCGATGACGCAACGGGTCAGTGCGATCGACAGCGTGTCGACCAGCACAGTGCTGGCCGCGCTCGGCGCCACGAGTTCGCGCAGCACCTCGGCACCGAGGCGCCTGAGCCGTTCATCGAAGAACCCGCCGAGATAGGGCACGCCCTCGGGCCGGCACGCTGCACCGCCACGCGCATCCGAAATGTCCGCAAACGCCGACGACGGCAGGTAGATGTGAAGCGCGTCGTGCCATTCGGAAACGATGATGTCGGTCTCCTCGACGCCCGTCGGGCAGAACCAGATCGTCCCCGCCTCCACGCGCGTATGCTGGCGTATCCGGTCACCCGTTCGGCTGACCACACACGCGGGGTTGCAGGCCGTGGCGATCGCGATTTCGAGGTTCGCGGGCTGGAACGACCCCACTTCGCCCTTTGGATGATGACGGTGATCGGCGGCCAGTCCCCGCCAGCCGCCCGCGACGGACGATTCCAGTATATCCCTGCCGCCGTATTTCGCGCCGCTCTGATCTTCCATCCGCATGATAATGACTCCGCCGGAGCATGGGCGCAGTATCGGTTCCGAATAGCAATTTGGGAACAGACTTTTCTTCTGTGATCGGAGCATGATCTGGCCGACGACCGGGGGAACCAGAATGGCTATTCGATCGACTGTTGTTGGTATCGCTGCTGTTTGGCTTGGCTGCTTGCCGGCCAACGCGCAGACCGAACAGGCTCTTCCCAAACGCCTCCCGGCACAGCTCGTCAAGGATTTCCATGGCGCGTTCGGCGCGCATCATGCGCGCGCGGTCCACGCCAAGGGCGTGATCCTGCAAGGCCGTTTCACGCCCGCTCCCGCTGCGCGCGCGCTGTCGACGGCGGCTGTTTTCACGGACGCCGTGCCGATCATCGTCCGGTTCTCCGATTTTACCGGGATCCCCGATATTCCCGATACCAGCGCGAGCGCCAATCCTCGCGGCTTCGCGGTCAAGTTCCTCCTGCCGGACGGATCGAACCTGGATATCGTCAATCACAGCTTCAATGGATTTCCGGTGAGAACGGCGGCGGAGTTCAGTACGCTTCTGCAAGCGCTCGGCCACAGCCCGGCGGGCACGGCATCGCCAACGCCGTTCGAGGCATTTCTCGGCACCCATCCTGCGGCAAGGACGTTCTTTACGACCCAGAAGCCGCCGCCGGAAAGCTTTGCGACCACCGCGTTCTACGGCGTCAACGCGTTTTTCTTCATCGACGCAGGCGGAAAGAGCCACCCGGTCCGCTATCGCTTCGTGCCCGAGGCCGGCGAGCAGTATCTGGACGATGCCGCGCTAGCTCGACGCTCGGCGACGTACCTGATCGACGACATCGCCGCGCGTGTCGCCAGGGCACCCGTCCGCTTTACCTGGCTTGCGCAACTGGGAGAGCCGACGGACCGGGTCGACGATCCGTCGGTGGCATGGCCCGAAACCCGTCGCCTGGTGACGCTGGGCGTGATCACGATCGATCGGCCCGGACCGGACACGGTCGCGGCCGACCGCGATCTGCTGTTTCTTCCCGGCGCCTTGCCACCGGGCATCGCGATCGCCGACCCGATGGTGACGATCCGTAATGCCGCCTATCCGGTATCGTTCAATGAACGCCATTAGTCCGGTGATGCTCGCGGCGCTCCTAGCGATGCCGGCCGCCGCGCCGATCCCCGAGGAGAGCGTCGCGCCGCTCGTCTCGCAGCCGCTGCCCGGCGTGGTCGGCAAACGGTTCACGGCGGCGGTGGTGACGTTCCCACCCGGCGCGCGCGCCGCGCCGCACCGGCACGGCGCCGCGTTTCTCTACGCCTATGTTCTCGAAGGCAGTATCCAGAGCCGGATCGAAGGCGAGCCCGTGCGCAGCTACCGGGTCGGGCAGGGCTGGACCGAGCAACCCGGTGCCCATCACCTGCTGACGGCGAATGCGAGCGCGGTGCGTCCCGCGCGCCTGCTGGTGACGTTCGTCTCCGACGACGGCGCCCCCCTCAAGACGTCGGACCCCCGTCGATGATGCGCCTCGATTACCAGCATCTCGCGGCGAACGGCATGAAGGCGTTAGGCGGCGTCTATCTGTATGTCGGCGGTTGCGGGCTGGCCAAGCCGCTGGTCGACCTCGTGTATCTGCGCGCATCGCAGATCAACGGCTGCGCCTATTGCATCGACAGCCACGGCCATGACCTGCTCGCCGCGGGCGTCACGGCTGGTAAGCTCCTGCTCGTCTCCGCCTGGCGCGAGGCGGGCGACGTCTTCAGCGACCGCGAGCGGGCCGCGCTCGCCTGGACGGAGGCGGTCACGATGGTGGCGGGCGCCGGTGTCTCCGATGCGGTGTTCGCCATCGTCAGCGCGCAGTTCGACGAGAAGGAGATCGCCGACCTCACCGTGGCGATCGGCTTGATCAACGCCTATAACCGGATCGCCATCAGTTTCCGACGGGGTCCCGAGGCGCGGTCATGACCGCATCGGACCGCAAGGGAACCCGGTGGCGGCCCGTAAGCGCTGACGCGACGCGACCGGCAGGGATGCGTGTCGAAATGCTTGGCCGGTCCCGCGATGCCCGTCACGGCATGGCAGGCGCCCACGGCGTTACGGCCTGACCGCCGAAGATCCGCTCGCGCGGCAGGTCGAAGATGAAATACGGGTTCAGCATCGGCGGCGCGCCCACGGCGTCGAGACGCGCCTGCTGGTCGGGGCTGAACACGATCTCGAGCGCGGCGATGTTCTCGAGCAACTGCCCGGGCCGGCTCGCGCCCACGAGCACCGATGAAACCCCGCCGCGGGCCGCAGCCCACGCCAATGCGACCTGCGCCATCGGCCGGCCGATCTCGGCTGCGACCGCGCGCACGACGTCGACCACGTCGAAATTCGCCGTGGTGAACAGCATGCCGCCATACGGATTGTCGCCGTTCAACCTGCCGTCGCTGCCGCTGTCGGTCGTCATGCCGGCGCGGTTGGGCAGGCTGCCCGCGGGCCCCGCCTCCGCGAGCTTCTCGCGGCCGTATTTTCCGGTCAGCAGACCGGCACCGAGCGGGCTCCACGCCACCAGCCCCAGCCCGAGCGCCTGCCCCGCGGGCATCACGTCGAGCTCGACCCCGCGGTCGATCAGCGAATAGGAATATTGCAGCCCGACCGGCTCGGGCAAACCGTGCGCGCGGGCGAGTGTCGCGATCTGCGCGGCGTACCACGCCGGCGCGTTGGAAAAGCCGTAATACAGGATGTCGCCCCGCCGCACCGCGTCGGTCAGCGCGCGCAGCACTTCTTCGGGCGGGGTCGTGCGATCCCAGACATGCGTCCAGTACATATCGATGAAATCGGTGCCCAACCGGCGCAGCGAGCCCTCGATGCCGTCGCGGATGTTGCGCGCGGAGTTGCCGCCGGCCAGCGGGGTGCCGTCGGTGCGGGGGAAGCCCGACTTGGTCGCGATCACCATCGTGTCTCGATTGCCGCGTTCGGCGACGAAGCGACCCAGCATCTCCTCGCTCTGCCCGCCCGAATAGACGTCGGCGGTATCGGCGAAATTGCCGCCGGCCTCGACATAGGCGTCGAAGATCGACCGCGACGTGGCTTCGTCGGCGCCCCAGCGTCCGGCGCCGAACGTCATCGTGCCGAGGGCAAGCGGACTGACCGCGAGGCCGGAGCGCCCAAGCGTGCGATACGTGTTGAGGGTCATTACTGTATCTCCTAGGAAAGTCCGACACGAGATAGACGGTATCGCTTTCGTGATTAGCGGGTATCGGCGACAAGGCCTTGTGAAGGACGTGCAGCAATGAGGCGTGGTGACCTGGACGATCTTGCCGCCTTTGCGGCGGTGGCGCGCGTCCGCAGCTTCACGCGCGCCGCCGCCGAACTCGGCCTGTCGCCCTCCGCGCTCAGCCATGCGATGCGCAGCCTGGAACAGCGCCTGGGCGTGCGCCTGCTCGCCCGCACGACGCGCAGCGTGGCGCCGACGGCGGCCGGCGAACGCCTGTTGCGCTCGCTCGATCCGGCGCTGGCCGAACTCGCCCGCGGGCTGTCGGCGCTGGCCGACTGGCGCGGCGTGCCGTCGGGCGCGATCCGTCTGACCACCTTCGGTTCTGCCGCGCGGATGGTGCTGGCCCCGTCCCTGCCGGGCTTCCTGCGCGCGCATCCCGAGATTTCGGTTGAGGTGATCGTCGAAGACCGGCTGGTCGATCTCGTGGCGGGCGGGTTCGACGCCGGCATCCGGTTCGGCGAGACGGTCGACCGCGACATGGTGGCGGTGCCGGTCGGCCCGGCACTGCGCACGGTGGTGGTCGGCACGCCGGCGTATTTCGCGACCCGACCGATACCTGCATCCCCTGCCGATCTGGAGGCGCACAACTGCGTCAACTACCGGCTGCTCGGCGGGGGCGGGCTGCTGCCCTGGGAGTTCGAGCATGAGGGTCGCGACATCCGGTTCCGCCCGGGCGGACAGCTGATCGTGAACGACGAGGTGCTCGCGGCCGCGACGGTCCGCGCCGGTGCCGGGCTGGGCTATATGCTGGAACACGACGTCGCCGAGGAGATTGCCGACGGCCGGCTTATCCAGGTGCTCGACGACTGGTCTCCGCCGTTCCCGGGTTGCTATCTCTATTACCCGAGCCGGCAGGTCACCCCGGCCTTGCGCGTGCTGATCGACGCCCTGCGCTGGAGCGCGGCGTGAGCCAGGGGCGACGAAGCGGCCGGCGTTGCTCATACCCCGCGTCGCGCCTATCGCACCCGCATGAAGCGAACTGGAACGACACGCGACCGATTCTGGCGGCGGCTGCTGATCGCGGCGTTCGTCGCGGTCGTCGCATTCACGGGCTATCATGCGGTCCGTACGGTCGGCGATGCGATCTACTGGAACGCGCACCGCGACGAGCCGATCGAGCGGTGGATGACGATCGGCTATGTCGCGCATTCCTATCACGTCCCGCCGCACGTCCTGCACCAGGCCCTGAACCTGCCGCCTGAGCCGGATCATCGGACCCTCGGCCGGATCGCACGCGACAGCGGGCGCTCGATGACCCAGATCGAGGCGAAACTGACCTACGCGATCGTCCATGCGCGTCCACCCTATCCGCCCCCCGGCCCCCCACCGCGATCGTTCATGGCCAAGCCGTCCCCCGCGCGATGACCGACCAGCTTCTCGAACTGCTGACCACCTACGGGCTTCCCGCGCTCTTCGGTGCGATGATCCTCGCGGCGGCGGGCATGCCGTTCCCCAGCTCGCTGACGTTGGTGGCGATGGGGTCGTTCGTCGCGCAGGGCGAGCTCGATTTCTGGCCGGTCGTGTTTGCCGGTGCCGCCGGCGCGATCGTCGGCGATCAGATCGGCTACGCGTTCGGGCGATATGGCGGGCGACCGTTGCTCGCGGCCGTGACGAAGCGAATCGGCGGCGCGGACAAGGTCGAACAGGCCGAGGCCTATTCGCGCAAATGGGCAGGGTGGGGCATCTTCTTCAGCCGGTGGCTGATCGGGCCGCTGGGTCCGTGGATCAACGTCACCAGCGGCCTGACCGAATATCCCTGGATGCGGTTCGTCATCCTCGACGTCGCCGGCGAAGTGCTGTGGTTGCTGATCTACGTCTCGCTCGGGCGCGCGTTCAGCGATCAGGTTCAGACGATCGCGAGCCTGCTCGGCAATCTCACCTGGGTGATCGTCGGTCTGCTCGTCGCCGGACTGCTGGGATGGAAATTGTTCGGCCGCTCCGACAAGACTGCAGACGACACGACATCGTGAAGCACCCGCTGCGCTGACCTGCCGACGAATCGATGGGCCAGGCGCCAGCCTAGAGGGTCATGCCAAGGCGCGGCGGTAGAAGGCCAGCGTCAGCGCCATCGCCTGCAGGAACAGCGCAGGATCGTAGCGCGGGCCCTCGTCGCGTAGAAACGCATGCTGCGCATTAAGCTCATGCCATTCGTAGGACGCACCGACCTCCTCGAGCCGCGCGCGGATCGCCTCGCGACCGGCAAAGGGAACATGCGGGTCCTGGCGCCCCCAGACGAGCATGATCTCGGCCTTCAGCGCGGCCATGCGCGCCATGCTGTCGTCCGACCGTCCCTGGCCGAGCGTGCCCGAATGGATATCCGTCGGATAGAAGCAGGCGGACGCGGACACGCGCGGATCCAGCGCCGCGCGATAGGCGAGATGGCCGCCGAGACACACGCCGAACGTCCCGAGCCTGCCGCTGCAGGCCGGATGCGCAAGCAACGCGGTCAGGCCGGCCTCCGCATCGGCGTCGAAGGCCGCGACGGGTTTGGCGATCTTGAGCGCATTGCCACGATCCGTGCCGGCCGGATCATAGGTCAGCACCGTGCCCGCCGGTTCATAGTCGTGATAAACCTCGGGCACGGCCACGACATAGCCGTTGCCGGCGATCATCGCTGCCAGCCGACGGATCGGCGCCGTAACCTGATAAATTTCGGAAAACAGGAGCACGCCCGGAAAGCGCCCCTCGATCGCGGGCCGGAACAGGTGCATTCGCATCGGGCCGCTGCCGGCTACGTCGACATCGAGTGTTTCGTCGCTGCGTAAGATCATCCGCTCATCCTCATGCCGGTGCCCAGCAGATGCACGGCGGTACGGGAGCTTGTCCAGAGGATGCCGGTGGTTCTTCCCTGATGGCCATTCTCTCCATCCACAACGCAGTTGCACTTCGCCGGAAAGTTTCTCATAACCCGCTATATATCGTGTTATCTAAATAGGTGGGGAACTGGCATGGATGATATATTGGCGCTCGAAGGCGCCGTGATGCTGGGTAGTCGTCTGAAGCGGCTTGCAGAGCGGATGCAGGGCGGCGCCGAACGGATCGCGGTCGATTGCGGGCTGCCGACGCAGCCAAGCCAGATGCCGCTCCTGACCGCGCTGTATCGTCGCGGCCCGATGACGGTCGGGGACGCGGTCAAGGTGCTGGGGATCAGCCAGCCCGCGGTGACCCGGATACTGACGCGGCTGGTGGCGATGGAGCTGGTCGAGACCAGCCGCGATGCGCGCGATCAGCGGAGCAAGACACTGGTCCTGAGCGCCAAGGGCAGCGCGGCGATGGACCTGGCCAATACCGTGCTGTGGCCACGCCTGCGCGCGGCGGTGAACGAAGTGTGCGACGCCCCCGCGCTGCTGAGCCTGATCGACGCGACCGAGCGCGCGCTGGCCGAGCAGCCGCTGGAGCAACGACCGCGCGGCGGCCTCGCGATCCGGCGGTTCAGCGATGCGCTCGCGGACGATTTCTACCGCATCAACGCCGAATGGATCGAAGCCATGTACCGGCTCGAACAGACCGATATCGACGTGCTCAGGAACCCGCAGGAACGGATCATCGCGCCGGGCGGCGACATCCTGTTCGTCGAGGATCCGACGCTGGGCATCGTCGGCACCTGCGCGTTGCAGAAAACGGGCGAGCGGCAGTTCGAGCTGACGAAGATGGGGGTGTCGGAGTCGGCGCGCGGCAGGAAGGCGGGCGAATTCCTGCTCCACGCGATCATCGCGCGGGCCGAGGCGCTGGGATGCGACCGGCTCTATCTGCTCAGCAATGCGAAAAGTGCGGCGGCGATCCATCTCTACGCGAAGCTCGGGTTCGTCCATGACGCCGGGATCATGGAGGAATTCGGCAGGCGCTACGAGCGATGCAACGTCGCCATGCTCTATCGGCCGCCCATGTCGGCGACATGATGCGGCCATCCGCGGCCGGTTGCCCCCTGCCCGTCTCGACGTACGGAACCGGCGCCGACCGCGGTTGTCCGGGATGGATGCGCGCGACGGCATCGATCCCGGATACGCGCCTCAGAAGCCGATGCTGACCGTCCCGAACACCTGCCGCGGTGCCAGCGGGAAGAAGTTGTAGGTGCCGGACGCCGCGCCGACGCTCAACGTGGACTCCGCCCTTTTGTTGGTGATGTTGGTCACGTTCAGGCTGAGCGTCATCTTCTTGGCGACGAACCCCTGGCTGAGCGGCACGTCGACGCCGATCCGTCCCGACAAGGTGAAATAGCCACCCACAGACAGGTCGTTGGTGAACGTCGCATAGCGTCTGCCGAGGTAATCCCCGATCAGCTGCACGTCGAACGGCGCGACCGACAGCGTGGCGACGGTCTTGTTCAACCACGCCGGCGCGCCCGGGACCTTGCGGCCCTTGGTCAGCACCGTCGTCGTGCCGTTCAGATAATTATCGCCGAACCGCGAGTTGTTGTACGACAGCGCATTGTACAGCGAGAACGCGCTGCCGAAGCGCAGCGTGCCGGCGACATCGATGCCGTCCGTCTTGACGCTGCCGACGTTCTGCAGGATCGTCGCCCCGCTGACGATCGCGGTGATCGTCGCATTGGGGCTGATCGACAGCAGCCGGTTGCTGAAGTCGACGTGATAGACGCTGATCTGGCCCTGGAAGCCTGTCAGCGGGCCGAAGTCCAGGCTGCGCTGCGTGCGGATACCACCCTCATAGGTCCAGCTCGTCTCGGGCTTGGTGTTCGCCTTGAAGAATTCGAACAGCGTCTGGCTGCCGAGTGCGAACGGCGACTGGCCCGCCGCCGCGCTCGTCTGGAACTGGCGGATGTTCTTCTGCGCGTTGACGAAGACCTGTTCGTGCTCGCTTGCCTCCCACAGCGCACCCGCCTGCGGCAGGAAGACGCGGCTGGTGTCGATCTTGCCGGTCGGCAATTCGCGCGATCCGGTGAACGAGCCGGGGATCGGCTGCACGGGGACGGTCTGGCTCGCTTTCTGGAACGTGCTCTTGAACCCGGCCTGGAGCGTCAGCGTCGGGACGATCTTCCAGGCATCCTGGATATGCGTCTGGATTTCGTCGACGCGGATCTCGCTGTGATATTGCGTGATCAGCGGCTGGGCGAGATCGAGCGGGCGATCATAGGGCGTCGACGGGTTGTTCGCATCGAAGGCGTACCAGCGGCGCTTGGCCGACGAGCTCTGATGCTCGTACCAGCCGCCGATCTCGATCTGGTGGTCGCCGATATCGGCGCGCAGGGTCGAGATCGCCCCGACCCGGTCGATCCGGTATTCGGTCGTCCGCGTGGCGATGCCCGATCCGCCGAAGATCGTCGACAGCCGCGCGAGATTGGGGGCCGAGGTCGGGCTGCTGCCCGGCGCGCCGGGAAAATAGAACGAGAACAGGGTCGGCAGGCCGGCTGCCGTCACCGGCCCGGCGACGACGCCGACGCCGTCATTGTGATGGAAATAGCCCTGGTTCGACCAGGTCAGGCCCGGCGCGATCTTCCAGTCGTATTTCACATAGCCGAGATAGTCGGTGCGCTGCGCATCGCTGTAATAGTTACGATAGTTCGCGCCGGGCGCGGCATTGACGGCGGCATATTCCGCCGACTTGTAATAGGCGATCGCGTTGGTGGCGTCGGGGTACAGGAACGGCCGGACATAGGGCGCGACACCGCGGTTATCGATCGCTGCGGTCGTGCCGGTGGCGGGCCGCACGACGATCGACGTCGCGTCCTCGTTCGGCTCGGTCTTGTCCGAATAGGCGAAATAGGCGGTCAGCGTGCCGTTGCTGTCGTCATGGACGACCTTGGCGTTTGCCTGGTAGCCGCCCTGCCTGCCGTTGAAGTCCCACGCACGCGCGCGCTGGCGGACGCCGGACACATAGAGGCGCGTGCCGTCGCCGAGGTCGCCGCTGTCGATCCGGGCATAGGTGCGCGACGTCGAATAGCTGCCGACGACCTGCTGGATCGTCGCCCCGAGATCCTGCTTGGGATCGCTCGAGAACGCGTCGATCGTGCCGCCGAGATTGCTGGTCGACGGCGTCCCGAGGTCGCCTGCACCGGTCGCGAGCGTGATCCGTCCGACGTTTTCGGAGATGATCGCGCGCTGTGGCGAAAGGCCGTTGAAATTGCCGTAGGTCTGGTCGCCCAGCGGCACGCCGTCGAGCGTGTAGCCAAGCTGCTGCTGGTTGAAGCCGTGGATGAACAGCGAGATGTTCTGCTCGTTATTCCCCCATGGATCCGCGGTCAGGAACGTGACTCCGGGCAGCGTCTGCAACGCCTTCAGCGGACTGATACCCGGCAGGACCTTCTGGATTTCCACGGCGGACACCTGGCTCACCGAGCGGGTTGTCGTGGCGGTGACGACGATATCGCCCTTCGCATCGCCGGTAGCGCCAACCTCCGCCTGCGGCGCATCGGCAAGTACCGCCGAGGCCATAGCCGTCTGTGCCGCGGCGGGAGCGCAAGGGATCAGCGCCGTCACGGCGACGCCACACAACAGCGACAACATTGTCGCGGACACGTTCTTCATGATGCTCAGACCCCCTGAACGCGATAGCTCCAACCGCGCTGAAGGGTCCGTTACGGCGCGAGTGCGTCGTACTTGCTACGGAACCGTGACGAATATGTTTCAGACGTCGTGCCGCACAGAAGCTGAGGCAACGCCGCCATCGTGGGGATGGCGTAGGCACAGTGTCGTGGCGATGACACGCTCTGAAGTTTAGCAGCGACGTTCTACCGTACGGCGACCGGCCCGTGGGCGGTCACCCTGGCTTGGATCAGCGCATGCTCATGAACAGGGAAAGTGCGTTGCGGGCGCTGTCCGCAAAGCGGTCGTAAATCGCGCGGGAAACCTCGGCGATGACGGGTTGGCGATCGCGTCCACCGCGTGCGAACACCACGACCGCCACGCGCCGACCGTCAGGCATGGTGATGAACCCGACATCGTTGGTGATCCCATCGAGCGTGCCGGTCTTGTCCTCCACCAGCGTACCGATCGGGAGCAGCGCGCGGATACGGCGAGTGCCCGTTACGCAGCGGCTCATCAGCTGGAACAGGAAGATGCGGCTTTGCGCCGTCAGGACAGTGCCGTTGTCGAGCTTGCTCAGCAGCGCGACCATGGCGTTCGGCGTGGCGACATCCTTGCTGTCGGCAAGGTGGCCACGGTCCCGCAGCAACTGGGCGATGGTCCGGTCTACCCGGATGCCGGTGATGTCGTGCGACGACAGCCACTGCTGGATGACGACCGGCCCGCCGAGCGTGGCGAGCAGTTGGTCGGCCGCGATGTTGTCGCTGCGGACGATCATCAGTTCCAGGACTTTGGTGGCGGGACGACCGTAGATCACGTCGCCGAAGCTGCGTCGGCCTTGATCGACTTCGGCCAAATAAGCGGCGGCGATGGCAAGCTTGACCGTACTCGCCATCGGAAATGGCGTGTCGCCGTTGATAGCGACGGTCGAGCCGTCGCTGAGGTCGAGCGCGGCGATGCCGTACTCACCGGGACGTTCCGCAACCAGCTTGCTCAGCGCGCGCTCGAGCCCGACGAGCGCCGGCGAACTCGCCGCCGCAGGGGCCGGGACAAGGGCGCTCGCAGCGATACCGAAAAGAAGCAGGCGGGAAACCAGGGGTGCGCGCATCGATCGTCCTCGGGGTGTTGTCGGTCAGCGAATGGCGCACGCTAGACCGACAAGTCTGAACACCTAGTTGCATGCCGAAATAGCGAAGCCAATAAGTCGCGTATTCGGACAGGCCGCTTTTCGAGCAAAAGCGCGCGGAGCGAGCGGGTCCGGAATTCGCGATCGCGTCCGCGTCGCAGCAAGCCACCTCTTCGGGAAGACGTCTGGCATGAGGAACAGGGATCCGGAACCGCCGGTCGGTGACGACTATAAAGGACTCGGATACCGGACGCAGGATCCAAGGGTTGGAAGACAGGCCTTTTTTCACGCCAACACGCAATTCCGCATTGCAGCATCGGCAAACGTCATTACTTAGCACGCTAATGACTTCCGCCCGCGCCCGTCTCGAAGCCTCCTATGCCCGCACGCTGATGCCGCTCGCGCGTCTGTGGCGGCAGGCGGCGGATCGTGCGCTCAGCGACATGTCCGTGTCCGCGTCGACCGGCTGGGCGCTGGTCCAGGTCGGGCGGCTCGGCGACGACGTCCGCCAGACCGATCTCGCGAACGAACTCGACGTGACGCAGGCCTCGCTGGTCCGCTCGATCGACCAGATGACCGCCGCCGGACTGGTCGAACGCCACCGCGACCCCGACGACGCACGCGTCAGCCGAATCCGCCTGACCGACCGCGGCCGGACGCTCGTCACCACGATCGAGTCGAAGTTCGCGACCTTGCGCCACGCGATGCTCGACGGCGTGTCCGACGACGACCTCGCCACCGCGCTGCGCGTGGCCGAACGGCTCGGCGCGCGCTTCCAGGCGGATCGCGCGCGATGATGCTCTCGCGGTTCGGCAGCACGGAGGCGCTGTTCACGGTCAAATGCTTCGTCGCGGCGATGCTGGCCTATTACATCGCGCTCAGGATCGGCCTGACGCGCCCCTATTGGGCGGTCACGACCTCGTACATCGTCGCACAGCCGCTGGCGGGCGCGGTGTTGTCGAAGGCGGTGTTCCGCGTCGCCGGCACCGTGCTCGGCGCAGTCGCGGCGGTGGTGCTGGTGCCCAATCTGGTCAACGCGCCCGAACTCCTGTCGCTCGGTCTCGCGCTGTGGCTAGGCCTGTGTCTCTATATCTCGCTGCTCGACCGCACCCCCCGCGCGTATCTGTTCCTGCTGGCGGGCTATACCGCGAGCATCATCGGCTTTCCGTCGGTCGAGGCGCCCGGTGCGGTGTTCACGACCGCGGCGTTGCGCGTCCAGGAGATCACGATCGGGATCCTCTGCGGCAGCCTGATCCACGGCTTCGTCTTTCCGCAGACCGTGACCGCGGTACTGCTCGGACGAATCGAAGCGATCCTCGGCGATGCCGAGCGCTGGTCGCGCGATTCGCTCGCGGGCGAGTCCGATGCGGCACTCGGTCGCGACCGCCGCCGGCTCGCGCTCGACATCAACGAGCTGCATCAGCTCTCCATCCATTTGCCGTTCGATACCGCTCGGCTGTTGCCGCGGGTCAGGACGCTCCGCGCGCTCCAGGCCGAGCTGTCGATGCTGCTACCATTGGCGAGCGCGGTCGACGACCGGATCGTCGAGCTGCGACGCGGTGCCGACGCCCCCCGCCCCGAAGCGATCGCGCTGATCGAGGACGTCCGCGACTGGCTGCGCGATCCGCTGCCGCTCGCCGAACGACGCGAGACCGCCGATGCGCTGATCGCCCGTGCCAGGGCGCTCGAACCACCCGTCGGCGACACGCTGATCTGGCGCGACGCATTGCGGCTCAGCCTGCTCGCCCGGCTCGCCGAGTTGATCGACGCACATCGCAACGCGCGCGACCTGCGCGACCAGATGCGTTCGCCGTCGCGCACGCCCGTCACGCCCGCCGTGACCCGGCTGCTGGCGCGCACGACCAAGCGCCCGCTACACCGCGACCGCGGCATCGCGCTCCGGGCGGCGCTCGGCACGATCGCGACGATCCTGCTCGGCTGCATCTTCTGGATCGGTACCGGCTGGGCGGACGGCGCGGGCGCGGTGCTGATCGCGGGCGTGTGTTGCGCGCTGTTCGGCAACAGCGACGATCCCGCACCGTCGATCATGGCGTTCTTCTACGGCACGATCATCGGCCTTGTGATCTCCGCGGTCTATGCCTTCGCGATCCTGCCCCGGGTCACCGATTTCGTGACGCTGATGGCGGTGCTAGCCCCCCCGATGCTGATCGGCGGGATGTACCTCGCGCGCCCCGCGACCTTGCTGGTCACGCTCGGCGCGCTGCTCGGCGGGTTGAACACGGTCGGGCTGAACGATCGCTTCGGCAGCGATTTCAGCGCGTTCATCAACGGCGGCATCGCGCAGCTGGTCGGCACGTTGTTTGCGGTCGTCACGGTCGGGCTGTTCCAGACGATCGGCGCGGACACCAGCGCGCGGCGGTTGATCCGCGCGGGCTGGCGTGAACTGGCGTCGCGGAGCGACTCGCCCGGCCGCCCCGACGCCGCTGGCTGGATCGCGCGGATGCTCGACCGGATCGGGCTGCTGGCACCGCGGCTCGCAGCGCAGGGCGAGGACCCGGGCAAGCCGCTGCTCGACGCGCTGACCGATCTGCGCGTCGGCGTCGCGGTCGGCGAACTCAAGCAGTTGCGGCTCGACGGCACGCCCGGCGAGGCTGCGGCGATCACCCCGGTGCTGCGCGGAGTCGGCAGGCATTACCGCGCGTTGCGCCCCGACAGGCCGGCCCCCCCCGAGCCCGATCTGCTCGCCGGGATCGACACGGCGATGGCCGGGTTTGCGACCAGCACGCCTGCCGGCATGTCGGACCGCCACCGCACCGGCGTCTTGGCTTTGACCTCGCTCCGGCGCAACCTGTTCCCCCAGGCGCCCGCATATGGAGCAACCCCATGACCGGCGAAATCTCGATCGGCGGCGTCTTCCTGCCGAGCATCCTGCTGCTCGCTGTCGCCGCCGTCCTGCTCACCGGACTGGCGACGCGGTTGCTCGCCTTCGCCGGTTTCTACCGCGTGGTGACCTATCGCCCGCTCGTCGATCTCGCGCTGTTCATCCTCATCCTCGGGCTGCTCGCCCTGCTCACCGGACCTTCCGCATGACCGCTTCCCGTTTCAAATCGCTGCTCGCGCCGTTCGGCCGTTCCGCCGTCACGCTGGTGATCGTCCTGCTGGCAGTGCTCGTTGGGATCTGGCTGTGGAAGCACTACGAGACCGATCCGTGGACGCGCGACGGGAAGATCCGCGCCGATATCGTCCGCGTGACGCCCGACGTCGCCGGGCTCGTCACGCAGGTCGCGGTCCACGACAACCAAGCGGTGAAGCCCGGCGACGTGCTGTTCGTGGTCGATCGCCCGCGCTTCCAGCTGGCGCTGGCGCAGTCCGACGCCTCGATCGCGAGCGCGCGTGCGACGCTATTGCAGGCGCGCCGCGAGGCACAGCGCGATCTTGCCTTGGGCGACCTGGTTGCCAAGGAAACGCACGAGCAGAACGTCGCGCGCGTCGCCACCGCGTCGGCCGCACTCGCGCAGGCGCAGAGCGCACGCTCGACCGCGGCGCTCAACCTCGCGCGGACGACGGTGCGCGCGACGGTGCACGGGATCGTCACCAACCTCGATCTCCACCCCGGCGACTATATCGCGACGGGCGCGCAGGCGATGGCGCTGGTCGACACCGATTCGCTCCGCGTCGAAGGCTATTTTGAGGAGACCAAGCTCGGCAGCATCCGCGTCGGCGATCCGGTGATCGTCCACCTGATGGGCGAACCGCAAGCGCTGCACGGCCGCGTCGACAGCATCGCCGCGGGGATCAACGACAGCGAGCGGACCAACACGACGAATTTGCTGCCGAACGTGAACCCGACGTTCAATTGGGTGCGACTGGCGCAGCGCATTCCGGTCCGCGTGAAGCTGACGCAGGTGCCGAAGGGGACGCAGTTGATCGTCGGACGGACCGCAACGGTGACGGTCCAGCCCCGCGTAGCGCCGGGGACGACGGCATGATGCGCGCTTCCATTTGCCCCACCCCCCGACGTCATCCTGACGAAAGTCAGGACCCAGGGTTACAAGCGATGTCCTGCGTGGCTCTATGTCCTGACTTTCGTCAGGATGACGGAAGAGGGGGCAATAAGCACGTCAGTCGCGGCGGTCTCGCAACGTTCATCGCCTCACTCGCCCTCGCAGCCTGCACGACCGCCGGCCCGAATTACGCCCTCCCCGAATCCGCGGTCGTCAACCGTCCCTCCGCCCAAGGCGCATTCGACAGCGGCCATGAGAAGGCGTTCGCCGACACCCCGCTTCCCGACCATTGGTGGCAACTCTACGGCGACGCCCGCCTCGACGCATTCGTCACCGAAGCGCTCGCCGCCAACACCGATCTCCGCGCCGCCGACGCGAACCTGCGCCGCGCCGACGCGGTCGTCGCCGAAGTCGCCGCCGGCCGCACGCTGTCGACCGCCCTCGGCGGCGGTGCCTCGCTCGACCGCCCGTACACGACCGGCGGCAGCCTGCCCGGCACGCTCGACTATAATCTCGGCATCACGCTCGCCTACCCACTCGACCTGTCCGGCCGTATCCGCCGCGCGATCGAGGCGGCACAAGGCGATGCCGAGGCGGTCGCCGCCGCGCGCGACAACGTTCGCGTGACCGTCGCGGCGGAGACCGCGCGCAGCTATGCCACCGCCTGCACCGCCAACTCGGTGCTGGCCGCGAACAACCGTATCCTCGCGCTGCAACGCCAGACATTGAACGTTACGCAGCGCCTGCAACGCGGCGGTCGTGGCACCGCGTTCGACGTGACTCGGGCGCGCACCGCGGTCGACCAGAGCGAAGCGCTGATCCCGTCGCAGGTCGCGACGCGCACCGCCGCGCTCTACCGTCTCGCCACGCTGATGGGCCGCGCGCCTGCCGACTATCCGAAGGACGTCGCGACCTGCGCCAAGCCGCCCGCGCTTACCCGCCCGCTGCCGATCGGCGACGGCAGCGCGCTGATTCAGCGCCGCCCCGATATCCGTGCGGCGGAACGCACGCTCGCCGCGGCGACCGCACGGATCGGCGTGGCGACCGCCAACCTCTATCCGCAGGTCAGCCTCGGCGGCTCGGCCGGGTTCACCGGTCCGGTCTCGTCGCTCGGCTCGACCAACGCGTTCCATCTCGGGCTCGGACCGCTGATCAGCTGGAGCTTCCCCAACCGCCCAGTCATCCGCGCGCAAATCGCCCAGGCCGGCGCCAGCGCTGACCAGGCACTGGCGCAATTCGATTCGACCACGCTCGAAGCGCTCCGCCAGACCGAGACCGCGCTGTCCGCCTATGCCCGCGAAGGCGACCGCAACGCAGCGCTCCGCCGCGCGCAGTCCAGCGCCGCACGCGCAGCAGACCAAGCAGGGACGCTGTACCGCTTCGGCCGCACCGATTTCCTCTCGTTGCTGACCGCACAGGCGGCGCTGACCACCGCGCAGGCCAACCTCGCCGCATCCGACGCGCTGCTGGTCGATCGCCAGGTCGACGTCTTCAAAGCGCTCGGCGGGGGGTGGCAGAGTTGAGGCTGCGCCGCCGCGGGCTGGCGTCGATCAACAGCGAAATCCGCGACGGCATCATGCCCGCTGCGGACACCATCGCGCGCGTCGCCAAGGACCCGGACGCACTGCCGCATACGCCAAGCAACTACCGCGTCACCGCGCTGATCATCGCCTGCGCACTGTTCATGGAACAGATGGACTCGACCGTGCTGGCTACCGCGCTGCCGACGATGGCGCGCGATTTCGGCGTCCCCGCGACCAGCATGAGTTCGGCGCTGACCTCGTACCTGCTGGCACTCGCGATCTTCATTCCCGCGAGCGGACGCCTCGCGGACCGGTTCGGCTCGCGCACGATCTTCCGCGCGGCGATCCTCATTTTCGTCGGCGGATCGATGCTGTGCGGCCAGGCGACCAGCCTGCCGTTCATGATGGGCGCGCGTTTCCTGCAAGGGCTCGGCGGCGCGATGATGATCCCGATCGGCCGCCTCGTCCTGCTCCGCAGCGTCGCCAAGGAGGACATGGTCCAAGCGATGTCGTGGCTGATCATGCCCGCGCTGATCGGTCCGATCCTCGGGCCACCGGTCGGCGGTGCGATCGTCACCTATCTCGACTGGCGCTGGATCTTCTACCTCAACGTGCCGATCGGCCTGCTCGGCGTGATCCTGGTGACGCGCTTTATCGGCGAGGTGCGCGAGGACCGGCCGGCGAAGTTCGACGTCCCCGGCTTCATCCTGTCGGGCGTGTCGCTCGGCTGCCTGTTGTTCGGGTTCGAGATGACTAGCCGCACCGGCGAACTCTCGCGTGCGATCGTGCTGATCGTCGTCGGGCTGATCGCGGGCGTTGCCTATATCCGCCACGCGAAACACCGCAGCGATCCGATCCTCGATCTGTCGCTGATGCGCATCCCGACCTTCCGGCTGTCGGTGATCGGCGGATCGCTGACCCGCATCACGCAGGGCGCGCAGCCTTTCCTGTTGCCGATGATGCTCCAATTGGGTTTCGGAATGACCGCGGCGGCGAGCGGCGCGATCACGATCGCCGGCGCGATCGGCTCGCTGATGATGAAGAGCCTCGCCCCGCGCGTGCTCAGGCGCTTTGGATTCCGCAACAGCCTGATCGTCGGCGGGCTCTGCGCGAGTTCGGGCTATGCGGTCGCCGGCCTGTTCCGCCCCGACTGGCCGATCCCCGCGATCTTCGGCGTGCTGATGATCTCGGGCTTCTTCATGTCGTTCCAGTTCTCGGCGTACAACACGATCGCGTATGACGAGATTCCGTCGTCGCGGATGAGCAGCGCGACCAGCTTCTACGCGACGTTCCAGCAACTGATGCTGTCGCTAGGCATCTGCGTGGGGGCGGCGTCGCTGCACGTCGGGATGCTGGGCACCGGCGCGACTAGGCCGGCGCTGACGGACTTCACGCTGGCGTTCCTAGTGGTGACCGCGGTGTCCGCCTCGGCGACGATCTGGAACCGACGATTCGCGGTCGACGCGGGGGCGGAGCTGAGCGGACACAGGGCGTAACCCACCGTCATCCTGACGAAAGTCAGCATCCAGAGCCAAGACGGGTGACGCTCGATTACCCTGGGTCCTGACTTTCGTCAGGATGACCTGGGTTAGCCGCTGTGCGCCGGCAACGACGGTCGCGACAGCACCGACACATGCTCGCCGGGTTCCACGAACATCCCGTGCGACAGCGCCCACCGCCCCGCCTTCTCGCTCGCCGTCAGCATCGTCAGGAACGGACTGAGCAACAGCCCCAACGTTACGGGCGCAAGCCACGCCGCGGTGACCGGCGCGAACGGCGTGACCGCGAGCAGCGCCACGCCCACCCCGACATGCCAGCGATAGCGCGGCATCACGTCCGCCAGCGACAGCTCGTGTGCATCACGGTTCTGCGGCGCCCAGCCGGACTTCCGGCCCATCAGGATCCCGGCCAGATCAATCGTCTGCGTCAGCGCGATCACCGGCGCGGACAGCATAGAGAACGGCACGTCGACCAGCACCGAGCGGACGATCCCGCGCCGCCCGCCGAACCCCTCGCGACGCTCCGCATTCGAAAACGCCCAGATCACGCTCAACAGCTTCGGTCCGAACAGCAACAACAGCGTGACGAACAGCACCTGCAGCGAGGTCTGCGCCTCGACGATGTTGCGCTCGCCGATCAGCGCCTGCACCACGCTCGTCGCGATCATCAGCAGCCAGACTGGCGAGGTGATGAACGCCGACGCGCCCATCAGCAGTTGCAGCCGGCTGACCCAATGGAACCCCGACGACGTCAGCAGGCTCAGATGCTGGATATTACCCTGCGCCCAGCGCCGGTCGCGCACCGCCGCGTCGATCAGCGTCGGGGGATATTCCTCGAACGTCTCCTCGGTCATCAGCATGTGCACACGCCAGCCGCGCCGCCGCAGCAGCGCTGCCTCGACCATGTCGTGGCTCATGATGACGCCGCCGAACGGTGCGCGCCCGGGCAGATCCGGTAGCCCGCAACTCGACGCGAACGCCTCGATCCGAATCAGCGCATTATGCCCCCAGAAAGTTGCCTCCGAGCCCGACCACCAGACGAGGCCCGCGGTCGAGATCGGGCCGTACAACCGGCTGGCGAACTGCATCCAGCGCTGGAAGAACGTCACGCCGTTGATCACCGCGGGCACGGTTTGGAGCAGCGCCACAGCCGGCCGCCGTTCGAGCACCTGCGCCATGCCGATGATCGTGTTGCCGCCCATCAGGCTATCCGCGTCGAGCATCAGCATGTAGCGATAGCCGCCGCCGAACCGCCGAATCCACTCCGCGACGTTGCCCGGCTTGCGCCCGACATTCTCGGTCCGGCGACGGTAATAGAGCGCGCAGTCGAGCGTCGGCGCGAGTCGCTCCCACGCCGCAACCTCGGCCGCCTCCGCCGCTTCGCCCGAATCGCTCAGGATGAAGATGTCGAACCGGTCGGCGACACCGCCCGCGGCGATCGCGCGCGCCATCCACGCGATCCGCTCGAACACCGCATCGATGTCCTCGTTGTGGACCGGCATCAGGATCGCGGTGCGCCCCTCGAGCGGTTCCGATTGTCGCGGGGTCGGCACGAACCCCGGATGCCCGCCGGTCATCAACAGCACGAAGCCGATCGCGGCGTTCATGAATCCAAACGAAATCCACGCGAACAACGGGAAGAACAGCGCCAGCAACGCCACATCCCAGAAGCTCAGCCCATCCGCGAGCAGCGATTCCTGCACTGCCGACGACGCCGCGGTCGCCAGCAGGCCGGTCATCAGCACGAGCATGATCCGGCGCGCGAGCATGTCGTCGGACGACACGACCATCCCCGGTCCCGGCTCGGGTGCGGACCAGGGTGGCGGCGGCCCGTCGAAACGCTGCGGTAGCATCTCGATCGGCGTTTCGCCGGGCATCATTGCAGGAAGCGCGGGCATCAGAATATCGGCGTAAGGACAGTTTCACTGAGCGCACGACCGCCCCGCGTGAGGAACAGCCTGACGTCCGCCGGTCCTTGTGCATCGGGAGCCACGTCGGCGGTGACGCGCCAGCGGTTCTTCTGGCCGACGACGGGATAGGCCGCATTGGCGAGCACCTTGCCGCGGACGACGTCGATCTTGGCGGTCACGCCGCTTTGCCGGTCGAGGCCGGCAAGACCGTCACCGATGAAATCGACCACAAGCTTTCGCGCGCCCTTCACCGGCTCGGCGCCCGGTCGGCCGGCGACGCCCTGCCAGCAATCGACGACGTGCGCGGTCGCGGCGACGGCGGTCGGATCGGTCGATTTCCACGACAGCGAGTAATCGAACTGCAACCGCTGCCCCGCCTTCGCAGGCGCTGCCGGAGTCCAAAACGAGACGACATTGTCGACCGTCTCGCTGTTGGTCGGGAAAGCATAGAGCATCACTGCGCCCTTGCCCCAGTCACCCTGCGGCTGAATCCACAGGTTCGGCCTGCGATCGTAGAACGCACCGTCGTCCTGATAGTGATCGAAATTCCGGTCGCGCTGGATCAACCCGAAGCCCTTCGGCGCCTGATCCGCGAAACTGTCCAGCGTGTCGTGCGGCGGATTGTTGAGCGGCCGCCAGATGCGTTCGCCGGCGCCGGTGAGCAGCGCCAGACCGTCCGAATCGTGGATTTCGGGACGCCAGTCGACCGCGGCGGCGCGGTTGCCTTCGCCGTACCAGAACATGCTCGTCGCAGGCGCGATGCCGAGCCGCTCGATGTCGCGGCGGACGTTGAGCACGGACGAAACCTGCTGCTCGACGCCTGCGCCAGCGACGTGGCGCGACTGGATGCGGTACGCGCCGGTGACGCTGGCGCCGTCCATCAGCGCATAGATCGTGTACGCGTCCGCGCCGGTCCGCTCGATCCAGAATTCGGTGAAGTCGGGGAATTCCTCGCGGCCCGGCAGCCCGGTGTTGATCGCGAGCCCGCGTGCGGACAGGCCATATTGGTCCTGCGCGCCTGCAGTGCGGAAATAGGAGGCACCCTGGAACGCCATCCAGTCGCTGGTCCCGCCCGGTGCCATCGCCCGGAACCCGGCGATGCCGAGCGCGGCGGCATGGCCCTCTTCCGCCTCGAACAGGTCGCGCGAAAATTCGATACGGCGCGCCTCACCGCCCTCGACGACGTTGATCGCCACCGGCATCGGCGCATAGCGACCGAGCGGGAACAGGCGGATACCGCCCGCCAGCGTCTTGTCCGCGCGGAAGCGGATGCTGCCGACCTTGTCGTAATCGATCGCGGCGGCTGCGGCGACCTTGGCAGGGGCACTGTATGGCTTGGTGGCCAGCGTCGCGGCGCGCTGCTGGAGCGCATCCCACGAGAACGGCTCGGCCTTGCCGGGCACCGTACGCATTGCTGCGGCGGCCTGCGGGAGGACACCCAACAGACCCAGCGCGGTTACTACTTCGCGTCGACCGATCATGCAGAGTGCTCCCTCGTCGTTATCATGCTGCAATGCGGTAGCATAGTGACGGCACACGCGCGCGTCGACAGGTCCCGCGGCGCGCGCGCTCTATCGCGCGGCGCGTTGCCAGCGGGCGCTGATCCTGACCGGGTCGTGGATTTGCCCACCGACGACCACCAACATCGCGCCAGCACTCGCGCAGAGGAAGCCGATCGTGGCGAGCAGAAATGCGAGTGCGCCGGTTTGCTGATCGAGACGGGCGAGCGTGTAGATCGCGGTGAAGGCGATCGCGAGCGACAGGATTCCGCTCGCGCGGAGGCTGAGATCGGTGCGGAGGCGGTGGGCGTCGGTCATGCGACACTCCAGCTATCGGATGCGGCATAAGCGTTCGAGATCGATAACGGGGGGAGCCATAGTGTTCACATAGTGCGCAACCCCGTCATCCCGGCGAAAGCCGGGACCTCGCGCGGCAGGGGTGACCTGTTGCGGGGATCCCCCAGCTTTCGTTGGTGACGGTTGGCTACGCGCATTTACCAGCGAACCGACCACTTCCTTGTTCTCCCGCGAAGGCGGGAGCCCAGTCTGGATCCCCGCCTTCGCGGGAAAACAAGTTTTCTCAACTCAGGCGTCGACGAGCAGCCGGTATCCGATCCCAAGTTCGTTCGCGATCACCGTGCCGACGCCCCCCGTCCCCTCCAGCTTCTGCCGCAAGTTACGCACGACGATGCGGAGATACTCGATGCGGCGGTCGTGGTCGGTAGGCCATGCCGCCTCGAGGATCCGCTGGTGCGTAACCACCCGCCCCGGATGCGCCGCCAGCGCCGACAGCACGTCGAACTCCTTGCGCGTCAGATGCGCTTCCTCGTTCCCGCGCCGGACGAGGCGGTGTTCGAAGTCGATCTCCACCCCATGCGCCCGCAGGATCGTCGGCCGCGATGTCGCCTCACCACGCCCCCGCAACGCCACCCGCAACCGGGCGAGCAGTTCTTCGGTATCGAACGGCTTCGTCACATAATCCTCAGCCCCGAGGTCGAGCGCGGCAACCTTCTGGTCGGTCGCCTCGCGCGCGGAGACCACCAGGATGATCGGATCGCCGAGCTTCTTCAGCAGCGGCACCAGTTCGAGCCCGTCGCGGTCGGGCAGCCCCAGGTCTAGCAGTACCGCGGTCAACGGCCGGCTCCCCGCAATCCGCAGCGCCTCGCGCGCGTCTACCGCCTCCTCGACACCGTATCCCGCCCGTTCCAGCGTGTTCTTCAACAATCGCCGGATATGCAGTTCGTCATCGACGATCAGGACCGTTTGCGCGCTCATAGATTCGCTCCATCGGTGTCGCGGACGAGCAGGGCCACGGGGAAGCACAGGCTGAACCGTGCGCCGGTCAGGTCTTCGCGGTTGCTGGCTTCGACGGTCATGCCCATCGCTTCGGCGAACGCTTTCACGATCGCAAGCCCGAGCCCGGTGCCGCCGATCGCGCGGTCGGAGCCTTCGAGGCGACGGAACGTCTCGAATACCTCCTTCTCGCGGCCGGGTGGCAGGCCGGGCCCCTGGTCGATCACAGACAGCCGGAGCAGCCCGAACCGATGTTCGGCGCGCACGACGATCGGCGTCCCCGGATCGGCATAGCGCCCGGCATTGTCGAGCAGGTTGAGCAGGCAATGGTGCAGCAGTTGCGGATCGACGCGGACCAAAGGCAGGTTGGGCGCGACGTCGAGCTCGATCGCATGGCCGTCGAGCACGCGCTTCGTGTCGTGGACCGCGCCCGCCACCGCATCGGTGAGATCGGTCGGTTCGAGCCGCAACCGGAGTGCGCCCGCCTCGACACGCGCCATATCGAGCAGGTTGCCGACGAAGCGATTGAGCCGCGCCGCCTCGGTCTCGATCGTGTCGATCAGCTCCGGCGTGACGCCGCGGTGCAACTCGGCGGCGGCCGCCATCACCGACGTCAGTGGCGTGCGCAGGTCGTGGCTTACCGACGACAGCAACGCCTGCCGCAACCGATCGCGTTCACGCACTGCATCGACGTCGCGCATCTCGACTTCCAGCCGCGCGCGTTCGAGCACGAGGGAGGCCTGATCGACGAGGCTCATGAGCAACGGCAACTGGTCCGACCGCACCGGATCGCCACCCGCTTCCCGAGCCAACCCTAGCACCGCCAGCGTCCGCTCGCCCGAGCGCAGCGGCTGGAAGAACCACTCCGATGCCGCCAGCGTGCTGGACCCGCGGCCCGCCGGCGTGCCAGTGTCGTAGGCCCATTGCGCGGCAGCCATCTCCATCGTCTCGAGCCGGTAATCCGCGCCGTTCGCCGCCTGCACCGCGAGGCCCGGATCCTCCGCGACGAGGATCACCGCGCGCACGCCGAACAGCCGCCCGATTTCCTCGCAGATCGCGCGGGCCAGCGCGACCGGGTCGTTGAGCGACGTCAGCTGGCGCAGAAAGCCGGCAAGTGCTGCGTTGGTGCGGGCGCTGGCGGCGGCGATGTCGGCCTGCGCGCGGACCCGCGACGTGAGCTGGCTCGTCACGAACGCGATGCCGAGCAGCACGAGGATCGAGATCACGTTCTCGGGATTGTTGATCGTCAGCGTGCCGGTCGGCGGCAGGAAGAAGAAGTTGTACGCGATCGACGAAACGACGCCTGCGAACAGTCCGGTGCGCAGGCCGAACAGGCTCGCCGCGGCCATCACCGGGAGCAGATAGAGCAGCGCGACGTTGCCGAGGTTGAGGATGTGGAACAGCGCGCTCGCGACGCCGGTAATGCCCGCGACCATCGCCGTCGTCCACGCGTAGCCAGACTTGCTGCCCCATCCGCCGGTCCGCACGCGCGTTCCGCGGGGCGCGGTGGGCGGGTCCATCGGCAGGACATGCACGGCGATCCCCGGCGACTCGCGGACCATCTGGTCGACGACCGAGCCGTGACGGAGTTCGAACCAGCGCGAGCGGGTCGACTTGCCGACGACGAGCTGCGTCGCGCGCGCCTCGGTGGTGAAAGTCTTGAGGCCGTCGACTACCGACGTCGCGGGGACGGTCGCGACGTCGCCACCGAGTTGCGTCGCCAGGTTGAAGACCGCGGCAAGCTGCCGGTGCTCGGGCTCGCCGAAGGTCTGCGCGCGCGGCGTCTCGATATACACCGCGGTCCAGGGCGCGTGCATCGCGTCGGCGATCCGCTTGGTGGCGCGGACAAGGCCGAGCGCGCCGGACAGTTCGCTGATCGCGACGACGATCCGCTCGCCGCCCGCCCAGGTGCCGCCGACACCGAGCGCGCGGACGTGTTCGAGCATCTGCGCATCGACGGCTTGCGCAGCGCGGCGGAGCGCGAGTTCGCGTAAGGCCGAGAGGTTCGACTTGGAGAAGAAGTGCGCGAGCGCCCGCGTGGCTTCGTGGGGAAGGTAGACCTTGCCCGCCTTCAGCCGCTCGATCAGTTCGTCGGGGGGTATGTCGACGACTTCGATCTCAGCGGCCTCGACGATGCTGTCGGGGACGGTCTCGCGGACACGGACGCGCGTGAACGAGGCGACGACGTCGTTGAGGCTCTCGATATGCTGGATGTTGATCGTCGAATAGACGTCGATGCCCGCGGCGAGCAGTTCCTCGACGTCCTGATAGCGTTTCGGGTGGCGGCTGCCGGGTGCGTTGGTGTGGGCGAGTTCGTCAACGAGGACGAGCGTGGGCGCGCGTTCGAGGATGGCGTCGAGGTCCATCTCGTCGAGCGTGCGGCCTTCGTAGGGGATGGCCTTTCGCGGGACGATCTCGTGGCCTCGCGTGAGCGCTTCGGTTTCGACGCGGCCGTGCGTCTCGACCACGCCGATGACGACGTCGACGCCGGCGCGGCGACGTTCGGCGCCTTCGGAGAGCATCTCGTAGGTTTTCCCGACACCGGGGGCGGCGCCGAGGAAGATCTTCAGACGGCCGCGACCCTCCTGCGACGCCTGTCGCAGAAGGGCCTCGGGGGATGGTCGCGTGTCGTCGTTCAACGCGTTGCGTCGAGGGCGCGATTGAGGGCGAAGACGTTCACGCGCGGCTCGCCGAGAATGCCGAGCAGCGGGCCGTCGACGTTGGCGGTGACGAGCACGCGGACCTTGTCGGCTGGAAGGCCACGGGTGCGTGCGACGCGATCGACCTGTGCGTAGGCAGAGGCTGGCGATAGGTCGGGGTCGAGGCCCGAACCCGATGCGGTGGCGAGATCGGCAGGCAGTAGCCCGGTCACGCCTTCTGCGCGACGCTTGGCGACGTCGGCCTTGGTGCGGTCGACGAGCGCCTGGCTGATCGGGCCGTAGTTCGAACCGGACGAGGCCAGCCCGTCATAGCCCTTGCCCGCTGCAGACGGACGCGTCTGGAAATAGCGGTCGGTGGTGAAGGCCTGGCCGACGACGGTCGAGCCGATCGCCTTGCCGTTGGCCATGACGAGGCTGCCGTTCGCTTGGCTAGGGAAGATGGCCTGTCCGATCCCGGTCATGGCGAGGGGATAGACGATCCCGAGCAGCAGCGCGAACAGGATCGTCATGACGAACGCCGGGCGGAGGGCGGAGGTGAAATCGGAGTTCATTCTGTCGTCTCCATGTGTCCCCACGAAGGTGGGGACCCAGTCTGGGCACCCGCCTTCGCGGGTGAACATTGCTTTGGGGTGAGGGCGGCACGCATCGCATCTCTCCCACGCCTGCCAGGCACCTCCCCGGCGAAGGCCGGGGTCCAGTTGGGTGACGTTGCTAACGACGGGTGCGCTTCGTTACCGCAACCTTTCCACCTGGGCCCCGGCCTTCGCCGGGGTGGTGTTGGGGGTCGGTGCGAGGGCGCATGTGCACGCCACGGGTTAGCCTCAGTCATCATGCCAGCCCCAGCGCGCCGACGAGAATGTCGATCAGCTTGATCCCCACGAACGGCGCGATCAGCCCCCCCAGCCCATAAACCGCCAGGTTGCGCGCGAGCAGCGGGCCCGCCGCCATCGGCTTGTACGCCACGCCCTTCAGCGCGAGCGGCACCAGCATCGGGATGATGATCGCGTTGAAGATGATCGCCGACAGGATCGCGCTTTCGGGCGACCCAAGCCGCATCACGTTGAGCACGCCGAGCCCCGGATAGAGCGCGACGAACATCGCCGGGATGATCGCGAAATACTTCGCGACGTCGTTCGCCACCGAGAAGGTGGTCAGCGCACCGCGGGTCATCAGCAGCTGCTTCCCGAGGCCGACGATCTCGATCAGCTTGGTCGGATCGCTGTCGAGGTCGACCATGTTGCCCGCCTCGCGCGCGGCCTGCGTGCCGGTGTTCATCGCCACGCCTACGTCCGCCTGCGCCAGAGCCGGCGCGTCGTTGGTGCCGTCGCCGCACATCGCGACCAGCCGCCCACCCTGCTGTTCCTTGCGGATCAGGTCGAGCTTGTCCTCGGGCGTCGCCTGCGCGAGGAAGTCGTCGACGCCGGCCTCTGCGGCGATCGCGGCGGCGGTGAGCGGGTTGTCGCCGGTGATCATCACCGTGCGGATGCCCATCGCGCGCAGCTCACCGAAGCGTTCGCGGATGCCAGCCTTCACCACGTCCTTGAGGAAGATCGCGCCGAGCAAACGGCCGTCACGGGCAACCGCCAGCGGCGTGCCGCCGGCGCGGGCGATCTCGTCGGTGATCCGGCGCAGTTCGGTCGCGGCGGCGGTCGCCCCTGCCCCCGGATTGGCCTTCAAGATCGAGTCGACCGCCCCCTTCTGGATCAGCGAACCACCGACGATCACGCCCGAGATGCGCGTCTGCGCGGTGAACGGAATCACCTCCGCATCGCCCGGCAGTTCGCTGGTCGTAACCCCGAACTTCTCGCGCGCCAGCACGACGATCGAGCGGCCCTCGGGCGTTTCGTCGGCGAGGCTGGCGAGCAACGCCGCCTCGGCAAGGTCCTCGTCACGCGTGCCGCCGACCGAGCGAAATTCGCTCGCCTGACGATCGCCGATCGTGATCGTGCCGGTCTTGTCGAGCAGCAGGACGTCGATATCGCCCGCCGCCTCGACCGCACGCCCCGACTTCGCCAGCACGTTGAAGCGCACCAGTCGGTCCATGCCCGCGATCCCGATCGCCGACAGCAGCGCCGCGATCGTCGTCGGGATCAGCGTGATCAGCAGCGCCGCGAGGATCGCGACCGGCACGCGGCCACCCGCATAGCTGGCGAAACCGGGGATCGTCCCGACCGCGATCAGGAAGATGATCGTCAGGCCGACGAGCAGCAACGTCAGCGCGATCTCGTTCGGCGTCTTCTGTCGCTCGGCGCCCTCGACCAACGCGATCATCCGGTCGAGAAAGCCTTCGCCGGGATTGGCGGTGACCTTCACGCGGATCTCGTCGGAGATGACGCGCGTGCCCGCGGTCACCGCCGAGCGATCGCCGCCCGCCTCGCGGATCACCGGCGCGCTCTCGCCGGTGATCGCGGCTTCGTTGACCGAGGCGACGCCCCAGACGACTTCGCCGTCGGCCGGGATCAGGTCTCCCATCGTCACCAGGACGATATCGCCCGCGCGGAGCATGCTCGCAGGGACGGACTCGACCTGGTCGCCCTTCATGCGGCGGGCGGTCAGTTCGGCCTTGGTCGCGCGGAGCGACGCGGCCTGCGCCTTGCCGCGGCCTTCGGCAAGCGCTTCGGCGAAGGTGCCGAACAGCACGGTCAGCCACAGCCAGATCACCAGCTGTATCTTGAAGCCGACCGACAGCCCGTCGCCGCCGACGTTGACGAGGATCGTCAACAGCGTGGCGACGACGGCGGTGACGAACATCACCGGGTTGCGGATCAACTGCCTTGGGTCGAGTTTCCGGAAAGCGTCGCCGATCGCGGGAACGATCAAGTCGGCCGTAAACAGCGACTTGGTAGGGGTGCGTGCCATTTTGGCTTGTCCCGTCAGAAGGTTTTGCCGCTGATCATCGCGAGATGATCGGCGATGGGACCGAGCGCGAGGCTCGGCAGGAAGGTCAGGCCACCGACGATCAGGATGATCCCGACCAGCAGGCCGACCCACAGTGCGCCCGTCGTCGGGAACGAGCCTGAACTCTCCGGCGTGTATTTCTTGGCCGCGAGACCACCGGCGATAGCGAGCATCGGCACGATGATGAAGAAGCGCCCGAGCCACATCGCGACCCCGAGCAAGCCGTTGTAATAGGGCGTGTTGGCAGTCAGACCGGCAAAGGCCGACCCGTTGTTACCGACCGCGCTGGTGAACGCGTAGAGGATCTCGCTGAACCCGTGCGGCCCCTTGTTGAGCGGCCCGGCGAGCCCGTCGGTCAGCACGGCGCTGAGCGCGGTGAAGCCGAGGATGACGAGCGGCAGGATGGCGATCGCCAGCACCGCCAGTTTCACTTCGCGCGCCTCGATCTTCTTGCCGACATATTCGGGCGTGCGGCCGACCATCAGCCCTGCGACGAACACCGCGAGGATCGCGAACAGCAGGAAGCCGTAGATGCCCGCGCCGACGCCGCCGATGACGACTTCGCCGAGCTGCATGTTGAGCAGCGGGATCATGCCGCCGAGTGCCGTGAAGCTGTCGTGCATCGCGTTGACCGCGCCGCACGATGCGGCGGTGGTGACGACCGAGAACAGGGCGGACGCGGCGATCCCGAAGCGGACCTCCTTGCCTTCCATGTTGCCGCCCGCGACGCCGATCTGGTGGAGGATCGGGTTGCCCGCGGCTTCCTGGGCATAGGTGATCGTGACGCCGGCAAGGAACAGCACGAGCATCGCCGAGAGGATCGCCCAGCCTTGTTTCGTGTTGCCGACGGCCTTGCCGAACGTCCAGGTCAGGCCGAAGCCGATGACAAAGATCGACAGCATCTGCACGAGGTTGACTAGCGCGGTCGGGTTCTCGAACGGATGCGCCGAGTTCGCGTTGAAGAAGCCGCCACCATTGGTGCCGAGCATCTTGATCGCTTCCTGGCTTGCCACCGGCCCGAGCGTCAGCGTCTGCTTGAGCCCTTCGAGCGTGGTGATGTCGACCGTGCCGGCCATCGTCTGCGGCACGCCACTGGCGATGTAGAAGATCGTAATGACGACGCAGATCGGCAGCAGCACGTACAGCGTGACGCGCGTCATGTCGGCCCAGAAATTGCCGATCGTCGCACTCGACCTACGCGCGAACCCGCGGAACAGCGCAAACGCGAGCGCGATGCCGGTCGCCGCCGACAGGAAGTTGTGGATCGTCAGGCCGAACATCTGGCTGAAGTTCGACATAGTCGATTCACCGGCATAGCTCTGCCAGTTGGTGTTCGCCGTGAAGCTGATCGCGGTGTTGAACGCGAGATGGGGGCTGAGCCCTGCCAGCCCCTGCGGGTTGCCGGGCAGGACGCCCTGCAGACGCAGCACCGCGTAGGTCAGCGCCATCAGCACGGCGTTGAACACGATCATGTGCAGCGCGTAGCGGCGCCAGCCCTGCTCCTGTTTCGGATCGATGCCGCTGAGCTTGTAGAAGCCGATCTCGACGGGGCCGAGGATTGCGTGGATCGGGGTGCGGCGACCTTCGTACAAGGCGAACAGCCACAGGCCGACGGGTTTGGTCAACGCCAGCAGGATGCCGACGAAGCCCAGGATGAGGATCCATCCTTCGAATGTCATGAGGACGCGCTCCTAAAAGCGTTCGGGGCGGATGAGCACCGCCACGAGGTAAAACAGCAGCCCGAGCGCGACGATCGCGGCGAGCCAGAGGTCGAGGGTCATGATGGTGTCCTCATGGGCTCAGGCGTTGTCGCAAAGGCGGACATAGGCGAGCGTCGCCGCCACCAGTCCGACCATGAACGCTATCCAGAGTAGATCCTGCATCGGTCGATCCTTCAGAAGGCGGCGGTGAGCGAGGCGACGATCGTGCCGTCGGCGATCGATCCGGTTCCGTCCTGGCCGCGGCTGAAGCTAGGCTGGAGATACGCAGCACTGCGACGCGTGATGTCGGTGTCGACATAGCTCACGTTCAGCGTCAGGTTTTTATACGTAGTGTCCGCACCGAGCGACCAATCCCAATAGTCGCCGGTCGGCGCCGCGCTGGTCGCGTTGGGGCCGAGCCCGTCATTGCCCCAGCTATGGCCGATATGCGCCTTGGCGGTGACCGGCGTGCCGGAGATCGCGAACGCGCCGTCGCCGGTGAGGTAGAGGTTGTCCTTCTTGTCGCCGGGATTGGTGTAGACACCCGCCGCCGCGTCGGCGCCGGTGCGATACCATTTGCCGAGCGCCTGCTGCTTCGGCGCGTAGAACGCGCTCGCGGTCAGTGTCGCGGGACCGGTCGTGCCGCTGAGCTTCACATAGGGCTCGGCATAGTCCGTCTTCGAGGCGCCACCCGGATACATGTACCAGGTCAGGCCGACGTCGATCGTCGCGTTGTCCGCGAGCTTGTGCTTGTAGCCGCCGATCAGGTCGAGCTCCATGTTCGAGCCGCCGAACGTGCCCCAGCCCGACAGGTTCGAGCCCCATGCGCCGACATACACGCCGCTCTCGTGCGAAATCGTCAGCCCGCCCTGGATCGCGCCGTCCTTGTCCGACTGCGACACGCCGCGCAGGCGGTAGTCGGTCGCGAGCGTCACCGAACCGGAGACGGTCACGGGTGACGGCGGCGCGGTGTCCTGTGCGAACGCGGGCGTGGCGATACCGGCGAGAAGTCCGGCGGCGGCGGTGAAACGAAGAATGTGCATTGCGGTCCCCATGCGCGTGCCGCCGAAAGGATGGCGGTTCGCGAGGACTGGCAATTAGGCTCCGGTGACGTAGCAATTCGAGATCGATTGCCGGGCCGGAGCATATGTTTCGCGTAGTATTGTCGGAATTATCGACGGCTACCGTACTGGCAAAGATGCACCACCCCGGCGGAGGCCGGGGCCCAGGTGGAAAGGTCGCTGTAACAAAGCGCACCAGTCGATAGCATCGTTGCCCAACTGGGCCCCGGCCTCCGCCGGGGTAGTGCCTGCTCAGTGCCGATCAGCATCACTGGCTCACTGTGCTGTGCGGCGAAGGATCAGCCAGCCGGCGACGCCCGACAGGATCGAACCCGCGAACACGCCGACCTTCACCGCGTCCATCGCGTGCGGTGCGCCGGCGAAGGCGAGGCCACCAATGAACAGGCTCATCGTGAAACCGATCCCGCACAGCACCGCCATGCCGTACACCTGCGTCCAGCTCGCGTTCCTGGGCGCATCGGCTAGCCGGAACGTCACGAGACCGCGGATCGTCGCGAAGATGCCGATCTGTTTGCCGAGGAACAGTCCCAGCATGATCCCGACCGGCAGCGGCGCGATCACGTCCGACGCCACCATCCCGCCGAACGCGATGCCGGCGTTGGCGAACCCGAACGCCGGCACGATCAGGAAACTCGACCAGGGCTGGAGTGCGTGTTCGAGACGTTTCAGCGGCGGCTGGCCGTCCCCCGTCCGCAGCGGGATCGTCAACGCGACCGCCACGCCGGCGAGCGTCGCATGGACGCCCGACAGCAAGACGCCGTACCAGATGCCGGCGCCGATCAGCAGATACGGCACCAGCGACCGCACGCCCGACAGGTTCAGGATGACGAGTACGCCGAGCCCCAAGCCCGCCGCAAGCAACGGCAGCAGCGCGATATGGCCGGTGTAGAACAGCGCGATGACCAGGATCGCGAGCAGGTCGTCGATCACCGCGATCGCCGTCAGCAGAACCTTCAGCGAGGTCGGCACACGCGAGCCGAGCAGCGCGAGGATGCCCAGCGCGAACGCGATGTCGGTCGCCGCCGGGATCGCCCAGCCGCGCAGATTGGCGGGCGTTCCCATGTTGACCAGGACATAGAGGGCCGCCGGCACCGCCATGCCCGCGAGCGCCGCCGCACCGGGCATGATGCGCTCGCCCCAGGTCGAGAGATGCCCCGAGACGAACTCGCTCTTCACCTCCAGTCCGATCAGCAGGAAGAACAGCGCCATCGCGCCGTCGTCGATCCAGTGATGGACGCTCATCCCGCCGACTACGTGGTGCAGTGTCGCGAAGTACGTCGGCGCGAACGGTGAATTTGCAACGATCAGTGCCGCTATCGCCGCGGCGAGCAGCACGATGGCACCCGCCGCATCGCCCGCAAAAAACTGCCGGATCGCGGTCAAAGACCTTCGCCACCAACCCATTGCGCGTTCGACAGGCGGCGCGCGAGATCCCAGCTCTGCACGCGGATATCGGGCACCGCGACGACTTCCCACAGCCCGCCGCGGGTCATCGGCCCGATGCAGTGGATCCTGTCGTCGGGGGTCCCGTCCGCACGGATCGCGCGTGACTGCGCATCGACGTCGACGCCGAGCCGCAACGGATCGGGCCGGATCGCACCGGCGGTTAGCAGGTGCTTCACGAGCGGCTCTTCCGAGCGCAACAGGTCACCCTGCGGCCCGGTGCAATTGACGATCCGCGCGGCGCGCGTGACGACCGGGTCGGTCTCGCCGCGAGGCCGCCACGTCAACTTTGCCTGCGTCCCGTCGGCTTCGGCGGAGACGATCTTTCCCGCCGTGAAGGTCAGACGCCCGGTCGCGACGAGTGCCTCGACCCGGTCCGCCACCGCCGGTGCGAGCCGGTGGCGGTGGACGTCCCAATACGGGCGTAAATGGCGAAGGAAGCGCCCGCGCACCTCCTGCGACGCCGCCGCCCACAGCATCTGCGTGACCGGCCGCAGCTCGTCGACAGCGCAGCGCCAGCCCTCTTCGGCGGCACGTGCACGAACATAGCGGACGAGGTCGGTCAGCCCGCCCTGCGGCTTATCCGAAACGCCGCGGTGCGCAGGCGCGCCATCGACATGCCGTCGCGGCGACAACCCGCGCCGCGACATCGCCAGGATATGTCCGGCGAACCCCTGCGCATCGAGCAGCAACGCCGCGTCGATCGCGGTCAGCCCCGTTCCGACCAGCACGACGGTATCGTCCGCGCCAAGCCCCTCGGCGAGGTTGGCCGCCCACGGGTCCGCGTAATAGACACCGGTCGGCAACGCGTCCGGCTTCAACCCCGGCGGCGTGTGCGGTGGCAAATTGCCAAGCGCGAGCACCGCGGTATCGGCGGCGATCTTGCGTCCATCCGCCATCGTCAGCGTCACGCCGTCGCCCTCGACCGGATCGATCGCGCAGACCTCGCCCTCGACATGCACCAGCCGGCCGTCCGACTCCGCGATCGCCGCATCGAGCAGTTCGCGCAGATACGCGCCATAGGTGGTGCGGGGCACGAAGGTCTTGCGGTCGCCCTTGCCGTGCGCCTCCAGCCAGCGGACGAAGTGGTCGGGATCGTCGGGCAGCGCGCTCATGTTCCCCGCGCGGACGTTGAGCAGGTGATCGGGATGCGCGGCACTATACGCGACACCGCGCGCAAGCTGCCGGTCGCGCCGCTCGATCAAGGTCACGCGCGGCCCCTCATGCCGCATCAGATTGACCGCGAACAACGCGCCCGAAAAGCCGCCCCCGACGACGACCACATGATCCTCGGGCCCCGCGATCCGCGGCATGGTAGCTGATTGGTCCATCTGTACGCTCACCCGTGTTGTCGCGGGAAGCCATGCCCGATCGGAGCCGGCTAGCCCAGCCCTGTGCCGACAGGCGGTCCTCCTCAAACGTCCGTCATCCTGACGAAAGTCAGGACCCAGAGCCACACGCGTGCCGTCCCGTACTCTGGATCCTGACTTTCGTCAGGATGACGGGGTTGAGAGAAACCGCCCTATGCCCCCGTCATGCCGGGCTTGTTCCGGCATCCACCGCTCCGCTTGATCACGCTTATCGAGCCCGCGGAACGGTGGACCCCGGAACCAGTCCGGGGTAACGGAGATAGCGGTGACGTGGTGCCGCCTGCTCCGACCCTTACGGCCGGAACGCCCCAATCCCCGCGATCGCCATCTTCGGCTGCGCGGTCGCCACCGTCGTGAACCCCAGCATCAGGTACCGCGCCTGCCGAGCCTTCGCGAAGGTGATGCGCTGCGTGGCGCGCGCATAGGCGATGTTGCCGAACTCGCCCTCGTCCGCCGGCGTCCAGGTCCTGCCGTCCTCGCTCGTCTCGACGCTGTAGCGCCCCGGCGGGCCCGCGTCGGGCAGCGCCTGGCGGGTCGGCGTCAGGCTGAACCCGGCGACCTGCTCCGCTTTGCCCATGTCGATCATCAGCATCACGATGCTCGTCGGGGTCGGCGCGGGCGTCGTCCAGACGGTGGCAAGGTCGTCGTCGAGCACCGCCTCCGCACCGGGCAATCCGGGCTTCACCACACCCGCCAATGATTTCTCCCCCTCGAAATCGGGCTTGCCCGCCTTCATCGCCAGAGTGTGCTGGATCGCGCTGACGATCGTCCACCCGGTCTTCGCTATGATCTTGTTGCCCTTCGCCTGCGATGCCGCGATCGCGACCGGCGGAACGCTCAGGAACAGTGACAGCTCGGTGATCGCCGGGCATGCCGGCGCCTCGACGATCCGCAACCGCACGCGCCGCGCCGTCACCGGCTCGGGCAGGCGGATGATCCGCTGCGCGCCGATGCACTCGTGCACCGCGACCTCGCCCCACGCGCCCTTCGCGTCCGCCACATCGATCGCGAACTTCGTCACGCGGACACCCAGGTCGAGCGCCTCGCGGATCCGGATCAGGTCGAACCGGCGCCCCGGCGGCAGGTCGAGCACCAGCGACGGCGTCTTCACCGCATCGGGCACACTCCAATACGTCTCGCGATTGCCGTCAAGCACGTTGGCCGGCGCGAACCGGGCCCCGCGCGACGGACCGCTCGCCACCGCGCCCTTCGCCAGATCGGTCTTGAAGCTCGCCCGCAACGCATCGCCGAACGCTTTCAGCGACGCGAGATCGGGCTCCGCGATCAGCCCACGGCGATCGGGCGGCAGGTTGAGCATCATGTTGGTGCCGCGCCCGACCGACTCGTCGTGGAACTGCATCAGCCGCTGCGGCGACTTCACTTGGAGATCCTCGTCGGCATGATAGAACCAGCCGGGACGGATCGACGTGTTGGTCTCCGCCGGCCACCAGAGCGGCGCCCCGCGCACGCCCGAATTGCCCTCGGACTGGACATACGGATGGTTCGGCATGGTCGGCCAGCACGGATCGCCCGCGTGGCCGTCCTCGTTGCCGACCCAGCGGATATCCGCGCCGAGCGGATCGAAGGTGCACGCCATCGGCTGCAATTTATGGACCAGCGCGATGATCGACGGCCAGTTGTAATATTTCGGCGCATCGATCTTCCGTGCCTCGCGCGCGCCGCCGTAATAGCCGTCGCCGCCGTTCGCGCCATCGAACCAGACTTCGAAGAGCTCGCCGTAATTGGTGCAGAGATCGGTCAGCTGCGCGCGGAAATACTCGACGTACGCGGGGGTGCCATAGTCGGCGCGGTTGCGATCCCAGGGCGACAGATACAGGCCGTAGGAGATCCCGCCGCGTCGGCACGCGTCGCCCATTTCGCGGACGATATCGCCCTTGCCGCCTTTATATGGACTGTTGCGGATGCAATGCTCGGTCAGTTTGGTCGGCCAGAGGCAGAAGCCGTCATGATGCTTGGCGGTCAGGACGAGGCCGGTCAGCCCCGCGCTCTTGGCCGCCGCGACGATCTGGTCGGGATCGAACGCGGTCGGGTTGAACAGCTTCGGGTCCTCGTCGCCATAGCCCCATTCCTTGTCGGTCCAGGTGTTCAGCGTGAAGTGGACGAAGCCGTAGCGCTCGCGCTTGTGCCAGGCGAGTTGGCGGACGCTAGGCGTCGCACCCCAGGGGGCGGGTGCGCCGACCGGGGCCGCGGCGTTCGCCCGACCAGCCGCAGCGGTGGCAAGCGTTCCGGCGATCAACGCGCGGCGATTCATATCCAAGGTCATCGCGAAACTCCGGTGGTTGCTGGCGGCCGATCGGCAGGCGCACGGCCAAAATTATGGTTGGGCTTGTCGCCCATCTCGAACACGAGCCGGCCGCCGCGGACGATATCGGCATGCGCGATCCAGCTCTTCGTCCAGGGCCGACCGTTCCACGTCACCGACTGCACGTAAGGCCGATCCGCCGCATTGCCGCGCGCCTCGACGACCAGCGTCCTGCCGTTGCCGACGCGCATCTCGGCCCGGTCGAACAGCGGCGAGCCCAGCACATAGTTCGCGCTCACCGGATCGACCGGATACAGCCCGAGCGCACTCAGCACGAACCACGCGCTCATCTGCCCGCAATCGTCGTTACCGATGATGCCGTCGGGATCGTCCCTGTACATCTCGGTCAGCAGCCGGCGGACCATCGCCTGCGTCTTCCAGGCAGCACCGCAATACGCGTACATATACGCGACGTGATGGCTCGGCTCGTTGCCGTGCGCATATTGCCCGACCAGTCCGCTGATGTCGGGCGGCGCGTCCTTCGGCAGGATCGACGGCGCGTTGAACAACCCGTCGAGCTTCGCCTCGAACTTCGCATCGCCGCCCATCGCCGCGATCAGGCCGTACACGTCGTGCTGGTTGAGGAATGTCGCCTGCCAGCCATTGCTCTCGGTATAATCGCGCCACTTGCTCGAATGACCCAGCGCGATCGGATCGTACGGCGTGGTCCATGTCCCGTCCGCGAGCTTCGGCCGCGCGAACCCGATCGACGCATCGAACACGTTACGCCAGTTGCCGCTGCGCTTGCGCAACCGTGCGGCATCGGCGGTCGCGCCCGCAGCATCCGCCAGATGCGCCGAGGCGTAATCGTCATACGCATATTCGAGCGTGCGCGAGACCGACTCGAACACCGTGTCGGCGGGGATGTAGCCCATCGTGTCGTACGGCTTGATCCCGAGACTGTTGTCGAGATTGGGCATCGCGAAATCGAACGAGCGGCGCCGCACGTTCGGCCACGCCGCGGCATAGTTCGCGGGTACGCCCTTTGCGCGCGCCTCGGCCATCACCGACACCGAATGCCAGCCGATCATGCACCCCGTCTCGATCCCCTGCAACGGCCAGACCGGCGGCCCGTAGGGGCTCTGCTGCGTCTGCCGGAGCAGGTCGCCGACGAGTTCCGCAGTCCGCTCGGGCTCGATCAGCGTGAGCAGCGGATGCAGCGCGCGATACGTGTCCCACATCGAATAGGTGCTGTACGCACGGTCCTTGCCGGTGACCGTGTGCACCTGCCGGTCGAGCCCGACATAGCGTCCGTCGACATCGGAGAAGAGCGTCGGCGCAAGCTGCGCATGGTACAGCGCGCTCGCCATGATCGTGCGCTGCGCGGGTGTTCCGCCCTCGACGGTGACCGCGGCGAGCGCAGGCGCCCAAAGCTTGGTCGCCTCGGCACGGTAGCGGTCGAAATCCCAATGCCGCGCCTCGGCGGCGAGGTTTGCGCGCGCACCCGCGACGTCGACCGCGGAGATGCCGGTGCGGATCACGATCGGCGCAGTGCCAGCGTCGTCGTAGTGCAGCACCGCCTTGACGCGCTTGCCCGCGACGCCCTTCGCGCCCGCTGGCTGCGCGACGTCGCCATCGCCGTAGAACACGATCCGATCGGGCTTGCGCGACAACTGCATCGCAAAGTGGATCCGCCGGCCCTTCGCCCAGCGAAACACGCGCCGGCTGCCGGTCAGCATGCCGGTGTCGTCGACATTCAGCGACGCGTCGTCGATCAGCACACCCTGGTCGGACTTGTCGAGAATCAGGTGCGACAGGTTGACGAGGATATGCCCCGCGCCCGCCGGAAAGACGTGGCGCTGGATGCCGGTCCGCTCGGTCGCGGTCAGCTCCGCGCGCACGCCCGATTCCAGCATCACGCGGTAATAACCCGGGTCGGCATGCTCGGCGGAGAAGCGCTGGCGATACCCCGCATCGGGATCGGCAAGCGTGCCCGGAATCAGCTGCACTGGGCCCCGGTTCGGCACCACCAGCACATCGAGCATGTCGCCGATCCCGGTACCCGACAGATGCGTATGGCTGAACCCCATGATCGACGTATCGGTGCGGTGATACCCCGAACATGCATCCCAGCGCTCGACATCGGTATCGGGGCTGAGCTGCACCATTCCGAAGGGCAGCGTCGCGCCCGGATAGGTGTGGCCGTGGCCGCCGGTGCCGACGAACAGGTCGGGCGCCGTCGTGGTGCGCGGCGTGGCGGCGAAGGTCGTGCGCGCGGTCAGCGCAAGCGCGCCGCTACCGGCGAGGAGCATACGGCGGGAGATCATGCGCGGACTCCTAGAAGGGCGGGATTTTTGGCGGCGATGTCGACGACCAGCTCGCCGAACAGCCCGTTGGCCCAGGCGAACCAGGCGCGGGTAAATTTCGCGCCGTCGTCCTGGTTGAAGGATTCGTGCATGAACCCGGTGCCGCCATGCGTCGTCTTCAACGCGGCGAGCGACCGCGCGACGGTCGCGTCGTCGCCAGTCTCAAGCGCGTTCAACGCGTGCATCACGATCGACATCGGCCAGATCTCGCGCAAGCCCGTATGCGGACTGCCGATCCCCTCCGCCGCCTTGCCGGTGAAGAAATACGCGTTGTCCTTGCTCCACGCGCGCGCCGCGGTGCGCCGCCAGAGCGGATCGTCGGCCTTCACCGCGCCGAGATACGCCAGCCCCGACAGGCTCGGCACGTTGGCGTCGTCCATGAAGATCGCGTTGCCATAGCCGTCGACCTCATACGCCCAGACCGGCTGGCCGTCCGCGCCTTTGGTCATGCCGTGCAGCCGCAGCGCTGCCTCGATCTCGTCCGCCAGCGCAGATGCATCCGCCGCCAGCGCCGCGTCGGGCCGGGCGCGTGTCGCGAGTTCCGCCAGTTGCCGCAGCGCATGGACCGCGAAGATGTTCGACGGGATCAGGAACGGGAGCACGCACGCATCGTCCGACGGCCGGAACCCGCAATGGATCAGGCCGACCGGTCGCGACGGCGGACCATAGCCATCGAGCGGCATGCTTTCGCCGACGATCGGCGACGACCGGCGGAAGCGATACGGCCCCGGCCCGTCCTTGCGCTGCTGCTCGCGGAACGTCCGGATAGACGCGCGCGCGCCATCCGCCCACAGCGCATCGAACGGCGCGGTATCGCCGGTCGCCTGCCAATAGGCGTGCGCGATCCACATCGGGTAGCAGAGCGAATCTATCTCCCATTTGCGCTCGCCGACGCCCGGCTTCATCACCGTGTCGTCGGTCAGCGACCAGCTCAGATTGGTCTTCGCCGAGGGGTGGTGCATGAACGCGTTGGCATAGGGATCGATCAGGATGCACCGCGCCTGCCGCGCGATCAGCCCGCGAAATAGCGTCCGCAACGCGGGGTCGCGCTTCGCCAGCGGCAGATACGGATGGACCTGCGCCGAGCTGTCGCGCAGCCACATGCAGTCGATGTCGCCAGTGATGACGAACGCATCGGGCTTGCCGTCGACCGCGCCCATGAACACCGTCGTGTCGAGCGTGTTCGGATAGCAATTGCCGAACATCCACGCGAGTTCGGAATCGCCGATCTTCGCCGACACGCGCGCGACCTCCGCCTCGACCGCGTGGCTGGTATAGCGGCGATCGCCAAGCTTCGGGCGCTTGCTGACGAACGGCGGTGCGGCCGCCCGCAGCGGTCCCGCGAGCCCGAGTGCCGCAGCACCCGCGATAAGCATCCGGCGATCGATCATTTCGGCAAATCCTGCGTTCCCGTCACGGTGAAGACGGTATCGACACCCGGTCCGTCGCCAGGCTGGCCGCCACCGATATGCAGCCGGTATTCGCCCGGTACGACGCGGCGCGTTCCCGCCGCATCGACGCTGCTCATGCCGCGAGGATCGATCGTAAAGGCCACGCGCGCCGTCTGGCCCGGCTTTACCGTCTCACGCCTGAACCCGACCAGTTGGCGCTGGAGGACGGGATCGTTGAAGCGCGGCTTCACCGCCGGCTCCGGCGGCACGAGATACGCCTGCACCACTTCGTCACCAGCGACCTTGCCGGCATTGCGCACCGGCACCTCGACGGTGAAGCTCTCGCCAGCGGCTATCGTACTGCGCGCGAGTTTGGGCATGGCATAAGTGAACTGCGTATAGCTCAACCCGTGCCCGAAGCCCCACAGCGGCGTGCCGGTGAAGTAGCGATAGGTCCGCTCGCGCATGTTGTAGTCGATGAACGCGGGCAGATCGCGCGTCTTTGCGTAGAACGTCACCGGCAGTCGCCCGCCCGGATTGTTCCTGCCAACCAGCGTATCGGCGATCGCCTGCCCGCCGGCCTGCCCCGGATACCAGCCGACCAGGATCGCATCGGCATGCGCCTTCGCCCAGGTCATCGCCACCGCGCTGCCGGTCATCAGCACGACGACCAGCGGCTTGCCGGTCGCCCTGGCCGCTTCGAGCAGACGCACCTGCGCGGCGGGAAGCCCGATATCGGTCCGATCGCCGCCCGAGAACCCGGCCACCTCGATCTGCAACGCCTCGCCCTCGACCGCGGGCGACAGCCCGACGAACGCGACGATCGCATCGGCGTCCTTCGCGGCGGCGACCGCCTCGGCAACCTGCGCATTGGCCGGGGCGGTCCAGGTCAGCCGCAGCCCCTGATCCTCGCCGCTATGCGCCAGTTCGACGCGGATCGCATGTGGGCCCGCGGCCAGCGTTACCGCCGCCTCGACATTCTTGCCGCTGCCATCGTCGTCGGCGACCGGTTTGCCGTCGATCCACAACCGCGCAGGATCATGCCCCTTGCAGTCGAAACACCGCGGCACGTCGAGCCGGAACACATACTCGCCGGCAGCCGGCGCGGTGATCGTGCCGGTCCAGCGCACCGAGAACGCCGCCGGATCGATCCCCGGCGCAGGCGCGGTGCGATCCCAGTCGAAGTCAATCGTGCGATCCGCCCGTACCACCGGCGTACCCGTGAAATCGCTTCCCCGAAAATACTCGCCGCGCAGCGACAGCGCAGTGTCGGGCACCGGCACGGGCACGCCCTCGGCGATGCTCGATCCTTGGGCATACCGTACGCCTGCAAACGCCGTCCGCAGCGCCGCCAGCGGCGTGACCGGCGCCGCGGCCGTGCCGTGATAATTCGCCTCCAGCACGTCGACGCTGTCGGCATTCGGCCCGATCACCGCGATCTTCGCCGATGGTTTCAGCGGCAGCACGCCGTTGTTCTGGACGAGCACCATCGCCTTCCGTGCCGCCTCCAGCGCCAGCGCGCGGTGCGCAGGCGTGTCGAACTCGGTCGGCTTAATCCTGTCCCACGGGCTCGTCGTCCCGAACGCCCCGCCAAGCATCCGCCGCACCGCGAACGTCCGCGCCAAGCTTGCGTCGAGCGTCGCCTCGGGCACCAGCCCCCGCCGCACCGCATCGCCAAGCGCCGCGTAGGTCTTCCCGCAGTTGAAATCCATGCCAGCGGAAATCGCCGCCGCCGATCCGCTCGCAGTATCGGGCCGATAATAATGGTAGTTCGAGATATTCCCGACCGCATCGCAGTCGGACACGATCAGCCCCTTGAAGCCCCATTGCTTCCGCACCGTCTCGGTCAGCAACGGCTCCGACGCGCACACGGGAACGCCGTGGATCGCGTTGTACGCGCACATCGTCGACAGCGCCTTGCCCTCGGTCAGCGCCATCCGGAACGCCGGGAGGAACGTCGCCTCGCGGTCGTGCGGCGAGATGTCGACGTCGAACCCGTCGCGCCCCGCCTCGGGTCCGCTGTGCGCGGCGAGATGCTTCGGCGTGGCGATGACCTTCGGGTGCGCGAGGTCGGGCCCCTGCAACCCGCCGATGAACGCGACGCCGAGCCGCCCCGTCAGATACGGATCCTCGCCATACGTCTCCTGTCCACGACCCCAGCGCGGATCGCGGAAGATGTTGATGTTGGGCGACCAGATCGTCAGCCCCTGATAGCGTTCGCGGTCGCCCGCCGGCAGCGCGTTCGACTTCGCGCGCGCCTCGATCGACACGACGTCGCCGACGCGCTTGAGTAGCGCCTCGTCCCACGTCGCGGCGAGACCGATCGCCTGCGGAAACACCGTCGCCACGCCGTTGCGCGCGAGCCCGTGCAGCCCCTCGTTCCAGTAATCATACGCGGGCAGGTTCAGCCGCGGGATCGCCGGCGCGACGCTCTGCAACTGCGCCGCCTTCTCGTCGAGCGTCATGCCCCGCAACGCCGGATCGACCGTCTGCGCAAGCGCCGACGACGCGAGCAACAGGCCGGGCACGAACGCGAGTTGGGCAAGCCGGGTCGAGAGGCGACCCCTCCCCCCCTCCGTCATCCTGGGCTCGACCCAGGATCCAGAGCCAAGGGCGTCGTCGTCCGTAACTCTGGATCCCAGCGTTCGCTGGGATGACGAGGCGGTGGTGGCATGGTTGCGCATCACGACTTCACCGCCGCGACACCGGCCAGTGTCCGGACCGACAAGGCACGCCGCAGCACCGCAGCCGACGCCTTCGAAGCAACAGTCACCGTAACACTCTCCCCCGGCAGCAGATCGAACGCATTGTCGGACGGCGTCGCCTCGACCTTGCCGAAATCGAGCCATACCGCGCGGGCGAGCTTGCTGGCGGTCAGCGTCAGGCGGTCACCATCCCAGGTCGCGGTCAGTCCCGGATCGGGGAGCGTCATCGTCTTGGGTGCCGCCGACACCAGCACGCGCGACGTCACGCGGCCGTCCACCAGCAACTCCGCCACCGCGATCGTCCGCGTCGGATCGCCACCCGCGAACAGCGTCGCATCGGGCAGCGTCGCCACCGCCGTCGCGGACAAGGGCGCCAACGTCGCAGCCTCCTCGCGTGTCGCGACGACCTTGCCGTCGACATCGAGCGTCCGCACGCGCCACTTCGCCTCGGTCGGCACCGTCGCGTCTGAGATCAGGCTCACCTTGGTGGCGCCGTCCTTGCGCTCGGCGGCGATCGCCAGCGGCGCATAGAAATGCCGCGCGCGGAATTGCAGCGCCTTCCAGCGGCCGTAATAATCGATGCTGGCCCACGACGCCCCCGGCCAGACGTCGTTGATCTGCCAGAACAGCGATCCCATCGTCACCGGCCGACACGCGCGGTGGTGCAGCGCGGCGAGTTCGATCCCCTCGGCCTGCATCACCTGGCTCAGATACACGAACTCGGCGAAGTCGCGCGGCTCGCGGTATTTCTCGCGGATGTAGAACAGCAGCCGGTCGTTGCCCTCGCCTTTCAGGAACTTCTGGTGCGCCTTCATCACTGGCGAGGTCGGCGAGAAGTCGGCGTCGGTCGCGAACGTCCGGATCGTCTTCATCTCGGGCATCGACTGCAGACCGTATTCGGACATGAACCGCGGGCAGCTGTCGAGATACGCCTCGACCGGTTTCTTGCCGCCCCAGACGTCCCAGTAATGGCGGTCGCCGTCCGGGTCGATGTCCGGTTTGTCCTCGTAATTGCTGCTCGGCGAGCCCGGCCAATAGACCGCGTCGGGATCGCGGCGTTCGGCGGCATCGCGCAGCACGCGGTCGAAGATCACCGCCATGCCGACGCCGATCCGCTCCTGCTCGTCCGCGCCGACCGCCTTCTTGAACGCGATCCGGTCGGACCAGTTCGCCCAGCCGCTGAGCACTTCGTTGTTGCCCGACCACAGCACGATCGAGGGATGCGCCTGGAGCCGGTCGACCTGTTCCTCCGCCTCGATGCGGACAGTCTCGCGGAACTCGCGATCGGGCGGCGTGACGGCGCCGCCGAACATGAAGTCCTGCCACACCATCAAGCCCATCTGGTCGGCGAGATCGTAGAACGCATCGTCGAGATAATAGCCGCCGCCCCACACGCGGATCATGTTCATGTTGGCGTCGCGCGCGCCGGCCATCACGGTGCGGATCTGGCTCTCGGGCACGCGCGCGGGAAACATGTCGAACGGGATCAGGTTCGCGCCCTTGGCGAACACCGGAATGCCGTTGACGACGAACGCGAAGCCCCGCCCCTGTGCGTCCTTTTCGCGACGCAGTTCGACGGTGCGCAGGCCGGTGCGGCGCTGCGCGGTGTCGATCGTCGTGGTTCCGTCGGTCAGCGTCGCCTTCACGGTATAGAGCGGTTGCGCGCCATAGCCCGCGGGGAACCAGCGCTGCGGATTGGCGACGCTCACCGGTACCGCGACGTGGCTAGCGCCCGCCTCGACGGTGACGGTCCGCGCTGCTTGCGTGACTTGGCCGTCTGGCCCCGTGACCGCGACCTGCACGGTAACCGGCCGCTCTTCGCCCGCGACCACGTCGAGTTCGGCGGACAACCGCGCTTCGGACTTGGTCAGCCCTTCCTGCGTAACCCGAAACGCCTCGATCCGCGCGTCGTCCCACGCCTCGATCCGCGCCGGGCGCCAGATCCCCTGCGTGACGATGCGGGGACCCCAGTCCCAGCCATATTGATACTTCGGCTTGCGGATATAGGGCGAGGTCTGCTTGCCCATCGGCTCGTCGCCGTAGATCGAATCATATTCGCCGGGCAGCGGGTTCTTCGCCTTCAGCACCATCGGCTGCAACGTCCGGATCGGCGACCGAAAAGTGACGAGCAGCTCGTTCGCCCCCGGCTTCAGCACCGCCTTGACCGGTACGCGCCAGCGCCGATGCGCATTGTCCGCGGCGAGTAGCTTGGTCCCGTTCAACCGCACCTCGGCAAAGGTATCCAGGCCATCGAACACCAGGTCGATATGATCGCGCGCCAGCAGTTCGGGCGTCGCGCGCACGTCGGTGTGATACTGCCAGTCGGTCAGCCCGACCCACTGGATCTTCGCCTCTTTCAGGCCCTTGTACGGATCGGGGACGATCTTCGCGGCCATCAGGTCGGTCTGCGCGCTGCCCGGCACGGTCGCCCGCAGCCAGCGTGCCGCCTTCGGATGCGCCTTGGCTGCTGCGGTATCGGTTGGATCGATCCGCATCGACCAGCCGTTGTCGAGCACGACGCTGGTGCGTGGTGCCGCCCAGACGGGCGTCGCAACGATCGCGGCGAGCAGCAGAACAGCCGTGCGCCGCATCACTTCTTCTCCGACAGTTGCATCGATTCGACCGCGTAGAACGGCGACTCCATCGACGCGGTGAACAACAGGCAGATGTCCGCATCGCCCTTCCCCTCGGGCAGCGTGCCGCGGAAGGTCATGCGGTTCGGGCTCGTCGCCGGGTTCGGCAGCGGGAAGGTCGCCGCGATCGTGCCCGTGCAGCCGCCGGTGCGCACCACGAGCTCGCCGTACGTCGTCACCGCATAATGCCGCCGCAGCGCCTTCTCGTCATGTGCCAGCCCGTAATGCCGCGGCAACCGCGCGACATCGACGGTGAAGCTCCGCGCTACATCCAGCGGTGCGGCCGGGTACATCGTGCACGTGTCGAAGATGTTGACGTTGAATACCGGCGTATTCCCCGTCGCCTCCGACGTCAGCGGCACGCGCAGCCCGATCGCGCCATCGGGGCACGCGACCAGCTCCGAACTCGACCGGCGCAGCAGCGCGACCCGGCTCGTCTCGAACAGCCGCGGCTCCGCGGTCGGGCGACCGTCGCTGGTGAAGGCCGCCGCACGGACAGTGGTCCCCGGCCTGAGCGACAACGGCGTGGCATAGGCCTTAGACCGCGCGGTCGGCGCCTTGCCGTCGAGCGTGTAGCGGATTGTGCCGTAGCCGGTCTGCGTCGCCAGCGTCACGGGCACCTTGCCGCGACGCAACGCATCGCTGCGCGTGCCCTGGATCGCGAAGTCGACCGCGAACGCGCTGTCCGCCGCGGCGATACCAGCGCGGGCATAACGCCCCATCTGCGGCTCGAGCCGCGCCACGAAGTCGTCGAAATTACGCGCGGACTTCGGCGACCAGGTCCGCTCGGCGAGCGCCGACAGCCGCGGGAAGGTCGCGTGCTGAAGCTGCTCGGGCGTCACCAGATATTCGCTGAATGCGTTGATCTGCGCGCCCAGCACATGCTTCGCCTTGTCGGGCGCCAGCCCCGCCGGCTCGGGCTCGTACGCGTAGAGCCGCGCGAGCGGCACGATCGCATCGCCGTTCGAGATACGGCCCGGCGGCTCGTCGCTGCGATTGCTCTGCAAGCTGTCGAGATACAGGATCGGCGCCGGGCTCAGCACCACGTCATGCCCCTGGTTGGCCGCATCGACAGCCCCCTTCTCGCCACGCCACGACATCACCGAGGCCGATGGCGGCAAGCCACCCTCGAGGATCTCGTCCCAGCCGATCAGCCGGCGGCCGTGCTTGGCGAGATACTCGCCGAGCTGGTCGATCATCCAGCTCTGCATCTGCATCTCGGTCTTCAACCCGAGCGCCTTCATCTTGGCCTGCACCGCGGGCGAGCGCTCCCACTGGTCCTTGACCGCCTCGTCGCCGCCGAGATGGATGAACTGCGACGGGAACACCTCCATCAGCTCGTCGAGCACGTGCTTGATGAAGGTCAAGCTGCGATCCTCCGGGCTGAACAGCCACGGGTTCACGCCCCAGTCGTGCCCGACCGCGGGCCGATCGCCGAGCACGCCGACTTCGGCCGGATACGACGCGACCGCCGCCTGCGCATGGCCGGGCAGGTCGATCTCGGGCATGATCGTGATCGCGCGCTCCTGCGCATAGGCGACCAGCGCCTTCAGCTCGGCCTGCGTGTAGAACCCGCCGACCTTCTCGCCCGGCGCACCACCCGCAGACGGCGGCGTCCGCCACGCGCCGATCCGGGTCAGGTCGGGATAGCGCTTGATCTCGACGCGCCAGCCCTGATCGTCGGTCAGATGGAGATGCAGCACGTTCATCTTCTGCGCCGCGAGCTGATCGACCATCGCGTACAACGTTGCCATCGGCACGAAATGCCGCGCCGGATCGATCATCAGCCCGCGCCACTTGAAGCGCGGCGCATCGCGGATCGTCATCGCCGCCAGCGTCACGGGCTTGCCGACCGCCGCATCGGGGCTGAGCAACTGCGCCAGCGTCATCGCGCCGTGGACGAGGCCCGCATCGCCGCTCGCCGCGATCGTCACGCCCTTCGCATCGACAGTCAGCGTGTAGGCCTCGTCACCCGCCACGCTCGCATCGCGCACGAAGCGGATCGGGCCGGTGCCGGCGTGGCTGGCGAGCGAGAGCCCGCGCACGACCTTGACCTGTTGCGCGAGCAGCTTGGCCGCAGTCTTCGTCCCGGCATCGGTAGCGACGATCCCGGCCCCTTCGCCGATCGTCAGCGTGCCGGCGTGAGGCTCGATCGACGCCGGCATCGGGATCAGCTTCGGCCCTTCGGCCACCGCCGCGGTCGAGGACATCAGCAGCGCGAGCACCAGAGGGCGGAGACGGATCATTTAGGGTCCTTCGGCAATTGCGCTGGATCGGGTGGATAGACGGCGGAGCCGGCCTTGAACGGTTCGTAGTCGCGGACGACGCCGCCTGCGCGGGCACCCTCCGCGGTGAGGATATCGACGGTCACCGTGACGGGCGTAAGACGACCGGTCCAGGCCGCGGACACCGTCGCGGTGCCGCCCGGTGCGATGACCGGAAGCGCCTGTTCGCCCTCGCCGAGCACGACGCGATCGCCGCCGATCGCGCGCCAGTGCAGCCGCGCGCCGACCAGCGGATAGGACGGCAATGCAGCCTTTGCCGCGCCCATGACGGTGGCGGTGAAGCCGGTCGGCGTCTCGCCCGCCATCGTCAGGTCGACCTTCGCGGAGACGTCGCGGTTGGCGGCTTCCCACGCGAAATAGCTCGGGCGGCGCTGGCGATCCGCATCGACGAGGCCGTGATCGACATAGCCATCGGCCATGCCGGCAAACAGGTTCTTGTTCGAGCGGTAGTCCGCATAGCTCCAGAAGATCGCGCCGCCGACCCAGGGCCGCGTCGCGAACGCCGCGAGCTGGTCCTTGAGGTTTTCGGTGCGCGCGACGTCCGCGCTCGCGGAATCGTGCGAGAACGGCCCGGGCCAGCCGAATTCGGAGATGACCAGCATCCGGTCGGGATACGCCTTGTCGAACGCGTCGAGCCACGGGCCGACTTTGCCCGCGGCGCCGCTCCAGGTGCCGAAATAGGCATTGGCCATCACGAAATCCGCCTCGACCAGGGCGGGCACGCGTACGGCACGCTCCGCGATCTGCGAATCCGCGAAGGTCACGAACCGGCCCGGATCGATCGCGTTGATATGCGCCTTCATCGCCTTCACGAACGCGAGCCCCTGCGGCGTCGCGGCCTCGCTCTCGTTCATCACGCTCCACGCGAGCACGCTTGGATGATTGCCGCTCTCGGCGATCATCTCGGCCATCATCGCTTTGGCACGCACCAGCAGCCGCGGATCGCCCAGTTGCGCCGCGGTCATCTGCCAGATCGGGATTTCGGGAACGAGGAGCATGCCCGCACGGTCGGCGGCGTCGAACACGCTCTGCGGCTGCGGATAATGCACCGGCCGTGTCAGCGTGACGTGCAGCGCGTTCAGATCGCGCATGTCGTGGAGGATCGTGCCGCGCGTTTCGGCGGCGCCTTCCCACGGCGAATCCTCGTGCCGCGTCACCCCGGTCAGCCGCACCGCGACACCGTTGACGTAGAGTTTCCGGTCACGGAGCGCGAGCGTGCGCAGACCGACGGTGACCTCGCGCCGGTCGAGCACCACGCCCTTCTCGTCGCGCAGTTCGGCGACGATCCGGTAGAGCTTCCCCGCACCGATCTGCCACAGTTGCGGCCTGGCGATCGTCAGCGCAGCGTCGGGCGTAGCGGTCGACGACGCGGCCACCGTCACGCTCTTTTCACCGCGCGCGACCTCGCGGCCATCGGGATCGATCGCGACGGACGTCAGGGAATAGGTGTGCGGAGTCGCATCGACATTCTCGATCGCGACGCCACTCGTGACGGTCGCGCTGTCGGGCTTCAGGACCTGGCGGATACGCTGGCGGCGGATCAGCCCGCCCTCGGCTATCCGCAGCGACACGTCGCGCGTGATCCCGCCGCTGTGCCACCAGTCGTACCAGACGTTCCCCGAGGCTTGGAGACGCATCGCATAGCCAGGAATCGTCACGAACCCCGGCCGGTCATCGGCCGCGACGACGATCCGGTTCGCGCCCGGCCTCAACACCTTCGAGACGTCGATATCGAACGCGGTGTGCCCGCCCTCGTGCGTGCCGACGAGCGTTCCGTTTACCCAAACACGCGCCGCGTAGAACACCGCGTCGAAATGCAGTTCGAGATGCTTGCCGACGATCGCCTTGGGCACGACCAGCGTCCGCGCATACCAGCCGACGCCCTCCGACCCGACACCGCGCGACAGCGGCCAGCTATGCGGGACGCTGACGCTTTCGACCTTCGCGGGATCGGACTTCAGCCACGCCGGATCGGCCGGCGCGTCCTTTGCCAGCCAGAACGTCCAGCCCGCATCGAGATCGATCCGCTCGGCCCAGACCGGGGACGGCAGCAGCATCAGGACGGCCGAAGCGAACCCGGCACTTCTGTGCCAGATCCGCCGCCGCATTGTCCTGATACATCCCGATATCATGCCGTGACTTTATACTTTCGTTCGCGACAATGTGGCGCGCCTCAATACGCGCCACATCGTCGCCAGCCGCGTCGTCCAGCCTACATCCGGAACGAGAGCGATGCCGAGAACGTCCGGCCGTTCTTGTAGAACGCGGTCGGACGATCCGGCGTCGCGTTATACTGGAGATAGGTCTCGTCGAGCAGGTTCTGCGCGTTGACCGACAGCGTCACCGCTGGCGTCACGTTGAATCCGGCCGAGAAATCGAGCTGGTTGTACGGTGCCACCATCTCGCGCGAACCCAGACGACCGATCGTCCGGAAATACGCGGTGCGGTAGTTGTAGCTCAGGCGTGCCTGGAACGGGCCGCTCTCGAAATACGGGATCACGTTGACCGTGTGCTTCGACAGATACGGCAGGTTCAGTTCCGTGCCGGTCACGTCGACCGACGAGGTGCTGCTGTCCTGGTACGAATAGTTCGCCTGGAGGCCGAACCCGCCCCAGATCTCCGCCTGGCCCGAAACGAGCACGCCGTTGACCTTGGCCTTGGCGCCGTTGATCGGCTGGCTGACGTTGTACGGAGTGATCCGGTTCTGAAGCGCGTTGAAATAGTCGACGTTCTGGCGGAAGCTGATGATGTAGTTCTTGATGTCGCGACGGAACAGCTCGACCGCCAGCAGCGTGCCCGAGCGCGGATACCATTCCGCGGTCAACTCGTAGTTGGTCGATTCATACGGCTTCAGGTTCGGGTTGCCGCCGCCGCCGTCGAGCGTGACGTCGTTGAGCGTGGTCGCCGCTGCGAGATCCTGATAGCGCGGCCGCGAGATCACCTTGGCCACCGCGCCACGCACGATTACCGTCGGCGACACCGAGTAGGCGATGTTGAGGCTCGGCAGGAACTTCAGATAGTCGGTCGAGGTGCGGGTCGGCACCGGCTGCGGGTTGACCTGCGCGCTCGGCGTGGTCGCATAGTTCGAGATGTCGCGGGTGTAGACCATGCGACCACCGATGTTACCGCGGAACCCGCCCTGGTCAAAATTCGCCTGCGCATAGGAGGCGATGACCGTTTCCCGGACCTTGGTCGACGCGCCGACCTTGGTGATGAGCGGCGTGTTGATCGCACCCGACAGGATATCGATCACCGATTGCTGCGGCAGGTTCAGATACGACGTCGCATTGCCCATGCCGCCGCTGCCGTCGAACGTGCCGTCCGGCGTGACCAGCGCGGTAGCGCCGAGCTGCGCGATCGTCCGCGAGCTGGTCAGGTACGTGTTGATGCCCCGCGCATCGACCCGGTTGACGTGATCGGTCACGCGGCTGCCGAGCATGATCTCCTTGAAGGGACCGAACTCAACCGGGATGGTCGCGTCATAGCCGCCGAAGATGTCGCGATCGGTGGTGACGCTGAAATCCTGGCCACCGATCTGCGCGGCGTTCAGCTGCGTCCCGTTGATGATGACCGGACGGCCTTCGATCTGCGCGGGATTGTTGTTGGGGTTGGTGAAATAGTTCGCAGGGTTGGTCTGATCGCCGACGAAGTTCACCGTCGAGGTGTTGTTCGTGAAGGCATAGCTGTAGGGCAGCTTGGTCTGGACGTTGAACAGATATTCGGGATTACGCCCGCCGACCGCCTTGCTCCAGCCGCCCGCGAACGACACCTTGGCGCCGCCATCGCCCTCGTAATCAGCAAAGAAGTTGATGTTGTCGGTCTTCAGCTTGGTTTTACGCACCAGCGTGTCGAGCTGCGCCGACTGGCTCCGCGCCGCGCCGAACGAGGCTGCGTTGACCACGCCGTTGCTGATGTTCGCCGATTGCAGCACGTCGCCGGTCCACGCGCCGGGGATCGTGTACATCGACTGGCTGTAGTTGTTGTAGTTGCCGTTGATGTGCAGGCCGTTGAGCGTGAACGTCAGGTCGGACGTCGGCCGATACTGGACCGTCCCCGACACGCTCTTGCGCTCGCGCGTTTGCTGGAAATAGGCGTAGTTGATGCCGAACGGCGACGCCGCCTTGTAAAGGTCCGAAATCGTGCCGCCGGTGATCGTCGCGCCGGGGCTCTTGAGGCTCAGCGTGCCGTCGGCGGCGCGGTTGACGAACGGGCTGTTGTAGGTGCCGTCGGCATTCGGTGCGACGTTGTCGTAGCCAAAGAACTCGACGCCGGCGCGGGTCAAGCTCTGCTTGTCGTAGGTCGCGGCGACGAGGACGCCGAACGTCTCGTCCTTGTTCTTCCAGCTGTACAGGCCCGAGCCGCGGACATTGCCCTTGTCCGAACGGTCGTTGTACGAATAGCCGCCCGACGCGAAGATCGCGTTGGCCTTCAGGTCGAGCGGACGGCGCGTGCGGACGATGACCGTACCGCCGAGGCTGCCTTCCTCGATGCGCGGCTCGGGCGACTTGTAGACCTCGAGGCGGTCGACCAGCTCGGGTGCGAGCAGCGAATAGTTGAAGGTGCGGCTCGACGGATCATTGTCGTTGCCACCCCAGTCGGCCGACGCGAGCGCGTGGCCATCGAGCAGCATGCGGTTCAGCGCGGGATCGGTGCCGAGGATCGCGACCTTCTCGCCCTCGCCGAAGCGACGATCGATGCTGACGCCGGGGATGTGCGACAGCGATTCAGCGACGTTGCGATCGGGGAACTTGCCGATGTCCTCGGCCGAGATCACGTCGACGACGGCGTTGGCGTTGCGCTTGACGGCGATCGCGCTGCGCAGGCTGCCGCGGATACCGGTGACGACGATGTCGTCACCCTGCGCGGCTGCGGGTGCCGCATCCTGCGCGGCAGCGGCGGGCGCCGTCGATGGTGCGGACTCGGCCTGAGCGAACGCCGCGGGCGTCGCCGCCACGAAGATCACGGCACTCGATGCCAACAAAACCTGCTTACCGAAAACCATCGTCAAAGCCCCTTCCTAATCGACGCCGCAGCGCCACCCCAGCGTGAACGATTCACGCCGCCTCGATCATTTCCCGCGCGGTATTGCTTTGGTTCTTTCAAACGCGACCTGATGGCGCAGATATATAACCAATTTATTTTCCGAATCCATTGAAAATTACAGTTGGGTGACGCTGGGCGCTATCGCGGATATCGTTTGTTTTCATCGGCTTGAAAACTCGGCGTGGCGAACTCCGCAGGAACCCCGAAAAAGCATGAATCAGAAGTTATAGTACCATTGCTGACCCAATCCGGGAAAAATAGGGATTGAAGCTGCCGATTCGATCGATCAAACGCAAGAATGTTGCGACCAATGGGAGGCCGGGTCATGATCCTGGAAGTGTGCGTCGATACCGCGGCAGGGCTCGACGCGGCGGTTTCCGGCGGCGCGGACCGCATCGAACTGTGCGCTGCGCTTAGCCTGGGTGGCCTGACGCCGCCCCGGTCGCTGATCGCGATGGCCCGAACGACGCCGCTCCCTGTTCATATGCTTGCGCGCCCGCGCGAAGGGGGTTTCCACTACGCCGCGCGCGAGGCCGCGATGATCGCCGACGATATCACCACCGCCGCCGAGGCGGGGCTGGCCGGCGTCGTGATCGGTGCCAGCAGCGCGGACCACCGGCTCGATATCGCCTTGCTTTCCCGGCTAGTAGCGCACGCGCGGGCTTTGGGCGACATCCGTGGAGCCCCCTTGTCGCTGACGCTGCACCGCGTGATCGACCTGTGCGCTGATATGCCCGACGCCCTCGACGCCGCGATCGCACTGGGCTTCGATCGGATCCTGACATCCGGTGGCGAACCCCGGGCGATCGACGGCGTTTCGATGCTGGCGGCGTTGCACCAGCGCGCGGCAGGTCGCATCGTCATCCTCCCTGGCAGCGGGATCACCGCGAGCAATGTCGGCGCGTTCCTCGATATCGGCCTCGGCGAAGTGCATGCATCATGCAGCGTGGCCGATCCGGGCGATGACACCGGTGGCGTCGATACGGCGCGAGAACGCAGGTTCGGCTTTACCGCTCCGGGACGCCGCCGTACCGACGAAGCCAGTGTCCGCGCCCTCAAGACCGCGGCGCGCAGGGGTATTGGCAAACACACTTGAACAATACCAATTCATAACGTATCAATAATCGGTTGCTGGGCCCCCTCTTCATGCGAGGTCCGCTCCGGCATCAGGGGAAGTCGCCTTCATGTCCTTTTCAACGAGCATCGGCAGATTCCGGGACGGCAACCCCGCTCCCCTGTACGTCCAGCTCCAGCAGCTGATCCGCGACGCGATCAACCGCAACGTGCTGGCAAAGGACGACGCGCTGCCGGCAGAACGCGATCTGGCGGTCGAATACGACGTGTCACGCATCACCGTGCGCAAGGCGATCGGCGGACTGGTCGAGGAAGGCCTGCTCACGCGTCGCCGCGGCGCCGGCACGTTCGTCGCCACCCGGGTCGAGAAGAGCTTCTCGAAACTGTCGTCCTTCTCGGAAGACATGACCGCGCGCGGTCGCACGCCGAGCAGTGCGTGGGTCAGCCGCACCACCGGCATGGTAACCCCCGAGGAATCGCTGTCGCTCGGGCTTTCGCCGGGGTCGACCGTCTACAGGTTCCAACGCCTGCGCTATGCCGACGACGTGGCGATGGCGCTCGAATATTCGACCATCGCCGGCTATTGCCTGCCATCCATCGACGCGGTCGACGCCTCGCTCTACCAGGCGCTCGAAGCTGCGGGAAACCGTCCGGTGCGCGCGCTGCAACGCCTGCGCGCGGTTCATTTCAGCCCCGAACACGCCAAGATGCTCGGTGTCGATGCAGGCCATGCCGGTCTGTTCATCGAGCGCCGCGGCTTCCTGCGCGACGGGCGTGCGGCCGAATTCACCCAATCCTACTACCGTGGCGACGCATATGATCTCGTCGCCGAATTGAACGACATCTGACGCTGGCACGTACGCCGGCCGGGGGGCTTACCGTGACTGAGACTATCGATACCGCGACCACCGCGGCGTTGCCGCAGACGCTGATGTTCAGCGAGGCCGCCGAAGCAGCCGCCGCCGTTGCGCGTCTGCTCGACGCCAATCGCGCGGCGCTCGCGGCACTGGGCGAACGGCTGCGGGCCGCACCCCCTGCCGTGGTCGTCACCTGCGCGCGCGGCTCGTCCGATCATGCCGCCACCTACGGCAAATATCTGATCGAAACGCTGCTCGGCGTGCCCGTTGCCTCCGCCGCGCCGTCGGTATCGTCGGTCTATGCCGCACCGATGGCGCCCGGCACCGCACTCGTGATCGCGGTGTCGCAGAGCGGTCGCAGCCCCGATCTGCTCGCGACCGTAACGGCATATCGCGACGCGGGCGCGCATGTCGTCGCGTTCGTCAACGACGAGGCGTCGCCGCTCGCCGAGATGGCCGATACGATGATCGCGCTGAAGGCTGGCCCTGAGAAATCCGTCGCCGCGACCAAGTCCTATATCTGCGCGCTGGCGGCGTTCGCGGCGCTGACCGCGGCGTGGTCGGCGAATGCGGCGCTTGCCGAGGCGATCGACGCGCTGCCGACGCTGCTGTCGCGCGCGTTCGAGGCGGACTGGACATCGGTGGTCGACTCGCTCGCCGATGCCAACAACCTGTTCGTGATCGGCCGCGGCTATGGCTACGGGATCGCGCAGGAAGCCGCGTTGAAGCTGAAGGAAACCTGCGCACTGCATGCCGAGGCGTTCAGCGCCGCAGAAGTCCGCCACGGGCCGATGGCGATCGTCAACGACGGCTTTCCAGTAATCGCGTTCGCCACATCGGACACCGCCGGCGACGGCGTGCGGGACGCGGCAGCGGAGTTCCGCGCGCGCGGTGCCGTGTTGTGCCTCGCGGACGCCAAGGCTGACGGGGCAAGCGCGCCCGCCGCCTTCACCGCGCATCCTGCAATCGAACCGATCCTCATGATCCAGAGCTTCTACCGCATGGCCAATTCGCTCTCGCTGCGGCGAGGCCTCGACCCCGACGCGCCGCGCCACCTGAGCAAGGTCACCAAGACGGTATGAGCGGCCTCCAGATGCAGTTCGCAAACGGCACAATCGTCACCCCGGACGCGCTGCTGAACGGTGCGACGATCACGATCGATGGCGACCGGATCGTCTCGATCACAGGCGTGGACACTCGGGCCACTGATGCCATCGACCTCGCAGGCGGCTGGCTGCTCCCCGGTTTCATCGATACCCAGGTCAACGGCGGCGGCGGCGTTCTGCTCAACGACGAGCCGACCGTCGCAGGGATCGCCGCGATCGGTGCGGCGCACGCGCCCTACGGCACGACCGCGTTCATGCCGACGCTGATCAGCGATACGCCCGACGTGATCGCCGCGACGCTCGACGCGATGGACGCCGCAGTTCTGGCGGGCGTTCCCGGTGTGGTCGGCGCGCATATCGAAGGTCCCTGGATCAATCCGTCGCGCAAGGGCATTCACGACCCGGCCAAGTTTCGCCTGCTCGACGATGCCATGATCGAGCTGCTGATCCGGCCGCGCAAGGGCCGCGTGATGGTGACGCTCGCGCCAGAACTGACCGATCCCGCCTCGATCGCGCGATTGGTCGCAGGCGGGGTGATCGTCAGCGCCGGCCATACCGACGCCGATTACGAGACGATCGTCGCTGCGCTCGCCGCCGGGATGACGGGCATCACGCATCTGTTCAATGCGATGTCGCCGTTGCTGCACCGCGCGCCGGGCGTGGTCGGCGCCGCACTCGACGACCGCAGCGCCTATTGCGGTCTGATCGCCGATGGCCTCCACGTCCACGACGCCGCGCTCCGCCTCGCGCTCAACGCCCGCCCGCACGACCGGCTGATGCTGGTCAGCGACGCGATGCCGTCGGTCGGCGCTGTCGACAAGGATTTCCGCCTGCAAGGGCGGCTGATCCATGTCGAGGACGGCAAATGCTTCGGCGAGGACGGGACGCTTGCCGGCTCCGATCTCGACATGGCCGGCGCGGTCCGCAACCTGGTCGCGCGGACGCAGGCCGACGTGCCGACCGCCGCGGCGATGGCGGCGACCTACCCCGCCGCGTTCCTGGGCCTTTCGCACGAACGCGGCGCGCTCGCCCCTGGTTTGCGCGCTGACTGGGTAGCGCTCACCGCCGACCTAAGGCCCGCGGGCACCTGGATCGGCGGACGACTGGTGGCGGGCCCCCTCGCGATACAGGGGAACTAGACCATGAAGCCGATCATCCTGACGTCGCCCCTCCAGGGCTGGGCATCGCCGCTCGAGGCCGTCCCCGACCCGGTCTTCGCCGAACGGATGATGGGCGACGGGATCGCGGTCGACCCGACCGGCGATTGCCTGCATGCGCCGTGTGATGCGGTCGTGCTGAGCGTCCATGCCAGCGGCCATGCGATCACGCTGCGCACCGCCGAGGGCGCCGAGATACTGATGCACATCGGGCTCGACACGGTGGCGCTCGGCGGTCGCGGGTTCAACGCATGCGTGAGCGAAGGCATGACCGTCGATCGCGGCGATCCGCTGATCCGCTTCGACCTCGACCTGCTGGTCTGCGAGGCGCGTGCGGTGATCACGCCGGTCATCGTCACCAACCCGGAACGCTTCACGATCGTCCGTCGCGAGACCGATCGACTGGTCGGCGTCGGCGCGGCGATGATGACGCTCGAGCTTCGCGCGGACGCCGCCGACATGCCGATCGTCGAGGGCGACACCGTCCGCCGCACGATCGTCATGCCGTTGGTGCACGGCATCCATGCGCGCCCCGCGGCGCGGATCGGCGAGATCGCGCGCAAGTTCGTTGCCGACGTTAAGATCACTAAGGATGAGCGCGAGGGCAACGTCCGCAGCCCGGTCGCGCTGATGGCGCTCGGCGTAAAGCTCGGCGACGAAATCACGCTCGCCGCCACCGGTCCCGACGCCGCCGACGCGCTTGCCGCGATCGGCGACCTGATCCTCGGCGGCATGGGCGAGAAGCCCGGGGCGGGCGGAATTGCGCCACCGGCAGCAGTACCGTCCCTATCCTCGTTCCCCCGCGGGGGCGGGGGCCGAGGAGTCACGAACGATGGCGCTGCTGGGTCCTGGGCTCCCGCCTCCCCGGGGGAACAGGCAGCTGCGCGAACTCAGGTTGCAACGCTACCCGCCGACGGCCGCCTCCCCGGCGTCACCGCATCCCCCGGAATCGCGATCGGCCAGGCCGGCCTCTTCCGCCTCGCCGAGATCGCCGTCATTCGCGAAGGCGCCGACCCGACCACCGAACGCGCCGCTCTCGACGAAGCGCTCGCCACTGTCGCGACCCGCCTCGCCGCAAAATCGGCCACAGCGACCGGCGCCGAGCGCGCGATCCTGTCCGCGCATACTGCGCTGCTCGACGACCCGACGCTGACCGAAGACGCCCACGCCGCGATCGCGCAAGGCGACAGCGCCGCCTACGCCTGGCGCACCGCGATCCGTGCGCAGGCCGACGCGCTCCACGCCACCGGCGACGCGCGCCTCGCCGAACGCGCCGACGACATGCTCGATCTCGAACGCCAGGTGCTCCGCGCGCTCGCCGGCGAAGACCTCGACGAACGCCTCAGCTTCCCGCCCGGCACGATCCTGCTGGCGGACGACCTGCTCCCCTCGCATCTGCTCGGTCTCGACACCGCGTCGATCGTCGGCTTCTGCGTCGAGCGCGGCGGGCCGACGTCGCACGTCGCGATCCTCGCTGCGACCATGGGCCTGCCCGCCCTGGTCGCAGTCGGCCCCGCACTCGCTGAGATCGCCGCGGATACCCCGCTGATCCTCGACGCCGGTGCCGGCCTGCTCCACGTCGCCCCCGATGCCGGAACGATCGCGACCGCCCAAACCGCGTTCGACGCGCAGACCGAACGCCGCCGCGCCGCGCTCGCCAACGCCGCGCGCGAATGCCGCACGCAGGACGGCGTCCGGATCGAAGCGTTCGCCAATCTCGGGTCTGCCGACGATGCCGAAGCCGCGGTCCGCAACGGCGCCGAAGGCTGCGGACTGCTCCGCACCGAATTCCTGTTCCTCGAACGCGACAGCGCGCCCAGCGTCGCGGAACAGACCGCCGATTACCAGCGCATCGCCGACACCCTCGACGGTCGCCCGCTGATCGTCCGCCTGCTCGACATCGGCGGCGACAAGCCCGCGCCGTACCTCCCCATCGCAGCCGAAGAAAACCCGGCGCTAGGCCTGCGCGGCATCCGCGTCGGCCTAGCGCATCCCGAGATGCTCGACGCACAGCTGCGCGCGATCCTCGCGGTCCGCCCCGCCGGCCAGTGCCGGATCATGGTCCCGATGATCGCGAGCCTCGCCGAGCTCCGCGCGGTCCGCACCGCCCTCGACGCCGCAGCCGCCGCGACCGGCCACACCGATCCGATCGCACTGGGCATCATGATCGAGACGCCCGCCGCCGCGATCACCGCCGACCTGCTCGCCAGCGAAGCCGATTTCCTCTCGATCGGCACCAACGACCTGACGCAATACGCGCTCGCGATGGACCGCGGCAATCCGGCGGTGGCGAGCGACCTTGATGGGCTCCATCCCGCCGTGCTCCGCCTGATCGCGCGGACCTGCAAAGGCGGTGCGGTCCACAGCAAATGGACCGGCGTGTGCGGGAGCCTCGCCTCCGATCCGCTCGCCGTGCCGATCCTGATCGGGCTCGGCGTCACCGAACTCTCGTCCGCACCAGCGCTCGTGCCCGAAATCAAGGCACTGGTCGCGACGCTCACGATCGACGCCTGCCGCGCGCATGCCGCCGCCGCGCTCAACTGCATTTCAGCCGCGGACGTGCGAACGCTCGCCCGGGAGTTCCGCCCATGAAGTCGCTGCTCGAAGCCCTCCAGCCGCTCGGCCGCGCGCTCATGCTGCCGATCGCGGTGCTGCCCGTCGCCGGGCTGCTGCTGCGACTCGGCCAGCCCGACCTGCTCGACATCGCGGTGCTCAGCGCGGCCGGCGACGCGATCTTCTCGCATCTCGGCCTGCTCTTCGCGATCGGCGTCGCCACTGGCTTCGCGCGCGACGGCAACGGCGCCGCGTGTCTCGCGGGCGTCGTCTGCTACCTCGTCACGACGCAGGGCGCGCAGGCCCTGATGACCGTCCCCGTCGATGCGCTCAAGGGGTTCACCGGCGACACGATCGCGCTCGCCACCGCGGCGTGGAAAGCCAAGGCGATCGCGCGGCTCGACGTACCGATCGGCATCCTCTCGGGCCTGATCGGCGGCAGTTTCTACAACCGCTTCTCGACTATCGCGTTGCCCGAATATCTCGCCTTCTTCGGCGGTCGCCGGTTCGTCCCGATCGTCAGCGGGCTTGCGGGACTTGCGCTCGGCCTGATCGTTGGGCTCGGTTTCGGTGCGCTCAGCACAGGTATCGACGCGCTGAGCTACGGGATCAGCGGCGCCGGCGGGTTCGGCCTGTTCGCGTTCGGGTTGCTCAACCGATTGCTGCTCGTCACGGGGCTGCACCATCTGCTCAACAACATCGTCTGGTTCGTCGCCGGCGATTACCACGGGACGACGGGTGACCTTCGCCGCTTCTTCGCCGGCGATCCGACCGCGGGCGCCTTCATGGCCGGGTTCTTCCCCATCATGATGTTCGGCCTGCCCGCCGCGTGTCTCGCGATGTACCACGCCGCGTTGCCCGAGCGTCGCAAAGCGGTCGGCGGCATGCTGCTGAGCCTCGCGCTCACCTCTGCGCTGACCGGCGTGACCGAGCCGATCGAGTTCAGCTTCATGTTCCTTGCACCGGTGCTCTACGCTATCCATGCGGTGCTCACCGGGCTGTCGATGGCGCTGATGAACGCGCTCCGCGTGAAGCTCGGGTTCGGCTTCTCGGCCGGGCTGTTCGACTACGTGCTGAACTACGGCAAGGCGACCAAGCCGCTGCTGCTGATCCCGGTCGGCCTCGCCTATGCCGCGATCTACTACGTCCTGTTCCGGACCGTCATCAAACGCCTCGATTTGCCGACCCCGGGCCGCGAGCGTGACGTACCGGTCGCGGCCGTTGTCGTCGCCAAGAGCGAACGCGGTGCGGCCTTCGCCGAAGCGCTGGGTGGGGCTGCCAACCTCACCAGTGTCGGCGCCTGTACGACGCGGTTGCGGCTGATCGTCGCGAACCAGAAACTGGTCGACGAACCACGGCTCAAGGCACTCGGCGCGCGCGGCCTGATCCGGCCCTCGGCGAATGCGCTGCAGATCGTCCTCGGTCCGATCGCGGACTCGGTCGCGGTGGAGATCCGCGATGCGATCGCCGCCAGCGGCTCGGTGCCCGTTGCCGACCAGCACGCGTCGATCGCGACCAGCATCGCCAACACCGACGTCCAACTCACGCCCGCCACGCTCGCCGCGCTCGGCGGCCCGGACAATATCCGGACCGCAAGCCGACACGGCACCCGCCTGCGCATTCGCCTGAACGACGTCGATCGCGCCTCGACGCCGGCGCTCGAAGCGCTCGGCATCCATGCCATCGCCCGCCCGGCCCCCGGACTGCTCCACTTGTTGCTGGCCGGCGACGCGGACGCGGCGATTATCGCGGGCTAACCCCGACGCCGCGGACGCAACCCGCTCCAGCCATTCGCAGCGCGCTGCTTCAGACGGCGGGCTGGAAACGCCCTCGCCACGATCCTGCGAACCGGCCCCGCCGCGTCCCGTCGTTACCGCGTCGGCTGCTCAACGGCATCGAGCGCCTCGGCGATCAACGCCGCGACGACGGTCCAGCCGAGTGCGTCCGCTTCCGCCAGGGCGTCTTCCAGATGCTCGCGAAGGCGTTGATCGGGTTTTAGCGCGCGTTGGGGAATGGCACCGCTCCAATCCTGTCGATGGCGCTCTCGAGCCTCTACTCGAGTTCGCCGTTTTGTGGTCCGGCAAATGTTACATCAAATTGACCCGGTGCGCAGCAAAACCGTGTGTGCATGGCACCGCCGGCGATCTCGGGGGTTCTCTGTTCAACCATGCTTGCTTGAGGATTGGCATTATGAAGTTGATCGGGAAATTCGATACGCGCCGCGACGCCGAAATGGCCGTCGAGCGGCTGGTCCAGCAATTCGATATCGATCGCACCAAGATCGTGGTGGCGCCCGAGGGCGAGGCCAACTCCGCCGGAACCGAAGAAGCCGGGTCGGACAACGCGGCCGGCATGCCAAGTCCGGAGGCGCGCGACGATGCCGAATTGAACGGCCGGGTAGTCGTGACGGTCGAGGTCAGTGACGACGTTGCCGCTGCCGAAGTCCACGACGCGTTCGGCGAGTTCGACGCCGCCGAGCAGGGTGCGAAGTGACCGACACGAACGCGCTTCCACAGGCGCGCCAGCGTGAGATCGCGACCGAGCACCTGCTGTTCAAACTGATGGAATATGTCGAAGATCGACACCCCGGCCTGCTGGACTTCATGGAGCGGAGCCTCGACCATCTCGGCGACCCGGCAACCGACGGTACGAAGGATGATCAAGCAGTCCGCCAGGTCGCGAGCAGAATGATCGCAGGCGCGCGCAAACAGGGTGTGAGCTAGGGCTCACATTCTGGCGGGCGAACCTGCGGCGGCACGGACAACTTTTCAGCCTGTCCAAACCGATCGCGCAATGATATAGTACAACATTAAATCCTGGCGATGGGTCGAGACTAGAGTTGCAGTTGAAGACATCGATCAGGATCCGCGGGCGGCAAACGGAAGCGTGCCGAGAATGAATGCGCGCCACCGCGGTTCGGACTGTCTGACGGCGCTACGCCCGACGGTGTGCGATGCCGACTTTATGGGACGGCTTTGCCAGGCGCTCACGCTGGTCGTCGCGCTGTTTGCGCTGGTGTGCCAGACGGTCCTGGTTCGGGCCCATGTCCATCCGCATGCCGCCGTGGCGTCGGTCTACCAAGACGTAACAGCGGCGGACCCGCACAGCGCCGTTCGCCGCGGGCACCCGCCGCAAGACCAGCCGTCCAACTGCCCGATCTGCGAAGAGCTGGCGCATGCGGATGCGTATATCGTGCCGCAGCTCGCGACCATCACGCCACCGCCTCAGGCCGAGATCTGGGTCGGTGCAACCCCGCACCGTGGACCGTCCTGGTCAAGCCGCTCGCATGCATGGCGTAGTCGCGCACCGCCGCGCCCTCTCCAAGCCTGACACTAGTCTCGCCGGGCAGGCCGCAGCGACGCGGCCGCTCGCACCGCGTCGGACTCGCCCATCGGCGGCTCCGCGCGAGGTTCATGGAGCGTTCTTCAACATGCGACACCTTCTCTTGCTGGGTGCGGCCACCGCCGCGCTTGCGCCTTGCGCCGCCTCCGCCCAGCGCGCCGCCGATACCCCCGCCGCAACAACGACCATATCGTCGTCTCCGCCAACCGATCCTTCACCATCGGCAACCGCCCCCTCCTCAACGGAGGTCTTGCCGAAGGACATCGTCGTCACCGGGCGGCGGCTCGACGCCGCGCGCGATGCGATCCTGCCATCGCTGGGCGCAAGCGACTACACGCTCGACCGCGCGGACCTCCAGCGGCAACCCGGCGGTCTCGATCGCAGCCTTTCCCAGGTCCTGCTCCAGGCGCCGGGCGTTACGCTCGACAGCTATGGTGCGATCCACGTCCGCAACGAACACGCCAACCTGCAATACCGCCTGAATGGGATCATCGTTCCGGAAAGCATATCCGGGTTCGGATCGACCTTCGATCCGCACATCGCCGATTCGATCGACCTGCTGAGCGGTACGCTGCCCGCCCAATATGGCTATCGCACGTCGGGGGTCATCAACCTCAAGACGCGCACCGGCAATTTCGACAATGGCGGCGATATCGGCATCTATGGCGGCAGTCGCGGCACGATCGAACCGACCGCCAGCATCCACGGGTCGACCGGGCGGCTCAACTATTTCGCCTCGGGAAGTTATCTGGAAAACGATCTCGGAGTCGAGAACCCGACCGCGTCGCGCGATGCGATCCACGACCACACACGCCAATACCGCGCGTTCGGCTATCTCTCCGACATCCTGTCCGACAGCAGCCGGATCACCGCGTTCGGCGGCACCTCGATCGGATATTTCCAGATTCCGAACAACCCGGGGCAGGATCCAGCGTTCACGCTGAACGGCCGATCGTCCTTCGATTCCGCGAAACTCGATCAGAACCAGCGCGAGATCACGCATTACGGCGTGCTCGCCTATCAATATGCGGGCGATGCGCTCAATCTGCAGATCGCGCCGTTCGCACGCTATTCACAGACCCGCTTCACGCCCGATCCTCTGGGCGGGGACCTGATCCTGGCCGGCGTTGCCGATCGGTCGCGATTGTCGAGCCTGACGCTGGGCGTACAGGCGGATGGCAGCTATACGCTGTCGGACAGTCACACGCTACGGTTCGGTGTGTTCTTCCAGAACGAGCGGACCCGGTCGAACGTCACGTCGCGCGTCTTCTCGGTCGATGACGACGGCCAACAGACCTCGGACGTGCCGTTGTCGATCACGGACATGGGCGGAAAGACCGGACAGCTCTACGGCGTCTATCTGCAGGATGAGTGGTCGCTCACCCCGAAACTGACGTTAAACTACGGCGCGCGGTTCGACGCGGTGCGTGCCTACACGAACGAACAGCAGGTCAGCCCGCGCGCGAACCTTGTCTGGAAGGCGGCAAGCGCGACGGTCTTCCATCTCGGCTACGCGCGGAACTTCACGCCGCCACCGCAGGAACTGGTCGCGTCCCCGACCCTCGCGCTGTTCAACGGTACCACCAAGGCGACCGCGATCACGACCGCCGATCCGGTGCGCGCCGAGCGCGAGCATTATTTCGATGGCGGCGTTCAGCAGACTTTCGCGCCCGGCTTCAAGATCGGGATCGACGCCTATTACAAGATCAAGCGCAACCTGCTCGACGAAGGACAGTTCGGCCCGTCGCTCGTCCTCTCCCCATTCAACTATGCCAAGGGCTATGCCTGGGGCGTCGAACTGAGCACCAACTATACCAGGGGACCGCTGGACCTGTACGCCAACGTCGCGCGGGGCCAGGAAAAGGGCACCGACATCGTCTCCAGCCAATATTTCTTCGCGCCGGACGAACTCGCCTACATCGCCAATCACTACATCTTCACGGATCACTCGCAACGATGGACGGGATCCGGAGGCGGCAGCGTGTCTATCCACGACGGCATCGGCACGCTGGTTCCCGCAGTCGATGTCCTTTACGGCAACGGTCTGCGGTCCGACGATCCGGCGGGGATCATACCCAATGGCGGAAAACTGCCCTCGTACATCACCGCCAACCTCGGCATCGCGCAGAACTTCGACGGGCCGGGCATGATGAAGGGGCTGTCGATCAGCTTCAACGTCACCAACGTCGCGGACAAGACCTATCTGCTGCGCGATGGCTCCGGCGTCGGCGTCGGCGCCCCGCAATATGGTGCGCGACGTGGGTTCTTCGCCGGACTCCACAAAAGCTTCTGACGCGTGACATCGCCGCTCGGCCATCCCGCCGAGCGGCGATCACCGCGAGCCTCAGGGACACGACACGCGTCCTGCTGTTTACGGCTGTCGCGACGTCGTTGCCCGTTCGAGCCCCAGCCAGCGGCGCGTCGCGGGGATGCGGCGCAGCACCGTCGCTTCCGCGGCGAGAACCGCCAGCAGACTTGCCCCGAACAGCGGCATGCAGACGCCGAGCGTGACGATCGCCGCGACCAGCCCGACCCGAAACCGCGGGCGCGTCGACGGCAGGGGAGCGCCCAGCAAACCCGGTAGGCGGCGGCGCCACCACAGGATCGCCCCCGACACCGCGAGCAGGACGAGCAGGAGCGCGGTCAGCGTCCCGAGCAGCTGGTTGGCGAGGCCGAACAGCGCGCCTTCGTGGACGGCGATGCCATAACCGATCGCGCGATCGATCCAGTGCCGATCGGCGAAGTCGACATGCCCCAGCACGCGTCCGGTCCCGCCATCGACCTGCACCTCCAAGCGCAGCGGCCGATCGGCCGCATTCGACGATATCGTCCACACCCGATCGTCGTGCGCTGGCGGCGCAATCAGCACCGGCGGGGCAATCCGCAGCGGACGGACGGTCGCGATCACCCGGTCGAGTTCGCCAGGACGGACCGGCGATTTTCGCATCGTGCTATCCATCGCCATGCCCGCATGACCGGCATGCGGACCCGGCATCGCATCGGCGTCGGGTGTCGCCGGCCTACCACCGATCGTCCAATCGACCGGTCCCTGCGCGGTGCCGGTCAGTATGCGGACCTCGCCCAGGTACGTGCCCCAAGCGGTCGCCCACGGCAGCCCCGTGACGATCAGCCCGAGCGCGAACACCGACACCCAGATACCGACAGTGGCGTGGATATCGCGCCAGAACACACGTCTCCCACCCCGCAGGCGCGGATAAAGCACGCCCGCAAGCCCATTCCGTCCCCGTGGCCACCACAGATAGAGGCCGGTGAGGAGCATGACGATCGCCCAGCAAGCCGCGAGCTCGACGAGATAGCTGCCCGATGCCCCCGCCAGCAATTCGCCGTGCAGCCGCATCACCACGTTGAGCGGCCGTTCGTCCTCGTCGATCACCTTCAGGATCGCGTGCGAGCGCGGATCGACATAGACGCGGGTGTCAATCCCGTTCGCCGTGACGATCACACGCACGGCCTGTCGCGGATCGTCCGGAAGCACGTATGTGCGCAGCGACGACCCCGGCACCGCACGCATCGCCGCGCCGACCTCGGCATCGGCATCGGCATCGGCATCGGCATCGGCATCGGCATCGGCATCGGCGCCGGCATTCGTGGTAACCGTCCACCCCGCCACCGGCAGGCGGTCGTATGGACGATCCAGCCACGACTCCAGCTGCGGACGCCAGAGGTAGATCGTCCCCGTCAGTGCCAGCCAGATGACGAACGGGATACAGAATAGTCCGGCGTAGAAATGCCAGCGCCACACCGCGGTGTACCAGCGCGCGCCGGATCGCCGCCCATCGGTTTTAGATCCCTTCGAAGTCATCGAAGCTTCGTGGCCTGCCATCACCCCCTTGCCTGTCATCACAGGCCCTTGGTCAGACGGAGTCCGACGGTACGCGGTGGTCCGACGAGATAGGAAAAATAGCTCGTCGCGCTGGTGTTGCCGGGCGAGGTCGTGAACTCCTGGCCGAAGACGGGGACGACATCGAACAGGTTGGTGACGAACAGTTCGATCCCCAGGCCGCCCTGCGTCCGCACGCCGGCAGCGCCGTCGACGAGCGTATAGGCGGCACGCGGCAACACCTCGCCTTCGCCGAATCCGCTGTCGGTCGCGCCGACATGGCGGGCCGCAGCGAACAGCGTGCCGGCAAGATCGCGGGTCAGCGCGACCTGGTAGTCACCGCGCGCGTTCCACGTCCACCGCGGCACGTCGAGCACGCGCGATCCGGCGGCGAGCAGCAGATTGGGGACCGCGTTGCGATAGGTCGCGTCGGTGAACGCTGCGCCGGCCGCCAGGTCGAGCCCCCGGATCGGCGAGGTCGACACCTCGAGCTCGCCGCCCCGGCTGCGGACGCGACCGGCGTTGACGGTGAACGAGACGGTTGTCGCGTTATTGATCCCGCACGCGGTTTGAAACGCCTGCTGATAGTCCTTCCAGTCGATCACGTACGCCGCCCCGTTGATCCGCAGCCGGCCTCCGAATAGGCTGGTCTTGGCGCCGAGTTCGTAATTGTCGGTCCGGTCGCTGTCATAGGGCGGCGGCACGTCGGGGATGCCCGCCGCACGCCGTTCCGCAGGCAAGCAGATGTCGTCGGTCACCGGCGCGTTGACGCCGCCGGTGCGGAAACCCTGCGCATAGCTGGTGTAGAGGGTGACGGCATGGCTCGGCGCGTAGCTCGCGGTAAAACGCGGCGTGACGCCGCTCTCGCGATTGCGCTCGTCATACGCGTAGGCGAGGTCGCCGCCCGCGACGCCGCCGATCCCGTAGCGTCGGCTTGCCTCGCGCTGGCGATAGGCAAAGACGCGCGCGCCGGCGGAAACCTTCACCTTCGGGACGACCGCATAGGTCAGCTCGCCGAACGCTGCACGCTCGCTCTCGCGAAAGCGGACCGTGGCGTCCTGGATGACGGGCGGCGTGCTCGCACCCAGTGGTAGCGGTGCGACGACGCCGAACAGGTCTGCGACGGTGATGGTGCGCCCCGAATTCTGGCGCAGGTCGCGGTAGAATGCGCCCACGACGTATTGCAGGCGACCGGTGCCGTCGGACACCGCGCGAACCTCCTGCGTGAACTGCCTGGTGCGACCGACATCGACGAGCGGGGTCGGGAACAGTTTGCCGCCAGGGCCGGGGCCGACGACATTCTCGACGATCGGAGAGTCGAACGCGGTGACATCGAACAGCAGCCGGTTCCGTCGATCTAGATACGACGCGTTGGACGACAGGGTGAAGCCGCCCAGCATGTCGAACCGTTGCTCGACCAGAAGCGAACCGACGACGAACCGATCCTTGGCGAACGTATCTTCGTAGTGCGCCTTTTGCCGCGCGCGCTTGCCGAACGTCACGTCGCTATGGGGGCGATCGGCGTTGCTGTAGCTATCCTGCCAGACGAACGACGGCGTGATCGTCAGCGTCGGCGTCGCGTTCCAGCGCAGGGCCATGCGCACGGTGCCGGTGCGTGTCCAGTTGACGTCCTTCCGCACCGCCGACGTTCCCGCGTTCGCGGTCAGATCGCCGGTCGTCGGCCGGAGGTCGTCGATCCAGCCGCCCTGCCGGACGACGCCGCCCGAGACCCGCAGCGCCAGCGTGTCGGCGACGATCGGCAGGTTGACCATCGCCTTCGCATCCCAGGTCGTACCGCCATCGGTCACGCTTGAGACACTGGCTTGACCCGACGCCGCGACCCGTGTCGGATCGGGTTGGTTGGTGACGATGCGGACCAGGCCGCCCATCGTCGACGATCCGAACAACACGCCCTGCGGTCCGCGCAATACCTCCACCCGCGCTACGTCGAACAGCTGTGGATCGGGCTGCGAGAAGCCGCGGAGCGCGCGCGTCTGGAGCGGTGTCTCGTCGAGGTAGACGCCCGTCGTCGGCGACTGGACGAAGCCGACCCCGCCGATCCCGCGAATGATATATTGCGAATTGCCGAGGCCGGTGGTCGCGAATGCCACGCCGGGCACCGCGTCGGCGACCCTGGAGAAGTCCTGCGCGTTGAGCCGGCGCAGCAGATCGGCGGACAGGATCGTGACGCTTGCCGGAACGTCCTGAAGGGCTTGCGGCCGCTTTTGCGCAGTGACGATAATCTCCCCGGCCTCGCCACGCCGACCACCGTCGGTGTCAGCGGACGTGTCGCTAGGCGGGGGAGATACCTGCGCGGAGACAGGTATGGCGAACAGCAGGCAGGGCATGAGCGCCCCCGCCGCCGGATGAAATCGGATCATGGACGGGCCTTTGATCGCCCCGGCGCGGTGCGCACGGAGCGTGGATGGCGCAAGCTCCCGCAGAAGCCTGCAACGGGTCGATCAAAGGAAGCCCGGCGGTCCTCGCAGCGGCGGTCGCAAATGGCTGCGCCGGGTGAACGTCGGCAGCATGACCGGCAATAGCCCCAGGGCCATGACGGAGGTAATCAGCGCGACCAGCAGAACCGGATCGACCGCACCCAGCGATGCGGCGGACAGGCCGGAGAAGGCGCACGGCATGTCGCGCTTGCCGTGATCCTGCGACTTGCCGTGGTCCGCGACGTCGCCGTGCATACCAGGCATCGCCATCGCTTCGGACATCGCCTCCGACGTCATCGCCCCTGGCATCGCCATCGACCTTGCCCCCGACATTGCCCCCGACATTGCCATGTCGGTCGCCATCGCCATCGGCTGGGCCGCGACGCCGGGACACAGTTCGATCGTCACGCGTCCATGATGGCTGCCGACCATATATCCGGTCGGCACCAGCAGCTTGAGCATCAGCGTCGCGGCGCACAGAAGCACGACGAAGCAGCGATGCATCAGGAGACGGCGAACGAAGAGCACGTGCTGCGGATAGCGTACCCCGCGGGTGGTGTCATCCGGCGCCGGGCGCGCCGGTGATCGATCCCGGTTTCACCAAAACTCCCGACCACCGTGCCGCCCGTCGTCGCCCGGCGCATCGTCATGGTGTCGTCGCCGCCAACCGGTCTAGGCCAACCGGTCTAGAACGTCCCGCGCAGTCCGACCAGGAACTGACGGCCCGGCTTGTACTGCGTGAACGTCGCGTTCTCGAACTGGAAGTAGGAGCGCAGCGTCGCGTTCGTGAAGTTCGCCACGTTCACCGTCAGCTGCGGCGCGTGGGCAATCCCAAAGATCTTGTCGAGATCGAACGACGACGAGAAATCATACGTCGTGTAGTCCGTGCCGAACAGCGCCGCAGCAGGGATGCCGTTCTGCGCCGTCCCGCTGTTGACCGACCCCTCGCGCGAAGTCGTCGACACGCGCAGCATCACGCCGTGCTTCTCGTAATAGCCGGTGATGTTGTACGTGAACGGCGAGACGCCGAACGCGGTGGCCGGCCCGTCGCTACGCTGGTCGACGACCGTCGCGTTGGCGTTGACGCCGAACCCGGTGACGCCGATCATCCGCGTCAGGAAATCGAGCGGCTGGACCCACTGGAATTCGAGCCCGTTGATCGTCAGCTTGTTGGGCACGTTGACCTGCGACGTGACCTGCACCTGTGCGGCACCGGGGCCGCCGCGCGCATTGATCGCGATCTGCTGTGTCGGGTTGAGCGTATCGTAGGTGATCCCGTACTGCGCCAGGTTCGAGAACGGCACGGTGCTGATCGCGGTGTTGGTGAACCCCGTGATCGACTTGCGGAAGGCGTTGAAGCTGATCACGCCCTCGCGCCCGGTATAATATTCGAACCCGAGATCGAGGTTGGTCGACAGATAGGGCTTCAGCGCCGGGTTGCCGATGTTCGCCTGGTCGGCTGACGGCGCACCGAAGCTGACGCCGGGCAGTTGCTGCGCGGGATCGGGACGCGTCATCGTCCGCGAGCCGGCGACCCGGACCACCGCATGTTCGCCGACGTCGTAGGCGAACGTCGCCGCCGGCAGCCACTTCGCATATTCGTTCCGCGTCTTCACGATGTTGACGATGTTGGCATACCGGCTGCCGTCGGGCAGCGCCACGCCGGTAGGGGTCGTGTTGCGCGGATCGGGAAGCGAGACGCGACCCGAGATCGTCTGGATCGTGTTGACGTAGCGCACGCCGGCATTGAAGCGCAGCAAGTTGCCGCCCAGTTCCTGCTCGCCGTTGAGCGTGGCGAATGCCGACTTTACGATTTCGCGGATCAGGCCGCCGCTGGCCCCGGTGTTGGAGCCGCCGGTGTCGGGTGCGGCGTCGTGGAACGCCTGGTAGTTGGTCGCCGCGGCGAAGGCGGGGAAGTCGACCGTCACGAAGCCCGCCGGGCCGGGCGAGAGATAGCCCGGGGCCGCTCCATTCGGCACGAGCGACCCGCCATAGGTGATCGGCCCCGACAGGCCGGTCGTCGATCCGGTGCCATAGCCCGGATAGGTCGGGTAGCCCGCGGGCGCGACGCCGGGCGCGTTCAGGCCGGCGCAGGGTGGCTGCGAATTGGGCGATGGCACGAACACGTTCGGGTTGTTGCCGCACACCGCATTCTGCCAGGCCTGGCCGTTGTCGAAGCCGCGGATGCGCCGCGACACGTCGTCGAACGCGCCGCCGACCTTGAGATTGAGCGCCTTCTCGCCCCAGGTCAGATCGCCGCGTGCGCCCTTGCTCTTGTTGAGCCGGCGTTCGTCCTGGAGGTTCACGCGACTGCCTGCGTTCCAGCCGAAGTTCTTCGGGTCGTTGAGGTCGAGCGCGCTGACGATGCTCGGGACGCCGCCGGTGTTGGTATAGGTTACCGTATTGCCGACGCCCAACGGGGTCGTCAGGCCGACAGTCGGGCTTTCGCGGTGGAAGGTCGAGCGCGCATAATTACCCTGAAGATTGAGCTTGAGCGTGTTCGAGATCTCCCACTCGCCACCGGGGTTGATGCTGAACAGCTTGGTCGTCTCGGTGTACGGGCGGAATTCGTCGAAGAACTGCGCGTTGGCGAACGTGCCGCCGGTCACGACGCAGCCGACCGTGCAATCGGTCTTGTCGAACGTGAGCTTGGTCGGGATGATCGCCCCGTTGCGGACGATCCAGGCCATATCCTCGCGGATCAACTCGTTCTTCTTGTAGCCGTAAAGCCCGTCGACATAGAGATGCAGCGTGTCGATCGGCTGCCACTCGGCGCTGATGATCGCGTTGATCCGGTCGCGCGGACCACGAATGCTGGCGACGCGTCCCAGCCGCGGCAGCAGCGCGTTGTCGATCTGCTGGATCGTCGCACCGGGATTGTTCGCGAGCAGGAACGCGGAGTCGATCGTCGTCCCCGCGACCAGCCCGGCCCCGGCGCCGACCGGTACCACTGCCGGAATCGTCCAGTTGCCACCAGCGGTCGTGTTGCAGCCCGACGCGGCGCCGCACTGCGCGGCGGTAAGTGCGGGATTGGTATAGCCGATCGTCTCGAACCCGCGTGTGTCGGTGAACAGGCGCTGGGCGGAGACGCCGGCGAGAATGCCGAACGTGTCGTTACGCCAGCTGCCGATCAGAGAGCCGCGCGCCCCGATCCGGTCCTCCGGCGTCTGCTTCGTGCCCTGCACGTTATACGCCAGGAACGAGGTCGACCGGTCGAACGGCCGCGCAGACCGCAGATCGATATTGCCTGCCGCCCCCCCTTCGAGAAGGTCGGCCGTGTAGCTCTTGTTCACGGTCAGCTTGGTGAACAGGTCGGTCGGGAAGAAGCTGAGATCGACCGAACGATCGGTGCCCTGCGCATCGGTAGCGCCCGAGGAGGCGACCGCGATCGTCGCGCCGTTCAGCGTCACGTTCGTGAAGTTCGACCCGAGCCCGCGGATCGCGACGTTGGTGCCCTCGCCCGTCACGTCGCGCGTGATCGTGATGCCGGGAATGCGATTGAACGATTCGGCGATGTTGGTGTCGGGGAACTTGCCGATATCCTCGGCGAAGATCGAATCCGTGAACCCGGTCGACGCGCGCTTGGCGTTGGTCGACTTGGCGAGGCTCGAGCGATAGCCGGTAACGACGATGTCTTCACCGGTGGTGCCTTGCGTATCCTGGGCCTGAAGCGGCGCTTGCCGGGCTGGGGTCTCGGCCCCCGCATCCTGCGGGTCCGCTGGCGCCGGCGTCGGTGTTGGCGCGGCCGTTTGCGCCGGGGGCGCCGCAGCCGTCTGCGCCGTAATCGCGGTTGCCCACAGCGCGCTCATCGTCGTCGCGCACAACAGCGCAGCGCGCGTCATGCGCGGTACCATTTTATAAGATGCCATGGTCAGGATCCCCTCTGAGACTTTGCCGACGTTGCGACGAGACGCGTTATTCTTGGTGGTAGTCGAAGCACGATGCACAGGACTGGGCGCGGAAAACGCTCTGCGAAATCGGTATGCGGCCTGGCAAATCGTCCGCGTCCAAGCCCTCCATCTCCCGATCACGCCTGTCTGTGCAGTCCGTTGATAGCGGTATCTTTTAGGTAGGTTGACCGGCGAGTCAAGACAGTTCTGTTAGGCCAAATCAGGTGGATTTGCATGACCAGATGCCGGCCATATCAGGGCCTTGGCAGAAGTATCTTACGCAGATCTGCCTTACCAGCGCTGCGCTGGGTGATAGCGGTAGCACTGTGCGCTCGCGCAAAGGCGAGTTGAAAAGGCTGCGCCGGTTCCTTGGCGAGGTAAACCTGTGCTAGGTTTCGACGCACGATAACCACGGGAGTTGAGATGGCTGATCTCCGCCGCAGGCTTGCCGACGCGTTCGGCGAGGATCCGCGACGCACCCCGCCCGTTCCCGATATCGCGGTGTCGGACGATTGGTTCGCCCAGCCCGAATGCCGCAATTGCGGGGCCTCGTTGACGACGGCCTATTGCGGCGCGTGCGGTCAGAAAACCGCGAAACGGTTCGTCTGGCACGATATCCGCAAGGAAACCTGGGATCGGCTCCGCCTGTTCGAGCTGCCCGCGGTGCGGACGCTAGGCCGGCTGATCGTCTCGCCCGGTACGGTCGCGCGCGATTACGTGATGGGTCGGCGCACGGCCTACATGCATCCGCTGAAGCTGCTCGTGGCGACCGTCGCCCTGCTGGTTCTGATGCTAGCGACCAACCAGTATTTCAGCGTCTATGCAGGCGTCGATCGCGATGGCGTCGTCAAGCGCATGGCCGCGCAGGTGCTCGCTTACTCCAACTGGAGCTTCTCGCTTGGCATCGTCGCCATCGTCACCGCGGCAGCGATCGTTTTCCGGCGCCGGCTCGGCTACAACCTGATCGAAGTGATAGTGCTGGCAATCTACTGCCAGTCGATCGTGTTGGCGTTCATCAGCATCAACCTGTTGCCGACGCTGATCTGGCATGACCCGGCCTTCATCCTCGCGCACAAGGCGGCGTCGCAGGTTTACGTGCCCATACTCAAGACGTTGGTCGTCGTGGTGGCCTATCGCCAGTTCTTCCTCCTCACATGGCGAACCGACTGGCCAAGGCTGTTTTTAGCCGGCATCATGGTCTCCGCGATCAACTGGACGCTGCTGCGCATCTACGCATGGGCGATCCTGTGGCTGGTAAGCCGCTGACGAGGAGACGGTGACATGCGGACCCTGCATCTGGCATCGATGAGCGTGCTGGCAGCCCTCCTGACAAGCGGATGCGGCAAGGGGGACGACACCAGCAAAACGGCGTACAGCGCGGCCAAGGTCGAGGCGATCGCGTCGACGCTGCAGGCGTGTTCCTACGACGGCAAGCCGGTCCAGGCCGATGTCGCCGCGCTGACCGGCGGCGCACCGCGGGATTGCGCCAGCGCGGTCACGCGGATCATGGGCTATACCGGCCTCCCCGCCAATTTCGTCGTCGTCTCCGGGCCGGTGCCCAACGCCGCCGCGATCATCATGCTCGACGACAAGCGGGTGCCGCGCCGGGTGATCGCGTTCAATCCCGCGTTCATGAAGGCGGCCGAGGCGCAGGTCGGCGGCAGCCCCTGGGGTCCGATCAGCATCATGGCGCACGAGATCGCGCACCATCTGTCGGGGCATACGATCGTACCGGGCGGCAGTCGGCCGGAAATCGAGCTGGAAGCCGACAAGTTCAGCGGCTACGTCCTGCAGAAGATGGGCGCCCCACTCCCCGAGGCGCAGCGGATGATCCTGACGGTGGGCAGCAGCCATGGCTCGCCGACCCACCCTGCAAAGGACCAGCGCGCCGATGCGATCCGCCAGGGCTGGCTGCAATCCTGCACGCAATCGGGTGGGCTTGAGTGCGCGAGCGGAAAAGCGCCCATGGCGGGCGGTGCGGCCACGGGCGCGATCGCCGAAGGTCCGACAGCACCACAGCCGACCGCAACGCCTGCGATCGTGAACGCCTCTGTCCCTGCCCGCCTGCTGCCTACTCCTGGATCGATACCGTTCAAATACGGCCGCTTCATCGTCGACGAAACCGGACGGCTCGACCCAGTGCGCGTAAAGAGGATGGAGCAGCGGCTTTATCGTCTCGCCAAGGATTCAGGCGTCGAAATGAGCATCCTGGTGGTCGACGACCTGAAGGGCATGTCCGCGAACGACTATGCCTGGGCTATGATGCGCCAGTTGCGGATCGGCAAGCTCGACGTCGGCAACGGCGCGGTCGCGGTCGTCGCGCCTCGGCAACATCAGGCCGGGGTCGCATTCGGGCCCGGTCTCGCCAAGGAAGCCGAATTCTCGGATCCGAACGCGCAGCTCCGGCAATGGATCGACGCGGCATGGCCCAATTGCGAGGATGCCGACGGATGCGCCGGCTGGACCGACGCGCTGTTCACCGTGTTCGACGGGACGTTGTTCTGGGCCGAGCGCAGCAAATGGACGATCGGCTATCAGAGCCTGGGCCAGTTGCTCGACCATTATACCGCGATCAACGCCGAGCGGATGCGCACGAAGCGCCCGTTCGACGCCGCCACCGACCAACCCAACGGCAATCTGGTCCGGGTCAAGGGCCGCATCACCAACCTCAAATCCTCGACCGGCTTTGGCCAGGCGAACGAACGGCTGCTGGGTGGAAAACTCGGGTACACCGCAGTCAGCATGACCACCGATGACGGCCACGACCTCGTGCTCTACGTCGCGCCGCGCCTTGCCCCCCTGATGCCGTCCGGTGCCCTCAAGGACGGCAACCGGTATACCGCGGTCGGCCGCCTTCAGAGCACCGGCGACAGGGCCAGCAAACAGGCCTCGTCGATGTGGCTGTTCAGCTACGACGCGATCTGATCGTCCTTCTCGCACACCCGCTGGCGACGCGCCGCCTTGCCTGCTTGGCGGTCCAGCGAGGGCGGTGGCAGTTCTCCTGCCGCAACGGCGTGGAACGCTGACCCAGAAGCCGTTGCACGCCACGATATTCCGGGAATTGACCGGATAGGTCCAGGTTCGTGAATCGTGCAATAGGCCGCGATGACCTCGTTAGCCTCTGCATTCATGGACTTGCGCCGCCGACCTCGTCTCCTCACTCTCGTACCTCGGCTCGACGACCTGCCCTGGCTGGCGGGTTATGCAATGTTGTTCTGGGCGGCTCACCAGATCGCCGCGGAATGGGGTGGCCAGGGCTATTACTCCTTGCTCTATCCCGCCGCCGGGCTGCGCATGGCATTGCTGTGGCAGCGAGGACCACGGTTGACGATCGGGATCGCGATCGCAGAAGTGCTCGTGCAGGTGTCGACGGGCGTGATCGATCCGACTTCCGCAGGATTTGCGACGCAGGTCATCGGCGTCGTCAGGCCACCACTTGTCTACGGCCTCGTCGTTTTGCTGGTGCGGAGGATCACCGACCGCGCCGAAACGAGCCTGACCGTACCGCCGATGCCGCTCGGGCTGGCCTCGGTCGCCGCGCCGATCGCCGCGGCGGTCTCTGCGTTGCCGTGGTCGGTGCTGCGGCCCGAGCTGACCGGGGTGTCGGGAATGCGCGAGATCATCGCGTCGCTGACAAGCTTCGTGGTCGGCGACCTGCTCGGCGTGTTGCTGCTCACGCCGCCCGTGCTGTGGCTGATCGACCTGTCGTCGGGCACCGCATCGCGGCCGCATCGCATCAAAGCGGCGGCCGTCATGGAAGCCGTCCTGGTCCTGGCGGCGGCGTTCGCAATCGAAGCGATGCTGGTGGCGATCGGCCTGGGAACGCCCTACACCCCGGTGCTGCTGTCGGTTGCCTGGATCGGCCTGCGGTTCGGCCGTACCGCGAGCTGGCTCGCGATCGTCATCGTCGCCGCGATGGTGCTGCCGCAGACCACCATGCCGCTGCAGATGCCCGAACGGCTGGCGCTGCACATGAGCCTCGCCTCGATCATGGTGGTCGGGTATCTCGCCGGCAGCTTCGCCGATGCGCAGGCACGGGTCGGCATGGACCTGCGCCGTCGCGACCGCCTGCTGTTCCAGGCCGAGCGGTTGAAGACGTTGCGCGCCATGTCGGTCGCGGTCATCCACGAGATCAGCCAACCGCTGTCGACGCTCGCGATCGAGGCGAAGCATCTTCACGAAATCACGGTGTCGGCCGATCCGGAGATCGCCCGTACGGCCGCGCTGATCGACCGGAAGGCGGCGGCGCTGTCGACGCTGGTCCGCCGGCTTCGTCGGTTCGGCGGCCGCGCGGTCGACGAACCGACGCCGTTGCCGCTGGTCACGCTGATCGATACCGTCGCGGCGCTGGCGCGGCCCGAGGCCACCGCGCAGCGCGTCGAGCTGTTCGTCGACGCGATCGATCCCGATCTCATCGTACTCGCGCAGGAAGTCGAGCTGGCGCAGGCGATCGTCAATCTCGTCCGCAACGGCGTTCAGGCGTGCGCCGACGGCCGCGTTTCGCTTACCGCGGACAGGGTGGAGGACCGCATCCGCATCATCGTGGCGAACCGACGTCGGCCAGATACCGGGCGGCAGGCGGGCATGGGGGTCGGCCTGCTGGTCGCACGCGCCATCGTCGAGTCTCATGGCGGCAGCCTCGTCAGGGCCGGTGACGCCTTTGGCCAGACCCGCGCAACCATATCACTCCCCGTGCATGAGGTAGCACTATGAACGATCGCGGTGACGACCTTGCGCACGGACTGGTCTACGTCGTCGACGACGATCAGGATCTGGGTGCCGCCGTGGCGCGCCTGCTGGTGCGGCACGGTCACGCCGCGAAAGCGTTCCTCGACCCGGTACCGCTGCTCGACGTCTACAGCCAGGCGCCGGCGCACTGTGTCGTGACCGACGTGATGATGGGCGACATCGACGGGTTCGATTTCGCCGATCGGATCCGGATCGTCGATCCGTGCGTGGCGATCATATTCATGACCGCGTGGCCGACGACTGCCAACGCCGTCGACTCGGTCCGTCGCTATGGCGGCCTCGACTATCTCGAAAAACCGATCGACGAGGACCGCCTTCTGGCCGCGATCGCGGAGGGCGTCGGCTGGTCGAGGACGCAGCGCACGGCCCTGGCGCGCACTGCCATGCTCACCCCCCGCCAGCGCCAGGTGTTCGATCTGCTGGTCATGGGACACAACAACCAGGCGATCGCGGCGGTCCTCGACATCAGCCCGAAGACGGTGGAGGACCACCGCGCGGCGATCGTCGCCAAGACGGGCACCAACGGCATCGCGCAGCTGATCGCGCTGTCGAGGTAATGATGAGCGGCGCCCGCACCGGCGGTCAAAGGATCACGGGCAGGACGGCCTGGAACCCGTAGCGCTCGGTATATTTCCCGGATTGGGCCGGCAAAAAGATCGCGATACCGACAACACCGATGGCAAGGTTGATCGGATCGCAATTGAAGGTTTTGAGAGAACTCTCCGTTCAATGCCGCATGAACGTAGCCGGCACCTGGTCCGACGGCTGTATCCATGACGTGTCTGACCAGGGCCTGCTGCTTTCCAGCGTAAACCCGCCGCCGACGGGCACATATGTCGACATACGGCGCGGTACACTGGTGATCATCGGACGCGTCGTCTGGAACGGCGGCAGCCGCTTCGGCGTCCGGACGCAGGATCCGGTCAGCCTCGCCGCGCTCAGGAACGAGCCGGTGCTGAAGCAGCGCCCGGGCATGTCCGACCGCCGCAAGCCGAGACCGGGAGCGTCGACGCGGACTCCCGCCGAAACTGCCGACAGGAGCAAGCGGCTTTCGTCGTCGTTCCAGTTCGTCTGCCTGACGATCATCGGCTTGGGCATCGCCTGCGCCGCCGCCGCCTATTGCTATCAAACCCTCGCGTCGCCCGTGAATGCGGCCGCCGCCACGCTCAACCACGCGGTCAGTTGATGCGGCGACGACGACAGCGGGCGGGGTCGGCAACTTTGACGGCGAGTCGAACGGCCGACCGATAGCGTCCCGAACAGGACCCCGCCCCGCTGGGAAAGGTCGCTCAGCCCGAACCGCCGCCGACTTGGGATGCGCCATATTGCGCGAAGGCGTCGACAGTCGCCGGCACGCCGAGTTCGAATGGGGTCGGCACGAAGCCGAAGCGGCGGGTGAACTTGCCGCCATCGACGACATACGGGCGATCCCAGGTGAAGCCGACATCGACCACCTCCCTGGCAAAGCGATACACCAGCCCGATCGGTCGCAGCAGCACGAAGGGCACGGCCAACACCCGCAGTCGCCTGCCGAGCGCAGCGGCGCCGATCGCGAGCAAGGCACGCGGGGTGCGCGTCGTCGCGCACGGCATGTTCCAGGCCTGGCCGAAATCCGCGTCAGGCGCATCGAGCAGGATGATCGCGGCGCGGGCGATGTCGGGGACGTACGCAAAGTCGTGTGGCGTGTCGGCCGGCACCAGCAACTGCGCCGGCTTGTTCCTGGCCAGCTCGCCGAACGCACTCACGCCGAGATGCGACACGTCGACGCCGGGACCGTAGAAATCGGAACACCGCAAGGTCGCGATGCGTACGCGGTCGCGCGCGTCCTGCCAGATGCGCGCCACCTCGGCGAGGATGGCGGGCTTCTCGCCCATTGTGGTCATCGCCATCTCTTCGGTGCGCGGCGCCGTCTGGGGTCCGAGCTGATACAGATTGTCGATGAACACCAGCCGGGTGCCCGCCGCCGCGCAGCCTTCCACAATGTTGGTCATCGTCTGCGGCCACGTGGTACGCCACACCCGCGAGTCGTAGGCGAAGCCGACCGCGAGGACGGCTTGAGCGGCACCGTCCAGCGCCGCGCGGACATCGCCCGCATCGAGGACGTCGCAGCGAACATGCTCGACGCTCGCCGGGAGAGTCGGCGGCTTGGTGCGGGTCGCGACCCGCACGCGGTCGCCCCGCGCGACGAGCAGCGCCACGATCGGCTTCCCGACTGCGCCATATCCGAACACGGTGATTAACGGGGGGATCTGCCGGGTGGTTTGCTGAGTCATCGTCTGTCTCCATTGCTGCAGGACGGAGCTACCGGACGACAGGCACATCGAAAATTGCCGAATAGCGTTGACCTGCTATACGCAAACCGATGAGCGGCGATCCCGACTGGGCCCTTTACCGGACATTGCTCGCCGTGCTCGACGAAGGCTCGCTCTCGGCCGCCGCCCGCAGCCTCGGCCTCACCCAGCCGACCGTCGCCCGCCATGTCGATGCGCTGGAGGCCGCGCTGGGCGCAGACCTGTTCGTACGATCGCAACGCGGGCTGGATCCCACCGATCTCGCGCACGCGCTTCGACCGCAGGCCCGGATCATGGCGACCACCGCCGCGGCGCTGTTGCGCACCGCGAGCGGCACGCCCGGCGCGGTCGCGGGCACCGTGCGGATCAGCGCAAGCGACGTGGTCGGCGTCGAACACCTGCCGCCGATCCTTGCGCGGCTGCGGCGCGACCATTCTGCATTGGTGATCGAACTGACGTTGTCGGATCGGCTCGACGATCTTCTCGCGCGGGAGTCCGACATCGCCGTCCGCATGACCGAGCCGACGCAGACCGCGCTGCTGGCGAGACGGCTGCCACCGGTCGAGATCGGCTTTCACGCGCACCGCGACTATCTGGAACGGCGCGGGACGCCGTCCAGCATGGCGCACCTCTCGGGGCATGACCTGATCGGATACGACACGACGACGCCGGTTCTACGCGGCCTGACCGAACGGCTCCCGCCCCTGGACCGGCAGGCCTTCGCGCTCAGGGCAGACAGCAACCTCGCGCAGCTCGCGGCGATCCGCGCCGGCTTCGGGATCGGCCTGTGCCAGATCGGCATGGCCCGGCGCGACCCGGATTTGGTCCGCGTCCTGCCCGCGGTAGGGTTGCCACTGCCATTGTGGATCGTCATGCACGAGGATCTCAAGACCAGTGCGCGTTTCCGTGCCGTGTTCGATGCCCTGGCCGCCGGATTGGCGGGCTGATCGCCGTCCAGCCTCGTATGAATGGCAACGGAGAGTTCCGGTCGACGCCTCCGCCGGCGGAACAGATCCCGACAGACCGCGCGCGAGCGACCGCCTTCGTGTCAGCGCCCGGACCCGATCGGTCCGCGCGCCTCATTCGCTCGAAACGCTAGCCGCTCGCGCCTATGGTGCTCAGAGTTGCTCGCCGGTCGGAGCGACATATTCGCCCATGGCGGGCGCATCGTCCTGTGGTTCGCCGCGCTGCAGGTTCGAATGACGAATGCCGTAGACAAAATACAGCACGACGCCGCCTGCCAGATACCAGAGGAAAAACGTCAACACCTTCACCGGAACGGTCGTGATCAGATAGACGCACGACGCGATCCCCAGCAGGGGCACCACCGGGTACAGCGGCACGGTGAAGCCCCGTGGCAGTTCGGGCGCCGCGCGGCGCAGATAGATGACCGCCAGGCAAACGATCGAGAACGCCGACAGCGTACCGACCGAGGTCATGTCGCCCAGCACGTTGATATCGAAGAACCCCGCCGCCACCGCGGTGATGACGCCGACCAGCACCGTGTTGACATAGGGCGTCCTGAAGGTCGGGTGTACGGTCGCGAACACGCGTGGCAGCAGGCCGTCGCGCGCCATCGTGTAGAAGATCCGGGTCTGACCGTACATCAGCACCAGCACGACCGACGTGAGGCCGATGATCGCGCCGATCTTGATGAGCTTGGCAAGCCAGCGCCAGGTCGGGCCGAAACTGTCGACCACCACGGCAACCGGATCGGGCACGTTGAGCGCGGTATAGGGCACCAGCAGCGTCATGATCGCCGCGACCAGCATGTAGATCACCGTGCAGACGACCAGCGCCCCGATGATCCCGAACGGCATGTCCTTCTTGGGATCCTTCGCCTCCTGCCCCGCCGTCGAGATCGCTTCGAAGCCGACATAGGCGAAGAAGACGATCGATGCGGCGCGCATGACGCCGTCGACGCCGAACTTGCCGTCGCCCTGGCTGGCGGGGATGAACGGCGTCCAGTTGCGCGCGACCAGTTCGTTGAAGTGCGACAGCACGATCGCGCCGCCGACCGCGATGAAGGCGACCAGCACGCCGACCTTGATCGCGACGATGATCGTGTTGACCTTGGCCGATTCCGCGACGCCGCGCACCAGCAATGCGGCGAGTGCGAGGCAGATCAGGCACGCCGGCAGGTTGAAGATCGTCGTCACCGGCTGCCCGTCGACCAGCACGGGCGCGCCGCCGCGCATCAGCAGATACCCCGCCGGCCCGGTGAACTGCGGCGGAATGTGCACGCCGAAATCAGCCAGCAAGCTCACCACATAGCCCGACCAGCCGACCGCCACCACCGACGCCGCCAGGCCGTATTCGAGCAGCAGCAGCGCGCCCATCATCCACGCGACGAACTCGCCGAGCGTCGTGTAGCCGTAGGTGTAGGCCGATCCCGACACCGGCAGTGTCGACGACAGCTCGGCATAGCACAGCCCGGCGAACGCGCAGACGATACCGGCGACAACGAACGACAACAGCACCGCCGGTCCGGCATGCAGCGCAGCCGCCGAACCAGTGCGCACGAAGATGCCCGCGCCGATGATGCAGCCGATGCCCAGCATCAGCAGGTTCCATTTGCCGAGCGTGCGCTTGAGTTCGCTCGCGGCGGTTTCGCGTTGCACCTGCGCGATCGATTTGCGCGCGAACATTCGCTCGACGATGCCCCTGCGAGCCTGCGATGCCATATTTCCCCCGGGGTTCAAGAACGAGCCAGCCTCGCTCGAGCCTAGCGGACAAGCGGGCCAACACAATCCCGTTAGTTTCCATGGGGCTTAAGGCTGCGAGCTTGGCGCCTCAGGCGGCGAACTCCGCGGGCAGGTAGCGATCGGCGACGATCTCGAACCGATCGCCGTCGACCAGCACCTGGGGGCACAGCGCGCGGCAGTTATACGTCGACGCCATCGCCGCGCCATAGGCCCCCGTCGCGTGCAGCACGGCGAGGTCGCCGCGGCGGACGCGATCGATGTCGCGGGCGACCGCGAACACGTCGCCACTCTCGCAGACCGGGCCGGCGATAGTGGCGGTTATGCGGTCGCCATCGGGGATGACCGCCTCGAACCGGTGGAACGCATCGTACAGCGCCGGCCGGGCGAGGTCGTTCATCGCCGCGTCGACGATCACGAACGGGTAATCCGCGCCCGGCTTGACCCAGATCACCCGGGTCAGGAGCACGCCGGCGAGACCCGCAACGACGCGGCCGGGCTCGAAAATCAGCTCGACGTCCCAGTCGCGCGTGACCTTGGCGACCATCGCGGCATAAGCGTCCAGCGTCGGGACGACCTCGTCGGCGCGGTACGGGATACCGAGCCCGCCGCCGAGATCGACCCGGCCGATGTGGTGCCCCCGCGCGCGCAGGTCCGCCACCAGCGCCCCGATCCGGTCGTACGCGTCCTCGATCGGCCCCAGGTCGCGCAACTGGCTGCCGATGTGGAGCGCGACCCCGACCAGGTCGAGACCGTCGAGACGCGACAGCCGATCGTACATCGCCGGCACATCGGCGATCGCGACGCCGAACTTGTTGCCGCGCCGCCCGGTCGAGATCTTGGCGTGCGTGCCGCCATCGACGTCGGGATTGACGCGCAGCACCGCGGTCGCCCGCCGACCTCGCGCCCGCGCCAGTGCGGCGAGCACCTGCCCCTCCTCCTCGAGTTCGAGGTTGAACTGGCCGACACCGGCGGCAATCGCATCGGCGAGTTCGCGGTCGGTCTTGCCGACGCCGGAAAACACGATGTCCGACGCCGCGATCCCGGCGTCGAGCGCACGCCGCATCTCGCCGCCCGAGACGATGTCGGCGCCGAACCCGCAGCCGGCGAGCAGGTGCAGCACCGCGCTGTTCGGGTTCGCCTTCACTGCGAACGCGACGCGCACCCGAGGCAGGATCGACAGCGCCGCCCTGAACCGTCCCGCCGCATCGCGCAACGCGGCGGCGGAATAGACATGGACGGGCGTCCCCACCGCTTCGGCGATCGCCGGCAGCGGAATATCTTCGGCGCAAAGCACGCCATCACGCGGTACGAAACAGGGCATGGTCACTCGCAGTTCGGCTATCGCTATCAGGCTGTCAGGCCGGTGGGGCTCAGGAATGCGGCGGATCGCGCCGCCGACGCACGCGAACGGCGTGGATCGCCTCGGCGGTGTGACAATGGCCAAGCCGTTCGGCCCGAAGCGCGACGACGACGCGCTTGCCGTTGATCGCCAGCGTGAGGCCGAGCAGCGCGATCGGAAACAGGAGCATCGCCAGCACCAATGCATCCAGCGCCGCGGCGACGCCGCAGGCGCCGACGGTCAGCGCAATGCCGATCGTCCGCCACAGGATATCGCGTCGCGTCATGCCGCGACGTCCCGCGCGTACGACGCCGTCTGGTCGTCGATCACCAACCGCCCTGCCTGCCGCAGCGCCAGGACGGCGTCCGGATGCCAATCCTGCACGGGAACGCCGTGGCACAGGATGATGTCGGCAGGCAGGTCGTGCTCGGCCTGCAACGCGACGACCAGGTCGGCGACCTCGAACGACACGCCGATCGCCGGGTCGGCAGCACGGTTTGCGGCCGCCCGCGCGCGCCCGATCGACGGCGGCGATCGATCGATCCCGCGCGCCTCGATCGCGGTGAAGCCGAGCGCCCTCGCATGGTGTGCCGCCTGCAACAGCAGCGTTCCCGCGCCGCACTCGGCATCGACGATCCGGACCGCGTGCCGGCCATCGGTGCGCAATGCCGTCAAGGCAGCCACGATCTGCGGCCAGCGCGCATCGTGGACCGCCGTCCTCGCCCCGGTAACAGCAGTACGCGACCGGACCGGCAGAGTATGAACGTTCATGACACTGCCTCCCTCAAGCCGCCCGCGGCAGCGCGCGTTCGTCGCGGCCGACGGCGGCAAAGGACACGACCGGCGTCAGCGGCCGGTCGGCGATCTCGACGCTCGCATGATGGATATCCCGCTCGGCCTGCGCATAATGCAACGCCGCGGCGTAGGAGATGAAGCGGCCTTCGAGCGTGCGCATGCTGTCCTGGACGAGCCAATGCCCCGCGCGATCCTGGCCGACATAGATGACGAGCCCGCTAGGGTCGGGCTCCGATATGGGTTCAGACGACATGTCGCCTTCGCTGCCTTTCGTGACACGGGCGTGCTGCCCGCCCGCATCATCTACGGTCGACGAAATAGCGTTTCGAGATCGATCGACGGCGTTCGCATAGTGCACGCATAGTGTTCGCTGGGTCGGTCGCGGTTTCGATCCCGTGACAGCATCATCTGACGGGGCTCAGTGGTGCCAGATGCGAGGTGAGCATTCGGGAAAACGCCGCGGCGGAACACGAACGGCCAGCGCATCCGGGGATCGTCAACACCTGCAGCGACACCGTTCGGCCGAGCGTGCGGAGCGTCTCCGGCGACTGCGTGCGGTACGACACCCGCACGAACCGCTTGCCGCTGCGGACGTCGCGCACACGTTCGAGGAGCAGCGCGCCGGCGGGGGGAACATCGTTGGTCGCGTAGCCCGGCGCTTTCAGATCGACGCGGAGGGCTGCGGCGAGCGCGGTGACGTTGGTGTCATGCCCCATGAAGACCGTCAGCCGCGGCCCCTCGGAAGACAAGGCCGCCACCACCTCTCGGCCGAGGACGGCGGCTTGGTGCGCGGCCATGTACGACGGTCGCGTGTACACCGCGAACAGCGCCGCGTGGAGCGCGCCGAGCCGTTGCACTGTCGCAGGATCCGTCCGGCCCCAGCCGACGCTTGCGCGGGGCAGGCCTTCGACCTCTTGCAGCAACAGCACCTGTGCGATCCCGGACGCGGCGCGGATCGGCCCGGCGAGAACGAGGTCGTGGCCATCGGGACTGGCGCTGATCGAGGGCGCGCCCGTGGACAGGCATCCGCCAGACGAAGACGGACAATCGAGCACCCGATCGAGCAACGCGAGCGCAGCACGGTGGCGCCGGACGAGCGCCGCCATGCCGCCCGTTTCGCGATTGATCGAGACGATCGCCGCTGCCGGATCGAACGCGGTCGCCTGCGCGCGTAGCGGCTCGAAGATCGGATCGGCGATACCAAGCGGCAGATGCGCGACCTCGAGGGGGCAGCCGGGGGCGAAGCCCGCCGCATAGGCTTCGCCACTGGCGATCGTCCGGTCCGAACTGTTGGAGCGAATGCGGACGGCACCGCCCGGACACCCGTTCGCCGCGAGCAGCCCGCGCGATGCCAGCAGGCGACGATCATGGGCCGCAACCCGCTCGATCGCGCGGATGCCATGCGGCGTGATCCGGCTTTCCGCCACCGGCCATGCCGGCCACGGCGCACCGGTGCGGGTGCCCTTCGGCACCTCGCCATCGAGCGGCGCCCGGATACCGTGCCGCATCACCAGCACCGCCCGCTCGACGACCAGGGTCTGCCTCGGTGCGGCCATGGCGGCCGGCCCCAGCAGCAGCCCGGTAGCGAACCAGATGCCGCCGATCACGCCCATTGTGGCGCAACGGCTCGCCCCCGGCCTCATGGCTGCAGACGGCATCCGCCGACCACGCGAACCGGGCTGCACCGCGCCATCGCCGTGTTCGGCAACGTCACGGCGAAACGCGCCCGCAACGGATCGGGCGCGCCCGGATAATAATCGGTGCTCACCGCCTGTGCGCCGCTCGCCATCGCCGCACGGGCCTTGCCATAATCGCGGCTCCGCGCTTCCACCGTGCCGGCGTCGGTACGCGTGCGCACGATCACGCCTTCCTTCACCCAGCGCAGGATTCGCTCGCCATCGACCAGCGGATCCTGGACGATCTGGATCGCGGATTCAGGCTGGTCGTCCGGGTACCAGCCGAACATCGCCCGGCCGGCGAGCGAGGGATGGCCGGCGCGATAGACGTCGGACACGGCTTTCCGCACGTCCAGCAGAATATAAATCCGCCCCCGCGCCGCCGCCAGCGTCGGCCAGCCCCGCGCGTGTACCGCGTCGCGCAAGGTCGGCGCCGTGCCGCGCACCTCGTCGGGCGTGATCAGGCGGCGGCCCGGCAATACCGACCGGATCTCGCCGTCGAGCGCGTCGAGCAGCCCCGTGTCGTCGAGCGGTATGGGGGGGCTGATCCCCGGTCGATCCGACGGCGTATCGGCTGCATTGATCGTGATCATGAGCGGCAAATGCCGCGGATGCGCCCGCGACCAGCGATCGACCTCGCTGAGACAGCGCACCAGCGTCACGCACGTGCTGATGTAATCGATGTCGGGAATGTGGAAGACCTTGTACCCGGGCTTGAGCATCGCCGCATGATCGAAGCGCGTGGTCTCGCCCGCGGCCTTCGCCCACACCTCGCCCTTGGGCGACGCATAGCGCCCACCGTCGGGATCGGCGAAGATATCGATCTCGATCTGGCGCACGCCGCGGTCGAGCTGCTGCGCAAGCGGCAGGTGATAATAGTCCAGGCCTTCCGCCAATTTCGGCTCGGCGGCACGGATCTTGGCCATCACTGCGGTCGGTATGCGCGCCTTGAAGCTGTTGTGAGAGCCGACGACCTGGATGTCGTTCATCGCCCGCTGCGCCATCGCGCCGGTCGAAACCAGCGCGGCGGCGGCGAGAAGCATTGCCCGGAGCATCAGAACTGTGCCCGCACGCCGAACAGGATGGTGCGGCCGTAATTGTTGATCTCGCCGAACTGCAGCTGCTTGTCATTGTAGCTGTAGCTGTTGGCGTTCGCGATATTGATCGCCTCGACGCTGAAGGTCAGCGCGTCGGTGGCACGGACCGAGATATTCCCGTCGAGCGATCCGAACGCCGCGACAAAGGTCGGCACCTGCGTAGTGCTGCCGATTCCCGAGAGATACTTGTCACGCCACGTATAGGAAATCCGCGTCGACAGTGGCCCCTTGTCGTAGAAGCCGACCACGTTGAAGCTGTTCTTGGACAGCCCGATCAGCTGATCCTTGATCGGTCGCGCGCCAGCGGTGTAGTTCGCCTGCACCGAGGTGTGGGTATAGGATGCCTGCACGCCGAGCCCGTCGAACGGGGCGGGCAGGAACGTGAAGACCTGGTTGTAGGCGGCTTCGGCGCCGTAGACCTTGGCCTTGCCGCCGTTCACCTGCGTGCTGAGCAGCACCGTGCCGCGGCCCGGTATCTCCACGTTGATGTTCTGCGCGGTGATGTAATCGTCCAGCGCCTTGTAGAACAGCGCGCCGGTGAGCGAGCCCGAGCGGTTGAAATACCATTCGAGCGATCCGTCGAACTGCGTGGCGAGGAACGGTTGCAGCGCCGGGTTGCCACCGCTCGCGGTCGGCTGGTCGGTCGACACGCTGATCTGCGGCGCGCTCTGCGTCACGTTCGGCCGCGTCAGCACCCGGCTGGCGGCGAGGCGACCGACCAGATCGCGGGTCAGGTCGGCGCGCAGGTTGAAGCTCGGCAACCAGTTGCTGAAGGTCTGCGGAAAGCTGGCCGGCGTGGCGACGGTGCCAGTGGTCAGCGTGCCGCTCGCCACCTGGTCGGTATGGACATAGCGCACGCCGACATTGCCGGTGACCGCGACGCTGCCGACCGGGAACGCATAGTCGGCCCGGACATAGCCCCCCGTGGTTTTCTCCGTCACCACGTACGATGCGCGCAGATCCCCTGCGGAAAGCGGGCTGTTGGCGACCGCGTCGGTGAACAGCTTGTCGTAGAAGACGCTGGTGATCGGCACGAGCCACGTGCGCGGGATGTTGCCCCCGACGCCCGACAGGAAATTGTCGAACGGAAGTTGCTCGAAGCCGTTCGGTGCGAAGCCGGTGAGCGACGTACCGGCGGCCGGGCTCACGGTGAAATCGCGGCGGCGGTAATCCCGCTTGCGCCAGTGATATTCGCCGCCCGCCGCCAGTTTGGTGATGACACCGTCCATCTCGTGATCGACATCGAGGCGGCCGTAGGTGTCCCAATCCTTGCTGTTCTTGGGCGCGATGTTGAACGGGTAGAGCGTGTACTTGGAGGGATCGAGTACGTTGCCCGGGGTCGAGAGCGTCGGCGCCACCTTGTAGCCGCCCGACGAATCATAGCTCAGCGGCGCGAAGAACTGGATGCGGCTGCGTACCGTGCCCTCGGCGTAGCTCGGGTGATAGCTGTGCGCGAACGACCAGTTGGCGTTGGCGACGACGTGCCACCCCTCGGGCGTCCACGCCTGTTTGAGCCCGACGCTGATCAGGTCGTGCCGGTTGAGGCTGTACTCGCGCGTACCCATGAAGCGCACGTCGTTGATCGTCGCGGCGACCACGGTGTTGCCGTCGAGCTTGACCGAACCGGGTACCAGCACCGGCTTGTGCCCCGCGACGCTGGCATCGTCCGGATAGATGTCGAGCCCGTATTCGTCATAGGCGATGTCGAGCCGGGTCGCGAGCACGTCGAGCGTCGTCTCCAGTTCCGGGCTCGGTTTCCACTGTGCCGAAATCATGCCCGACAGGCGCTTGCGATCCTCGGTCTCGACCGTGGGTCGGGTGCGGCCCGGGGTGTAGAAACCCGTGCCCAGCGCCGAGGCGAACTTATCGAGATACCAGCCGGTGTTGTAGGACCGGTCGTTGCGGACCTCCTTGCCCCAATATTGCGCGCCGGCGAGAATACCGAAGGTGCCGTCCTCGGTCTTGGCGCTGGTCAATATCGTGGCGTTGGGCTTCACCTTGTCGGTCAGCGTGGTGTAGGTGCCGCGCAGGTTGAGCGTGGTCTTGTTGCCGACGTCGAGCGGGCGGAACGTCTTCACGTCGATGTTGCCGCCGAGCGCGCCCTCGGTCATGTCCGGGGTCGGCGTCTTGACCACGTCGATCTGCGACACGAACTCGGCCGGCAGCATCTCGAACCGGAACTGGCGTCCGTTCGCGCCGCCATTCTCGATGAGGTCGTTGATCGCGACCGGGCGACCGTTGAGCAGCGTGCTCTGGAACTGCGGCCCCAGCCCACGGACGCTGACGTACAGCCCTTCGCCGCGCGGGCGGGTGATGGTGACGCCCGGCACGAGTTGGAGCGCCTCCGCGACGTTCTGCGCAGGGAATTTGCCGATGTCGGTCGCATTGATCGCGTCGACGCCGTAGGCGGCCTGCCGCTTGGTCTCGGTCGCCGCGGCGAGGCTTCGCGCGTAGGAACCGGTGACGACGATGTCATCCGCGGTACTTGCGTCGGTGTTGGCGGCGGGGGTCGGCTCGCTGGTGCTGGACGCACGCGCGCTCGTCTGCGCGGTGGCCGGCTGGGTGGCGCCCAGCGCCGCGAGCGTAAGCGGCAGCGTCGCCCAGAGCAGGCGCGAATAATGCAACATGTCGTGTGTTTCCCCTTGGACCGTTCGGTCCGAACGAGAGGGGCTCTAGAGCGCGCATGTTGCGGTTTGGCGGCCTGGGCGTGGCGCGACCGTTACGGCCGGATTTCAGAAATGTTGCGATCGACGTCGCCGCGGTCGCCTTTCGGCAGCGGCCTGTCGCACGACAGGCCGCTGCGCCCCTCAATAGGCGGTCGTCGTCGGTGACCGGTAACGATCGCGCTCGGCGACGACTTCGCTCGGCGTGTACGCAGGCGCGGTGTCGTCGAATGTGCTCCACCCGTCCTGACGATAGGCGGCGCCACGCGTCGTCGCATCGACCGAACGATGGCGATCCAGCGACGCTTCGGCGTCCGCCACGAGATCGTCCTCGACGCGGGCGCTCAACAGCGTTCCGCCGCGACGTACGCCTTCCGAATAGACATGCGCCTCGTCGTCGGTGTGGCCGGCGTCCTTGAGCGCGCCGACGATCGTTCCGGTCGCTGCGCCGCCCGCGGCACCGATCCCCGCACCGACCACGGTCGATGCGAGCCACCCAGCCGCGACGATCGGCCCCAGACCGGGAATTGCGAGCAGGCCGAGTCCGGCGAGCAGGCCACCGACACCGCCGACGGCTGCACCTGTCGAGACGCCGCGGCTGACGTCGCCGTGATCGTCGACGTCGCCCAGCGTCGTATCGGCCGCGCCATGCGCGCCGTCGGCGTTGCTGGCGACGATGCTGATATGGCTGTTCGGGATGCCAAGGCGTTCGAGATCGTGCAGCGCGTTGGTCGCATCGGCGTAATCGTCGAACAGCCGGGTAATGGTCTTCGTCATCGTTTCTCTCCTAAAAATCGGGTTCAACGCGCGGTCACGTCGCCCTTGTAGTCCAGCCCGACATGGACCTTCTTGCCGGCGCGGACCGCCATGCCCCGCCACACGCCGTTCTCGTCCTTGGTCAGGCGCGATACGTTGCGATAGCCGGCCTTGGTCAACCGACCGCGTGCCTGACTTTCCGAGAAGGAGTTCGCGCCCTTGGCGGGGGCGGCAACGTGCGCGGCATCGTTGGTCTTGATGGCCGGATTGTGCGCGCCGGCGTGCGTAGCGGTCTGGGCGACGGCGCCGGATGCGATCAGCAACGCGGTGCTCGCAACGAGGGATCGAAGGATCATGATACTCTCCTGGTCTAGCTTTTATACTGAGACGCCGAGACGCCTGTCGGGGGATCGGACGCGGTGCGCACGATCCCCCTGCCCGCTCAGCGAACGGTACCGCGACGAAACATGTTGACGATCGCGAGCAGGATCACCGCGCCGACCAGCGAGATCAGGATCGACTGGATGTTGAGCGCGCCGTCCATGATCGATGCGCCGCCGATCAGCGGCGTGATCAGGAAGCCGGCCAGCAACGCGCCGACGATCCCGACGACGACGTTGAGGAACACCCCCTGTTGCGCGTCGGTGCGCATGATCATGCTGGCGACCCAGCCGATGAGTCCGCCGACGACGAGAAGAATGATGAGGTTCATGATAAGGCTCCCGACCGATATTGGTCCTGGTGCATCAACTATCGTGGTCCCCGTTCCGTTCAGTCGCGGCGGCGGGGTCCACGTTTGCACCAGGTGCTGACATACCGGGGGCGTTGGTGCTTTTGTCGCAGCGCAGGGGGAACCAGCCATGCCCATCCTGCGCTGACACGGTATGAAAAAATCACCCGGCAAACGGCTGCATGCGCCGACGCTGCATCATCTGGAGCAGCTCATGACGGGGTTGCTGGAAGGCGTGATCCTCATGGACCCGACCGGGGTGATCCTGAGCGCGAACCCGGCGGCGCTCAGGATGCACGGCATCAGCGCGGTCAAGGATCTGGGCGAGACCGCCGACGATTACGTGACGCGGTTCGGGCTTCGCTACCGCGATCGTCGCAAACTGCCGCGGCGCGAATATCCGTTGATGCGGTTGCTCGCCGGCGAGAGCTTTCCCGACCTCATCGTCGAGGTGGCGCCGACCGGGACCGAGAAACCGCGCTGGGTCCACCAAGTGCGCGACATCGTCATGGACGAGGATGGCGGCGAGCCCGATTGCCTGGGCCTCGTCATCAACGACGTGTCCGAGCGGTTCGACGCCGAGGACCGGTTCGAGGCGATGTTCCACGCGAACCCTGCGCCCGCCCTGATCCTGCGCATCGCCGACCAGAAATATGTCCTCGTCAACCAGGGCTTTCTCGACCTGTCTCGATATGACCGGGAGCAGATCATCGGCAGGACGCTGTTCGACCTGGACTTCCTCGCCGACGTGGATCGCAAGCCGTTCGTCAAGGACTGCGTCGCCGCCGGGAAGACCGTCCCTCAGCTCGAAGCCGAACTGCCGCTGGCGAATGGCGAGACGACCCTCGTCGTCCTGGCAGGCCAACCGATCGAGGTGGCCAACGAGGATTGCCTGTTGTTCACCTTCGCCAATCTGGAGCCACGACGCAGAGCCGAGCAGGCGTTGCGCGCCAGCGAACGCCATTTCGTCTCGGTGTTCGAGATGGCCCCCGTCGCGATGGTCGTCACACGGGGCGACGACAACCGCATCGTCCAGGTGAACCAGGCGTTCAAGCGCCTGACCGGCTACACCGACAAGGCCGTGGAGGGCAAAGTCGCCGACGATCTTCAGCTCTGGAACGACGCAGCGCAGCGGCAGGGACTCGAAACCGAGATCCGCGACGCCGGCGGGGTTCGCGACCACGACGTGCGCCTGCTCCACAAGAACGGCGATACGCTCGACTGCCTCGTCTCGGCCGAGCGGATCAGCGTCGAGGGGACGCCGTGCGTGCTGTGGCTATACCAGGACGTCTCGGCTCGACGCCGCGGCGAACGCGACCTCGTCGAGGCCATCGAAGCGGTGATGAAGGACGCCAACTGGCTGAGCCGTTCGATCATGGACAAGCTGGCGACGTTGCGCAGCCCCCGGCTCGCCGGCGCCGGCAACGCGCCCTCCGCCGACCTCAGCAAGCGCGAGCGCGAGGTTCTCGAACTGATCTGCCAGGACATGGACGACACGCAGATCGCGGCGCAGCTTGGCCTGTCGCGCAATACCGTGCGTAACCATGTCGCGCGGCTCTACGGCAAGATCGGGGTCAACCGCCGCAGCGCGGCCGTCGTCTGGGCACGAGAACGCGGCGTGGGTGCCTGACGCGGTCCTGCCAATTCCGACACCGATCGACCGCTGAACACGCAAGCTCCGCTGGCATCATGGAGGCAGCCAAACCACCGCCGCCGTGCTTACTCGGAGAGCCGCCCAGCGCATCCGGCAGACGGCAGCTGTTCGGCAATCTCCAACAACCTGACCGCCACGATCATCATGTCGAGGCGATCAGCTTCCTCGATCCCGCGCTGCACGAGATCGCGAAGCTTGGCGGCGCTGTCTTGCGGCTCATCGAACATCGGCAGAGACTGACACAGGAAATCTGCGGCGACCGCATCCTAGGATATGCAATCGTTAATTACATATGTTCGCCACGCGCGAGTGGATCGGCTGCCGTGAGACGCCTTCACGTTCGGCTCGAGGCCATGCAGGGCTACGATCCATCCTGCGGGCGAGCACCGTCGACGGGGTAGGCTTCGGCTATCATCACGCCTGCGGTTTCCGCGTAGACCACCTCCCATGCCTGGCGGGCGTCAACCGTGAAGCGGCGCCCTAGCATCTCCGCAAAGGTCTCGATCAAGACCGTGCCGACGGCCTGATACTGATAGGCTTGGACGCCGTATTTGACATGCTGCTTTGCCAGAGCCGACAATTTTGGACGCAATCGCGCAATTTCGTGGATGTTTTCGACGAGAACATCGATCGTCTTTTCGAACACTGCGATCTGATGCGTCATGTCATCGGGAAACAGCGCCCGCGCGAAGGGATGGTTCAGAAGGAGCCGATGGTAGAAAAGTTCCGAATATCGATCGGGTGAACCTCCGATCACTGTATAGGTTTCCCGTACGAGACGGACCTGGGCCGCCGTTAGAGACACTTCGCCCTCCACTCGCGGATGAACGCCGCAGCGTCGCCGATCATCTTGGCTGACGCGGGCATATGCTGAAACCTGGACATCACGAGGCCAGGCGCAATCGGTTACGACCGGCGCTTTTTGCTGCGTAAAGCGCGACATCTGCGCGTTTCAAAATGCCATGGCCGGCGTCCTCGCCATGGGTCGTCGCAATTCCGAGGCTGACAGTGACCTTGGGTTGTCCGTCCTGCCAGGACGCCTCGATCCTCGCCCGGACACGTTCGGCAATCTGCAGCGCCGTGTCTGCGTTTGTCCTAGGCAGGATGATCACGAACTCTTCGCCGCCATAACGACCGATCAAGTCGGTGTTTCGCAGCCCCTCGGTTGCCGTTGCTGCGACACGCCGCAGAACCTCGTCGCCGACGTCATGCCCGTAGCGATCGTTGACGGTCTTGAAATGATCGATGTCGAAAAGGACGATCGACATCGCCACCTCCCCGGCATCGACGTCCGCCAGCATCGCATCCAGATATTCGACGATCCGTCGCCGGTTCGCGAGGCCGGTCAACGCGTCGGTGGAGGCCAGCAGCATCGCGGCCTGCGCACTCCGGTCGGCGGCGTCACGGGCATCCCGCAGCACCTGCCGCGCCTCGATCTGCTCGGTGATGTCCCGGATCAGACCGAACAGTCCGATCGCATCGTCCTGCGACGAGTAATCGCGCTCGCCTTGTATCTCGACATGACGAACGGTGCCATCGGGACGGACGATCCGTGCTTCGAACGCGAATGGCTGCCCATCGGCGAGTGCGGCGGCAACGGCCTTCGACACGCGCTCGCGGTCGTCCGGATGATAATGGCCGGTAGCATCGTCGAGCGCCGGTGATGCGTCCTCGGGCAAGCCATGCATGCGGAACACCTCCGGCGACCACAAGACGGCCTGATCGACCGCGTTGATGCGCCAATGGCCGATATGTGCGGCAGCTTCGGCCTGATCGAGGAGACGTATCCGCTCCGAGAGATTGACGCGCAAGCGATCGCGCGCAGCGAGGAGGGTCGCCATCGGCAGCGCGGATACGAACAGCGACAACAGATAGAATTGGAAGAACAGGAGGCGCGATTCGTGCGACGTGCGGATCAGGAAGATCGGACCCGTGCCCCACCACAGCGCCAGCGATCCGAAGATCACCACAACGATCATGCTGATGATTCCGCCGAGCATGCCGCCGCGAAGAACCGCGATGACGATGACCATCATCGGCACGAACAGCATCGGATATTGGGTCTGGCAGAACGTCGAACCGGTCGCCAGGATCGTCAGCAGGACGATGCCGATCAAGTCGAGCGTCTGTCGCCCGGACACCGCCTGCCGCGTCGACGCCGAAATTTCGAAGATCGCCAACAACAGTGGCGTCACGAGCAGCAAGCCGAGCCACACCGTGCTAAACCAGGATAGAATGAATCCGCCACCCGACTGCGGCGCGATACAGGCCGCCACGCCGGCGCTCACGAACGCAGCGACAAACGACGCGCCGAAGAACGCGGACAGGCCCGACGGATCGATGAACGAAACCCGCCTTCCCGATCGCCGCCGCAGCACAAGCGTGGCGACCATCGCCTCGAGCCCATTGGCTGCGGAGAATCCGGCGGACACTCGCAAGCCGGATCCGGCGACCATATTGGCGGCGAGGCTCGCGACGATCGCCGCCACCGCAAACCGCCATACCGCCCGGCGGGGGACGCTGAGCAAAGTCGCGAGAAGAATCCCACTCGGCGGCCAGATCGCGGCGATCCCATGCGCGCTCCGCGTCGCGAGCAGCGCCAGCGTCGCTACGGCGAAATACACAAGGCCGAGAACTGCCGGGCCGAACGGCGACTCTCCCAATCGTGCAAATATCCGGCGCATTTGGGTCGACTAGCCGAAAATCATTAACGGCGCAGCGATCATCGTCCGACCATTATTGTCCAGCCATTACAAAGCCAAAACCGGACGCGTGTCGCGAACTCCGGCTCGATCGGCGCCAGTAGGTTGTCGGAGTCGTCCGTCAGGCACTGCAAGTACGCCATCTCCACTCACGCGGTCTGCATTCCGCCGGGCCACAGTTCGGGCAAGATTTCCGCGATCGGGCAAGACGCCTGACGCGGCGCCTTTCACGATGACTCCCGTCCCAATGACAGGACAGCTTCGGCGAATCACCCATCCGACTAGTTGGCCCGACGACAGGGAGGGAACAAGCAGAAAGAATTAAACCGAATTGGTTTTAACTACACTCTATATTGTTCAGATAATTGAGGCGCTTATCAGTTCGGTTTAACAATTGTTTTATCTATTTAAACAAACTTATGATGCATGAGTGCAAGGCCATCATCCTCTTCGCGACTGCGAAATCGAGTGCAGCTTCGCTCGCTGTTCGAGTGTTTGCGCGATCGCCGGGGTGTTGCACTGATCGAGATGGCCATCACGCTGCCGCTTCTCCTGACGCTGCTGTTCGGGATACTGGCGTACGGCGAATGGTTTTTCGTGTCGCACACCGTGCAACAGGCGGCGAACGATGCGGCCCGCGCCACGCTTTCCGGGCTTTCCAAGGACGAGCGTCGTGCGACCGCGTTGAAGACGGTGAATACGAGTTTCCAGCGGGGCAGTACGCTCGACGCCTCCAAAGTCGTCGTTCTCGTCGAGGATGACGGCCAGACGATCGTCGTTCGCTTGTCCTACGACGCCGCCGCCGATCCGCTGCTTTCAACCGGACTGGTGCCACTACCGAGCAAGACCATCAGCCGAAGTGCGGCCGTGTTGCTGGGCGGGATCTGAGGCGTGGCGCGGCACGGAATCCGGCCGATGACGCAAATTGCCGGCGATCGGCGCGGCTACGTCACGATCCTGATGGCGGGCGCGATGACCATGCTGATCGGTGCGGCGGCGCTCGGTGTCGACCTGGGATCCGTATACGTCGCCAAGCGGCAACTGCAGGGCGTCGCCGATGCCGCGGCCTTGAGCGCGACCAACACCATCGCGGACCCCTTGCCCGGCGCACGCGCTGCGGTGACGGCAGGCGGGACCGCCGATACGACGATCACCAGCCTTGTACGTGGTCGATATGCCCGCGATCCGAGCCTCGACGCCAGCGTGCGCTTCGTCGCCGATTCCTCGTCCGACGCGGTCGGTGCCAACGCAGCGAAGGTCACGCTGGCTCAGGACGTACCGCTGTTTTTCGGGCGCCTGATCGTTGGCCGCCCGACGGCGCGCGTCACGGCAACCGCGACGGCGGCGCGGACCGACATGGCGGCATTCTCCCTCGGCACGCGTCTTGCCGGCGTTTCGGGCGGACTCCCGGGTGCGCTGTTGTCGGGGCTTGCCGGCACCACGCTGAACGTGTCGGTGATGGACTATAACGCCCTTCTGTCGGCGAACGTCGATGCGCTCGCGTTCGCCAGCGCGTTGCGGACCCAGCTCAACCTCGACGCCGCGACCTTTGGCGAGACGCTTGCAACCACGGTGACCTTGCCCAAGGCCGTCGAGGCGCTCGCGGCGGCGACGACAAACCCGACCGCCGCTGCGGCGCTGCGGTCGATCGCGCTCAAGCTTCCGCCGACGACCGTCCAGCTGTCGAAATTGATCGATCTGGGACCATTGTCGGGGCAACGCGAAGTCGACCCCGCGAACGTCTTCACGTTCGACGGGTATTCGGGCCTCCGCGAAATACTGCAACTCGCCAACGGACAGCGCACCGTCGCGCTCGGCACCGGGCTGGTCGTGCCCGGCCTGCTCTCGGCGCAAGTGATGATGGCCAGCGGCCAGCGCACGACGACCTCTCCCTGGCTTGGCGTCGCCAAGGACAATGCGGTCGTCGTGCGGACGGCGCAGACCCGCCTGTACATCGACGCGCAGGTTGCCGGCCCGGCGACGCTGGGGTTGGTCTCTCTAAGGCTGCCGATCCTCGTCGAGCTTGCGTCGGCACAGGCATCGCTGAGCCAGATCGCCTGTGCGAAGGGCGTGTCGTCGGCAACGGTCGGGCTCGACGTCACGCCCAGCGTCGGTAACGTCATGGTCGCCGATATCGCAACCAACCGGCTCAACGATTTCACCGTGCCGATCACCGCACAGCGCGCGACGCTCGCCCATCTCGCGTTGGTCGACGTTACCGGCTACGCCGATGTGAAGCTCGGCGGGGTGATGGCGCAGCGCGTCGATTTCACGGCGGACGATATTGCGCAAAGGCGCCTCCGTTCGGTGTCGACCAACGATTTGACCCAAGGGCTCGCCTCGTCGCTGGTGCGCGGGCTCGATCTTCGGATCAACCTTCTGGGACTCGGGCTCAACCTGTCCGCGATCTCCGCTGCGGTCGGCAGCGCGCTCTCGGTCGCGGCCCCGGCGCTCGATACATTCATCAACGAGCTGACCGGTTTGCTGGGCGTCCGTGTCGGCGAGGCCGACGTGCAGATCAACGGCGTACGGTGCGGCAAACCCGTGCTGGTCGGCTAGGCTCTATCAACGACGGATCGAACATGCGCCAGTTACCCAAGTTATCCACGGACGATCGCACGCTGAATCGATACGTAACGGAGATCCCTGTCGCGCTCCGCGAAGGGAGTTCGTGTTACTATAAAGTCTCGACCGTCGACATATCCTGCTGCGGCTGTCGCCTGCACCTCGGCTACACGGCGACGGCAGGTCAGGTCGTGACGCTGTACTTCGCCGGGTTCGCCCCCGTTCGCGCCACGATCATATGGTCCGCCGATCGACAGGCCGGGGTGAAGTTCGTCAATGCATTCCACTTGTCGGTCCTGCGCCACCTGATCGCGGCGTCGACGCCCATCGTTCGCAGCAGCTACCCGTCGACTTAACGAACCGCCCAACCCGAGGGTAACGTGCGCCGAAGATACGTCCCCACGGCTTGAACCCGGGGGCCTGGTAAACCGCGGCGCCCGTAATCCGCCCGTGTGATCCGTGTTCGATCACCGGGACGGATTACGGATCCGCCGGGATATCCGCCTGCAGGTATCAGCCGATGACCGCGATACCACCGATGATCTGCGGCGCGAGAAGCGTCGCGTGCTCGGCCGACTGCGAGAAGGACAGCAGGAGTTGATCGTGCGTCATGCCCGTATCCAGCTGGTTGACCCAGAAGGCGCGGCCATCGGCATCGGCAGGCCGGTCGAGGGTATTCTGATACATATAGTCGACCAGCGCTGCGTTCGACTTGCCGCTGATCGCCGACTGGAATTCGCCTGAACGGGCAAACTCCTGTGCGACCTGAGCAAGACTTCGGCTGCCGCTGTTCAGCTCGTTGGTCCAGAATGCCAGACCCGATACGTCGGGGAGGCGACCCACGGCGCTGTCATAGAACAGGGCAACGGCTTGGGCGTTGTCATCGCTTTGGATATAGCCGGGCGCGACGGCGGCCAGGGTCTGATCCCTGTGCTCTGCCGATTCCGAAAAACCGACAAGCAGGGACCCGCGTGACATGCCCTGGTCCAGCTGTCCGACCCAGTAGTCGTGTCCAGCGGTGTCCGCCTCGCGGCCCAGAGCGGTCTGGTATACGTAATCCACCAAGCCTGCGTTGCTCAATCCGCCGGTTGCTTGCTTGAACTCCGGGCTATCGGCGATCGAGGTTGCAAGTTGGGTCAGGCTGAGGCCGTTCTCCAATCGATCGACGGAAGAATCGAGACCGATCGGATCAGGTGCACGATCGAGAATCGTGTCGTATAACCGGTAAACCTGCGCGCCGAAGCTGTCGTAAGATTGCACATACGTGCCGTCGATGAAGCGGACTTCCTCGACGTCAAAATACCAGTCGACCCCTTCGGCCGAGTCGATAATGGCCAAGGCATAGCTGGTATCGAAGGCGGCTAGCCGCGAAGCATCGTTGATCACCGCCACATCCCAGCCGTCGCTGCCGGAAATGGTATCGTCGCCGGCTCCAGCGCTCACCCAGTCGTTGCCACCGTCTCCGTCGATCCAATCGTTGCCGACACCACCGTACAGGATATCGTTGCCACCTCTGCCTTCGATCACATCATCGCCGTTACCGCCGACGATCACGTCCGCTCCCATTGATCCGCGAATATCGTCATCGGTGGCCGAACCGTTGATGGTACGACCCACGATGGCGCCGTCGGACGTGTAACCGTCGAAATTGTAACCGGTCAGCTGAGCAGCATTCACGCCTTCCAGGATCGTGATCGTCTGGAAACCAAAGCTGGTCCCAGCTGCGCCATCTCGATCGATATCGATGCGCACTGCGCCGCCATCGGAAACGAGGCGCAAGAAACCGCCAGTGAAAGGATTGCTGCTCGGGTCCCAGCCAGTAAAGTTGTCCTTGAAGAAGAACTCTCCCATGAACCTGTCGCCGCCGTCGCCAGCCGCAAAATCGGTGACCGTCACGGCCGCCGCGATTTTACTCCCGGATTCGAGAAAGATCTGGTCGGATCCCGATCCCAGTGTAACGCGCGCATTGCCACCGGAAACTTCGTAGAACGAAACCGAGTCATCGCCTTCGCCGAGATCGATAACGGTCGTCCCCGCGTTGACATTGGACAAGAGCACGCCGTCATTGCCTGCACCTCCATACGCGGCAATCGTTTCGGCAACGGTGGCGTTCTCGCGGATGATGTAGAGAATATCATTCCCCTCCCCGCCCCGCAGCACATCGTTTCCGCCGTCTTGCGACGCGAGAAGGTCGTCGCCATTTCCGCCTTGAAGCTGGTCGTCGCCGAAGCCATCGGAAAGCTGGTCGCTTCCATCGCCCCCGTCGATGATATCGTTGCCGTCACCACCATCGATTTGGTCATTGCCGGCCAAACCATTTATAACGTCTGCAAAGGCTGTTCCCGTGAGAACGTCGTCCTGGTTCGTTCCGACGATGTTTGCCAACGTACTTCCCCTTTTGTAGATATCGGCCCTGTAACGCGTAAGGTCGAAGTTCGTTTCCAAGGCGGAACACATGGTCGCCAGCAAAAGGCTGCGCGCGCCTGAATATCCCGCAGCATCGTTGGAAAAACGTGTTGCGCAGTCGGCGACGAACAGTGTCTTGCCAGGTGTTGTCCCGCATCTACCGCGAGCATCTGCGTCTATGGTTAACGCGGTAACTTGAAGGGAGCTGATCAACTCGGTATTCTGCTCGGTCCGATAGCCGGGCTAAAAGCAGGCGAAGAGACGATGACAGATGTCGCGATCGGGATCGCAGAAACGGTATGTAACTGCGCTCGCCACATCCGCCGCAAGCCCAGCGAGTTCGTCCCGCGCCCGCGATCGAGCTGGGCTATTATCTTGCTAGATCATCGGCTTGGTATGAACGCGCGCCGGCTCCACGCGTCCGGCCAGACCCATGTGCGGACGTTCATCGGCGCTCGGCGTATCTTCCGGCAATCGAGGCAGTACGAGGCTGCGATCTTTTGCCAATCGAATCGAGGGCCTGCAAAACTGGCGATCCGCTGCGAGTGGGCGGCTGGACGAACGGGCGACTCGCCCGTATTTTCCAGAAGTCCGTGCTTTCGACGACGCGTTCGTTCGATAAACCCGTATGGACCACCCGACCGAGGTGCCGACGTTCGCGCCGATCTTCCCGATTTTCGCGTTCGGACGGTCATTCAGGCCGGCGCCGCGACATCGTGTGCTGCTAACACGCTGCTTTCTCTTGGCAGCCGCCCCGACCGCCGGTAACGACGGCTGCCGATATCACCGACATAGCTAAGGCCAGGCACACATGCTGATTACCGTACGTGACAACAATGTCGATCAGGCTTTGCGCGCCTTGAAAAAGAAGCTGCAGCGCGAGGGTGTGTATCGCGAGATGAAGCTGCGTCGCCATTATGAAAAGCCGTCGGAAAAGCGCGCGCGCGAGCATGCCGCGGCGGTCAGCCGCGCCCGCAAAGCCGATCGCAAGCGCCAGGAACGTGATCGCTGATCCAGTTTGCATCGTAGCATCGGGATCGGAGCGCGTGACGAAAATTGGCGCCCGAATTGACGAGACCGGCATTCTGGTACGCGATGGTGGCGCCTTTTACCTGCGCCGCGACGCGGGCGGACGCTATCAGCTCGAACTGCAGCGGACGCCCGTCGATTTGGTCGAGAAGCGCGTAAGGATAGCCGGCACGCTCGTCGGCACCGAATTGGTCAGCGCCGACGGCGTCGCGCCGGCATAAGCGCGCGCTTGGTCGAGAAATCAGCGCACCTGGTCCACCTGTCGTCCGCAACTGCGGTGACAGGCTGGCCGGGATGATCGGCCTACAATCCGGCTTGATCGATCATCGATGCGATCTCGGCGGGTAACGCAGACGCCGACTTCGGCAGTAAACGGTTGAGCGCGGTCTGCACGCGCTTGACCGCTACCTGGTATGCCTTGTGACGGATCGCGCGCGTCGCGTTCGTTCGCCATGACGGGCTCCGACCGAGCAGAGCCTCCCACTTCGCCTCCTCGGCCACGAGGATCGACAACGCCAGACGAAGTCCGTCTCGCCGCCCGCGTGCGTATTCGTCGGACATCGCCAGCATCTCCATCATTTGTTCGACGTTGGCCTCGCCGCTGATCCTTTGGCAAGCCAGAGCTGCGCCAAGTGACCTGCCTGGGGCAAATTTCGCCAATCATCCGGGCCCTGGTCGCATGCCCATCGTCATCGATGGAAGCGGCGTACGCTCGCCCTTCGCATCCGCGTGATGGTGAGGATCCAGCGGCGGCTGGCGACCTCAGGCCGCAATACACCTTGCCGCCTTTGTCTTCTGGATTACTGTGTGGGCATGATCACACGACGCACCGCCATCGCTTCTTCTCTCGCCATGTGCGCGACCTCGGGGATGGCGGCCGCGCCCGCGCGTCGTGGCCGCCTGAAGCAGTCGGTCAGCCGGTGGTGCTACGAGAAGATCCCACTCGACCTGTTGTGCGCCGCCGCAGCGCGCATCGGGCTGGAAGGCATCGATCTTCTCCAGCCAGCGGATTACGAGGTGCCGCGCCGGCACGGATTGCGCTGCACGATGGGCTACGCCGCCGACATCATGACGATCCCCAATGGTTTGAACCGGCGTGAAAACCACGCGGCGATCGAACAGGCGTTTCGTGTCGGTATCCCGCAGGCTGCCAAGGCCGGCGTGCCCAATGTCATCGCCTTCTCGGGAAATCGCCGCGGCATGTCCGATGCGGAGGGCGCCGACAACGCCATCGCCGGCCTGAACCGCGTCAAGAAGATCGCCGAGGACTATGACGTCACGATCTGCGTCGAGCTGCTGAACAGCAAGGTCAACCACCCCGACTATATGGCCGATCACACCGCCTGGGGGGTGAATGTCGCCAAGGAAGTCGCCTCGCCGCGGGTCAAGCTGCTGTACGACATCTACCATATGCAGATCATGGAAGGCGATCTGATCGATACGATCCGCAAGAACATCCAGTGGATCGGCCATTTCCATACCGGCGGGGTTCCCGGACGCCATAACCTCGACGACACGCAGGAGGTGAACTGGCACGCGGTAGCGCGCAGCGTTGCCGATCTCGGCTTCCAGGGCTTCTTCGCGCACGAATTCGTGCCGGTTGGCGATCCATTGACGGCACTCGCGCAGGCGGTCCGGACCTGCACCGTGTGACTGGTTTGCGGACACGCAGTCTGTCCTTGGCGCCACCCGACTTCGGACGCTCGATCGGGAAGCTTGCGGTCACTGCCAGCCAGAGCCTTGTCCCGAGATCGATCGGACGTTGCGCTGCACGCCGAACGGCTACGCCCGCCCCATGATTCGCTGCTTGTCAGCCGCCGTTTTTGCGTGCCGGCAGGCATGGTCACTCGCAGATTGCTGACCTAGATGACGGCGATGATCGATAAGCAGCCTTCTACCTCCATGCGCGCCGGCGAATTCGTCGCGTTCGTCGCCGCGCTGATGGCGGTCAACGCTTTGGGCGTGGACCTGATGCTGCCTGCGCTCGCCGACATCGGCCATCAGCTTGCCATCACGACGGCCAACCATCGTCAGTGGATCATCACGGTCTACATGCTGGGCTTCGGCGCCGGGCAGCTCGTCTACGGCCCGCTTGCGGACCGCTATGGCCGCAGGCCCATCCTGCTCATCACCCTGGCCGGCTTCGTGGCGGCCAGCATCTTCGCCGCGGGTTCGCAGACGTTCCCCGCCCTTCTCGGCGCGCGCGTGCTCCAAGGCCTCATGTCGGCATCGACGCGGGTACTCGCGGTCGCGATCGTGCGGGACCGCTATTCGGGCCGGCAGATGGCGCGCACGCTTTCCGTCGCCCAGATGATCTTCTTCCTGGTGCCGATCATGGCGCCCAGCCTCGGCCAGGTCCTGCTGGCTTTTGGACCCTGGCGCTTCATCTTCTATGCGCTGGCGACCTTTGCGGCCGTCGTGCTCGCCTGGTCCACGCTCCGCCTGCGCGAATCCCTGCCGGTGGACCGTCGTTCTCCCTTGTCGCGGGCGTCACTCGGCCGCGCCTACCGATTGACGCTGACGAACCGCTTCTCCGCCGGCTACGCCGTGGCGGCGTCGATGACGTTTGGCGGCATCATCGCCTTCGTCTCCTCCGCCCAGCAGATATTCGTCGATGAATTCCATGCCGGCGAACGCTTCACGATCCTGTTCGCCGTCTGCGCCTTCTCGATGGGCTGTGCATCCTTTGCCAACAGCCGCCTCGTCGAGCGACTTGGCACCCGCCTCATCTCCCAGTCCGCATTGCTCGCGCTGATCGCCTTGTCGCTGCTCCACCTCGTCGTGATCGGCATCGGACGGGAATCGCTGGAGACGTACATGCTGTTCCAAGCCCTCAGCATGACCTGCATAGGACTGTGCGGGTCGAACTTCGGTGCGATGGCGATGGAGCCGGTAGGACACATCGCGGGTACCGCGTCCTCGATACAGGGCTTCATCACCAGCGTCGGGGCGGTGATCGTCGGCTCGATCATCGGGCAGGCCTATGACGGCACGACCTATCCGCTCGCCATCGGATATTTGGCGATCGGCGTCGCAGTTCTGGGCGTCGTCTATTTCACGGAGGGACGAAGGCTGTTCCAGGCGCGACATGCGAATACTACGCCCGAGCCGGGCCATGCCTGACCCGGTTGCGGTTGCTCAGCGGGGCCAGTGAGTGATCCGATGAAGACGTTGACCATCATCGGCAGGAATATCCGCGATATCCCGACCTTCTATGCCGAGATAAACCGGGTCTTCATGGCGGACGAAGCGTGGCAATTGGCCAACAACCTCGATGCGCTGAACGACCTACTCTATGGCGGCTACGGCGCGATCAAGGGGCGGGAACCGGTCCGTATCGTCTGGCAAGACAGTGCGGCAAGCCGGCCTGCGCTCGGTATCGAGGCGACCCGGGCGTTCCTCACTGACAAGTTGCAGCGACCAGACGTTTTCAACGTGGTTGCGATCGATCGCCAGCTCGACGCGCTCGACCACGGTACCGGACAAACCTATTTCGAGATCGTCCTCGAAATCATCGGCGACCATCGAAACATCGAGCTTGTGATGGCTTGATGAAACACGTGAGTTGGAAGGCTGACGGCGTGACGCGCCGCAGGACTATGGTTCGCCCGAGCCTGTCCCGAGCCTGTCCCGACCCCGTCGACGCGGCGACATGACGCGGCGCGGTCTTTCCCTGAAGCGATGGAGAACTAAAAATTTGGCCGAGTCGCATGGTGACGGCTCGGCCAATAGGGTTTGCAGACACATCTATCCTCGATCGAGCGTGCCATTGGCGAGCATCTCGCGGGTGCGCTTCAGTGTGGACAGCAGCGCAGCCTTATAGCCGGTGTCGCTGTCGAACTGCGCCTGCTCGGCCTGCTCCTCGGGGCCGTCGGATACCTTGCCGCGGAGCCCGAGATAGCAGTAGAATTTGAGCTGCAGTTCACCCGTCCCGTCTTCGAACAGCTCGTTGACGATTGCCCCTTCGCGTGGGCCCGTCGCCTGGAAGAAGGTCACCTTACGGAGCGGTTCGAGCGTGATGATCTCACGCAGATCGGCACCGGCGATCGTGGCTTCACGGACGAAATGCGTCGGGCTCTCCTCCGTAACGTCGCAGCGGGTGCACAGGCCGGGTGGCAGAAACAGCCGTGCGTCGCGCGCCTTCAGTTCGAGGCCCTTCCAGACCTGCTCGCGGGTCAGCCTTGTTTCACCTGCCGGATTCACCGGGATGGTTGCGGTCGAATAGATCATGTCGATGGTCCTTATGAGCGTGAAGAAGAATGGGGGCGGTCAGCCAGTGATTTGCGCGACGTAATCGCGGTAGGAGCGCAGCGGACGGCCAAGCAGGGTGGTCAGCCGATCGACGTCGCCGGCGTCCGGGAGCATGCCGTCGCTCAGGAAGCGCTCCGCCATCAGGCGCATGTCGAACGCCGTCCAGCTCGGCATGAACTGGCGCAGGTTCTGCTCGAACCCGGCGGTGTCATCGCCCGGGTAGGTGATTTCGCGGCCGAGGACCTCGCTCCATATCGCCGCGGCGCTTGCGCCGGTCAGGATGTCCGGGCCCACGATGTCGATGCGGTCGAGCGGCAGCGGCGCGGACGCTTGCTCGCGGCGGATCAGTTCGATCGCTGCGATCTCGCCGACATCGCGGGCATCGATCATCGCAAGGCCCTTGTCGCCGATCGGCATCGGGTAAATGCCGTAGCCGCTGACCACGTCCTTGATCGTGATTTCATTGTCCATGTAGTAGGCCGGACGCAGGATGGTCGCGTTCATGCCCATCCGCTCGATCATGCGCTCGACGCCGAACTTGCCCGCGAAGTGCGGCACGTTCACATAGACGTCGCTGTGGATCACCGAGAGGTAGACGATCCGCTCGATCCCCGCTTCGCGGGCAACGTTGAGCGCGATCAGCGCTTGGGTATATTCGTCGGCGACGACCCCGTTGAGCAGGAACAGCGTCGAAATGCCCGACATGGCGCTGCGCAGCGAGTCCACGTCGAGCAGATCACCCCGGGCGACTTCCACGGACGCCGGAAGGTCGGCCCTAGACGGATCGCGCACCAGCGCGCGCACGTCGGCGCCACGGTTGATGAGCTGTTCGACGACGTTGCGGCCGACATTGCCGGTCGCGCCGGTTACGAGAATGGTCATGATGGTCACTCCTGGGGTTAGCCCGTTTGGCTGTCCTCAATTTAGCGATCCACATTCGCGGCAATAGACGGCATATAAAGACACACTGTCTCACAGGTGGAACGCATGGATCTTCTCGCTCTTGCCGATTTCAATCTGGTTGCCCGCCATGGCGGGTTCGGAAAAGCGTCTCGTGCCACGGGACGCCCCAAGGCGACGCTGTCCCGACGTGTCGCGGAACTGGAGGCCAGTCTCGACCTGCGCCTGTTCGAGCGCGGCGCGCGTGCGCTGAAACTGACCGAGGAGGGACGGGCACTCTACGAGCGGACGGCGCAGCTGCTTACCGAACTCGACGAAACGGCCACCGCGATCGCGTCGGGGGGGCACAATCCGAGGGGAAGGCTGCGGATCAGCGCACCATTGCTCTTTTCGCAGACGGCGATGGGCAAGCTCGCAGCCGGATTTGCGCTAAGATATCCGGAAGTGCGCCTTGAGGTGACCACCGAAGACCGGGCAGTCGATATGATCGAGGAAGCCTATGACCTGGTGATCCGCGTGAATCCGGAACCCGATGCAAGCCTGGTCGGCCGCGTCTTTCTCCATGATGGGCTGGTCGTCGTGGCACGCCCGGACCTGACAATGGCAGAAGGCGCAGCCGTCCCGGCGGTCGTGCGTGGATCCATCAGGCAGACCGGGTCCTGGGAGATGACGACGTCGGCAGGACGGACGCACATCGCGGTTAATCCTGTCCTCAGCCTGTCGTCTCACGTCATGGTGCGCGATGCCGTTCGGATGGGCGTTGGCGTCGCGCGCCTGCCGCTATCGCTCGTCAGCCACGATCTGGCCGCTGGCACGCTGGTGCGCTGGGGCGACGTCGAAGGGCCGCAGACATCGCTATGGGCCCTCTATCCGACGCGGCGACTGCTGAGCGCGCGTGTGTCGGCCTTTCTCGAATACCTGCGCGAGGCCTTTCCCAAAGGTACTCCAGACGAGCTTGCCGCCTATGTCGGGCGATAGGGATTACCCGCGATCGTCGGGCGATGCCGAACTACGTCCCGATCCCGCCGAAAAGTCCTGGTCGCTCGCCGCGTAACGCTGAATGACGATCTACCTCGCAGCTTCCACGACAACGCAGCGCAACCAGACGCGAGCTTGCGCCGGATCCTCGACACCGTTTCCACCATCGACATCCCGATCTCGACAGCTGACATCCCCTATGCGGACTGCCAAGGCCATCGGGATGAGAAGCCTTTTCGACGCCGACCACGCCGCTCCCGGGGTCCTTTTCCACGCCGATCTACGGCTCGTGATTCCCGCGAAAGGGTTCGCAATATGGAACGGGGTTAAATCCATCATGACTGCCGTCTGGCAGGCACCAACTGTTTCAGGGCTGCCCGCTGCGCTGTTCCTCAATGATCCGAGGGTCGCCAATCCGATGACGGCGGCCGCTCCGACAACGACACAATACACGAGAAGCATCCCACGCTCTGCCGGTAGACGCGTTGGCGCCCAGCCAGCCTGCGTTATCGGAGCACCGACGAGAACCAGGGGTAGCAGGGCAATCGCCCAACCAACCGATTGATGCTCCAGCAATTGCGTCCGGTGCTTGGCTGATGACCCAGCGCAACGCGGACGGCTTCGTCGGACAACCGGCCAACGCCGCGGGGATCGACCATATCTTCTCGCGATCGGACGATGTCGACACGGCACCCGAGTGGCTCCAGGCAAACCACGCCAGCGGCATCGACCGGGAGGCGTGGGAGGATGCTGAAGACAAATGGATGACAACCACCGGCTGAATTAGTCGAAAGCGAAAAGCAGGCATCACCTTCCAGCCTTCCCACGACACTCCAACTGTACTTGATTGCGCGGGTCTCAGCGGACGTCGGCAAAACAGGTTCGTAGCAAAGCATCGAGACGTCGCGGCATGCCGGTGTCATCAGATCCAAGGGCTTTCGCATGCCATCGAACTGCATGAGGCACGGGACGATGCTACCCGCAATTTCGACCTGCTGCAGCCAGTTAGAGGCCCTCCCGCGTTTTCACGGCGGCGTCACCCACCCGTCATAATGCGTTGCATACAGACCGGGTATGCGGCTGATTAATCTCGATTGGGGAAACCCTGATACCATCGCGATGGTCGTTTTCTTTTTTGTCTTGCTCACAACCATAATCGGCATGGAATGGGTCTCTCCCAAGAAGAAGAAGCATCGCATATCAAGGCGGAACGTCACAGAACGCCAAGGTGAGATTATTGACTAGCCTATCCGTCGTTACGCCTTGGGTGGTCGACGTTCGGCGCCATAATGTGATTGACGTATTCCCCGGCGCCAAAGATGATGGCTGATGAATTTACTACACCTTGATTGGGGTTCCCCTCAAACGATCATCCTCGTGACAATTTTCGTGGTAGTCCTAGCCGCGACGATTTGGCTGGACACGGTTTCCCCACGCCGTCGGCGCGATCGAAAAACAGACGGGCAAGAATGAAAGGTTATTTTTGTCCAATGCCAGTCCGCGCGCTGGCTTCGTGACACACTTCGATCAAACGAGGGTTTACGGAAGGTACGGAATAAATGTTATAGCCTGACCTACCCTAAAGGAGATTTTATGTCACGTGGACCCAAACGCCCTACGACCATCAACCGTCCGACGTCCGCCCCGCCCCTGACCCCGGTGCTTTCATCTCCGCAGGAAGAACAGGAAGCCGAAAGCGCCGGTAACGTATCCCAGATTGCCCCGCGCGATTTCTTTACGGTTGCCTTGCCCAATGGAGGAGAAGTCGGCGTTCGCCCCGAAGCCGTGTTGTGGTATCAATCGGCTGGCCAAGTGGACACGACTGAAGTTGGAATGGTCGGGGGCAAGGTTCTCGAGATACCGATCGACGCAAAAAGGTTCGCATCGCGCCTCCGCAATTTCAAGTGAGATTTTCCCCCAACGCTGAACGAAATCCGTCAGCACTTACTGTTCCGCATGCTTGGTGAGGCATCATGATCGAACGCCGTGCTTTTATGCTAGGGATCGCCGGATCGTTGGCAAGTGCACGCAGCGCGATCGGGGCGACGGGAGGCGTTGGGGTCTTATCGATCGAGGATTTTGGCGCAGATCTGCATTCGCCTGGTGCTGATCATACGAAAGCCTTTCTTGCTGCCATAGCTAGCAAGAAACGAGTTTTGGTGCCGGCGCTGCCTGGCCGCGCTTACAAAATCACCGAACCATTGATTGATATGGGCGGTGCAAACATTGTGGGTGCGCCAGGAGCGCGACTCAACGTGGGCGACATCAACGGCTATCTTCAGATTGGAGGTAGCGGAAGCTCTTGGACGGGACTGCAATTCGAACCCCGCCAAGTAAACCGAGCGTATGGCATCATCCTCAACGCTGATGCGAGCCACAATCGGTTGAGCAAATTGTCAATAATCAACGGTGAAAGCGGCATTCGCATCGAGGGCAGTGCAAACCTCCTCGAGGACATTTCTTTTTCGGAAATGCTGGGAACGAGTATCCGGCTTCAAGGCGAGGGTTCGTCTAAGAACATCATTCAACGCATCCGGATCAGAAACGGCGCGCTTGCCGGGATACTCCATGATGGCGGCGCACATCATAACGTTGTTCGGTCGGCGAAGAAATGGGTCGATGGGCCACGCTTTACCGCTCTCATTCAAGGCGAGCGTGGAACAGAGGACGGATTTTTAGGTGGCGATATTTGTGCATATGCCCAAAGCAGTCATCATAACGCCGCCTTTGACCTCGAATGCGCCAATGCCCGCGACGGCTGCTACACCTCGTCGGGTGATTTCAATACGCTGGATGGAGCGGTGTTCACAAACGGCATGGCAAGTGCTGTTGCAATCTCCGGGTCCAATAACGCGATTTCAAATGTCCACGCGATCGGCTGCAAGACGGGCTTCCGGATCATTCCTCAGGCCGGCGGCCTAGCCAAAGACAACACTTTCACGAATTGCCTATCCGACCGCGCGAAAGAGTTCGGATTTCGCCAGGACGGCAATGCGTACCGGCCCTGGCAGGCCGGCGTTACGAAGCGACCGCCGACCCATTTCTGCAGTAACGGTCTCGCCATATACCGCTGCGCACATGCTACGACTGAGTTCGGCACCCGCGCCCCGACGCACACGGAGGGCACCCAGTCCGATGGATTAAATGAATGGACATTTGTCGCCAAAGATCCATCAACGCTGGATGCCGACCGCAATCGCGCGGTCAGATGCCAGTCGCGAAGTTCTGGTACAGCGGATTGGGCATCACGGGGTGAAGGGTCCTTCTACCGCGAGGGATGTCCCGGCTTTCCGGATGGAAGAGTTCCCAGCAACAGCGGCTTCACTCGTACGCCGAGGCCAGACGGAGCGAATTGACAATGACACCATCCGAACTAGCCGAGTGCGCACAACTCACGATGGCCAACGGCTTGCCCGCAGCCGAGATCGACAACGCTTTCAGCGCGGCAGTTATAGCCAATCCAAACGATAGACTTCTTCTTGCGCAATGGAACGATAGTCTCAGGTCGCGCTTCAGTGATGTTGAGATTGGCAATCTACTGGGAGGGCTACAAGCTGAGGCCTCGCAGCCGATAAGATCCGTGCTGCTGGCTTTGCGCGATGACTTTGGCTCCGAGCACGTTGCCGACTATTGCGCGAATTTCCAAGCCCTATCAGAAAGCGAAGATTTAAAACTGATAAAAGATGCTTGGATGCAGATTTCACGCGGATCCATCGAAACGGCAGATGGGGCCGTCGCGCGATTGCTGACAGTTCCACATGAGATTTTCGAGCTATACTTTGCAGTTTTTGCGCCGATGATTCCGACCTTTGTCATGTCCAACAACAAGGATCTGCTGGCGTTGGAGTCCAAAGGCTATAAAATCGAAGTGATGAAATCTACCGCGCAACGTTTCTCGTGGATCGGTTCCGATTTATCCGATATTATTACGTCGCACGGCCTGGATACATGGCGCACGGAGAAGATAATCTCCGTGGAACGGCGCGGGTATTACAAGTATGAAATCCTGAAAACCGGAAATTTCATGTTGGAAGATCCCTGGACCGGCGAAGCGATAGCTGCACGGGATTCCTTTAGAATATTCGGAAGAACGATTTATACGTTCTTAGGTAGCAAGCTATTTTTCGTTATATGTGGGCGCCAAGGAAATGACGCTTTAGGATTATTCGTTCCATCGGAAAATATTGCAATAGCTTTCGACTCGACGACCAGAGGCCAGCTTAATACCAAGCTGCTTTCCAACGTAAATGCCGTTTTGCTGAAGCGCGCCTTTAGAATGCACGAAGCCTTTAACTCGGCCATATCAAGCGCTTCCAAGGTAGAGGCAAAGGCGGTCATTGTTCACATCGAAAAGACCGAGAATTTCGCGCATCACCTGTGGAATTTTTATAGCTCTCTTGACCACATGATCGAGATGGGCTTGCAGGCCAACATTTCACGAGTAGTCTTCTCTGGCACGCGTTTTTTTGGTGAGCTTGGCGACTTCTTCCCCGAGGTGCGTAGCGTAATCGATCGACCGATCCGGAACAACATCGTCGATCCCTGCCCCTTTTCCCAGTCCGAAATCTTGGTTGGTGCGGGCAGCAATTTTATGGCTCGCAGCCTACCCGAGCGTTTGATCGCGGCGGCGAAAATAAGCTATTCCGATGCCGCTAGCGACATAGCCAGTATCACGGAGAATGCTTATCCAGTGATTTGGATTGGCATACGCCTCAAAGACAAGTCTTGGGTGAGCCAAGCCAAAGGCATTCCCCTGATAATTGACGCCATATCCGAACAATACCCGAACGCGCTGTTCCTATTGGACGCATTTTCTCTGCCGATGATGGATCAGGCAAACATTTCGCAGTGGGAATCGTACAAGTCGCAAGTGAGTGCGATCTCGAACACCATTGTCGCGAACGTCAGAGCACCCGAACGCGTCGTCGACCTGGTCGGTAACACGATGGGAGAAAGCGTGCTTTGGGCGAGTAAGGTCGATGCGTACTTCTCCCCCCTCGGCACGTCTCAACACAAAGTAGGCTGGTTTTCGGATGCGCCTGGCGTTGTCTACACGTCACCAGTATTCGACGGAAAAGCGCTTACCACGCCCGGCGCATGGGCGGCGGGAATCAGCCCGACGCCGGAGTTTGTAACCGGGCAGCCTGCAAGCGCTGGTGAGCGCCGCGGCGTGAGTCGTTCGCGTGAAGCGTTTGAGAACGTAGAACTCGACGTCGCCGATATCATCGAACGACTTTTACTCCTCCTCGCCAAAAATCAGGTTGAAAAGGCCACTTAGGCGAGGTGCAGGTCCATGACGGATCATCAACTTTGCTCCTCCTCCAAATGAGACAGCGCGAGCAATAACGTTCGAAATACCAAGCTGAGCACGGCAGCCCTGGCGCCGACTGTCTACGTGTTGGCCTCGGTACTGTGAAACGCGGCGAACATCGCACGCACGCCGGGCGTGTCGCCGATCGGCAGCAGCACCTTGCCATTGATTCCGGCGAGCGGCGCCGCCAGCGGGCCGAACTCGCCGCGGCGGGACACGTGCTGGCCATAGTCCTTTCTGCATCCCAGCAGGGAGGATCGTATCGCCAAATGAACGCACCAGAGCCGAGTTGCCCGATCGTCACGCCGGCACGTCGTTCGTGAGTATCAGCCAATGGCGGCTCCAGCGTCGTCACGACGACCATGGGCAGATGGCACATACCAATTCGTCGCTTCGGGGATGCAGACGCCGCCGCCGGACGATCCTATCCAACTGCGCCAGTCAGAGGCACTTGCCGATTGCCTGAACGCTGTCGCCGACACCGGCAAGACGCGGCACTGATGCTGCTGCCGCCCGCCGCGAATACCGTGTTACGGGCGCGGGCCCATGCGCTCTCCCGTGCGTTTGGGCTCGGCGCAATTCACAAGGACGTCCTTTGCCCAAATTCCTGGTAGCCGAAAGCGAAACAGCAACCGAACGTGACCAGCGGCGCAAGCATGCAGGCAAGAGCTCGGGCGAAAGCTACGCCGCCACTCTCAGGCAGCTGCGGCCGGACGCAGACATCACGATCGTCGCGCCGGCGGACGCAGATGCCACGCCGCCCACCCCATCTGATCTGGCGCGATACGACGCCGTGTTCGTCACCGGCGCGCCCCTGCACGTGTATGACGACAGCCCGGAAGTTCGGCGGCAGTTGGCCTTCATGAAGGGCGTCTTTGCCTCCGGAACGCCATCGTTCGGCTCGTGTGCCGGGTTGCAACTCGCCGTCGCCGCCGCGGGCGGGACAGTCCGCAAGATGGAGCGGATGGAGGCGGGGATTTCGCGCCGCATCGCCCCGACCGAAGAGGGCCGCAGTCACCCACTCCTGCGCGGGCGGGAGCCTTGCTGGGACGCGCCCGCAATCCATGGCGACGAGGTGGAGTCGCTGCCAAGTGGGTCAACGCTGCTGGCCAGCAACGCGGTCAGCAACGTACAGGCAGTCGAGATACGGCATGACGGCGGGATCTTCTGGGGTGTCCAGTATCATCCGGAATTGGCGCCCGGTGAGATTGCGGCGGCGCTCCGTCGCCAGGCCTCGGAGATCGTCGATGCCGGGCTGGCCGAGACGGTGGATGATGTCGAACGCCGCGCCGATCAACTCGATGTACTGCAGCATGACCCGAGCCGAACAACGGCACTTTGGGCACTTGGCGTCGATTACCGTTTTGCGAACGAGGAAAGCCGTAGACTTGAGCTGAAGAACTTTCTCGAGCACCTTGCCAAGTGCTGATTGCGCGCATCGTTACCGCGTCATTCTTCTGCACGGCGACCCACGTCCATGATGGCGACGGACCGCCATGACGCCCGAACGGCAACACGGTTCGGATCAACCGTGTTCAGCCAAGATTCCCGCGATCAGATGGCGCATCTGAGATAATGCTTCATCGCCACTGCGCATCGGCTCGGGCGCGTGTTCCCTTAGAGCAAGTGGAACATCTTTCAGTTCGCGGTATCGCCCTGACCGACGAGCAGATCGTCACGCGCCTCGTCACGCTCAACGCCGAGCGCCATGCCGAGGAACAGGCGGGCAAGGTCCGCTGGCTGCGCCTCGACTATCAGATCGCCAAGGCGGGCCTGACCGCGCTGCCCGTCACCGCCAAGTCCGTGCAAATCGAGGCGTTGTTGCCGCAGGCCTTGGCGAAGAAGCCCGTCTTCCCGCGCGAACCGATCGGCCAGACCGCCGCCGTTCTGGCAGACCTGCGCGGTGGCATCGCGCTCACGAGCGCCGACATAGCTCGACGCCACTCGCAGGGATCTAAGGCCGAACCCCGTATATCCGCAACGCTTGCCGCACTCGTCCGCCTCGGTCATGCCGCTGTCGAGGACCAACGCTGCTCGCTTCGTCGCGCTGCGTGACACGCGGCAAGACAGTCAGCGATATCACTACCCCACGAGCTGACCGGAGCCGGCCCGCGGGACAGGCGGAGGCTTACGCCGCCAGCTTTACCGATTGCAGGTAACATACGCCGTCGACACCGCGCTGTCGTCTGGGACGGTCGGGGTTGCTACCCCGGTTCGCACTCACGACCACGCCAGCATGACCAGCGTCGACGCCGAGAGCGGCTGCCGCGCGCACGATATTTGGACCGGTTTGTCCACCGCCATCGATCAAAGCCTCGATGCCCACCATACCCAGGTCGTTCCGATTGCCGGTGCCGCAACCGTCCAGCATGCGTCCGATACCGTCCATGTCCGCTGAGCGGGCGGTGACCGCGAAGAAGTCTCCGCTGCATCGTGAGAACCCCGACCAGGGATGTCCGGTGGCCACGGCCAGTTGGCGGTATTGACGGCGGCCAACCGCACTCCACCGATCGGCGACACGCTGGAGTTCGCCTTGGTCGCGCGAGAGCGGTCGCGTGGTCTTCGAAGGCTCGTCGTCTCGCAGGGCCCTCGATCCGGTCGGCCCGGTCCATGGAGGCTATGCCGCGACCTTGCTCGACAGCGCCTGCGGCTGCGCAGTTCACCCGAGCATATCGACGACCCATGCGCCGTTGCTTAATACAGGCTCGGGCGTTCGTAGCTGCATGAACGCCAGGCCATTATCGATCCGAGACCAGACCAAGAGCAGCATCGTCAGACAGGTGCGGACGCTGTTTAACGATCAGGCACGCGGAGAAAAACCGGTGACGCGCAGCGATGATGCGTTGTTTCCGCCCGACTCGATGATCTGGCGCGTGCACGGCGATGTTGTCAGCATGATGGTCGGCGGCGTGACCGCGCTGCTGCTTCAGATGCTGCATCCTGCAGTTCTGGCAGGCGTCTGGGACCATTCGAATTTCCGAACCGACATGCTCGGCCGGCTGCGGCGCACTGCCCGATTCATCGCTGCGACTACCTATGGTGAGCGGACCGAGGCCGAGGCAGCGATAGCGCGAGTCCGCGCGGTGCACGCGCACATCGGCGGCACGCTTCTGGACGGTACGTCCTACCGCGCCGACGACCCAACCTTACTGGCGTGGGTTCACATATCCGAGGCGTGGTCCTTCCTGGCTGCCTGGCAACACTATGGGGATCGTCCCCTCACACCCGCGCAGGAGGATCTCTATTATGCCCAGTTTGCCACCATAGGCGCCGCACTGGGTGCCGACGCTCTCCCGCGGAACCGGGCAAGCACGCATCAGGCGCTTCGCACCATGCAGCCGGCGCTGGTCGCAGACGGCCGCACGCGCGAGGTGGCGCAGTTGGTCCTTGATCAGACACCGAGCAACCCTCTGGCGATACCGCTGCAACGGATCGTCGCGCAGGCGGCGGTGGACCTTCTCCCGAACTGGGCACGTCGGATGCATGGTCTGAAGGCTTCGCCGATATTCATGAAACCGGTCGTCCGGTCCGGTGCACGACAAATGGCGAAAACGTTGCGCTGGGCCTTCGACGGGAGCTGAAACCGAATACCCGGATGTGGACGTTCTAAAGCGCATGGTGGTCGTGCGGTTGGGGTCATAGGCCCGCGGGCGAAGGGCAAGGTCTGGGCGAGCCAGATTATCGCGAGCCGCGCATCAAAGTATTGCAATGGCCGGGCGGAATTACGGCAGCTGACCTCCCCCCCAAATCCTGACCGAGCTACCAGATCACGATATTCGCGCAGTATCTCGGCCGAGATAGCAAACTCATTGATCCAGATTGAGATGGCCAGGATCGCTGGAACATTGCCCATCCGTGCCGGTTCGGTTTGTAGCGGTGGGTCGAACGCGCCGCAGCCCCCAGGAGAATGTCATGACAAAGCTTCTTACGCTCGCAGCCATGATCGCACTGCCCACCGTCGCGGCCGTCGCGCAGGCACCGATGGCCGCGCCGACCTATGTAACGAAGGCGGGTGCCGGCGATCAGTATGAAATCCAGTCCAGCCGATTGCTGCTCGCCTCGACCAAGGACGCCAAGCTGCGGTCGTTCGCAACGATGATGGTCACCGATCACACCAAGTCGACCGCGGATGTGAAGGCTGCGGCGATGCGCGCCGGCCTGCACCCCGCGCCGCCCAAGCTCGACGCTATGGGTACGAAAAACGTCGCGGCCTTGCGCGCAACCACCGGGACCGCACGCGACCGGTTGTACATCGAGCAGCAGAAGGCCGCGCATCAGCGTGCGCTGGCTCTGCACCAGACCTATGCGCAAGCCGGAACGGCGGCGCCGCTCAAGACTGTCGCGGCCTCGATTGCGCCGGTGGTGCAGACCCACATCACAGAACTTTCCACGATGTGATCGACGCGCGACGGCCGGCAGCTGCACCTGCACGCCGGCCAGCGCCGCCGCCAGAACCTGGCGCCGCACGCAACCGACAGGAGATCCGACATGGACGATACCAAGCCACATAGCGACGACGCGCCGCCAAGCACGTGGAAACACGGCGATTCTCTCGGGGCGGCGGCTGTTTCAGAGCGTAAAGACGATGCGATCGTTGCGCGCGCGGTCACTATCAACCGGCCTGTTGCCGAGGTGTTCGCGTATTTCCGCGACTTCGCCAATTTGCCGACGTTCATGGAAAACGTCGAACGGATCGACATTCTGAGCGACACGCGGTCGCATTGGGTGGTGAAGGCACCAGCCGGCAAGACGGTCGAATGGGATGCGGTCGTGACCGAGGAGACACAGGACAGCGTCATCGCCTGGACGTCCGAACCCGGCGCCGATGTCGCCAACAGTGGTCGGGTCGAGTTTCGCGATGCGGGTGCACGCGGCACCGTCGTCATGGCGACCATCGCCTATGATCCCCCTGCGGGTATCGTCGGCAAGCTGATCGCCAAGATGTTCCAGCGGGAGCCCGCGATCCAGGCACGACGCGACCTGCGCCGTTTCAAGCAATTGATGGAAACCGGCGAGATCGCGACCGCGGCGATGAACCGCAAGCAACGCGAAGAGGAGATGGCCTGATGCGCGCTTTGGCATGGCACGGTAAGCACGACGTTCGCGTCGATACCGTCGACGATCCCGAGATCGTCAACCCCCGCGACTGTATCATCAAGGTCACCGCGACCGCGATCTGCGGTTCCGACCTGCATCTGTACGACGGCTATATCCCGACGATGCAGGCCGGCGACATCCTCGGCCACGAATTCATGGGCGAAGTCGTCGAGGTCGGCGCCAAGTCGACGTTGAAGAAGGGGCAGAAGGTCGTCGTGCCGTTCACGATCGCGTGCGGCAGCTGCTATCATTGCGGCAAGCATCAATATTCGGCGTGCGACAACGGCCTGCCCGCCGACAACCAGGACATTGCACAGGAGCTATACGGCCAGCCGATGTCGGGTCTGTTCGGCTACAGCCACATGACCGGCGGCTATGCGGGCGGTCAGGCGGAATATGTCCGCGTGCCGTTCAGCGATGTCGGGCCGATCGTCATTCCGGACGGCGTCGACGACGAGAAGGTGCTGTTCCTCTCCGACATCCTGCCGACCGGCTGGATGGCGGCGGAGAATGCGCAGATCGAGCCCGGCGACACCGTCGCGGTCTGGGGCTGCGGCCCGGTCGGGCTGTTCGCGGTGCAGTCGGCGTTCCTGATGGGCGCCGAGCGCGTCATCGCGATCGACCATTTCCCGCATCGCCTCGACCTCGCCAAGAAGTTCGGCGCCGAGACGATCAATTACGAGGAAAGCGCGGTCTACGAGGCGCTGATGGTGATGACCGGCGGGATCGGTCCCGATGCGGTGATCGACAGCGTCGGCCTCGAGGCACACGGCTTCTTCGTCGACAACGTGCTCGACCAGATCAAGGCGTCGACCTTCCTCGGCACCGATCGTGCACATTCGATCCGCCAGGCGATCATCGCCTGTCGCAAGGGCGGGCGCGTGTCGATGCCGGCGGTCTATGGTGGGTTCATCGACAAGTTCCCGCTCGGTGCGCTGATGGAGAAGGGGCTGACGCTCAAGACCGGCCAGACGCACGTCCAGCATTACATGCCCGCGCTGCTCAACGCGATCATGGAGGGCAAGATCGACACGACCTTCCTGATCTCGCACCGGATGGACCTGGAGGACGCGCCCAAGGGCTATGACATGTTCAAGAACAACCAGAACGAAGTGACCAAGGTCGTGCTCAAGCCCGGCTTCAATTGACTTTGCTCCCCTCCCTGAAAGGGAGGGGCTGGGGGTGGGTTGGCTCGCAGGTAAATCGCAGCCCCCGCCCCGAACCGACCCACCCCTGCCCCTCCCTTCCGGGGAGTGGTGAAGAAGGAACACGACATGGCCGATAAATTCGCGATCATCACCGGCGCCTCGACGGGCATCGGTTTCGAACTCGCCACGCTCGCGGCGAAAGACGGCTACGACATCCTCGTCGTCGCCAACGAAGCGCTGATCCAGTCCGCCGCCGCCGACTTCAAGCAGTTCGGCACCGAGGTCGCCGCGGTCGAGGCGGACCTGTCGACGATCGAGGGTGTCGATGCGCTGCTCGCGGCAACCAACGGGCGAAAAGTGGACGTGCTGTGCGCCAATGCGGGCCACGGGCTTGGCCACGGCTTCCTCGACCAGAATGTCGACGACTGGCGCAACGTGATCGACACCAACATCACCGGCACGCTGTACCTTCTTCAGAAGGTGATGCCGGCGATGGTCGCGCGTAACGACGGCAAGGTGCTCGTGACGGGGTCCGTCGCAGGCTACATCCCTGGCGCGTTCCAGGCGGTCTACAACGGCTCGAAGGCGTTCATCGACAGCTTCACCGAGGCCCTGCGCAACGAGATCAAGGACGCGGACGGCGTCACGCTGACGACGTTGATGCCCGGGCCGGTCGACACCGAATTCTTCGACCGCGCCGACATGAACGACACGTCGGTCGGCACGGATCCGAACAAGCGCGATCCGGCCGATGTCGCCAAGGATGGCTGGGATGCGCTGATGAGCGGGAAGGCGTCGGTCTTCTCGGGTTTCATGACGAAGGTCCAGGGCGTGCTCGCCAACGTCATCCCGGGTTCGGTGCTCGCCGAACAGCATCGGAAGATGGCCGAGCCGGGCAGCGCGAAGGACTGATTGGCGGGCCGCCAGACGGTCCCGCAGTATTCGATGTGTGCCCGGCCCTGATCGGACCGGGCACCATCTCACCTTCGCATCAGGCAACCAACGGTCCTTGATACCGTCGATGAGGGAGAGGTCACAGATGGCGGCACCGTTGACGGCTCGGCGATCGGTCGCCGTCATCAGCGACTGGGTCGATGGCCGGCATCCCGAGCAAGACCGCCCGTCATCCTCCCTGTTTCCGATGCACGCAATCGATCCGGCCAGCCAGCCATGGACCGGCGATCTTGCCCCCGCGGACGTGACGGGCGGGTATCTCGAGCGGCTACCCCTCGCGCTGGTCGCTGCCGGCATCGTCGATCAGGCCGAGATCTGGCATCACTGGCGCGGTGAGGCCGAGCCACCATTCCGTAGGGACAACGCGGTCATGGCGCGTCGCGCATTCCGGATAGACGACGAACGCGCCCCTTTCACCTCTTTGCAAATGGTCGACTTCGTGCAGACGTTCGGTGCGCCGCACATCCTCGTTGTGCTGGGGCTTGGCGTCGCGCCCGAACTCCTCGCGCTTTGTGCGAACAGCATCATCCTATACAATTCGATCGACGCGCCTTCGCTGCGCGTACCGTCGGAAATCAGCCAACATTTCGATCTCGTCCTCACCGGCGCGCAGTGGCAATCGGACGAGGTCGAGGCCCGCCACCCCGGCATGCGCACGACGATCCTGCCGGTCGGTCCAGAGTTCGCCGCGATCGACCAGTTCCGCCCGCTCGGGACGCCCCAGGACGTCGACCTGATCTACGTCGCCGCCGCGCAGCCGTATAAGCGCCATGACATCCTGTTCGACGCGCTCGCGCAACTGCCGCGCGACGTGCGCGCGCTCTGCGTGTTCGGATACGGCGAGGATGCCAACGCGCTCCGCCAACGCGCGCGCGATCAGACCCTCTCGATCGAGTTTGTCGGGCCGCCCGGTGTACCTATCGAAGAGGTCAACCGCCTGATGAACCGCGCCAGGTTCGGCGTCGTCTGCGGCATCGACGACGGCGCCCCTGCGATCCTGACCGAATACATGCTCGCCGGCCTGCCCGTGCTCGCCAATGCGGAATTACGCTGCGGATTGCAGTTTATCCTGCCCGAGACCGGCATGACCGCTTCGACGACCGGGTTTGCCGATGCGATCCTGACACTGCGCGAAACCTACGCTGAATTCCGGCCTCGCCGAGCCGTATTGGACCGCTGGACCTGGCCGCACAGTGTTGCGCGCTTGGGGGCAATTATCGAGCAAATACATGATGCAAAGCAATTACATTTGCATAGTCAGCGTTGAGACGCGGGCTTAGGTTCGACCAACAACGCGGATAAACGCGGACTTGCGGATTGGAAGAGCGTGCACGGTATCGGACCTACCCCCAGCCTCGCCACGATCGACGATGCTGCCCCGCCGCCGCTGATCTGCTTCTCGCATCTCCGCTGGGATTTCGTCACGCAGCGCCCGCAGCATCTGATGAAGCGGTTCGCGCAAACCCAGAGCGTGTTCGTCTGGGAAGAACACATTCCCTGCGACCATCCGCTCCCATTCCTCGAACACCACCCGTTTCCCGCCGACAACGTGATCGCACTGCGCCCGCGCCTCCCGCATTGGTGGAATGCCGAACAGGTCGAGGCAGGCTTGCGGCAACTGCTCGACATGCTGGTCGCGACGAGCATTCGCGCGAAGCCCGTCCTCTGGTTCTACACGCCGATGATGCTCCCGTTCGCCGAGCATCTGGACGCTGCCGCAATCGTCTACGACTGCATGGACGAACTGTCCGCGTTCCGGTTCGCCGACCCCGCGTTGCTCGACCGCGAAGCCCGCTTGCTCGCGCGCGCCGACCTCGTCTTCACTGGCGGCTACAGCCTGTACGAAGCGAAGCGCGACCGCCACCGCGATGTCCACGCCTTCCCCTCGGCCGTCGACGTTGCACATTTCGCGCAGGCGCGTGCCGGCAATGTCGAACCCGAAGACCAGCGCCACATCCCCAGCCCGAAGCTCGGTTTCTTCGGCGTCATCGACGAGCGCATCGACCTGGCGCTGCTCGACGCCGTCGCCGCTGAGCGCCCCGATTGGTCGTTCGTGATGATCGGGCCAGTCGTGAAGATCGACTCCGCGCATTTGCCACGTCGCGCCAATATCCACTGGCTCGGCGGACGCGGCTACAACGAACTCCCCGCCTATCTCTCCGGCTGGGACGTCGCGCTGATGCCGTTCGCGATCAACGCCGCGACGCGCTTCATCAGCCCGACCAAGACCCCCGAATATCTCGCCGGCGGCCTGCCCGTCGTCTCGACGCCGATCGTCGATGTGATCCGCCATTACGGCGACGCAGAGGCTGTGACGATCGCCGCCGACGTGCCCGCGTTCGTCGCCGCCTGCGACGCCGCGCTCGCCCTCCCCCGCGAAGGCGCCTGGCGCGATGAAGCCGACCGCCTGCTCGCCACGCAATCCTGGGACCGCACGCAAACCGCCATGGCCACCGAGATCGACCGCGTACTCCGCGCGAAACGCACTTTCCGTGCCGCGCCGAAACGCGAACGTTACGACACACTGATCGTCGGCGCAGGGTTCGCCGGCGCGGTCCTCGCCGAACGTCTCGCGAGCGACAGCGGTCAGCGCGTCCTGATGGTTGATCGCCGCCCGCACATCGGCGGCAACGCGTATGATGAACACGACGCGGCGGGCGTGCTGATCCACCGCTACGGCCCGCACATCTTCCACACCAATTCAGCCGACGTGTTCGACTATCTGTCGCGCTTCACCGAGTGGCGCCCCTACGAACACAGAGTGCTGGCAAACGTCGACGACAAGCTCGTGCCGATGCCGATCAACCGGACCACGCTCAACGACCTCTACGGCCTGTCGCTCGAGGACGACGCGGAAGCCGCAGCCTTCCTCGCCAGCCGCGCGGAATCGGTCGAGGACATCCGCACCTCCGAGGACGTCGTCGTCGCCGCGGTCGGCCGCGATCTCTACGAGACGTTCTTCCGCGGCTACACGCGGAAGCAATGGGGCCTCGACCCGTCCGAGCTCGACCGCGCCGTTACCGCCCGCGTGCCGACGCGCACCTCGACCGACGATCGCTATTTCACCGACACCTTCCAGGCGATGCCAGCGAACGGCTACACCCGGATGTTCGAAGCGATGCTCGATCACCCCGGCATCACGCTCGATCTCGGCGTGGAATATCGCGACGTGATCGACCGCATCGACGTCGACCACATCGTCTTCACCGGCCCGATCGACGAATATTTCGACTTCCGCTTCGGCAAGCTGCCCTATCGCAGCCTCCAGTTCCGCCACGAGACGCACGACGTCGCGCAGTTCCAGCCAGTCGCGGTCGTCAACTACCCGGACGAAGCCGTGCCGCAGACGCGCATCACCGAATACAAGCACCTCACCGGCCAACTCCACGCAAAGACCAGCATCAGCTACGAATTCCCGAGCGCGGAGGGCGACCCGTATTACCCGATCCCCCGCCCCGAGAACCAGGCGCTCTTCAAACGCTACGAGGCACTCGCCGATGCGGAGGAGGGCGTGACCTTCGTCGGCCGGCTCGCGACGTATCGCTATTACAATATGGACCAGGTCGTCGGCCAGGCGCTCGCCACCTACCGCCGCATGATCGCGAAATCTGCCGTCCTCGAAACCCCCGTGATGGCCGCCGAATGACCCGTATCTGCCTGCTGACCGACAGCCTTGCCCCGTCCGGCGTCGGCGCGCACATGATGACGCTCGCCGAAGGATTGGGCGGAGACGATATCGTCCTCGCCGCGCGTCCCGGCACCGGCCTGCTCGAACACGCCGCCGCCAAGGGTTACGCAGTCAAAGCGCTCGACGACGATGCAAACCTCGCCCGCTGGCTCGACCGCGCCGCGCCCGACATCGTCCACGTCCATGCCGGCATAGGCTGGGAAGGCCACGCCGCCGTCCGCGCCGCGCATGCCGCCGGCGTCCCCGTGATCCGCACCGAACACCTCCCCTACCTCCTCACCGACCCCGCCCAGCGCGACGAGCACCGCGACTCCTCGACCGCGCTCGCACGCCTGATCTGCGTCTCGGACGCGGTCGGCGAGAGCCACCGCGCAGCCGGTATCGATCCAGCCCTCGTCGCGACGATCCACAACGGCGTCGGCGCACACAAACCCTCACGCTCCCGCGAAGCTCTTCGCAGCGAATGGGGCATCGGCAATGGCCCCGTCCTCCTGATGGTCGCACGCTTCGCCGAGCAAAAGGGCCACGTACTCCTGCTCGACGCGCTGCCCGCGATCCGCGCCGCGCATCCAGACGTGATCGTGCTGCTCGCCGGCGAAGGGCCCCTCCTCACCCAGACTGCACGAGCGATCGCAGCGAAAGGCCTGGCCGGCACAGTCCGCATGCTCGGCACCCGCAGCGATGTCGCCGACCTGATGACACTCGCCGACCTGCTCGTCCTGCCCTCCGCATTCGAAGGCCTACCGCTGGTCGCGCTCGAGGCGATGGCCGCCGGCCTGCCCGTCGTCGCCACCGTCGCACCCGGCAATGCCGAAGCGATCGAGGACGGCGTCACCGGTCGCCTCACCGCTGCGGACCCGGCCAGTTTCGCCGATGCGGTCGTCACGCTGCTAGCCGACCGCGACAGCCTTAAAACGATGGCCGGCGCCGCGATCGAGCGCCAGCAGGACCTATTCTCGGCCTATCGCATGATAGCCGAAACGCGCGCGGTCTACGCCGCCGTGCAAGACCAAAACACAAAGGGAGACGGCGTGGAGCGGACACGGATCGGGTTCATCGGCGCGGGCGGCATCGCCAATCGCCATTTCGGCGTGCTGGAGCAGTTCGACGACGTCGCGATCGTCGCGGTCGCCGACGTCGACATGGCGCGCGCGACCGAAGCCGCCGCCCGCTTCGGTGCGCGCGCGTTCGACGATGCCGCCGCAATGCTAGCGGCGGTCGACCTCGACGCGCTCTACATCTGCGTGCCCCCGTTCGCACATGGTGAACCCGAACGCCTCGCGATCGAGCACAAGCTTCCGTTCTTCGTCGAGAAGCCCGTCGCGCTCGACCTCGGCACCGCGGAGGATGTCGCAGCCGCAGTCGACCGGCTCGGCCTCGTCACCGCAGTCGGCTATCACTGGCGCTACCTCGACACGGTCGACGAGGTGAAGGCGCTGCTCTCGACGACCCCCGCACGCCTCCTCTCTGGCTATTGGCTCGACTCCACGCCGCCGCCGCGCTGGTGGTGGAAGAAGGACGCATCGGGCGGCCAGATGCTCGAACAGACGACGCACTTGGTCGATCTCGCGCGCTACCTCGTCGGCGACGTCGTCCGCGTCTACGGCCAGTCGGGCCACATCGACCGCGCCGCTTTCCCCGGCCTCGACGTCGCCACCACCAGCACCGCGATGCTCACCTTCGCGAGCGGTGCGATCGCCAACTTCGCATCGACCTGCTTGCTCAACTGGAACCACCGCGTCGGCCTGCACCTGTTCGGCGAAGGCCTCGCGATCGAACTGACCGACCGCGACGTGATGATCGACATCGGCCGCGGCCGCCCGGTCCGCGGCACCGGCAGCGATCCGGTCGTGCTCGAGGATCGCGACTTCATCGACGCGGTCCGCGGCGGCGAGAACCGCATCCGTTGCCCCTACCCCGCCGCGCTCGAAACGCTCCGCCTCGCGCTGGCGATCGAACGCTCCGCCGTCGAAGGCCGCGCGATCGACGTCCGCGAGCGGGAGGCAACCAAGGAGGTGGCGCATGTCTGAGTGGCGCCACGTCCGCTCGCTCGGCGTCGAACGTCCCGGCCAGGCCTATTTCTTCGGCTATGACGAAGCGCCCCCGGGTGACGGTCAGGTCCGGCTCGACCTGCTCTACACCGGGTTTTCCGCCGGCACCGAGCTCACCTTCGTCAAGAACAGCAACCCGTATCTCCACTCGCGCTGGGACGCAGGCCGCGGCGTGTTCGTCCCCGGCGAGCCGAGCGCGCACTATCCGGTGCCGTTCCTCGGGTACATGGAGTGCGCGCGCGTCAGCGACAGCCGGGTCGACGATTTCACCAACGGCGATGTCGTCGGCACGGTGTTCGGGCACAAGACAGGCCACACCGCGGACCCGTTCAACGACCTGCTGACCAAGCTCCCGTCCGAGCTCGATCCGATCCTCGGCATCTATATCGGCCAGATGGGCCCGATCGCCGCCAACGGTATCCTTCACGCAGACGCCGAACTACTCGGACCCAACGTCGTCAACCTAGGCGACGGCATCCGCGGCCGCCCCGCTTTGGTGATCGGCGCAGGCATCGTCGGCATGCTAACGGCCCTGTTCGCGCAGGCTGCGGGCGCGAGCGAAGTCGTGATCGCCGACCCCTCCCCCTTCCGCCGCCTGCGCGCGGAATGCCTCGGCATTACTGCGATGACCGAGGACCAGGCCTGGGCCTACGTCAAGGCACGCTGGCTCCACGGCGGCGACGATCGCGGCGCGGACGTCGTGTTCCAGACCCGCGCCGACGCCGCCAGCCTCCACGCCGCGATGCGCGCGCTGAGACCGCAAGGCACGGTAATCGACCTCGCCTTCTACCAGGGCGGCGCAGACCGGCTCCGGCTCGGAGAGGAGTTCCACCACAACGGCCTCACCCTCCGCTGCGCGCAGATCAACCGCGTCCCCCGCGGGCTCGGCTTCCAATGGGACCGCCGCCGCCTCGCCAACGAAACGGTGAAGCTGCTGCTCGCGCGTGGCCCGGAGATCCGCGCGCAGCTCATCACCCACGTCGTCCCCTATGACGACGCTCCCAAGTTCATCGCAAAGCTGGTCGGCGAGCGACCCGAATTCCTCCAGATCGTCTTCAAGGTCGGCGATTGAGCACCGCACTCACTGCCGACGCCCGACCGATCCGCATCCTGTTTGTCTTCGCCTGGCTCGTCGTCGGCGGCGAGGAGACGGAAGTGCGCCTGCTCGCCCAGGCGCTCGACCCGACGCGCTACCGGATCGAAGTCGTCGCCTGCTTCCGGAAAGACGGCATGCCCGAGCAGACGCACGCGCAACTCGAAGCGATCGACGTCCCCGTCGACCGCACGCCCTACGCGCTTGGTTTCGACGAAACCGTCGCCTACCTCGCGAGCAAGCTGCCCGCCTACGACGTCGTCGTCTCGTGCCAGAACGTCGCGGACATCTATCCCGCGCTCGAACGCATGCACCTCCGCCCGCCGTTGATCGAGCATGGCGGCCTCGTCTCCGAAGCGCTCGCCGGCCCCAAGCATTTCACCGCGCGCTATGTCGGCGTCTGCGCCTCGATCCGCGACGCCGCCGCCAGCCGCATGCCCGGCCGCGAACAGCACGCGATCGAGATCCCCTCGATGGTCGACACGCGCGCCTTCGACCCCGCCCGCCGCGCGCCGGTCCGTGCGACGCTAGGGATCGCCGAAGACGTACCGCTGATCGGCTGGCTAGGCAGGCTCGACCCCAAGAAGCGCGTCGAAGACTTCATCGAAGCCGCCGCGCTCGTCCACGCCCGCCAGCCCCGCGCCCGCTTCGTCGTGATCGGCGGACCGGACGCCTTCATCCCCGAATATGCCGCCGCCCTCCGCAACCGCGCGCATGCGCTCGGCCTCGACACCGCCCTGACCTTCCTCGGCGACCGCGACGACGTGCCCGACCTGCTCGCCGCACTCGACATCTTCGTCTGGCTCTCGCGCGGTGAAGGCATGCCGCACGTGATCGCCGAAGCCGGCGCCGCACGCCTCCCCGTTATAGCAACGCGCGACAACGGCTCGGAACAACAGATAGTCGACGGGGTCAGCGGTCTATTCGTGCCCCACGAACACCCGCCCGCAGTTGCCGCCGCGATCACCAGACTGCTCGAAGACCCGGCACTCCGAACCCGCCTCGGCACCGCCCTCCGCGCCAAGGTCGACAGCGAATATGCAGTCGCCGCGGTCGTCCCCCGCTGGGAATCCCTATTCGCCGAAGTCCTTACCGACCGACCGCCCCTACCTCGCCCGACCGGACTCTTCCGGAGCTTCCTGCAAGGCGGCTTCGAATCCTCTACGCACCGCCGCGCGCACGACCGCAAGCGCGTCGACGTCATCGCCGCCAGCCATCACGACGCCCTCGCCGCGCATGACTACAATGAACTCGCCAAGCTCGGCATCCTGAACGTCCGCGAAGGCCTGCGCTGGCATCTGATCGAACGCGAACCCGGCATCTACGACTGGTCCAGCCTCGATCGCCAGCTGGAAGCCGCCAAGTCGATAGGCACCGAAGTCATCTGGGACCTGCTCCATTACGGCTGGCCCGACGACATCGACATCTGGACGCCCGCCTTCGTCACGCGCTTCGCCGCCTTCGCCGCCGCCGCCGCGCGCCATATCGGCCCGGCCGCGCCCGGCGAGACGCGTTTCTACGCCCCCGTCAACGAGATCTCGTTCTTCGCCTGGGGAGGCGGCGACGCAGCCTATCTCAACCCGTTCGCGCGCGGCCGGGGCTACGAACTCAAGGTCCAACTCGCCCGCGCCTCGATCGCCGCGATGGAGGCGATTCTCGCGGTCGACTCCGCCGCAAGGTTCGTCCACGCCGACCCGGTCATCAACGTCATCACCGACCCCGCCCGCCCCAACGACGCCCCCGCCGCCGAAGGTCACCGCCTCGCACAATACCAGGCGTGGGACATGATCGCGGGGAAAGCATGGCCCCAGATCGGCGGCCGCGCGCCATTGCTGGATATCGTCGGCGTCAACTTCTACCACAACAACCAGTGGATCCACGGCGGCCCGCCGTTGGCGTACGATCACCCCTTAGGCCGCCCGCTCCACGCGATCCTTGCCGACGCCTATGCCCGCTACGGCCGCCCGATCTTCATCGCCGAAACCGGCATCGAAGGCAGCGCCCGCCCCGCCTGGCTCCGCATGATCCTGCGCGAGGTGAAGATCGCCCAGTCGCTCGGCGTACCCGTCGAGGGCGTGTGCCTCTACCCCATCCTCGACCATCCCGGCTGGGACGACGATCGCTACTGCCCCAACGGCCTGCTCGCCGGCTCGCCGATCCTCGCCGACCGTCTCCCGCACCCCGCCCTCGCAGACGTCATTCGGACTTTGCCACTCGAAATACCGTCGGGGGAGCGTCTGAACGACAGCGCGCCCATACCGGTCAAGCAGTCCGTCGACAGGGCAACTGGTATCGATTGGCCGCAGAGAACCAACCCGGATATGGCGAACATACCGACGGTTCTCCCGCCAGCAATTCCATAGCGCGATTGCCGCTTCCACGACGCTAGCGAAATGCGCCTTTCGCCCATCCCGCCACGCCCGAACTCGGGCGTTCGCCATGAAACTCCGCTTTATCCTGACGAACTCCGCACTGCACCGTTGGTCGCTGCATGACTAACGATCGCGCAGCCGCTCGCCCACGCCACCGAGCTGGTAAGGGCATCCGTCTGGAATCGACCTCGATCTGCACGGCGGCCTCGACCTCTTCGACATGACGTACCACGCCAGATCCGGGTATCCGCAACAGCATAGGGTCACGGTGTATAGAGGTTGCAGGTCGATGGCGTAGAGGCCGGTTCGGGATTCCAGATTTTGGAATAATCTCGGCGGTCGCGCACCACAAACGACGCGATATAGTGGATCGACTGCGGGGACGTGAGCCACGTACCGAACAGTGGCTTCGTGCGATAGTTTATCTCGACATACATCACGCCAGCACCGCCCGGCGCCATGATGGGGGTTGAGCCGTTGTCGCTGATGCCCAGCGGAAGGTCGTAGCCCTTGTCAGCCTCGTCAGCCGAACTGCCGGCTGTCGTCGCGACGTTGGCTTTGAATTGACCGTTGAAGCTCGCCCCGCCTCGGGCTCCGATACACCGCTGCCAGTGGATGCGCTGTACCGGTTGCGTGTCATAACTTTGCGCGACGTTTTCGAGGCTCGACAGCGTGATCCGCCCGTTCGCGGTCAGACTGATGTTTGCACCCTGGTACCGCGCCGCCTGAAGGATATCGTTCACATCGACTTCGCGAAGCTGCTGCGTCGCCAGGTTACTATAGGCTCCGACGCGGGAAGCGTTGTCGGCGAGATTCAACGCGATCTGGCTGACGCGCATGTTGATTATTGCGAGATTCGCCAATTCGACGCCGTAGCATCCGACCAGTAGCACGATCGGCGCAGAAAGAGCGAACTCGAGCAGCGCCAAGCCAGCGCGGTCGCGATGAAACCGTAAGGCGAAGTTGTGTAATTTGCCCTTGATCATATGCATATCGTTGCGTTGGCGCTGACAGTTTGACCTGCGTAAGGCTGGTTCTTCAGCAGCGTGGTTGCCGTAATCGTCTGCGTCGGCGACAATTTCATGAGCCCGGCTACCGGGAACAGCCGCGGATAGGTGATCGTCATAGTGTACAACGTCACCGCGCTCGCACCGCCTTGGCCGTTCAAGCCCGGATCGGCGTCCCACGCACCGTTGCCGTTGACGTCGGTGTAGCATTCGCCCGGATCGCGAACTCCGTTGCTGTTGGTGTCGGTAAACGGCTCGGGAGCTACCTCGCTGAAGGTGTCGTAGCTCTTGCGGGTTGAACACCACGTACCGGTAGGCCCCGAAGCCGCGCAGTTATTTGCTAGATTCTTCATCAAGGGCGTCATCAGCGTGATGACCTGTCCGTCGATGGCAGCGGCGTTGCTGGCGCCGCCCTCGATCGTCGAATCCCGTGCCGCTTTCTGAATGGCGCCGTTGAGGATGGACTGCGCATAGGCTTGGTAAAGCAGATCGCCCAGGCCCATCATTATCAACAGCATGACCGGGCACACCAGAGCGAACTCGATCAGCGTCGCGCCGCGCCGATCTTTCGCCAACCGCGTGCGAAGGAGCGCCGTCACTTTGTGATCCGCAGCATGGCAAGGTGCTGAGCGATCGACGTAAACGCTGCCGACAGGCCGTTGCCGGTGGGGGTGAAAAGCGCCTGGTTCGTCGTCGTCGCGCAGGTTTGCAATGGCGTCGATGTGCTGGTTGCGATCGCGACCGTCCACACATCGACTTTGCGCGCCTTGGCGGCCGCGCAGGCGGCAAGGAACCGGGCGTTGTGATAGCTCGTCAGGTTGCTGGTGTCGCCGTTGGCAACCCGCTTGTCATAATCCTCATAGCCGTACATCGAATAGGAGTTGCTGTTTGGCGACATGACGCCGTCGGTAAGGAACACGATCACCCGGTTCGGCGGATTACGACCGGACCACGTCGCGGTGTCCTTCGCCCAAGCGCCGGTCGGTGAAATCAGGCGACTGCCCCAGATCATGCCCGTATCGTGGTAGGTGCCGCCCTGCGCCACGAAATCGGTCGCATACAGATAATTGTAGACGTCGCTGCGCGCCATCACGCCTAGGCGTTTCACCGGCTTGCCGCAGGCGGAGTAACCGGTCTGCGCCAATGTTGGAGAACCCAGGCTTGGACGAGAGTTGTTGTCGTCCCCATTGGAGTAATCGGTGGCGGCAGTTCGCCAATATTCGATGTCCTGCATATGCGGCCACCACCGCGTCGCCCCGCTCGGTTTAGCGTCGGGATCCAGGTCGGAAGGCAGGCTGCCCGCTACGAAAATCGTCTGACCGGGCGTTTCGACCGGCGTTTCCACGCACCCGAGCCACTGCGTTTTGGAGCCGTCGACTGCGGTGGGGTCGGTCATCGACGACGCGCCGTTGACCAAGGAGCTCACATCCCATTGAAGCTTCTTATATTCCCACTTCGGACCAAGCGTTTCGGTACGCGTATAGCAAAAGTAGCTATTCGAGTTGAACGCGCCCTGCGTGCGCCATATGTCGTAGGTTTTGGTAGCGGTGCTTGACGATGGATTGTACGTCAGCACCGCTGAAGGGGTACGAACTGGTGGGGCGGTGCAATTTTCTTGCGTCTTGTTGTTGCGCGTATCGGAGATCGATATCGTATAGTCCGCATAGACATGCCGTGACTGGTAGTTTGGCTGATCAAACGATCCCCCCGAGCCGACAAGGTAGCTTGGCGAGACGTCCAAGATCGCTTGTCCCGCATTCACGACCGAACTGTAGGAAACAAAACCGTAGCGGACGTTCGTAGCCGGATCCGCGTTGGCGGCGAATGCGTCGTAGAAGCTGAGGACTGCTTTGCGAAGCGCGTCAATGCGCGATGCGTTGCTTCCGTTGGAGAACAGCTCCTTTACCGCATAGCCGGTGCTGCCGGCATAGCCCGGCACGCCGCCGCTCGTCGGGCGCGTGTAGGCATATGTGCCGGTCCCGCAGGTGTCAGGGCCGCCCGGCAGGCACGCCATTGAGCCCGTCGTATCCAGCACGAACATGACATCGGTATCGGCAACGTCGTACCGCGCCTGACAATTGACCGCGATCGTCACGTCGGACATGTTGAATATCTTCATCAGCGTCATAGGCACCGTGGCCGCGGCAATGCCGGCGACTTGGCTATCGCTGGTTTTCGTCGGCGTGAAGGTGACGTCTTTGCCTCCCATCCAACCGGTTTTAAAATTGTTGGAAAAGAAGTTTTTGGCTTGCGTCACGGCAACCGCGTCGAGCGTGCTGTCCGTGCTCGTCATGAACTTGCGGCCGGCGAGGACCCCTGCATCACACGCCTGCTGCAGGCGCGCCTTGACGACGTAGAGACGCGCGACGTCTACCGCTGATCCGGCCAGTCCCAGCAGCGGCAGGAGAAACGCGGCCATCATCGCAAGCGTGTTGCCCCGCCGGTCGCGGACAAGGCGCATGAGTATGCCCTGGTGCGCGCGGTTGTCGCCAGACGTTACCATGAAAGATTCACAAGCTCTGCCTCATTCCTTGGGGGGCGTGTAACCGCGCAGCCCATAAATCCGACTGAAGCAAAATGATTAATTATACGGTCGCCGCTGCGATAACGGTGCTGAAGCGTAGTCCGGCCCCCTTACCAGGAGGAGCGGATTTGCCCTCCTACCGAGGGATTCTAGCGGGCAGCGGCCCCTCCCATGGCGCCGACAGCCGACGACTTTTCGCTGGCCCGAAATTAACGTTGCAGACGGAGGAAAGGGAATAAGCGTGCTGAACGGGTGTCCGCTTTTGGAAATGGGAATTGCCCACCCAGGCGTCCAATCGTGGGAGTTTTTACCCGCCGATCTGCCGATGCGCGGCAGATGTCGCTGGATTCTCGGCATAAGGAGACCAATGGGTGCGTCTTACGTTTGCTAAAGGCACCGGGAAGTACGATCATCTGCAGATCGAGCGCGGCGGCTTACCCCTCGAGATGATCCAGTGCCCGAAACAGGGCATTATTCCCCACGACATGATCCACTATGCGGTTGAAACTGACAGCGCGCGCAACTCTTCCTCCAAGCCACGAAAGTCACGTTCGATAGCCGTATAGCAATCTATCAGATCCTCATTCATATCAGACAGGACGCCGGACTTCGGAACGAACTCGAAAAATCAAGTACCTGAACCTAGGAACGGTTCATAGTAAGCTTGAGTGTGGCCTTCGAACGCTGCCCGAAGGTAAGGCGTGAGCCAACGCTTACTCCCTGCCCATTTTAGGAATGGCCTTAACCGTTTCTGCTCGCTCAAGACGCCCCCCCCAAATCTCTGATCGCGTTAGCAACAACGGAAATTGCGTCCAACGGACTAGACCAACGATATCGGTACGCTAATCTGAGATCATGACCGAGTACTTAATCAAACTGGTCGGGTGGGGGTCTGCGATCACCGCTCACGTTTAATCGTAATTGGGATGCCCTACCCGGCGGCTGTCTGTAGGCTGCAACGACCCCCGGGCGCCATATCGTGGGCATCCTGCTCTTACGCGTCACCAACAGCCAGCCAGCATCCAAGACCTCACGCGGTGTCGGATACTCCATTCTGTAGGAGGCAGGGTAGGGCGGACTGTCTACCAGCCATGTAGCGGTAACGCGTGTTAGCCCCGATCGATTGCGAAAACCGAGGACGCCTACCATAATTCCCGCGGTCGGACCGTCAGGGATATTAAACGGAGCCCCCTGGCGGTTCGCAGGCCCTATCCAGTACAGGCTCGCAGGAAAAATGAAGCTTGTCATCGTTCCGACTCCCAAGATCCGTTCCATAGCGCCAATCTTCCCTATTCCGGACAGGCAACGAGACACGCTAGGCACCCGATAACGATGTTGGTCGGACTGTTGGTTGGAGCCGCAGCAAGGCCGTAAAACCGTACTTTTATAACACGTTAGTGTGAACGCTGGCGGAGACGGAGGGATTCGAACCCTCGGTACCAGTAAACCCGGTACGGCGGTTTAGCAAACCGCTGGTTTCAGCCACTCACCCACGTCTCCGGCTGCAGCAGATGCGGGGCTATAGCGGGGGTATTCGCAAGGGGCAACGGCTGTAATGCGCTAATCCGTCGCGAAATCGACACGGGCCGGTGGTTCGTTCATTGCGCGGCAAGGCGCATCTTGGTTACCTAGCGCAGCGGACGCCGCCCGCGTTCCGGGGAATTGTTGATATGCGTAGCGTCTGGCTTGGCCTCGGGGCCCTTGCAGCCACTCTGTGCGGAAGCGCCTCGGCGCAGGTCCGTACGATCGATCCTAACCAGGCGATCGACGGCGACCTGTCAGCCAGGCCCTCGCAATATCGCGCCGGCCAATCGACCTCGCAGGCGTCGAACCCGCAGATAACGACCCAGCCTTCGCGGCCAGCAGATCAGGACGTACAAGCCGACCCTGCGCAGACACCGCCTCCAAGCACCACGCCGGCTCCGGAAACGCGTGCCGAGGCGACCATGCAGGCCGCAGACACCTACCAGCGCGACGATCTGCTCGCGGCGGGCGAAGGCGTGTTCGGCAAAGGCGCGGCGGGGCTTGGCGGCCTGCTCGAGAAGATCCTCAAGGACCAGGGTCAGCCCAATGCATATATCGCCGGACGGGAGGCGTCGGGCGCGTTCGTACTCGGCGTCCGCTATGGTTCGGGCATCATGAGCCACAAGGTCGAGGGCCAGCAGCCGGTCTACTGGACCGGCCCGTCGGTCGGCTTCGACGTGGGCGGCGACGCGAACAAGGTCTTCGTGCTGGTCTACAACCTCTACGACACCGAGGAGCTCTACAAGCGGTTCCCGGCGGTCGAGGGCCGCCTGTACCTGATCGGCGGTTTCGCTGCGACATATCTGCGCCGCGGCAACGTCGTCCTCATCCCAATCCGCCTCGGCGTCGGCTGGCGCGCGGGCGTCAACGTCGGATACATGAACATAACCCACAAAAGTCGGTGGCTGCCGTTCTAGGTGAGGTCGGACGGCCAGCCAACCAGCCGACCATGACAAGCCCGGCTGGCGAGGCAAAGCCCCCCCGACGACACGGGCTTAGTTCATGCGCGCGCTGAAACACGGCGATGCTCGGGCCACCGAGTTCGAAGCGCAGCGTAAAAGTTGACGCGCCGCCCTCAAACGCTACCCCAAGCCGATGGCAAAACCCGACCGCCTCGCAAGGCTCGACGCCCAGCGCGAAGACCTCGAAACCGACTATCGCGACACTCTGATCGCAGCGTTGGAAAAGACCGCGGCCGGATCGCTCGGTCTGTTCGACCGCGGCGCCGACCGCCGTGTCCGCGCGGCAATCGCACCAACGATCACGTCGCTGATGGAGATGGGCTCGGACATCGAGACAATTCGCGAACGCCTGATGCTGGAACCCTTCGCGCTCCATCGCGACTTCTTCGCCGCGCGGGGTCCGGTCAGCGCCAGCGCAGTCGGTGAACAAAAGGAAGCGCGACTCTGGCTCGACCGGATCAAAACTTCGTCATCGTGACGAAAGTCACGCCCCGGGGGCCACGAACGCCAACCTGACTGGCTCCGGATGCTGCCTCTCGTCAGGATGACGCGTATTTGAGCCGCTACCCCTCGAACCGCCACCCGGCATTGGTCCCCGCGAGGAACGGCACCACCTCCGTCTCGCCCGATCCGATCGACGCTGGCACTTCAACGTCGGCGCGCACGAGCGTCACCGTACCCTCGTTCAGCTGCAGGCCGTAGAACCGCGCGCCATGCTCGGACGCGAACCCTTCGAACTTATCGAGCGCACCCTCTTCGTCGAACACCCGCGCATACGCCTCCAGCGCGAACGGCGCGTTGAAGATCCCGGCGCATCCACACCCCGATTCCTTGGCGCCGACGACGTGCGGCGCGCTGTCGGTGCCGAGGAAAAATCGCGGCGATCCCGACACTGCTGCGCGCCTGACCGCGAGCCGATGCGTCTCACGCTTCAGCACCGGCAGGCAATAGGCGTGCGGCCGCAGTCCACCGTCGAACAGCGCGTTGCGGTTGATCAGCAGATGCTGCGGCGTGATCGTCGCGGCGATCGGGTGATCCGCCTCGGTAACGAACGCTGCCGCCTCCGCGGTAGTGATATGCTCGAGCACAATCTTCAGGCCGGGATAGTCTCGTGCCAGCGGCGCCAGCGTCCGCTCGACGAACACCGCCTCGCGGTCGAAGATGTCGATCGACTTGTCGGTCACCTCGCCGTGGATCAGCAGCGGCATGCCGATCCGCTGCAACATTTCCAAGACGCCGGTCAGCGCGCGGATATCGGTGACGCCTTGCGCCGAATTGGTCGTGGCATGCGCAGGGTACAGCTTGCACGCGGTGAACACGCCCTCGGCATGACCGCGCGCGATCTCCGCGGGATCGATGCCGTCGGTCAGGTAGCATGTCATCAACGGCGTGAAGTCGACGCTGTCGCCGACCGCCGCCATGATCCGCGCACGATACGCCTTCGCAGCCTCGATCGTCGTCACCGGCGGGGTCAGGTTCGGCATGATGATCGCGCGCGCAAACTGCCGCGCAGTGTGCCTCGCCACCGCCCCTAGCATCGCGCCATCGCGCAGGTGGACGTGCCAGTCGTCGGGGCGGCGGATCGTGAGGCGGTCGGTCATCCCGCTCTCCTATCGGCGCACGCGAGCGGATACCAGCCGCGCGTCGCCGAGAAGGCGCCGCTTGGAAATCGGCCGGTACGCACTAGGTGACGAATATGGACCAGCACATTCCCGTCACGCCATCAGACACGATGCTCCCCGATCGCAGCGTGATCCGCATCGCAGGCGACGACGTGCGGGGCTTCCTGCAAGGGCTGGTCACGGCCGACACTGCGTTGCTCGCGCCCGACACACCAGCCTGGAGCGCGCTGCTGTCGCCGCAAGGCAAGGCGTTGTTCGACTTCATCCTGTGGGCGGACGGCGACGACGTACTGATCGATGTCGAAGCCGATCAGGCGGAGGCGCTCACGAAACGGCTGTCGCTCTACCGGTTGCGTCGCGCGATCACGCTCCAGCCCGATCCGCGCAAGGTGCACTGGTCGCTCATTGACGGGCAAGGCGTTCCCGATCCTCGCCTCGCAGCCCTCGGCCATCGCTGGCTCGCAGCCGACACTGGCGCAGCATCAGGCTGGCATGCGCACCGATTGTCGCTGGGCGTGACCGAGGGTGTCGCCGAACTTGGCGCAGGCGAGACGCTGTGGCTCGAATGCAATGCGCGCGAACTGAACGGCGTCAGCTTTACCAAGGGTTGCTACGTCGGCCAGGAAAACACCGCGCGGATGCATCACCGTGCGAAGGTCAACCGGCGTCTCGTCGTCGCTCCCTTCGGCGAACCAAACGCACGAACGCGCGCTTCCTACCCTGAACGCGGCCTGGTAGTCGAACACCGCCGCGTCGATGCGCTGGGCAATGCGCTGATCCCGGCTTGGCTGGCTGCCGCCCTCGACGAAAGCGAACACGCAGCCGTCTAGGATCGATACGCCGTGTCGATGACAACCCGGCACCCCGGCCAGCAAAGACTGTCGCCGGCCCAGACGTGCGAAAATCGATCCTCTAAGACCGCCGGTCAGTTGAGCGCCGGTGCAGATACACCGTCACAGCGTGCCGGGACGCGGGTACGTCGGCAGCGCAGGTATCCCGCGAGAAAGCTGTACCTCTCGGCTCCGTGGACCCAGGTCAGCAATGCCGGGTCGTTCGCCGAATTCGGCGTGCCGTCGCGCAGCGTACCCGCACCTTGTCGTGGATCGACCGCACCCGCGAGATCGCCGTCTCCGCGACCTCGGTCGATCCGCGGGTCGTGACGCCGACGAACCCCGCGGTTCGCTGCAGTCCACCGCGCATGTCCGCGCGAAAGTTCGGATGATCCCCCGCGCCCGCGAGCGCCGCGGCATGCAGCATCTGCAACAGCAGCGAAGCCCCCCTCCGATCGTCATCGTGGCGAAGTCGCCGTGTACCGCCCGAACCGCCGATTTTGGTCCGAACAGCCGGTCATCGCCACCGGGTCGCACCAAGCCCTGGTCGTCATCCGCATGACGAGGCCGCATCACGGCCTGACCTGGCTTGGGATCGCATGGCGAATGGGGTCGATCCGCCTGATATAAGGCGCTTTCGGTGGATCACCGGGTGGGCACAGGCTCCGCACCCGAATAATCGTAGAAGCCGCGCCTGGTCTTGCGCCCGAACCACCCGGCCTCGACATATTTCACCAGCACCGGCGCCGGCCGGAACTTCGGATCGCCCGTTCCCTCGAACAGCACGCGCGTGATCTCAAGGCACGTGTCCAGCCCGATGAAATCGGCGAGCGTCAGCGGCCCCATCGGATGGTTCAGTCCGAGCTGGCACGCGAGATCGATATCGCGCACGCTCGCCACGCCCTCGCCGAGCGCGAAGCACGCCTCGTTGATCATCGGCATCAGCACGCGGTTGACGATGAAGCCCGGCGCGTCGTTCGCATGCACCACCTGCTTGCCGAGCTTCTCCGCGAACGCCTCGACCGCCGCCAACGTCGCGTCCGACGTCGCTAGCCCCCGGATCAGCTCGATCGGCCGCATCACGGGCACGGGATTGAAGAAATGCACGCCCATGAATCGTGCCGCGTCGGGCGCCGCCTGCGCCAGCCGCGTGATCGGGATCGACGACGTGTTCGACGCCAGGATCGCGTCCGGCCCCAGCGCCTTGCCGACCTCGGCGAAGATCGCGCGCTTGACGGCTTCGCGCTCGGTCGCCGCCTCGACGACGATCGCACAGTCGCCCATGTCCGCCACGCTCGCGACCGGCTCGATCAGCGCGAGCGCCGCATCACGCGCCTCGCCCGCAATCTTCTCCTTCTCGACCAGCCGGCCAAGCGCCTTGGCGATCCCCGCCTTGCCCTTTTCCGCCGCCTCCAGCGACACGTCCGCGAGCAGCACGCGGTAGCCCGCCTGCGCCGAAACCTGCGCGATCCCCGCGCCCATCTGTCCTGCACCAATCACGCCGATCGTCTGCACATCACTCTCCTGATTTGTTGCCCCCTCCCTAGCCGCTTTTCCCCGGGCAGCTAGAGCGCTAGGCTGCAACAATGCTGTGCAAACCAATCTTTTCCGCCCTTGGCCCCCTCGTCATGCTGCCGCTCGCAGCCTGTTCGTCGGGACAGCCGGCGTCCCAGTCCACGGCCGAGACGACGTCCGAGAGGGCGACGAAAACCGAGCCAGTTCCCGCCGCCGCGACAGCAGCACAGTCAGTGCCCACCACCGACTCGCACGCGCGCCCGAAACCGGGGGATCTGAAGACCTTCGCCGACTGGACCGTCGGCTGCGACAACGGCTTGCGCTGCACGCTCGGCTCGCTCCTCCCCGAAGGTGGCGGCGACACCACCATCACGCTCAATCTCACGCGCGAGCCCGGCCCCGTGGCGCGCGGCGGCGGCAGGATCTCGCTGGCGCTGGAAACCAGCAACGACGACGCCGCCACCAAGCGCCCACCCGCCAGCTTCATGGTCGACGGCAAGCGCATAGCCCTGCGCGACACCGCCGCGCTCGCCGCAGCCATCACCAACGCCCCGTCGCTCAAGATCCTCGACGCGAACGGCGCCACGCTAGCCACCCTCTCGCTCAAGGGTGCCGCCGCTGCGCTTCGCTACATCGACGCGCAGCAGGGTCGCGCCGGCAGCATCGACGCGATCGTCGCCACAGGCCCCGCTCCGTCGGGCGCGCCGACGCCGTCGCTCCCGGTCATCACCGCGATCGCCCCGTCGGGCACCGCCGCAAAGCTCATCCCCACCCAGGTCGCAACGCTGCGCAAACGCGCCGCCTGCGATCTCGACAGCTTCCCCGATGGCGCGGGCGGGTCGATCACCACCCCGGAATCGTACGCGCTGGGCGGCGGCAAGACACTCGTCATCCTCCCCTGCTCGACCGGCGCCTACAACCTTATCGGCGCGCTCTTCATCGTCGACGGCGCGAAGATCACGCCAGCCCAACTCGACGCCCTCGCGGGGTTGGAGGATACCGGCGCCGAATCTGGCACCCCTGTAAAAAGCGTCGTCAACGGCGCGTTCGAGGACGGCGTCCTCACCAGCTACGCCAAGGGCCGCGGCCTCGGTGACTGCGGCTCGCGCCAGAGCTTCGTCTGGGACGCCAACCGCTTCCGCCTTTCCGAGCAGGCCGACATGGGCGAATGCCGCGGCAACATCGCCTACATCACGACCTGGCGCGCGAAGGTCGTGCGCCCCTGATTTGCCCCCTCCCCCTTCCGGGGGGGTATATCCAACAGTAGCTAAATGGCTGATTAGGGAGGAAAGCGGAACGTCCGCTGTTGGGAAGGCGGAGGGCGTAAGCGGAACGTCCGCTATGGGAGGTTAGCTGCCCTTCTCAGAGCAACTCACCAGGTCGAAGAAGTCCTTCCAGCCGAACGTACTGTCCCCCGCACTCGCTGAGTCCGGGAAAAGCATATGAGCTGGTGCCGGGTCACCCTTTCGTGGAACGCCGTCGATTAGATCATAGGCAGCATTAAAGCCTTGATACTGCCTGTTACCTTTCGGACGTGGACTCGAATCGGGATGAGGCACCCGCCACTTTTTCTCCGTAACATCTTCCGTTCCGGCGAAGTTTTGCAGCCCATCGGTTCCGCCCTGCCATGGTAACCACCAAGACGTTGCGCCAGTCGTGGGATTGTAAACCGCCAGAGCGAGATCGCTGGGCCAATCGGGACTGCTGGCGACCTGTCGATAACGAGCGGTCCAACCAGAATGGTGGCGCAACACATATTGTGCGCGCTCGACGGGACAAGAGCCGGCAGACGCCGCAGCAAGAGCAAGAAGTCCCAGCACCATCGCATCCTGTTGTTATCGCGCGCTACCTTAGCCTCAATTGGAATGTCCGAGAATGGGCGATACCAGCATCAAGCGATCGCCCCCCACTCAGGGCGCAGGCCGCTCCACCTGCGCCTCGGCCAGATACACTCCGAACAGTCCCTCGGGATCGGTCCACGCGGCGATCGGCGTCCATCCACCCGACCGCAGCAGGATCCGTGCATCGCGCGCGCCGTATTTGTGCGAGTTCTCGGTGTGGATCGTCTCGCCCGCAGCGACCTCGAACGTCCGACCATCGACCTCGAACGCGACGTCGCGCATGGCTTCGAGATGCATCTCGATCCGCGCGCGATCGTCGTTCCACACTGCCTTGTGGCGGAACGCGTCGACCGGGATGTCGCCGTCCAGTTCGCGGTTGATCCGCTCTAGCAGGTTTAGGTTGAACGCCGCAGTCACGCCCTGCGCATCGTCATACGCCGGCACCAGCACGTCCTCGCCCTTGATCCGGTCCATCCCGATCAACAGCATCGCGCCCACGCCAAGCGAAGACCGCATCGCGCGCAACAGGTCGACCGCCATCAACGGGATCATGTTGCCGATCGTCGACCCCGGGAAAAACCCGAGCTTGGGCGTATCCGCGATCGTCTTAGGCAAGCTCAACGGCCGCATGAAGTCCGCCTCGAACGGCAGCACCAGCAGGTCGGGGAACTGATCGCCCAGCACCTTCGAAGACTCGCGCAGGAAATCGCCCGAGATGTCGATCGGCACGTACACAGACGGCGCGACGGCATCGAGCAGGATCGGCGTCTTGGTCGACGATCCCGAGCCGAACTCGACGACCGCACGACCCTCGCCTGCAAGCGTCGCGACTTCGGGGCACGCCGTCTCGAGGATCGAACGCTCGGTCCGCGTCGGATAATATTCGGGCAGGTCGGTGATCTTCTCGAAGAGTTCCGAGCCGCGCCGGTCGTAGAACCAGCGCGCCGGGATCGCCCGCGGGCGCCGGGCAAGGCCATCCAGCACGTTCGCGCGGAATTGCGGGTCGGCAAGCATCTGCTGGCCGTCCTCGATCTCAGGCTTCAACATCAGATATCTTTCGCGAGACGCACGCCGGTGAACTGCCACCGTTGGTGCGGATAGAAGAAATTACGGTAGCTCGCGCGTGCATGGCCGCGTGGCGTCGCACAGCTGCCACCGCGCAGGATGAACTGCGAGCTCATGAACTTGCCGTTGTATTCGCCGACCGCGCCGGCCGCGGTCACGAAACCGGGATACGGGCGGTATGCGCTGCCGGTCCATTCCCAGACATCGCCGAAAAACGCCGGGCCATTCGTCGCGGGCCGAGGCTCGACCGGCCCCGCCACGTCCATCTGGTTGCCGCCGTTCGCGTCGTGCGAAGCCGCAGCAGCCTCCCATTCGAACTCGGTCGGCAACCGTGCGCCAGCCCAGCTCGCATACGCATCCGCCTCAAAGAAGCTGACATGCGTTACTGGCGCCGCCGGATCGATCGCGCGTCGGCCATCGAGACCGAACCGCGTCCAGCCTGCCTCGCCCTGTTCCCAATACAGCGGCGCGACGATGCCCTCAGCCTTCACCCACGCCCAGCCATCCGCCAGCCAATGCCGCGCTTCGGTGTAGCCACCGTCGGCAATGAACGCCGCCCATTCGCCGTTCGTCACGGTACGGTCCGCGATCGCATGCGGCACCAGCAGGGCGGCGTGACGCGGCCCCTCGCAATCGAACGCGAACCCGTCGCCGTCATGCCCGACCTCGACGATCCCGCTCTCGCGCGCGGTCCAGCCGATCGGCCCCGGCATCTCGACCGGCACTTTCCGCGGCGCCGGCCACATCGCCGGCTCCAGCGGGTTCTCGGAAAACATGTGGAGGATGTCGGTCACCAGCAATTCCTGGTGCTGCTCCTCGTGATGACACCCAAGCGCGACCAGCGCCTGCGCATCCGCCGACAAGCCGGGCAGCGCATCGAGCAGCACCGCATCGACATGCGCGCGGTACGCCCGCACTTCGTCAAGCGACGGCCGCGTTACCATCCCGCGCCGATCGCGCGCGTGGCGCCGCCCCTCGGCCTCGTAATAGCTGTTGAACAGGAACGGGAACCGCTCGTCGTGCAGAGCGTAACCGGCGACATGATCACGCAATACGAAGGTTTCAAAGAACCATGTCGTATGCGCCAGATGCCATTTGGTCGGCGAGGCGTCGTCCATCGATTGCACCGTCGCATCTGCATCCGACAGCGGCGCGGCCAGCGCCAGTGTCAGCGCGCGTACGGTCGAGAAGCGCTCGCTCAAATCCGACGAACGAGCGGGGGTGAGTTCGGGACGAATAGGCTGCGGCATCGGTTATCCTTCAATGCGTCGCCCAGTACCGCAACGCGCGAACGCCGATCACGCTTCTGCGCGCGTAGCCCCCGGTCGCCATAGAACGTCGCCGGCCCCGTTTTGGTTCACCGCCCGCGACGCCACGAACAGGAAATCCGATAGCCGGTTAACATACGCTAATGCCGCGGGATTCAACGGCATATCGTGAGTCGCCGCAACCGCGGATCGCTCCGCGCGCCGCGAAATGGCGCGGGCCAGATGCAGTGCGGCGGCCTGCGGCGACCCGCCCGGCAGAATGAAACTGCGCAACGGCGCGAGATGCGCGTTCATCGCATCGATTTCGCGCTCGAGTCGCTCGACCTGCGCCGGCACGATCCGCAACACCATCTCGGACGGCGCGAACCCGTCGTCGGTTGCAGGCGTCGCAAGGTCGGCACCAAGATCGAACAGGTCGTTCTGGATCCGCTCCAGAGCAGCGGCGAGCGGATCGTCGCCGAGCGCCACCACAGCCACGCCAATCGCCGAGTTCGCCTCGTCGACATCGCCGATCGCCTGCATCAGCGCGCTGGCCTTCGACACACGCGAGCCGTCGACCAGCCCCGTCGTGCCGTCGTCACCCGTTCGCGTGTAGATCTTGTTGAGCTTGACCATCGATCTTCCAGCTAGCGCGCCATTCTGACGCCGTGATCCCGGCAAAAACCAGGGCATCCCTCGTCAATCGCGACGCCCCGCAACTTGCAATCCTCCCCCGCCAGGGGGAGGTGGCGCCAAAGGCGACGGAGGGGGAGGACACGGAACAAACGTTTTCCTGGCCGCCCCCTCCGTCTGGCAAGAGCCAGCCACCTCCCCCTGGCGGGGGAGGATCGTAAGAAAAGCTCTTAGTTCCGTCCCGCCGCGAACAGGATTACGACGACGATCAGGATCGCCAGCGCCTGGAAGAAGATCCGCTGCTGCATCATCCGATTCGATTTCAGCGACGCCGCGCTCGGGCCATTGCCGTCGCGGACTTGCGCCGTCCCCTCCTGCAGGAACGACACGACGCCCCGCACCAGGGCCACGACGGTCGCGATCATGGCCGCGATCAGGAGGATGACGAGGAATGTGTTCATGAAACGAATGTAAGCGCGCGCGCCGACGCTAGCAATGGCTTGAACAGTGTTGCGTACCCCTGTGCAACGCGCGCAAATGCTGCATGTTATACTTGACGTTGAAAGCCTTGATCTCGGGCATTCTTATCGCTGCTGCATCGGAGATTGCGAAGCGCTATCCCGGTTTCGGCGCGCTGGTCGCCTCGCTGCCGTTGGTATCGGTGCTCGGCATGATCTGGCTCTGGCGCGACAAGCCCGACCCGCGGACGATGGCTGCGCATGCCGGCGCGACCTTCTGGTACGTGCTGCCGTCGCTGCCGATGTTCCTGCTGATCCCGGCGCTGCTCCGCCACGGCGCGCCGTTCTGGGTATCACTGGTCGCAGGGTGCGTGCTGACGATCGCGCTGTATTCGGCGATGACTTGGGCGGCCCCGAGGTTGGGGATCGAGCTTTAGCGCACCCACTCTAAGCAAGAGCACCACCCCGGCGCAGGCCGGGGCCCAATTGGGAAAGCCAAGGTAACGAAGCGATAAGCGTCATTATCACCGTCCCCCAATTGGGCCCCGGCCTCCGCCGGGGTGGTGGCACGTTACGGGCGCCACACCCTGCTATTCTCATGTTTCCCCGCGAAGGCGGGGACCCAGACTGGGCTCCCGCCTTCGCGGGAGAACAAGGAGGCATAGGCTGCCGTCCGTTTCTCAGCACACCTTGCGGCTGACTCGGACGTTGACGATCAGCAGCGCAAGCCAATCGCCATCACCCAATCCGTACCCGAGCCGCCAACACCGCCCCATCCTCCCCCGCCGCCCGCATCTCCGCCAGCGACAAAGCCCCATCCCGCTTAGCCAACCGCCGCCCCGCCGCATCCACCACCAGCGGATGATGATGATAGCGCGGCACCGGCAACCCCAGCAAAGCCTGTAACACCCGGTGCACGTCCGTCGCCGCGAACAGGTCCACCCCGCGCACGACATCCGTCACGCCCTGCGCCGCATCGTCCAGAGTCACCGCCAGATGATAGCTCGCCGGCGCATCCTTCCGCGCCAGCACGACGTCCCCCTGCGCCATCGGATCGGCGACAACCGTCCCGGCAATCGCGTCATGCCACGCAAGCACGCCGGTAATCGCCACAGCCTTCGCCATGTCGAGCCGCCAGCAATGCGCCACATCCCCCCGCGCAGCGACCTCCTCCGCGCTCAGACCGCGACAAATCCCCGGATAGACCGGCCCGACATCCCCCTGCGGCGCCGACGCACTCGCCGCGATCTCAGCCCGCGTACAAAAACACGGATACACGAGCGCGCGTGCCTTCAACTGCTCCAGCGCAAGATCATACGTCGCCAGCCGCTCCGACTGAAACACCAGCGAGTCCCAGCGCAGTCCAAGCCACGCCAGATCCGCGAGAATTCCCGCCACGAATTCAGGTCGACTCCGTGTCCCGTCGATATCCTCGATCCGCAGCAGGAACCGCCCGCCCCGCTCGCGCGCGTAGTCGTGCGCGCGGATCGCCGACACCGCGTGACCCAGGTGCAACCGCCCCGTCGGGCTCGGCGCGAACCGCGTTACGACCGGTCCGTCGCTCAGCATGCTTGACCGACCGCCACGCGGCGTGCTGTCATGGCCGTGTCATCGCTGTCGTCCATAGGGCGCTCTGCGAAGCCTGAGTGGGAGGAGCCGTGTTTCACCCCGATCTGATGCGTCACCCGGATGGCTGTCCGGCGCTCGTGCTGAATGCCGATTACACGCCGCTCTCTTACTATCCGCTCAGCGTCTGGCCGTGGCAAACCGCAGTCAAGGCTGTCTTCCTCGACCGTGTCGATATCGTCGCCACCTACGAACGCGAAGTCCGCAGCGCCAATTTCGCGCTGAAGCTGCCCTCGGTGATCGCACTCAAACAGTTCGTCCGACCGTCGCAATTTCCCGCCTTCACTCGCTTCAACCTGTTCCTGCGCGACAAGTTCACCTGCCAATATTGCGGCAAGCTGCGCGATCTCACCTTCGACCATGTCGTCCCCCGCGCGCAAGGCGGTCGTACCACATGGGAGAACGTCGTCACCGCCTGCTCGCCCTGCAACCTCAAAAAGGGCGGGCGCACGCCGAAACAGGCGGCGATGCCGCTCCATATCGAGGCGATCCGCCCGACCAACTGGCATCTGCAAGAACACGGCCGCAGCTTCCCGCCCAACTACCTGCACGACACGTGGCACGACTGGCTGTACTGGGACATCGAACTCGAGGCCTGACGGCATCGATACGACGGGAGATTCTATGCAGGTGAAACTGGTAGCGGCGCTCGCCGCGACGGGAATTATGGTGTCCGCGTGCGGCAACAAGGACGAGCAGCGGGCGCAGGCCGACGCCAACGCGGTCGGCTTCGTGCCGCCCTCGGTGACGTCGCGGCTCGATTTCGGGGCCAGCATGGAACGCCGCTTCCGCACGCTCGACCGCAACGGCGACGATCGCGTCACCAAGGACGAACTCCCCTCGCCCAACGCTCGCATCAAGGCGTTCGACCGCAACAAGGACGGCGTGATCACCGCGATCGAGTGGAGCGAAGGCACGCTCGCCTGGTTCGACCGGATGGACCTGAACCACGACGGCACCGTCACGTCGGAAGAGCGCGCGGAGTCGCGGAAGCGCTAGGCATCTACTGCTCCGTCATCGTGACGAAAGTCAGGATCCAAGGTAATAGCATGCAGCTTTATCGGCTCTGAATCCTGACTTTCGTCAGGATGACGGGAGAAGATAAGCGACATTAAATTACACGTGATCAGCGTTTTTCATTCGAACTCACTCCTTTACGATACCAAACCCAGTTGACCTGATCCCTGCCGCAGCGCAGCAAGGCCCCATGGCAAGCCTCCCCGCAATCGCGAACAATTCCGACATACGTTTCCTGGGCAAACTGCTCGGCGACGTCATCTGCGCCTATGGCGGTGAGCGTCTGTTCGAGGCTACCGAAACGATCCGCAAGGCCTCCGTCGAGCGCCATCGTGACGTTTCCGAAGGCAAGGCCGCGGACAACACTGCTGTCGATCTCAGCCTCGAAAAGCTCAGCCTCGACGAGACGCTCGATTTCGTCCGCGGCTTCATGCTCTTCTCGATGCTCGCCAATCTCGCCGAGGACCGCCAGGGCATCGCGGCGGAGGACGGCGCCGACCTCGCCTCCGCGATCGCACAACTCGAATCCGAAGGCATCGACCGAGCGCAGATCCGTACGCTGCTCGACCACGCGCTGATCGCCCCCGTGCTCACCGCGCATCCGACCGAAGTCCGCCGCAAAAGCATGATCGACCACCGCAACCGCATCGCCGAGCTGATGGGCCTGCGCGATCTCGGCCGCGACACCACGCCCGATGGCGACAGCGTCGACGACGCGATCCTCCGCCAGATCGCTTTGCTCTGGCAAACCCGCGTCCTGCGCCGTGACCGCCTCTACGTCACCGACGAAGTCGACACCGCGCTCAGCTACCTGCGCGACGTGTTCCTCCCCGCGCTCCCCGCGCTCTACCAGCGCTGGGACCGCGCACTCGGCGAACGCACCCCCAGTTTCTTGCGCCCCGGCAGCTGGATCGGCGGCGACCGCGACGGCAACCCGTACGTCGCCGCGGACTCGCTCAAGACCGCGCTGTCGAAGGCGAGCGAAGCCGTACTCGGTTATTACTGCGACGCAGTGCACGCACTCGGCGCCGAGCTCTCGATCTCGACCGAGCACGCCCCCGCCGATGCCGCGGTGCAGGCGCTCGCCGACGCCAGCGGCGACGATGCCGCCAGCCGCAGCGACGAGCCCTATCGCCGCGCGCTCTCCGGCATCTACGCTCGCCTGTCCGCGACGCACGACGCACTCACCGGCAAGCACGCCCCCCGCCCCGGCCGTCTCGTCGGCGAGCCCTATGCCAACCCCGCTGACTTCCGCGCCGACCTCGTCACGCTCGCGCATGGCCTGGGCATCGCGCTGAAGACCGGCGGCGCGCTCGGCCGGCTGATCCGCGCGGTCGAGACGTTCGGCTTCCACCTCGCCACCTTGGACCTCCGCCAGAACAGCGCCGTCCACGAACGCGTCGTCGCCGAACTGCTGAAAGTCGCCGGCGTCGAGGATGATTACCTGTCGCTCGACGAAGACGCGCGCGTCGCGCTGCTCCGCCGCGAGCTCGCCAACGCCCGCCCGCTTACCTCGCGCTTCGCCGAATATTCGGAGGAAACTGCCGGCGAACTCGCGATCGTCCAGGCCGCCGCCGACGCGCACGCCGCCTACGGTCCTGCATGCATCACCAACTACATCGTCTCGATGGCGCAGTCGGTCAGCGACCTGCTCGAAGTGAACCTCCTGCTCAAGGAAGTCGGCCTCTACCGCCCCGGCGACACGCCGACGGCAGCGATCATGGCGGTCCCGCTGTTCGAGACGATCGGCGATCTCGAAGCCGCCCCCGCCGTCATGACCGCCTGGTTCGCACTCCCTGAAATCGCGACCATCTCGAAGGCGCGCGGCCATCAGGAAGTGATGATCGGCTATTCCGACAGCAACAAGGACGGCGGCTACCTCACCTCCACCTGGCAGCTCTCGAAAGCCTCGACCGCGCTCAAACCCGTCTTCGCCGCGGCCGGCGTCGGCATGCAGCTGTTCCACGGCCGCGGCGGCGCAGTCGGGCGCGGCGGCGGTTCGGCGTTCCGCGCGATCCGCGCGCAGCCCTCGGGCACCGTCCAGGGCCGCATCCGCATCACCGAACAGGGCGAAGTCATCGCCGCCAAATACGGCACGCGCGACGCCGCGATGACTAACCTAGAGGCGATCGCGTCGGCCACGCTGCTCGCGAGCCTCGAACCCGAACGCCTCTCCAACGCCGACAACGCCAGCTTCTCCGCCGCAATGGACGCGCTCAGTGACACCGCATTCCACAGCTACCGCGACCTGGTCTACGATACGGAAGGCTTCCGCACCTTCTTCCGCCAGATGACGCCGATCGCCGAGATCGCCGGCCTCAAGATCGGCAGCCGCCCCGCCAGCCGCACCAAGTCCGACCGGATCGAGGACCTCCGTGCGATCCCCTGGGTGTTCAGCTGGGCGCAGGCACGCGTCATGCTCCCCGGCTGGTACGGGGTCGGTCGCGCAATCGCCGATTTCGAAGACAAGCCGCTGTTGAAGGACATGGCGCAAGGCTGGCCGCTCTTCGCCTCCGCGCTGGCGAACCTCGAGATGGTGCTCGCCAAGTCCGACATCGGCATCGCCGAACGCTATGCCGGGCTCGTCGAGGACGACAAGCTCCGCGAGATCTTCACCACGATCCGCGACGGCTGGCACCAGACCCACGACGGGCTTCTCACGGTAACAGGCCAGTCCCGCCTGCTAGAAAAGCACCCCGCCCTAGACGCCTCGATCCGCCTCCGCCTGCCGTATATCGAGCCGCTAAACCTCCTCCAGATCGAACTCATAAAACGCCGCCGCGCCGGCGAGGACGACCCGCGGATAGGCGAAGGCATCCTCTTATCCATCAACGCCATCGCCACCGCCCTGAGAAACAGCGGCTAAAAACTCCCTCGCCCCTCCGGGGAGAGGGAAGGGGCCCGCCGCGCTTGCGGTGGGAAGGGAGAGGGGCGTTGGGATGAACGTCCCGAGCCTCACACCCCTCACCCTTCCGCTCCTGCGTCGCTCCCTCCCTCTCCCCGGAGGGGCGAGGGACTAGGAGTAAAACGGCGCAGCGACATCCTCGCGCACCCGCATCAACCGCCCGGTCGCCCGATCCAGCAAAGCCCAGGTCGTAACCGCCTCCAGCTTCACTTTCCCATCATCGCCCAAAAACCGAACATGCCGATCAAACCGAGCCCCCTTCGGCGCCCCCTCGACCCACGTCTCGCCAACGACCGTCTCCCCCGCGACAACACTCCCGCGGTAATCGATCTCATGCCGCGTCACGACCCACACATACGCCAGCTTATGCTCGGCAGGCGCCACAGCCTCCCAATGCGCAGTCGCGATGGCCTGGATCCACTGCACCCAGACCGCGTTGTTTACGTGCCCCAGTTCATCGATATCCTCACCTTCAGCGGTGATCGAGAGCGTGAACCGGCTCACCCCGCGACGCCCAGCTGCCACAGTACGAACGCGTGTTCCTCCGCGCCCTCGCGCAGCGACTCGAACCGCCCCGACTTGCCGCCATGCCCCGCACCCATGTTGGTCTTGAGGAGCAGCACATTGTCGTCGGTCTTCATCAGCCGCAGCTTGGCCGCCCACTTCGCCGGCTCCCAATAGGTCACGCGCGGATCGTTAAGGCCGCCAGAAATGAACATCGGCGGATAAGCCTGCGCCTTCACGTTGTCGTACGGCGAATACGACCGGATCAGCTTGAACGCAGCCTCGTCCTCGATCGGATTACCCCACTCCGGCCACTCGCCCGGCGTCAGCGGCAGGCTCTCGTCGAGCATCGTGTTCAGCACGTCGACGAACGGCACGTCCGCGATTACCGCGCCCCACAGTTCGGGATCGGAATTGACCACCGCCCCCATCAGCTCGCCACCGGCAGACCGCCCGGCGATCGCGATCTTCCCCGCCGACGTCCACTGCGCGTCGACCAGCGCCTTCGCCACATCGACGAAATCGTTGAAGGTGTTCGCGCGCTTCTCCAGCTTGCCATCGAGATACCATTGCTGGCCCAGATCATCGCCGCCGCGGATATGCGCAATCGCATAGGCAAACCCGCGATCGAGCAGGCTCATGCGGCCCGTCGAGAAGCCCGGCGGGATCGCATAGCCGTACGCGCCATACGCATAGAGGAACAAAGGCGCCGACCCATCGCGAACGAACCCCGCCGGATACACGATCGAAACCGGAATCTCGGTCCCGTCCCGAGCGGTGATCTTGAGCCGCTCGGTCGCATATTTCGCGGCGTCGTAGCCGCTCGGGATCTCCTGCACCTTGAGCATCGTCCGCTCGCCGGTATCGACGTCGTAATCATATACCGTCCCCGGCGTGACCATCGACTCATACCCAAGCCGCAACACCGTCATGTCGTACTCGGGATTATCCCCCAGCCCAGCGACATAGCTCGCCTCGGGAAAATCGATGCGCTTGCCCTCGGTCGGCGTCTCGTACCGGTGGATCGCGATCTGATCCAACCCGTCCTCGCGCCCATCGACCACGAAGAAGTCCTGATAACACTCCGCGCCGGTCATATAGAACGTCGGCGAGGCCGGAATCAGCTCGCTCCACGCATCCGGCTCCTCGACCAGCGCAGTGCACAGCCGGAAGTTCGGATCGACGTCGTTGGTATGGATGAACAGCGTCCCGTCATGCTCGTCCACATCATATTCGCGGCCCACCTTACGCGCCGAAACGAGGATCGGCACGGCCAGAGGCTCGTGCGCCGGCAGCAGATACAGTTCGCTCGTGACATGGTCGCTGGTCGCGATCACGATCCACTTGCGCGAACTCGTCTCGCCGACGCCGACGCGAAAGCCCTCGTCCTCCTCGTGGAACAGCACGACGTCCTCGGAGATCGGCGTCCCCAACCGGTGGAACCGCGCATTGTCCGTCCGCCACTGCTCGTTTGCCAGCCCGTACAGGAACCCCGCATCGTCCGCGGTCCAGACGATCTCGCTGAGCATCCCCGGAATCACGTCGGGCAGGTGCTCGCCGGTATCCAGGTCCTTGACCCGAACCTCGAACCGCTCGCTCCCATTGTCGTCGATCGCATAGGCGAGATAGCGCCCGTCGTTGCTGACCGAGAACGCGCCGAGCCGGAAATACTCGTGCCCCTCCGCCAACGCCGGCTCGTCGAGCAACAGCTCGTCGTCACCGCCCGCAACGGGTTTCCGCCACCATTTCTTGTACTGACCGCCAGTCTCGTACGCAGTCCAGTAGAGCCAGTCGCCATCCTTCTGCGGCACCGAGGATTCATCCTCCTTGATGCGCGCCTTCATCTCTTCGTAGATCGTGTCGGTGAGCGCGGTATGCGGCGCCATCTGCTCTTCGAAATACGCGTTCTCGGCGGCGAGATACGCCAGCACGTCGGCGTCATCGACCTCCGGATAGTTCGGATCCTTCAGCCAGGCGTAGGGATCCTCGATCGTTACGCCGTGCGTGGTGAAGCTGTGCGGGCGCTGTTCGGCGATGGGGGGCGTGGTCATGCCGGTGTGTTAGCCTTGCCGGGTGTGGAAGCCAACGTCCGCCGATTGGTCGCGAGACCCAGACGTCAACGAGAGGAAATCAGAAAGGCAGCAGGGACGGACGGCGCGCGACGAATCCGATCGTTCGCGAGGCGCTTGGCATGGGCACTCGGAGCGTCACTTCGTTCCCCGTCGCGGCCGCCTTCATGTTGGAGAACGGGCTGAGTTGAGCATCGACACGTCGCTTCGCGCCTGGGGGTAGGTCGAAACTGCCACGGGCCACGCCCTTGTCGTCGCGCTGCACGATAACGCAAGCGTCGTCGTTGTCCGTTCGCGTGTCGACGAGATCGACGTTCGTAACGTCGGCTGCGGACATGACCACAGCTTCGCCCGCCGGGCCAGACATCGCCAACGAACCGAGTTCGATGCGGACGGCTCTTGCGCCGTGGTTCGTATAGACAAGCATTGCAGACTGTCCGCCAGTATCCGACCAGCGGGCCGATGCTTTCGCCGATACCGCGCCTGCCTGCACCGTGGCAGTCCGATTGCCCCTCGCATCCTTCGATAGTTGAACGCCTGGCGCCTCCACGGGGTCGAGAGGACCGCCCGTATTGCGGCTGCATCCGGCGAGGATGAGCGCGATCGCGATCGCGAATACGCCACGGATCATATCGCGCGCACCAGCTTGGCGGCTGGCATCGGGCGTCGAGCCACTTCGATCGGTCATCAGCGGGTCACCTCGGCGAAAACGGTGCACTTCGAGCCGGCGCACCGCGGCGTAATGGTCACGATCGCCGCGCCGCTGCAAAGCGCCTCGTGATAATAGATCAGCGTTTCCAACGATGCGGGCGAGGTCAGTCCAGCCCGTCGACAGGCCGGCGCGATAATAGCCGAACACATCCTCGCGGGTATGCAGTACGCGGTAGGTACCCGACGCATGGTCACTCACCATGCCGTCCTGGTCGACATGGCGGAAGTCGGTTGGCGGACCTGCACCAAGCGGTGCGCCGAGCTTGCGAAATACAGGTCGGCACCCGAACCGCTCGGTTGCAGAATGCTCAGGCGATCGGGTCCAGCGTTGTGGAGCATGATGGCGATCATCAGCGCGAGCACGGCGGCGATCAATGCCCCAAGCAGCCAATGCACTCGGCTAGCGCTAGCACGGCCTGAACGCTGGGAACTTGTCATGCTGGCATCATGGCCGATGCCTGTTCACGGACAACTAAAAAGAAGGCCCAGACCATCCTCGAGGTGGCCGTCTTCTCTTCAGATACTTCCGCTATTCCGCCCTGACCCCACCAAGAACCAAGCCGGCGTTCGGGATCGCTCGAAACCTGCCGCTCTGCTATCGCCTGCCCCGAACACACGCCATTTCAGATCAGAGATCCGTCCCATGCCGACCCTGACCGACCGCCTCGCCGCCCTTCGCACCCGGCTTGCTAGCACGAACCTCGACGGCTTTGTGATCCCGCTCACCGACGAGCATATGAGCGAATATGTCGGCGGCTACGCGCAGCGCCTCGGCTGGCTCACGGGGTTCGGCGGTTCCGCCGGCACGGCGGTCGTGCTGGCAGACCGTGCGGCGATCTTCACCGATGGCCGCTACACGATCCAGGTCCGCGAGCAGGTCGATGGCGCGCAGTGGGACTATGAGCCCGTGCCGCAGACCAGCCCCGCCGCGTGGCTCGGCAAGCATGCCCCCGAGGGCGGTCGGATCGGTTATGACCCATGGCTGCACACCGGCACCTGGGTCGCCGACGCCACCACCGCGCTAGCCGAGCGCGGCGCCACGCTGGTCGCGGTCGGGACCAACCCGATCGATGCGATCTGGACCGACCGCCCCGCCCCCTCGCCGGCGAAGCTGACGGTTCAGCCGGACGAGTTCACCGGTGCCTCGTCTGCCGAAAAGCGTGCGAAGATCGCCGACTGGCTGTCCGAGCAGAATGCCGACGCGGTCATTCTCTCCGCGCTAGATTCGATCGCGTGGGCGCTCAACGTCCGTGGCGGCGACGTCGATCACACGCCCGTCGCGCTGTCCTATGCGATCGTCGGCGCGGACGGCACGACCGACCTGTTCATCGCCCCCGACAAGCTCGACGATACGGTTCGCCAGCATCTGGGCAACGCGGTCCGCCTGCACGACCGCACCGCCTTCGCCGACGCGCTCGCCACCTACGCGGGCAAGCGCGTCGCCGCCGATCCCGAGCGCGCGGTCGCGGCGATAACGCAGGCGTTGCAAGCGGGCGGCACGAAGATCCTGCCGCTGCGCGATCCCGTCGTCCTCGCCAAGGCGATCAAGAACCCGGTCGAGATAAGCGGCCACCGCGCTGCGTCCGCCCGCGACGGTGCTGCGCTCGCGCGCTTCCTGCGCTGGGTCGAAACCGAATGCGTTAAGGGGGGGCAAACCGAACTCAGTGCCGCCGCCAAGCTGCTCGACTTCCGCGAACAGACCGGCCTGCTGAAGGACACCTCGTTCGACACCATCTCGGCGACCGGTCCGCACGGCGCGAGCCCCCATTACCATGTCACCGAGGAGTCGAGCGCGCCGATCGAACCCGGCCAGCTCTACCTGATCGACTCCGGCGGCCAATATGCGGACGGCACCACCGACGTCACCCGCGTCATGCCGATCGGCGACCCGACCGAAGAGATGCGCGACCGTTTCACGCGCGTCCTGAAGGGGCATATCGGCATCGCCACCGCGGTCTTTCCTGACGGGACGATGGGTGGCCAGATCGACGCCTTCGCGCGCCGTCCGCTGTGGGAAGCCGGCCTCGATTTCGCACACGGCACCGGCCACGGCATCGGCGCGTACCTCGCGGTGCACGAGGGCCCGCAGCGGATCGCCTCGCCCAACTATCCCGGCGGCGCGGCGATGGAGCCCCTGCGCGCCGGCATGATGCTGTCGAACGAACCGGGCTATTACAAGGCTGGCGAATACGGCATCCGCATCGAGAATCTGATCCTGATCGAGCCGCGCACGATTCCCGGCGCCGACCGCGAAATGCTGGGCTTCGAGACGCTCACCTTCTGCCCGATCGAGCGCACGCTGATCGAGCCGGCGTTGCTGACCGCGGAAGAGCGCCAATGGGTCGACGATTATCACGCGCAGGTGCTGGCGGTGCTGGCGCCGGAAATGACCGACGCGGAGGATCGCGCCTGGCTCACCGCCAAATGCGCCCCATTGTCTTAAGGGCGGTCAGCTAGAAGACTTATCCTTGGTCGCAGGCGCAGCCCCGACGGCGCGCGCCTGCGCCTTCCTGCGCCGCAGGTTCTCGCGCAGCGCGGCGGCCATGCGTTCGGCCTTCTCCGCCGCTTTTCGATCCCGATCATCCATAAATATGCCCTACATTGCGGCGCCGTGCCTTGACAATCATCGCGCCCTCGTCTCTTAGCCCCACTCCGCCGGCAGCGATGCCAGCGAGTGCTGCCGTAGCTCAGTGGTAGAGCGCATCCTTGGTAAGGCTGAGGTCGTGAGTTCAATCCTCACCGGCAGCACCAGTTTCTTCCTCGATCGAGATGATCGGGTAGTACATGTCTAGGGCACCGGGCTCTGCAGGCCGCGGTATTCCCTGACGCCGCGTCTCGTGACTCCACGCTTCAGAACGCGTGGCGATGGAACGGGACGAGCGTCGTTGCCAGCAATATCCGCAGGTCGCGCCAGATCGTCCATCCGCGCATATAGGCGAGATCGGCGTCCAGCCGCCCTTCGAGATCGGAAGCCTGCGAGGTCGCGCCGCGGAAGCCGCTGATCTGGGCGAGGCCGGTAATCCCCGGTTTGATCGCGTGGCGATCCCAGTAGCGGCCATCGACTTCCCAGAAAAGCTGTTCGCCAGCGAGACTGCCCAGCGCATGCGGACGCGGACCGACGATACTCATGTCACCACGCAGCACGTTGAGAATCTGCGGCAGTTCATCGATGCTCAACCGCCGGATGACCCGACCGACGCGCGTGACGCGCGGATCGCCTCGGCTGGTCGACTGGTTGCCGTCCACGTCACAGAGATCGTCGTGCATGCTGCGAAACTTGTACATCGAAAACAGTCGATTGCCGCGTCCCATCCGCGGCTGGCGAAAGAGTATCGACCCCTTGCTGTCGAGCCGGATCGCCACGGCGGCCACCAGTAGAACGGGGCTGGCGAACATGGCCACCACCAGCGCAACGGACAGATCGAACCCGCGTTTCAGAACCCGGTTCCGCAGATCGAGCGGGCCGACCGAAACGACCAGCGTCGGCTGTCCGGCATAGCGGGACGCGCGCAACGTCCCCAGCGCGGCGAGTTCGGTGACGACGATCTCACCCTGAACATTGGCACCGCGCAGCAGCATCGCCCAGCCCTCCCGATGATCCGGCGGACAGGCGATGACGACCCGCTCGGCACGGCGGACGAGCAGCCCGAACCGGTTGAGCATCTGCGGAGCGCCGATACCCGGCCGGATCCCGAGATCCTCCGCATCGACCACCACGGCCGCCCCGGTCGTCGCGATCCGCGTGCGATCGGTCACGACCAACGTGCTCACCGTCTCGCCGCCGGTGATCCGCATCATCCAGTAATGGACGCCCCCGCGGGTCAGCACGAGCGCGCCCGCACCGAGCATGCCGCCGATCGAAACGACGGTGCGCGACATCTGCAATTCGGCCTGGAGGTAAAACGCGAGCAGCAGGACCGCGACCAGCGCGGTGCCGAACGATCGTATCGCGGCAAAGGCGTTGCGCCGCCAGCTGATGAAGAACGTCGCGGAGTAAAGCCGGCGCTCGGCGACGATGGCAAAATAGGTCGGCAGCAGTGCGAAGAGAACATTGGCGCCAGGACGGGCGAGCAGGTCGTCGAACCGCAGCAGGTTGGCGATACCGAACGCCCCGACGATCGCGGCGAGGTCCAGGACCGCCAGAAGCAGATAAGTGCGCAGGCGCAGAGTGCGCCGATCGTCGAGCGACCCGACCGGATCAGGCAGGTCGTCGACTGCCCGAATGCGTCGGTCGACGGTCATGCAGGCCTCACCGGGCGGCACCCGGAAGCGCGGCGACGGCATCGCGCATGATCGTCTCGGCGAACTGGTGGAACCGTTCGCGCACCCGGCTTCCATTGAAGTGATGGTCGGCATCGTCGAACACCACCATCCGCGCAGGGCCGTACGTCTTCAGGCGACGGGCGCCGCGGCCGAAATGCATGGCCACATCGGCCAGCCCGGTGTCGTCGTCGCTGAACACGAGCAGCGTGGCGACGCCGCGCGCCGACAGCTGGCGCATCTGGTCGCGCACCCGCGCACTGTCCGAGCCGGGCTTCGGTGGCATGAGGCTGCGCACGGCATGAACACCGCGGGTGAGCCCTCGGTGCGCCAGCACGCGCGCTATCCCGATGAGATCTGCCTTGCCGCTCAACGCCCGCCGCCATTCCGCGGGATTGCGCATCGACCGCACATAGGATCGGATCGTCCGCTTGCTGTTGCGCGCCACGATCCGCAGGTCGTCGCCGTAGCGCCAGACGAATTTCTGGAGGTTGACCATCACAATGCCGACGACGCGCGGATCGGCGAGGCCGATCTGGAACGCGGCATCCGCGCCCGAGCACAAACCGAACGCGTACGCGTGCGGATAGCCCGCGGTTTCCAGCGCATCGATCGCGGCATGGATCTCGCACTGGCGTTCGAGATCGAAATACGGACTGCGGGTATTGTCGCCGGCAGGGCTGTCGCCCATGCCCGTCAGATCGACGCGCAGCGACGCGATCCCGGCAGCAGCGAGTTGCCGCGCGAGCGCGACATAGGCGCGACCATTGCCGATATGGTGGCTGCTCCCCTCATGTAGCAGCAATGCCGCAATCGGTGCGGCAGCGGTCCCGGACGTCGCGGGTGGCCGGCAGAGCATGCCGAAGACGCGCGAGTCCGGCCCGAACCGCATCGGCACTTCCTCATAGCCGCGCTCGACGAGAGTCGCGCCGATCGCGACCGGCGCTGGCGTCGACAACGAAACCGGAACCCGGCGGTCCGCATCGCGCAGTTCGACCAGCCACGCTTCGACTGCCGCGAACGTCGCCTCGGGCATTTCGTGCGTGGTGGGATCGCGGACGAACGCTTCGTAATCGGCGAACGGCCGTTCGGTCACGTGCGTCCCCGCATCGCGCAACAGAGTGCAGAAGGCGGCGCCGCGGCGATCCGAACGGATGGTCGCCAGCAGGACGTTCGGCGCGGCGGGCGGCGTTTGGACGAGGTCGATCGCCGCGATCTCGCGCTGAAACGCACTGCTCCAGTGAAAACCATTGGTGTTGAGTGGCTTGTCCGCATCCTGTTTCGGAACGGGGTCGAGCAGGGCCAGGCTGGACACGCTCGCCGCCGCGCGTGTTTCGCGCAGGAACGCCTGCCCCGCGATCACCGGCGCCAGCATCGCGAGGCCGTGCACGCCCTCGATCCGCGATGCCGCGCGCACCGCGACTGCCGCTCCCAGCCTGAGCCCGGCCAGGACGACGGGGCCGACCCCGCATTGCTGGCGCAGGCAGTCGACCGCGCGGACGACGTCGTGCTCGAATCCCGCCAGCGTGACCGGGTCGTCGACGCTGTCACCGGTGCCGCCATAATCGAACCGCAACGTCGGCATGCCCGCCGCGGCAAGCCGGTCGGCCAGGAGCATCAGCCCGTAGTGCGAGCATATCTCCTCCTGCGCGAAGGCCGGACAAAGAACGACACCCAGCGGCGGTACCCGCGACGGATCGCGGGGCGCCGCATCGTGCAACCAGCCGAAGCGACCCTCGAAGAAGATCGGCGTCACGCGCCGCTGTCCGACCGGAACGCGGTCGACCGCATCAGATGATTGTGCATATGCCGATGCCCCCCCAAGCATCATCTCTCAACCCAGGCAGAGCGTCTCGCGCACGCCGGCGGGCCAACTGTCGATAGCAAAGCCGTGATGGCGCAACAACGCCAGCGTGAGACGCTCCATGCCGAACCCGACGCACGCGGTCTGCGCGGCGTCGCCATCGGCGGTCCGCATCCCCCAGGTATCGCCGAAATAAGTCATATGGTAATTGAAGCTCAGGCACGCGGTCGGTTCGAGAGCGTCGTTCACCGGAATGAGCAATTCGAACTTCAGCGTCTGGGCCCGCTGGCTGTCGGCCATCAACTTGCCCGCACGACCGAAGAACGCGTCGTTGGCGATATCGACCGTGAACGGTAGTTCGAGATCGCCGACGAAGCTCTGCGCGCGCTCGATCCATCGTTCGCGGAACGCCAGCACCTGATCGGCGGTGCCCATGCGGACATATTCGCGCATCCGGAAAAGCTGCAACCGGGTCGGTTCGAGCGACGGCTCGTGTCGGAAGCAATAGGATTCGACGTCGACGAGATGGCCGTCGGCCCCGAGCGGCCCACGTCCGGCGACGATCGGGTAGACCGGGTAGCAGGCCGCCGGGGTCATCACGATCTCGGCGGGTTCCTGCCCCTCCAGCCAGTTCTCGCCACGCTCCATCTGGCCGAGCAGCGCACGATGCGCGCGATCGTCGCCGCAGAAGCAGTGCACGCTGCCCGCGAGATGCGGGAAGTTCTTCATATAGCCGCTCTTTTCGAACGTGGCCTGGGCCATCGCCGGCGGAAACCGCATGGTCTCCGCGCCGTCGGCGGCACCCAATCGGGTGATCTTGGCTTCCAGGCCCGCATAGATACGCTCGAACGTAGCGCTCCGTCCCCAAAGCCCGTCGACCCCGGTCGGAAACACGATCCCTTCGGCGATCAGTCGCTCGCGAAAACCGGTCTGCATGTCCATCAGAGTCTCCCCAGCGCGGATCGCTGCGCCAACAGCATCGCGCCGGTGTTGGTCGCGATACGGTCGTTGTTGATCATCAATTGCGCCGACAGCACGTCGCGCAGGTTACGGCCGACGCTGTATTCGGTACCGTTCTTGTATCCCGCCATCCCGCAGATCCGCATCGCCTGCAGCACCGCCTCGTGACACATTTCCGACACGTCATGCTTCAGCATATTGAGCGTCGTCGCGCGGACCATGCCAGACGGCCAGCCAGCCTCGTCCTCGGAGACGACCACGCGATCCGAACCGAGCGCATGGCTGGCGTCGTAGCGTGCGAGCAGGTCGGCGATCCGGCCGTGCATCGATTCGAGCAAGCCGACCGCCTTCATCAACCGTCCCGCACCCGGCGGGATCGTCCCCGGCTGGCTCCGGGCCTGGGCCCGCACGAAGGTCCGCGCGCGGCTCACGGCATCGGCGGCGATCCCCGTCCACACCCCGGCCCAGAGCATGTGCGACACCGGCGTCATCGTCTCTGCCGCGATATCGGCGAAGTCGGCGGGCAGGATCTGGTCGGCCGTCCCGGACGAGGCGAAGGTGAAGCCCGTGCTGCACGTCCCGCGCATGCCGAGCGGATCCCAGCCGCTGGTCGATGTCATCGTGCACTCGGCCGCCGGAACGGCGACGAGCACCTGGTTCGATCGCGCGGCATCCGGCCCTGCGCGCGCGGTGACGAGAAACAGATCGGCATACGCGCCGTAAGATACCGTCGGCGCCTGCTTGGTAAGCGTGAACCGCCCGTCCGCAACCTCGATCGCGCAGACGCTGGAGCGCATGTCCCCGCCGGTCCCGACCTCGGACGTGATCGACGCGACCAGCATCTGATCCACGGCAATGCGACGCGCAAGATCACGATACCAGTCGTGGTCCAGGCCATATTCGAGCACGCATGCAACCTGGATCTGATGCATCGCGAAGATCATCGCCGTCGATCCGCACGCGCCGCCGAGCCGTTGCGCATGCCCGGCGATCGTCGCCATCGTCGCGCCGAACCCGCCCAGTTCGACCGGCACCATCATGCCGAGCAAACCCTCCGCGCGGAGCGCGGCGACCGCTTCCGCCGGGAAGCGCCCGTCGCGATCCACGGCATCCGCATGCGCCGCCGCGACAGCGACGACACGCTCGACCGCATCGTTCACACCGGCAGCGGGGAACGCAGGATCATGCAGCATGATCGTCGCCCTGCAGGGAGGCGATGACCCGACGCAGCGAGGAAAGGCTGCGGAACGTCGCCCGGTTGAGCAGGTCGTCCGGGAATTCGACCTCGAAGGCCTCCTCGATCGCCAGCATGACGGTCACCGTGGCGAACGACGTCAAACCCGCCTCGAACAGGTCCTGATCCGACGTGAGGCCCGCCGCAGGCACTGCAAGCCCGCCGACGTCGCCGAGGATCTTGCGAAGCTGTTCTTCCATCATAACGCCCTTGATAAATGTCGTGTCGCACGTGCCGTTCGTTTCGGCCCGCCGGAATAACGATGTAGCTTCCGATGGCGCGGCGGCGGATGCCGCCCTCGCCCCAACCCCGGTCCCGTCATCGCCGCCGCCGCAAATCGGTCAGGACCGACGCGAGGAAGCCGACGCTGCTTGGCCCATAGCGCGCGATCATGCGCTTGGGTTCGAGCATGATCCGCCAAAGCCATTCGAGATTGAGCTTCACCATCAGCGCCGGCGGCATCGCGGTGATCCCGAGAACGATCTTGAACGACTGCCCCACGCACAGTGCCCAGCACGGCGTCAAAAGCGCCCGATAGCGATGGACGAAGACTTCGCTTTGCGGCGCACCGACGCACAGGAAGAGCAGCGTGGTTCCGAACGCGCCGATCCGCCCGACCAGATCCGCGCAATAGGCCGGATCGTTGCCGAAGCCGAAAGGTGGCACAAGCGTCTCGACGGCCAACGTCGGCGCGAGTGCGGCGAGCCAGTCGCGGATTGCGGTCGCCGTTTCCTGCGTGTCGACGATCAGGAAGACGCGGTGCCCTTCGAGGCGAGACATGTCCGCCATCATGCGCGCGACCACGTCGCGGCCCGTGACGCGGCCAGGTAGCGACTGCCCCCGCATCTGCGCGTAGCGGAAGACCGGGAACCCGTCGCACACGATGATCTGCGCGCCCTGCATCGCCGCGGCGAACTCGGGATCGGATCGCATCGCGGCGACATGCTGGATATTCGGGGTAACGAACAGTCCGACCCCGTCTCGAGCGGACCTGGGAGTCGTCAGCATATAGTCGACGCATTCGTCGACCGTGAAATCCCGCAGTCGCATGCTCAGCAGCGGCGTCCGACGCCTGCGCTCGACGCCGGTATAGGGCGCCGGAGTCTGCTGGTCAGGCGAAGCCCATCTATCGCCCGACTGTTGTTCCATTGTCGTGTCCCAAGCGAATCGTGTAACGCCGTATCCCTACGGCAAGGATGTGACACGGCAAGTCACTGTCAACGCACGCTAGAGTCGGGGAATTAATATTTTCCTGACACGACCGCACGGTGACTGTCCTCATGATCGTCCCGTGTTTCCGATTAACCTGCGCTAAGCATTTGTTCGATAGGCGCCATGCATGATCACTGACGCAAATGATATCCTCGACACGGCAGCGTTGTCGGCGACGATCTGCATCGTCGGGGCCGGGCCGGTCGGGATCGCCCTGGCGCTCACGCTCGCAGATCGGGGAATCGACGTCCTGCTGCTCGAGGCCGGCGGCACCGACAGGACCGACGACAGCCAGGATCATTACCGCGGCTCGGTCGCCAATCCGGCGATGCACAGTCCGCTCGATGAATATCGCGAACGGCGCCTGGGGGGATCGTCGACGATCTGGGGCGGCCGCTGCATGCCGTTCGATCCGATCGACTTCGAGGATCGCGACTGGATCCCGAACAGCGGCTGGCCGGTCGAGGCAGGCGCGCTCGCCGCCTATTACCCGCAGGCGAACCGACTCTGCGAAGCAGGCGAATTCGCGTACACGGTTGATAGCGCGTTCGATCGACCGACGCGGCCGATGATCGCCGACTTCGCCGGCAAGGATTTTTCGACCGATACCCTGGAACGGTTCAGCTGCCCGACGGACTTCGGCCGACGCTATCGCGAGCGATTGCACGCCTCGCCGCGAATCACGCTGGTCCTCAATGCAGCCGTCACCGATATCGAGACCGACACCGCTGGCGGCGTCGTCACAGGTCTGGCGGTCCGCAGTGCGAGCGGCGCAAGAATCGCGGTGGCCACAGACCATGTCGTGCTCGCCGCGGGCGGGCTCGAGACCACGCGATTGATGTTGGCAAGCAGCAAGGTTCATCCGAACGGCATCGGCAACGCACACGATGTCCTCGGCCGCTATTACATGTGCCACATCGCCGGAACGATAGGCATCTTTGTCGCCGCCGGCGGTGAGTCGGCGGTCTGGCACGGCTATGACGTCGCCGACGACGGCACCTATTGCCGCCGCCGGTTCGCGCTCGACCCTGCGGCGCAGCGCGCGCATCGCATCGGCAACTTCGTCGCGCGGCTGCATCACCCGCGGATCGCCGATGCGCGGCACGGCACCGGGATATTGTCGGCCTTGTATCTCGGCCGGTTGCTGGTCCCACGCCAATATCGCAAACGACTCGACGATGCCGACCCCGCCGGCGCCGCGGGCACCGTTCGGCACATGGCAAACATCATCCGCGATCCAGTGGGCGTCCTGCGCTTTGCCGGCGGCATGCTCGTCGGCCGCAAGCTGGCCGGCCGCAAATATCCCTCGATCATCGTCCGTCCCCGCAACGGCAGCTTCAGCCTCGATTTCCATGCCGAGCAGGAGCCGAACCGCGACAGTCGCGTCCGCCTGGGCAGCGATCGCGATGCGTGGGGCGTGCCGCGGCTCGCGGTCGACTGGCGCTACACGCGAGGCGACGTGACCACCGTCCAGACGGCCCTCGCCTTGTTGGCGCAAGATCTCGATCGCTCGGGCTGCGGGCATTTCGACTATGATCCCCAGGATGTGGAGACCGAGATGACCCGTTACGGCGCGTATGGCGGCCATCATATCGGTACGGCCCGGATGGGCGACGATCCGCGACATAGCGTGGTCGATGCCGACTGCCGCGTCCATGGGATCGCAAACCTGCATGTGGCCGGCGCCGCCGTCTTTCCGACATCGAGCCAGGCGAATCCGACGCTGACCGCGGTGGCGCTCGCGCTTCGTCTTGCCGATCGCCTCACAGAGTTGGTCGCATGATGCGGGTTCTGGTGCTGGGTGCCGACGGATTTGTCGGTCGTCGCGTGATCGATGCGCTCGACGCCTCCGACTGGGCGATCCCGGTGGCGGGGGTTCGCCGGGTAAAATCGGGCGGATCGGTCGAGCGGGTCCTGCTCGATGCCACGGATCGTTCGTCGCTTGCGTCCGCGCTCGACGGTATCGACGCGGTGGTGAACGCGGTCGTCGGTGCCGCGCCCACGATCCTCGCCAACGCCGGGGCGGTTGCGGCGACCGCCGGGTCGCGCCGGATCGTCCACCTGAGTTCGATGGCGGTCTACGGCTCGGCGGTCGGCCGAATCGCCGAAGACGCCCCGCTGCTTGCCGACACCGGCGCATACGCCGCGGCGAAGGCGAAGGCCGAGCAGTGTCTCGCCGCGTGCCAGAACCTCGCGCTGCTTCGCCCCGGTTGCATCTACGGTCCCGGCAGCGGCCAGTGGACGACGCGCATCGCGGACCTGCTCAACGCCCGCCGGATCGGCGATCTCGGCGCCGGCGGCGATGGCTGCAGCAACCTCGTCCATATCGACGACGTCGTCGCCGCGATCCTTGCCGCGGTGCGCATGGCGGACAGGGGCGCGTTCAACCTGGCGATGCCCGGCGCACCCGACTGGAACAGCTATTTCTTCGCCTTCGCGCGTGCGCTCGGCGCGGTCCCTGTCGCGCGCGTCCCGGGTTGGCGCCTGAAACTCGAAACCAAGCTGCTGGCCGTGCCCTTCAAGCTCGCCGAAAAGACCGGCCGGCTGCCGCCCGCGATTCCGCCGTCGCTGGTGAGACTATGGGCGCAGGATATCCGGCTCGACCCTACCCGTGCCGATGCGGTTTTCCAGATCGACTGGACGCCGCTCGATCACGGTGTTGCCGGTGCCGCGGCGTGGCTCTCGCGACCGCGCACCATCGCATAGAGCGCGCCAAGCGGTACGAAGCCGAAGCGCCGCTTTGCGACGATCGTCACGCTGATCGCGTTCACCACCATCGTCAACGACACCGCCAGCGCGGCGCCGTCGGCCCCGAGCGGCGGAGCCAGCAACGCCAGCCCGACGATCAGCGCGATCAGCGCGAGGATGTTGATCTTGAACAACGATGTCGCGTAGCCGGTCATCCCCAGCAATTCCGGGGTCGTCGTCGAAATCGTCGCCGCAAGCTGACCGACGATCAGGATCCGCAACGTCGAGGTGGCGACGACGAAGTTCGGCCCGAACAGGGCGAGGATACGCGACGATTCGATCGTGATCAGCGCGATCGGCAACAGCGACAAGGCAAGTGCATACCCGAGCGCCCGCGCGACTTCCCGCTTCAGCCCCTCCCTGTCATCGAGCGCGTACAGGCGCGCGAACCGCGGCGATACCATCGACGCGACGCCGCCGACGAACATGTAGATCACCAGCACCACGCGCCAAGCGATCGAATACAGGCCTGCCGCCTCGGTCGGCGCAACGATACCGAGCACGAACGTCGGCGCAGCGCTGATCAGCAGCTGGACCAGTTCGAGGCTGAACAGCGACAGGCCCGTCCTGAAGAGAGCGGGGGGCGGGATCGGCACAGCGTCGCTGGCATCGTCCTTGGCGGGCACCGACCGGAGCAGGATCGTGCCACCGATCAGCATCGCCACGGTCATGCCGAACGTGATCGCGCCCAGCGCATGCGCGTCGCTCATCGGCATCAGCACGGCCGTCGCGCAGAACACCGCCGGCCACAGCCATGTGTAGACCGTCTGGCTCAACGTCACCCGGTGCAGCCCCGCCAGCGCACCGGCCGCGACGTTGGTCAGGTTTTGCGGAATCACCATCAGCGCACCGATCATGAACAGCGGCACCATGTCCGGCTTGTGCAGCACCATCGTTGCCAGCGGCCACGCGATCGCGGCGATCACCGCACTGACAACCAACGAAGCCAGCGCGACCAGAACGAAAGCGCGGACCATTGCCCGACGGGCGCTGTTCGTATCGCCACGTGCCAGCGCGCGTGCCATTTCCCGCGTCAGCGCGCGGTCGATCCCAAGGCGGCCAAGCCCGGCCGCAAAGGTGATCGTACCGAAGACGATATAGAACGCACCGACCTGATCGAGCGGCAGCCTGAGCGCGATCAACAGATGCATGCCGTAGCGGAACGGCAGGTCGATCAGGCGCGTGCCGGTAGTGACCAGCGACCCGCCATACTGCGCTTTCAGCCGGCCAAGACGTTCAGCGACCATGCTTTTTGCCAAGAGTCGTGGGTTTCAGGACAAACATCGTGACGCTCTGCATGGGAAGTGTGGCGGAGAAACGGCCGGCCTCGAACCGTGCGGTGGCCAGCGGTGCCAGCGTCCCGCGCGCGAGCCGCGCTCCTTCGACGGTTCCCGCAAGGCCATAGCCCGCAAGCGACAGCACGACCGGGGTCACGCGATCGAGTCGCTTGTTGATGGCGACGATCGTCAGCGCCCCGTCCCGCGCGCGAACCGCGGCGAACGTCGCGACCGCATCTGGGTCAGGCGATCGTGCGGCAACGCTCGTCTCGCCGAAACCTGCGCCCTGTCCGTCGTAGTTCCGATAGAGTTTCATCGCCAGATAGGTCGGCGTCCCCCGTGCCGGCGCGACCCAGCGATTGGCCATGTAGAGCCCCTCGCGTCCGAAGATCCCGAGAATGTCCGCCTGTGCGGTCGCGCCGTTCATGTGACGCTCGCCGCCCCAGTTATATTCGGTGATCGCAAGCGGCGTCCCTGCGCGGTAATAGCGCGACACCCACTCGCGGAGCCGGGGGATCAGCATGATCTTGTCGTCGATCCAGCTCGTATCGCGGTACTCCGGGTCCCAAAGCGACCGCGTGGATCGGTTGCGCAGGCGTTGCATTCTCGGCGAGACATCGTCGCCATTCTCGCGATACTCGCCGCCCTGCGGATAGTAATGCACGCTGACGACATCGACCGGATGCCCGGCTGCACGCCACTGCGTCAACAACCACGGCAGCACGTCCATGCCGCCGGTCTGGTCGCGACGGTCGGGCAGATCGTCATAGCCGTGCGCATCGCCGATCTGCTGGTCGAAGCCGCTGTAGCGATAGCCGTTCCAGCCCCATTCCTCCGGCGCGACGATCCGCGCCGACGGATCGACCGCCTTCACCGCCTTGGCATAGTCGACGACCATCGCCGCCAGCTCGCGGGCATGCAGACCGACCGGCCGAACGTCGCGGTGGATATCGTGCCACCGGCTCGGCTCGTTATCCATCGCGTAGAAGCGCACGCCGCCGTCCGCCGCGCTGCCCCAGCGCGCGACCAGGCTCCTCACCCAATCTTGCTGCTCGTCCCGGTTCGTGCGGCGTGCGGCGTCGGTCGGATCGTTGCCCGTAATCGGCGTGCCATCGGGCCGCAGACCATTGCCGGCATCGGCGAACCCGTTGCCATCGTGCGTCTCCTGCGCGCCGTACCGCGAGAGTGCGAAGCTGGCGCGCTTGCCGCCGTCCGGTCCGAGCGTTGCCGCCCAACCCGTCATCGGCACGGTCAGCATCGCCGCGGCGCCGCCAGCCCGCGATCGCTCGACGAACCGCGTGCCGTATTGCGAGCGATCGTCGGGCGCGATCGGCAGGCTTTCGAAATACCAGTCGCGCCCCGCGTTCCTTGCCTCACTCCGCCAGTCGTACAGCGACGCGCTATTGCCGCCCGCCCGGTTCACCGGACCCCGGAGGTCTGCGAGCGTTGCGGCATCGCCGAAGCTGACGCCGTAGATCAGCGGACTGATCGGATGGCGCTCCGCGTTCACGTCGACGGTGATCGCGATCGGGTCGCCCGAATCGGATGTCGCGGTTGCCGGCAGGCAGGACCCCGTCACCAGCAGCGTGGCAAGCGCGGCAGCGCACGTGATCCGCCGCCGGCTCACTGACCAACCATCGGTCGCCGGCGTTGCTCGATCGCGAACACCGCGATCGCCAGGATCACGGTGAATTCGCCCGGTGCCAGCGTCATCGGATAAAGTTCGGAGATCAGCACAGCGTATAGCAGGTAATCCTGTAACGCGCCGAGGAACGGATCCTCCCCACCGCCCCGCGCCTGCCGCACCAGGAAGAGGCCGCGGACGGGGATCGCCAGGATCAGGGCGGCGCCGAACAGACCATATTCGAACACCACGCCGACCCATGTGATATCGGCCAGAAAGAAGAAGTGGTTGAAATAAGTCATCAGCCCGGCTGGATCGACCGGACTGATCGTCCCGACGCCAAACAGCCAGCGCAATGGATCGGTGCCGAGGAAACTGATCGCCTTGATCGTGCTGATCCAGCGGACGTCGAACCCGGAACTCGAGTCGGTGCTGAATACGGAGGCGACATAGGGGACCGAGAACAGCGCGGCGAGCGCGACCGGGATCAGCGCGATCAGGGCCACGCGCACCCGCGGTGATGCCGCCGCGAACGCGGTGATCGCGCCCACCGCCGCAAGCCCGAGCACCGTCGATCGTGTCCGGACGATCCCCATTGCCATGGCGAAACCGATCCCTGCCAGCACGAACCAGATGGGTCGCCGGGTGACGAAAAATCGCCGATAGCAGTAGAAGATACCGATCAGGCCGAAATACATCGGCATGCGGATGCGGTTGCCGCGGTTGTCGTTGCTGAGGATCGGCGATTCACCGGTGACGTAATGGCTCTTGTACCAGGATTGCGGCGCCGCCGCCCACAGCAGCAGCAGGATCAGCGCGGTGATCGCCGCACAGATGAGAAATCCGGCGGCCACCTCGCGCATCGTCGGCCGCAACCAGCGGAGAAACCCCAGGAACGAGAAGAAATACAGGAGCGGCAACAGCTTTATCTGTGCTGCAAGCCCGATGAAGAACGTCTGCTGGAATGTCCCGATCGCGACGAACGTCGGCACCAGCGTCAGCCAGACGCAGCTGATCAACACCTGCCGCGCCGCGGTCGGCCGATCGCCGGCCAGCAGAAAGAAGGCCAGTGGCAGCGAAACGATCGGAAACACCTTGGACAGCGCCCAGAGCGGGGCCAGATCCTTCACATAGTGGAAGCTCTGCCCGAACAGCGGCAGCACCGCGACCAGCGCGGCCACCCGGCTCCACCGTAACGCCGCCGACTCGGAACGATGCGTTTGGAAACCACGCCCGTCCAGATCGCCCCGGGCGTCGACGCGGCCAGCCACGGCCCGATTCGACCGGATGGCAAGCGGGGCTTGGCTCACCGCGCAGGGACGGTGTTCACCGTGCCGTTGCCGATGCTGTAATTCAGGCTCCGGCTGAACGGGAGCAGGCGGTTGATATACTGGTCCACCCAGACGTTCGCCTCCGCGATCGACGACTTGGGCACGAACACCACCTCCTGCGCGTGCAGTGGCTCGATCCCCGTACCGACGCCGTGGCGGAGGTAATCGCGCAGATTGACGTAGCGCAGGATCGGCGTGCCGTCGGCACCCCGGCGGATGATGACGATCCGCTTCGACTTCGCGGTATCCAGCAGGCCACCCGCGGCGATCACGGCCTGTAACGGATCCATCCCGCTCGCCAGCCGCACCGCGCCCGGATTGCGCACTTCACCGCCGACGAAGACGCTGGCGCCGTATTGGCGGATCGTCAGCGACGGACGCGCATTCTCGACGATGCCCAGCCGACGCAGTGCCGCACTGATCGTCCCGGTCGCCTCGTCGACGGTGGCGTTGGCGAGTACGATATTGCCGACCTGAGGCAGGGTGAAACGCCCGTCGGGACCAACCGGACCGTCATGATTCAGTTCGGCATTATAGGGAAAGGTCACCGACAATTCGTCGCCTGGACTGATCCGATATTCGGGAGCGACGGCTGCAACGGACCGGTTCGCCGCGGCATCGCGCGTCTGTGCCGGCACACCGGCCGGAGCGACCGCTGCCAGGACGATCCCAGCGACTGCGATCGACGCCCGCGTATTGGCGGCGGCGACAGACCGACGGCGAGGGTGGATTTGGTCGCTCACGATACATCCTTCGGTACGACGTTGCTATGATGTCGTCCTAGGCGCGAACGCTTAACGGAAAAATAATCGCGCTGATAGATAAGCTTGGCGTGTCACGCAGATGGTGCGGGCTTTGGAGCGTTGCGAAACCATGCTGGACTTTTCGGCCTCGAACACTTTGCAGGACCGAACGGGAACCGCTAATCAGACGGCCTTGCGTGATCTTCTGAACAGTGCCTTCTACCATCGCCGCGTCGTTGCGATCGTCTTCTGCACGATCATCGCGCTCGGCGTCATCGCGGCAATTCTTCTGCCGCCGACCTATCGAGCCGAGGCGCGCCTCCTGCCGCTCAGTGCGGGTATCTACGACATGCAGTCGGCAAACAGCGCCCCGTCGCCGAACCAGGCGCTCGATCCGCTCGAAGTCGTCAATGTCGAGATGCAACTGCTCGCCAGCATGGAGATTCACCGTTCGCTGGTGCGCAAGGCGCTCGGGCCTGGCGCAACGACCGCCGAAGTGAATGCGGAGCTGAACGCGCTGGAAGCGAACCTCCATGTCACCAAGGCGACCGACGCCAACGTCATCGAACTGAGCTACACCGCGCGCGATCCGGCCAAAGCCGCCGACATGCTGCGTCGCCTGCTTGCCGAGTATTTCGAGGCCCGGGCCAACGTCCTGACGTCAGGGCGCGTCGCGTTCCTGGTCGGACAGCGCGACAAGGTGAAGGCACAGCTCGATGCCGCCAATGCCGGTATCGTCGTCTACCAGCAGCAGAACAACGTCGTCGATATCGCCGCGCAGATCGCCGGCGCGGTCCAGCAGGACGACCTGCTTCGCCAGCACAAGCTCGATGCCGAAGCATCGCTCGCCGATGGACGGCAAAGCGTCGCCACGCTGCAATCGGGTGCGCGCAGCGTCCCCGCGCAGGTTGAACTCTATTCCGACAATGCCGAATCGGCGCGTACGATCGGCGAGATGCAGGCTCAGGTCCTGCAGTTGCAGAGCCGCCGCGCCGATCTCGCGTCGCGCTACATGGCCGGCGCGCCGCTCGTCGTGCAGGTCGACAAGCAGATCGCCGGGCTGCAATCCGCGATCGCCCGCCAGAAAGGCAACCTCGTCGCGACACGACGAACCGGCCGCAATCAATATTATGACTCGTCGCAGGATCGCCTGACCCAGGCCAAGGCAACCATCGCCGGCGAAGCCGCGCGCAGCACCGCGCTCAATGCCCAGATCGGGGCGTCCCGCACCCGCCTGAACCAGCTGATCGCGATCCAGGATACGATCTCGCGCTTGCGGCTCGACCGCGACGTGCTTGCCGACACGTTCCGCACGCTGTCGACGCAGGTCGAACAGGCCCGCGTCCAGCTTAACCAGACCACGAGCGCCGGCAGCCCCAACGTCCGGATCATCGAGGCGCCGACCACGCCCAGCAAACGAAGCAATCCGCCGATGCTGCTGGTCGCGGGCAGCATCGTCGCGGCGATCATGATCGCCGGCGCGGTTCTGCTCGTCCTCACCAGCCTGCGCGATACGTTCCTGGCACCGCAGGAAGTGGAGCGGGTGCTGGGCCTGCCCGTCCTCTATGCACCGTTCCAGCGCCGCGACGGTGCAATCGGCGCGGGCCGGCGAGACTTCGGCCGCCTGATCGCGGCCATCGACGGCCATGGCCCGCACAGCGCGCGTACCGTATTGCTGCTCGCGCCGAATTCCCGCCGGAGCTTGCAGGAGGCTGCCTTGGGCCTTGGTGCAGCGCTCAACAGGCGGACGCCCGGCCGCGTGATGCTCGTCCGCTTCGCCGACGGCGCGCCGGTGCCCTCGACGGGGAGCGAAATGCAGATCGACATGGTGGAGGGGATGGCGACCGGCGTCATCGGCACCGCGGCGTGCTCGAACCGGCGCCTCGATGCCAAACTGCTCGCCGATCTGGCGTCACACTTCGACTATGTCATCGTGACGGCCCCGCCGACCGCGACATCGTTCGAGAGTATCGAACTGTCCACCGCGGTCGACGCGGTCGTGCTCGTGCTCGATGCCGAAGGCACGCGCCGGCCGGTCGCGCGGGACCTCGTTCTCCAGACCACCAATGCGGGATCCGGCATCCTCGGCGTGATGTTGCTCGGCAGGCGACAGCATATCCCGCAATTGCTCTATCGCCTGCTCATCGAACGCCGGTCCCCCACGCCATGACGATTAGTGCCATTCTGCCGTTGAAGACCAAGGGTCGTCACTACGCCGACAACATCGCGCGGTGCGACATCCTCTTTTCGTCGCTGCGTCATTTCGCCGGGGCGTCGCTGTTCGATCGCATCCTGATCGTCGTGCCGCATGACGAGTTCGAGGCGGCCCAGCATTATGCGAAGGCCTGGAGCGACTTTCCAGTCGTCGTGGTCGACGAGTCGACACGCTTTGCGGCGTTCAAGGATTTCAACGCGCCGCATCAGATCCGTCCGTGGCACCGGCAGCAGATCATCAAACTGGCGGCCGGCGAGATGGTCGATACCGAATATTTCATGGTGTTCGATCCCGACGTGTTCGCGCTCCGCCCGTTCGACGAGGCGACCTTGTTGCCCGGCGGGCGCGCCCTCACCCATTATCAATCCCGGGCGCGCGAAGCGCGGTATTGGGAAGCATCGGGGGCGCTGCTCGGCGTCGAACCGCATCTCGAGCGCAGCGCGCTCTGGTGGACGCCAACCTTGTTGTCGTCGACACTGTGTCGCTCGCTGCACCGTCGGCTCGAGGAGCAATATAGCGAAGACTGGATGCGCGTTCTGCTCGCGCGCTACATGGTCGACTGGACCGAATACACGCTTTACTGGCTCAACGCCGAACGCGAAGGCCTCCTCGATACCTATCATGCGCCGCCCCTGCCCGGGATGCCCGAACTGCACGCCGACGAAAGCGTATGGTTTGCCGGTCGTGACGGTCAGGGGCTGGCCAACTGGGATGCGGCCAAGCATCTCGGCGATGACGGTCAGGGCCTGTTTGCCGTCATCCAGAGCAACACGCGGATCTCGCCGACGACGATCGCCGACAAGCTCGCGCCGTTCATCCCGATCACGCTCCAGCCCTATGACCGGCATCACAGCCTGCGACTGAAAGCCGTCGAGCTCTATTCCGCGGTCAGTCGCAGGATCCTGCGAACCCTCGCGCGCTGAGCGTTTCAGGCTCGGTCCTGAACCGACCTTTTCGGCAGGCGCGCAACAATCGTCCATGCGCCTGGAAACCGTTGAGGGATTGCCCCGCCGAATGCGTATGGCTGCAAGGGGAATGGAGCGAGCGATGCAGGATTCTGTCGATCAAGGACTGGCGCGACTGGCGACGATGCAGGTGCCCGCGTCGCTCGACGATATCGAGACGATCGTCTTCGCGACGATCGACGAAAACGCCCGCGACCGCGCAGCCGGCCGCATGATCGGCGCATGGTCCGTGGCGATGGCGCTAGCGCTCGGGTTGGTCGGCGGTACCGGTTTCGGCATTGGCGTGACGCCCGCGCAGGCGGCGAGTCCGATCGGCATAGATGGCGCGCTGGCGCCGTCCACATTGCTGCTCGGCCGATGACCGCCGCATTCCGGCGCAACGCGTTGATCATCCTGTGCACGTTTCTCGCGGCGATCGCCGGGGTGCTGGTGGCCGGTGCTCTGGCCGGCGGCTGGCTCAGGTCGCCGAGCTCGCATGGCACCGAACTGCATGCGCTGCTCCACCGCGACGTGACGCTCGACGCGCAGCAGGAGGTCGCGCTCGATGGGCTGGAGGCGCGCTTTGCGACCCAGCGCACCGCGCTCGAGGCGCAGTTGCGCGCGGACAATGTGCGCCTCGCCGCCGCGATCGCGCGCGAGCATGACTATGGTCCCGCGGTCGCCGCGGCGGTCGATCGATCGCATCGCACGATGGGCACGTTGCAGAAGGCGACGCTCGCGCATGTATTCGCCATGCGCCGGCTGATGCGTCCCAGCCAGACGGCGGCGTTCGACCGGGTCGTGGTGCGGGCGCTGACTCCCGCCCCGTGAGGGGCCCGGTGAGCGCCGGCTCCGACGCCCTCGAGGACGCCGAGCTGGTCGCCCGATATCTGACGGGGCCACCGGCCGGACGACAGCCTGCGTTCGCCGGCCTGATGCGACGCCACAAGCAACCGCTATACCGCCTGATCGTCGCACAAATCGGCGACCCCGACGACGCGCTCGACCTGTTGCAGGAGAGCTTCGTATCGGCGCACGCGGCACTCGGACGCTATGACCCGAGCCGGTCCTTGCGAGCATGGCTGGCGCGCATCGCGATCAACAAATGTCGCGACTGGCATCGGCGGCGACGCGTCCGCCATTTCCTCGCGCGCGTGCTGCCCATCGAGGCGGGCGAACGGATCGCCGATACCGCGCCGGACGCGCAGGCCCATGCGATCGACCGGGACGACCTCGCACGGACGCTCGCCGGAATCCGCCGGCTGCCCGCGATTCTCCGCGATCCGCTGATACTTTGCGCGATCGAGCAATTGAGCCATGCCGAAGCGGCAGAGGCGCTCGGTATCACCGTGAAAGCGGTCGAGACCCGGGTGCGGCGCGCGCGGGCGCTGCTGGACGCGGATCGCGCCTGACAGGCGCCGATCGCGTCGGCGGGCGATAAATCCCGTGCCGGCGTGAGGGATTGGCGCCCCGCAGCCGTATGAACGATACACGCCATCGCTGCCTGCCCGAGGATCCGCATGACCCGACTGACCCGCCGCCGCTTCCTGCGCGACGCCACGCTTGGCGGCGGCGCGCTTGCGGCGCCCTGGCTGCCGGCCTGGGCGCAACCGGTTTCGGCCGGCATCGCAGCTCCGCTCCCGACCGTCTCCGGCACCGATATCGCGCTGACCGTCGCGCACCAGATGATGACGATCGACGGCAAGCCTTCGCATGCGATCGGCATCAACGGCACCGTCCCCGCGCCGTTGATCCGGTTGAAGGAGGGGCAGACCGTCCGCCTCACAGTGACAAATGCGCTCGACGAGGAGACCTCGATCCACTGGCACGGGTTGCTGGTGCCGTTCCAGATGGACGGCGTGCCGGGGATCAGCTTCCCCGGCATTCCGGCGCGCACCATTTTCACCTACGAGTTTCCGGTGATCCAGGCGGGGACCTATTGGTATCACAGCCATTCGGGGCTGCAGGAGCAGATGGGGCATTACGGCCCGATCGTGATCGATCCCGCCGGGCCCGATCCGATCCTGTCGGACCGCGAACACGTGATCGTCTTGTCGGATCACAGCCCGCTGCATCCACACGCGATCTTCCGCAAGCTGAAGCTGCAGGGCGGCTATTTCAACTATCAGAAGCAGACCCTCGGCGGCCTGCTCGCGGGCAGGGACCAGCCGGCCGGCGAGCGGCGGATGTGGGGCGGCATGCGGATGGACCCGACCGACGTCTCCGACGTAACCGGCGCAACCTACACCTATCTGGTCAACGGACACGGCCCGGCGGATAACTGGACCGCGCTGTTCACGCCCGGCGAGCGCGTTCGGTTGCGCATCGTCAACGCCGCCGCGATGACCAATTTCAACGTTCGCATACCCGGGCTCACGCTGACGGTCGTGCAGGCCGATGGCCAGAACGTGAAACCCGTCGCGGTCGACGAGTTCCAGATCGCGGTCGCCGAAACCTACGACGTGATCGTCGAGCCGACCGAGCCCCTCGCCTACACGCTGGTCGCCGAGGCGTGGGACCGGTCGGGCATGACTCGCGCGACGCTGGCGCCACGGGTCGGGATGACGGCGCCCGTGCCTGCCCTGCGCAAGCGTCCGCTCGCGACGATGAAGGACATGGGAATGGGGATGCACGGCATGGCCGGCATGGATCATGGCGCGATGGGCAGTGATATGACCGGCATGACCGGGATGGACCATGATGCCACCAAGGTGGATTCCGTTCCCGAGGTCTGCCTGCCCGAACATGCGGCGATGGGGCATTGCAAGCCTGGCCGACCGCTCGGCGGCGATCCGGCGATGCCCGGGATGAGCGATGCGATGCGCGACGTCTCCAACGCACCCGGCCTGCCCAGGACGCCGACGGTACAGACCGTCGCGCCGATGCCGGTCGATCGCACCGGCGAGCCGCCGCAAGGGCTAGACGACGCGGGGCACAAGGTGCTGGTCTACCGCGATCTGGTGGCGCTGGCGCGCAACCCCGACCTGCGCGCGCCGTCGCGGCAGATGCGGATCCACCTCACCGGCAACATGGAGCGCTATATGTGGGCGTTCGACGGGGTGAAGCTGAACGAGGTCAAGGCGCCGATCCCGTTTCGCCACGGCGAGCGCGTTCGCGTGACCTTGGTGAACGACACGATGATGGCGCATCCGATCCACCTGCACGGACATTTCTTCGAACTGGTGACGGGTCACGGCAATCATGCGCCGCGCAAGCATACCATCAACGTCGCGCCGGGCGGCACCGCAACCTTCGACCTGACCGCGGATGCGGTCGGCGACTGGGCGTTCCATTGCCACATGCTCTATCACATGCATGCGGGGATGATGCAGGTCGTCACGGTGCGTCCCGAAGTGGCGTTCCTCGAACGCGACTCGGGAGCGGCGGCATGAAAATGCTGCCCCTGCTTCTCGCGACCGCCGTGATAACGCCAGCCACCACAACGCCGGTCAGCGCGCAGATGCACGACATGCGCGGGATGACGATGCCGGGCATGGCGATGTCGCACGAACCGACGCCGCCTAAATCCAGGGTCACACCGAAAAAACCCGCCCTGAGAAAACCCGCGTCGGCGCCGGCCAGGACACGAAAGGCCACGCCGGTCGCCGATCGTGAAAATCTGACAAAATCCGCCGGGTCAGCCGTAGGCGTTTCCTCGACAGTCTGTCCGTCCGATCCCACCCCCATGGGCCATTGCAAGGCGAGCGCGGTCGACGACACCGCATCGTCGCAGACAGGATCGGCGATGCCCGGCATGGCGATGCACGAGGTCGCGGCTCCCTGCTCTTCGAAGCACGCTGCAATGGGGCATTGCACTGTGCCAACCGCGGGAACGGCACCGATGTCGGCACCGGCCGGCACCGATCAGGACGCCGGCGATGCGCGGCCTCCTGCACCGCCGACCACGCTGGCGGCCGCGCGCTTCTATGATCCTGCGACGATGGCGATGGCCAACCGCATGATGCGCGACGAGCATGGCGGCATGCGGTTCAGCCAGATCCTCTTCAATCTCGCCGAGGTGCAGGTGCGCAACCGTCGCGATGGCTATCGTTGGGACGGCACGGGCTGGTTCGGCGGCGACATCGACCGGTTGGTGGTAAAGTCCGAGGGCGAGGGGACATTTGGCGATCGTGTCGAAAACGCCGAAGTCCAGGCGCTGTATTCGCGTACGCTCGATCCCTATTGGAACCTGCAGGCCGGTATCCGTCAGGATTTCACGACAGATGCCAAGCGAACCTATGCGGTGGTCGGTGTCGAAGGGCTCGCGCCGTACTGGTTCGACGTCGAAGGCGCGCTATTCCTCTCCAACAAGGGCAACATCCTCGCGCGTGTGGAAGCCTGGTACGATCAGCGCATCACGCAGCGCGCGATCCTGCAACCGCGCATCGAACTGAACCTCGCGGCGCAGGATATGCCGGGCAGCCGGATCGGTGCGGGACTGTCGACCGCCGAACTCGGGCTGCGGCTGCGCTACGAGATCAAGCGCGAGTTCGCACCCTATGCCGGCGTGTCGTGGGAGCACCGCTACGGCGAGACGGGGCGCTACGCCCGCGCCGACACCGAATCAACCGGCGGGATCGCGTTGGTGCTAGGCACCCGGGCCTGGTTCTAACCTGGTCCGCCGTCATGATAGGGACCAACTCGCGCGCGCATCTCGCGATCGAGATTGCCGCGGCTTATCTGGCGCGCGGTTGGCCGCTGTCCCCCCATCGGTCGCGATGTCCAACGCGGTAGCAATGCGTTTTTAACATTGGTGTTCCGGTCAGATCACCGATGTTGTTTCAGTACGTCCAGGCTTGCGAGAGTGTCGTGTGTCTAGGTTGAAGTTTGAGTGTCGATCGACGCACTGCATTCGGATGCTATGTGCCGGAGCAGAAACGCAAAAAGCCTCCGCGGGTGTTCCCTTGGAGGCGTTGCAGATTAAGATGGTTGCGGGGACAGGATTTGAACCTGTGACCTTCAGGTTATGAGCCTGACGAGCTACCGGGCTGCTCCACCC